>NZ_JBSSEQ010000004.1:0-685784 GCF_054061875.1 Bradyrhizobium sp. S3.7.6 | reverse complement strand
CCTGTCGCCTCTCCCCTCGGGTTTGCTGCGGTCTGCGCCCCCGGCGGTCCGCTTCAAGGCCAAGTCGCAAGCGACCGGAGACCGCCGATCTCGACAAGGCCCGGCCGCGTTCGGCGCAGGGCCCAGTAGCGTGGCCCCGCTTGTCCGCAACCGAACCTCGCTCGCCTGGCGGTCCCCGGGCCTTGAAGCGGCCTCATCCCGGCGGCGCTGGGCGACCGCACGCGAAGGGAGAGCCGGCAGGGGCCGGACCGAACCCGACGGCGAAACCCAGAAAAGGACTTCACCATGACCAAGACCGCTCGCGCGCCCCGCACCAACGCCCGCGTCATCCCGCTTCGCCGCGGCACCACCATCGAAATGGTCCGGCTCGTTTGCCCGGACGCAGCCCAGGCCACCCGCATCGCCGAGAGCTTCGGCCTCCCCGTCCTCGACGGTGACGCCATCTGCGACCTGCATCAGCGGCTCATCAGCGAGACCGCCGACGCGCTCGGCGAAGGCCTCAACGAACGCGCCATGCAGATCCACCTGCAGCGAATCGTCGGCTCCTATGTCGGCTCAGCCCACGGCGCCGGGCAGTTCTACAGCCGCGCCGTCACCGAAGCGCGCGAGGCGACGGCAAAGCTCGCCAACGACACGCGCGACGAGGACCTCGACGGACCTGTCGGGTTCGAATCCGCGGCCCAGCGCAAGCGCGAATTCGCCGCCGAGGTCGCCGTTCAGGCACACGCACTGCGCATGGCGGCCGAAGGCGCCGCCGCAGCCTACGAGCACGTCGTCGGCGAGAGCTGGAAGCCGTTCGAGCGCCAGCCCGACCAGCCGGCCGAAACCGTCAGCCGCAAGGCGGCCGAGGTTCAGATGGCGGCGTTCGGGTGACGCCGCCGGCGGGGCTTCGGCCCCGCCATTCTCTTTCACGATCGGATATCGGCCGGTCCCTGCGGGCCGGCCTTTTTCATGTCGCACATCGCGACGGCGCAAACGAGCAAAGAGAAATGACCCGGGATCGAGCGCACGTCGCGGCCCGTACCGGCTTTCAGTCGATGCTCCGGCCGGCGCGGCAGCGCAACGGCTTTGCCGTCCTCCACTGCGTTCCGGTCCGGCGTCTCTCCCCTCACCCCGACCATCAGCGTCACCGGATGCGCGACCCCGCAGGCCTTCGCAGCGGACCGCCGTGACGGGCCGCGACGGGCGCGGCCTCCAACGGAGGTTAGGATTATGACTGGTAAGGAAACCAAACCCCGCGCCGACATCTATGCGCGCATCACCGATCGCATCGTCGCAGACCTTGAGCGCGGTGTGCGTCCGTGGGTCAAGCCGTGGAATGCGGCCAACGCGGCTGGGCGCATCACGCGCCCGCTGCGTCACAACGGCATGCCCTACCAGGGCATTAACGTCGTGCTGCTGTGGTCGGAAGCGGTCGCGCGCGGCTTCACGTCATCGATCTGGATGACGTTCAAGCAATCACTCGAGCTCGGCGGCCATATCCGCAAGGGCGAGAGCGGAACGATGGTGGTCTACGCCAACAAGATCACCAAGACCGAGACCGACGAGCATGGCGACGACGTCGAACGGACCGTTCCGTTCCTGCGCGCCTATACCGTGTTTTGCGTCGATCAGATCGACGACCTGCCGGATCACTATTACGGGCGCCCGGCGCCGACCATCGCGCCGGCGCAGCGCATCGCGCATGTGGACGCCTTCTTCGCCAACACCGGCGCGACCATCCGGCATGGCGGTGACAAGGCTTTCTTCGCACCATCGCTCGACATCATCCAGATGCCGCTGTTCGAAAGTTTTCGTGACGCCGAGAGCTATGCCGCCACGCTCGCGCATGAATGCGTGCATTGGACTGCGCCAGCGCATCGCGTCAATCGCGATCTCAGCCGCTACGCAAAGGATCGCAGCGAGCGCGCCCGTGAAGAGCTGGTTGCGGAACTTGGCGCGTGCTTCCTCAGCGCGGACCTTGGTATCGTGCCCGAACTCGAGCCGCGTGCCGATCATGCGAGTTACCTTGCATCATGGTTGGAGGTGCTGGCCAACGACAGGCGTTTTATCTTCAGCGCGGCCGCCCACGCGCAACGCGCGGTGACTTACCTGCACGGTCTTCAGCCCGAGCCGGCCGAGATCGACCAAGCGGCATGAGGCGCAACGATCCGTGTCTCGGCCGCTTGCGCTCATCGTTCACCTTTCTAGACAATGACGAAGGCCTCATCTCACGGCGGGGGCCGCTCTTTTGTGCGGCGTCATGCCTGTGCCGGCGACTGGAGAGGCGGCGCTTCCCATCCCGACGGCATAGGCGAGATGCGCCGGGCGGGTTCTTCTGGCTTCCGAGATGCCCGTCTGTTTCTGGGCGAGCGTCTTTCCGAAGCCGCAGAAGGCTGGTGTCATCACGATACGACAGTCCGGGATTGTTATTGCGTCCGCTGGACTGGCGGAAAGCTTACGCGACGCGCGCGAGTGCCTTTCACCGATGCGCCCGTCGTCGTGCGGTGTGGCTTGCCTGTCGCTCAGCCGTATCCTCGTCGTTCGGCCTGTCGCGCCCAATGCGTCCTCGATTTGGCATGTCTAACCGAAGGCCGTCGTCGCTGCGCTCCGCCTCGATCAAAAGACCGCAACGGCCGTCTCGGCTTTCTTCCCCTGGTCGCTGCGCGTCCATTCCTCGCGAGACAAGAAAGCCTCCCCCTGGCCGCCCTCTACTGCGTGGCGGCCCTTCGGGTGCGGTCCGATCGCCTCCGGTCAACGACAGCCATCGAGGTCGCGATGGTCGCGGCCCGAGAACGAAAGAGGACACGAACATGGCTACCATCGGCAACTTCACCGTCAACGGCAACGGCTTCGTCGGCACCGTCAAGACCCTCGCTCTAGGCACCGTCAAGACCAAGATCGTTCCGGCCGAACGCACTTCAGACAAGGCCCCGGACTACCGCATCTTCGCGGGCGCGAACATCGAGTTCGGCGCCATGTGGAAGAAGAAGTCCCAGGACACGGGCCGCGAGTACCACTTGGTCAAGCTGGACGACCCGAGCTTCCCGGCTCCGATCTACGCGACGCTGGTCGAGGTCGACGGCGAGGAAGGCCACTCGCTCATCTGGTCTCGCCCGAGTCGCGACTGAGACGCCGCGCAGGTGGCCCCGCCGCGAGGCGGGGCCTTCACCCGTAGGCGGTGAGAAACGATTTTGAACGCGCGCGTAAAGTCGACAAGCGCTGCCTCATCGTGCCGCCTATCCCTTCATGGATAGCTGATGGGGAGGCCGGAAGGGCCTCGTCGGCAGTCACACCGCATCACCTGCGGCGCGTGGCGACGGCCCACCTACGCTCATCCAAATAGCCGGGCCAGCGCATTCGATTGCTCGGCGAATTTTCGGGCGTTGGTCTTCCGAAGCCTTTCCAGGTTTTGCAGCTTCCATCGCACGCCGGGAAGCTGCTCCAAGTGCGGCACGCCCAGTAGCGACCATTCAGGCTCTGCGGCGACCAGCGACAGCAGGAAGCGGCGCTCATCGGCGTTCAGACCTTGCTGCAGTTCGCGCATCATTCGCTCGCGCGCTGCCAAGAGCGCGTCGAGTTCAACGGGCTCGGTGGTCATGCCCGCGAAATTGTGTTCGAACTCCTGGCGGAGATCCCGCAGCGATGGAAACAGAACCTCGTGCACCGGCCGGTTATGGCTCGCGAGATAGACGACGAAAGCGCGGCGAATGCCCGCCGTGATTCCCTCGTGCACAAAAAGCTGCGTGACATCGAACAGATCGCGGGGATGCTGCCGGTCCATCGCCGCAACCAGTTTGCCGCCATATACGTCTTCGAACGACACCACCGGGATTTCGAGATCCGCCTGCAGCGTGTCGCGCGCGGCCTCTGTCAGCGACGCCATGTGCACCGGATGGACGGTGCCGCGCATGACGAAGTTGACCTCGATCTTGACCTCAATGCCCCCTCGCCGCACCATCAGCTTGGTCTCGCCGGATTCCGTCGCGGCCGGCGCATGGGTCAGAAAGTCCTGCTTCTGCAGGCGCGCGGCCGACTGACGGATGGCCTCGTTGATGCGCCGCAGAGCCTGCTCGCGCGGCAGTGTGTGGTCGGGAAACACCAGATCGAGATCGACCGAGAGCCGCGGCATGTCGCGCACGAACAGGTTGATCGCCGTGCCGCCCTTGAGTGCGAACGTATCGTCGACGAGCACCAGCGGCGCCACGCGCGTCAGCAACCGCGCGCTGTCGAGGTAGACCTGGTTCATGGCTTCAGCACCAGGAGCCCATCAGCGGAGCGGGACACCCAGGCCCGGTCGCTGCCCTTGGGCAGTTGAGACGGATCGAGCTTGCCGGCCCAGGGCTGAGAGAGTTCGCGGCCAAGCTGCAGGCACAGGCGCACGGTCTTGACGCTGGTGCAGCGCTTGAGCAGGTCTCGCAGCAGATCGGCACGCAGGCTGTAAGTGCTTTCGACCAGCTCGCGCGCTTCTTGCAGCGGCTGCCGGACGCCGACTTCGCTCAGCACCTCCAGCAATGCGCGTTCCGGCGCCGAGACGAGCGGGCCGCCCTTGCGGCTCTCGAAGGGCCGGACATGAAGCAGCGCGCCGGGTTCTTCCTTGAAGAGTCGCTTGCGGTGGTACTCGGCCGGGAAGCGCTGGGTGAACCACTCCGGAAGGCGTCCGGCTTTCCAGCCGTATAGATGGAGGACGGGCCGCTGGGAGACGTACTGGCGGATGCCGTGCCAGTCGAAGGCCGACTTGCCGCCGACATGCAATCCTTCGAAGCTCCGCTGCAGCAGGACGAGGCTCGGGTGCAAAGTGGGCGGATCGTTTGGCCGGCAATAGACGCCGCGTGCCAACCGTTGCAACCAGCCGGCACGGACATAGTGGACGGCAAGGTCAGCCGATATCCCGAGGGCGGCGAGGTCACCGGAGGTCAGCGGCGCTCCCGGCGCCAAGCGGGTGTAGAGTCTGCTTAGCTTGTTTCTTTGGGTCGTAGCCATGCTACGATAATAAGAATAATATCAACTTCTGCAAGCTTGAATTAGAAGTCGAAGTCGTAGTCAGGCTACGATAACCCGGATTAAGCTAAGAAGACCCCAAGATCGGCCAGGAACTCGTCAGCTGCGGTTGCGCTGTGCTCGGCGATACCCGCCAGGCACCACGTGGTGCGCAATTCGGGTCTACTCACCGGTGCACGAACGCGCCTACTCTCTGCTGACAACCCTTGCCGGCGAATACACCCCGTGCAGAAGTCACCTTCCGATCCTAAT
The DNA here is from genome assembly GCF_054061875.1 of Bradyrhizobium sp. S3.7.6. Taxonomy (NCBI): domain Bacteria; kingdom Pseudomonadati; phylum Pseudomonadota; class Alphaproteobacteria; order Hyphomicrobiales; family Nitrobacteraceae; genus Bradyrhizobium; species Bradyrhizobium sp. S3.7.6. The sequence continues at coordinate 680,552 of NZ_JBSSEQ010000004.1, read as the reverse complement.
GTCGCCGATGCCGCGCCGACCGCGCCGATTCTGACCGACTATGACGAGCAGCACCTGGTCACCTATCTCCGTCTGCTCGATGCCGCAGCCGATGGCTCCGACTGGAAAGAGGTCGCGCGGACCGTGCTGCATATTGACGTCGCGCGCGAGCCGGATCGGGCGCGCCGGGCGTGGGAAACCCATCTCGCCCGTGCCCGCTGGATCACCGAGCATGGCTACCGGGATCTGCTGCGGGGCGGGGCACCGCACTGAGGGCGCCTACAGAATCCCCCAAGCCCGATATCGTCCCCTGCCGGTCACCTCCCGCAGGTCAAGCTCGCCGACCAGGTCCTGAGCGGCGCGCGGCGTGATCTTAAGCTCCTTCGCGATCATACCGGCCGAGGCGATCGGCCGGGTCAGCATATAGTCGAGCAGCGCCGGCAGTTTTGACGTGGCGCGACGGCCGGCGAGTTTTCGGGCGAGCAGGGTTCGCTGGTTAAGCCAGCGGTCGTGGTCCTTGAGACCGGCCGCCGCGGCAGCGGTGATGGCCTCGAGTTGCACGGCGAGTCGCGCCGCCGCGTCGCGCGGCCGCCGGCGTTCGCGGGGGATGGCCTTCAACCCGTCATGCAGGCAGGGCAGATGCCAGCGGGTCTTGGCCCGCGCGCGCAACACGCTGGCTGCCAGCAGCCGGCCGAGCCAGGGCGTGTGCTGCAGCGGGGCGATGGCGTCCCAAGCCTCAGTCGCAAGCGCGGCCGCGAGCGTCGGCGGCAATATGCGGGTCTGCTCGACCACGGCGCGCCAGTCGTCGAGACGCGCGTCCTCGTCCCAGTCGGGGTCGTAGACCACCGGGTCCCGCTCGGACTGGGTGCGACTCCCGCCGGCGAGTGTCCGCTCCGCCTTGGCATTCGCGGCGTCGACCGCGGCGAAGGCGGCGGCTAGGTGCGGGTCGGACTCGATGCCGCCAAGCGACGTGTCGAGATCAGCGTCTCCGCTATCGTAGCCGCCGACGAAGCTTCGCTCCCCTTCCTTTCGGATGCCCCTGCCCTCCTCCCACTCGCCCTGCCCGGTGCGGCCGCGCAGGCTGTCGAGCCCCGCCGGCGATGGCGCCCAATCCGGCTTCGCGTCGGCGATGCGGCGCCGGGTCCGTAGCACGGCGTGGGCGCGGGTGAGTTCGTGGGTCGGGGCGCGGATGTCCATGCCGGCGTCGTGGAGAACCAGATCTTCGAGATGGACCAATTCGCCTTCCAGCCACAGACTGGCGCAGGCGTCAGTATAATGTGTGCGCGCAATCCAGCCGTCGCGGATCGGGCTCTTAGCCAGGCGTTCGTCGAGCCGGGCAAGCGCGTCCTCGGCGATGGCGAGTGGGCCGGCTAGCTGAGCCCAAGGCAGTGGATCGGGAATTGAGTAACCGTTTTGCAAGGTCTTGATAACCCTAACAAGAATCGTTCAAACGGAAGCTATCACGGGAATAACTTCGGTCATAGCGACAGGCTGGTTCCCCGTGGCGCTCGCTGTCAATAATCACTGCTTATCGATTGAGCAGGCCGTTAAAGCGCATCAGCGATCCGAGGGCCGCTGCCCGGTAAACTCCCTGCCCTGGTCCGGACAAGCCCCCTTCTTTCCGCGCGCCGCGGCCGCCCCAGCCGGGTCGCTTAGGCGGCTTCGATATCGGTTTGCGGAAAGTCACCGCCCTTGAACATCAAGGGCTGCCCCAGATGCCGGGCGCAAGCGTAGGCAAAACAGTCCCCGAAATTGAGGCTCGCCGGATGCCGGCCCTTGCCGAATCGGTCGAAGGCGTCGAGAGCGAGCCTTGCCGTTTCAGCCGGCACCGCGACTACGGCGATCTCCATCAGCGCCAAATACTCATCGACCGCTTCGGCGGCGGCGCTGACCGAAAGATCCAGCACGCGCGCGACCGCGACCGCCGCCTCCCATACCGCCAACGGTGACGTCAGACGCGTTCCGGTCTGCTGCAGGCGAGCCAAAAGCTCTCGTGCCTCCTCCTCGTCGGTGAGGAGCGCGGTCAAAGCCGAAGCGTCGATGAACATCAGGTGTCCTCATACAAACTGTCGCGGAACGCCTTATCGGCGGGCTGTCCCTTGGCGGCGTCGCCCCTCGCGCGTAGATCCCGGCAGAACTGGACGCCAAGGTCGACCAAAGACGGCTTGCCCTGCTCGCGCTGGAGCTCATGGGCGAGCGCCACGTGCACTGCTTCGGTGAGGCCGAGTTTTTTTAGCGAGGCCACCTTGCGAGCGAGCGCGTCGGTCTCAGGGTTCTTGATGTGGAAGGCCATGGCGCGCTCCTCTAGACCGCATCGTGTATACCTGTATATCATCACGGATACCCCAATGGGAAGGGCCGGCCTCTTTGCGCCCCGAAGACGTGCGGCCTTCGTGACGTGTGAGGGCAACTTTTATGGTTAGTTGTCTATGAACACCTGCCCTCTCCCTCTCCGGATGCTGCTTCCCTCAGGGCTGTCCTCGCAGATCATCTGGCCGTCGGGACAATAACGACCATCCCACCCCCGCCCGCTCCTTCCTCGCTTTGAATTCTGCGGGCGCGGATCGACGTCGACTACCGATGGGATACCGATCGTGACTCGACTGGTGCGACACGCCTTGGCGAATTGAAGCGACTGACGACCGCAGGTCCCAAATTGTTGTCAGCTGACAACATCCATCCTTGGTAGGGCCCTGTTGTCAGCTGACAACAATCGCCCAGGCCGGTCGCTGCTGTCTGCCATGATCCAACGGCGTCCATGGGGCAGATCGGCTTCGTTCGAGAGCCACGCAGCTCGATATCCGCGCCAGCACGCACCATCGAGAGATCGTATTCATTCGGCGGCCTTGCCGCCTCGCCAAAGGAGCACCCCCACGCCGGACGCCTTCGGTCAACCTCCCGTTAAACGGCGCCTTCAACCGCGAGCTCGGCCTGGACCTCGCCCAAAGGTCCTGATGCGTTCGCCTGCTTAGCCCCTCACGCGGTCCATTGTTGCCCCGGTCGAAACGAGTCAACAGGAGGTTCCTGCCTGGCGATACGATGCGGACTTTCGAGGAAAACCGTCCCTATCTGGAACCCGGGCGATCTCGGCGAGCGTTCCCGCGAATGGATCTGAAGGCCCGGCGTCGAGCTCCCCGCTCAAGATTGGATCCGCACCACGGCATCCCGGACGAGGTGGCGGCCCGTTGCCGTTCCTTCGTCGGATCGCATCGCCCGGGATGAAGCGATGATCGACGCGCTGCGGCACTCCTGCATCGTTGAAAAGGGCAGGAGGGTCTCCGTTGCAGCGCCGAGCCCTGAGGTCGATGTCGCGCCTCGCGATCCGTCGGTGTGGCCACACGGAAGTGCAAGAGAAGGGCCAGCGCGGATGACCTGGGATGTGTCTGCTCGGTTGCTTGCGACCTGTTCGTCCGGCCCCGGTGGACCCCCTGCGACAGTGCGGTTCTTCTGCTTGCCCTTTTTGGGGCGAGCGGCGGCGCAGCGAAGTGACGCGCCAGCCCCCGATCAACACCCGGGAAGGTCCGGCGCGCCGCCGATCCAAGCGAGACGACATCGTCGCTTTACGGTGTCTTGCCATTCAGCGCGGGCGTCTGAGGCAGTTGTCGTGAACGAGGCGGGGAGGGTGCTTCTCGCGGGACCGCGGCGCCAGACGTTGGGCAATGGCGGGCAGGAGCCGTCGCTACATGGCGGCGCGATTTTCTAGAATTTGCCCTACATGACCTGAGATCAGAGCACTGAACGGAGGCTACAAGCCGGGGCGTGTCCCGTCGCCCGGACTCCAGCCGTGGCAGCACCGTTCAGCGCAGCGGTTGGCGAGCTACAAAATGACGCTCTGGCGACTCGTGAAGGCGAGCCGACTCACGCCATAGTCGAGGCTCATCCCATTCGCGCCGAGCCGTTGTTGTCAGCTGACAACAACAGGGCGGTGCACCAAAAAAAAGCCTGCGCGCCGTTTGGCACGTCATCGAGCGTTAATAACTCGTTAACCCTTTAATTCTTGCTCAAATCACAGAATCGTGGCCATCTCTCAAGACGGAGACTAGGCGTCTGACGAGCAGAAACCGTCTTGAGAAGGCAAATGGCGATCTTAGCGGAAGATTCGGCTACCATCAGCGAGACTGCGTCTGCGCGGATCACTCGGCACGCGGGCATTCTTTCCGGCCAGCTTCGCTCGCTCGCGACAACTCTTTTCCCGCCTTCGGCGAGCAAGTCGCTCCGGTCGTTCACCTCTGGAGAGGTTGCGCGAATTGCGGGCGTGTCCGATGGGTACCTTCGGCAGCTCTCTCTTGACGGACTTGGACCGACGCCAGCGACAGGAACCGGGGGGCGACGGTCTTACACTCTGGGTCAGATTCATGAGTTGCGCGAGTATCTAGCCACTGCGCGGCCGCGCGAAGCAATGGAATTCCTTCCGCGCCGGCGCCCAGGCGACAAGCTCCAAATCATCACCGTCGCAAACTTCAAAGGCGGCTCCGCCAAGACGACGACGGCATTGTATCTGTCGCAATACCTCGCCCTTGCCGGCTTTCGGGTCCTCGCGATTGACCTCGATCCGCAAGCTTCGCTTTCAGCAATGTTCGGGTACCAACCCGAGTTTGACATTGGGGCGAACGAAACCCTGTACGGGGCCATCCGATATGACGAACATCGCCGGCCACTGCGCGAGATTGTCCGGCCGACCTATTTTGACGGGATAGGGCTCGTTCCAGGCAATCTCGAGCTTATGGAGTTTGAGCACACTACGCCTCGAGCAATGGTCGAGCGGCGAGAACGCGGACACGACCTGTTCTTTCGCCGCGTCGCCAGTGCCATCGACCAGGTTGCAGACGAATACGACGTCGTTGTTATCGACTGCCCACCCCAACTTGGTTACCTGACCATGGGCGCGCTAAACGCGGCGACCGCTATGCTCGTGACCATCCATCCGCAGATGGTCGATGTCGCATCCATGAGCCAATTTCTTCTCATGACGTCGGATCTCATGTCCGTCATCGAAGAAGCTGGCGGGCGCCTCGATCACGATTTCATCCGGTACGTCATCACGCGTCACGATCCCAATGACGTGCCTGAAGCGTCAAATCGTGGCTCTCCTCCGCACCCTCTTTGGTTCAGATGTGCTCCAGGCGACTGTGTGGAAATCGACCGCGATCGCCAATGCTGGTCTCACCAAGCAATCACTTTATGAGCTGGAGCGCGGCGCCGTAGGGCGGGGCGCCTACGACCGGGCATTAGAATCGGTCGACGCGGTCAATGCCGAAATCGCGCAACTTCTTAAGAAGGTGTGGGGTCGATGAGCAAACGTACTGACACGATCAAGAGCCTTTTCACGGCCCCGCAATCAAGTGCGTTGTCAGCTGACAACATGCCCGCTGCCTTGCCGCGGGTCTCGTCGGGCTCGGTTCGCTCGTTGAAAGACTCTTTCTCCGAAGTGGAGAAAGAGAACGAGGAACTTCGCGAACGAATTGCATCCGGGGCGGTGATACTTGAAATCGACCCCTCGCTCGTCGATCCGTCACCGCTGGCCGACCGTTTTCGCGATCAGGATGATAGCTCGTTCGAAGCGCTCAAACAGTCGATCGCACAGCGTGGCCAAGAGGTGCCCATTCTCGTTCGGGAGCATCCTGAAGCGAAAGGGCGCTATCAGAGCGCCTATGGTCATCGCCGCGTCCGCGCCACGCGCGAACTAGGTATTTCCGTCAAAGCGATTCTGCGATCGTTGTCAGATGAAGCGCTTGTCGTGGCGCAAGGACTCGAGAACGCACCGCGCGAAGATTTGAGTTTCATTGAGCGCGCCAGCTTCGCGATGCATATCGAGGATGCCGGGCATAGCCGCTCAGTCGTGCAGGATGCGTTGTCGGTCGATCGGGCGGAGGTCTCGAAACTTCTTGCCGTGGCTCGATCGGTTCCTGCCGAGGTCATTCAAGCGATCGGGAAAGCTCCGAAAGTTGGCCGCGGCCGTTGGCAGTCATTCGCTGAATTGATCAAGGATTCCGCGGCGCTCAAACGGGTCAGAGCGGCGATCGCCGAACCTAAATTTGCAGAGCGCGAAACCGACGCACGATTTCTTGCAGCATTCTCCGCGGCAACCCGTCCATCTCGCGGGGAGCCCTCGAAAGAGCCGGACGAGAAGCCGGTCTTTTCCGTGTCCGGGGAAAAGATTGCGCACGTGCGTCAGGCCGAGCGCGAATTGAAGCTTACCATCGACAAGAATGTCTCGACGACATTCGCGGCATTTCTTGTGGACCAACTCCCGGCCCTGTTCGACGCCTTTTCCAAGAAGAGCAGTGGTCAGGAAAGTACCGAGGCCTGACGGTCTCGTCCCGTAAACACGAACCAGGAGCAGACAAGGCAAAAGAAAAAGGCCCCCGAAACGGAGTTCCGGAAGCCCTTCTCTTCAAGTTTGGCGACTGACAGAGAATCACTTTCGCGAATCGCAGTCAAGAGTTTCTACGCGATTTTATCGTCGTTTCGGCGAGCGGATTTTCTTTGCCCAACTGAGGCAAAGACATGCAGTCACACTCTCCAACGACGCCCTTTGGGCGGCGATCGCTGACGCTTGCCCATGTGGCAAGCCAGATGGTCGCAACGGAACGTCCTCCCGAAAAGATCGTGCACAAATGGAAGATCTTCCACGCCATCTGCACGGCACGGCCGCGCCTTGGGGTGTCGGAGCGCGCGCTCTCGGTGCTAAACGCACTCCTAACCTTCCATCCCGAGACCGCGCTGACAGGAGAGGATGACCTGATCGTCTTCCCCTCGAACCATCAGCTCGCGCGGCGAGCGCACGGCATGCCGGCATCGACGCTGCGACGCCACCTCGCTGTGCTGGTCGACGCGGGGCTAATCGTTCGGCGCGACAGTCCAAATGGCAAGCGATATGCGCGGAAGGACGATGCTGGCGAAATCGAGCTCGCGTTCGGCTTCGATCTGTCACCGCTCGTCGTGCGCTCGGAAGAGTTCGAGAGCCTGGCGGCCGATATCGAAGCCGAGGCCCGCGCACTCAAGCTCGTGCGTGAGCGGATTACACTGTGCCGGCGCGACATCGCGAAGATGATTGCAACTGGCATGGAGGAAGCCGTCCCGACGCGAAGGGGAGGGCAGGGGCCTGCCGATTGGCAGGTCGTGCACGCTGCCTTCCGCGCGATCGTCGATCAGATTCCGCGCACCGCGACGCGCCAGGAGCTCGAGCCGATCGCCGACGAGTTGTCTCAGCTCGCCGACGACGTACTCAATCTTCTGGAAACACATGTCAAATCCAAGAATCCGAGCGCCAATGAGTCCCATTCTGAGCACCACATACAGAATTCAAATCCAGATACCCTCATTGACCTTGAACCTAGCCTCCGAGAAGGCAGGGCGGCGGGAGCTGAGCCAAGGCCTCAACCATCGCGAGTCGGGGAGGGGACGTATCCGTTGGGAATGGTCCTGAGTGCATGCCCGGACATCGTCGACTATGCGAAGGGCGGGCTTTCGAACTGGCGCGATTTCCTGGCCACAGCGGCCGTTGTACGATCGATGCTGGGGATCAGTCCGAGCGCCTGGGAGGAGGCGCAAAAGGTTATGGGCGAGGTGCCTGCAGCCATCGTCGTCGCGTGTATCCTGCAGCGCGGGACGGCGATCAATTCCGCTGGCGGTTATCTGCGCGGTCTAACGCGAAAAGCCGAGGTCGGCGAATTTTCGCTTGGTCCAATCCTGATGGCGCAGATCAATTCTCGCCGGCGAGACAAGCAGAGGGCGTGAGGCGATGAGGCGCCGTTCCCAGACTTTGCCTCTTCGTGTGATCGAAACACCCCCACTGACCCGGCTTCTGCGCTGTGTCGATGCAAGGCCGTTCGGAGAGATTCGTCATGGCAAAACACCCTCCAATCACGCTCGCGCCATTTTTCCAGCCTGGCGATGAAGGCGCCGCGGAGCAACGGATGTACGTGGCAGGGTTCGCGGACGAGGCGGGCGAGGCCTGGGGGACGCTGATTCCGTTGGATGCGGAGATGGTCGAGCACGCCGTTCTGGGGCAACAGACTTTCACCGTCTGGTGCAATTCCGACGGACGCATCCAATCGCAGCCGACCAGCGATAGCGTTTTTGAGGATCTTCTGGAGAAAGATCAATTGAAGGAGACGCCCCTCGATGAGCTCGTCGCCGAAGCCATCGAGCAGGGCAAGAATGAACCCAATGATGACATCCTCGATATGTTCGAGACCCTGCATGAGCGGCTGGTGCGGGCGCAGGACATGGTCGCTGACGAGATCGCGCGGCGCAGGCGCTGACTCCTCGCGCCGCAGTCAGCGCGGTTCAGTGCTGTAGGGTCAGCTTGTACTAACGCGAGCACCGCGACCGCGCGCGGCCGATACCCGGACCGGTCGATGAAAACAAGAAAACCGACGACCGGGCCTGGCTCCGATTAGTCTTAAGCTTCGCCGGAGCCGGAAAACAGCACCGTCGGTGGCGTCGCGCGCGGCGGCGGGAGAGTCCGAGCGCCCGGGGCTCCCGGTTTGCTCTTGAGATCGTATCGCTGGGCCAGGTCGAGTAGCCGCCGCTTGGTGAACGGGTCCGCGTACTCCGCCAGATCGCGCGCCCGCTGTGCGAAGCCTCTATAAAATTCTTCCACGACGCAACCCCCGCAACATCACTGAAAATCGGATTTCAACGTGAGACGCACTCCGCGTCAAGCGGCCTGGTGCATGCGGACAATTTTCGGCGATTTACTTGTGCTCGCGGCGCACGGGGAACTAAGCTGGTCCCGGCAGGCAAAAATCATGACTCCGCTCTACCTCAGCCGGAAGCTGGGCCCGAAGTGCGGTAAGCCGATGACGGCCGTGCCCGACGACCTCGCGCCCGGCGGGCCGCGCTACGTCTGCGTGGTCTGCGAGGACGATCCGCTGCGCGATCCCCTCGCCCGGAAGTAGTCGGAAAGCCCGCTGCGACCGCCGGCCAAATAACGTTCGGGTTGAATCGAGCCCGGCAGCCGGATTGCTGCAGAGGCCGATTGCGCTCACAACCCTCTCCGACGATGTGGAGTGGCAACCCGAACGCCCAGCTTCGTTCCATCGCGCGTGCCGGCGGAATCGTCCCGGACTCGGAGGCCGGCATGCCAAGCGACGGTAGCATCTGTTTTACGCCTCGCGGGGCGCTCGGTCGCATGGATGCGGTGGGCGGGTTGCATCCACATGGCGAGTACGTTGCCAGCCTCGTTATCGATCTTGCGCTGGCAACTTCGACGGCTACGCCGAAATGCTGACGGTGACGATCTCCATTGCGGGTGATGCGCGCCGTCCAGGTGACCTATTAAGGTGAGCTGCATTTTGCTTGCCGCGCCCATTGCCTGAGATCCGAATGGCCGAACGGATCGGGGCCGCCTGTCTTCATTCCATGTGGTTTAGCGACGGGCGCACCCATCAGCATCCTCGATAGAGGCTGGTCTGACCGAAGGCCGATCCCGCTTCGCGGGCTCTCGATCTTGTCCCTGCAACGTCCGTCCTCGACTTTCTTCACCTGGCGCTGCGCACCATTCCTCGCGGTCCAAGAAAGTCGCTGCCGGCCGCCCTCCATTTCATTTCGGCCCTTTGGGTGCAGGTCGATCGCCTCCGGTCTCACGACCGCCATCGAGGTCGCGATCGGCGCGGCCCGAGAAAACCAAGGGAATGAGACAATGGCTACCATCGGCACCTTCACGTCCACGGGCAATGGCTTCTCCGGCGCGATCAAGACGCTCAACCTCAACGTCAAGGCCAAGCTGATCCGCGTCGACACCCCTTCCGACAAGGGACCGCACTTCCGCATCTACTCCGGCAACGTCGAGTTGGGCGCCGCCTGGCAGAAGACCGCCAAGGACACCGAGCGCGACTACCTCTCCGTCAAGCTGGACGATCCGAGCTTCCCGGCTCCGATCTACGCCACCCTGATCGAAGTCGAAGGTGCGGAAGGCCTGCAACTGATCTGGTCTCGGCCGAACCGGGACTGAAGCTCCAGGAAATCGGCTCCGCCGCAAGGCGGGGCCCGCTCCCTTCTACCGGAGATGCGATCATGATCGTCGACACCATTGAAGAATTGCGCGCCGAGCTGCGCGAATGCCTGTTCACGCCGGCGGAGCGCATGGCGCTCGAAGTCGAATTGGCCGAACTCATCCGCCAACGCAACAAAGCGCTCGCAGCCGAGGAGCGGGCATAAGCCCCGTCCTCTTGCATCTTGCGATGCACCTTCATTACGGTCCGCTCCTGCGTTCAGACCATCTTTGATGGGCTTTGGCCTTCGCAAAGGCAGCTTCCTGGAAGCTGCGATTGCAATCGTTGCGACGGTCGATGGATTGCGCCCCTCACGAGCGGGGCTGTCCTTGGCCTTGAACTTGCCGAACCCGGGAAGGCTCGCTCGGCTCCGCTCACGCCGCATCAGTGCCCGCGTTGCAAACGCTATCGACGATGGTTTTCGCCTGAGCCTTTGTCAGGTCGTTCTCGGTGCAATTTTTTTCGGCGATCTCATTGGCAGTCGTCATGGACGAGCTCCGTCTTCTTTCAATCTTGCTCGTCAAGGCCGTGGACCAGATAGCGCCGCCATCACAGGCAGAGCCGTAATCCTCGAAAGAATGTCAGCCTAAGGCGGTTTTTCGTCCATGACAGCGTAACCGCGCCTCCGCTTCGCACGCTCCAGCCGTACGAATGCTTCGATCGCCTCCGCACTACTATCGAAGGTCTGCACCATGGTTTTGCCACTCGTGCCGATGCGGCCCCAATTGCGGATCTCCGAATAAGGTGGGCTGGGTGGATAGCGCATAGAACCGCCGCATATTGTGCGCGGCTTCGATGCGGCGCAGATGAAGCGGTTCTGGTTCGGGTTTCGGCACGGACAGATTCTCGCTTCGGAGGGAAGCGCCGTCCAATGAGTTTTATGAATCGACCGGGCAGATCGATTCACTTTATCAATAGGTCCATCGGGCCGGAGAATGCCGCACCCCCGTCTTATTTGTCGGATTGAATCTCTCCTCGATGGAGACTTCGCCATCGGACGCGCGTCGCAATTCCTGGCTTGCAATTGCGCCAGTCTTGATCAGAACAGCCGCCCGAAAGAGATCGGCTCTAATTCAAAGTTCCTGCGGCTCTTACAGCCTTGCCTGCTTGGGCGAGCCCCTTCGGGGACGGCTCTACTCGCGCCGCCGCGGCGACGCTCCCGGAGCCCACAAGCGGTCTCCGCGCCTTCGCGTGACGATCCTCTCGCGACCGGTCGCGGACCGCTCAGCAACGAGCACGATTGCCGGCTCACTTCGCCAGAATTTCCCTCCATGGCTATGGGCTGACCTGACTCTTGTGGCAGGGGATTCGCTGTACGAATTCCGGGATCGTTCCGGTGACCGGATTCGCAATCGTCTGTTGGTTCAAACCAACATCCCCCAGGACATGATGGACAAGGACATGGCTCCCGCACTGTTAGATCCATTTCGGACCTTAAGATGAAGACCATTGTCATCAACAATCAAAAGGGCGGGGTCGGCAAGACGACGCTTGCCGTGCATCTGGCTTGGTTCATGGCGGAAGCGGATCTCCGCGTCCTCGTGATCGACGTTGATGCGCAAAGCAATGCGTCGGATACGTTGAGGCACTACGCCGGTTCAACGTTAGCCGCGGATCTGTTCAAGCCGGGGATACGTGTCGTACCTCGGGAAGACAAGTCCCTAACGCTCGCGCCGGCCGATAGCTCGCTGACCGATCTCGATCGCAGCAGTGCGGCCGCCATAACGACTCTGCAAGAGAACCTCGCTATCGCGTCGGATCAGTTCGATGCCTGCGTCATCGATACGCCGCCATCACTTGGACTGCGCAGTGTCGGCTGTTTGGTGGCGGCGTCGCATGTGCTGGCTCCCATCTATCTGGAGGACTATTCGATCAAGGGCGTCAAAGGTCTGATGCAGACCGTGATCGGCGTGCAGAGGCGCTACGGCCGCCAGGATACCAAGTTCCTCGGGTTGCTGCCTTCGAACTTCAATACGAAATCGCCCCGTCAAAGGAGCCATCTTGAGCAACTGTTGCGCGAGGCGGGCAAATATGTGTTCCCGGGTCAGATCGTTGCAAGGGACGGCTACGCCGAGGCCGTTGCCGAACGCCTGCCGGTCTGGAAGCTGAAGCGCCGCTCTGCCCAGGAGGCTGGTCGGGAAATCCGCGAGGTTCTCGCCAAGATCGTCGCGCAAATGGACGAGCCGGCACATGGCGCTTGATCTCAGCTTTAAGCAGCTCATCGATGCCGCGGAAGATGGTGCCGCCACAATCGGACAACCGACTTGCATCGCCATCGATCGTATTGACGAAGATCCGGACCAGCCTCGTCGCAGTTTCGACGAACAGAAACTCGAGGAGCTCGCGGAATCAGTCCGTCAGCATGGCGTGCTGCAACCGATCGTGCTGCGCCAAGCGACCGAGGAAGGCCGGTATGTGATCGTCGTGGGTGCGAGGCGGTATCGTGCTGCTAAGCGCGCCGGGCTCCGGGACATCCCGGCTTTCATTCATGCCGTTGGTTCTGCGGATCGTTATGTTCAGATGATCGAGAATATTCAGCGCGACGATCTCGATGCTCCCGAAATTGCAGCGTTCGTCGCGGACCGCTTGGAGCAGGGTGACAACCAATCCGACATCTCGCGCAAGCTCGGCAAGCCGAGGGACTGGGTATCTCGCTACGCGTCGGTCCAGAGCATGCCGGAGTTCCTCCAGTCGAAGCTTGCCGGCTCATCAATCCGTGCTGTGTACGAACTCTATCAGGCTTGGCGTGAGCAGCCCCACGCCGTCAAGACTTTATGCGCAGCACAGGAGAGTTTCACCGACGCCCACGCCCGTCAGCTGGCTCGCAAAATTCGCAGCGAAGTCCGCGGCTCCCCTGCTGATGGCGAAGGGCCGCCTGGAGCTCAAGCCGGACGAAGCCCGATCGCATCGCCAGTGGCATTGCGACCCAGCGAGAGAGACGGTGTAACCGCGATCGCGGAGAAACCTCTCAACTCCTTGGCCGATCGGAATGCGCGAATGAGCCCATCGCTGACGATCAGAGTGCGTCACCAAGATCGCATGGGCTGTCTTCTGATCGATCGACTCGCGTCTCGAGGCTCACGCCATGCCGTGCTGCTGATCGATGGTACAGAAGAGGCGGAAGAGGTTCCGGCATCGACGGTTACAATCGAAGAGATACTGTTCGCATGAAGCTTGTCTTGAACAGCCTCCGCAGAAACGCTGCTACAGTTGGTGCGCCGGCGGAGCGGATTTCCCATCCGAAGGATGGCGCGTTAGCGCAGCAGCCGGAGGCCGAACGCGCCTTCCACAGCGCCGTAGAGAGGCCGGAGGCTGCTGGAAAGCCGCGGTCCACATGCTCGATGCCAATGTTGCCGATCTGGACGCGCGGGTTTCGTGGAGAACAAGGATTAGGGGCGACGGCTTCGTCATTCCCGGAGGAATTCTCCGCATCGATCGGCGACCGTGTTGGATCTCACGTCCAGCACCCCCCGAGATTTGACTGCCGATCCCGTTGGTTTGAACCAACATGGAGGGGGAAGGATTCGCACTTTCTAGTGCAGGATAGGCTTCGCGCCAGCGATGTATTACATCGCGATTGGGATTGGAGTGCATGGCTCTGATCTCGCTTCGTGTCTCCGACGAAGTCGCTGCAGAATTCTCAGCTTTTGCAGCTACCCAGGGCGGTAAGTCTGCGCTGCTGCGGCGTCTCATTGCTGATGCACTAGCTGCACCAGCGCCGCGCATCTTGGCGTTGCCGGTCGGACGGCCGGAAAAGGTGACGGTGCGATTTCGCGAGAGCGAGATGCGGCAGCTGGCGGAGGTCTCACATCAGCGCGGCATGACCCGAACCGGCTGGATCGTCGCGCTGGTGCGCTCGCGATTGGGGTCGCCGGTGCAGCATTCCCCGCACGAGCATGACGCGCTTCGCGCGATCGTTCGCGAGCTCAATCGGATCGGCGGAAACATCAACCAGATCGCGCGGGCCGCAAACACCAGTGTGCTACAGGGCAGGGCGGTTGAGCCCGATTTGTCGGTAATTCAAGAAGCCAAATTGGTCATCGAAAGAGAGCTCGCGCAATTGCGTAGTGCGCTGCACGGCAACGCGGATTATTGGGATGGACCGCGATGAGCCGTCGCTCGCTGCGGCCAGCCGACCTGGACTCCGAACTTCCGCCGATCTCGTATGTTTGGGAAACGCCCAATCGGCGCCCACGGCGGGCCGAGTGGGATATCCCCGATCCGGCCGCTCCAGGCCGTCTTACGCCGGCGATGCGTGCAAAGCTCGAACGCATCGTGCGCCGAGCGCCCGAGGTGATGGTCAAGATCACCGGTCGTACCAAGGACGTGGCGCATCTCAAATCGCACCTGGCCTACATCACGCGAAACGGCGAGCTCGATGCGGAAACTGAGCAGGGCGCGACGCTGGCGGGTCGTTCCGGATTGAAAGATCTGCAGCAACGCTGGGAGGATGATGCCGGCCTCGACGAGCGCCGCCGTGATGGATTGCTTTCGATCAACATCATTCTATCGATGCCGGCTGGTACCGATGCCATTGCGGTTAAGGATTCAGCTCGGGCATTTGCCATCGAGACGTTCGGGGACAACCACGACTACGTCTTCGTCCAGCACCTCGATGACAAGCATCCCCACGTGCACTTGACCGTTCGGTCTTTGGGCCATGACGGCAAACGCCTCAGCCCCCGCAAAGCGGATCTTCAGGCCTGGCGAGAACGGTTTGCCGGCGAGCTCCGGCTGCGCGGGATCGCGGCGGAGGCAACGCCGAGGCGAACCCGCGGACGGGTTCGAAAGGCCGATCGCGGAGCGGTGCTTGGTTTACGCAAGCGAAAGATCACGCCCGATGTCGATCGGCTCGCCCGTAAGGAGGTGCTTTCGGAGGTGAGGGGCGGCAGAACCGCCAAACATCCCTGGGAGGAAAAGATTGAATCACGTCAGGACGCCATTCGGCGGCGATATCTAGACTATGCCGCGGAGCTGCAGCGTTCTGGAGCGGCAGCAGATCGCGAGTTGGCTCGCCAGGTTCGGCAATTCGTCAAGGATATGCCCGCAGTCGAAACCCGCCGGCATACGTTGAAAAGCGAGCTGTCGGAGCTTGCGAAAATCCGGAGCGTGGGCGCAGAGCAGGGCGTCGTTGCAGACCGGCGCGACGATACGCGAGGCGATGAAAGGACGAGATAGGCGAGCGCAGGAATCATAATCCTGGGGTCGGGGGCTCGAGTCCCTCTCCCGCTACCAATTCCAGCGTAACCCTTTGATTTTCCAGACTTGGCCGACCGATGTTTCGAGGCGAGGGATGTCTCATTGATACATCCTCAACGGTCGCGGATCAATTCTCGCCGTGAACGATCAACATCGGGCGCGGAGAGCCGGCGTGCGGGCTGCGATTTGCGAAAGTGTGGCGGGTTAACGGGGGTTCGAATCCCTCCCTCTCCGCCACTGATTTTTAGCAGCGCAGAAGTCTTCAAAATCAGGCGCTTATCGAACCGTCGGCTTTCTGTGGTGGAGCACTGTGGTGGAGCACTCTCCGCCCCTTTTTGCCACATCCGAGCGAATTGTTCGACTTGAAATTGGCGGACCGTGCTGTTCGCTCCCCAAGTTCCAGCAAGGGGGAGTCGGGACGCGTCCGGCCGACGCCCGGCCGCGAGCTTCAGTCATGTCCTGATGTCTATTCGCGCTCGATGGGTTGGCAGACCGCACGCGGTCGCCGGCCGTACGAGCCATAAGGGTCCGTAAATTGTCTAGAGAAACGTCACGCTTCGCCCACGTCGCTTTTCGTCGTGCCCGCGCGCCGCGGTGAACGGACGAATCCTTGCTGCATCCCGAGTTTACGGGATTGCGAAGGGCGGAGGAAAACATGCAACTTGCGCGACAAAGCTGAAAAGCTGCAAGTGGGGGAAACGCTTGGCAGATGTCGATCACGATAATTACCGAGGGCGTGCTGAGCGCCTTCGCCGACCTCATCCAGGCGAACAGAGGAACATACCGACGGTGATCAACGACGCGCAGATAACGAGCCGGCTCGGTTCGAACAATCTCATCGAATTGAAGAACCTAGATCCCACCGACGTCACAACCTTCCTGGCAAAGCTGCGCGAGGCGTTCGTTGATAAGTCCGCAGTCGAAGCGGCCGTCGCCGCCGGCGAGATCGCTTCGGCGGATTACGTCTGGGACAGATATCCCTTCACCGACGACGGATGGCGGGAATTTCTCGAATATTGGAACATCAACCAGGAGCAGGCCAAACCGCGCGAGATCTGCGACAAGCTCGACGACGTGGGTTTTAGAGCGATGAAGGATGATCTTAAGCTGATCGGCCCGGATTCCCTCCGTAAGGCGAGAATGTAAGATGACATCGTTCGGCCTCGAACCCCCGATTTCCAAAACCCCCGGCGATATCGTCGCCGGGGATCCGTCGTGTCGTGGCAAGGACAAGGTGCTGCTGGGGACGTTGGCGGAGACCGGACCGCGCAGAAAGCTCTGGCTGGACATCACAGGCGAGCAGGTCGTCGCGATCTTCGGAAAGCGAGGAACCGGCAAGTCCTATTCGCTGGGCGTCATCGCGGAAGGGCTGGCTGCGGGAATGGGCGATACGGCGATCGCGACCATGCATACGCCTCGGGCCGCGCTGGTCCTCGACATCATGGACATTTTCTGGAGCACCCAGATTCCGCTCGTCGACGAAGGGTCCGCGGAGCTTCGCCGGCAGTTCGCCAACATGCGCAAGGGCGGAATGAAGTCGCAGCCTCTCAATGTCGACGTCTGGATTCCCTCGGGCTTCGAGAGACCGGAGATCGACCCGGCATCGGTGCGTTCGCTCGTGATCGGCGCCTCTGACCTCGAGACTAGCGATTGGGGCGCGCTCTTCGACATAGATATGCTGACCGAACCGAGGGGAATGTTGCTGACCGACCTCATTGGGCGCGTGTCGATCTATGGATACAACGACCGCTCCGGCGGCTCGGTGTCGGCTTCGCTGACGTTTGACTTCGACGCTCTCTTGAATTGCCTAGGCGGCGATCCCTCCTTCTCGGTGAATTACAGCGACAATACCGTCCGTGCCGTCCGCCAGCGCCTGGAGACCTTTCGCGATCTCCCACTCTTCCAGGGAACGCCTACTGATCTGTCCGCGCTGCTTCAGCCGTTTCGCGTTAGCGTGCTCATGCTGGGACGGGCGCAGGACGACCTCAAGAACGTCGTGGTATCCGTGCTCCTGAGGCGTATTCTGAGGCAGCGCCGCGACGCCTCCTTCGCGCAGAAGCGGCTCGATCTGCAGCCCGAACTGAGCGCTGAGGAGACGCAGGAGCTCAAGGCGACGATTTCTTCGAACATACCCCGGACCTGGGTGCTCCTGGATGAGGCGCACGTGCTCGCCGGCTCTGACCGGGGTTCGATCGCCCGGGACGCCTTCATCAAGTACGCGAAGGAAGGAAGAAACTACGGACTCTCACTCGCGCTCGCCACCCAGCAGCCGAGCGCGCTCGACAGCAGACTGACCTCCCAGGTCGAGACGCTGATCGTTCACCAGCTCACGGCGCCGAAGGACGCGGCGGTGGCGCTGGAAAATTTGCGGTCGCCGCCGCCGTCAGAAGCACGGGTAGATGGCGAGAGGGCGGGGGTGGACGCGTTGCTCCGATCACTGACGCCGGGCATCGTGACGTTCTCGTGCGGAAACGCTCCAACGCTTCCGCGCGTCTGCGTCGCCGCCGTCCGACCGCGCGTCTCGGCGCACGGGGGGTACGAAGCTTGATACCCCTTGAAGGACGGGCGCTCGCTGGCCTCGACGAATTCATGCTGCGGCCCGGTCATCTATCCGCGATCTGTCGCATCGCCACGACGGACGGAGGATCCGCGTTCAGGTTCGAGCGGGCCGTGACCTCAAAGTTCTGCGAGCTTGTGCCGGTGCAGGATGAACTGAAGCCCGCGTTCGCTCGCTATCTCAGGGTCAAGGGTCTGAGCCCAGTGGAGGCGAACAGGAAGGGCGGACCTGATAAGGAGACCGAATACCGCTATCCGGCTCTCCGAGTCATCGATCCCGGCAAGGCGGGCGAGACGGTGGCGTCGGACGACGGGGTGGTGATGGGACAGTGGCAGGACGTTAGCCTGGCCGATCCCGACGTGCCTTCGAAGGTCGGCGCGATATCCTTCGGGGGCAAGCGGGGCTCCAAGACGGGACTGTCGCACCTGTTCGACTGGGGAGGTTTCCTGGGTCTGTTCAACGATGCAGGGGCTCTGACGAACTTTGGGCAGTTGATCGGAAAGTTTTTCGACGTCATTGGAACGCCGAACGCCAACCCTTACGTCTTCGGCCAAGAACGGCTGATCTTCGGCTTCCTGATCGTTCGGGAAGATTTCGACATGTTCGCGACACTCGTCGAACTTCTCGCCCTCGAGACCGATCCCTTGCGCAAGCAGTCGGCGATGCGGCTCTACGTCAGGGCCGTCACGCTCCTCTCAGAGAGGGCGGAGGCCTCCCGCGATCTGTCGCAGGGCCGCCGGCAAGATCTCTTCTCCCTTTGGCGCGAGGTGAAGCCGAAGAGGGAGGGAGACGATCAGATCGCATCGACGGCATGGCACCGGATCGCGGCCCGGCTGGAGAATCTGGTGGATCTCGGTCTGCTCAGGAAGGAGCCTTCGGCAGCGGCAAGTCGCACGTGCTCTTCTACATCGCCCATTCGGTGCAACAACAAGCCCCTTCGTCGATACCGGTCTTCGTCGAGGTGCCGGAGCGAATGAGGAGCTTTCTGGATCTCTACCAGCGGATCATGCCCCGTCTGCCCTGGATCCGGATCGCGCAGGTCGTCAACAACGATAGCGAACTGCCGAACTCCTCGCAGCTCAAACGCGCCGCCCGGGTGATACAGCACGGCAACGACCATGAACGCGGGCTTGCTCAGGAATGGCTTTTCGCCGGATCAGTTAACCTGCGGGATCTGAAGACCGTTGTCGGTCTTCAGACGCGGATAGACAGCGATGTCCGCGCGGCGGATTTGTTGGGCGAGCTGCTGGGAAGTCTGGGCCGGCACGGGCTAAGGGTCGTCCTGTTGTTCGACGAGTTTCAGCGGATCGGCACGCTCGCCGAGAAGAACCGTTGGCCGGTGCTGTCGAACCTCCGTTCTTTGTTCAGTCAGAATCCGACGAACCTATCCGTCGTACTCGCTGCTGCGACCAGATTGGAAAAGACGGCCGTCGATCTGCTGCCTGCCGAGCTAAGGACCCTGATCGGTCCTCGTCCGAAGATTTCGCTGCCGGAGATGAACGTCGAAGAAGCTGCCAGCTTCGTCGAAGGGCGCCTCGCAAGTTTCCGGCCGCCCGGCTATTCCGGCGACGCGTTCCATCCGCTTCAGGGTGACACGGTTCGCGAGACCATTGAATTCATCGCCGCGGAGAAGGATCTAACCTGATCGACTTCGCGGCGGGCGCGGCCACGATCTCGCCGGCGATCTTCTGGGTTAACTTGCCGAGCTTGGCGAAGATCTGTTCGGCGCCGTCGTTCGGGGGCCTACCTAAGTCGGGCACGTGCCTCCGTGGTGTGCTATTGCGCGGCCGTGCAACCTAGGGAAGTATGCTCGCCAAACAAGGGGCGGGGGAGATGAACTTCGAGGTGGGACTTCATCCAGGGACGACCTGGCACAAATGTGACTTTCAATGCCATACGCCGCGTGACCGCAATTGGGTGGGCTCCGCCGATCTATCGGGTGGGGATGAGGCAGGTGAGCTGGCACGCCAGCAATGGGCTGAAAACTTTATTGCAGCGGCCGAAGCCGCGAAGCTCCAGGCCGTCGCGATTTCGGACCACCATGATATATGCTTGTCTGCCTACGTCCTAGACGCGGCGAAGCGGTTGAATTCTGGTGTACGGGTCTTCCCGGCTGTCGAAATAACCTGCTCGGACAACGCCCAATGCCTTGTCGTCTTTGATCCAAAGGCGACTGCCGACACTCAGAAGCTTGCGCTTGGTGCGGCCGGAGACATCCTCGTCGCAGCGGCTGCGGACCCGAAGACCTGCGCCATTCTGCCGGCGCGAGAGACGGTCGCCGAATTCGTGCACGCCTTGCAAGCAGAGCGGCATTTGCGGGATGCCAGCGTTGTCCTGCCCCATTTCAGCAAAGAAGAGGACCACAAGAGCCTGAACGAGGTTGGTCATCACCCTCGGTTTGCGAACCTGCCGATCGACGGCGTCTACATTGAGCGAGCTTATGACTCGGTCGACGCAACAACGTTGGAAAAGGTACGGGGCAAAATACCCGATTGGGGCAAGCGACGGCGCGCAATATTGGCCACCGGTGACAATAGGAACGCTGACTGGAGTCGGCTTGGGGTCCACAATTGTTGGATCAAGCTTGGGGAGCATTCGATCGAGGCATTTCGTCAGGCGCTCTTGGCCGACGAGGCGCGGATCGCCTTCGAGCCGCCAACATCACCGACGGAACATCTGGTTGAGTTGCGCGTGAAAAGCACCCTAACTGGGCCAGCGCCGGTGAGGATTACCTTCAATGACGGCTTCAACGCCATCATCGGCGGGCGAGGTTCGGGGAAGAGCGCGCTGCTCGAGTACCTACGCTTCGGCCTGGGACGCACAGACAAAGACTTCGACGCCAAAATCGACCCGGAGTTCGACCGCGAAGCCAAGCTCATCAACGAAACCTTGGCGAGCGACGGCTTTGTGGAGGTCGTATTGGAGAGAGAAGGCGTTAGGGAGACCTGGAGAAGGATCATTGCAAATCGCGAAATGATAACGGTCAGCGCCGCTGGTCGGACGGTTGAGCTGACTGCAAGCGGCGCCCGCGAGCGGTTCAGGTCGCGCGCGTTCCGGCAGAAGGGCCTCTCGAGCACAATGAACGACCCGGCCACAGCGTCCGAGCAAATAACCGGCATTGCTGCCGCTGAAGAGGTTGATCGAGAAAGGGACGTCAAAAGAGCCATCGAAACCGCCCAGCGCAGCGTGGGCACGGCTCTCAATAACCTAGCAGCGCTTTGGCAGTCACGGTTTGATTGCAAGCAGACCGCAGAAAAGGTCGAGGATCTTCGAGAGCGTATCGCGGCACTTACCAAGCGCCTCGAAGAGGAGGGCCTTTCCCCAGAAGCACTGGCGACTATCGAAGAGGGACCGAAGTACGGTAGGGCCAACGAATTTATCTCGGCCGTAGGAGACCAGGCGGAAAACGCTAAGGCCGCCCTGGATCGTCTTGAAAACGCGACGTTGACCGTCGACCTGGTGGCCTATGAAGGTGCCGCTGATTTCAATGAGGTTGCCGAGCTGGCACGCGACCTGGTGGTGGCAAAGGGAGCCGTCAAAACGTCGATTGAGTCTGCCAAAAGTATGCTGGACTTGCTTTTGGGAAAGCAACATATCGCGAAAGATGCGTTTGCGATCAAGCGGGACGCGTTCGCTCTAGTTTATACCGCTGCGGTCGAGGAGCAAGGCAAACACAGCAACCTGATAGACGAGGTCGCACGGCTTAACGGGGAGTTGCAGACTGCTGAAGCTGCTCGAGCCCGCGCCCGGAGTGCGGAGCTGACACAAGCTAACGCGGAGAAGAGCTATACGGATGCGGTCGCACATCTAGACAACTTGGTGAGCCAGCGGTACGCGATCTTAAAGTCAGCAGCCGACGCCGTCGCGGGGAAGTCCAGCAATTTGCTCAAAGCGCGGGTCCGCAGAGATCGTCTGCCGCTACAGTACCGCCTTGCCTTGCATAAGCTTTTTGAAGCGTCGGGCACGCAATTGGTCGAGGAGAGCTGCACGGACTGGGTCAAATCGACCCTTGAGGCGGACGAGACCGAGGGATGGGCCAAGCTCCTCCAGCAGTTCGTCGCGCTATATGAGGCCAAGATCATGGCCGGATCACCGCCTGACGCAAGTGACGGCCTACTCAGTGCACTGCAGGCCGTTATCTTCAATGGAACGCGGCAGCTTACCGAGCGTCAACGCAAGCGCATCTATCAGAACCTTACGGATACGACGGTCGCTGCCATCGTCGCAGCGGTTCCGGCAGATGCCATTAACATGTCGTATCTGGACGACAATAGACCGATTGATTTTCGAATGGCGTCACCCGGTCAGCAGGCCTCTGCACTATTGGAGCTACTGCTGAAGCAGTCGGCCGGAACGTTGATCATAGACCAGCCTGAAGATGACTTGGACAACCGTGTCATCATGCGGATTGTCGAGCTTTTGCGGACGTCGAAGTCCACGCGACAGCTCGTATTCACTACACACAATGCGAACATCGTCGTAAACGGGGACGCCGATAAGATCATTGCGCTCAAATCGCCCGAGCCATCGTCGAACCCGAACAACAACTCGCCTCGTGTACAGCTCGATTGCGACGGCGCGATCGAAACGCCGGCCGTCAGCAGCACGATCACATCGATCATGGAAGGTGGCCGCGAAGCGTTCGACCTGCGCGGCCGCAAGTATCGATTCGATGTATGACCGTGGCATTGCCTATGGGGTAAAGCACTGTCTGTAATATTAACTCATTGCCATTGTTCATAATATCAATTGTGGAATTTGTGCCGCGGGGGCGGTTCAGCATGGTCATCATCCAAAGCAGATTCATCGGCGATTTTGTTATTGGAGACAACATCGTTCAAAATCTTAGAATCCTGGCGCTGCAGTACGAGCAGTTCAACGCAGGCAATGCCGCAACGAGGCGCTTGCTTTGCAAACCAATCGTGGTCGCTCTAGGTTCAATCGTCGAGGCCAGCCTGCATGATCTGCATACGAGGATCAGAACTTTCACCATAGAAGGCGTCAAAAATATCACGACATCGGCGGCCAAAGAAATACGGGACCTCAAAAAGCTCGATGACTTTGGCAAATACATCAATGCAGCGAAAACGCATGACCTTTTCGACGCTGCTGACAGCACCTTATATGCAGACCTCGATAAGCTGCGACTCCTCCGCAACCGGGTTCACATTCAAAATCTCAAAGACAAAACATTGCCGGCGAAAGAATATCATGTCTTCACAACCGCGCAGAAAGATTTCGCTGAGCGGGTAACGGAAAAAACTCTCAAGACGTTGTCGCGAAAATTTTCGCGGGAGCATGATCATGTCGATGAGCTCCGGCGACCGTGGAACGCGTATTTCGTTTGATCAGACGATTGCTGCCCAACGAGATCACGCAGACCGAGACCGAAGCTGGTCGAGATGAAGCAGCCGGACCTCCTCCAAGCTGTCCGGGGGCAGTTCAAGCTGGTTTCAGTGGAAAAGCTGGTTCGCATGCTCACAACTTTCGACCAACTGTGAAAATCACGGTAAAGCCGGATCGCCAACGGGGCGAAGCTGGCCGGATCACGTTTATTCCGGCAGCGTAGCGCTAGGAACCAGAGGGAGGACTCATGAGCTTCAAAGCAACCGCGGCCGGCGCCGCGCATGAGCCCACCCTTCAGTGCCCCAACTGTAACCATGAAATTCGACTGACTGAGTCATTGGCGGCTCCTCTCCTTGCGGAAACCCGGCAGCGGTTCCAGGAACAGCTGGCGGCTAAGGATGCGGAAGTTACCCGAAGGACCGAGGCCCTGCGGCAGGAGCGTGAGCAGGTCCTGAAGGACCGTGAGGCGATCGAAGACCAGGTCAAGCAGCGGCTTGCAGCCGAGCGGAGCCAGCTGGTCGTTACCGAAGGCAAGAAGGCGCGCGAGGCGGCCGCGGCCGAGCTGCAGGCCAAGGCTAACGAAGCGACCGAGCTGCGGCAGGCTTTGGCTGCCAACAACACCAAGCTCGCGGAGGCGCAGCAGCAACAGGCCGATTTGATGCGCAAACAGCGTGCGCTTGACGACGAGAAGCGCGAGCTAGACCTTACTGTTGAAAAGCGGGTGCAGGCCTCCGTTGAGCAGATCCATACGAAGGCACGCCAGGAGGCCGATGAAGCCTCGCGGTTGCGGGTAGCTGAGAAGGATCAGACTATCGAGTCGATGGCGCGGACGATCGAGGAGCTCAAGCGCAAGGCCGAGCAAGGCTCGCAGCAGTCCCAAGGCGAAGTGTTCGAGCTGGAGCTCGAGGAGCTGTTGCGCGGACGATTCCCGACCGACTCGATCGAACCTGTCGCTAAAGGCGAGCTCGGTGCCGACGTCATCCAGCAGGTCAATGGCGCGGTCGGCCAGCCCGCCGGCATCATCCTTTGGGAAACCAAGCGAACGAAGGCCTGGAGTGATGGATGGCTCGCCAAGTTGCGCGACGATCAACGCCGCTCCGGCGCCGATGTAGCCCTCATCATCTCACATGCCCTACCCAAGCAGATCGAGCAATTTGATCTGATGGACGGCATTTGGGTGGCTCATCCGCGCTGCGCGCTGCCAGTTGCGGTCGCGCTTCGCCAGGCGTTGATTGACGTCAGCAACTCCCGCTTGGTCCAGCAGGGTCAGCAAACCAAAATGGAGCAGGTCTACCACTACCTGACCGGCACCAAGTTCAGGCAGCGCGTGGAAGCGGTCGTCGAGAAGTTTAACGACATGCGCAAGGACCTCGATAGCGAGCGCAAGTTCATGGTCCGCCAGTGGGCCAAGCGCGAAACCCAAATCTTCTCGGTGATCGACTCGACCGTCGGTATGGTCGGCGACTTACAGGCCATCGCCGGCAAGGCCATGCCAGAGATTGCAAGCCTCGATATGCCGCTTCTCGAAGATGGGATCGAGCCTCGACAGAAAGTCGGGTGATTGACAGACGTCGATGCTGAGTTGTCCGCCCCCTATCCGACTTCAAGATCGTGGATAATCGGTTTCAGTCCGTCGAGCGTGACTTCCAGGCTCGCAAGCGTGATCGGTAGCCTGAAGCGCCGGCGCCCGGCACTGCCAGAATTTACGTAGAGCACGCCGTCGACGGTGTTCACCTTCGGCACGTGGGAGTGCCCGGAAACTACGACATCGACGCCCTCAGCTACGGGATCGATCTTAATGGCGTTGAGATCGTGGAGAACGTAGAACAGCCGTCCCGCGAGCCGCACGAACTCGGTTTCGGCAAATTCGGTGGCCCACGCGCCCGTATCCACGTTGCCTCTGATCGCCGTGACGGGAGCAATTCTCCGCAGCGCGGTAATGATCTCGGGATCGCCAATGTCGCCGCCATGAATGATGTGGTCGACATGGGCCAGCGCGCGCAGCGCCTCCGGCCTGAGCAGGCCGTGCGTATCCGAGATGATGCCAACTGTGCAGTTCATGGAGCTCCGGTTGAAGCAAGTGGGCCTCGGACTGATGCAACGCCGGTGCCCGGGAATCAACCGCCGAAGCCGACTTCCGCCGGTGGCCAGCCACCACCCCCGCGGCTTCCCGCGATTTGCGACTCGACTCAAATGTTCTTGTTATGTTCTAATGCCTCATGACCGACCGCCCTGCCAGCTGGCGCTTTCCCACCATGAAGCAAATCCAAAAACTCGCATCCAACCTCAGCGGCGATCAAAAACCCCCGCCAGCGCCCGCCCTAGGACCGGCAGACGACCTTCCAGTCGAGTACTGGCGGGCGCTATTGGACGATTCGGGCGCCGAGGCGCGACCAAGCGGCTCCGGAGCGGCGCTGCGGCTGAGCCAAATTCCTCAGCATATTCTTAGGGTCAACTGCCGCCGCTGCGGGCGGGCCGTCGAAATCCAAAAGGTCGATGCCGTCAGGCTGTACGGTCCCGACGCCATCTGGCGGGATGTCGGCCAGCGCCTGCTGAACAACACGTGCACGCAGCGGACCGGGCGCCATGAGGAAGACGGGTGCTGGCCGTCGTACGAAACCTGACGCTCCGGAGAGACCGGGCGATGGCGCCGAAGCACCACCCGACGCCCCTGTCCGGAGGCGATCGCAAGGCGCTCGCAAAGGAGCTTGGCAAGGCCCGAGCGATGACGACGATTCTGGCCGCGCAGTCCGCCGAGGCCCGGGCCAAAGGCGAGGCCCTGATCCGGACGGCGGACAAGCTGCTCGCGGAAAGCTGGAACGAACGCATGTGGTCAGTAGGCGAGCCGATCGACCCGTCGCCCACGATCGACCAGGCGATCAACGGCGGCTATGGCTGGCTCCAGATCGAGTGCTCACGCTGCAAGGCCGCCCGCGACGTCGATCTGGCGGCGCTTACCCACCCATCGACGACTTTCGTGCACGACTTGGCCAGCCGCTTGCGGTGCCGGAAGTGCGCCAAAGCCGGCAAGCGCCCGCCGGCGACCCTGCTGCAGCTCGCGCAGCGGGCCCGGCATCCGGATCCGGAGACCTGACCACCTTGTGCAACTTGTATTCGATCACCACGAACCAGGCCGCCATCGCCGCGCTGTTCCGGGTCGTCAACCGGTACGTCGGTAACCTCGCGCCGATGCCCGGCGTGTTTCCGGACTACAGGGCGCCGATCGTCCGAACGGGCGCCGAGGGCCGCGAGCTCGCGATGGCACGCTCGCGGATGCCGTCATCATCGATAGCTTTGATGGATGCGACGAAGAAGCGGGCGGGGAAGCTGCAAGGAAGGGCAAGACCGTCGACTTCAAGGAATTGCTCCAGCTGGAGCCGGATTCTGGAACCACCAACATCCGCAACGTGAAGAGCAAACACTGGACGAGGTGGCTCGCCCCCGAGAACCGCTGCGTGGTGCCGTTCAACAGCTTCAGCGAGTTCAACAAGGCCGAGGGCGGCGACATCTGGTTCGCGCTCGACGAGACCCGCCCGCTTCTCTGCTTCGCCGGCATCTGGACCAACTGGACGTCGGTCCGGAAGGTGAAGGAGGGCGAGACCACCAACGACCTCTACGCGTTCCTCACGACGGAGCCGAACGCCGAGGTCGGGGCCATCCACCCGAAGGCGATGCCCGCGATCCTGACAACGCCCGAAGAGGTCGAGACTTGGATGACCGCGCCCGCGGCGGAAGCCTTGAAGCTGCAGCGGCCGCTTCCGGACGGGGCGCTCCGGATCGTCGCCCGCGGCGTCAAGGAAGATATGGTTGGGTAGACGAGGCGCATGACCGACATACGCGAAATCCTCAGATCTCAACCGCTGCGAATAGGCATTTCGACTCGCTCCTCTTCAATCTCGAAGAAGAGCACGCCGTCTTCCTGAGCGAAGGGGCTCAGGCCTGCGCAGCGTTGCAGCTTAACCACAAGCCGTTCCAGCTCAGCGCTCCGGGACGATCGGCTGCTGCTGGCTGGACAAACCATCTGAAGATTAGCACTGCCCAGCCTGTCCAATCACTTGCGATACTGCTCGTCGCTCACCTTTTCCATCCAGGTCACCGGACTTCCGTTCAGGGATTCCTGGATTGCGATATGGGTCATCGCCGTTGTCGGCGAAGCGCCGTGCCAGTGCTTCAGGCCGGGCGGAAACCAAACCACGTCGCCGGGGCGCACTTCTTCGATAGGTCCTCCGTTCCTCTGCACCCATCCAAAGCCGGAGGTGATGATCAGTGTCTGGCCGAGCGGATGCGTGTGCCACGCCGTGCGAGCGCCCGGCTCGAACGTCACATGAGCGCCGCCCACCCGCGCAGGGTCGGGCGCCTGGAAAAGCGGATCCACACGCACCGCTCCGGTAAACCACTCAGCCGACCCCTTGGTGGAAGGCCGCGATCCGCTTCGCTTGATGTCGATGTCCATGTCCTCATTCCTCTGCTTCGCGATCGACAGCTCCGCACCGACTCTCCTTGCGGCGAGCGCGGCGAGGCCTGCAGCCGTGGCCACTATGATGCCGCGGACATGCCTCGCCTATTGTGGTCGCTTCGGAGGAAGCCTCCGCAGTGCCCGGTCAAGAGACCTCCGGTAACCTGTCGAGGTGTTTGTCCAAAGTGATGGGATAATTACGCACGCGCACGCCCGTCGCATTGTAGACGGCATTGGCGACGGCCGCCGCGACCCCGCATATGCCGAGCTCGGCCACGCCCTTCGCCTTCATCGGCGAGACCTTGTCGTCGGCCTCTTCGAGGAAGATCACTTCCTGATGTGGAATGTCGGCATGGACGGGCACCTCATAGCCGGCAAGGTCGTGATTGACGAAGAAACCGCGTCGCTTGTCGACCGCGAGCTCCTCCATCAACGCGGCTCCCGCGCCCATCGTCATGGCTCCGATTACTTGGCTCCGCGCGGTCGTGGGATTGAGGATGCGGCCGGCCGCGCACACGGCCAGCATGCGGCGGATCCGGACCTCACCGGTGAAGCTGTCAACGGCGGCTTCCACGAAGTGGGCTCCGAACGTGGATTGTTGGTAGCTCTTGTCCAGGCCTCCCCATTCGATCTTGTCCTCGGCGACGAGTTCGCCTTCGCGGACGGCGTCGGCAAGCTTCGCGGAACGGTTTCCACTCATCACCTGGCCGTCCGAGAACGTCGCCTCCGCCGAGTTGAAGCCGAGTCGCTGCGCAACGGCTTCCCGAAGCTTTACGCAGGCCGCGTAGACGCCCGATGTCGAACAGTTCGCGCCGAACTGCCCTCCGGATCCGGACGAGACGGGGAAGGCGGAATCGCCCAGGCGAACCACGACTTTTCCGATGTCGACGCCCATCATCTCGGCGGCGGTCTGTGCGATGATCGTATAGCTGCCGGTGCCGATGTCGGTCATATCGGTTTCGACGATGACGAGCCCATCTCTCCCCAGCCTGACGCGCGCGCCCGAAGGAACCAGCAGATTGTTTCGAAAGGCGGCCGCGGTGCCCATGCCGACGAGCCAGTGTCCGTCCCGCACGGCTCCCGGAGTCGCGCTCCGGCGCGTCCAACCGAAACGTTCGGCACCCTCGCGCAAACAACGCACCAGGTTGCGCTGGGAGAAAGGACGGTCCGGCTTCTCGGGGTCGACCTGGGTGTCGTTGCGCACGCGCAGCTCGACCGGATCCAGGCTCAGCCTCTCGGCCAGTTCGTCCATCGCGATCTCGAGCGCCATCATGCCAGGGGCCTCGCCGGGGGCGCGCATCGCATTCCCTTCCGGCAGGTCCATGACGGCGAGCCGCATCGAAGTGAGACGATTGGGGCCGGCATATAGCAGTCTCGTTTGATTGGTCGCCGTCTCCGGCTGACCATCGGGGAGATCGCCGGAGCCGCTTTCGTGCGCGATGGCAATGATGCGCCCATCCGCGCCCGCCCCGATCCGGATGCGCTGCCGCGTGGCGGGGCGGTGGGTCGTATTGTTCGGAATGAACGGCCGGGATAACGCGACTTTGACCGGCCGGCCGGCCGCCTTCGCCCCCAGCGCGGCCATCACCGCGTCGGAGCGCAGGAACAGCTTGCAGCCGAAGCCGCCCCCGATGTAGGGCGATACGAAGCGGACGTTCTCCTTAGGAACACCGAGCGTGGTTGCGAGATCCGTCCTGCCCCAGTCTATCATCTGGTTGGACGTCCACACCGTCAGCTTGTCGCCGTTCCAGGCTGCGATCGAAGCATGAGGCTCCATCATCGAGTGGCTCTGGTCCGGGGTCGTGTATAGCTCGTCGAGCTTCACCGGTGCCTGAGCGAAGGCCTGTTCGAAGTCCCCGGTACGACTTTCGGGAGGCGCATCCTTTTCGGGACTGTTGGGGTCCTTTGCAAGAGGAGCAGTTTTCAGCGCCTCCTCGAGATCGAACCTGCCATCGGCGGGCGCGTATTCGACGCGTATCAGCGCGGCCGCGGCCGTCGCCTCCTCGAAGGTCTCCGCTACGACCACCGCGATTGCCTGGTGATAGTGATCGATCTCAGGGCCGCCGAGCAGTTTGGCCGTGTTGAATTTGCCCTTGCCGAGCTTGCCGGCGTTCTCGGCGGTCACGACCGCCAGAACCCCAGGCGCGCGCTCCGCCTCCGCGAGATTCATGCTGGCGATGCGGCCCTTGCCGATCGCGGACCCGACGATGGCCCCGTAGGCCGGATTGGTCACAACGTCGTGGTGCTCATAGGCGTACGGCGCCCTTCCCGTCGTCTTCAAGGGGCCGTCGATGCGGGGATGTGCTCGTCCCACCACCTGCATGCGGTCGATGGGGTTGGCTTCGGCGGGTTTGTCGAATTTCATCGCTGCCTCGCATCGTTCAGAGCGGCGGCAACCGTCCGCTCGACCAGGGGTATCTTGAACGCGTTGTCGTTGGTCGTTTTCGCATCGGCGAGCAACCGTGCGGAGAAGGCCTTGGCACCTTTGGGCAGATCGGCTTCGGCGTCTTCGACCCGCCACGGCTTGTGGGCCACGCCGCCGACGGCCACACGTCCGGTCCCGTCGCGCTGCAGGACTGCCGCGACGGAGACCAGCGCGAACGCGTAGGACGCCCGATCACGGACCTTTCTGTAGACGTGCGTCCCGCCGATCGGGGGCGGCAGCGTCACCGCGGTGATCAGTTCGCCTGAGGCCAACGTCGTTTCGATGTGCGGGGTATCTCCCGGCAGGCGGTGGAATTCGGCGATCGGGATTTTACGCGTTCGACCCCCGTCGTCGACGGTCTCCACCTCAGCGTCAAGCGCGCGCATGGCGACGGCCATATCCGAGGGGTTGGTCGCGATGCACGATTCGCTGGTTCCGATCACGCCCAATTGTCGGCTGAAACCCTCGATAGCTGCGCAGCCGGAGCCCGGGCTTCGTTTGTTGCACGGCTGATTGGTGTCGTAGAAGTAGGGACAGCGCGTGCGCTGGAGCAGATTGCCGGCCGTCGTCGCCTTGTTGCGGAGCTGGCCGGAGGCGCCGGCGAGGAGCGCGCGGCTGAGCACGCCGTAATCTTTCCGGACGCGCAGGTCGGCGGCAAGCGCAGTGTTTCTGACCAACGCGCCGATGCGGAGCCCGCCGTCCTGGGTATTCTCGATCTTGTCAAGGCCGAGCCCGTTGACGTCGATGAGATGTCGCGGCGTCTCGATCTCAAGTTTCATCAGGTCGAGGAGGTTGGTGCCGCCGGCGATGAATTTCGCGCCTGGCGTTTCCTTCGCCTTGGCCGCGGCTTCTTGGGCCGATGCGGCGCGTTCGTAAGTGAATTCCTTCATGTGCTGCTCCCCGCAACCTCGGCGATGGCTTCGGCGATGTTGGAGTAGGCGCCGCAGCGGCAGATGTTGCCGCTCATGCGTTCGCGCAGCTCGATATTCGTCAAGTGAGGTGAAGCGGTCAGGTCGGCGCTGACATGGCTCGGGATCCCCGCCTTGATCTCGTCGAGCACCGCCACCGCCGAGCAGATCTGCCCAGGCGTGCAATAACCGCACTGATAGCCGTCATGTTTGATGAAGGACGCCTGCATGGGATGAAGCCGCTCGGGCTGGCCCAATCCCTCGACCGTGGTGATCCTGTCGCCTTCGTGCATGACGGCGAGCGTGAGACACGAATTGATGCGCGTTCCATTCACGATCACCGTGCAGGCCCCGCACTGACCGTGGTCGCATCCCTTCTTGGTGCCGGTCAGGCTGAGATTCTCCCGCAGGGCATCGAGAAGCGTCGTGCGGTTGTCGACTTGAAGGCTGCGCGGCTTTCCGTTCACCTCGAACGATACGCCGGTCGGACGCTGCGAGGGCTTTTGACTCGAGGGTTGCGATTGCGCCTGTGCGCCGGGGACGACCCCGACCATCGCCGTCGCTGTGCCGGCAGCCAGAAGGCGCCGCCTCGATACTTCCAGTTTGACCGGTTTTGGCATGTCGTCTCCTAGATTTCCGCCGATCTGGGGCATGTTCCGACGTTAATTCCCATGTCGGGCAGGGGTTCGAATGCGCAGCGTTTGATGAAACGATGAGCCTTCTCACGCATGGAACTTCGTCGTCCGATATCCTCGGGCATTCTCATTCGGCTCCTTCCGGAGCTGTCGGATGCGACAACAGCCACAAAGCTACAAGCGCAGCGCAGAGCACCGTGCCCGCACTGGCGAGAAACACGGTGTTCAGCCTCGCGTCGGCCGCGATCAGGCCGAGCGCAGGACTCGCGAGTCCTTGAGCGAGATCCAGGAACGCCGTGTAGGCTCCCATGGCAAGGCCACGGCTCTGCGCCGGCACCCGGCGTACCGCCTCCACGCCGAAGCCGGGATAAACCAGCGAGAAGCCGAAGCCGGTAAGCGCGGCGCCGGCGAGCGCCATCTCCGGACGGACGGCCAACCAGATCAGCGTCTGGCCGAGGGCTTCAACCACCGCGAAGATCAACGCGACTTTAGCGCCGCCGATCGCGTCGGCCAGATGACTCAGGAAAATCCGCGCCAGAATGAAGGCGAGGGCATAGGACGTGTAGGCCAGCCAACCGTTGGCCCAACCTTGGTTCGCGAACAGCAACGCGACGAACGTCGTCACTGCGCCGAAGCCTACGCTGCCCAGTGCAGAGCCCAATCCCGGCACCCAGACGGCCCCGAGAACTTCGGCGAAAGAAAAGCGGGCATGGACAGCCGGCGCAACCGTCCGGAGCGGAGCTACGATCAGCAGGGTCAGCAGCGGCGCTGCGGCCGTAGCCGCGCCGATCGCGACAAACCCGTGAGAGGCGTAGAGTGCAGCGCCGGCCGGCGCCCCGATCGCGAAGGCCGCGAACATCGCTGACCCCACCCAAGCGATGACCTTGCCCGTGCTGCGGGAATCCGCGAGCGCCAGTCCCCAGCTCACGGCAGCCGTGATGATGAAGCTTTCGGCGCCGCCGAGCAGCCCTCGTCCCAGCAGAAGGATCGCCACCGAGATCAGAGGGATCTCGGTAAAGCCGAGCGAAAGCAGGTAAAGCACGCCGGAAGCCGCAGCCGCCAGCAGGCCGACGACCACACCTCGCTTTGCGCCCCGGCCGTCGGAGAAGTTGCCCGCCCACGGTCGCGAGACTAGAGAAGCGGCGAACTGGCTGCCGGCGACGAGCCCGACCACGAAGGTGCCTTGGCCCAACCCATCGTGCACATGGAGCGGAAGAACAGGCATCGCGACGCCGACGACGAGAAAGGCGACGAAAACCACCGCCATGATCGGCCAAAGGATCGTTGCGAGGCTTTGCGCCGCAGCGGACTTTGGCATCACTGTATCCGACATCGCGATAGCGCCTCGGCCTTACACCGTGAGCATCGTCTTGATCGCTCGCCTTTCGTCCATCGCGCGATATCCTTCCGCGACTTCGGAGAGAGGTAGCGAGAGATCGAACACTTTCCCGGGCTTGATTCTGCCCTTGAGAACGCGGTCCATCAGATCAGGTAGGAAGCGACGGACTGGGGCCGGGCCACCGAGCATGCGCCGCTGCGCGAAGAACATCGCCTGCCCGTCGAAGGTGACGCCATGCGGCACCCCGACATAGCCGATCGATCCACCAGGACGGACGGAATCGATCGCCTGCGTCATGGATTCCTGCGTACCGACGCACTCCAGGACGGAGTCCGCACCGACCCCGGCCGTGAGCTCTTTCACGCGCTCTATCCCCAAGGCCCCTCGTTCGGCCACGATGTCGGTCGCGCCGAAGTCTCGCGCCAGCTCCTGCCGGCTCCTGCCGGCTCTTAAGGTTGCCCCACGGTGCGTAGTAACAGAGATCGCCCGGGGCCTCGTTCGAGAAGGGACCGCCTCTTTCTTCCGTAAGCCTGCGCGGCAGGTAGGCGATTTTCTCGTTGGTCGAATAGTCCTCGATACCGAGATCCAAAGGCAACATCGCCGCGAATTCGCGGGCGGACGGATTGTCCTCCAGCGTTACCGTGAAGGTCTGATCCGCGAAACTGCAACGGATACGCATGGTCGCCGTTCCTCCGGTTTGTGCCTCAACAGCCGTCGTTTCGGCGAACGCGGCCTGCGGCATTAGATCGGTCGAGATCATCGCGAATACGAGCCGCCGGCGAGACAGTCCATTCTCAGTAGTCGGCTTCATGGATTACGCCTCCACTGAGCAGCTGGCGCGGGCATCGAGAACGGCCAGCAACGCCGAAGCTCCAAGCAGCCCCGCACTCGCGAGGAATGTCGTTCGATAGCCCGCAGCGTCGAACAGGATCCCGCCGCCAGCGGCGCCGAGTGTGATCGCAAGTTGAACGACCGCCACCAACAGGCCCCCCGCAGATTCCGCGTCGTCGGGAAATCGGCGCGCGACCCACGTCCACCAGGCGACCGGCGCACCGGTTCCGATCATGCCCCAGAGGGTCAGCAGAGCCGTCGTCGGCCCGGCGAAGCTCCCCAGCGCCACCAGGCCGCAGGCGATCGCAGCGAGAGCCAAGGGAGCCAAGATGAGGGGCGTCGAAAGACTGCGCGCCGCCATGCGCCCGATCAGCCAAGTGCCGATCACGCCGGCGATGCCCATGACGAGCAGCACCCCGGAGAGCGCGGAAACATCGAGACGCGTGACGGTTTCGAGAAAGGGCCGCAGGTATGTGAACAGGGCGAACTGTCCGGCGAACAGCAGCGCGACCGCGGCCATGCCCAGGCGGGCGTTCGGACGGCGCAGGACGCCCAGCGCACTGCGTTGCTCCTTGGCCGCCTCGGACGGCATCGACGGCAGGGTCAGCCACTGCCAGACGAAGGTGACGACGGCGAGCGGAACCACGAGGAAGAACGCGCCGCGCCAGCCGATGTACTGACCGAGAAAGCTGCCAAGGGGCGCGGCGACGGTGGTCGCGACCGCGTTGCCGCCGTTGAGCATCGCAAGCGCGCGCGGCACCTGCCTCTCCGGAACCAGCCGCATGACGGTCGCGGCGGACATCGACCAGAAACCGCCGATCACAACCCCGAGCAGGGCGCGCCCCGCCATGAGCATCGCGAAGTTGGGCGCGAACGCGACCAAGAGACCTGACGCCAGCATGAGGGCGGTCAACGAGAGCAGCAGCGTCCGACGATCGATGCCGCGGGTCATCGTGGAGATGGAGAGGCTGGTCAGCACCGCGAACAGGCCGGACACCGAGATCGCCTGCCCGGCCGCGCCCTCGGTGAGATGGAGGTCGGATGCGATCGGGGTCAGGATGCTGACGGGCATGAACTCGGAGGCGATCAGCGTCGAGACGCACAGCGCCAGCGCGAGTACGGCCCCCCATCCCGTCCGATCCGAACTCTGCCCCCGTGCCGAGGTCTCGGGGCTGCCGAGGATAGCTTGTTCGGTCACTTGCTCGCTCCGTGCGATGATCTGTGCACGGAACATAGGCCGCGAGGCGGTCGGGGATTATCCCGAACCTATGCGATGAAGCGTTGAGTTGCGCTCATCGATCAGCCGGACCCATATGGCCCGAGCGGCTGCATCTCTCGGATCAGGTCGATCAGCAGGCGCAAGCCGGTCGGCAGTTGGCGACGGCCCGGGTAATAGATGTGGAACCCGGGTCCCATCGGTGCCCAGTCGTCAAGGACGCTGCGCAGCACTCCCCGCGAAATCAGCGGGGCCGCACACGGCTGCGGGAGGTAGGCCACCGCAGCCCCTGCCTGGACAAGGGCGAGCGCGAACTGAGTCTCGTCGATCGTGATCGCGCCCGGCACATCAACGGCGACCTCTTCGCCGTCTTTCTCGAATTCCCAGTGGTAGATGCTGTCATCGCCCAGGCGGATACGCAGACATCGATGGGCGTGCAGGTCGCTCGGGTGCGAGGGCACGCCATGCCGATCGAAATAGGCTGGCGAGCCGACCACGACCCAGCAGATTTCGCCGGACAGTCGCTGCGCGACCATGTCCTCCGGCACCGTGCCGCCGTATCGAATCCCGGCGTCGGCGCCCTGAGCGACCACATCGATCAGGTGATTTGAGACGGCGACATCGATCTCGATGCCGGGATAGCGCTCGACGAACACCGGGAGGACCGGAGCCAGCAGCAACGAGCTCGCGTGCTCAAGCACGTTGAGTCGAATCCGGCCCGTGGGCTCGTCCCGATAGCGGTTAAGCGCTTCTATTGCCGTCCCGATTGCATCGAACGGGGCGGCCAGCGCCGCCTGCAACTCCTCTCCGGCGGAGGTGAGGGTGACGCTCCGGCTCGTCCGATTGAACAGCCGCACGCCCAGCCGCGCCTCCAGCGCCTTGAGCGAATGGCTCAGCGCCGAGGCGCTCACGCCGAGCTCGAGGCCGGCCCGGCGAAAGCTGCGATGCTTCGCGAGCGCCAGGAAATAGGCAAAATCGGCGAAATCGGTGCGGTTGATACGCATGTTTCGGACTCTGCCCCTTGCGCGGTCATGGTGCAACGATGATGAGTCAAACTCAACGATGTCCGCACAGGTCCAAGCTTGGCTAAAGCGAGACGGATGGAAGATCGTGCTCTGCGGGTTCGCGCTCGACGAGACCCGCCCGCTCGCATGCTTCGCCGGCATCTGGACGAGCTGGACGTGGGTTCGGAAGGTCGAGGAAGGCGAGACCACCCACGACCTCTACGCGTTCCTGACGACGGACCCCAACGCTGAAGTGGGCGCCATCCACCCGAAGGCGAT
Organism: Bradyrhizobium sp. S3.7.6; assembly: GCF_054061875.1. NCBI lineage: Bacteria > Pseudomonadati > Pseudomonadota > Alphaproteobacteria > Hyphomicrobiales > Nitrobacteraceae > Bradyrhizobium > Bradyrhizobium sp. S3.7.6. Next base: position 644,377 of record NZ_JBSSEQ010000004.1, on the reverse strand, counting down.
GCCGGTGATCGTGACCACGCCCGAAGAGGTCGAGACCTGGATGACCGCGCCAGCCGACGAGGCCCTGAAGCTGCAGCGGCCGCTTCTGGACGGGGCGTTGCGCATCGTTGCTCGCGGCGTGAAGGAAGACCAGCGCCTATTTTGCTTAGGGTTCTGCACAGGGCCGCGGAAACAGGTGGACAAGCCTGAGCCTCTGCATTTTGGAATCCCTGACCCGTGCTAACCGCCCGGAACGAGCCGGCGATCTCAAGGATTCGTCCCGGCAGGAGCCATATCGATGCTGATGACGAGGGAAAGACCGAAGGCGATCCGGACCCTGCGCGGTTGGGCGATCCACGTGCTGCAGGAAGCCGGCGCCATCCACGAATGCGAGGAGCACGGCTGGGCAAAGGACCGTGCCGATCCGCATGCGCGCGAGCACGCGTTGGGCATCGCCAGGCAGGACCCCCCGATCGGCTTGTCTCCGGAGCAGGCGGTCGCCGAGGTGCGCGAAGTGCTGAATTCGATCGGCGATACCTGTCCGGAGTGTCCGTCTGAACGCTGAGCATGGCCTGTTTGCGCCCGGATGCCTGACACCCGGCCGGATGGGTGCTTCGGGCCTGCGACACTCGCGGAGGCCGGACCGAGAAGTGTGCGACCGCGCGTTCTGCGGGCTTCAACCGGCTGCCGCTGGGCGGGCCCTAGTCCGAAGCGCCGTCGAGAACGTCGCGCACCTTCGCCCCCAGATCGCCGAAGCTGAACGGCTTGACGATCAGCTGCACGCCCTTGTCGAGCCGCCCGTGGTGGATGATGGCGTTGCGCGCGTATCCGGTCGTAAAGAGCACCTTTAATGCAGGCCGAAGCGTTTTCGCCTGGGTTGCGACCTGTGCGCCTGTCAAGCCGCCGGGCAAAACGACGTCAGTAAAGAGGAGGTCCACGCGAGGTTGGCGCTCGAGCAATCTCAGAGCCGAGGGCCCGTCGTGAGCCTCGATGACGCGGTAGCCGAGTTCGCGCAGGGTCTCGACCGAATATGCTCTCACCTCGTCGTCGTCCTCGAGGACCAGGATGGTCTCTTCCTGTCCCGCTTCGGGATTTGGAGTGGACTCGGCTTGCTCAACACCTGCCGCTTGCGCCGCGAGCCGCGGCAAGTACAGCTTCACCGTCGTCCCTTCTCCCACTTCCGAGTAGATCTTGACGTGACCACCGGACTGCTTGACGAAACCGTATACCTGGCTGAGCCCTAGACCGGTGCCCTTGCCGACAGCTTTGGTCGTGAAAAAGGGCTCGAAAGCCTGCGCCACCGTTTTCGAGTCCATGCCGGCGCCGGTGTCCGTGACCGCGATGGCGACGTACTGCCCGGCCACGACTTCGGTGTGCGAGGCGACGTACGCCTCGTCGATGTGCGCATTGCTGGTCTCGATCGTCAGCCGACCGCCGTTCGTCATCGCGTCGCGGGCGTTGACCGCGAGATTGATGATCGCGGCCTCCAGTTCGGCCGGGTCGGCTTCGACCCGCCACACGCCTGCACCGAGGACAGTTTCCACGTCGATCGTTTCGCCGAGCGTACGATGGATCATGTCCGACAATCCGTTGACAAGTGCGTTCACATCGAGCGGCTTGGGATCGAGAGGTTGACGACGCGAAAACGCCAGGAGACGCTGGGTTAGGGTGGCTGCCCGTTGCGCGCCCGTCATCGCATTTCGCGCCGCCCGCTGCAGCCGACCCGATTCGGACGGAAGATTGCGCTGCAGGGTGTCCAGATTGCCCATAATGATCTGCAGCAGATTGTTGAAATCGTGTGCCACGCCGCCCGTGAGCTGGCCTACGGCCTCCATCTTCTGCGACTGGCGCAAGGCCTCCTCGTTCTTGCGCAGCTGTTCGGTGCGCTCGGTCACTTGCCCTTCGAGCGTGGCGTTGAGCTCGACGAGTGCCTCTTGGGCCCGCTTCCGCTCCTCGATTTCGCGCTGCATCGCTTGCGAGAGGCGGACGTTGTCGATAGCGACGGCGGCCTCGGCGGCAAGCCCGGACAGGCCCCGCTCCGAGCGCTCGTTGAACACGCCAGTCCGCGCATGCCCGAAGAACAGACCGCCGAGCACTTCACCCGTCCGGGATATGACCGAGACGGCGAGGTAGCTTCGGACCGGTAGGTGACCTTCCGGCATTCCCTTGCGGGGCGAGTTTTTCCCGTAGCGCGGATCCTTGGTGATATCTTCCGAGCGAACGATGCCTTGCCCCAGGAAGGTAGGCGCGAACACCTCGGTATTTCGCGGCATCGGGAATTTCGAGAACGCCTCGATCGGCGCTCCGGAGAGCGTATAGAGCATGTAGCTCTCGCCCGCGTTGTTGATGACGTTGTAGAAGAAGGCGCCGAACTCGGCTCCTGTAAGCGCCACGCCCGCATCCGTGACGATCTGAACGAGGCGCTCGAGGTCCGTCTCCGCGGCGAGCGCCGAGCCGGCACGGTTGAGCACTTCGAGCGCGTGGCGTTCTTCTCGGATAGCTTCTTCGGCGTTGCGTTGCGCCGTGCGGTCCCTCAAGATCTTGAGGAATCCTACAACGTCAGATTTGTCCCGGATCGGGCTGAGCTCTCCGACGGCCCAAAACCGTGAGCCATCTTTGCGAAGGCGCCAGCCTTCTTCGCCGCCACCCTTGCCCTTCGACAGCGCGTCCTCAATTTCACGGCGAAGTTGGGCTTCCTGGTCCTGTTCGGGGAACACTCGGGACAGGGATTGCCCAAGCATCTCGGCCGGCTCCCATCCGAGGATCTTGGAAGCTCCGGTATTCCAACTCGTCACTCGCCCCTGGAGATCAGTCGTAATGATGGCAGTATCGGTGGCCCCATTGACGATCTGCCTCCACTGCCACGCCGCAATCTGCGGCTCCGATTTATCCGTAATTTGGGTCATGAGCCTCCAAGGCGGGTCGAGCGGAAACGCCGTCGATCGCAATTGCCGGCCGTTAATGCTGGGTTGGTGGTTGGAATGGCCCCCGTTGGCGCATAGGCAACGAACGTCAGATGCGCTGGTTCCGCGCTCAGCGTACCATGACACCTCCCGGGCGGCCGGGCTCTTATGGTGCCAGACCACTAGGGACGTAGTGCGCCTTCGCCTTGGAGGGGCATGCGGAAGGTGAACCTAGTCTCCGCTTCGGACGAGGCGACGTCGATCGAACCGCCGTGAGCCTTGGCAATCTCGGCAGCGATGTACAGCCCGAGTCCCAGGCCTTGAGATGGCCCGTGAGCCTTTCCCCGGTAGAACGGCTGAAACAGGCGTTTGCGGGCCTCCTCGGGAATGGCAGCGCCTGCGTTGGCCACCGAGAGTTCGAACATGTCTGTCTTGGCGCTCGCTTCGACCCGCACGGGCTCGTCCGGCGCGCCGTGGCTGATCGCATTGCCGAGCAGGTTCGAGAACAACTGGGCGACGCGGGCGGGATCGCAGAACACCGGGGTCTCGACCTCGAAATTGCTCTCAATGCTGCGATCCGGATGGGCTGCAGCCAGTTCCGCCACGACCTGATCGAGAACGGGCTCGATAGCGGTGATGGCCTTCGACAGCGAGATGCCTCCGCCAAGCCGACCTCGAGCCAGATCCATGACGCTTTCGATCATCTTGGCCATGCGGGCCACGCTGCTCTGCATCATGGCCTCGAGCCGCAGCGCGTCCTCCGGCGTCTTGGCCTTCAGCATCAGCCGCGCGCTGGCCGCGATCGATGCGAGCGGATTGCGCAGGTCATGGCCGAGGACGGCGATGAACTGCTCCCGCAGTTCGGCATTTTCGCGCTCCTGTCGCAGGCGCTCCTCTAGAGCGGTCTTGAGCTCGTCGCTTTCCTTGCGGGCGTCGATCAGCCCTCGCTCATAGCGGCGCCTGTCTGTGGCCCGCATGATCGTCAGGCGCGTGAACAGGAGCGCATCAGCGTCGGTCCGCCGCTCACGCGCGTTGGCGATCGCCGGCAGCCGCGTTCCGGTTTTGGTCAGGAGATCGAGCGCGAACTCGTCGAAGAAGCCCTGCATACGCAGCAGCGGTGCGACATGGGTCTCAAGGAATATGCGCCCCGCCATGTTGAGCAGATCGCTAAGCCGCATCCCGGGAAGGTCATCGGGCTGGTACCCCATCCAGCCCGCAAGGGTCCGATTGGCCCGATCGATACGACCGTCCGGACGAACGGACAGGTAGCCGCAGGGTGCGTTTTCGTAGAGGTCTTCGAAATCGCTGTCGGCAGGATGATTGTTGTTCACTCAGACGAAATCTCGAATTGCGGCGACGACTTCGTCCGGCGCGCTCAGGTTGGGACAATGGCCGGTTGCTTTCAGGACCACCATTTTGCTGTTCGGGATATTGCGCTGGACGAACGCACCTACCTGTTGCCCGGCGATGATGTCTTCGCTGCACTGGAGGATCAGCGTGCGAGCGTTGACCTTGGCCAGGTCCGCGCGGTTGTCGGACAGGAACGTGACCCGGGCGAACTCCTTGGCGATCGCGGGATCCGTACGGCAGAAGCTGTTGGTGAGCTCCTCGCCGAGTTCGGGACGATCCGGATTGCCCATGATGGCAGGCGCCATCTGCGCCGACCAGCCCATGTGGTTCTCTTCCAAGAAGGAAAGAAGCTCCTCGATCTGTTGAGCGCTGAAGCCGCCGACATAGTCACCATCGTCGATGTAGCGCGCCGAAGGCCCCACAAGGATGAGGCTTTCGAAGAGTGTCGGATCCTTGATCGCGGCAAGCACTCCAATCATCGCACTGACGGAATGCCCCACGAATACGGCATCCTTCAGGCGCAGTGAGCGGCCAATCTCGACAACATCGTCGGCGTAGCCGGATAATTTGGAATACTTCTGGCGATCGTAAGCGGCGAGGTCCGAGCGGCCCGCTCCGACGTGGTCGAACAGCACCGTGCTGAAATCGCGCTCGAAAGCCGGTGCCACGAAGCGCCACATATTCTGGTCGCATCCAAAGCCGTGGGCGAACATCATGGCCCGCTCACCCCGACCCCGGACCTGCACGTTGTTGCGGAATTCGACGGACACTTCGACCACCCTTTGCGCGTGAAGCACGGCTTGTTGTTTTGCAGGCAGCCTACGTCCAAATAGCCGCCGGCGCATTCGTTTTCTAGGACGGGAATGACCCTGAACGGGTGAGGAGACCGGATATCGCCTCCACCAATTGCGCGGGGGCAAAGGGCTTGGCCAAGAGGACACTTTGCGGCACGCCGTCAGCCGCCCAGCGATGCGCGCTATCGCCGGAGACGTAGAGGATCACGCAGCCTGGATCGTTCTGCCGCGCGAGACGGGCGAGCTCCCATCCGTCCATCCTGGCGCGGCCCAGATTGATGTCGGTCACGAGCGCCCGCGGCAAAGGGGGCATGCTGAGCAGATTGGTTGCCTCCTCGCCGGAAGCGGCGCTTACGACGCCGTAACCCGCTTCGACCAAGGTCTCTTCCAGCATCTCACGAAGGAGATCTTCATCCTCGACCAGAAGGATTGTCGGTCTTTCTGCGGGGGCTTGGGAATTGCTCAGGTGCATCTCGCATCTCTCATTAAAACGGGCACCCGCAGGCCTAGGAGCAAACGTGCCACGCGCTCCAACGTAGCAAAGGGCGAAGTGTTCACTTTTTCAGCCATCCGCGCCCGAGCGACGAGTCCTTGCAGGAGAATTGCCGGTGTGGGCTCGATAACCACAGCCTGTGGTCAGGCCGATTTCCGCTGCTTGGAGGTCGCGGGCTTCTTTGCCGCTGCTTCCTTCGCCGGTTTTTTGCCGGCGATCGGCATCAGCATTTCCTTCTGTCCGGCCCCCGCCTTCCGCGGCTTCTTGGCCGCCTTGCCCACTTTCGCCGGCGCCGCTTCTTGGTCGACGCTCCGACGCAGCGCCTCCATCAGATTGACGACGTTGGTCGCGGCCGGCTTGTCCTTCGGCGTGATCGGCTTGCCGGCCCGCTTCTGGTTGATGAGTTCGATCAGCGCGCTTTCATAGTGGTCCTCGAACTTCTCCGGCTCGAAGCTGCCCGCCTTCTGGTTCACGATGTGCCTGGCGAGGTCCAGCATATCCTTGGTCACTTTGACGTCCTGGATCTCGTCGAAGTATTCCTGCTCGCTGCGAACTTCGTACGGGTATCGCAGCAGCGTGCCGACTAGGCCCTTGTCCATCGGCTCGAGCGCGATGATGTGTTCGCGGTTGGTCAGCACCACCCGCCCGATAGCGACCTTGTTCATCTCGCGGATGGTCTCGCGGATGACCGCGAAGGCGTCGTGGCCGACTTTACCGTCGGGGCGGATGTAGTATGGGCGGTCAGATAACGCGGGTCGATATCGGACTTGTCGACGAACTCGTCGATCTCGATGGTGCGCGTGGATTCCAACGCGATCTCCTCGAGCTCCTCCTTGGACACCTCGATGTACTGGCCCTTCTCGAGCTCGTAACCCTTGACGATGTCTTCGTTCGGCACCTCGTCGCCGGTATCGGCGTCGACCTTGAGATACTTGATGCGGTGTCCGGTCTGCCGGTTGAGCTGGTTGAAGGAGATCTTCTCGCTTTCCGACGTCGCCGGGTACAGCGCGACCGGACAGATGACGAGGGACAGACGCAGGAAGCCTTTCCAGTTCGCTCGCGGGGCCATGGTTACGCAACGCTCCAAGTACGGGACTTGGACTCAAGACGAACGGGCACGGCCGGTTCCGACATGCCCGTTCGCATCCCCAAGATTCGCCCGGAGCCTCCCTGTTGCGCCACGGGAGGGGGAGGGTCTCTTGACTCTTGAGAACAGACAGGGAACATAATAGGATGAACGCTACCTTCGATCAGGCCGGTCCGGCCCCGACGACCTTGAGGCCGCCACCGACCAGGCGATCGCGGCGTGCGGCGGCCACGCCCGGGAGACCGTGAAGGTCCTGCTGATCGCGAACGAGTTTCTGGAGGAGCAGCTGGACCAGCTCCGCTCGACGGTGTCGACCCGGCTACGCCCGGGGACGGCTTCCCAGGGCCCGCGAACGCAAAGACGAGCCAGATGTCTGATGTGACCTACTATGTCGCTCTACCTTTCGTTTTCTCCGACGACGGCGTGGCCGCAGGCGAGGCGGCGGAATGCCTGAGCGCCAACGCCGCGGTCATGCGGGCCGAAGCGCTCTCCCGCAAGCCGGGTTACGCCGGCGCCATCGCTTTCTCCCGGACAGGAGATCCGTCGAGCGGCGACTTCAGCGACGCCAAGCTGATCCGGAAGTTCGGCGACGTGCCGGACGACCTCAGTACCCTATGAAACTCCACCGATCCGGAACGAGATCGCCGGATGCGGGCGAGATCCGCGCCCAAGAGCGCGAAATCCGGACGCTGCAGCGGGAGCGTCGCGACGGCGCCGGCCGGGTTCCTGCTCGAGACGAGCCAGGCCCCGAGTTTTGCCATGAGCTGGGCGGTCTCCGGAGCAGACCCCGGCCGGTTGACCAGGACCCTGCTTCCTACCCGTTTCGTTGCGCGGTCCAATATCCCGAGCAGCGCGCGCCTGCTGCGTGGCCACTCCAGCTCCCACGACCCGCGTCTCGCCTCAGCCTCCCGAACCCTGCTGCGTATTTGTCGTGGACCGTAACCGAGGCGTGAACCGCGCCCGAACGTCCGACGTGCCCGGCAAACTTAACCAGATTGGGATGCGTGACGAAGCCGTCGTTTATGTTCACGGTAAAGCTGTAGGTCGGATCACAGCTGCCGCGCTGCGTGACGAAAAGGAGATTCCAGGATCCATCGTAAAAGGTTCGGGCCTCGGCGGCCGTCGCCATGGTAAGGCACGCACAGCCGACGACGCTCGCGATTAGTCGCTTGTTCATGATCTTCTCTCCAGATGTTTGTTGATGTTGGGTACGAGGGGTCGCAGCTGGAGCACCGCCGCTTGATCTAGCGCAGGTGTTCGCGAGCAATTTTTTTGCGGTCCGCTTCTCAGTCACTCGGCTATGCGGCCGTCCAGCCGCCGTCGACGGAAAGGTTGGCGCCGGTGATCTGGGCGGCGTCCTGGCTGCACAGGAACAGCGCCAGCGAAGCTACCTGTTCCACGGTGACGAATTCCTTGGTGGGCTGGGCCGCGAGCAGGACCTCGCTGATAACCTCATCCCTCCTCATGTTGCGCGTCACCATCGTGTTCGGGATCTGCTTCTCCACCAGCGGCGTCCAGACGTATCCGGGGCTGATGCAGTTGCAGGTGATCTTGGACCGAGCGAGCTCCAGCGCCACCGTCTTGGTGAGTCCGACGATGCCGTGCTTGGCGGCGACGTAGGCCGACTTGAAGGGCGAAGCGACGATCGAATGCGCCGAGGCCGTGGTGATGATCCGGCCCCAGCCGCGCTTCTTCATGCCGGGCACGGCTGCACGGATGGCGTGGAAGGCGGACGACAGGTTGATCCCGATGATCGCATTCCACTTGTCGACCGGAAACTCCTCGACAGGGGCGACGTGCTGGACGCCGGCATTGTTCACGAGGACATCGACGCTGCCGAAGGTGCTTTCCGCCAGCGCGATGAGCTCGGCGATCTGGTCCGGGCTGTCCATGTCCGCAGCCGAATAGACCGCCTTGACGCCAAATTCCCTCTCGATCGCGGAGCGCTCGTTCTCGACATCGGCCCGCGCCCCCATTCCATTGAGCACGACGTTGGCCCCGGCGCCCGCGAAAGCACGAGCATACGCGAGACCGATGCCGCTGGTGGACCCGGTCACGACTGCGACTTTACCTTTCAGAATACTCATTTGGCCTTTCCTTGTTTGATGTGTGAGGGTGCGGCTCGCCGCCGCGGTGTTTCCGGACCTACGCAGCCCGTCGAGCACTTAGGTCAGGTAACCAGAGCTCTCTCGTAGCTCCCGACCGGACGTCGGACCGGCTGCTGCAGATAATCGTGAACGACCTTGCCCAATCCCAGCGTAAGGTCTGCGCGGATGTGAACCGCGGACACGATCTCGAGCACCGGCAAATCGGACACCGGAGCGAGGGCATGGGGCGTCAAGGAGAGAGCGGCGGGTCCGGTCCACGCGCCTTTCAAGACAAGCTGCTCGAGGTGATATTCGACGAGTTCGCAGATCCGCGGGCTGCCGTCGACGTGCGGAATGATCTTGAGCAGGAAGTTCGGCTCCTGCAGCGCGGCCTTCACCTGCGCCACGTCGGCTTCGCGGTGCTTGTATCCCATCGTGCCGGTCGCTACCCGCAGCGGACCGTAATCCAGCGTACCGATCAGCGTATCGAGCTCGGTCCGCAACGTCGGCTGGCCAAGCTTTTTCGGAAAGCCCCAGAGCTCCCGGCCGCCCGCGATCGGTCCCTCATCGTTCAGGAACATGCAGTGGGTGTAGGCGCCCTTGCGACCGCGGAACGACACGGGGATGACTTGGCCGCTCTCCGCATAGTCGCCGAAACCGTTGGAATCCGGCATGCGGATGAATTCGTACTTGACCAGCGCTTCGCGCTCGTCGAGTTCGAGCGGAGCCGGGACGACCGATCGCAGCTTCGCCGGATCGGTCCGATAGGTGATGATCAGGTATTCGCGGTCGACGAAACGATACGGTCCCGGCGGATAGGCCGGATTCGTCAGCGGCATGGCGAACGCACGCCTCACGACTTCACTCTCGCGCATTTGAATTCTCCTGTGACTGGGAAGAGCCGGCCGGCCTATTCGCGACCGTCGTGCTCAAGATCGAACGTGGCGACGCCGTCCGCAGTCGTCGGGCGGGCCAGCACCTCGGGATGCCGAAGGGTGCGCAAGGCATCGTGATAGCCGGCGCGCCAATGGTCCTGCATGGACAGACGGGAAAACTCGTAGTCCTTCGAGTGGCCTTCGTAGTCCCGCGCGCGATAGATCAGGTGGACCAGGCTGTGCACGTTGTTAGAGGCAGCAGTCCTGAGCAGCTTGACGTCTTCCTGCTCGCGCAGGTCTTTCGGCAGCCTGCTCAAAAGAGCCGCCAGGTCTCGCTGCAACCGGTGCAGGCTCTTGAACTGGTCCGTGCTCGCCCGCGTGCGACTGGAGTATTGGATTTCCTTCTGACGAGTGATCACTTCCGCCATGTTGCCCGGGATCTGGCCGCGCGCGCTCCAGAGGTCGACCTGAAACACAAGCGTGTCCTGACGGGCGCCGCACTCGATCACCCACTGCAACGGAGTGTTGGATACGAGGCCGCCATCCCAATATTGTTCGCCATCGATTTCGACCGCTGGAAACCCCGGCGGCAGCGCTCCACTCGCCAGGATGTGCTCCGGCCGGATGGTATGGGTGGCAGTGTCGAAATAGACCATATTGCCGGTCCTCACGTTCACGGCCCCTGCGCTGAACCGCGTCACACCGGCGTTGATGCGATCGAAATCCACGAGACGCTCCAGCGTCGTCTTCAGCGCGCTGGTGTCGTAGATGCTGGTGGCGGCAAGCGTTCCACCCGCTTGCAGCCACGGCGCGAACGGCCGCGCGGAAAAGAATCCGTTCGCCCCGAACACCGCAGCAAAGCCCGCATTCACCTGATTGAGAAAATTGCGAGTGTGATCGCCGTTCATCAGATCGGTGAACGGCGCGTCCAGCGTCACCTGCGTCCAAAACTCGCGGAGCCGATCGACCCGGACGTTCGGCGGATTGCCGGCGATGATCGCGGCATTGATCGCCCCGATCGAAATGCCCGCGATCCAGTCGGGATGGATATCGGCTTCGGCCAAGGCCTCATAGACGCCTCCCTGGTAGGCCCCCAAGGCGCCGCCGCCCTGCAGCAGCAGGGCGATGCAATCGAACGGCAGACGCCGGTCGGCGGTCGCGAGATTTTGTCGAGGCTGAAAGTTCATGGTTCTTGCCCTTGATTTTCGGTTGTTCAAGCCGGCGGCTCGTTCCGCCGGCCGGCCCGCATAGCCAATCATTTAATGAACTATACGGTATAGTTTATTAAATGGTCAAGACACTCGCGTTCACATGCGCGTGCTGGAGCTGATGTGTGCCGGGTGCGGAGTCGTCAGCCACGCCGATCTGTTCGGCGGGCCGACGCGCCCCCAAAGGACGGACTTTCGTGGTCGTCAGTCGCAGACCAGAACGCGACGGTGGCGCGTATAGGTGTAGTAGCAGTCGCTGTCGGACGAGTAGCCGCGTCCGTACGCGTAACCCGCAGCGGCTCCCGCGTAAGCGCTCGCCGCATACGCACCGCGATAGCCGTACCGCGATCCATCGTAACGGCCATAGCCGCCGAAGCGGCCGTAGCCGGCCGATGCGGCACGGGTGGCGTTCGCCGGTCCGCCCCTTCCGACGCCGGCGAGATCGCCGCGCGGCGGAGGTCCGGCACCGAGACGAGGCGCCCCGCCGGCGAGGCCGGCACGCGGCGCAACGCCAGGTCCCATCGGAGGACGAGCCGCAAAGGCCGGAGGGCCCCCGGCTGCCAGCGGCGGCGGACCGCCGGCTGCAATCGGCGGAGGTCCCGCCATCGGGGGCGGCGGCGGAAATTGCGCGAACGCGGCGTGCGTCGACAGCGTCGCTGTTGCGAGCGTCGCGGTGAGCGACAGCATCAGTGTCTTTCGTTTCATGGTGTTCTCTCTCTCAGGACTGGGTTTCGAGGACCGGCGTCGGCTTGGACGCGGGAACGGGTGCCGGCGTCGGCGCCTCCGGACGGGGGGCGTCGTGCGCAGGCACGGCAGGCTCCTCAGCCGAAGTTTCGTGGTCGAGATCGGGCTGAATGCGGAACCAGGCCACGTACAGTGCCGGCAGGAACAACAGCGTCAGCAGCGTGCCGACGATGATGCCGCCCATCATCGCGTAGGCCATCGGGCCCCAGAAGATCTCGCGCGCGATCGGAATGAGGGCGAGACTTGCGGCGGCGGCCGTCAGCAGAATCGGCCGCATGCGATGCTCGGTCGCCTCCACCACGGCGTTCCAGGCCGGGCGTCCCTCCTTCCTGAGGTCCTCGATCTGGACGATCAAGATCACGGAGTTCCGGACCAGGATGCCGATCAGGGCCAGCACGCCGAGGATGGCGACGAAGCCGAGGGGCGCTCCGCTCGGCAACAGAGCCATGACGACGCCGATCACGGCGAGCGGCGCGACAGCGAACACCAGGAACAGGCGATGGAAGCTCTGCAGCTGGATCATCAGCACCGTCGCCATGACGAATAGCATGAGCGGAACGATGGCCACGATCGGCGCCTGGCTCTTGGCGCTCTCCTCCACCGAGCCGCCGATATTCACCGAGTATCCCGCCGGCAGCTCCTTCGTGAACTCCGCCACCTTCGGCGCGAGCTGATCGACCACGGTCTTGGGCTGCGCGGTGCCGACGATGCCCGCCTTCAAGGTGATGGTCGGGATCCGCGCGCGCCGCCAGATCGTCGGCTGCTCGAGCTCGTAACGCAGGTTGGCCACGGCGCCGAGGGGCACGGACTGACCGCCGACGCCCGTCAACTGCAGATCGCGCAGAGTATCGATGGACGCACGTTCCGCCGCGGTCGCCCGTCCCGTGACATTGACCAGGTAGATGCTGTCGCGCACCTGGGTGATCGGCGTGCCCTCGAGCACCGAATTCAGGGTGGTGGCGATGTCCTCGGAGGTCACGCCGAGTTGGCGCGCCTTGTCCTGGAGAACGTCGACCTTGACGACCCGCGCCGGCTCCATCCAGTCGAACACGACGTTGCCCAAATCGGGGCTGCTCCGGACGATCCCGGCAAGCTTCTGCGAAAGATCCCGCAGCTTGCCGATGTCGGGCCCGCTCAAGCGGTACTGCACGGGACGCCCCACCGGAGGACCGACCTCGAGCAGCTTGACGTAGGTGTCGGTGCCGGGGAACGTCTTCTTCAGGTACGCCTCGAACTGCGCCTTGACCTGGTCACGCGCCTTGATGCCGCCCTTGGTCACGACCACCATCTGGCCGAACCAGGTGTTCGCCGTCTGCACGTCGAAAGACAGGACGAAACGCGGCGAGCCGGTCCCGACATAGGTCGACCAGTGATCGACCGAATTGTTGTCCTGAAGCTGTTCGCGCTCGAACCGCGCCATCTGGACGTTGGTGTCGGCGATGGAGGCGTTCTGCGGCAAGTTCCAGTCGATCACGAGTTCGGCGCGGTCCGAGGACGGGAAGAACTGCTGCTGCACGAATTGAAGACCGAACAAGGCGACCAGGAAGGCTGCGGCAGTCACCGAGATGGTCGTCCAGCGATGATGCATGCAGAACAGAAGCAGACGCGCAAACATCTGCGCCACGCGGCCCTTCTCTCCATGATGGCCCTTCATTTTGGCGGGCAGGATCGTGACGCCGAGCAGCGGCGTGAACAGCACCGCGACGATCCAGGACACGATCAGGGAGACGGCGATCACCACGAAAAGCGTGAAGGTGAACTCACCGGCATTGCTGTTGTTGAGCCCGATCGGGATGAACCCGGCCACCGTGACCAGCGTGCCCGTCAGCATCGGAAACGCGGTCGACGTATAGACGTGGGTTGCGGCCTTCTCCAGGGGCTCGCCGATCTCTAGCCGCGCCACCATCATTTCGACGGCGATCATGGCGTCGTCGACCAGCAGGCCCAGAGCGATGATCAGCGCGCCAAGCGAAATTCGCTGAAGCGAAATCCCGGCATAGGCCATCACGACGAAGGTGATGGCGAGCACCAGCGGGATCGCGACGGCGACCACCAGGCCTGCGCGCAAGCCCAGACTGAGAAAGCTGATGCCGAGCACGATGATCACGGCCTCGAACAGCGCTTCCGTGAAGCCGGAGACGGCATGCTCGACGATGACGGGCTGATCGGCGACCTGGTGAACGCCGACGCCGATCGGCAGGTCGGCGATGACCTTCGTCATTTCCTCCTTCAAGCCCTCGCCGAAGTGAAGCAGGTTGGCGCCGGACTTCATGCCGATGGCAAGCGCGATCGCGGGCTCGCCGTTGTACCTGAACAACGTCTTGGCCGGATCCTCATAGCCGCGCGTGATGGTTGCGACGTCTGTCAGGGGAAAGAAGCGGTCGTTGATGCGGAGGTTGACCGCCTTCAGGCTTGCCTCCGAGGTGAACTGGCCGTTCACCCGCACGCTGATCCGCTCCGGCCCTTCCTGGAACACACCGGAGGGCGCGACCGCATTCTGCCCCTGCAGCGAGGTCATGATGGCGTGGACGTCGAGTCCGAGGGCCGCGATCTTCCGGGTCGAGAATTCGAGATAGATCACCTCGTCCTGCGCGCCGAGAATGTCGACTTTGCCGACGTCCGGCACGGTCAGCACCTTGGCGCGGATGTCTTCGACGTGATCGCGCAGCTGACGCTGGCTCAAGCCGTCGCTGGTGAACGCGTAGATGTTGCCGAACACGTCGCCGAAGCGGTCGTTGAAGCCCGGCCCGATCACCCCTTGCGGAAACTCGCCCTTGATGTCCGCGATCATGTTGCGGACCCGGATCCAGGTCGGTTTCACGTCGGCGGCCTTGGTGGTGTCACGCTGATAGACGAAGACGGTGGTCTGGCCCGCGACGGTGACGCTCTTGGTGTAGTCGAGCGATTCCAGCTCTTCGAGCTTCTTCTCGATCCTGTCGGTGACCTGCCGGGTCATTTCCGCGGGCGAGGCGCCCGGCCACTGCGCCTGGATCACCATGGTTTTGATGGTGAAGTCGGGATCTTCCTGCCGGCCCAGCTGAAGGTAGGCAAACAGTCCCGCCGCCATGAAGGCGATCATGAAATACCAGACGAGCGAACGATGACTGAGCGCCCAGTCGGAGAGGTTGAACGACTTCATGGCTTCTGATCCTGTTCGATGCGGACTTGTTGTCCTTGCTTGAGGCTGTGGATTCCGGCGGTGACGACGCGGGCGCCGGAGGCAAGACCGCCGATGACCCGGAGACCCGCGGGATCGGCAACGACATCGACCTTTTGCAGCGAGGCGGTGTTGGCGGTCTGATCGACGACCCAGACGAAATTTGCGCCCTCCTTGGCGAGCAGCGCCGAGGCAGGAACGTGCAGGGCCCGGGGTTGAGCCCTGTCGAGCCTGGCGGTCACGGTCGCGCCAAGCCGAAAGCTGTCGGGGGGACTGTCGAGGGCAATCCGGACGCGCCGCAATCGGGTGACCGCATCGGCTTGGGGCGCAATCTCCCGGACGGTCCCCTGCACCTGAACAGCGGGAAGAAGCTGCAGGGAGACCGTGAACGGCAGCCCGATCTCCAGCGGCGGCGGAAAGTCCTCGCCGATATCGACGACGGCTTCGCGAACGTCCGGCCGTGCGATCGTCACCACCGTTTGACCAGGGGACACCACCTGGCCGACTTCTGCGCCGATCGCTGTGACCACGCCGGCGAAGTCGGCCTTGATCTGCGAATAGCCGAGTTGCTCCATCGCCTTCGTCAGATTTGCCTGTTCGCGCGCTACCGTTGCTTCGCCGCCGGCGCGCGCCTGCTCGGCATTGTCCAGAGTCTGCTTCGTGGTGGCGTCGGTGGTGATGAGCGTCCGCTGCCGTTCTTCCGTCGCTCGAACCGTCGCGAACTGCGCCTCGGCCTTGGCAAGCTGTCCTTTGGCGGCGCGAACGGCGAGTTCGAGGGCCGTCGCGTCGATGGTGCCGATCGTCTGTCCCTCATTGACGAGATCACCGACGTAGACGGGACGGCTCGTCAGGCGTCCCAGCACGCGGAAGCCGAGATTGGTCTTGTAGCGCGGCTCGATGACGCCCACCGCGACCGTATCGGCGGAATGATCGGCTTCGAGAAGCATCGATTGGACGGGACGCGTGGGCTCGGGCGCCTTCGCTTCCTGCTGACATCCGGCAACGGCAAGCGCGCATGCCAGTGCGCCCGCCATAGTCACGGGGCTCGTCATGAGTGATCTCCTTCGTAAGTCACGGGCTGGCCAACGCTCAGGAGCTTGCCGCCGTCCACCACGACTCGCTCGCCCGGCTCGAGACCCGCCTTGATCAACACTTCGCCGGCCTCGTAGCCACCGACGATCACCGGCTTCAGGGAGGCGATCCGCGTCGCCGGATCGACGGTCCAGACCGCAGGCCTGGTGCCCGCCGCCATCAAGGCGCTCCATGGCAGGGCGACCTGCCGCTCGGCCTTTACCTTCACCGTTCCCGCGACGGCGCTTCCAAGCGTCATCGTGACGGGCGGAGCTTTGATCGCCACCTTCACCCGAATGGTCGAACTCCTCGGATCGACGGCCGGAGAGATCTCTCGAACCTCGCCGTTCGCGGTCACGCCCGAGTCGGCCACCAGCCTCAACGAAACGTCGCCGCCGTCGGCATTTCCAAGGAACATCGACTCGTAGACATCGAAGACCGCGTCCCGTTCGCCATCCTGCGCCAACGAAAAGACCGGCTGCGCCGCCTGGACGACTTGACCGGTCTCTAGGTTGCGGGCGGTGACGACGCCGTCTGCCTCGGCCCGCAGCGCGGTGTAGCCGAGGGCGTCCTTCGACGTTCCCAGCAACGCTCGCGCCGATTCAAGCGCGCCCTCCGCGGTTCGCAGTCCTTCCTGCGCCTGGTCGTAGGCAGTCCGTGTGGTGAAGCCGCTTGCGATCAGCGACTTCTGGCGCTCGAAAGTCGTCTTCGCCACACGCAGCTGGGCTTCGGCCGCCAGCACCGCGGCCGTCGCGGCGTCGACATCGGCCTCCTGCTCGGCGGGATCAAGGAGCGCCAGCACTTCGCCCGCCTCGACGTGGGTCCCGACTTCGACGAAGCGCGCGATCACACGCCCGCTGACACGGAACGACAGATCGGCGCGGAAGCGAGACTGGACTTCCCCGGTCAAGGTGAGGGAGGCTTGCCGATCCTTCGGCTGCACGATTTCCGTGCGCACGAAGGCGGGGCGTGCGGCGGGAGCGGCCGCGTGATCGTCGCAGCCCGCGAGCGCGGCTGCGGCGAGCGCGAGCGTCAGTCCGCCGATGGGCTTCATCGAGCGCTTCTCACGGACGAATTTCGGACAGGGACGTTTCATAGCGCGACCATGCGGTTGGGGGGTGAGAACAGCTGACCCAAGGGATCGGACGGTTTCGGATCCGGCTTGGCTGCAACGGGATGATTGGCCTGGTGCGAGACCGCGGCAGACGGGGTAAGAGACGCGGTGTCGGCCGCCTCGGCCTTGAGGGACCGCGTCAGCCTCATGCGGCGCGTCGCCATCCCCCAATTCGTCTGCCGCTCTCGCTCGGTCAGCGGAAACGAGAGAACGACCGACGTGAACTCGGTGCCGAAACCCTGCTCGATCCGGCCGCCCAGGCTCCTGGCCAGGTCGTTGTCGATCCGAACGCGCCGTCCGGCATCCGACCGCACGGAACGCGAGCCGTTGTCCAGCACGACGCAGTTCACCAATGCGCCGCGACGGGTCAGCTTGACCTTGATCTCACCGGCACGCGCATCGAAACAGGCGTGTTTGGCCGCCGTCGCGATCAGGTCATGGACGATCAGACCCAGCCGCCAGCACCGCTCCGACTGAAGGGGGACGCACTCGGTGTCGAAGATCAGCTGAATCCTCATGCCGTCCAGTCGGGACCGGCGCATCGCGCAGCCCAACTTATGGACGTGCGCTGCGGCATCGACGAGGGCTTCGCCCTGAGGCCGCGCGAGCATCAGATGCACTTCGGCATGTCCGTGCAGCAGGGAGGCCACATCGTTCAAGACGGCCTTCGCTTCGGCCCCTTCGGCCCGGACGATCGCAGCCGAGACCAGATCGAGCGCCGTCCGCGACCCTGTGATGCGACTCCCGCAACAGGACGCCTTCCGGCAGACGATGCGAATCTTGGCTCAAAACCAGCACTGCGTTCTCCTGAAGTGGGATCGGATGATCGGCCTCGGCGCGAAGGCTCTTGCGGCCCCGATCACCCGAAGGCGCTGCAAAGCGTTAATCAAACTATACCGTATATTTTCTTTTTCTTGCCTTTCAGTGCCGCCTATGTCAAGTGGCTTCTGCGTACGCACAGACTCGTGATTGGGAGACCGTCGATGACGAAGAAGACCACCCCGAAACGGGGCCGGCCGGCGAAGGAATTCGCCGGCGATGTCCAGGCCCGGATCCTCGATGCGGCACAGCAGCTTTTTCTCGACAAGGGCTACCGCAGCGCCAGCATCGACGACATTTCCGAACTGGCCCCTGCGAGCAAGCCGACGATCTACGCGCATTTCCAGGGCAAGGAGGCGCTGTTCGCGGCGGTGGTGGCCCGGACCATCAGCGGCCTGTCGGATTTCGAAGGCTTCGAGCCGGAGGGCCGCACCCTGCAGGACAAGCTCATGAGCCTGGGCACCGCGATCGTGGAGAAGGTCATCGAAGAATCTCTGGGGATGGTTCGCGCCACCATCGCGGAAGCGCAGCGTTTCCCGGAGTTGAGCCGCAACGTCCACGACGCCGCGCGGGATCGTTCCGTCGGCGCCATTTCTCAGCTGCTGAACGAGACGACCCAGAAGGTCGCACGCGCACCGAAAGGTCCCTTCACGGGCAAGCGCAGCATCGCCACCGCTCAGATCTTCCTGGATCTGATCCTGCTCCCGATGCTTTTCCGTTCACTGGTGGGAGAAACGCCGAAAGACTTGCGACGGGAGTTGCCGTCTTTCGTGCGGGAACGCGTCCGGTTTTTCCTCTCGGCGTGCGAGGCGGATTGGACGCCTTGAACCGCACCTTCGCCAGCCCCTAGGCGCGGCACGTCGCGCGGTAGTGCAGCGGCTGGCTGGCGACCTGCGCCGGCGCGGCGCTGCGGAGCGCGCCCGAGCAGAAGCTCATCATCTCGTCGAAGGCCGCCCTACCAGCCATCGTTCTCATGCGCGACGGATCGAGGTACGCACCCATTGCCTCACACGTGCAGCGAGCCAGCGCCGTCGGGCTCCCTGCCCGAAACTCGCCACTCGCCTGCCCGGCCGCGATGATCGACCGGACCAGGCCGCGGACCGTGTCGGCATGGGACAACACGACCGGCCAATCCGCTTGTCCTGCTGCAATCACCAGCTCGTGCAGCCTCGCATCGTGCGCCAGCCTATGTTCATGCCGCTGGCAGATCGCCCAAAAAGCGGCCTCCAGGCGCTCTTCGCCCGAGACACCGCTGCGGGCCTCGATTCCCGCATCGGCGCACATCTCGCCGAGGAGTCCTGCCACCACGGCCTCCTCTACCGCCTGGCGGGAAGGAAAGAACCGATAGATATTTGCCGGGGACATGGAGGCGCTGCGAGCGATGTCCGCAACGGTCGTCTTCCGATAGCCGATGGCCCGGTACAGTCGAATGGCGGCCTGCACGATTCTTTCGCGAGGGCACGGCGATCCGCCCGGGGATGCCTGGCTGTTGTTCATCTTCGGGCTCAATGCGGCGGAATTGCCTGCACCTCGCGCCGGCAAGCCTCGCCGAATTCACGCAGCGGATCCATCTCCTCGAGGAAGCCCGGCAGGTCGACAAACGAGGTGTTCGGTGCCAGGTAGGTCTCGATGATCAGCCGTCCCGCCCGCTCTGCGGCATGGACCACCTCGTCGTCGGACAGTATCCGCATGCGCCCGATCAGCGCATAGAGATTCACCAGTGCCGGAATCTCGGATTTGTCGCTGGTCAGCGCGTCCGCATACAGCCGGGACGCCTCCTCGATGAAGCATCGATACAGCTTTTCACGTTTGACGAACGCGTGAGCATGATGGCGTTCGCGGACCCTCCGACGGCGGGTCGCCCACCCCGTGACGATCGTGGAAATCGCTCCGAAGGCCGAGCCTCCGAACGCGGCGAAAGCGGGGAAATAGATCGTGTTCATGCGATCAGTCCTCATCTTTTGCGCCGCGATGCCGACGCGCTTCCATCGTTCTGATCGAGGCTGCAGCGGCGGCTGCCTGGTCGAAGACGGCCCCGCAAGCTTCGCTCAGGTCCGACCTTCTTTGCCGAAGACAGGCTTCCACACCGGTGGGGTCGGGAATGTAGCCGATGCACAGGCGAAACGCGTCAGGCGCGCAGGCGGCCCTCTGCTCGGCCGTGCCCCGGCCCTCCTGCGCGAACGCCGCACTGGCCACTGAAACTAACGTCACACCGACGAGCGCTACTCGCTTCCTAAACATATCCGACCCTTTCACCGGTTGATTCATTCGACGGCGCAGCGTCGCTCGGCCCGAAGCCCCGCGGCCGAGCAGCGCGAACACGCGCTTGTGAGTCTCTGCACTTGACACTTTCGCGACCTATGCGAAATATACGGTATAGTTTATTTAATGGTGGAACGATGTCAAGCCTGCTGTTGACGCTCGCAAGGGAAAATCCCTGGCCCGGAATCGCACTCGCATCTCTCAATTTCATGGTCGCCTTGTCGCTCGTGGGCATGAGCCTGCTGCTGACGGTGACCATCGCGGCACTCGCCTGGCTTCACGAGCTTGCCGACCGGGAGCCCGCGCCCCTGCGATGTGGCGAGCCGACCGGGCTCCGGATGCCTTCGACGACGCTCGGTTGCACCCCACGACAATCCTGGCGGTATTTCTGACATGCTCGACGTGATCGAGGTCTTCGACGTCATGCGCCTGGATCCGGCCACCGGCCATCCGGTGTGGACCGGTCTCACGGGCACGCGGACGGCCCTCAAGCGGGACGGGCACGAGATCTATCCGAAGGCCACGGCCTATTGCCCGATCGAATGGATCGACGAGCGCGGCTATCTCGATGCCCAGCTCGCGCGACGGCATCCGCGGCCCTGGGGGATCTGACAATGAGAAGGTCTCGCGCCGTGTCCAGGATCGGGCTGCCATGAGCAGGAAATCCATGCTGTCCCGGAGTGCGAGCGGCCTCGTCGAACCGGAGCTACCCCTGCGGGGCTATTTCCTCTGGGTCGGAGGCGCGCTGCTCTTGCTGCTTCTGGCAGCCGGTTGGGCGCTGCCTGCTCCTGCGCCGAGCCCACTTACGGACGCGCATTCTGCGCTGCCGCCGATGCGGATCCGCTCAGACACAAAGGGACCGGAGGCGGTCGTCATCGATACCAGCGGGCTTGAACAGCGCGCGAGACCCGCCGAGCATGATATGGCCGCCGAAGCTCCATCCCGGCTGTCCGAAGCTCACCTCGAAAGTGGTGACGAGACTCCGACGCAGCCGACTGATCTGCGCCTTCGGCAAAGCCTGGCTCAATCGGAGCCTGACGTTCACGACCACGCAGGCGAAACCGCCATCGCGGCGCGAGAGCGCAAACGCGATCGAGCCCATCCCGTAAAACGGCGGCACGCTCCGCATCCTGCTTTCGCAAACGGCGACGGCGCCTGCGGTTCCTCGATCCGCGAGCGCCGCGACTGCCGGTACGCGTGGGCGCCGAACTAATCCCCAGCCATGAATGATAACCATAGGACTTATTCGATGCCAAAAATACAGTTGCTTGCCCTCCTGTTTTGCTCCGCGGTCGTGACCGGGACGGGGGCGATGGCCGACATCACTCGGGCTCCTTCCGACGCGGCACGGCAAAGCGCCGCCGCGCAGGACGATGTCGATGAAGCCACCATGCGCCGTGTGCTCGAGCAGTTCCATGCCACCCGCGTGCCGCTGGATCAGGCGATGACGATCGCCGAGCGCCTGCACGACGGCTCAAGGACCGCTGACGTCAACTTCGAGATATCCGGTCCGGCCGTCTACCGCGTGCGCACGATCAAGAACGAGCATATCTACGAGAATGTGATAGATGCCAGCACCGGAAGCGTGTCGCAGCGCGAGGTTGCGTCGTCCTTGAAGGAGCTCGATCGAGAAGATCTCGCCAACGTCGTCGCCCTGAAATGGATCAAGCAGGAGCTGTCCGACGCGGTACGGGTCGCGGAGAAAGCGGCGGAGGGAAAAGCGCTCGCTGGCGGGCTGATGAAACAGGACGACAAACTCAATTTCGTTGTCGTCGTCGCCACCGGTGACCGTTTGAAGGAAGTCCTGCTCGAGCCGCCCAAGGTCGGGCGGCAGCCAACGCACCGCTAGGCCGCTGCACCGGTGGTATGCGATCGTCGACGGCGCGCCTGTGCCGTTCGCCAATCCCCGTCGGCCGGAGCCGAGCTCATCCGCGTGTTCGAAGACGTGCCGGACGATCTGAGTGCGCTCAGAGCGCGAGGCCTACGGAGGAACCCGGTACGACCTACTTGCCGCTGAGGGATAGGCTCATGCGGGTGACGACGTCGTCCCAGGCATGCTCTTCCTCGGCGGGATAGTTGATCAACACGCAATGGACCAGCCGCCCGGAGAAGTTGCAGCGGTCGTAGAAAACCTTGTCCCCCTTGTAGCTGGAAACCGCGAAGAAGCGCGACGTCACGCGCTTGTACTGGATGCGGGAAGGTGGGTGCTTCTTGGCGAGAAAAGCGGCTGGTGAATCGTTCTCGAGGTTGGGCGCAGCCTGGATCGTGAGGTCGGCGCGGCCGTCTGCGGTTCGGAAGCGTTGGCCGTACCCGTCGGGTCGGCCGGCTTCTTCCGTGAAGATCGAGACAGGGAAATCTACCGCGGTGCCGGTCTGCGGAATGGTATACTTGGTCCATCTCACCGGTTGCGCCGAGACCGTCGATGTCGAGGCAGCGAGTGCCAAGGCAAGAGCCGCCATCGTTGCTTTCATTGCATTTCCCTCCGGGTCGCGTTCCGACCCCGTCCTATCCTTCCTTCAGCGCCGATTTGACCTCACCTATCGGCCAGCTTTTGCCCTCCGCGATCACCCGGACCTTTGCGTCTCCGCCGACCAGCATGTGAGAACCGAGATCATCATCAGTTTCCGTTTCGGGCTTCCAGTTCAGCGTCAGATCAAGATCGCCAGGGAACACCTGCCAGCGCGAGCCATCGTCGAGCTCTACGAGGTGGCTCTCGGAGTGCGATCTGATCCTCATCGCGCAGTCCGGGTGCCAGCGCGTTACTTCTGCCCCGATGGCGCTTGAGCGTTCGAGTTGTTCGGATTCTGCTTGTTCGCTTCGTGATGTCCGACCGCGCATCCCGCAGCAGCGCCGAGCTTGCCGTGGCCTGCCATGTGGCCGGCGACACCGCCGACGATGGCGCCCTTGATGCATCCTTTGGCTTCCGCCGGGGACGCCAAGGCGAGCACGGACAGACAGGTGATGGCCAAGATCGCTTTCATGGTCGTTCTCCGAGTTTAGACGCTTCGGGGATTCAAGTCGCATGGAGCATTGCCGTTCCGCTCGAGCGCGTGGTGCTCAAGCGAGACATGGTTCGCAGGAGGGAACACCGCGGATGTCTCTCGTCGCCGCAGCGCGGTCGCTCTGGACCGCCGATCGCTCGCTTGTTCCGGCGGACCTCGTCACGCCGTCCGGAGGACGGGCAGGCTTCTTGACTCCAGGAGCGCGGGCTACTCAACTCTCGGCAGTGATGATGAGGGGGTACGTCATGGAGCAGGAGTTCTATCTAGGTCTCGCGCAGCGGATCCGGGTCATCGCCGAAAAGGCCGATCCGTTCACCCGGCGTCGTCTGCTGGATCTCGCCAAGCGGTACGACGCCAAGGGTGGCCCCGCGCGCTCCGGAGCAACCGAACGACGGTTGCCCCTCCCGCGCACCACGCCACCGGCTTCGGTCTTCTCCGGACCGGGCGAGGTCTGACGCCCACGTCGGTCGTTTTTCAACCGTGCCGCAGCGCGCCACCGGTCGATCCTCGTCGGCTTCAAGAAACGCGCGAGAGCTGACGGACGCCCCTGAGAACGGACGTTACATGCCCAGCCGCTGGTTCTGGCCTCACCGGCGAGGATTTGACGCCGTAGACGCGAACGGCGGAGCAGTTTGTCCTAGCCGCCCAAGCTCGGCTCTTTAGGCGCGCTGTGTTCAAGTCCAGAGGGTGAGACTGCGAACTGAGCCGTTCGGCCGCCGCGGCTGCCAAGCGCGCAACACGCCCCAACCGCGTCAACATGCCCGAAAAGCCCGTGAATTGCCTGTTTTTCGGATACCTCCCGACCGGCGCGCCCGGTATCGTGGGCATCACGGCCAATCGGTAGGGACACCACGAGAAGAGATGTTTCAAGACGCTTCGGATCTGGCCGCGATGGCCGAGACCTTGAGCCAGTCGACGGACTACCGCGTGCTGCGGCGCCTCGTGCCGCGGCCGTCGTCCATCCCGGCCCGAGGACAGGAAACCCGGACCGGCATCCTGCTGGACACCGAGACGACCGGCCTCGATCACGCCAGGGACGAAATCATCGAGCTCGGGATGGTCAAATTCGACTACTCGGCTGATGGTCGGATCGTCAGCCTCCGCGACACATTCTCCGCCTTCAACGAGCCGTCCGCGCCGATCCCGCCCGAGGTGACGGCGCTCACCGGCATTACCGACGACATGGTCGCCGGCCACAAGATCGAGGAGGCCGCGGTGAACGCCTTCGTCGACGGCGCGGTGATCTCCATCGCGCACAACGCGGGCTTCGATCGCAAATTCGCCGAGCGGTACTGGCCGGTCTTCGAAGACATGGCCTGGGGTTGCAGCGCGACCGAGGTAGATTGGCGGAAGCACGGATTCGCAGGCGCGCAACTCGCGTACCTTCTGAACGGCGCCGGATTTTTCCACCAGGCCCACCGGGCGGTCGACGATTGCCACGCCCTGCTGGAGATCTTGGACTTCACGCTTCCTGCGACGGGAGCGCCGGCGCTCGCCGTCCTGCTCGAGACAGCACGAAAAACGACGACGCGTATCTGGGCCGAGCAGTCGCCGTTCGAGCTCAAGGATTCGCTGAAGAATCGGGGTACCGGTGGAACGACGGCAGCGACGGTCGGCCGAAGTCCTGGCACATAGACGTCTGCGAGACCGCTCTCGATGACGAGCTGACGTTCCTGCGGACCGAGATCTACCTGCGGAACGTCGAGCCCCGGCTGCAGACCTTGACCGCCTTCTCGCGCTTCTCGTGCAGGGTCTGATGGCCTAGCCGCCCCCACCTGGTTAGGAGGGCGAACCTGCCTCAGCGGCCGAGGCGCTTCTCGACGCTCTTGCGGGAGTTGCCGACTTTCTTCAAGGCCTTCTTGACGGCGGCGGCCGAGCGGCCGGTCTTCTTCGCCTCATAGCCGACTTCGTACTTCTGCCCGCCGGCCACACGAGCGCGTCGCGCACAAGAACATCTGGGTCGAGCCGAAGCTGCTTGCCGAGGTGGAGTACCGGGCCAAGTCGGCCGAGGGAAAGGTGCGGCACCCGTTCTTGAAGGGACTTCGAGAAATCGCGATGACGTGCGCCGACACCTCCACGGCTCCCGCACCCGATGCTCCCGATTTATTCCCACTTGGAACAATTGAAGCGAATGGGCCGACTGTTTGCAGCCATTCGATCATAATGTACGTCGGGAGGAGGAGCCCGCGAGCGACGCCTGCTGCAAGGGGTTTTCCGAAAAATGTCACGGGTAGCGGACAGCAGGTTCATGCGAGGGCGCGATGGTAAGCTTTGAATTGAACGGACGTGCCGTAAGCGTGGACGTCGATGGCGCAACGCCGCTTCTCTGGGTGTTGCGGGACGAACTCGGTCTTACAGGTACGAAGTTCGGATGCGGGGTCGCGCAGTGCGGCGCCTGCACTGTTCACGTGAACGGACAAGCGACCCGGTGCTGCGTTCTTCCGATTGATTCGATCGCGGACGCGAAGATCACGACCATCGAGGGCATATCGACCCACAGCGATCATGCGGTGCAGACGGCATGGGTCGAAGCCCAGGTACCGCAATGCGGCTATTGCCAGTCGGGGATGATCATGGCGACGGCGGCGTTGCTCGCCGAGAACCCGTCGCCGAGCGACGAGGATATCGATACGGCAATAACCAACATCTGCCGATGCGGGACATATCCGCGTATCCGGGCGGCCATTCATGCGGCCAGCAAGACGATGAAGGTCGGAGCCACGAAATGAGCTTCATCTCGAGCAGCCGCAGATCCTTTCTTAAGGCGTCCGCCGCCGTCATCGCCTCGAACGCCTTTGTTCTGCCGTTCGCCCACGCCGCGGGCGGGCCTGCGAGTGCCAATTCTTTCGAACAAGGATACCTGCGCATCGACCAGGCCGGTACGATCACCGTGGTCTCTCCGGTTGCGGAAGTGGGGCAGGGAACGACGACGACCCTCGCCATGATCCTGGGCGATGCGCTTGACGCCGATTGGTCCACGATCGAGTTCGAACTAGCGGGCGTCGGTCCGCAATTCGTCAAGCCCACATACGGAATGCAACTGACGGGGGCCAGCACTGGGGTAAGCGGCTTCCACGACACGTTTCGTAGGTCCGGCGCTACCGCACGCGCGATGCTCATGGGAGCCGCAGCGAAGCGCTGGTCCGTCACTCCAGACGAATGCGAAACGGCTGCAGGCCGCGTCGTGCTCAAATCCGGCGGAAAGAGCCTGTCCTACGGAGAACTCGCCGCGGCAGCTTCGACGCTGGCCGTGCCGTCGCCGGAGAGCGTCGAGGGCGCGGCCAGCCGGTTCGTCGGCAAGCGCGTGGCCCGCCTCGACATCCCCTCCAAAGTGAACGGATCGGCCAAGTACGCCATCGACGTGCGCATGCCGGACCTCCTGTACGCGACCGCCGTGATGGCGCCGGTCTTCGGGGCGAAGCCCGCCAAATACGATCGTGCAAAGGTCATGGGTCGCAACGGCGTGCATTCGGTGTTGGAGCTTCAGGATGGCGTCGCCATCGTCGCCAACCGCTGGTGGACGGCCCATTCGGCCGTCGACGATTTGAATGTCGAATGGACGGCGACTGGCAACGATAAGACCTCCGACGAGACGATCAGCGCGCAGCTTTGGCGGGACCTCAAGGAGCAGAAGCCTTTCCTCGCCAACAAGGCAGGAAAGCCGGACGAAATCTTCACCGGCGCCAAGAGCGTCATGACGCGGGGCTACGAAGTGCCGTTCCTGGCGCATACGACCATGGAGCCGATGGCGTGCGTAGCCAAGGTCGATGCCTCTTCCTGCGAAGTATGGTTCGCTTCGCAACGGCCGGACCACGCGCGCGAGGTCGCCGCGAAATACCTGGGGCTTCCGGAGACCGCGGTGACCGTCCATCCGACGCTGGGGGGCGGCGGCTTCGGCCGACGTCAGGAGTCCGACGTCGTCCTTCAGGCCGTCACGATCGCGAAGTCGGTACCCGGACGGCCGGTCAAGCTTCTTTGGCCGCGCGAGGAGGATGTGCAGCACGACTTCTACCGGCCTGCCGGCGTGTCCGAGCTATCCGCGGTGATCTCCGGGGGCAGGTCGAAGCCTTGCGGCATCGCCAGGCGAGCCCTTCCGTATTGCCTCGCGCGTTCCCCGCGGTCTTCTCTCTCGTCCCATACGACCTGTCCGTCGCCGACGGCGTCTACCCGATCTATGGCTTTCCGAACCAGGATGCCACATGGGTCCGGAGCGACACGCACGTGCCGGCGGGGATGTGGCGGACGGTCGGTGCGTCGCAAAACATATTCGCCATCGAAAGCTTCATCGACGAACTCGCCGCGGAAACCGGGCAGGATGCATTCGCCTTCCGCAGGGAACATCTGAAGCACGACGCGCGCGCCCTCGCGGCGTTCGACCGGCTCGGCGAGCTGTGCGATTGGCCTTCGGTGTCGAGCAAGGGCCGGGCGGTTGGACTTGCGATCAGTCACAAGAACGACGACTGCCTGGTCGCCCAGGCGGCCGAGATCTCGATGGACAAGGGCAAGCTTCGAGTCCGGAAGATCTGGTCGGTTGCTGACTCCGGGAAGGTGTTCGCTCCGGATATCGCCCGCGGCCAGATCGAGGGTGCAGCCATCTGGGCGCTCACTGCGGCGCTCTACGGCAAGATCACCATTGCCGACGGACGCGTTCAGGAAAGCAACTTCGACGGCTACCAGATGGTCCGTCTCGACGAGACGCCGGAATTCGTGACCGAGTTCATCGAAAGCGGGGCGAAGGTCGAGGGCATGGGTGAGGGCGGCGGCCCCGGAGTGGCTCCCGCGGTATGCAACGCCTTGTTCAAACTCACCGGCAAGCGGATACGGAGGCTGCCGATCATGTCGCAGCTCGGCTGACCCGCGCTAAACCGGATGGGCATGATCCATTCGATGCCACGGAAACCCAGATCGAGACAACGCGAAGGTGTCGGCATTCCACGGCGTGCGCACAGTTCTTCTCAAGTGACGCCCCAGCCGAGGCGCCGCCGGCCGTCCAGGTCTATCTGTCCGCTGTACGGCGGCTGCGACCACGTTTCGTCTCGAGGGCGGCAGGTGTCCGGATCCTGAGCATCGATTTCGGAGTGCGACGTAGCTCGATACCGAGCTCCTCGTCCCACGGCGGGGGAGTACGGAACGCCTCGAACAGCAGTGACATGAAGGCTTTGACGTTGGGGTTTCCGCGTCTGCTCTCGGGCCAGACCGCCGATATGTTGGATCGTTCGTAAGTGTAGTCGATGAGCACCGGCACGAGCAGACCGCGTTTGACGTAGCCCGCCGCGACGTAGGTCGGCGAAATACCGATGCCGCCGCCGGCGATCAGAATTGCCGCTACCGCATCGCTTGCGTCGGCGACGATCTTCGCTTCGGGTATGAATTCGAGGACCCGCTCGCCGTCCTTGAAGGGCCAGCGCAGCGATTGTCCCGAACTCTGATAGCGGAAGTTGATGCAATCGTGCTCGACCAGTTCGTCGGGATGCACTGGCGTTCCCCGCCGCTTCAGATACTCCGGTGAGGCGAACGCGCAGACGCGGTGCGGCGCCAAATGCTTCGAGATCAGACGCGAATCTCCGAGGTCACCGACGCGGATCGCGATGTCGATGCCCTCTTCGATGAGGTCGATGAAGCGATCGCCGAGCCTCAGGTCGATCGATACCTTCGGAAAGCGATCCCGAAATCGCGGGAGAAGGGGCGCGATGAGATGTACCCCCACCGGAACCGACGCCGTGATCTTGAGCGTGCCGGATGGCTCGGATCTCGCCGCGACCGCCGCCTGGTGGATGTCCTCGACTTCCTTCAGGAGCCGCAGCGCCCGCTCGTGCAGGTTACTGCCTTCTGGCGTCAGTACCAGCGAGCGTGTCGTTCGGCTGAACAGCCGAAGACCCAACTGCTGCTCCAGTCTCTGAACGCTCTTGCTCACGGCCGACGGGGAAATTCCCAAGGATCTTGCCGCGGCCGTGTAGCTTCCCAAGGACGCCGCCCGAGCGAACGCCACAATCCCGGTCAGACGGTCCAAGCCGATATGTTCTGTCATGGAACAAGTGTAGTGCTTAACGGCATGATTTTCAAATCGGCGGAATGAACTACTCTGACGGCATCGTTAACGCAACGGAGGAAGCCATGCCCGATGCCATCTCACCGGTTCGGCTCGAAGCCAATCTCAATGGGAAGGTCGTGGTCGTTTTCGGCGGTACGTCGGGAATCGGGCTGTCGGCAGCCATTCGCGCAAAGGCGGCGGGAGCCGGAGTGTTTGTGATCGGTATGGACGCGGAGAAGGCCAAGAAGACCGCGGCGCAGTACGGTTTTGTTGGTTGGCGCGCGGTCGATGTCACCAAAGGGGACGCCGTGAAGGCAGCCTTGGCTGACATTCCCCATGTCGACCATCTGGTCCTGCTTGCAGGCTCGTTCGTGGCGGGCAAGGTCGTGGACGCTGATATCGAATACCTGCGCAAAGCCTTTGACGAGCGAATCTGGGCAGCCTCCTATGCGATCCAGTCGCTTGGCACCCGCCTCTCTTCCGATGCCTCGGTCACGCTGATCTCGGGCATCTTGGCGGATAGGCCAAATACCTTCGGCACGGCCATTTTGGCCGCCGCATCTGCGGCCATGGAGGCGTTCGCGCGCGGACTGGCGCTCGAACTTGCCCCTCGTAGGGTGAATGCCATCTCTCCCGGCACAGTCGACACGCCCTTGCTCGGAAAGGTCCTCGGGGAGGGTCGCGATGGATACGTCGCAGCGCTCGCGGAGAAGCTCCCCTTGAAGCGTATCGGCACTGCGGACGAAGTCGGCGCGGCGGTCGTCTTCCTGATGAGCAACGGCTTCATGACCGGGGAGACGCTGCACATCGACGGCGGCGCCCGCCTGGTCTGATCCGCCGACGAGGATGAGCATGCCGAGTCTCCTGGATCCGATAAAGATCGGTGCGATCGAGGCACCCAACCGTATCATCATGGCGCCCATGACCCGGGCCCGGGGCACGCGCGGGCATGTGCCGACGCCCATCATGGCGACCTACTATTCCCAGCGGGCATCGGCCGGCCTGATCATCACCGAAGCGATCGGGGTCAGCCGAGAGGGACTAGGTTGGCCCTTCGCGACCGGCCTTTGGACGGCCGAGCAGGTCGCCGGCTGGGCGATGGTCACCGACGCCGTGCACGAAGCCGGCGGACGGATCATCGCGCAGCTTTGGCATATGGGCCGTGTCGTGCACCCGAGTTTCCTGGAGGATGCCCAACCGGTATCCGCTTCGGTGACGAAGGCGCCGGGTCATGCCCACACCTACGCGGGTACTCAACCGTACACGGCTGCGCGCTCTCTGCGCGCGGACGAGATCCCCAGACTGCTGCAGGATTTCCGCGCGGGCGCGCGCAACGCGATCGAGGCCGGGTTCGACGGCATCCAGCTTCACGCCTCGAATGGCTATCTGATCGACCAATTCCTGCGGGACAGCGCCAACTTCCGGAGCGACGGCTACGGAGGGCCGATCCAAAACAGGATCCGCCTGCTGCGCGAAGTGACCGAAGCCGTCGCCCACGAAGTCGGCGTAGAGCGCACGGGGGTACGCCTTTCTCCGAACGGAGAGACGCAGGGTGTGCGGGACAGCGATCCCCTTCCGCTCTTCTGCTCCGCAGCAGAAGTTCTGTCGTCCATCGGAATTGCACATCTCGAACTCCGGGAACCACCATTGGACGGCACCTTCGGCGTCGGCTATCTGCACCCGCTGGCCGCCCAGATACGCCCGCATTTCAAAGGAACGCTCATCCTCAACTCCGACTTCGACCCCGTCCGCGCTCAAGCCGAAATCGATGCCGGCGCCGGCGACGCCATAGCTTTCGGTCGGCCCTTCATTTCAAACCCGGATCTCGTCGAGCGCATCGCAAGCGGACTCCCCCTTTCTCCGGATGACCGTGAAACGTGGTTTACGCAAGATACGAAGGGCTACACGGATTATCCGGCTGCCGGCCAGGATTTGGCGGCGCCAGCTGCGAAGGGCAACGCATGAAAGACGTCTCTCGAAACTGCGCGTTTCCCGGCTCCTGGCGGTGATCCGGAAGATGGACGTTGCCGCGCGGACGATCGCGAGGGGGGGCGGCCTTGCGGGGCTCTTCGCGACGGCATGCGCCGTCGAACTCATCAGCGAGTGGACTCCGCTGGCGCGGCGCTCTCTTTCGTTCCCACCTCGCTCTATCGCGCCGAAACTTTCAAAGCCGCTGCGGCCCCAACCGCTATCGAAAGGATACGAAAATGACGGAACTCGACTACGACCACTTGTTGCGACCGAATCTCGAGCACGTGTTCAACGAGCGCGACTCCGGCAAGCGAAAGGCGGCGATAGCTGACCTCTACGTGGAGGAGCCCGTGATGTACGAGCCGACAGCAATCGTGCGCGGGAGAAACGAGATCGCGCGGATCGCAGGCGAACTTCTCGAGCGGTTCGGACCGACCTTCACGTTCGTGCCCGATGGAATTGCCGTCGGTCACCACGATATCGGGTGTCTTCACTGGCACGCCGGCCCGAAGGACGGCCCCGTCGCCGTCACGGGAATGGACGTCGCCGAAATCGTCGAAGGCCGCATCTCGCGCCTCTGGGTCATGCTGAATCCGTCGTCCTGAACCTGCTCGGATGTCGTCGTTCCGGCGAAGCATTCGCTCTTCGGGACGCAGGGGACGAAAGCACCGTCCCAGCTTTTCTGAGAAGGTGCCGTCCGGATCCCGATGGATTTACGAAATCATATTCGAAGGGTCTTTAAGGGCTGCGCGAGGACGTGTGATTCACGCGTGCTGCTGAGCATGGCGACATTCGTCCTGCTGGTGCGTTACAAGCTGCCCGGCGCGGGTTGATCGACGACCTGGTCGAACGTCAACACACGAGCGTGCGTTCGAACGTTCAGTAACGGCCGCGTCGTCCGCCCCGACCGCCTTCAGACACTCGAAATCAATCGAGTTTGACCGCCGAATCGGCCGCGCGAGTGGTACACAGAGGTGGTCACAAAACTCGGCCGGGCTTTTTAGGAATCCTTGTTTACCGCGGGTTTTCGCGCGTTTCTGGCATCGGGGGTGAGATTCCCACTCTCTCCGCCAGTAAATTGTTCTCCTCTGTTCGTAGTCATTCGGACTCCACAGCAAAATCAGTGACTTGCGCCGAAAAGCTGTACTTCGCAGTTCGTCGGTGTTCTTCCTAATCTGCTCACTAACCGTAGTTTTTACCCGTGGGTTCGGAGGACGGTTTTCCTGGAGGAACAATGGCTGGAAGGCTCAAACCACTCGACATAGAACGCCAAACCAAGCCCGGACGCTGATGGTGCTGGGCTCTACTTGATCATCACCGGCCCAACATCGAAGAGCTGGTCATACAGATATTGGAAAGACGGCAAAGAGCGCTGGCACGGCCTGGGCTCGTTGAAGGACGTGTCGCTCAAGGACGCACGTCTTGCGCGCGATGCGGCTCGGCTGCGCGTAAAGGGCGATCGCAGCACCGCCGGCGTGGATATCGTGCAGGAGAGGCGAAAAGCACGCGACGAAATGAAAGCCGTCGAGGCAAAGGTTGTGTTGCCGACGTTCGAAGAATGCGCGGAAGCCTACATCCGGGCGAACTGGTCGAGCTGGAGCGAGAAGCATCGCGATCAGTGGCCGTCCTCGCTCAAGCGCTACGCATACGGACGTGTAACGGTGCACGGATTCCGGTCGACCTTCGCAACTTGGGCCGAGGAATGCACCGACTATCCGGATGGCGTACGCGAAGCTGCACTGGCCCACAAATACAAGAGCGAGACGACCGCAGCCTATCAACGAGATCAAAAGCTCGAAAAGCGCCGGGCGCTAATGAAGGATTGGGCCGTATTCCTGACCGGCGCCAATGTGACCCAATTTGAGGACCGGAGGACAGGATAGGCCGTCGAGCCAACAGTGAGGGTCAAAAGCGTTGGTTGCGTCCGATCCAAGGCTCCCGGTCTGCCCCAAGAGTAGCAGGGCGCTCGGCAAACGGCTGGCTCAAGGCCAGAAGCGGAATTGGTGTCGGTCTCTATCCACCGCAAAGCCAGACAAGCCGAGACTGGATTGCATGTGAGCGAGGGGCTGCGGTTCCCGGGCTCGCAGGCACCGAAGTAGCTCGCACAACAAAGAAGGACCGCTGTCGTCCACAGCGGCCCCTCACGCTTTCCGGGTTTCAATAATTCCGAAATGAAATGGCTTAACCAGCCCCGGAATGCCACTTTGTCCCGGTTAATAAATCCTTTCCATAACCTATGTGAATCGCGCGCCCCTAATTCTTGAGTGGAGGCCGCCTTGTTCGGATTAGCCACCGGCGGCACTGGATCCTGAGGCGGCCGGTGCACGACGTAAGGATTGCTCGGCGGTGTGGGGCTATCCGTAAGCGAGGCCACCTCCTGGAGCTCCGGCGCAGCAAGATTCGGGGAGCGATCCACCATCAACGTGGTGGCTTGGAGAGCGGGAGGTCCCTAGGAACTTTCGGAGGTGCAGCCCATTGAGCGGTCATTCAAGTAGAGGACAGCTCTTGAACCACATCGCAGTTATCTTGATCTTGCTCGTTGGCGGCTCTTCGCTCGCTTCGGCCCAGAGTGCGAGTGGATCGAGCAGCAGCGGCTCGGCGGCGAGTGGAACTGCGACCACCGGCTCGAAAGGTTATGCGGGCGGCAATGGGCGCCGGGGCCGGTCGTGTTCACAATTTTGAGCCCGGTCGAGCCTGTGGCCGTGCCGCCGTTGATGACCAGCCTATCGGACGGCGCGCCGTCGTTCCCTAGATAGGTATTCATCGTGATGGTGCCGCCGGTGCCACCGTAGCTATTCGCTGTCAGCGTCTTGTAGCTCGACAGCTGTGTTGGATCGCTGGTTGGCGCAGCGTAGATGATCTGGCTGTTGTTGTTGGTGACGTTGGTGGCGATCGAATTACCCGTCATCGTCCAGACGGTCCCTTGCGTGAGATTAACCGTGGCGACGCTGGGATCTGTTGTGATCACCCCCCTCAAGGTCGATGCCGCCGCGTTGAAGGTACTGTTGCCCGACGACAGCGTCTCAAGCAGGGTATTGTTGTTCGCGACCGCAATCGTATTGGTGAGACTGATGTTAGCCGTAGAGCCTTGCACCGAGAAGGACGCGCCGCTGGCCGTAATGGTGCCATTGCTGTAGGTCAGCGTGTTCGCGTTGCCGCCGCTGTTGAACAGAAAGCCGAAGCCGCCGCTACCCGAAGCGGTCACATTGGTGCCGACCATTGTTGCAGTGCCACCGCCTTGCAACAGCCCGCCCGCCCCGTTGACGACGGACACAGAGCCGCCGCTCGTCGTGACGGCTCCGCCTGTCTGTGCATTCACTCCGGCATCCCCAGCGGCGCCTGAGACCTGGATTGTCACATTGGTCGCCGTGGCCGAGCTGCCAGCGCCGATGGCCGCCAGTCCCGCCTCGCCGCCGCCGACACCCGGAACGGTAATGGTGCCACCCGTCAAGGTTACCCGGCCGCCGGCGGTAGCGAGTGCGCCGGCGTCACCGCCGCCGGTGCCGTCCTGTATGACCAAATTGTTGGCCGAGATTGAGCTGCCTGTTCCGGTAGCCAACAAACCCGTATTACCACCTCCCTGGAGCATCGTGACGCTGCCACCGTCGCGAATTTCGACTGTTCCGCCGGCCTGTGCCCTGACTGCGCTGTTTCCATTGCCCAGTCCCAGTCCCGTGATGGGACCCGCCGCTCCGATCTGGATAGTCAGCGAATTATTGGCGATGATCCGACTTCCGGTGCCGTCGGCATTCAGTACGCTGGGCACGGTGCCGCTTGGAATGTTGATCGACGAATTGGTGAGTTGGATAAGTCCGCCGTTCGTCGCCTGCACCAGAGGTTGGCCAAAGCCGTTGGGCCAGGTCATGGTGACGTTGTTCAGGAAGATCGACGCATTGTTGGAGATCACGGCCCTCGCGCCGCCGCCGGTGTTCCCCAGCGCGATATTGTTGGCAGTGATGGTGGCACCACTGACTGCGGTGAGGGCGGTATCGGCGGCGTTGACGTTGCCGTTCGCCGTGACCATTGCGCCCGTGCTGGCGCTAATGCCTGTTCCGCCGCCATTGGCCGTCACGGGGGCGTTTGTCGTGAGCGTAACATTGGCGTTGCTAGTCGCGCTGACCGCTGTCCCAAAGCCGGTGTTCACAGGGCTGTTGACCGTGCAGGGCGGCCCACCGCTCTGAAGAATACCGCCAGGGGGATTGTTGGTTGTGTTGCACGCCTGCGCGCGAGCGGCTTGCGGCGTGCCGGCGAGAAAACCACAAGCCAAGAAAACGGCAAGGTGAGGGGTCCAACTTGACGCTAGGGCCGCGAGCAATTCGCACGACCTGCGCAGTTTCAAGTTTACCTCCGTCCTAGTTGCGTGTCTGCGCGCCGTCGCGGAAAAGGTGACAAAGCGCGACGATCACTGCGCGAAACGCCGCAACTGTGACAAGCACACTGACAATGCCATTAATGTTGGCCGCTGTGGCAAGCGGGCAACGCAGGGGACAGCGATGCTGACCGATTGCGTTTCGCGAATTAAAGAAATCGTAGTCCGGCTATTTGAGGAACTTTCGCCGCGCGCCGACCGACAGCTGAATAGAATCAATATTTCCGGCTAACCCATTTTGTCATGGATTAGGCCGGGCGTCGCTGCGCCTCAGGTTGGCGCTTCCGGCCTTTCTTGCTGCTAGCTCTTCGGCGCTGAGGCGATGTCGGCAGCGGCGCACGCTCGCTCGTCGCCTCTATCAATTCGCCACGACGTCCTCGGCAACCACAGGTGCCGACTGCTCAAGTGACGTCAGCAGCGCGCGGCCCTCATCGGCAATGCGCTCCCAGCTCGCGGAGCACGAGCTTTTGGCCAAAGATATCGAGGCGCTCGGCCCAGCGTTTTGCGCTTGCTCAGTCAGCCGCCGCATTGCGAGATGCAATTTTCTTGTTGTCGTTTGCCCGATGTGTTGGGCTCCATCTGCAGGGAAGCGAGGAGGTGGCCTTGACCTTCACGATCCACTCGTCAAAGGACGGAAACGTCCAACAGACGTTGAGAATTAATTCTCGTTCAGCAGTCGAGCGCGCGCTCGCGCTTCACGACGCGGGTTGGGACGTGTACATAACTGACGCGGCTGGTCGTCAATATCAGCCCGAGACCTTTGAAACTCTTGCTGCGCATGGTCCGGCGCTCACGATTGCAGATCAGATGATCCCGCGCGCCAATTTGGAAATGCGCATCTCGCGCCGCGAAGTTCCGTAAATCGACGATTGCACAACTGGACATCAACGGTTGGGCGTGGTGGCTTGCGGCCGACGCGCGTCGTCGTCGACAATCGCACGAACCCCGACAAAGGTCTCTCCCGCCAACCGCCTGTAGCTCCGGCCGGGTCAGTAATCGCCGACTGCCTTGGCTCGCTCCGGTAAGGTGGCTAGATATTGAGGCGATAAGCGCGTTGAGAACGTGGTGTACAACGGCGGTCCGTATAATGCCGCATCTATGCAGATGGTGGCGGCGCGGCGTTCGACATCAACGTCAAATTCAAGAAAGTGTTCTTTGTCGGCCAGGGTTTTTCTAGCCGCCAGCGCCATTGCGCCAATAGCGCTTACCAAAATCTTCTTCATTGCTTTCCTCAAATCCGCTTCCGTTGTCCCCGAAGGGGCTAGGCAGGAATGCCTGCGACTCCAACTGTATTGGTAGATGAGACAAGGCGGAGCGGCCGTAGCGTGGAAACCACACTCGCTAACCAAAACTCGGGCAAAGTCTTAATTCCGCTTAAGAGTTCCATGCGACCGTTTCGTGACACGCGCTGGTATCGACTGCCGGAAACTTAAAGTAACGAGCTGCACGCTGGAAAAGCGGACTTCGCGCAAGAGGGCCGTTCGTGAAAGCATCGTTGTCTTCATCGCGTTAGCGCTGCTTCCATAATTTCATGCACTTGCGCCCATGCCAGGATGGCGTGCCTGGTGCGAATTTTTACAGTTACGATAGATTTGCGTGCAGGGGAGTGAGCGGCCCCGCGCGAAGGCCAGCCCCCGCCGGGGCCGCTTTCATTCCTTCTGATCGGGCGGGGGCGTTTCCGTCGTGCCCTTGAGCAGCTCAACTCCTACACAATCACCGGCCCATAGCTTTGTGCCTCGGACCGTTCCAACGAGTTTGCAGCCGGTCTGCTCTTTCGGCTTTGCCTGAACCGCCGGCCTGTTGCCTACCTTTGGGGACGCGCTCTGAGCGAGCGCTGTTGTCGAAAAGCAGATGGCGACGAGAATGAGCAACGACCTGAACGTCATTTTTTGCCTCTCCGACTACCGGAATTCCCGCAGAGCATTCGCGCCCTGCGGGATTGCCGGGCTCCTCAGTATTGATTGCTTGCTCAATCGGCCCGCCCGGTCCATCGCAAAGCTTGCACCGAGCAAATCGGAGCGCGAGTCCAAAGTATGCTCCTCCGAATGAAACAAAAGAGGTGTTGCGACGAAGACACTGTAACATTCGCGACGGGTAGCAAAGGTGCCAGTGAACAACCGGTGAAGCAAAGCCTGAAGCCGAAGACCCCCGACCGGGATGGGTCAAGTAGGCAGGGCATGTACTCAATGCGCAGATTGGAGTCCGCTTTCGGAGGATATTGTTGCAAAACTCTTTTTGGTGCGTCGAACAAAAATTCTTAGAACCACTAATTCGTTTTGCGGGCGCCGACGTGAGGGATCATATCGACTGATCCAAAATCGATCCCCGATCTCCATAATGGCACTGACAACCGATGCAGCAGCGGAGAGGCCTTGAGATTAGCTTTCGCGATTTTTACGGTTGTTCGATTTTCGACTTGTGCAACAACGTCGATCGATAATTCGGATCAATCAGAAAGACCGTGTTGTTTCAATTGGTTATCGCATTTCTCAAGCGACGTTTCTCGACGGCGAGGCCGCCAGCGATATACGTTCCAGACAACAGCGCGCACGGCTTTGCACAGGAAAGATCGCAGGGCTTCTGGCTGTGGTTGCAACCTCCCGATCTTCAGGCACTGATCCCTCTCAGGGACGCGATCTAACGCGTTTGGGACGCGCTCTGGTGCGTCTGCGGGCCGTGCGCGTCTTCACATGTGCGACGGGACAGACGCCCACCAGGGCGTCCCCTGCGAGTCCGCGCATGCGATCGACCGGATTGCCCTCTTGGGCGCTGGCGGGGTTGTTCGGGCCGTCCTGTGACCTTGGTGTCTGACGAATCCGCTTTCTTCGGTTCACTTTTATACTTTCGCTGCGGAACGGAAACTCAGGCTGCAGCGTTAGTGCGCCAAACTTTGGGGCTGGCGAACCTTGTCCAAAAACCACTACCACGCGCGCGAAGCGGCAGCGGCGCTGCTGAAAATGGCAAAGGCCACCTCCGATCCGGCTGTTGCTGTCGGGCTTATTGAAGCCGCCTCCAAACTTAAAGACGAAGCTGGCGAGCTATCCCCGCCAGTGACCGTCCAACCGCCAGACGTGTACCCCGACGACGTGCAGCCAAAGGAAGATTGAGACAGTGATGACGACGGCGCGAACCTCCCGTGGTCCCATGGTGGGTGGCGGGACGCCCGTTATCGTCGCCTGCCGCTCTTCGGACGTTGTCCTTCGGGACATCTTTCCCGTGGCCTTGTTTCCTGAGTTGATGGCTCAACTGCTTCGCCGTTCCCGGTCCCATCCGGCCCCATGAGGTGCATCATGCCACGCGCTCAGTTCTTGCGGATCAATGCTCTGATCTGGGCAATCGCCGCTCTTGGTGTGGTTGCGATAACCTCCACGATCTGGCGATGACGCTGGGCGCGATCTTGGCCAACTAAGTCGTCGGTTGGACACGGTTGTGGTCGCTCAAAATGCCGACCCGCTCGGCCAGCGAAACAAGCTCCGCCAAGCTCTGAGCCTGCATCTTCTCCATCACCATGTGGCGATGGGCCTTGATGGTCCGCTCGGTCGCTCCCAGCGTGTGGGCGATCTGCTTGTTGAGTTTGCCGCGAATGACCAGTTCGAAAACCTGCCGCTCGCGCGGGGTCAGCGTCGCGAGACGGCCGCGAGCTGCCTCTAGTTTGCTCCGTCGCTCGTTGAGCGTCTGGTGATGTGCAAGCGCACGTTCAATGGCCGGGAGAAGGTCGTCGGATGAAACCGGCTTCGTAAAAAAATCCTCTGCACCCGCCTTGATGGCGCGCACCGTCGCCGGGATGTCGGCATAGCCAGTGAGAAATATGATCGGTAATGTGGAGTCGACTTCGCCTAATCTTCTTTGCAGTCCCGGACCGTCCAAGTCGGGGATTTGCACGTCGAGAAGGATGCACCCCGGAATGCTGTCGCTGGGCAAGCGATCCAGTAACTCTTGCGCCGTCGCATAGACCGCGACGTCGTACCCGGCGAGTCTCAGCCGTCTTTCCATCGCTTTCGCGAATGCCGCATCGTCGTCAACAATATGCACCCACCCCGCCAACCCAGCCACTTCCTCTGTCACAGGTGGAGCGTATCGACCAAGTCACGCTGAGTAAGTTACCTTTGTTGGTTCTCTAGGGCATGGCTGGTCTGCTCCACTGAGAGGGGTATATGCACTTTGTGCCAGACCTGGGATGGCGGCCATGAATGAGCGCGACCAAGCGCGCTTCGTGGAGATGATCACCCGGTTCGTCGACGCACGATGTCGAACGCATCAGAGCGGACGCGAAAGGCATCAGGTTGAACATGCTTCGCCGTTTTCGCAGGACGGCGTCGTCAAGTCGGCGCGGATCACGGTCGTGGTGGCTCGGACCGTGTCGCAATGATGACGTGATGGCCGCTCCAAAAGTGGGGTCATACCCGCGACGAGTGATCGGCGATCAGAACGGCGGAAGACCCGGTGCACGAGCCGCTCCAGAGACGCCTCTAGCGCGCCGGGAAACTTCGGACGCTTATTTGAGCGGTGCTTCGCGCGCCGACTTCATGAGCAGCGCAACGTCGGCCTTCGAAATTGCGAAGCGGGCCGGATCGACCGGCGGGGCGAGCGGTGGTTCGATCAGCCGGCGCATGAGCCATTCGCGGAATTCCTGGCGCTCAAGGCGCAGCGCCGCCTTCAGGCCCGCCTGGAAGAACCGCTCGCGCTGCGCTGGGTTGAGCCGCGCCCATCTCTGCATCGTGGCCTCGAACAGATCACGCGCCATCTCGCGAGCCTTTGAAAGGCAGATGCGGCAAACAAACATCGAAAAACGAAAAACGCAAATATGCTGAAGGGGCGCGGTCACGCGGTCCCGGCACCAATACGCCTTATCGGAAGGACCCTAACGACCTGGGGAGGGTCCGCCTTCTCTCGATGCTCCCCGCCAACGTCATCTCGACGCGGCGGCGCATGGGTGCCGAGAACACGGCGTTGGCGCGCGCGTCACGTCGCGTGGGCCACGCCACAATCAGCCCAAGCGTTGATCTAACGCAAGCACCTCCAAATTGGGTTCCGATCCCATGGATCCTATCTGCTCGCCTACATCGAGAGGAGAACGCAAATGAAGTGGATCATCCTGTTGTGGACGTCCTTCGTTTCTGTCTTGATCGCGATTTATGCCTATGCTTGGCGCGACATGCTCAAGACCAAGCGGGTTGTGCGACCGTACATCGACGACATTCCGTTTCGGCCTAATCGCTATCGTCAGAGCGACTGACTTAAAGCGAACCAACCGGGCGCGGACAGGCGATCGATCGCGGAGGGCAACCAACGGAGCATGGCTGATGATGGATAAAACCCAACGCGCCATTCTAGAAAATCAAGTCATCCTTGCCGAAGCGCTGTGGATGCTCCTGCATTCGCAAGGTATCAGTTCGGACGCAACGCTTCAGAACGTCTCCGCCCGCATCAAGGCTACGCGGAAGCTGCTCGAAGAACACAGCGAGGAGAACCCTTAGCGCGGCGTCGCCTCATCACCCGTCGAGCGCGGCAGCACGTCACCGCAACGGCGACAGGCGGCCAACGGCACCGCCAAGGCCCGGCAAAGGCCGTCCAGTGCGCCGCCAGCGCCGGGCCATAGGACGGACACCGGGAGGGGCAACAGTGCACAGACCCTCCGTTGATCTACGTCAACGTTAGCGATCCTTTAGCGCTCACGCTATGTTCAGCCGCACCTGAGGCGGCTCCCGTCACCTTTCAGTGACGCAAGCGCGAAGAGGGAGGTCCAACATGCATCCGGAGAAGCGTCTTTCGATCAAGTCAGCGACTGTTGCCGGGATTGCTGCTAGCGCCCTGTTGGGGCTTGCAGGTGTCACTCTCAATCCAGCGCCAGCCCAGGCGGTCGTGTACTGCCAGTACGTTGAATATCCGGTGGGTTGCGTTTCCCGGACAGGCGTCGTGCTGAGGCCTCGTCCGGTGGCGCGCGCTGCGGTCCGTCATAACGCCGGTGGCAATGCAAATGGCGGCGTCAATCGCGTTGGGGCGGGGCGGTAAAGGCTTGTTCGCGGTCACGAGCGAGAAAGAAGCCGTCACCGCTTCGTCCCGGTGGCGGCTTTTTTATCGTCCCGACGCGGACAGGCGACCGAATAGCGAACGGGCGGGACATCACAGCCACGTGGCGGCGACTTTTTGGAACCAAGTCAATACATGCGCAGGAGCTGCGGCGCACGTGCGCCGCAAGGCTATGCCGATGGCCACAGGCAACAGACCCAATGTCCGGCGCGGGCAGCACTTCAGGATGAGATCACGAGGTTGACCGCCTTGGGGCCTTTGCCCTTCTTGTCCGGTTCGACCTCGAATGTAATGCGCTGTCCTTCAGTCAAGTCCTTCAGTCC
The DNA here is from genome assembly GCF_054061875.1 of Bradyrhizobium sp. S3.7.6. Taxonomy (NCBI): domain Bacteria; kingdom Pseudomonadati; phylum Pseudomonadota; class Alphaproteobacteria; order Hyphomicrobiales; family Nitrobacteraceae; genus Bradyrhizobium; species Bradyrhizobium sp. S3.7.6. The sequence goes on along the minus strand of NZ_JBSSEQ010000004.1, from coordinate 602,708 downwards.
GGCCCGCTCGACTGCGGTGATATGAACGAACAGATCACGGCCGCCGTCATCCGGCTTGATGAAGCCATAGCCACGCTCTCCATCGAAGAACTTGACCGTACCAACCATGGACATCGCGAAACCCCTCCCCCGTATTGTAGGCTCGCCCTGAAAGCAGACGACCTATTCTTCGCCGAGCCAAACCGAAACGCCTTCTAGGACAGGCCGCCTGACCGGAAAATTGGCCCTTTGGGACAATTGTACGCTTCGGTGTTGTCGCCTTTTATGGACGCGGGAATGGCGTCGCACAAGGACAGGGAGGCGCTCATGGGATCGATGGAAGAGTTCATCCACTATGCGAACTTGATCATCGCCAAGCGGCAGCTTGCTGATCCGAGCATCACGGACAGACAGCGGCGGATGCTCGCAAGGCTGGTCGCGCAGGAGGAAGCGAAACGCTTTCACGAAGAGGACGGCGGTCACGCTGAATGCTAGTCCGTTGCCTTTCCCAAATTTGCTGGCTATCGCGTCAATTTTCGCTCATCAGGAGTTTTAGCATCGCATCGCAGGCAGCTTCGGCCTCGTCGAAAGTTTTAAAGGGCGAGCCGGTGATCCTGATCGCGCTGCGGCCTTCATAAACAGGACGCCACGACGCCAGATAACCGGCGCGTCCGTGAAAGCCGGGACGGCAGGGCTTTCATAGCTGATCACGAAAGAATAGCCGTCGCTGTTCGCGCTCCATATTTCCATCTTCTCGACGGCACGCTCGAACTGCAGGGGCATGGCTGTTCACGAGTATTCAAGCAATTCCCGAAGGATCCAAGTCTTTAAAAATTCCCTCCCGGCGTGGTCTGAAGAAGTCGTGCCGCACCGATGGCAATTCAGCTTGCCTATTCACTACAGGGCTTGATCTGGATCAAGCTGCGAGCACCTGCAGACGCTCGTGCCTGTTGGGCCGTCACGCTATCCACCGCAATCTGTGGCGGCTTGCCTGCCCATCGTGTCCGGGCGGAGTTGCTTGCTATCTCTGCGCCCCGCGATATTCTCGATGTGTATCTGAACACTAAGCGTGATCTGTTGGTTGTGCGCAATGGTCTGCCAATTCCTGACGCGTCAGGTAGATGGCGTAAGAAGAAAAAAGTAGCGAGCGTTAGCGAGGACATTAAGCTCGCCGTTGAGAGGCAGGGCTACTACATGCGGAAGCTAACGGACTTCAACAAGTGTTAGTCCGCAAAGCGCATGTGCAACCTCTTGTCTGATTGCGGTTGCTGGCACAAGGGTTCAGCTCGTTACCGACAGCCTGCGAGGCTCGCTCTTGTCTACGAGGTCGACGTTCATAGCCGCCTCACGATGGTAGTCCGAAGATCGGGAGCTGCTATCTATTAGGCGCGTGCTGCAGGCACAGAGGTTGCAGCGCAGTCACCCCGACCTCGTCCTCGCAGGACGTCGTCCCGCCTTTTCGGCGGATCCGCTGAATTGCTAATTGATCATGCGGTCGCCTCCTCGCGGGTCCATCGGAACTCGCTTCCATCTGCCCAGATCCGATGCATCACGATCGCTAATTTTCGTGCGACTGCTACGACCGCTCGGCGAAGGCCGCGTCGCTTGGCCACCCTTACACCCCAAGCTTTCAATGCGGACCAACGCTTGGTGCGGGTTAGAAGTGCAAGCGCGGCCTGATAAAGTATGGTGCTGAGCATCACATCGCCACACCTCGAAATAGCGCCATTCCGATCGGTTTCCCCAGATGCGTATTTGCGTGGCGTAAGGCCAAGATGCGCGCCAACATCGCGGGAGCGTTGAAAGCGATCCGGGTCATCAATGGTTGTTAGAAACGTGATTGCCGTCAGTGCACCTACGCCCGGTATCGTCATGAGCCGCTGACATGTCGGTTCGCGGCGTACTATTTCAAGTACCATCTTGTGCAGGACGCCGTACTGTTCACGCAGCGCGGCTCGAGCCACAAGCATTGGGCGCAGCATCGCCGCGAGTCGTGGATGGCCATCTGTGAGTTCATTAGTCTGCTGCTCAAACGTCGCTTGAGGTATACGACCAGATAGCTTTAAGCCGAAGACGCGTAAGACGCCGCGAATTTCGTTCTCGATATCGATCTGCTTGATCAAAAGCGTCTTGCGATTGTTGAGAAGCATTCGTAGCTCCTGGCTCACGTCACCCTTGATATGAACAACGGTGTACCAGCCGACCCGCATTACCTGTGCAATGGCGCGAGCGTCGTTTCGATCGGTCTTAATCGGCATCGTCTTAGTCACGCCACGCAGTCTTCGGGGATCGATGCAGACTGCGTGTAAGCCGGCAGCACGCAGTTCGCTGTACAGCCAACGAGCGAGACCACCAATCTCAATCCCGATCTTGACAATGGGCAATCCGCTTTCGTTGAGCCAGGCAACAATAGCCTCCGGTTCCGAAAGTGCCTTGCCCTCGCGAATGACGACGCCATTCTCGTCCACAACACAGATAGCCGTCTCCTTTAGCGAAACATCCAGACCGACATAGTGCTTCATGTTCCCGCTCCTGCTGCCACCGGCTCGCCGGCTTCCCTTCCAGGCTGAGCCTTTCGAGCAGCAACCGCAATCACCCCATCTACAGCATCACCACAAACCAAGCCGCGATCATCGCCCTATTCCGCGTCGTCAACCGCTATGTCGGCAACCTCGCGCCGATGCCGGTCGTGTTTCCGGATCACCCGGTGGTGCGCAACACCGACACGGGCCGCGAGCCGGCCATGATGCGCTGGGGCATGCCGCCGCCACCAAAGTTCGGCGGGCCACCGGTCACCAACATCCGCAATGCCGTCACCGCACTGGCCAGGCTGCCTGAAGCCGGAGAACCGCCGCCTTGTCCCGGCTAACAGCTTCTCCGAGCAACGTCCGCTGCCGGATGACGCGCTGAGGATCGTGGCGCGTGGCGCCGAAGGAGAACTAAGGCCGTCAAGTGAAAGTCGCCGTCGATCGACCTTACCGATCCCCAAGAGCTGCCCGCAAAAGTCTTGAGATCGCTACGCAGTCCAGCTCGGCGAGCGCGCGGCATCGCCGATTAGTTTCTTGAAAGCCGAGCATTTCAGGCGCTCTAGGTCCCGTTCTCCGTCCGCCGCACGCGCCAGAAGATGTTCAGCAATTTCAAGCGCCGAAGCCGACTTCCGCTGATGGAAACGGGCGTCAAGCAGCACCTCGTCCAACGCGCGGCGCAATGTGGCTATCGTGGATGGATCGTAGCTCATGTCGGTCGTGTAGCCGACGCTGACAACAGTGAGATGACTGCCAAAGGACGCTGGGTCCGTTTGGCCTCTTTACGGCCGCGGTCACACTGAAGATCAAGAATTGTCCGGATTTCATACCCGTTCAGTCGTTTGGTTGTCGCAGATCGATGCACCTACAGCGCCGCAGGCCTCCAATCAGCGGATTTTCGCTTCAGCGCCAGCGTATGCGGCTCGTGCGAGATCGGATCGAGGGGCGGGCCTCTCCGGGGGCGTCGGCCGCCTCAACCCGAGTCGTCGCGCCCCTGTCCGATTTAGTAGGCGCGACGAGGCCGTCGATAGGCTGGTTCCCGTGGCACTTGTGCGTTCGCAAAATATGGATTGGTAACGCACATGGCGGAGAGGCCCGATGCATTGGCGTGGCACTGCGCCATCGAGCTATAGCCGCAGTAGAAAGTTTCGCCTCCGCCCCAGTACCAACGTTGTAGGCAGATCGGTGCATTCCCGCCATATGTTTGGGCCTGAGTTGGTGCGGCGGTCAAAACCGCGATCGTTGCCCAGATCGCCAAAGCTGGAATGCGCATCAGAATTTCCTTACGGATCGACGCCATCGCATCAGCACCTCGAACCAGACAAAGCCTATTGCTTCAGATCAATTCACATTCGCGCCGACAACATTGCTGGGCCGGAGAAACTCGCAATGCAGGATGATGCTTACTGTCAGTCAATCGGTGCTGCCAAAGGCACCCCACAATATACGAATTGTCGACTGACGGTAACTCAGCAGCGCGAAGACAAACATAATACAGCGTGGGCAGCAGCAGCAATCATATCGGAAGGGAACAATTCCGACGGGAAGCATGCTTTTTGTTGGGGGGGCGGGTGTCAAACCATGCCGCGATTTACGTGCCAACCGGTCTTGTCGTGATGGCGCTGCGAAATGCGAGAGGCGAATTAACGGTGGAAATGGTTTGCGTACCCTCGCCGACGCCCTGAATGGTGAGGTCGCCATAGTTCAAAAGGCGGCCAAGAACGCTTTGATTGACATCGACGCTCTCAACTTTGTCGAGGCTCATCTCAAAGGTCCGCCTCTTGATGAAACCGGTCTTGTGGACGACCCGCATGTTGGTAACGTCGGTCTCGGTGGTCCAGCGGTGGAACCAAGCCGTCGCCGTCCAGTACAATGCCGCAAGCCCAGCGACCGCCGCCAATACCAACCAAACCAACGTCAGCGCGTCGGCGGCGGCCAGGCGCCACAGCACCAGAAATGCGACCGCCGCGATCCACGCCCCGATTGCAGGCAGAAAGTACACCCAGTGTTCGTTGGTCGAATACAGCACCCTTTCGCCAGGCTGTAGGATTTCGTCAATATAGCGCCCCATACGCCTACCCTGAGTTTACCTATCACCGCAGTAATATGCGCCATTTTAAACCGAGACAGACCTTGATCTATCTCAAGCCTTCCAACGGCCAGCGCCGGAAACTCGCGTTGCTTTCACACGAGAGCCGGACCCATCTCCTGCCGTGAGAAGTCGGGAGGTTAGGGACGGTTAAGGGAGGTGCAGAATGATTAGGTTGATTGCTATTGCTGGCTTCGCCTTATCGGTCGCAGTATCGGCGCAAGCCATGACACCTGCGCCGATTACTCCTCCGCCCAACGGCATGATCACGGAAGTCGCTGCTGCCTGCGGCGCGGGTAGGACACGAGTTAACGGTGTGTGCGTCGCAAGAACGACCGTCCGCCATACCCGTCGAGCCGTCCGTAGATGTGCGACCGGAATGACTTGCTAGCGCGCTGATGGCTTAAGCGGTGCAACCATGAGGGCTGAGACGACCCGAAACTGTCCCTAGCGGCATTCTGCGCTCAATGTTGCCCGAAGCCGCTGAAGGAGCGGCTGCTGGGTGCGATGGTCGCCGCACATGATCCAGATCAACGCTGTCGCTCGACTGCCACCAAAAATGGCGCATGGCATTTAACCCAAGACGGGTATTCACCGTCGAAGCGGCGGGGATCGCCACCCTCGTTCCCAGCGTGGCTGCGCTCTCCGTCGTCCTGTTTTGGTAGGTTCAGCCAAGAGGAAGTCTGATCCGGAACATCGCGCCGCCGTGATCCCGTTTTTCTGCTCATACTGCCCGCTGTGCGCTTCAAAACAATAGTGCGCGGCGATCGACAACCCCATGCCCATGCCCTCCGTCTTGCTGATGAAAAACGGCTCAAACACCGCTTTCATTTGTCTTGGGAATGCCCGAGCTGCGATCCGAGACAGATAGCTCGGCAATGTTATCGACGCGCGAAGTCCGGATGCTGATGATGGTTTTCGGTAGGCGTCCTTCATCGCGTCCATCCCGTTCACAACAAGGTTCAGAATGACTTGTTGAAGTTGAATATGGTCGCCAAGGATCGGAAGCGCATCCCGCGTGATCATGTTCGCCATTTTGAAGTTCCGGCTAACAGCCAACGCGGAAAAAAATCTGATCGTCTCTTCCACAACTTCATTGAGGTCGAAGTTTTTCAGTTCGAATGGTGCCTTTTTCAGCAGGCTGCGCATTCTACGGACAACTTCGGTAGCGCGCTGGTCATCCTTTAGAATGTCTCCCAAAATTTCGCTTAGTTCGTTGATGTCTGGATTGGGAGACTTCAAGATCGCCTGCGCAGTCTCGGTATTCGTCAGAATAGAGCCGAGCGGCTGGTTGATTTCGTGGGCAATTGACGCGGTCAATTCGCCAGCCGTTGAGAAGCGGTTGACATGCGCCAGTTCCGTCATGCGCTGCCGCGACTGCACTTCGGCAAGTTGACGCCGACGATGTTCGCGCAGCAGACCGGCGATCAGCGCGGTTTGCGATAGAATAATCGTGGCTGTGAGTGCGACTTGCCACCAATACCGTTCCCAGACGGTTGGTTCTCGGAAATAGACGGTGCTGCCGGGCGGCAGATTGCTCTCGGCAATTCCCCACCGCTGCATTTGCCGCCAGTCGAACATAGGCGCGGCCAGTTGAACAAACGTCGGCTTGATGTCGGCAACATTTTCGCCGTCAAGGATGCGGAGCGCGACTTCCGCCGCCTGCTTGCTTTGTCTGGCGACGATCTGCATTGGCCCACCAACGATGCCCTCTCCAAAAAAGGCTTCGTCGTGAAAAAAGATGGGTGCGTTGGCTGTCCGGTAAAACCGGGCGAACGCACTGTTACCCTCATGCGCCACTCCCGCCGCATCGACATTCAACCCAATCCAGAAAATCGCACTGTGTGGCGGAAGGTTGGCCGCATCCTTGAGCATCTCTTCAAAGGAAAGTTCATTGTACCATCGAAATCGCACACGATCCGCGAACCGCGCAGTGGACTTGGCGACCTCGTTGCGCCACCAGGTTTCGCTCGGCGAAGCACCGACAACGATGGCGATGGTCGTTGTTCGAGGCAGGACGTGCAGGATATTTTCAAAGAAAACAGGATCGTCGTTCGTGATCGCCACGACAGTATCGTACTTGGTCAATTTATCGAAGTCCACGCGGCGTCGCTCTACCAGAGTGTACAGCATGGGCGTCGTTGGAAAGAGGTCTTTGCGGTGGGCCTGCACGAAATTGGCCGCAGGCGCGCCGATGGCGATGATCAGATCGGGCGACTGGTCAATATTAAGAGTGCGAAGATACTCGACGAATGGAGCGTCTGATTTGTCGCTGCTTCGCCGGGCATTCAATAGCGAGTGATCTTGAAACTCAATGGATGCCCGTCGGCTTAACTCGGCGCGAAGGGCTTCGGAATAATCAGTCCACGGCCTAAAGCGAAGACCGAATGAATGCAGCATCATTACCCGCTTGGGTTCTGGATCAGCCGCCTGACTTTGGCCCTGCATCGCCAGCAATAATGCGACGGCCAGCACAGCGATGAGGGTCCGCGCGCAAAAAGATCGCCAAGATAGAGCAGCAGTCCAGAAAAGCATTCCCGTCCTACTCCGAAGTCCGCAGTCCGAATACCGTAGCGGCTCGACCAAACGATTAATAGGCAAAACCGGCGCTGTGAGCCGTGCTGCGGCTGCTAGGGATCACAAGGCTCCTGTCCTTTGGACCGCGTGCGGGCCGCGCGGGCCAGGCAAGCCGCTACAGATTGCGTGGATGACGAGACGGGCACAACGGAGGCGGCGACGCGGCCAAGGTCTCACGGCAAGAAGCGGACATTCGGGCTGGCTTCAGCAGGTCCCCCTTGGGCAAATGAGCGACATCCCAGTTTTGCCCCCGAACATGAAAGAGGCCGCCAACTGAGGCGGCTGTCAGGCACAGCGTAATGGCCAAAAGCGACCGCGCGGCGTGCAAAGAGTTCCAAGCCGTCGGAATCGAAACTGATGGTCCATTTGGACGTTGGCACACCGAGGAAAAAGTACGTCTGTGGCGGGAACCATGAAAATGGAGCAAACGCATGTCGCAGGAAAACTGTGTTTACGTCGTTGATGACGACGTCACGCTATTGCAAAGCTTGGGGCGACTGCTGCGGTCCCTCGGCTATACCAGTTTATTGTTTCCCTCGGCGGAAACTTTCACCAAGCACGACGATTTTGACAAAGCCGCCTGCATCCTGCTGGACATCAATATCGGCGAGGTTTCCGGCATCGAGGTCGCTCACCGTCTCAAGGCGGCAAACGTCTCGGTGCCTATCATCTTCATGACGGGAAACGACCAACCCGTCCTTCGCGAGGCAGCGCATCGATCCGGCTGCCTCGCGTTTCTCACCAAGCCATTCTCCGCTACGGCACTGGCGCAGTACCTACAGAGGACACATGATCGCGTGAGCCGTGGCCGGTGCGATGGTGAGTGCCAACATACGCCGGATGGCCGTTGATCGTCCGGGGGGCTCTCCGTGCGTTACTTACTAGATTGAGGACGTTGGCCTATGATCTTTGGCCGCCTCATGCTTTCCCGTCTAAGCTCGCTTTCAAAATGATCAGCCCAACCTTACCCAGGCGCGTGCGGATGGTTGTGGATGCAGCCGTCGTGACGGCCGTCTGTGGCTCGTCCTCGATCAGTTCGTTCGCGAGGAGTTTCCAGAGCACGCGCGGCGAGACGCCATTGCGCTCGCTCTTCCAAGCGCTGCCGTTCGGCCCATAAGTGCGAAACACTTTCTGGTCATTGGTCGCGATCATCGCGCGACGAACCGCAGGCGTGAGCTTGAATCTCTTGTGCTCTGACTGCCCCATCAGGCAAGCAAGAAAGGAGATGCCAGTTAGTTTGTGTTGATTCAAATCAAACGACCGCTTGGGGTCAAGATCGGACGACCCGGCCTTGCGGCGGATGTCTGCTTTGCCCCGGTGAGCGACGTAATGGCATGACTGTCTAGGTGATGACACGCTGGCGCGGACTGTCGCGCCCCCGGCCGGATTTCCTCCACCAGTGCCGCCGGTCGTCAACGATCAGCATCTTTGCAATTCTCGATTTTTGAGTTTCATTTGCTGAATTCTCGTTTTTGAAAGGCCGCGAGATGCCGCGTGATCTGTTCGAGGCAACGATGCGGGGCTGGGCGCGGCTCAACCCATCCCAGCGCGAACGGTTTTTCCAAGCGGGCTTGCGGGCGGCGCTGCGCCTTGAGCGGCAGCAATTCCGCGAAATGGCTCATGCGGCGGCTGATCGAGCCCCGCTCGCCGCGCCGGTCGATCCGAACAGCTTCGCAATTTCGAAGTACGACATTGCGGTTCTCATGAGGTCAGCGCGCGAAACACCGGGCAAATCGTCTCCGAAACGCAACTCGGAAAACCAAAAATGCTAATGTCTTCAAATGCTGCCGTCGCGCGGTCCCCCCACATACACACGCCCCTCAGAGGACCCCAGTGCTGAATTGCGCGAATGCGGGACCCAAACGCAACGGAGGCCAGCCGCTGGGGTACACAGCCTGTAACTCCGGTCTGGGCAAGGTTGCCGGCAGCATCGCCGGGTCATTGTCATCACGTCAGGCGACGGGACGGCAGTCAGCGAGGCATCGGGTTGGCACAAACTGCATAGTCGCGTTCGGACTGACAGATCAGCCATGCCCCAAATGAGCGTTAAACGATACTTACACACTTTGAATTGCCCGGTACCCTCTTTGCAACGAAAGGGGACCGGTGCAGGGGCTTGTGCATATTGTTGACGACGATCCGTCCTTTCTGACGGCGATGGAGCGTCATTTGAAGCACGCCGGTTATGAGGTCGCGGTCTATGCGTCAGCACAGGCGTTGCTGGACCGACTGCCGAGCGACAGTGTTCCGAGCTGCATCCTCCTCGACGTACGGATACCTGGCATCGACGGTCCAGCACTGCAAAAGCGATTAAACGAACTCGGTTCGACGCTGCCGATCATATTCGTCAGCGGTCATGTCGATATTCCGCTCACGGTGCGCGCCCTAAAGGAGGGCGCGGAGGATTTCCTGACAAAGCCGGTAACGTCCGACGGCCTTCTTACTGCAATTGAACGGGCGTTCGCACGCCACCGAGGCTTCCGCGAGCAACAGTCCAGGCTGGATGTTGTTCGCGCCCTCATCGCCAAACTAACGCCGAGGGAGCGGCAAGTATTTGAACTCATCGTTGCCGGTAAGACCAATAAGCAGATCGGCAGCATCTTGGGTACGACCGAACGCACCATCAAGGCCCACCGCCAGCAGGTCATGGAGAAAATGCAGGTTCGGACCTTGGCTGAACTTGTGGCGGTTGCTGAACGAGTCGGTGTCATTGGCGATAAGCCTAATAGCGGACCTATGGCCTAGGCCAATTCTCAACCATTTTTCAAGTTATTGGCCTATGGGACACTTGTGTCAGACTCCCGAATGCCTATTGGTTCTCGTCATCACTGGGTCGCCAGCGGCTACCATCGGTGACTGAGAGAGCCGGTGCGCTCCCGCTTGTCATCGGAGCGCAATCCAATGGGTAGAAGCGACCCTGTTTTGGTGGTCGATGACGATCCCGGAATGCTGCGAGCCTTCAATCGGCTGCTATGCCAGCATGGCTTCAAACCAATCCTCTTCTCGTCTGCCGAAGAGCTGGAGCAGCACGCCGACATCGCCAACGCACTCTGCATCATCTTGGACATCAACCTCAACGGGGGGTCGGGGATCGACCTCCGGCATCAACTCAAAGCCAACGGCGTTGCGGTCCCCGTCATTTTCATCACCGGCAATGAGATTCCTTCCGTTCGCGAGGCCGCACTGCGGTCCGGATGCGTCGCATTTCTAACTAAGCCGTTCTCAGCGCACGAGCTGATCGAGCCGCTCAAACAGGCTGCGGCAGGCCACTAACCCATTCACTGAGCGCGCCTGGGCTTGCTCCCGTTCCCTTGATCTAGGTCAACGAGACTGAACTTTCGTCCTGAATTGTACAAAGGTGCAGCGCTGCGGTCAGCGCCAGGCCTTAGGAACATCGATGAAGACGCCCGTAAGCGAGCTGCGCCGTTTGCGCGGAGAACGCATTGACTGGCTGCTCTCGGTGCTCACGGGAGTGCTGGCATTACTGATTTTTGTCTTCGCCCCGCTACAAGCAATGGGCATTACCGCCTTTCACCTGTTTGCGGATGGCCTGTTGCTAGCGATCATCGTCAGCATGGTGATCATCTCCAACAATCCGACTGCTCTCGTTCTGATGTCGCTCGCGCTCGTTTTCAACGTCGCCGTATTCTTCCTGCGCATTTACTACCCAGTACCGTACCACCTTCACATTTTGGCCGGCGCATGGCTGGTCATCGCCTGCACGTTAGGTGTTGTCGTGCTTCAGGCCGTATTCAGGCGAGGTCTCGTTACATATCACCGAATTATCGGAGCGATCCTTCTGTACCTTTTAATTGCGGTGGCCTTTGCAACGCTGTTCCTGTTTGTAGGGCTGGCGGCTCCCGACGCAATCAAGGGAATAGCTTTCGAGGACGATCATTCGGTCGCCGCATCGCTTTTTTACATGAGCTTTGTCACACTTACATCAACCGGGTATGGAGACATCGTTCCGGTACATCCCTTGGCACGAAGTCTCTGCAACATCGAGAGCGTGATCGGTCAGCTTTATCCGGCGACCCTTCTGGCGAGGCTCGTTACCCTCGAGCTCAGCAGCACCGGCTCGGCGCGTAAGCCCACCCCTACCGCCTGAGCCGCAGGAGCTGCACCGACACGTGTGCGCTGCACTCGCGTCCTGTGAGGTTCCCCGCGTCGCTAGGCAAACACTCGATTGATCTATGTCAACGCCGGCGCTCCTTTGGCGGACACGCTGCGTGCAGCCGCACCGGAGATGGCGTCCGTGCATCTGTTGCGCAGGCACGAAAAAGGAAGACCCGCACCATGCATTCCAAGAAGCGTCTTTCGATCAAGTCAGCGACTGTTAGCGGGATTGCTGCTAGCGCCCTCCTGGGCCTTGCCGGTCTCACGCTCAATCCAGCGCCCGCCAGTGCAGTGGTCTACTGTCAATACACTGAGTACCCAGCTGGTTGTGTTGCCCGGGCGGGCGTCGTACTCAGGCCTCGCCCGGTGGCGCGCGCTGCGGTCCGTCACAACGCTGGTGGCAATATGAATGGTGGAGTCAATCGCGTGGGGGCGAGGCGGTAAAGGTCTTGCCTGTGGACGCTTGGTCACCCAGGCCGGCGCTCTTGTTCCCATAGTCCCGACTCTGCACCAAACGACACGCGTATCGGCAGCCAGATCAGTGTTTGAGGCTATCCGCCAAGCTGGTTGCCGGCCCATTTGCGGAAATCGCGTGACTCAGAACGCACCTCGCGCCCCTTTGGCTTAGGTGCGGACATCAAGTTGCAGCAGAATTGCGGTCGAACAATTCAGCGGTTGCGCAGCAGCGTCGCCTTGTTGGCGGGTCGCGTCGCTGCATCAATGCGTTACCACGACAAAATCCGTATCTTTTCCCGTCTCGTGGCTAATTCCGTAGTCGGAAACAATCAACGAAGAGGCCGGCGTCAGGAGTTCAGAGATCTTCTCAACCGTATCCTGTGGCATTTCGATGCGGTTGAGCGCAGCGTTGGCTTTGTCGGGTAACGGTCCCGACACGGGTTGCTTCGCGGGCGCTTCTCGCCCTTTTGTGGCAGCCTCGGATCTACGGGGCAATTCCTCTGGAATCGACACGACGCTCCAGCGCATAGCCGTTCCCTCCTTCTGGAATTCCATTGCGGTAAACACGTGCGTTCCCAGCGGCTCCTCCGGATTTTCGATCTTGACCGGGACATCAAACAAGGGCGTGAAGCCCTGACGCACGAACAGCTTGCTCAACTTACGACTGACGAAGATGGAGATCGGGACAATCTTTTTAGGCGCGCTTGCGGCGGGAGCCGAGCCCGGCACCTGGAGATTGGCGGCTTCTGGAGTCTCGGCGTTTGACACCAGCGTTCCCTGCGTTGCCGCGGCTGCACCGATGCTCTTGGTTGCGACGGTGGCACTCTGGAGTTCGGACGAACCGGACGCGGCTTTCGGTTGAAATAGATGCGGATTGGTTATCTCGACCGGCTGGACATCACCATGCGCAATGATCACGCGCGTGCCGCGCTTCGTGAGGTGCCAGAGTCGAACGGCGAAATCGTTGTTCAAACGGATGCAGCCGTGTGACGCTGGATGCCCAGGCACGACACCGGCGTGCAACGCTATCCCTGACCAGGTGATGCGTTGCATGTAGGGCATGGGGGCGGCGCTATAAATATTTGAACGGTGCCATCGTTGTTTGCTGATGACGCTGAACACACCGAGGGGCGTCGGATGCCCCTCCATTCCCGTGGACACCGAAGAGCGTGCAATCAGCACCCCGTTGTCAAAAAGCGAGACCCGTTGGTCTGCTATCGAGATGATGATCTGGAGCGGGCCCTTCGGAAGGGGCTCCGGCCGAGCGCTCTTTGGCGTTTCAGAGTTTCTCTGCCGGTGGTGGTGCTTGTGCTTGTACGGAGCGTATTGGCTTCGCCAGAACGTGTGTTGGGGTCCAAACAGAAATTGAGCGTGTGCGATCCCCGGAGGGAGCATGGAAATGGCGAATACAGCAGTTGCTATCGTGCGCCGCATTGCTGGTAATTTCTTAACGAGCATCGCCCGGTCCCAATAGGCGCAATTCCTCTTTTCGAGACGATGCGCGAAGCCGACGCCTGATGCGTCATCCTGACAGCGCATCAAGCCTCTCCTCCAAATCTGGTCGCAGTGGGTCGAAAATGGGACCGTACTCACGATTACAGTGCGAGTTGCCGTTGAGGCGGGCACAATGGCTTGCGGTCGACGCGTCGCAATCGGGCAACATGCTTTGGAAATATCGACGAGCGGCCGTTTCCGCCATTGCGCAACGCACATTGATCCCAAGAATGAGGCTCTTCGCATGCTTGGCTTTTCTACACGGCTCCGGCGGAGCCTATGGAGGCGACAGCATCATGAACCCGCGGCGATTTACGATAGTGGCGCCGGCCTTTTGCGGAACGGTCGTTCTCGCGGGGTGGATCGTTGGCTGGCTGGCTTCGATTCGACCGTCACCGAGAACGCCCGCGCGGTGCCAATCCAGGACCGCGCAGCATCTCTCGACGCCAACGCCAAGCCCGCGGATGAACCACAGGCAATCGCAATGGGCAACACCGGCCCCGCGAACCCCGCTGTCGCTAGCGCCGACGTGGCGACGGCCGCTGAGCCCGTGGCGGGGACGGCCACCGACACGACGGTGGCCTCGGATAAGTCGGAATCGATTGTCGTGGCCGCGTTGCCCGATCCGTCGCAGACGCTGTCGGCCGATTTACCGCCTATGCACAAATCCGCTGATCCCGGCCACCGTGATCCGGCGCAGCTGGTGCCAACAACGTGCGGTGCATCCGGCGGTGTGTCCAAGTCGGGGTCGCAGGATTTCAGGTACCTCATTTGTTATGTCTGGTCCGAACTGCCGCCTGCCGAGAAGGCGGCTGCGATCGTCCTGCGTTCGTTCAAGGACATCCCGGTCGGAACGCCGATGGAAGAGATCAAGCGCGCGTCCGACGCGTTCGGTCTGGAGTTCACTTTCATGAAGGCGGTGGCCAAGGTCGAGTCCGGTTTCGACCCCAAGCAACGCACCGGGTCATATATCGGGCTGTTCCAGCTGAGCAAATACGAGTTCGGCAAATTCGGCTCCGGAGACATTCTCAATCCCCGCGATAATGCTGTTGCGGCAGCCTACAAGATCATTACTGAAGGCATTCTGTTCGAGTGGGTGACGCACAGGAAGCCGGACCTGAACGATCTCTACCTGATCCATCAGCAGGGCTGGGAAGGCGCCGCGGAACACCTCAGTCAACCCAATCGCATTGCCTGGAAATCGATGTGCGCCACCAGCGAAGGCAGAGAGAAGGGCGAAAAATGGTGCAGGCGCGCGATTTGGGGCAATACGCTTCCGGCCGTCAAAGGGGCGTGGAAATCGGTGGAGAAGCTGACGTCGGAGGCGTTCGTCGGAATGTGGCGCGAGCGGGTTGCTCATTTCCAATCGAAATACATGGGGACCGCGACCGCCGAGGCCGAGCGGGTGCAGGCACCACTGAATTTCCGTTGAGTGGCTGGCAGGAGTTGCCGCACCCGTGGGCCGAGGGGGGTTCACCGCCGCTGGTCGCGTTCAGGAAAAGCGCGCTGCAGCCGACCATGTACGGGAGGCATTTGAGCAGCATCAGCATCCAGGCTTGTATGCCTGCGCCAACTGTCTGACCTGTGCCCGCCCGTGGTGCGACCATGGCCACGATCAGGTGCGTCCAACTCGGGTGCTCCAGTCCGGCGGAAATGTACCTGAAACCGGAAAAGTCGTGGGTCTGCGAATCTCACTCCGTCGGTGATCATTCCCTGAGATGAGAGACACTAGGCAACCCACGCGCTAGCCGGCACCGACGAAGTTGCCGACCGCGCCGCGGCCGTCGACGTTCTCGCCAATTGTGGAAGCTTGGGGAACTTGAAGAACTGACAAGGCGCGCTTTGCACAGACAGACGTCAGTGTTTGCCTAGTTGCCAATGCCGCACGACCGCATGCGTGAAGTCTGGCGCGATGTTGCGATGAGGCCGGCTGACGATTCCTACAGCGGGTTTGCCGATAGCCTAAATCTACTGATTACTTCCCAGCGTGCGCCCTAGTCGTTCGAGTTCCAGCGTTACGCAGAATAGGGCGAACAACGACGCGAGGAGTTGCAGCCCACGACGGAGCATGAGCCAAAGATCGGCGCCTTGATTGATCTCCGGCAAATGTCTGAAGAATACGACACCGAACAGGCGAGCCGCCGAAAATAAAGGCGAGACGCCCCAGAAACAGAAACAGGTGACTCAGGATCGGATTCGAGCGCGGAGGTGGGAGCGGAACGCGTCGCAGGCGATACCAATAGGCGACCTGCATCGCAATGATAATGACGGGCCTAGCAAGATTATCGGACCGTTCGAACGGCAGCTGCTCACCGGGATGGATTATCAAGTGCCTAAATTCGGGCAGGCCGTCCAAGATTATGAAGAGTGCTCCTGTCAGTTGAACCACGAGAAGAACCAAATAAACGGCTCTGGATTTTAGGTTCGTCATCTCGAACACCCGTCAACTCCGCTGCGGCCGGCCGCACTTAGCCTGCTTCGAGGGCACTCAGCTTCGTCCTGAACTGGACCTAATCTGGTGGATCGAGGTTTGCCAGCCGCTCTCGGTCGAGAAGTACGATTTCCCGGTGACTACCAGCGGTGAAATCAAGTACGCCCGCTCCATGCAGCCTGGATAGAACACGACACACCGTTTCGAGTGCTAAGCCGAGGTAGTCAGCTATATCGCGACGGTACATGGGGAGTGCCATTGAGTTAGTGGCGGTCAGGCGCTTGTCCATCTCCAGCAAGAACGCGGCAACTCTCTCCGATGACGATTTACGGCCAAGCAGCAGCATATGATTTTCCGCGTGCTCGAGGTTGCTGGTAGTCATACGGAGTAGGTTGCGCGAGACAGCTGGATCGGTTTCGGCGACCATTTCTAGAGTTTGCCGTCTGATCAGGCGAAGCGTCGTCTCGACCACCGCCTGGGTCGTAAATCGATGCGTCCCACTGTTCTCCAGCCCGAAAATATCTCCGGCCAAATGGAATGCGCCAATCTGGCGTCGACCGTCAGAGAGCAGTTTGTAACTGCGCGCCGCTCCCCTGATTACTTGATAGACGTATTCGGCAGGTTCCTTCTCACTGAAAATTGCTTTCCCCTTTTTGTAGATCAATACACTCGAACTGACGCCCGGATTTGATTCGCTCGTGATGCCAAGGTCAGTGAGCGAATTAGGGCAGAGGGACCGCCCCGTAGTATTACGCACAAACATGCGGGCTACTCTTTTATTGATTTTTAGCCAATCGAATACGTCTCGGTGCGCGGAACGATAAGCTCCACCCCAAGGTGGAGTGAAGCATAGTATTTGGCGACTGACGCGATGGTACTGTACCAAGGGACAGTGGAGCATTGTCACTGTTGCCGTCAGCGCGGTTGTGCTCGCTGGCGTCGTGTATCGGTCTGGTGACGGGCCGCCGCATCGTGGGGCACGGCAAAGCCCCATAGCTGCATCGCGGCTTCTCCTGATTGTGTCGGCTTCCTTGCAATGGTGATGATCGTCTCATCGCCATCGGTCACACGACAGTGACACTGATGCGCACAAGGGGACAACGTGCCTACAGCTGAACAATGCCGCGCTTATGCCGCCGAGTACAAACTACGTGCCGCTGATCCGAGGAATTCACCCCGCCGAGCGACCGTGCTGACGAACATCTCACGGAGCTGGGCAGCGCTTGGGAGCCAGCTTGAGAACCTTGCAGAGATCGCGAAGTCGGAAGGCAAGTGAGATCGCCTCCCGTCAAAGTGGGCTGGCCCGTGCGTCCTCATCCGCACTTGGCGGCTATCGCTTCGTGACCCGCTTGTTGAGTGCTTTGCGCATCGCCGTTTCGTCCGCGATGAATTTCGAGACCTGATGCTGCTCAGCCTGGGTCAGCCACCGGGTCAGCTTGTCGGCGATCATGGCCCTCTCGCTGAAGCTTGCGTCCCGAGCCGGGTGGGCCACCGTCCATGCGATTAATGCCAGCTGGCGTTTGGTCGGACGCTGGCGTGATCGCGAGCTTATATTTGTTGACCGTTCTGCGGTCATTGGTCTCCCGAGGGCGTAGACCCTTCTAGTCGCGCAGCTTTTTGCCGAATTCCTCTTACTGTTTCGGTCAAGCTGGCACGAACTGCAGCCCCCTTGGGGCGCGGCCCGTTACGATTACCCATGTGGCGGGAAGTCTCCTTCGGATCGCAGTCATTGCTGTCGGCATGCTGCCGGTGGCGCTGCTCTCTTTCGCGCTTTTTAGAATGTGATTAACGACGTTCATTGATCTGGCTCAATGGCGCAGCTGCCTATCGAGCGGCCTCCTCATGCGAGGAAGGCGCGTCATGAAATCGCCGTCGGTACTGGATTTACCAATCACTGGTCTGGGCATCAGCCGCGTTTGGTCTCGCGTTGATCGCATCGTTGACGTTGTGAAGCCGAATTGCAACCTCCGGAATAAAGCGTAAGATTCAAGTGATTTGCGAAATCGTGGAGGGCATCGTGGCAGCGCCAGACCTCGTTTTCAAAGTCGCCATTATTGGGCTGAGCGTTCTTTCAGCATCTTTCGCGTATACGCTGGTGCTGGGTCTGTAACGGCGTCCCAGAGGCCGGCCTCGCAGAGGGCAATCTTTGTCCTTCAGAACGGTAACTTTGCGGGTTGCCAAGCCTCGATGTCACGTCCATCGCCGGTCAATGCAGCGCCAAGATAGTCGGCGGCGTTGAACTGGAGGACCCAGCCGTCAGCGCTGGCGTCGACATGCTGGCAGCAGCCATAGTCGCGGTGTAGTTCAGGACGTCGCGGGCGCCGGAGGCGCGCATCTCACCGAAGGTGATCTTTTGAAGGCAGGTTCGTCACGGTTCCCGCTCGCGCTTTTCTTCGACGTCATGAGCGCCATTGGTCGAGGAGCGATAAGGTAGTCGGGAGCTCTTATGCCGATCTGCGCGTTCGTGCGACCCGGCGTTGGATGCCGCGGCGACGCTTGTGCTCTTCTAGACGACGTTGCGGGGGCGGGGGCGGCGAGGCAAACTCGCTGGCCGGCAGATTCTCGATCAGCTCGCCGAGCGTAAGATCTTTAGATACGGTCGTAGGTGGCTGCTCAACCGCCGAGAGCAAGTCCCGGCCCGCGTCCGTGATACGCCACTCGCCTGGCTCGCGCGCGATCAGCTTTTGGCCGAAGATATCGAGGTCTGGTGCCCGCGCAGCCAGAAGCTTCATGCGACCGGTCCACTCGGGTCCGCTGGTGTAGAAAAGAGCCAGGTGTTGCTTGACGACGTCAAGACTGGCCCGGCCATCGGGCTGGCCGGCGAGGATTTTGAGTATCGACATCTGAAAGCTCACGTCCGCCACCAGTACGCGACTACCAAACTATCGGACTAACGTAGCGTGTGCATCGGTCGTGTCTAGCGCCATCTTCTTTATGAACGGAGCGACCGAAACTCGGCGGGGTAAAGTAAAAGCGGGGCCTGATTGCTAGCCATTCTTAGATTTTCCGCAGAGGACTTGCCTCGGTTTTCCTTCTCTTTGTAGCTGACATTGGTCCCTTCGTTGAGGGTATTTCGCTCCGCAGTGAGGGCGTCCGCCAACAATCTGTCGAGCACCCGCCGGTCCTCGGCGTCGGCCTGGTGTGAGCCGCCGGTGATGCCGGCGCGCCTGGCCCGGCGCTGTGCGCCGACAGCCTCGATGAGGCGATCGCCTGGCTCAGAGGACACTGGCGAGGGCCTCGCGCAGCCGAGAAAAAACCCCGGCCTTGGGTTTGGGGCAGGCCGGGGCTTGGAGGTTGTTAAGGCCAGGCCTCGGGCTGAGGCTCGAACGCGCATCGACCATCGATGACCTTGCGGCGCCTTTCAATTGCCCTTATGGGCAGGCTTTCCCGCGCCATGCAAATCGCGATCTTGATCCTCAATGAGGCAGATGCTCGGCGTTATCGGCGTCTGCACCGCCTGAGTGGTCCTACCGGCTTTTTCCTAAGCGGGACCGCCGCGTTGTCGAGAGATAAAGAAAAGCCCCGGACGACGCCGGGGCTTAAGTTCGCTGGAGGAAATCAGTAACGCGCTGCGATCGGGGCGCCATAACCGCCGAAGCGGTAATTGAAGCGCAGCGTGACCATGTCCACGTCCTGCGTGATCCGGTCGTTCACAAAGGCGGCAAGTCGCGGATCAGCGACCGTGAACGAATTATTCCGGTGCCCCATGAACAAATGGTCGTATTCGACACCCACCGACCAATTCGGGGTGAAGCCATACTCGTATCCAACACCAATGACACCACCCCAGCGGGTAGCGCTTTGCGCGGCGAGCTCGGTGCCGAAGGCATTATCGATGACGCTTAGGCGGTTGTCTGTCACCGCCGCGCCGCCCTTCACGTAGAACAGTGACGCATTCCAGGCGTAGCCGATCTGGCCGGTGAAGAGGCCGATGGCACTGGTTTTGGTGCGAGTGGAGAGCGAAGCATCGATCAGGCTGACGCGCTGGTTGCTGAGATCCGCCCAATCGCCCTGAGCTTCCAAGCCAAACACCCACTGGCTGGCCTGCCAGCGATAACCGAGCTGGCCGCCGATGACGCCACCGGACCGATCGCGGCAGCCGGAAGCGACGGCTACGCCAGCCGCGTCAAGGAAATCCACGCAGTTGTGGTTCTGCGCCCAGCCACCGTTGCCGCCGATATAGAAGCCGGTCCAATCGTAAATCGGAGCCACCACCGGCGGCGGGGCCTTAGTGTACGGACGCGCCGCCAAGTCAGCCGCCGACGCCGGAGCGGACAATCCAGCGGCCATCATCCCGACCGCAGCAACCAGAATCTTTTTCATACGAGTAATCTCCCCAGAAAGCAGTTCGTTAAGGCGATAAGCCCACCCGACGAATCAACAGTAGTTCGTTCACCCCGTGGTTGCTGTAGCCGGGCTGCAACACTTGCTTCGGATCACATCTTCAAATTGTTTATGTCCGTTAAGGACTTAGCGGAACCAAAAGCCCTCTGGCGTGCATAACCCCGATTGACCCGAGACGCGCAAAATCACTCAGTGCACTGGTGGGAGCGACCGCCGCCAGCCTTCACCGCCATCCACAGGGGTTCATAGGCATTCATATATATTTTCGCGTCCGAACCGTCACCGGATCGCGACACAAATGTAGACACAACAGCCACATGGCATTGATTTACCTACATTTTTTGCGCATGAATTCTTCCCTGCGCATGAACAGATGATCGTACTCGATGCCGGCCGACCAGTTCGGTGCGAACCCATACTCCCAGCCGACACCGACGGTCCCACCCCAGCGGGTTGAGCTTGCAGCTGCCAGCTCAATTCCGGTGAGCGTGTCAAGGAAATGCTGAAGCGGTTGCTCGTCACGGCTGCGCCGCCTTTGACGTACAGCAAGGAAGCATTCCAAGAATAGCCGATCTGGCCGGTGAACAGCCCGATGCCGTCCGTTTTCGTGCGAGTCGAGAACGCGGGGTTAATCAAGCTGACACGCTGGCTGCTTAGGTCCGCCCAGTCACCTTGAGCTTCCAAGCCGAACACCCACTGGCTTGCCTGCCAACGATATCCGACCTGACCGCCAATAAGCCCGCCAGAGCGCTCGCGACAACCCAGCGAATACCACGCCGGCCGCGCCGACGAAATCCCAGCAATTGCGGCTCTGACCCCAGCCACCGTTCGCACCGATGTAGAACCCGGTCCAGTCGTAGATCGGAGCCGCCAGCGGCGGCGGGGCCTTGGTGTACGGACGTGCCGCCATGTCGGCAGTGGAAGCGGGGGCGGCGAGCCCCAAAGCAAACAACGCAACGGTACCAAGCAGAAACGTCTTCATCAGAGTTCTCCATCCCCATGGGCCTGCGATTGCCGACGCTGTCGCAAGTTGTAGCAGTAGAACTATACGACTCGTGGCAAGCGGGAACCAAACGCACTCTACCGAGCTTAGGAACTCGTTAACTTATCCGACAACGCACGTGTAGAAAATAAGACGGGCGTAGCCCGGATGACTGAGGCGGTGGGGCGTCGACGTACCTTCGGGGTCGGTACTCTTCAATCTCGATAGACCATTTGAGTGTGGCCCTCGCGACGGACGGTCGCGGAGTTTCTCGGTTGGGGCCTCGTCCGTACAAAGACTTAAGATAGGTCAAGCTATCTCAGAGCCGTCTACGTGAAGCAGCCAGACTGCACTCGGGAGTGAGACGCCGGTAGCGGTTGGCGCTCAAAAGCAAATCATTGGCTTTCTAGAACAAGCGCTCACCCGCACTGCTTGCTATGGCGCTCGCCGGTAGGAACGTTGAAGTTCCTGTCAGCGCTGGCTGCCGGCCAAGGGTTTTGTGAGCAAGGTCGTTTCCATTATGTCCCTATCACGGTCTAGCAGAATCGCAGCTTTCATCGACGGTCCTAACCTCTACGCTACAGCGAAGGCCCTCAATTTTGATCTCGACTACAAGCGGCTACTGAATGAGCTTCGCAGCCGCGGGACGTTGGCCCGAGCCTTCTACTACACAGCGATCATCGAAGATCAGGAATACACGTCCATCCGCCCGCTAGTCGATTGGCTCGATTACAACGGCTTCACCGTGATCACAAAAGCCAGCAAAGAATTCTTCGACGCCAATGGCCGCCGCAAGATCAAGGGCGACATGGCTATTGAGCTCGCGGTGCATGCGATGGAATTGGCCCAGCAAGTTGATGAGATCATTCTGTTCTCGGGAGACGGAGATTTCCGTACGTTGGTCCAGGCATTGCAGCGGAGTGGGGTGCGAGTGACGGTCGTCTCGACGGTTTCGAGCCAGCCGCCCATGATCGCAGATGAGCTGCGGCGCCAAGCAGATGTTTTCACCGATCTCTTAGAATTGCGAAATAAGATTGGCCGCGATCCGTCAATTCGTCCGAGGCCGCGATCTGCTGAACGTCCTGCGTCGGACGGGATCGCGTGAACACTACTTAAAGCCTGCATTTGGGTTGGTTCAGTTCAGTCTTGTCCCGCTTGTGTAGTGCCTGGCGCGGAGGAGAGGATTGGGAGCCGCCAGTGATGGACTACAACCGCAGGAAAACTGCAGCGTCCAAATAGCAGCGCGCAAATATTGTCTGCAACTGGGCCCCACGGAGGAAGATTGTGTTAGGCGACAATCCACCTCGCGCTGAGATCCAACTCCGAACTGGAGCCGGGTACATCGAAAAGATCATCCGTGTAGCTTCTCGATTCGTAATATGACGTCCGCCAGCGCCGAGATCCCAAGCTGCGTGGAAAGCAAGATTTGCCCTTTCAGTCACGCAAACTCTATCTGATGGAATCTTCGCTAATACGATCGTACAGGCGGACGCGCAAAGGCCATCGATTACCACGGTTTGGCCCGTGCCCTTCAACTCATCATAACGATCCAGGTAACGTTGGATCAAGCCACCTCGATCGTTGGCAATTCTCACTACCGCGTGGCTATCGCAGGCGCATGCGAGCAAAAATGCCGAAGCGAGCGACAGTGTAAGGAGTTTCATTTGCCTCTCCGACTGAGACATCGACTAGCAACGATCATGACGGCTCTTGACTGGCGCGAGAAGGACCGCTCTAGCAGCAAATCGTCGCGTCCTGCCTTCCCGATTTCCGCTCACAGTGGGAATCCCGAACGAGTTTGCCTGCGGGTCGGGAGAGAAGTTGATCTAAGTCAATAAATCGGCGAAGCGGGAAAGCGACTGACGTCTGGATCGTCGGAAGCTTCATTGCATCTGATCCAGCGCGTCCGCAAGAAAGTGGTCGAACGTTTCTATGCGGATAAGACCGAGGCGCGGGTACTCCATGTCGATGACGATGTAGAGTGCCACTGTAAGTGTCCCCGCGAATAGGAGCATGTGTAACCAGCTTCGCGCACGGCTGGCGGACATGCCAAAACCAGCGAGGAGAGAACATCCAAGACCGAGACCAAACAGCATAACGTGAACAATTTGGGGGGATGCTTTTCAGCCGCACCAGCCCGGTTCCGCGAGACCTCAAACAGGGTGTTCAGAGCTGGTAGTGTCACTCCGCATGCTGGTTGATACGCGCTCTTAGGGCAGGCCGCGAGTGCTGCATCCCACAGATGGCCCTTGTGGTTTACGAGCTGGGTTTGCTGCTCGCGGGAAAAATCCTCCATTCTGTGCCATAGCAGGAAGTCGTGCTGCATCCGGTACAGCTCTACCCGCGCGCGGACGTATTCCTTGAGCTTGTTGCGGAGGTCTCGACCGGTCTTGACCTGCCCCTGCCGATTTCCTCCAGTTGAAGTTAGAGTCCGGCCTTCTGAAGGACGGACAGATGAAGCGAGCCAGGTTTACGGAAGAGCAGATTATTGGCGTGCTGCGTGAGCATGAGGCGGGTGCGAAGGCTGCCGATTTGGCGCGGAAGCATGGCGTCTCTGAAGCGACGCTGTACAATTGGAAGGCGAAGTTCGGCGGTCTGGACGTCTCCGATGCCAAGCGGTTGCGGCAACTCGAGGACGAGAACGCCAAGCTGAAGAAGCTGCTGGCCGAGCAGATGCTGGATGCTGCAGCGCTACGCGAGCTTTTGTCAAAAAAATGGTAGGGCCCGTCGCCAAGCGCGAAGCCGTCGCGCACCTGCAGGCCGTCATGGGTCTGGCGGAGCGGCGGGCCTGCGGCATCGTCGGCGCTGACCGCAAGATGGTTCGGTACCGATCGTGCCGACCGCCGGACACCGAACTACGCGGCCACTTGCGCGAGCTTGCTAATGCCCGTCGGCGGTTCGGCTACCGCCGGCTGTTCGTGCTGCTTCGCCAGCAGGGCGAGCCGTCCGGGCGGAACCGGATCTACCGTCTGTATCGAGAGGAAGGCCTCAGCGTGCGCAAGCGCCGGGCCCGCCGCCGCGCCGTGGGCACCCGAGCGCCGATACTGGTCGAGGCTCGGCCGAACGCCCGGTGGTCGCTGGATTTTGTCCACGACCAGTTCGCCAGCGGCCGTCGCTTCCGGGTCCTGAATATCGTCGATGACGTGACCCGGGAATGTCTGGCGGCCATCCCCGACACCTCGATCCAGGGGCGGCGGGTGGCACGCGAACTGACGGCGCTGATCAATCAGCGCGGCAAGCCGGGCATGATCGTCTCCGACAACGGCACCGAGTTCACCTGCAATGCCATGCTGGCCTGGTCGGAGGAGAACAAGATCGACTGGCACTTCATTGCGCCGGGCAAGCCGATGCAGAACGGCTTCTGTGAAAGCTTCAACGGCCGGATGCGGGACGAGCTTCTCAACGAAACCTTGTTCTTCGGCCTCGATCACGCCCGCGCCAAGATTGCGGATTGGGTCGGCGACTACAACGGCCAACGCCCGCATTCCTCGCTCGGCTATCTGACCCCTGCGGCCTATGCCGCCTACCTCACCGCAACGTGCGATCGGCTGCGCAACCCCGACCAGCTCCGCCGATCGCACGTTGCTCACACCGCGCCAAACGGCGTAACATCCGCCGAGACTCTAACCGCTACTGGGTGAAACTTCAGGGGCAGGTCAGTCTCACCCTCGAACAAACCGAGCCGGTCGAAAGCGGTCGCCGCTGCAGCCGCCTCCTGGAGGACCAGTTGTCGACGGTCGTCGAACCGCTGCAAGGCACCCGAGATGGTGAATGCCAGAAGCAAGCCCATGATGCCGAAGATCGCCCCTTCGACCGTGCCAAGCCCAGCCATGCTGTCGCTGCCGACTTCGTGCTTTCGGTAGCGCAGTCCCAGAGCCGGCCGTAGTGCAATGCAAGCAGGGAAGTGACAAAGAAGATCGTAGAAATCCCGGCTGCGAAAAACAGGAAGACCATCGGCACAGAGTCCCAAGCTGCCATGATCGGCGCACTCCGGAACAACACTTGCGAGCCAAAGGTGTTTCTCAACTTACTCGCTTGTAGGCCGGAACCCGATCCTATGTGGTCGGTTACCTGCCTTTGACATGAAGCCGGTCTTCAATGCTAGCTCCACGGCAGCCGCCAGCGTGTTGAGATGTTCCGCAATCATGGCGAAAAGTTCTCGCTTCTGTGGCGATGTCGCAAGCGCGCTGATCAGCGCAGCCTCTGCTGGCAATTGTGAAGGAGCGCTTGCAACTGGATGTTTCTATTATGAAGTGCGGGGATCGCCCTATGATGGCTCGCCATAGATGTGGGCTTTGACGTCTTGAGCGGGGCAGGAGCGAGCTATGGAGTCGGCGGGACAACTGAGTGCGATACCTAGCGCGACGGGCGGTATTGCTCGGCTGGCCTGCGCGCGCGTCGCTGCCTCTGGCCAAGACACAGCTGCGCTACTGTCCAAGGCGGGATTGACGCTGAACGACTTCCGCGACCCTGCGGTCCGGCTCGAAGTGCGAACCCAGATCAAGATTCTGGAATTGGCTGCCCAAGAGTTGGAGGACGACATCTTGGGCTTCCGTCTCGCCCGGAGCTTTGATCTACGTGAGATCGGCCTTGTCTACTACGTTATGGCTTCGTCGGAGAATGTCGCCGATGCGCTTCGTGCCGCCGAACGGTACAGCCGGATCATGAATGATGGCATCCAATTGCGTTTCGAGATGGTCGGGCTTACTGCGACCCTTGCGCTCGAATATGTTGGTGTCGATCGACGGAGCGACCGGCATCAGATCGAATTCTGGCTGGTGACGCTGGTTCGGATCTGCAGGCAGGTGACCGCCGGTCGTCTGGTGCCGTCGCGGCTGCAGATGAGGCATCTGCGAGGCGGGACGCCCGCAGAGTTCCGGACGTTCTTTGGCCGTGACGTCGAGTTCGGCGCGGATGGCGATGCGATCTCCTTTCCGGTACCAGTGGCACTCCTCCCGCTAGTCGGCCGCGACGGCTATCTGCACGATTTGTTGCGACGCTATGCGGATGAAGCGCTGATACGGAAAGCGCCGCACGGTGCGACGGTCCGTTCAAGAGTCGAGAAGACGCTTACCACACTGCTGCCTCACGGTAGAGGCGTCGCGAAGGAAGTCGCGCGGCAGATGGGACTGAGTACCCGCACGTTGTCGCGCAAGCTTGGTGAAGAGAAGACGTCCTTCGCTGAAATCCTTGACCAGTTGCGGGCCGCGCTCGCCAAGCGCTATCTCGAAGAGGAGCAGCTACCCGTTTCCGAAGTTGCTTGGCTGCTTGGTTATCGCGAACTGAGTTCACTCACACACGCGTTCAAGCGATGGACGGGAATGACACCACGACAGTTCCGATCCACGCGGTCTCAACCAAGCTGAGCAAACTCATCGCTTGACGCTATGTGTGCTGCTAAACGCACAAATGCACAGGGTGACAGGCCAGAGGACTTCAACCGGCTCGTGCGGGGCTGCCCATGCCTCGACATCATGGTCGGCTATACAGATTTCGGCCATCTGTCGGCGCTAAAGGCAACGCTCTGGCTGCAGCGATAATCCACGCAAAACGCCGCGCACGCCGGCGCTGCGCATATCGCCGAAAGGTAATCGTCTGAGGCCGCATGCCGCCATTGAACCGCGCCGGGTTTGCCGGAGGCTCCAACTCCTGAGAGGATGGAGCCATGACGAGCAAGACGACGAACAAGTTCTCGCGTGAGGTCCGGGCCCGTGCGGTTCGGATGGTTCTGGATCACGCCGGCGAGCACCCTTCGCGCTGGGCGGCGGTGACATCGATTGCGGCCAAGATCGGCTGCACACCGCAGACGCTTCATGACTGGGTCAAGAAGGCCGAGATCGACAGCGGGCAGCGGACCGGCGTTCCGACTGAGATGGCCGAGAAGCTGAAGGTCCTGGAGCGGGAGAACCGGGAGCTTCGGCAGGCCAACGAGATCCTGCGCAAGGCGAGCGCTTATTTTGCGATGGCGGAGCTCGACCGCCGGTCCAAGCCATGATCGCCTTCATCGATGATCATCGTGGGGCGCATGGGGTCGAGCCGATCTGCAAGGTCTTGCCGATCGCCCCCTCCACCTACCACGCCCATGTGGCCAAGCGGCGCGATCCGGCCAAGCGGTCGGCGCGCGCCAGGCAGGATGCCGCTCTGAAGGTCGAGGTTCGTCGCGTCTTCGATCAGAACTTCTCCGTCTACGGTGTGCGCAAGGTCTGGCGCCAGCTCAAACGCGAAGGCTTCGATGAGCCCGTTGCACAGTATCGCGATTGATGCGGGATATGGGTTTGCAAGGGGTCATCCGCGGCAAATCCGTCAAGACCACGATCAGCGACAAGGCGGCGCCATGCCCGCTGGATCACGTCAACCGCTAGTTCAAGGCGCCACGGCCGAACGTCCTTTGGCTCTCCGACTTCACCTATGTCGCGACCTGGACCGGCTTCGTCTACGTCGCCTTCGTCATCGATGCCTATGCCCGCAGGATCGTCGGCTGGCGGGCCTCGCGCACGGCGCATGCAGGCTTCGTGCTCGATGCGCTGGAGCAGGCACTACATGATCGACGGTCGGTCCATCGTGGCGGGCTCGTGCACCACAGCGACAGAGGCAGCCAAGGCGGATTCAAACGATCGTCGCAACACTCGGAGGTTGGAGGTTGCGATGAACGTTGTAAGGCGCCGATCGGCGCGGTCGGGACGAGCCCCATTGCCATCGCCAGGACGGCCGTCTGTTGCAGGACGCGATGAACAGAATAGATTTTGGCTGGCGATTGCCGCGGGGCTAAGCAGCGAGGATGCTGCGCTGGAAGCCGGATTGTCACAACCTGTCGGAAGCAGATTATTCCGAAAGGCGGGCGGCATGCCACCAGCGATGTTCAGATCTTCGGCAAAGGTACTCTCCGGGCGGTACCTCTCATTGGTAGAGCGCGAGGAGATCGCACTCCTCAAGGTGCAGGGCCATTCCAGGCAAGAGATTGGACGTCGCCTGGGGCGGGCTGCTTCGACAATATCCCGTGAACTGCGACGCAACGCGGCTACCCGCGGCGGCGGGTTGGAGTATCGGGCAACAACTGCCCAATGGCATGCGAATCGATCCGCCCGCCGACCCAAGCCGACCAAGCTTGCGCTCAATGCAACCTTGCGCACTTATGTGGAGGAGAGACTTGCTGGCGGCGTCGTAGCCCCGAGCGGCGCGCTCGTTCCTGGTCCCGCCGTTCTGTGGAAGGGCCGCCGGCATGGCCCACGCAAGGATCGGCGATGGGCCAAAGCCTGGAGTCCCGAGCAGATTGCCCGACGCTTGCCGATCGACTTCCCGGACGACAAGACGATGCGCATCAGCCACGAAGCTATCTATCAAGCTCTCTTCGTTCAGGGCCGTGGGGCGCTGCGCCGCGAGCTGACGGCCTGCTTGCGAACCGGGCGTGTATTACGGATGCCCAGGGCGCGCGTACGCAGGCGAGGCAAGGGGTTTGTCTCGCCGGAGATCATGATCAGTGAGCGCCCTGCTGAAGCTGCCGATCGAGCAGTGCCGGGACATTGGGAGGGAGACCTCATCCTCGGTCTTGGCAGCTCGGCAATCGGCACGCTGGTCGAGCGCACGACGCGCTTCACGATGCTATTGCACCTTCCCCGGTTGGCGGGGCACGGCGAAGCTCCGCGCGCGAAGAACGGACCTGCGCTCGCGGGACACGGGGCCGAGGCCGTGCGCGACGCGATCACGCGCACCGTCATCACCTTGCCCGAAGAACTGCGTCGCTCGCTGACCTGGGATCAGGGAGCCGAAATGGCTCAGCACGATCGTCTCAAGATCGATGCGGGTATCCAGGTCTACTTCTGCGACCCGCAAAGCCCTTGGCAGCGCGGTACTAACGAGAACACCAACGGGTTGCTGCGACAGTACTTCCCGAAAGGCACAGACCTCAGCATCCATAGCGCCGACGAGATATCCGCTGTGGCAGCGGCCCTCAATGCCCGTCCGAGAAAGACACTAGGCTGGAAAACGCCGGCGGAGGCGCTTGACGAATTGCTGTTATGAGTGAAAACAACTGGTGTTGCGACGACCGTTTGAATCCGCCCAATACGTCTCCATTAAGTACACCGAGCGCCTGGCTGAGGCTGGCGTCGAGCCTTCTGTCGGCAGCGTCGGAGATTCCTTTGACAATGCTCTCGCCGAAACCATCAACGGTCTCTACAAGGCCGAGGTGATCCATCGGCGCGGGCCATGGCGCAGCTTCGAGGCCGTCGAGTTCGCCACTCTCGAATGGGTCGACTGGTTCAACAACCGGCGGCTCCTGGAGCCCATCGGAAACATCCCGCCGGCCGAAGCCGAGCAACGCTACTACGCCATGCTGGAACAATCGGCCATGGCGGCATAACTTAAACCAAATGGCCTCCGGCAAACCCGGCGCGGTTCAGACTGTTCATTTGCGGGCATATCGGCACTCCGATGGGTTGGAACCGAAGGCATTCCGCAACCGGAGGGCGAGCGCAAGGGGCTTCGCCTTCAACGAGCAGTGGATTGACACCATTGATCCTTTGACCCGCCCCGACTCAGGCGCCCTTCCTACCCAGCGCAATTCTGGATCAGGGCCTCGCAAGAGCCTGAAGGCCGTACTCGCGCCATTCTTTCACCAACGACGCAATAGGTGGGACCGACGAGCGGCAAAGCTCTGTCAGCTTGTCGCTGAGGCGCCCCACCAACAGGATTAGATCCCGCATCTCGCCGTATTTGATCGATTTCCAGTTCTTGCGATCGAGAAGATGGACCACTCCGAAGTTGCGGAAGTGAATGAGCGTGGAATGGATGCCCCAATCGATCTCTTGATAGATCGAAAGAAAATCAGCAACCATCTGCGTTGGTGACGAGCCGAACATCGATTGAAACTCTTCGTACTCGCCGAAGACCTTCTGAATGAGAGCGCGTTGCGTCTCAGGCTCTTTAAGTCGCTTGTAGACGCCTTGGAAGCTCACGGTCTTTTCATCGCTGTCAAGCAGGATGCATGTCCGAACCACGGCCATCATGAGCGTGCCGTCCTGAAAACCTAGCGCGGCCTGGTGCCATTCTTGGGGATACTTAGCGTTGCCTTGTGCGTGTCTGATGGCCTCACTCGCTCCCTCGCCAAGCCCAAAGGACATTGAGGCCAATGTAGCGATCGAAGATAACCGCGGAGCAGCCTGGATTATGAACTCGGCATCGGCCGCCGTTTGATCGCTCGTCACCTAGTGTGTCCAATAATAGAGAGCCCAGCCAGCAAGTGCGAACCATTCAATGCGGTGGCTTTAAGTACGCCACAATTGCAACCACGGCCTGAGCAATTGCCCCCAGTGCAGATAGGCCTGCTGCAACTGCCGCCCAGATAGTTGCCCATTTCATTGCGTTGTCACGGCGTTGCTCGGCGACGGCCTTTTGTTGATCAGTCCATGCTAACCATTCTTGAGCGAAACCGACCGTGAAAGCCGATTCAGTTCCGATCGGAATAGCGGCGCCTGATCCAATCCGCCCGTCGAGGTTAGCTAATTTGCCTCGGACGTTCTCTGGTCCGGTGCGCTCTAGTATTTTGACCCACGCAGACGCGGCGCCCACGGTGGGAGGCCGGAACAGCTATAGTCAAATTGGTTTGTCGGCTTAGGTTGCACGCGACTTTTTCTCCCGAATCGGGAGTGAATTCTAAACCAAATCAGTGATGGAATGTCCGTGGGTGTCAGAACCCGGACCAGAGCTATAGCCGCATCATGCCTGGTCCGCATACCGTCCCGATTGGCGTTGGGAGGATCGCGGCCGAATGCAAGCGCGTTAGGACCCGCCCCGACTCAGGCCGCGCTGGTTCGCGGCAGGCTTTTCGCTATTGTGGCTCGCTCGGCTTATCTCGTTCATGGCTTTCGGCTTCGGCGGCCGCGCACGCGTCCATGCCATGGCACTTGCTTAGATAATACTGGGCACTCGCGGCGATCGAGCAAACTATCATCACGGAAACCAGCAGGAAGATCACCCACCGTCGGTTCGACATGACTATGCCTTCTGGGGAAAGAGGTGGAGTTAACTCAATCCTTC
Organism: Bradyrhizobium sp. S3.7.6; assembly: GCF_054061875.1. Classification (NCBI taxonomy): domain Bacteria; kingdom Pseudomonadati; phylum Pseudomonadota; class Alphaproteobacteria; order Hyphomicrobiales; family Nitrobacteraceae; genus Bradyrhizobium; species Bradyrhizobium sp. S3.7.6. The sequence goes on along the minus strand of NZ_JBSSEQ010000004.1, from coordinate 571,680 downwards.
GGCTTCGCCTTCAGTCGAGCCTCGCGCTCGAGCCGTTCGGCTTTTAGGCGCTTGAGATTTTCTTGAAACTCTGGAGCGGCCTGACTGTCCGCTATGGTCTGTCTCGACCCCACCGGGTTGAGGGCCCTTCGATCGGCATCGTCCGCAACCTATTGCTTGGCGGACCGCGTGGGCTTGATCATTTGCTTTTTGCCTTCTGGCCGATATCCACCAACAATCGTGGCCTCCGTTAGTTCATTTTCGATTTGGCCGGTCGCGTCGGATGTTTTGGAATTCCTCGGGCCCTTTGACGAGCCGTCGCTTGCGGCTGACCTGGTCATCCGGACTGGCCTTGGCGTCTTTGAGCTTGTCGATCGTGTTACCTGCCATCTCCCGAGCTCTGTCTGATGAGGCTTTGGCCGTGGGCGTAACCGCGCTGGCGCGAGCGGATTTGCCCAAGCCAAGCTCGACGAGGCGGCGGATTGCTTCGGAGCGAGGAGGTTCGTCCCTCTGTTCCTTCGCCCAGGCGTCGATGGCTGCAACCGTACCCTCAGGCCAACGCGTGCCAATCTGAACGCCTTGACCGGTAGCAGGTCTGCCTCGTCTTTTTTTGGTACCATTTTTTCTCGTGGGCTTCATTTAATTCTGGTACCAGAAAAACAGGCCGAGGGGAAGCAGCAACTTCCGCCTCGACCCTAACCTCGATCACAGAAGGGTATTCAATATGACCGAAGCTGACAGCGTGCATAGCACGCCACCCTTAAACTCGCCCTCAATTCCGGACGGCAATCCCACGCTGGAGCCGCGAGCGGAGTCCGTGGATTCGTTTTCGCCCGTCACCACTGAAGGTCAGCGGGAAACCGGAAAACGCACCAGCGAGTCCCGCAGGCCCGTTACGAGCCAATCCAACGTCGTCACGTTCCCGGGCAACCGTCCCGCGACCAACGTCCGCGAACTGCGCAACCCCTTGTTCCAATTTCCGACCGAGGATGTCGTCGAGCCGACGCTCCGCGATGCGCGGCGGCAATGTAGGCGTCAATCCGAGTCGCAGACTGAGACCGGCAAGAATGCCAAGCTCCGCCGGCAGCGGCGTGAGGCGTGGTGACAATCCGAGCGGCGGGTGGAATACTGGAAGGCCTGCATGAAGATGCACAGTGCCCACCCGTAGCGCCCAACTTGCCGGCTTGCCCGAGGGGGGGCAACCATCAAAGGGCCGAGAATTGGCATTGGCATCCGATTATCGACAGCTATCGAAAGGCGATCGCCGAGCTATTGCTAACCCCGGCTTCCACGCTCTTGAACGTGGCTTGGAAGCAAAAGGCGCTCGCGGCTGAAGAGCATAAATACACCGACCTATCGTCCGAACGAGTCGAGGCCGCCATCGCCCGGGATCTTAAATTCTTTGCAGACCACCCGACCCGTCGTAAGCGCAAGGAACGCTCAGCATGAAGCGCGGCGCGGAGCCGACAGGAAGCGCGACCGGCAGCGGCTGACGGCTCATGCGAGGAGGCGAAGGAAACAGAGTTAGGACAAATACGCCGCCGGGCTCAAATACATTGTCCCGGCGGCGGTGTTCATTCCAGCCCCGAGATGGGATAGCAAAAATCCCGGATACAGATAGGTACGCACAGAACCTGCGAAGGTTTCAGTTTGTGGGGATGCCAATTCAAAGGCCGCCGGGTCACGCTCGCGAGGCTATCACGTCGTACTAAAACGCCACGCCTTTGACGGTCATTGGTCCCTCTCCGGCCTTGGGAGTCAGACTTGCGATTGATAGCCGCCGCCCTTGCACCAGCCATTTCATTTGCCGTCCCGACCGCGGTCCAGCGCCGCGTGGGGAGGCGGGGACTGGCACTAGGGAAATAACCGTTCCGCCGTTGGAACCGCTCCACCGCAATATCGTTTCCCCAAAAACATTGGAGGAACATCATGATTTCCAAATATCTCGCAATAGCCTTCCTGGCCACCGCGTCGATGACCGGCGCGGCGGCGGCTCAAACAGCTACAAACCAAGCGGCCTCGGCAACCAGTGCTACCACGCACAAGGAGGGTGAATGGCGCGCTTCCAAGCTCGCCGGCATCGATGTGTACAATGAAGCAAACGAGAAGATCGGCGACATCCACGACGTGATTGTGGATAGGTCAGGCAGGGTGGCCAATGTCATTCTGGGTGTGGGCGGCGTTCTCGGCCTGGGCGAGCATTACGTGGCGGTCGCCTTCGATAAGCTGAAGTGGGTTGACCAGCCGGTGACCTCGACAACTGCGTCAACCACGTCCCCACAGGGGAATGCGCCTGCAACTACTTCCGCTCCAGACAGCACCACGCGAACCACCACCGGTGCCGCAACTACCACCACTACAACCATCACAACCAGCGCCAGTGCGCGTTGGTATCCCGATCACGCGGTGTATAACGCCACCAAGGACGAATTGAAGGCAATGCCGGAGTTTAAGTACTAACTTTGGTGCGGGAATGCGCCTGATACGGCTACTGATCGCCCGTTACTGAGAAAGGGCCCGCCGGTTCACGCTGGCGGGCCGTTCTGGCCGGGCTCGTGCGTTTATGGGCGCCGATAGTTCCCGAGTGCGCCCAAGAGGATGATCAAAATTGCCCAGACTTGGTCTGCCACAAGTGTTAACAACCTTTATCACCGTCCGGCTCATGGCTTCTATCGGTGACGAGAACGCCAGTTGCGCTCCCGCCCATCCGAACAGGGAGCACCCATGTTCAAGCAATCATCGATATTTCAATACCGCTTAGAGGACGAGGCAATTGACTTGCGCAAGCAGGCTGAGGGTATGCCTCATGGCATTCGACGCGACGAACTTCTACGGATGGCCAGCCGGATCGATAACTCGGTTACCGTCACTAAGTGGCTGGATTCACCCGGTCTGCGCGCTCCGACATAAGCCTCCCAGCGCAGAGAGGCCGCCTCAGTGATTGCAAGCCGTGAGTTGCCCCGATCGAAGTTGGGTCGGACGTCGGCACCTCGGCTCCCGCACCCTGACAGACGAACTGTGGCTCGAGATCGGAGAGCCTTACGCTGTCAGGCCAAAGGTCGGCGTCCAGAGCGATGTGATGGCCACAATGGCAATAGACCAAGACGCCGCGCACGCCCATCTCGCGCATCTCGCCGAAGGTGATCTTGAGCGGTCGACCGTCAGCGTGCGTGGGCGTGGCGGCGGGCAGGGCGAGGCATGCCGCGATCAAAGCGGGCAGGCCCTCGCCTTTCCGGTAAGACGGGCATAGTCCTTGGGGCAGGGGCTCTCGCGAGTCAGGTAAAAGTACTCTTAGACGGGTCGAGGCGCTTCATCACGCTGCATGCTCGCTATGTCGAGTTGACTGGAAGTTCGTCGTCCTAGTTAGGCTCTGGAAAATCTACGGGTACTCAGCAGTCGATTCCGCTGGGGGCGTGCGTTGTAACTGGTTGTGTGATAACAAGGCTCAATCGAAAATTGTGATTGGAGGCCACATGATTTCTGCCGCCCAATGCAGAGACATTGCTAAGCAGTACAAGATACTTTCGTCAGTCCCCAACATTTCTGAAGATCGAGCTTTTTTATTGAGGAACATCGCGAGGACTTTTGCCGGTGCAGCTGGTCAACTGGATAGACTTGAAGCTCTAACAAGGGGCGAGCAGGCCCCGATGCAAGTAGGCAAAGCAGGCAAACGCTGACTTATCGCGTCCGCCGGTTCACAGGGCAGCTGAACAAGACGAAGGCCGCAGCGAGAACATCGCTGCGGCCCGCGCGTGGTCAAAAAGAAACCGGGTGAGAACATTTAAGTGAAATATGCAGCCAGCCCCGGCCAAGGGATTTTAAATCGGGCTCTATGGGCAGCGCGAGTCTTTTATAGAGTTGGAGAACTCCAAAATCCGGAGTTCCTTAACGTACGATAGGCGGCTGAAGGAAGGCCCGCCGGGGCTGGCTGAGCTGGCGGGCCCTCGCCTCAAGCACGAGACCGTGCATTCTCCCCACAGGGCCCGTCCCAAAAGCCAGACTGCAGGTGTTTACTTAACGAACAGCTAAGAACCGGCCCCAGAAACCTTCTCGGGTATGCAGCATTTTCGAGTCGCTTCTGGCCTATCTGCAATCCCCGTAGGTCGGAAGCTATGTGACAGCGCAGCCCCAGCTTGCCAATGGCTGGGGTCGTGGCTCACTTCGAGAGTGCAAACCGCGGCTTGCCGCTTTCGCGAAATCTGGCCGAACCTCCGCACCGCGCTGGCCGCAAGCACCCGTAGTCCGCGCAATAGACCAGGATGCCGCGCAATCCCATCTCGCGCATCTTACCGAAGGTGATCTTTTGAGGCCGCATGCCTGCATCAAAGCGGCGCGCGAGGCGATCGGCGGCGTAGGAGCCGGTCAGCGTGCCCAGCGACACGAAGATGACGCTGGAGGGATGCCGTCCGAGCAGCAGGAAGCCGCCGAGCAGCAGCGCGAAGGTGAGGCCGATGATCGTGCCGGCAGGGAGCACGAGGAAGCGATATTGCATGTACCTCGCAAATTATCGGTTCCTAGCGTCCCGCGACGCGCTCGAGCTACTCCCGGTCGTGGCTGTGGAAAAGGTGTCGCTTTAGTCTGCCTATCGTCGGAATCGCTTAGGTTGCCTACGGCGACGGAATCCAGCCGGGACTGGACAGTTGCACCCGAGGGCGGCGCGGCTTAGATCCCGCGTGCTCTCGGGCAAGAGATGTGATGTGGGGATTCAGCCACAGCAGCAGAGATTAAGACTTTGACTGGGGAACGTCCGGACGGTGCCCGGCTTATGTTCCGCGGTCACGGTCTCTGTCCACAAGACAAGAGACTGTCCGGTGGCCCCAGCATCATCATGCCCCCCGGCTCGACGCTGGGGCCGCCACGGAATACGAGGCGCCGATTGGATGAGACTTGGAGAGTTGTGTTCGCGCTTAGTGCGACGGCTATTGTCGCCGCCGGCTCCTTCTTTGCCATCCGGTTTATCGTCGGATTTAACCTCTGATCAGCGTGCCACGATGGCAACCCGCTAATCGCTACGCTCGAAGTCGAGTCGAATCGCGGCTAAGCCGCTGAGCCGACTCCGCTTTAGCCTGAAATGACGCAAAACGAATCGCGACTAAGGCCCGCCGGTCACGCTGGCGGAGGGGGACTGAGGAACGGTCCAGCCCGCCAGCCGTTGGATCGACTTCGGGCTGGTTCTGCGGTTAGGCCCGAAGCATCGTGGGAAGATAATCCTCGGCCTCAGGGAGTCTCTGCTTCCTGGGGCCGCTTTTTATGCCCCTAGACGTTACCGTGAATTGGCTCAGCTTCTTTAGGAACGACCTGCTTTCCTCTCTGTTTCCGCTTTTTCCCGGTCGAGCGCGGGGTGGCGTAAATGGCATTAGAGCGGATCGGCGAGGAAGCGCCGGAAGCATCAACGAAGGACAGATACACGGACATAGCCATCGGCCTAACTTTCGGGTGCAGTATCCTTATTGTTATGGCGGCCTGGCTGTACATTTTGGGGTGCCTGCTTGTGCGGGCGATAGTTTGGGCTATGTCCTAGCAAGCGCCGCCTTGCGGTAGTTCTCGGCAACTCCCAGAAGCGCAGCTCGACTGGGCTCGTGCTGAACGATCTCTGCCCATTCGCGGCAGATCTGCTGCGTCTGATAATGGCTCCGGACCCGAGATTGCGGGGGCCCGACCACAGTTCGCGTCCGATGATCCCCAGCATCATGCCGAGTACGATCCCGAGGAGCGCGGTCGAAGTTTCGCTCCCGTGTGCATGGCGTGTGCACAAAGGAATTTGAGGACGAGGTTGGTGGGTAAGCGCTGTTTCGGTCCCACCTTCCATTGAAGGCGTCGAGCGAGGAATGATCGATCTCTGATTGGAGATCGGCTTGTGTCTAAGCTTGAACATATGCTTGAGCCCAGGACCTCGGTTCGTCTGGTCGAGGTCATCACGGAGAGCGGCCGACGCCGGCAGTTCTCGGCCGACGACAAGGCGCGGTTCGTCGAGGAGACGCTGGCCCCGGGAGCCGTGGTATCGGAGGTCGCGCGGCGGCACGGATTGTCGCCGCAACAGCTGTTTACGTGGCGCCGGCAAATGCGACAGCCGGTTGCGATCCCTGTGGCTCCCGAGCCGCAGACGTTCGTGCCCGCTGTCGTTACCCCATCGTCCACGCCGCCGGAGCGCTCACCGCGGCAGCGCCGACGCCTCCGGAAGGCGCTCGAGGGCGCCGAGAACAGCAGCATCATCGAGCTCGAGATCAACGGCGTCGCGGTCCGGGTCGGCCGCGGCGCGGATGCCGCGACGATTGCGGCCGTGATCCATGCGCTGAAGACCTGCACGTGATCGGTCCGACGGGCGCGGTGCGGGTGATGGTGGCGACCAGGCCGGTCGACTTCCGCAAGGGTGCCGAAGGGCTCGCGGCCCTGGTGCGTGAGAGCATCCAGGCCGATCCGTTCTCCGGCGCCGTGTATGTGTTCCGCGCCAAGCGCGCCGACCGGGTAAAGCTGATCTATTGGGACGGCACGGGTGTGTGCCTGTTCGCCAAGCGGCTTGAGACCGGTTCGTTCTGCTGGCCCAACGTGCAGGACGGCGTCATTCGCCTGACCGCGGCGCAGCTGTCAGCCTTGCTCGAAGGACTAGACTGGAAGCGCGTCCACGCCGCGCGCGAGACACCGTCGCCGATCCAAGCGAGTTGAACTGCGGCACAGTGAATCAGTATGCATGTCGCGCTCGCGGGATGCCGCGACGCATGGTGTAATCGCATCATGGCGACGACGGCCGACACGCTTCCGGACGATCCCGGCACGCTCAAGGCGATGCTGCTGGCCGAACGGGCGCGCGCCGCGCGGCTCGAGCAGATCATCAAGGAGTTGCAGCGTCATCGCTTCGGCCGCCGGGCCGAGACGCTGCCGGAGGACCAGTTGCTGCTCGGCCTGGAGGAGGTCGAGCAGGTCGAGGCGAGCAGTGATGCGGCGACCGATGCAGCCAATGCTGCCGAGCGATCGAGCCGAGCCGCACGGCGCCGCAGGAACAGAGGAGCGTTGCCGGCGCATCTGCCGCGGGTCGAGATGCTGGTCGACCTCGACGATCACGCCTGCCCGTGCTGTCAGCAGGCGCTGCACCGGATCGGCGAGGATGTGAGCGAACGACTGGATATCGTCCCGGCCCAGTTCCGGGTCCTAGTCGTAAGGCGGCCGAAGTATGCCTGCCGGGCCTGCGAGACCATGGTACAGGCACCGGCGCCAGCGCGGCTGATCGAGGGCGGGCTACCGACCGAAGCCACCGTGGCGCAGGTACTCGTCGCCAAATATGCCGACCATCTGCCGCTGTATCGGCAGGCTCAAATTTACGCCCGCCAGGGCCTCGAGCTGGATCGCTCGACCCTGGCCGATTGGGTCGGGCGGGCAGCCTTCCTGTTGCGGCCGGTGCATGAGCGACTGCTCGCGAGGCTGAAGCAGTCGCCAAAACTGTTTGCCGACGAGACCACCGCCCCGGTGCTCGATCCCGGACGCGGCCGCACCAAGACCGGCCAGCTCTGGGCCTATGCCCGCGACGACCGGCCCTGGGGCGGCACGGACCCGCCCGCCGTCGCCTATGTCTACGCTCCCGATCGCAAGGCCGAACGGCCGATCGTCCACCTCGCGGGTTTTGCCGGCATCCTCCAGGTCGACGGCTATGCCGGCTATCGGGTCATGGCCGAGCGCGGTGACGTAGAACTGGCGTTCTGCTGGTCCCATGTGCGCCGGCGCTTCTACGAACTCGCCGCGGCCGGTCCCGCACCGATCGCCAGCGAGGCACTCGAACGTATCGCCGGGCTCTACGTCATCGAAGCCGAGATCCGCGGCCGCACCGCCGACGAGCGTCGCGCCGTCCGCCAAGAGAAGAGCCGGCCGATCGCCGACGAGTTCGAACCCTGGATGCGCGCCAAGCTTGGTCTGATTAGCCAGAAGACCAAACTCGCGGAGGCCGTCCGATATGCGCTGTCGCGTTGGGACGGGCTGACGCGCTTCATTGCCGACGGCCGCGTCGAGATCGATTCCAACGTCGTCGAGCGCGCTATCCGCCCAATCGCGCTCAACCGCAAGAACGCCCTGTTCGCTGGCTCGGACGGCGGCGGCGAACACTGGGCCGTCATCGCCTCACTGATCGAAACCTGCAAGCTCATCGGCGTCGAACCCCACGCCTATCTCGCCGACGTCATCACCCGCATCGTCAACGACCACCCGAACAGCCAGATCGACGAACTGCTACCCTGGGCCTATCTCGCTACCCAAGAACGCTGGCGCGTGGCCTGAGAACATCGCTTACGTTGGTGGTGACTATTCGGCTATAAGTCTTTGATTTGGCTTGGTGAGCGCGCTGGGGCTCGAACCCAGGACCCCGTGATTAAAAGTTTTAATTGACCTATTTTTATAGCCATTCCTGACGTTGGATGAAGCTCAATAAACCTCTGTAAATCCAACGTAATCCAACCGATGCCCACTTGATTTTTTCTCGCCAATAGCGAGATTGCTGGCTATATAGTGGCTATAAATTGGGGTGGGCATGGCAAGCGTCAAGATCACGACCGACAACGTGGCGGCACTGATGAGGTCGGCAATCCCGAGCAAGACCGCGTATTATTTCGACGACGACCTAGCTGGCTTTGGCCTGTATCGAACCACGACCGGGACCGGGACCTACTTCGCGGAATTCCGGCCTGTTGCAGGCGGCTCCAAGAAGCGCCTGAAACTCGGACGCGTTGGTGTCCTGAAGGCGAACGAGGCTCGCGAGGCGGCCCGCAAGGCCATCGCTAACGCCACGCTTGGGACCGACCTCGCGAAGTCCCGCGCCGACGAGCGGGCTGGAGTGACGGTGGCTGAGCTGATGAAATTATACATCGCGCGCACACGCGATAAGCGCAAGGCCTCGACTGCAGACAGCTATCAGGGAATTGCCGACGTCAACATCATTCCGCACATCGGCACACACAAGGCCGCTACGGTAGCCCTTAGCGACGTGCAGCGCATGCATAGCAAGCTCGGCGCGGCCCGCGGGGAGTATGCGGCAAACCGTGCGGTGGCTGTTCTCAAGGCCGCTTACGCCTGGGGTGGCAGGCACGGCCCACCGAAGTCGAGGGGCGCGACCTACGTACCTAAGGGCATCAATCCAGCATCAGGTATTGACCGCTATGAAGAGCACGCGCGCGACAGGCCGCTAACTGCTGCCGAACTGCTTGCCATCGGCAATGCCATGATAGAGGCGGAGACCATCGGCCTGCCCGTGGACGCCGGCACGGCGAAGCACGCGCCGAGGGGGCAGAGGGTTGTCATGTCACCCTACGTCACTGCCGCGATCCGCTTGCTGATGCTGACCGGCGCTCGCCTGCGGGAGATACTTCATTTGCGGTGGGATGAGATCGACCTCGTGCATGGGGTACTTCGGCTGCCGGATTCCAAGACCGGCAAAAAGATCATCTTTTTGCCGACCGCCGCTACCGACATCATCAACGGCCTAACAAGACTGGGCGCATTCGTTATCGCGGGAGAATCTGCCGGTGCGAAGTACGAAAGGCCTCGCTCCGATTTAAAGAAGCCGTGGGCCTCGATCCTTAAGCATGCTGGCGTGAGTGGAGTCAGAATCCACGATCTAAGGCATGCGTTCGGCGCGGCCGGCGTCGGTGAGCAAATGGGCCTCCCCGTCATCGGCGCGCTGCTCGGGCACCGCAACGCCTCGACCACGAAACGCTATGCCAATGCGGCTGACGACGTTCGTAGGCGCGCAGTTGAGCAGATCGGCGGGAAGATCGCTGCCGCGTTGGGAGGCGGGTGATGGCGCCGCCGGACGATGATGGTTTCGATCCGGTAGGAGAAGCGCTGTCGCGATCGCCCATTCGCGTTGACGACTCCACCACCCCGGAATCGCTAGAGCTTGAATTGCAGGAACGTCTTGACGCGCTGCTTGCACATCACAACGGGTTGGAGCCAACCCTTGAGGGCTGGCGCGATTTAGCCTTGGCCTTGGCGCTTCGATATGAGCCGGCCTTCCAGATCGAGACGCCGGTTGATCGCGACAGTATGGGCGGTCGCCCGGCGGGTTGGGCGGGGTTTACCATCCGCTCAGCTACGAAGGCCGAACTGCGAAGGGGCGCCAAGAGCCAGCGCGCGGCGGCTAAGGTGGTGGCGGAGAGGTTCGGCCTGTCGCTGAGCCGAGTTCAGAACATAATGTCAGACCCGCCGTCGCCCCCTGATGTACTCCGGCGGCGCAAGTATGAACTGGTGGTCGAGAAGGCCTGTGGCATGGCCGCCAAGAAAGTGTCCCGAGAATAGGGGAGTTTTATCGGGACACCGCGATGCGTAGTTTGCCTCCATGGCAATCCAATGGAGGCAACCGTGGCGAACATCAGGACGGCGGAGGCGGCCAAGTATCTCGGCCTCAGCAAGAGTTTTCTCGACAAGGCCCGCATCTACGGCGGCGGCCCGGCCTTCATGAAGTTCGGGACCGCGGTGGTTTATTCGACCGACGACCTCGACGCCTGGGCGGTTTCGCGCAAGGTCGCGAACGACAACACCAAGGCAGGCGAGGTGGCGGCGTGAGCGAGACGGCAATCAGCACACCAAGCATCAGCGAACTGCGCGCTCGGGCTGCTGGCCTTGGCTATTCCAAGATCGACAAGCACGGCGACGAATATTGGCTCATCGGTGCAGACGGTGAGCGCTGCTGCGTCGTGGGGCTGGATGGTGTTGCGAGCCACCTTGATGACGTGGAGGCAATCCGGGGCGGCGCGGTCAGGGTGGTCACCACGGCCTGCGGCACGCCCACGTATGCGCATGATAAGGACGGCGAGGTGCCGCTTGATGATCCGTGGGTGGTGGAGGCGCTCGGCGCTGAGGGCGGGACCGAGAAGCCCGATTTCGACGCGATGAGCGATGAGGATCTGGCGCGACATGATCAGCGTATAGGCAACGTTGGCATGAACGCCGACCAACACAAGCGGCTGGAACGTGCCTATGCGTCACTTCGCAAGAAGGCGGAAGGTGCAGAGATATTTTCTCCATCGCGCCGCCGCCCTGCGAAGGAGACATTATCTAGCCAGGCAATCGACGACATCCACATCCCTCCAGGCCGCCGTGCGCTGGACGAGAACACCGTAGTCAACTTGATGCGGTCGATTGAACGCCTCGGATTACAGTCACCGCCGTCCATCCGCTTCGCAACCGTGATGATTGACGCCGAGGAGTGTGACGGTTGGCCGGTTCTCGTCGCCGGCCGCCACCGACTTGAGGCAATGCGCCGCCTCGGACATATGTGGATCACATGCATCGCGCTCAACATCAGCGACGTTGACGCCGAGCTTACCGAGATATCCGAGAACCTACATCGCGCAGAACTGACCGTCCTCCAGCGAGACGAGCAGATCGCTCGTTGGATCGAGTTGACCACCATCAAGCCCGATATCTCGGATGACGATGCTAAACCTGCGCAAGCTGCACAGGTTTCTGGCGGTCGCGGCAAGAAGGGCGGCCTCAGCGAGGCGTCTCGCGAACTTGGCATTGAGCGCACCGATGCTATCCGCGCCGCCAAGGTCGCGGCGCTCTCGCCAGAGGCTAAGGCCGCTGCCGTAGACGCCGGTCTCGATGATAACAGGTCGGCGCTCCTAGAGGCGGCTAAGCAGACTGAGCCGGAGAAACAGGTAGAGGTGATCCGGGAGTTGTTTGAGGCCAGGGCGGTGAGGGCCGCAGCCAGCGCAAGCCGCGCCTTGGACAAGCTGGCGTCGCGAGAGCGAGACAAGGCGGAGTGCGTACATCTCTATAGGAATGTACAGGATGCTGAGGCGGCGGCGGATCGAGGCAAGCTGGCCGACGACGAGGACGTTGGTCAAGCAAACCTCCGCAACATCCTGCTCATGAACATCGCGGCGGCGATCCAGGCGGCATCATATCAGGGACCGGTAGATGACGAGCTTGTCGCCAAATGCGGTCGCGTCGCGTCTGCCTGGCTTGATCTCGCGGATGAACTGCGAACGCGCCTTACCGGCGAAGACCAGCAGCAAGCGGCCTAAAGCTCGATCGGCCCTTCTGCCGAGAGCATCGCCCAATAGGGCAACCCCATAGAGGGGACCCCCGTGAAAATCCTAAACATCCGCCCGGCACCGCCTGGCTCAACGACGATTGCGCACGTCGACATCGAATTAATCGACGGCGTCAAACTTTACGGGCTTCGCATCTCGCGGGCCGATGACGGCGCGTATCGCGCATTCGGCCAGAACTCCGAGCGCGGACGAACCTGCGCATTCTCACGCGATATCGTCGCGCAGATCGCCGAAGCAACTCTTTCAGAACTCTCATTGACGGGCCATAGCACACATGACCGCACTCGCCCTTAACAACGACGACACCAACGACATCGCCGACCTTCGCCGCAAACTGATTGAGAACGGCTATCCGCACATTCCCGTTCTCGATAAAGGCCCGCGCATTCCAGGCTGGGCGAAGAAGCGCATTACCGCCGGTCAGGTGGACGGATATCTTCGCCAATACCCGGACCACACCCGAACTGGCATCCTCTGCGGCAACGATCTAGTTGCAATCGACATCGATACTCCGTCGGAGGCAGTCAGCGAAAAGCTGATTGAACGGATGACCGAGATTGTGCCGGTGGCTGCGCGGGCGCCGCGCCGTACTGATAAGGCGCCGAAATGCTTATTTCTGTTTCGTGCCACTGAGCCCGGCGACAAGAGCGTCACGCCGGAGTTCATGATCGAGGGCGCTAAGCACCAGGTCGAGGTTCTGCGCGACGGCCAACAGTTTGTTGCGATGTGAGGTCAGACGAGTTGCCCGCCATAACCAACAGTGAGATCGCCGCGTTTCTTTCCGAGGCCGAAACTATTCTCGCTGGCCTTGGCGAGCGGGTGAAGGAGAAGCCTAAGACGAAGCGCGCGTCGGCTGGAGATTCGTTCTGGCAGCAGGTCAACACCGCGGCTATTGCGTCGCCAGACCGATGGGTGAAAACGCTATTTCCTGGCGCACAGTACCAACCTGGCACGGGAGCGTGGCGAGTTTCCAGCCAAGAGCTTGGCCGGAAACTTGAGGAGGATATCTCAATCCATCCCGAAGGGATTCAAGACTTCGGCCGCGAACATGGTGCCACGCCCATTGAACTCGTGAAGGAGTTTGGTGGTGCGCCCACCACCAAGGATGCCGCATTCTGGCTATGCGAACAGGTTGGCGTCGATCCCGCCGATCTTGGATGGCAGCGGCGCCAGGCTGTCGCGATCATCACTGGCCCAGTCGCGCTGCCGACGCCCGCCAACGATGACACCAGATCGCCTGCGAACCGTCGTCATGACGAGGACCCTTTCACGCCTGAAGCGTGCGGTGGTCTCATGGCAGACATCTCACAGTGGATTCTCGATACGTCTCGGCGCAAGTCACCCGAGTTTGCGGTCATGTCGGCAATCGCCTTCATGTCAGTGTTCTATGGGCGGCGCGTTATTGGCCCGACCACTTGTGGGGTGAACCTCTATCTCGCCGGCATCGCCGGTCCGGGGTTCGGTAAAGAGGCGCCGCTGCAGCGGTTGGTGAAGTTGCTGCAGGAGACCGATATGGCGTTCCTCGTGGGAGCCGGTGAAGTATCCAGCGCCAGTGCGATCGAGAAAATCCTCCGTCGTAAGCCCGTCGTCATAATGCCTTGGGACGAAGTTGGTGACGTTCTGGAGTCGATCAACGCAAAAGGAAATGGGAACTGGGCGTCGACAATTCGCAAAGCTATGTTGGAGCTATACTCGAAATCGACCGGTGTCTGGTTCGGCAAGGAAACCATGGATGACGATCGGATCGGGGCGCCGATCCATTGCCCGTCGTTGACAGTCATCGGCACGTCGACACCAACACGATTTTACGGTGGTTTGTCGGATAAAAACCTGTCGGACGGCTTCGCCGCCCGCATGGTCTTTATTGCCCCAACCAAGCGACCGGAGCGCGGCAATCCTCGCGACGGCGGGCTGGTGGTGCCGGAGCCATTGCGGGAGGCGATCAAGGAAGCGCAAAAGAAGTTCCCGTGGCCATCCATGAACTCGCAGGGGAATTGGCGGACGCCCGATGTTCAGCCCCATCTGTACGAAGTCCCGTGGGCTGATGAGGCGGCCGAAGCCGCGTGGTTGGCAATCGAAGATTGGCAGGAATCTGAAATCGAGCGTGACGAAACCAGGGATGGTCTCGTTGGACGATTGGCAGAGAACGCAATCCGGTTGGCCACTTTACGCGCGCTCAGCCGCAGCCCCTCGCGGCCTTCAGTCAGTGTCGAGGATGTGCGGTGGGCACACGCGATCATGTTGGCCTCCGTCCGGTCGCTCGATGATGGCGTCGACAAGTATATGTCTAGCAGCCAGTTTGAGCAGCTCTGCCAGGCCATTCTGTCTTCGCTCCGCTCCAGTCGCGGCGGCTCTATGTATCGAGCTGAATTGCTGAAGCGCCGCGGCATCAGTGGCTCAGATACCAGGACGTTTGATGCTGCGATCCTCCGGCTTCAGGAAACCCGCCAGATCGAGAAGACGGACGGCAAGCGGTTCGTTCTCTCACCCGCCAGTGGTGGGTGAGGGACTTGCAGAATTCTTGCAGAAGAACGGCAATTGCAACGAGGTGGTACTGGAAATTGTGCCACGGTGTTGCAAATGGCAAGAGTTTGGCGAGTGGTGTGGTAGGTCTAAGTATATGATATATATAAATATTATCTATTCACTTGCAGAATTGCAGCATTTGCAATCACTCCCGCTTTTTTCGGATCACTCCGAGAATCCCTATGGGTTGCAAATCTGCAAGTCGGTCTCGGAGGATGGGGTGTGATGATCGATCCAGACACAATTGAAGATGCCGACGAATGCGATGGCGAGTTGCTCCACGCCTACGGGCGCGACACCTCGACTGGCGAGTGGCAATGGCAGTGGGTGCCCGTTGATGTGCTGATCGAGGCAGGTCGCGGCGACTTGGTGCCGTGGTTAGGGTAGGGGGCCATTCCGAAGTTGCCAGCCCACCCCCTTGCCTACCGGCCCCACAGTCAGACGCGCGACGCCGCAGATATGCGGCTTATTTTAGCCCGGTGACACAAACAGAAAACCTGCGGCGTCGCGTCCGCAGGTGCGGCCCGCAAGAGATTATCGGCTTTGAAAAAACGGACACCCCTCCACCGCAGCCCAATCGGCTTAGCGCCGAATAGACCGCTTGCCGGCAAGGCAGGAGGCGAGAGGGATGCTGCTTAGGGGCGGCCGCCCATTGATGCGGCCTTACTTTTCACCCAGCTTCGGTCCACTAGTGAACACAGGCTATCAGCAAGACACTGAATACTAATCGCAGCGAGCGGTAAACGATCGTCCAACTTACAAGCGGTTGTAGGAGGACGAATGGCTGCCATAATTTGCCTCACAGCGTCCACTTGGACAATCTAAAGAAGTGGTGGGGGAAATGGTCCGTACCGGGGCTTCTAAAACTTCGACAATTTGGTCCGCAGAGGACGAAGAACAGCTTTTACAGATGAAGGCAAACGGGGCGTCATTCAAAGACATTGCAGCTGCACTCGGCCGGAGCCAGGCGTCAGTCGAGTCTCGCTTTTCGGTATTGAAAAAGCGCGACTCTAACGAGGCCGTCTGAATTATATGGCCGGTCGCTAGACGAATTGCAGAAGCCTTCTCCTTCCTGATGCGGCAGGAGTCACTCCGGACTTGGACGAGGACAATGTCCTCGATCTGGCTGTTGCGTTTGCCTCTGACACCGAACTGCACAACACGGTACCGGCGTCGGAGCGCCTCCATGTGATGGCTCGTTGGCCCTATGGCCGTGGGGCGGGTCGGTTTTCTTCCACAATCCGCCCGTGGCAACCGGCCGCCCCCGAAAATTCGCGCAGCTGCAATTCAGAATATGAGGGGTAGTAAGAGTATGGACAACCTCCTGAGAGACCAAAGCTAACCAACATCCCACAGCTGATCTTCAACTTGAGACGCGAAATCGATGAGCTCTGAACTGTCGGAAAGTTGATTGCGCGCGCCGACCAGGTGCTTTGAATAACTTGCACGCCATCTCGACTTTCTGCCCCATCCGCATGTGCCGCATGCTCCGTCAAAGTCTGTTGAAGGGGATTTAGCGAACTAGATTTTCGCTCATGGAAAGATCCTGCGCCCGGTTGTGTAGGTCAGTCAGCTGGTCGCCAACAGCATCTTAGTTGCTTGCACGTACGCTGTCCGGCTCGATCCACACCCAGCCAGCGAGACCGGCCAGTGCGGCACAACTCGCGGGCACCAGCATTGTCGCATGTAGCGCGCGCTCGAATGCAGCAATCGCTTCCGTGCTAGCGCCGGGCTGCCCTGACATCACGACGTTTAACGCTTCGATGGCTTGCGCATTCGTCGTTCCGGCAAGATGATGCGAAAAATCATCAAAGAACACCGCCCCGAGCGCGGCAATCGCAAGCAATCCAGCTACCCGAGCGACCGCGTTGTTAACGCCCGACGCAATGCCGGCGTGGGCTTTACCGGCGGCGCCCATCACGGTTGACGTCAGCGGCGGAACCGTGATTGCCATCCCCGCGCCCAGCAAGAGCATCGACGGAAAAACGCCGACCCAGTAAGATTGTTGCCTGAGATCGATAAACGCGAGCATCGCTAGCCCGCAGGACGCAACGACGGGCCCAACAGTCAGCAGTAGGCGCGCTCCCAAACGGTCAGCAATCGCTCCAGCGAACAATGACCCGAATCCCATTATCAGGGCAGAAGGCAGCAACGCCGCGCCGGCTTGTGTCGCCGAGTAGCTACCAAGGCGGATCAAGCCGAACGGCAGATAAAAGAGCGCGCCTCCGAGCGCGAAGTAGAGCAACAGCGTCAATACATTCGTTGCTGCAAAATTGCGTGATCGATAGAGCGACAACGGCATCATCGCCTGCTTTTGGAGATGAGCTTCGATTGCGACGAATGATGTTAGGAAAGCGCTTCCTACTCCCAGGGCGGCCAGCACTGTTTTGTGCTGAAATCCCGCCGCTGGGATGGCGCTCAAACCCCATGTAATCGCAGCAAGGCCAAGCGCCACAGAGGCGGCACCGCCCCAGTCGAGCTGGTTCGCCCTGGGATCTTTGCTTTCGCAGCCGAAACGAAGCGCAAGCCCAGCTGCGGCAATGGCGAGCGGGACATTGAGGAGGAAGATCGCCCGCCAGGATACCTGATCGACCAACCAGCCTCCCAACAACGGACCCGCTGCCATCATCAATGCTGCTGCGCCCGCCCATATCCCGATTGCCTGACTCCGCTCTTGCTCGCCGAAGGTTGCCCCTAGCATCGCCAAGCTAGCCGGCACCAACAGTGCGGCCCCCAAACCTTGAACGGCGCGGCTGACGACAAGCACCACATTGTTCGGTGAGAGCCCGCATGCGATCGAGGCGACGATGAATACCGCAACGCCCAGAACAAAAACTCGACGTCGGCCATAAAGATCTGCCGCCGAGCCACCGATAAGCACAAACGCGCCGAGCAAGAGCAGGTAGGCGTTGACAATCCACTGCGTCGCGGTCGCATCAGCATGCAGCGCCTGCTGGATTGCCGGTAACGCGACGTTCACTACTGAGCCGTCGAGCAACGCCATGCTAGACCCGATTATCGTGGCGATCAGCGTCAACCACTTGCGTCTCTGTGATAAGGCTGCACCAAAAGCCGGTGTCGTCTTGATAACACCGGCGTCGCAGGGCGCTCGTATGAATCCAACCATTGGACGCTCGAGAAGGAGGTTATCGCCGGCTAGCGTGCACTTGGCGTAGACTATCCGCACCTGTTGGTCGTTGCCGCCATGTCTGACAAACAACCCACTCAGTTCAGCTCTTAAATGTCGCCTTTTAGCACTGAGCTGAACAACGCTAAAGCCGTTGCAACGCCCGCTCTCGGCGGCAGAGCCTGTCAAATAGATGCACCCCTGCTGACCAGTTCCTGACATGTACCGGTGGACGTTCACACCGACGGTTGACACCGTCCAAAGGCACCACCTTGATGTAGGCCCGGTAGAGGGCGGCCGATCATGACCGGTCGCCTTGATTTCGTGCGCGGTGTCCATGTTGAGAACCACCTTCCAGGCGGGGCTCGTCGGCCCTCTAACATCATGTGCGCGTCTCGCGTATCGCTGAGAGGCAGGACTGCACCTACGCATGTATTCACTTCGCCACTATCAATGAGTCTCGGCGATTACGCGCCGCCGCTCTGTGGTCACATCCTCCCTGGGCGACGCTCGACGTCGCCGCCCACTCTGATCATGCCTAGCCCCGTGCACTTGGCTTGGCATCTCCAGCCTTGCAGAGAGACCTCAGGGTTTTCGCGTCGGATCGTCGGCCGGCTTTTCGTATACTGTATCGGTTGGCCCGGTACCCGTGAGCATGACGATCACGGGCTCATTGCCGGTCATCGCGAAATGCGGCTCGTTCGCGGGCTCGGTATAGACCGAGCCGACGGGCAACGTCTTTAGCTTGGTCTTATCAAATTCAGAGCCATAGCCGAAGTGCCAGGTGCCCTGAAGCACGGTTCCGACACGATCTCCGGCATGATGGTGCGCCGGGATTTGCGCTCCTGGACCGACCTTGAGTAGCTGGGTGTAGATCCCCGGTTTGGAGGCATCGCCCAGGATAGTGACCACCTCGACCTTGGCATTGCCGGATCCACCCGCACCGCCGGTCGCCGGCGTAGCCGATAGCTCCGCTGGTGTCTTTGCGTAATCGGGAAGCTTGACGCCGGCGTTCTCAGCTGACGCGGCCGTCGCAGCCAGTGCAATCGCCACGCTGGCCATGAATTGCGAGATCTTCATTACTTATCCTTTCTACTCTGGTTGAAGCGAGATGTGGACTCGTGCTGTTGCTCATCCTCTTCCGGCATGTTGGGCTTTCGTCTTCCTATTTTGGCGCGTCATCTGGAAGCTGAAGAAATTCGAGCGTGACCCCGTCGGGTCCTCTCACGTAGATCAGGCGAAGTCCCTTCCGTTCGCCGGCCTCAACGGTCTGGACCTCGCCCACCGGCCGCCATCCAAAGCTTGCGATCCGTGCAAGGAGCGCATCGATGTTCTCGACGTAAAAGGCCAAATGGACGGAGCCGACGTCCGACGATCTCGGCCTATAGGTAGGCCGGTCAGGGGGCGAGGTATATTCTAGCAACTCGATGCTGTGGCCCGGTCCCTCGACCATCGCGAGCCGCGTTGCCGCGCCCGGCACACCGACCAGCTGCTCAATGAACGGTCCGGTTTCGAACGTCCAGGTGTAGAGGTGACGGAAGCCCATCACATCGACCCAGAATCTCAGCGACTCGTCCAGCGACGAGACCGTGAATCCAGTATGGTCTATGCTCTTTATCCTGAACGCCTGGCCGCCCGCCGACAGGTCGGCCATGGATGCACCGATTGTCTGGCTGCTGTTCATGGCGATCAGCCATCATATTTCGGCCAGAACTCCTTTAACTGGCTGACGACAAACTCCGGATTCTCCTCGAAGACCCAGTGTCCGCACTGTTCGATGACGCCGCCCTGCACGCTGTTGGCGATCGCCTTGGCGCATTCGAAGCAGTGATCGCCGAACGATCGCCGGCCACCCCACGACAGCATCGGCACGGTAAGCTTGCTGCGGGTCAACTCCTTCGTCTGTTCGGCCATCTGCGGAATGTAGCCATAGTGATTGAGACTCGCGCGAAGATTGCCCGGCTGCCGCATCTGCATGACGTAGAACCGGACTTCGTCCTCGGACACCGCATTCGGGTTGTAGGCGAAGTCGCGGAAGAAATGCCGCAGATACTGCTCTTCGCGTCCCTCAATCAGGAACCTCGTGATATCCATGTTCATGTGCATGCCGAGGTGCCAGTAGGGCACACGCGGATCCACGTATCCGGGGTGGCTTAGTCCGAAGAACGGGGTTTCGATCGTGGCGAGCGACAAGGCTCGGTCTGAGGCCAGATACGCCAATGCCACGGACGGCGGGCCGCCCAGATCGTGACTGAGAATGTGAAATCGCTTCACGTTCTCCGCATTCAAGAGCCCGATCATATCTTCGGCGATGGTCTTCGGCTCATAGCCCTCATTCGGCTTGTCGCTGTCACCGTAGCCGCGAAGATCCGGCGCGATGAACGAATATCTGTCACCAAGCCGCTCGATGATCGGAAGGAACTCGCGGTGGTTCTGCGGCCAGCCATGCATGCAAAGCACAACCGGGCCGTGGCCCGCCGTGACGTAGTGAAGCGTGACACCATTGGTCTTGGCGCGCTTGTGCGCCAACTCGACCGGGCCGCTGCCGGATTTCTGCATTGTCGAACCTCGTTGCTGGATTTGCTCAGAGCGCGAACTACTTGGCTTTCGCATTGGTGATTGCCGGTTGCGGATGGAGCGCGAACGCCGCGATCAGCAATGCGCCGGCCGCCATCGCGATTGATGCGTAGGGCGTAGCCAGCAGGCCTGCGTCCCTCAATAGCAGTCCCCCCAGGAAGGACCCGCTCGAGATCCCGAGATTGAAGGCTGCGATGTTGAGACCTGACGCCGTTGCGAGCGCATTGGGCGCGACCTGCTCAGCCGTGGCGACGACGCCAGCTTGCATGACAGGCGGGATGGCGAATGCAAACACGCCCCACACGGTGATTGCCGCGAAGATGGCGGCCTCGTTGTGGACGGCCACCGGAATCAGGGCAAAGGAGACAATCAGCCCGCACAGCAGCAGCAACATCGCCTTGCGGGTGCCGAGAGCGTCGCTGAGCATGCCACCCGAAAGATTTCCAACAACCGTCGCTGCGCCAAAGAGCAGCAGCGCGATGTTGACTGTCTCCTTCCGCACGCCAGTGACATTGGTCAGCAACGGCGACAGGAAGGTGAAGACCACAAACGTGCTGCCGAATCCGATTGCCGTCAGCAGGTACATGGTTGCGAGCCGCCGATTGCCGAGGAGGCTCAATTGCGTGAGGAACGGCGCGGGGGGCTGATAGTGGATCTCGTGCGGCAACAGCCAGATCAGACCGATCACGGCTACGGTGCCCATGCCGGCGACGACGAAAAAGGGCGTCCGCCAGTTGAATAATTGACCGATCCAAGACCCCAGTGGCACGCCGATGACCATCGCAATCGTCAATCCTCCCATCATCACGGCAATGGCGCCACCGGATCGTGACCTTGACACCAGGGAGGTGGCACACGCCGCTCCGACACCGAAGAAGACGCCGTGAGCGACCGCCATCACGATGCGCGACAAGAGCAACGTGCCGTAGCCAGGAGCAAGTGCCGCAGACAGATTGCAAGCCGTGAACACCACCATGAGTGCAATTGCCAGCTCGCGCCGCGCAAGCGAGCCCGTCAATGCGGAGAAAATCGGCGTACCAAGCGTGATCGACAGGGCATAAAGGCTGACCAGGAGCCCGGCACTCGGGAGTGACACGCTCAGATCGGCCGCGATCCCCGGAATAAGACCCACAACGACGAATTCCGTGGTGCCGATAGCAAAGGTTGCAACGGCAAGAGCATAGAGAGCAAGAGGCATGACGCTTGTCCTCATGCGAGTGCGCGATGCCGGAAGCTTCCGACGGTACGGCAACACTCATTCACGAACGCGATCGCATCTGGCGAACGCTGTGAACCCACCGGCGCTGCCTTCAAGCTGACCCGCGCTAGTGTTGAATTGGCATTCCAAAAGACAGCACCCCGATTCTAGTCGACCCTCGTCGGAAGTCTTTCGGAATCGCACTCAATCCGGAGATTGGAGTCGCATCGCATCAGGATCGCGCATCACGGCTCGTTGCCTTACTTGCCCTGGATAAAAAATGGCCTGTTGAGGTTGCTCCTCCATGATGAAGTGTCCAGCATTTGTTATGACAGCGCCCTTGACGTTGCTCGCCACAGCAGGAGAGCTGGGACGTCGCCAACCTGTTCGTCATGGGTGCCACGGCCTTCCCGCAGAACCCCGGGTATAATCCCACGGATACTGTGGCCGCGCTGGCCTATTGGGTGGCAGACGCGATCGTAAACCGCTACCTGAAGAGTCCCGGCCCACTCGTGCAGATTTGACAGCCAGCACCGCTGAAGTATCGGCATAAGAATGCGCAATCTGATGACACTTGCGCTCGCGGCGGATCGGCCTAGCTGCGGCGCGCGCGGCGGAAGACAACCAGGGGTTCGAGAAGATCGAGCGGGGGTGGTATCTAGCGGTGCTCGGCGATTGCGTCGGCTGCCACACAGCGCCGGGTGGTAAGCCTTTTGCTGGCGGCGCTGCGCTGGAGACGCCTTTCGGGAAGGTGGTCGGTCCAATTATTACTCCCGATGTTGGGACCGGGATCGGTGACTGGACCGAATCGGATCTTTGGCGAGCGATGCACGAGGGGATCGGCAGGGATGGGGTTCGCCTGTATTCGGCAATGCCGTATCCTGCCTATACGAAGGTCACCCGCGAGGACCTCTCGGCCATCTGGGCCTTTCTGCGCACCCTCGAACCGGTGCACAACGAGGTTCGGACCAACCAGCTTGTGTTTCCGTTCAATGTCCGCCGGCCAGCAACATCCGCCTGGGATTTGATCAATTTCAAACCCGGCTGTTCCGATCCGGCAAAGTCGAATGTGTGGAACCGGGGGGCCTATCTGGTCGAAGGACTTGCCATTGCGGTACCTGTTATACGCCTAAGAGTCTCACGGGTGGTGAACGGGGTGGAGAAGCCCTGCAGGGGGCATTGTTGCAGGATTGGTTTGCGCGAGATCTGACACCGCGGATTCTCGTACGGGCATCGGGGATTGGTCTACGGAAGACATCGTCCGCTATCTCAAAACCGGTGCCAACGCTTTCGACCTTGCATCCGTCCCGTCAATTGCATCCGTCGCGTCAATGAACGCGTCGAAGTGTCCGGACTTTGGACTTTTCGCAACCTTCCCGCGTAGCCTTGCCCGCCGCCTTCCCGCGCCCGTAGTCTCCGCGCGGCCCTTGGCGCGCTGGCTAGGCGCGGTCAGAGATTAGGAACATAGCCCGGTTGACAAGCTTCTCCACGTTAGGGGTACAGATTGCGGAGTTCCATTCCATGGCTACCCAGATCGTATTGGATCACACAGGCGACAGCAGGCATTTTTTTGAACAAGACCCGAAGGGGCTGGCCCAGGCTGAGCAGCGCTTCAAGAAGCTGACGGGCAAAGGATTCACCGCTGCCACTCGGACGGCGGCCGGCGATCTAAAGGTCGCACGGATGTTTGACCCGACTGCGGACGAGACGCTGTTCTACCCCCGCCTGGTCGGCGGCTAGAGACTGTTCGCGGCGGCAAAATGTTTTTGTTCAGACGAAGAGGCGTCGATAGAACGCGTTTGCGCATTGTGCGCACTTTCTATCAGAGCTTCATCCAGCAAAACGGGCCGGAGGCCCGTGCGCGTCGTCTTCTCCGCGAATGGTTGTCTCCGGATCAGTGTGCGCAGTTTGACGCCAATGATTATTTCGAAGTCACAGGTTGTCACACCGGCAGACGATATCGAGTCCACTATGGCACCATGAGCAATGTTGTAGAGGTCGACGCATCTGGGTTGCCCGTGATCGGTTGGTGTTTCGTTCCCGACCGTACTACTCTGGCGGCTGGCGATGTGATGCTTGCCCAGAAGATCGCGCTTGAAACCGACGAAGCTGCAGTGCTCGCGCTTGCCCACAGGTTCTCTCCGAGAATGTCCCGGCTCCGAGTAGTGCGGCCTGCTTATTAGGCTGGTCACGCGCGCGCCGACCGCTTGTGGCGACGGCCCCTCGTGGCGAAGGCCTCGATACGAAGCGAGGATGCCTTCACGACTGCATCGAGCATCGGCACAGCGTCAGCGAGCGCAAGAGCCTTCGTACGTTTGTATTACTTGGGTCGCTTAACGACGTCGGACGGCTTCGTTGATCGGCTCCGTGAGACCATTTCCTTAACAGTCCGTAGCATCCGAGCGAATTCGGACTGACGATACCGAGCGTGCGCCGTATCTTTTGGCTCTGAGAGGAAAGCAATTTTCACAAGGAAACTGTTCAATATCGCTGTGACCGGAAGATTGTCGGAATGCTGCGAGCGCAAAGCCGTGATCTGTCGTCGCAGCTCGATGAGGTCAAGCGGATCATCGTCCAGTTCATTCGTCACAACGAAGCCCGCGTTATCGACGGTGAAACGAAATCGCCGCGCCGAGTATCTTGGCGCGACGACCCCGCCATGGTGAACCCGGACGGGCAATGTCCGGTGCGGAGAGGCTAGCGCTCCGTAGCTCCGGTGCAATCGAAGACGCGGATTAAGCTTGATGTCGCCGCGGAAAGTTAAATCTGGAACAGGGGCCGCTGTCGCGCGGCAGCATGCCAGCGCGGCGCCGGCATGCAATATAGCCGATCGGGCCGACCTGCCGACGCCGAGGATCATCGAAGAAGTGGAAGTTGCGCTTCGAGGACTGTTGCGGGGGCGGTTTTTTGCAAGCCGATTTCTAAGTGGACGCCAGGGCCGATCGTTCTGCTAGGAGGCCACCCGAAGATCGTATCGGCGCTTCAACCGATCGCTTGTGACCTTGGCGGCATATTGAATGCGGTCGAGATCGCCTCCGTCGTTCGCTATGACACACAATTGCGAGTTGATGCCCTGTGCTTGATGGGCCTCGTATTCGACTTCTACTGAAACGATATGTTCGGAGCCGGGGAAACTACGAATGTCCTGAAGCGCAATGCGTTCGAGGTCCGGCTTTGAAATTAGAGCTTTTGCCACCTTCATCTCCTGAGTTGGCAAACGGCCGCCGACCGGCACACGCTAACCAACTGAGGCCTGCGTGGCAAAGTTCCTATGGGGCTGCAATGCTTCAGTCCTCAGGCCGCGTCGCACAGCGGGCCTTTGCCGATGTCAAAGGCGCCAAGATGGTAGTCTTCAGCGACCGATTGCCCAATCGTCGGCCGCGCGATCAAAGTGACGTCGCATGGGGGTAGCGCGTCCACACCTGAATGTCCTCTGAGGTGACGGTCACATATCCGAAAAAGCACTTATATCGACCCGGCTCCGTTACCCGGCCGATTTTGTTCCGTGTGATTTTATTAACGCGCATCGCTAGCTCCTCTCATTCTCAGGCAACGAGCCCGAAAACGGCTTGAGCTTTTCGAGGCCGGCTTCGATCAACTCCAGTTCTTCTTGGATCGCTTGGACGGCGTTCTGAGGATTGATGCCCGACACGGCTTGCAACTGAGCGAGTACTTTGCTGCGCTGCCCCAGCAAATCCGCCAATGCGCGTCGGTTGTTCACCTTCACGTAGCCCGCGACGATCATCTCCATGGCTCGTGACAATCGCATCTCCATGCAAAAAATCAGGCGAATATTGCCGAAAAATCCTAATCGATCGTTGCGCCCACCGGCCAAGGCGGCGTGGTCGTCGAACTCCTCCAGAGCCCAATTGAAATAATCGCGTCGCGCATGCGTCGCGCTGAACGCCGTTAATAGTCCCATTTTGCCTTTAACGCCTTCCTTCCCTGCAAGTCGCGATATCTCCGTAGTCGCGTTGCCGAAGCCGGACAACGGAACTCTGTCAGGCGCCCTCCATTGTTAGCTGAGGAGGTGCCGAGGCCGACGCGAAACGATTGAAGGCGAATATGGTTGCCGGCCGATGAGGCAATAAAGAGAGCGAACCCGCAGACGGTAATGCGCGCATTCCAGTTTGCCGCCACCATGGTGGCGGCGATAATCGTCATGGCGGCTGCCACCGTCCTTAATACTTCAAGGCTCATGCTGACCTGCTCAAAACAAGGGCCGCCCCGAGTGCTCGGATGAAGCTGGTCGCGCCGCCGAACGGTCCGTCAGTTCTTCAAGGAATTCCTCGAACCAGCGCTGCGAAACCGGCTCGCCATTGCCTCGCTCCTTTGGGAGGAGAATCTGCACGAGGTAACAGTTGTTCATGACTAGCCTTCCTCTGGCGCCGCCCGGCCGCTAGCCGAGAAGGGTTTCGGTCGTTACGCACTCAACCTGCTGCCCGAAGCGGTTCATGTAGATGTTCATCATGGAATCATGCGTTTCGTCAGCCGAGCTGCACAGGGCGTCGGTGACAAGAATGACGCGGTAACCCCAGTCTACTGCGCCGAGTACGGTCGCAAGCACGCAGACATCGGTCTCGCCGCCGGTGACGATGATCGTAACGACGCGCGCCGCGCGCAGCTGCTCGTGAAGATCGCTTCCCGTCCACGGCGAGTAGACATGCTTGTCGAAGACGCGTGCGGGTGGAACGAACTGCGCAAGGTCCTGGACGAGGCCGATCATCTCCCGGCCAAGCTCCTCGATGGTCATCGATCCCCAGCGCTCGTAATAACGCCGCCACATGCCGGCGCCCTGGCCGGGCTTCTGCGCCGGGATGAAACGCGTGGGATGGGCCGCCGTCACCGCAACAATATTGGGCAGGACGCGCGGCAGCCACGGCATCTTCCATGCCGTGCTTTCCGCGAACATCCTCTGCATATCGACGCAGATATGAACCGCGTTCTCTCCGGGTGCCCCATAGCGGAGCTTATCGTTCTTTGACATCGGCGCCGTCCTCGAAAGTGAGCTCCAACGGAGCGACCCGGCCTTGGTTCCTGTCCTGAAAAGGGTTGCGACCAGCAACCCGGCTAGCCACGCGGCAATGAGCGGGGGAAGGCGGTCAAGGGTGCGGTGACGCAGCGCGCTCGTGCGAGCTTGCCCTTTGCGGCTGAAGGGGGCGGCAGAACCTTTACGCGCCAGGGATCTTTAACGCATGGCCGGGACGAAGACCCGGGTGCGGGACTACAAGGGACGCGCTAGAGCCCGGTCGCCCGCACAGCAGGCGGATGCGCCCGAAACGGAACCATGCGCCTTTGCGGATAGTTGGGACACGCATAAATGAAATCGGGGGGCCACATGAAGCGAACTCCGAAATGGCGGTCAGCGGCGAAGCGTGAGCTGATCGAGCCGCGCGGGGACAAGCGCTACATCCGTTGCGATGCGAAAGGCCGCATCAGGGAAAGCGATGACGAGAGCCGTTCGCTGTCTCAGGATCGCCTCAAGATCGCCAGGACATAAGTGAAGGCGGGGCAGGGTGACCGGGGGTGACCATAAGGCCCTCACAGCGCCGGAGCGGAAAAAGCCGAGTGCCGACAAGTAACGCGACACTCGATCTCTTCGGAGGCGGTCTCCTTCCGGAGGGTATGAAGTATGAGACGGAGTTTCTCTCTGCTGAGGAGGAGCGTCAGTTATTAACTGATGTCGAAAGCTCCCCTTCCGGGAGTTTGAATTCCGCGGCTTCACGGGAAATGTTCGTGGAAACATGGCAGAGACGTCCGCGGTATTCGTCGATGGCGATGACGTGTTCGCCATTGGCGAACGACATGAGCATTTGTCGGGTTGCGATCCATACAATCGAGCTTGCACCAGTTGATCTACATGGCTGACGGTGTAGGTCTGTGCCGGGCGCTGGAGATCTCACCCCATTGGGGACCAAGCGGTGATCATTGAAATTCTGGCCCAGATCATTTTACAACTGGCATGGTACTGTTCGGCGGCGTTGTGGCCGAGATTGCGCAGAGAACGCAAGCTGGCGCGCAATGGATGGCAACCTTTCGAAGGAAACAGCGTTCGCCAGGGCGCAGGAACTTCTCAAAGGGAGCGATCAAACTTGACCCAACCAAGGTTCATGTCCGATTACACCGCCCTCAAAGTCACCGCTCTCGACGCGGTTAACGAACTGCTCAACCATGTTGGCTGGGGTGCCGACGATGGGAGTGAGCGTTGCACGATCATCGGGGTGTGTAGATCGCATATCACCGAGAACATCGACAAGATCGCAACCACACGCGAGCAGGCCTTCGCTTTGATCGATGAAGTCGCCCAACAGATGAAAACGGATTGGGACGAAATTCACGACGTGGTCGAAAGAAAATGATCGATGCGTCAGGCACCGATGACGTCGCGCGCTACAATCGGGTGTTGCAACGCTATCCTACTGTCGAGCGCTTCAAGCAATGGGCAACCCGCAAGGGCGTCGTTTTTCACGACGAGCTGCGGCCGAGAACACGATGCACAAGTGCATCACCGCTGTGCGGTCGCTGCCGATGGAGCTGCGGCTCAAGTCGAAGCGGTGGCTGGAGGAGCGGGGATTAGAAGCGCTGGAGGATGGCGATGTCTAGATGCGGTATGGGCCCGGCTCCAGAGCAAGGGGTCATGATGGTGGCTGTCCCCCGATAGATGATGAAACGGGGTCACGACTTGAGTCGGCCCCAAGCATCTGGAGACGGAGGACAGCCGTGGAGAATTATGCCGGAATTGACGTGTCGTTGGAACTGTCGAGCGTATGCGTTGTGGATTCCCAGGGTAAGATCCTGAAGGAGGCGAAGGTCGCAAGCGAACCCGACGCCTTAGTCGAATTTTTCGAGACGCTTGGCTTTGCAGTGAATCGGATCGGGCTGGAGGCTGGGCCACTGTCGCAATGGCTGCATGCGGGGCTGCAAAGAGCAGGATTCGAGACGGTTCTGCTGGAAACACGGCATGTGAAGGCAGCATTGTCGGCGATGACAGTGAAGACGGATCGCAAGGATGCACGCGGAATTGCCCAGTTGATCCGGATGGGATGGTTCCGCGCGGTGCACGCAAAGTCGATAGGGGCTCAAGAGATCCGAGCGCTGCTGGTTGCGCGCAAGCAGCTTCTTGGGCGACTTATCGATGTGGAGTTAAGTATCCGCGGGATTTTGCGTGGCTTTGGGCTGAAGGTTGGCCCGGTGACGCGGAAGAATTTCGAAGCGCGGATCCGAGAGTTGGTTGCGGGTCAGGCGACATTGGAACGCATTGCCATAGCGATGCTTTCGGCACGATCGGCCTTGAAGGCAGAGTACGGAAGGCTACACAAAGCTGTGCTGGCAACGGTGCGTGACGATGCGGTCTGTCGCCGGCTCATGACAGTGCCAGGTGTTGGTCCCCTAGTGGCGATTACCTACAAATCGGCGATTGATGATCCTCATCGCATTGTAAAATCGAAGGCGGCAGGCGCGCTGTTCGGGCTCACGCCAAAGAAATACCAATCGGGAGAAAAGGACGTCACGGGCGGGATCACGCTGGCCGGCGACGAGATAGTGCGTACGGTGTTGTATGAGGCCGCCAACGTTCTGCTATCGCGCATCACGCGATTCTCAAAACTCAAGCGCTGGGGGATGGACGTCGCCAAGCGGAGAGGCTCGAAGCGCGCAAAGGTCGCCTTGGCACGCAAGGTCGCAGTGATCCTGCATCGGATCTGGGTCGATGGCACGACCTACCGATGGGCCGAAGCGGGCTCAATCGCAGCATAGAAGACGTGGAGGAGATCAAGAACGCAACCGGGATGAACTGAAGCCCGGTGCCCGAAGTCCCGTCGCCGGGACGGTGGATGCGGTGAAGCCGTTACACGCCCAGTGGCCGTCGTCCGACGAACCACGCGTATCTAGATAGGCTCACCGCTCCCTCTGACAGCATGATGTGGCGGCCAGGCGTCGACCACGAACAGAAGCATGAGCTCGGCGGCGTGACGTTCACTCGGGAGGCTTGACATCATCGGCCCATTACAGAAGGGCGTGTACTCATAAGGAGGAGAGGTCAGCTTTTGGGTCCAAGGAGAAATTCTTTGCTCAATCGGAGTATTGCGGTTCACGTTGCGGAATTTTCTTCGAAAACATGCGCGCTGTTTCAGGGAACATGCTGGTTGTCTTTCCGGATAGGCGCTCATCCTAACCTCGTTCATATTTCGACAGCCAAAAAGACACCGCAGCTGGTAGTGCTGCAACCAGCCCTGCCATCATCACGGCAAACGGGTCGATGAAGGGAAATCCAATGCATAAGGCCGCAGAATAGCCGAGAGCGGCTCCCGCGATCGTCGTTGCCAAAAGACGGCTTTGCCACCAATCAACCGCAGCCAACAGCCACGCCGGAAGGTCGCAATCACGTATGCCATTTGAGGCGAAGGTTCTGGTCGTCAGACTCACTGCACCTCTAGTGCAATGACGCAGGGGCACCCCTTGTTATCGGCGAGGTGCGGTCCCTGCGGCAATTGTTTGAGTCAATGCTGCCGGAAATGTATTCGACGTTGGTGGAGAGATGCCGCAAACGATCCGGGGCGCGGGGTGGCCGTGAGGTCAGTCGAAACTGATCGACACAGCCTGGTAGCCCGACTGCGCCAAGCGTCCCGTTCCTTCTTCCGGTCTGACAATTCGTTGCGGAGCAGCTTGATAATTTGGCGCTGGGTGTCAATCTCCGCCTGTAGGAGAGCCATTTCTGCCCGTTCCCAGCCCGCAGCGTCTTGCCCCACTGACTCGCCGGAGGCATGTCCCTCGGCCGCTCCAAAGGCGTACACGCGGTGCAGCAGCAACTCGGCGGTGTCGATCTGGCCGATGTTCAAATCGCGAGATACCGGGGCAGCTTCCTTCAGCCTCAACATGGTGGACCTCTTTTTAGGTCACCCCCATTGCAACCTCCCAGATCCGGCTTAACCATTCGTTAACCCTGGACCAGTGGCAGCGGCGCAGATAATCTTTGATCCTAGCCCAATGAATCGTCTGGTGTGCGCCGACCGTTCCTACAAGAGACGTGCGCTTGGTTTCGCGGGCGAGATTCTACGTGATGCCTCGATAGCCCGGCCACTTCGCCCACCGCTTTGCTGCATCGGCGATCTCGTCGGGCGAATTGATCTGCAATCGCGCAAGCAGCCGGGCTTTCTGCTCTGAGATTTACTTGGCAGTACCGCCCACTCGCACCGCGATCTCCGCGTCCGGCAGCCAAGCGCCTCAATAATCGCTTCTCATGCGGACTGAGCAGGTCGCGCATCGTGCGTCCTCACCGCCGACAACCTCAAGCATTTTGTAGCGCCGTTTCGCGGCACGTACATGATTAGCGCGCGACGGCCCCAAGCGTCCGGGAGGCTGGGACAGATGCCGAGACGCTGGGGCCGCGAGCGCGCCGAGATAAGCTCCGGCGCACCGAAGTGAGCATGCCCACCACCGCCTGTTCCATCTGTTCACTTGTATACACTAGGCGTCTCGCTTATTCGCGGGATGGTTGATCCAAATCAACGTCCTAGATGCCAGTCCGCCGCGAATTCGTTGTGGGCAGGACAGCATCCGAAGGAAACTGGAGATGACCGCAGAAATCCAATCAGGACCGATTTCGCGCAGCGGCCCTTCGCACTGGCTGTTGTGGAACGCGGCCGGCTCTGTAGGATTTTGACGATGCCGCGCTATTTCTTCCACGTCACCCACAAACGCCGCGAACTCGACCGCGAAGGCTATGAGTTACCTGACGAGCACGCCGCTTGGTCTGAAGCCACGGTAACGGCTGGGCAGATACTCCAAGGCCTCGGCGAGAAGCTCACACCCCACCGCGAATGGCGGATGGAAGTCGTGGACGAGTCCCGAAACACGCTCTATGTCCTGCGTATTAATGCCGAGAAGCGAACGTAAGCCTTGGCTCAGTTGGCGGATTCATCGTGCTGTTCTAGTAAAAGAACCACAGCGCGATGATGATGAGCGATCCCAGAAACATCACCGACACCACCGCCGCTCCGAGGCAACCACCACTCTGGTTCAATGCCGACCTGCCTTCACGGGAGCAAGCAGGTCGGAGACAAGGAAAACGGCGAGCGAAGCTCCGCTGATTTCAGGCCCCAAGCCGGGCTCGGTATGGCACCGCCGGTCGGGCCAGCTCATTTGCGTTCGAGCAGTTTGGTGAAGGTCAGCCCCGGATTGATCGCCAGCATATTGATGATGTCGGGCAGCGGCATCTCGGGCGCATCCACCATCACCTCGAAATGACAGCCGGGATGCGCGACGTCGAAGTCGCGCAGATGTTGCAGCCACGCCTGTTGCAGGGATTCCGGGACGTGGGCGATGGTGAGGATCTTGACGTCAGCGGGGGCATAGTCGCGCGCTTCGGCATCCTCCGGTGACAGACCTTGCTGGCGATGGACTTCAGCGCCTTGCTTCACTTTCTCCATCCAGCCATCGACCCACGCTTTGAGATCGAGATTCTCCATATGGTCGCCTCCGTTTCATGAATGGTCGTCGGGGCCGGGTGCACAGAGCGAAACCAGATTGATAAGACGGGCACGCCCTTGAGCGCACCCGTCCCCTCCAACGGCGCCGGAAGCTTGGGCAAGGCGGCCGTGGAGACGCGACCCTAACGGATTACGCCGGGTTCTGGTTTCAAATGGGTCGGGGCGGACGTGCCACTACGGCACCCCGCCTCTAGAGCCGCAGGGTTGCCTTCGGCAAGCCCGGGGCGGCGGGGCCGTCGAAGCCATGACGTGAGCGCAGAGCGTTTCGAGCGCGCGGCACCTGCGCGAAGCTGACGCAGTGGGCCGAGCGCCTCGTCGGGAAGTGGCCCCTCTCTTAGGAACGACCGTCCGGTTGCCGGGTTTTCCCGAGCCCCCCACAAGGGTGGCCCGTCGTGACTGGCCTCAGCGCACTGTCCGGCAACAGCGCGCTGGGGCCGTTTCGCCGGTCACCCGATCACGCACTCGTATTCGCTCACTTTAGGCAGATTGCGACTGACCGAGGCCAAGGTGAACAATCCGAACAAAAATCCCGATTGCGACAGTAACAAGTGCCGCTACTCCCGAGGCGAGGTCAGGACCTACCCCGGCGCCCATCCACCGCTGACGCTGTGCGCAACCTGCTGGGCTCATGAGAGCGCGCGACGGCGATTTAAGTCCGGCCTGCCGGTGCTGAAGTGGGCAGAGGGCAGACCTATCAGCGCTCTGTCCTCATATACGGACTGAACTCAGGCGCCGGCTGCGGAGCGGCATTCAAGGAGAGTGATGCTTCACCCCGTGGATGTCGAGACCTTGTTTGCGAATTTCCGAAGACGCTCCAGATAAATGCGCTCAACACGATTGAAACGGCGAGCAGGAGCAAAAGGTCACGGACCATGATGTCCTCCTTTTGCTGTTTTCAATGGCGGAATAAGCCCAACGTTCCTAGACGAGCCGTTCGCGGCCGAGCTGCAAGCAATTCGAGGTGACGCCGCCGGGTGGCGGCGCGGCCTATGGTTGCTGGACGGCTATGCAATCACCCAGTTGATCAGCCGCCAACTGGTCCATCCGATGGCGCCGATCCACACAACCGAGGCCGTACCGGCGACGCATAAGAATACGACCGGCAACAGATAGCCATCAGTCCATTGACGGTCGTTGACCGGCGAGGTTTGCTCAGTCCTACTAAGCAGGTCGTCCCGTCTCGGAAAGACGGACATATCGGCTGAAGAATGACGTAGAAAATCGCTCATTGATGAATGTCCGTTAAGGGGCGCGATCACCGACATCTCGCTACAGTTTCTCGATCACGACAGCGGCTGACACGCGCAGAAAAGGCCCGTTCTGATCTCGCAATTCGACCTTGGTCACGCCCGGAGTACCATGGCGCGATCCATCCAAAATCGCCTGACCTAGCAATTCCAAAGCCAACTGTGGGGCCTCGCAGATATTCGGCAATTCGACGCCCTCGTCGTCGATGATCGTGTCGGTGTCACTGAGAATGTCGAAATAGATGGTGGGCATGCGGCGGGAAGAACCGGCATAACTGAGCGAGGTTCCTATTTTTCCCGACGGGCGATTGTCTGCACGGTAGGGTGCGGAGGCGTGGTACTGATTTGGACGTTCATGAGGAACGCAGCTTAATTCCCCTCGTTTGGTTTGCACCAAAAACGAGATGCCTTGCAATGCCTCGAGCTAAAACGCATGCCGCCGTTATCCTGCGGGAGTATCACAAAGCCGAGTCAGAATTGATCGGCAAGGCAGTCGTGCTTACGGACGGCAAGGCGGGGACCGTCGAAGGATTACACTTGGACGAAGCCCACGGTTTGCGTCTTTCCGTAGCTGGACATCCCGGGAAATGGCCCGTCTCAACGATCATGCTGGCGCAGAAGTGACAAACGCCGTGTCGGCGAGTTTTGGCGTTGTGCGTTTCCTTACGCTTGTACAACGCGAAGCTTGCGCGCATGCGCGGCGCAGACCTGGTTACGGAACCGCCGTGCAAGCACCAGGATAATTGCGAGCGCGAATATGTTCACGAGCTGTGTAGCCATGAACACCTGATCGCCTATGGTGATCGAATGACCGAGAAAGAGCGCTGACGACAACATCCATACTGCGTAAGCGCGCTCGCTGATTCCGGCGGAGCATTGCTCTCTCAAGAGGCGCCAGATCTGAGGGACGTAAGCGCCGATGACAAGCGCGGTCGCAAAATAGCCGATGAGGAAAGGGGACTGTTGCGAAAACCACGTATGCAATGTGTTCATGATAGCCTCTTCGAATAGGAGGAAGAAGCTACTGACTTATACAGCCCGAGAAGAGCATTAACGAATGCCCTTTTCGCAGGACCTTAATGCGGGATATGCAGCCTGCAGTCGCGGTTCCGTGATCGATGCGGTCCACCGCCACTGAGGGAACACCTCAGAAAAATATCAGCCTGATCGCCAAGACGGAAGAAATCCCGCCCAGGGCCATGACAGCAATTTTGAAATGAAGATCGTTATCCGACAGCGCGGTCAGCCCTCGCCACTGGATGACCGGGAAAAACCCGGTGGTTCTTGGAGGAAACCACCGGGCTGATCCGCCGATCAACACATCGTTCCAATGGCTCACAGGCTGAATAAATGGCGCTGGCGCGTCTGTTCGAATCCCGACAAACAGTCTCGGTTTAGACGGACGTGTGGCCGACAAGCCACGTCCCCAGCTTGCACTCCCGCTACCTGCTGGAGCCGCTTTTTTGCTGTCGCCTTAATTCCCCGTTTCTATACTTCCCGCACGACGTAGCTCAGCGGTAGAGCAGCTGCTTTGTAAGCGGATGGTCGCCGGTTCGAGTCCGGCCGCGGGCTCGACTAAGGCCCCAGCTCGCGCGTGTCACCGGTCACGAGCTGGGGACAGGCGGCGTGCCCACGAGGGCAGGAAAACACGTTGCGATCTTGCCGTCGTTACTAATTCAGCGCTCGTCGGCCCAGGCTTCTCCGGAAGGAGACCAAGTGCGGAGCGCCGGGGCCGCGAGCGCGCCAAAAACCCAGCGCACCAACGCGACCTTTCCACTTTGAGTGCACGCCCGCACATAACAAATGTGAAGCTGCGCGCATTAACTTCGGGAGTAGTCCTGTTTCCGGAGAACTCAGGTCTCGGCGCGGCATTTGAATCGCGCTTCGGGCCCTTTTCCCAATTCGTGTGCCGGAGTGCTTTGCACAACGTGGTGACTTCGCGGCTCCAACTTGCTTGCCCCTCGTTGGAGCCGCCTCTTTTCCTCAGGCCTCTGGCTCGCCGGAATTATGGCGGATCAACTTTGGTGAAACTCGACACGCCGACGAGCCTGACGAGCTGCACGACCGCCCTTGGAACGAAAGGCCCGCTCGATGTTTGGGCCCACATGAACCCGATGGCCACGTTCAATCCCGCTGAGCCCTGTCGCGTGCACGACGCCCTTAACAACACGTTCATTGATTGGAAACCCGAATGGGCCGCGCGCTATCGGGAGTATGCCGCCCCGCATGACGAAGGCGTTATCGCTTTTGACGGGTTGCTGTTGGACGGCTGGGTGCAGCTGTTGGACGGCTGGGAGCCGATGTAGCTCCAATCAAAAGCCGCGCGGGCCAGAAATGCGCGGGCATGCGCCACGTCCTCGCCGAGGTCGGCAGATCGCAAAGGACGCGCTTCATGGATGAGCTGCTGGTCCGGGTGACGGCTCCGCATTTCGTGGCGGGCTTCGTCAGCCGCCGCGGCGTCGTCGCGACCGCGGCGCCGATCCTGCGCAAGGCGCTCGGCAAGACCGACGACGAGGCGCGCGCGATCATAAAGCAGAATGGATGGAAAGCCTCCATCGTGAGGAGCTATGTCAGGCGACCAGATCAAGGGCCTGCGTGATCTCCAGCGCGCCAACATGGGCGACATCACCGACATCGCCAGTCAGCTGCTGGCCCGGCAGCTGATCGCGCTGGGCGCCCGCGGCGAGCCGCCGCCGCCACTACCGCCACCGCCACCGCCGAAGAAGGAGCGGGTCCGGCGCTGCTCGCCGACGTCGAAGGCCACGCTCCAGCCCTGGAAGGCCGACTGTGTCCCGGCGCACATGTTACCGGCGGCTCGAAAAAAACTCCTAAAACTCTCGCCCCGTCGTCGGCATCGCCTGTCCCGGCGTCATCAAGGCGGACGGGTCGATCGAGAAGGGCGCCGGAACTGCGGGACAATTGGGAGAGCAGTAAGTTCAACTGCCGACAAGCCTGGTTGAGGCCATCCCGCAGATCGGCGAGGACGACACGGCGATTCGTCATGCACACCGACGACGTCGTCCAGAGATTGTCCGAGATGCCGTTCATTCAGGACGTGAAGTGGTGGGGCGTGCTGACGATCGGGACGGGACTGGGCAACGCCCGCTTCACCAACCGCGGCCACGGCAAAAATTAGCAGACGTTAGCGACCCGCCGTCATCTCTCTCACGGCTTCTACGATCTGCTGCGGATGGTAGGGCTTCTGTAACATACTGCAGAGAAGCCCGTCGCATAGATCACCGGCAACTCCGGATGATTTCGCACAGGTACTCTTCGCGAAACTTCGTCTCGCCGAGGTTCTTGCGCTCGCGGGCCAGGAATTCCGGAGTGATGCGAGGGCAGGAGCCCAACGCGACTTGGATGCGGTGCCAGTCGGCATCGTTGGAGCGCCAAGTTTCGTAGCTTTCCCTTCGGGGTCGATAAGTAGACGAGCTGGCCGCGGGTGTTTGTGGCCAGCATTGGCCGAACCGCCGTAATCAGCGCGTCCGGAGCACCTGGACGTTTCGTCGATGATCGCCGGGCGCACGTTGCCAAGCTGCGGAGCGTGTCGCCGTCGTTGTCACCGGGCAACGCCAGAATGCGGCTTTTGTTCTCGGGTTCGATCCGCCGTGCGGCATCGCCGAGGAGAGCGGGAGCATTCTCGACTCGGCCCGCGCCAGGGCGCCGAGTTGCGGCTAAAGCACCACTACGCGAACCTGGGCGACGCCACGATCGGTAATTCCTAAGCTGCGAGCGGCGCCAAGCGAGAGGTCGATGAGGCGACCGCGAACCCATGGTCCGCGATCGGTGATACGAACGACCACCGATTTGCTGCTCTTAAGGTCAGTAGCGCGAACATGCGTGCCGAACGGCAGATTGCGATGAGCTGCAATCAGCGCATCCCGATCGAACGTTGTGCCGCTCGCTGTCTTCCGTTTCGAATACGAGTAGAAGGAAGCCTTCCCGGAAAACACTCGGTTGAAAGATCCAGCAGCTGAGCGGTCTTCCGAATTTCGCGGCGGTTCTTGCTCGATAGGGGACTGCGTCTGCGGGCTCTGATTGGTCTGCTCCGGTGCCTGAGGGACGGGCTCGGCGTGTGCTTTTGGAATGATGGACCACCTATCATTGAAGTTCTGTGCCACAGCAGAGCCTACATGTAACCATATCGACGCTGGGACTGTTGCAACGGCGACTATTCTACAAAGAAGACGCATGGTCGGCCGAGCTCGCCGGATATCACCCCAAGTCGGTTTATAAGACAATGCGACTGCCAGCCGTTGCGGCTGCGATCTCGGAATCCATACAGCTTGATCTTGCTGTGGTGGGAGCTCCGCTTGCTTATCGAGTGGCCAAGTCGCTCCTCCAGGACACGAGCATTAGCGCCCGTGTCCGAGCCGATCTGTCGATCAAAGTTCTAGATCGGGCAGGGCACATCGCTCCAACTCGTAAGGATACGTCGTTACAACAGAAGGCGCTTTCTGAGATGTCGCGGGATGAGCTCGCTGCTTTCATCGAGCGAAACCAAGCGGAAATAGACAAAGTGGAGGGTGAGCTCGCGTCGCGTGCCAAGGACGTCTCTTATCTGGGTTAAGCTCCGGCGTCGTTTGCTGCGTCACCTGGTGCCTGCTCGAGTTCGTCTGCTTGGGCGTGGTATCGTTCGACAATGATCCGCGGGATGCTGGCATGTCGCTGATGCGGTGGAGACCCGTCTGGCGTCGCTGCGCTCTACTTGGGAAAAAATGAAGCAGGGATCAGGGTCTACATGCGCAAGGTCGGCACGGGCTGGGACTGGACCACTTCCGGCAAGATGCGCAAGGCTCTCGACACCCTGGCAAGTCCAGAGAGTAAGTTGAGTAAGCAACTCAAGAAACCCAAGGCCACTGGGTTGAGCCTGTTTTTACTGCGGAAATCGAATACCGCGACATCACCTCCGAAGGATTGTTGCGAGCAAGCCCCCTAAAAAGATTCTCAAAGTCTTAACGTTTGTTGTTACGCCTTTCCGGTTGCAAGGCGTACTATTCCACATCGCCGAACGGACCGTGGCTTTTATCGGTGATGAGAACGCCTACTTGCGCTCCCGCCTTCCTCTAATGGAAAGGAGCGCGCCATGCAGAAGCGGCGTCGTTTCAAACAAACCGAAACTTTGGAAGAACGTCGCGCGAAGGAAGCCGAGCGGCTGAGGGCAAAGATCCAGACAATGCCACTCGGCCTTCAACGCGATCAACTTCTTCGTAAGGCGAGGCAGGCGGAAACAGCCTCGCACATCAATGACTGGCTCACTTCCCCTGGCTTACAGTCACCAACAAAATGAAGAAGGCCCCGCTGATCATTCATGCCGCACAGGTCTTGCGCCGGGCGCGCAAACTCCCCGTCGGTCCTGCGCGGAATGATCTCCGGCAATTGGCGCGAGGCCTTCTGAGATTGCACAAAGCGGGTGTGCGCGCGAACGTCCAGATCATCGAGGCGAGGTCCCAACCGACGTTCCACTAGGAACGGTGCGCATTGCTACGGGTTTTCCTTTTATGAGTGAACCCATCCCTTGGCTGATTGAGGACTCCATTCAGATCGCCAGGGATTATTTGGAGCGTACCGGCGAGATTGGGAATGCTGCAGAGGTCAGCCGCTTTCTCCTGAGGATAGTCGATGAGATGGTCCTCAAGGGAGAGCACCGAAAGCTGATGCTCGCCAACCGCGCCATTGAAGCATATCAGCGCCATCGACAGGCCATGGCGGCATGACCGATCCCAATTGTCCAATCTGCCATGGCCTCGGTTGGGTCTGCGAAAATCATCCGGACAAGTCGTGGACCGAAGGTAAGGGGGCTGCCAATGTGGCGCTGGTATGCCGTGTATCTGCAATAGGGACGCCGATGGCGTTCCCGATGTTGAGGCGGTCATTGTAGAAATCGAGACCGATACAAAGCGCCTCAATTGAACAAAAACAAGAAGGACCGTCCATGAACGAGATCGACGAAACCATTGCGGCCCGCCCTTACGAGCTGTGGGAGCAGGCCGGAAAGCCGGAAGGGCAAGATGAAGAGTTCTGGCGCCTGGCCGAGCAGGAATTAATCAACGAGGACAAAAGCTCTCCTCGACGGACGCCGGATACGCTCTAGCGAAAGGGATACACCGCTAAATCAGCGTCGCAATCAAGTCGATAATGCCGAAGAAGAACCGACCCATCAATTACCTCTCCTTGCGCACACCCTTGAACTTCTTCGCGTTCTTCTTGACGGCCATGAACTGACCGCCCTTCTTGTTGCGCTTGGTCGAGGTCTTGGTGAGCGGATAGTGTGCGCTTTCCTTGCCAAGAACAGGGCAGAAGAAAGCCGCCCGAAGGGCGGCGAGTTCAGTTTTTAGTTTGCCTACTTCTTTGCAGCATCAGCCGCATCGCGCACGGTATCCTTTACGTCACCGGCCGCGTTGTGTGCAGAGCCTTTGGCATTATCCATCTTTCCTTCAGCCTCCATGCTCTTATCGCCAGTGAGCTTTCCGGCCCCTTCCTTAATTGCGCCCTTTGCTTTGTCAGCGGCGCCTTTCACGTGTTCGCGATCCATAATCGTGATCCTCCTTGAAGAATGTGCTCGACAACGGCGAGCCCTGCGAGCCGTTCCGAATGGAAACATTACAAGCACTCAAGTGTCCTGTGAGTTGATGTCTTGTGCTCACAGTAAACTCGGGTGGTGGAACGAATTGTACACTTTGGCACTTAGGAACCTCGCCAATCAGCGACAAATTCTCGGGGTCCAAGACGCGAGAGGCCGGCGCGGCAAGTGCAGCGCTCAACCCAAGCTCGTCCATAACATGATGGACTCCGCGCGCGGGCTTACCGTCCGCGTGTTCGAATGCCAGTGCGGCGAGCGCACTTGGACCAAGGATCAAGAGTAAGGCCGCCCATTGGCCTCTTTCATCACTACCACGGCGCTGAATAGGTTGGCCGTTGGTGTTTGCGTCACAGTCGTCGCAGGTGAGAAAGTGATGCCGGGCCGGGCCAATGTCGCGCCCGATATGACAAACTCGCAGCCAACTACGTCTACACGGGTCAGCTCCAAGTCCGAAGTGGAACTCGATCCACTTCGTATTGTTTTACCTCAACCCTCCAGCTATCGGCGGGCTGGATAGGACCCGAATGGAAAACTCAGACCGCTTCGATGCTGCACAATCCAGCGAGGGGCGTTATCGGCTTCTTGTTGAGGCGATCACCGACTACGCGATCTATATGCTGGATCGCGATGGGCATGTCACCAGCTGGAACCCGGGAGCGAAGCGCTTTAAGGGCTATGAGGCTGAGGAGATCATAGGGCACCACTTCTCGACATTCTATACGGAGGCCGAGCGGGAGCAGAAAGTGCCTGCCTTGGCGCTGGAGGAGGCGGAGCGAACCGGGCGCTTCGAGCGAGAGGGTTGGCGTGTGCGCAAGGACGGCACGCAGTTCTGGGCCCATGTGATCATTGACGCGATCCGTTCGCCTAAGGGCGAGCTTGTAGGTTTCGCCAAGATCACCCGGGATCTGACCGAGCGAAGGGCGGCCGAGGCCAAATTGCGCGAAAGCGAGCAGCAGTTCCGGCTAATGGTCCAAAGTGTGACGGACTACGCCATCTACATGCTGGACGTGGAAGGCAACGTGGCGAGTTGGAACGCTGGGGCCCAGCGCATCAAGGGGTACGGGCCCGAAGAGATCATCGGTCGCCACTTTTCCAATTTCTATACGGAAGAGGATCGCGCCGCGGGCATCCCGCGAACAGGCCTGCAG
The DNA here is from genome assembly GCF_054061875.1 of Bradyrhizobium sp. S3.7.6. Taxonomy (NCBI): domain Bacteria; kingdom Pseudomonadati; phylum Pseudomonadota; class Alphaproteobacteria; order Hyphomicrobiales; family Nitrobacteraceae; genus Bradyrhizobium; species Bradyrhizobium sp. S3.7.6. Next base: position 530,770 of record NZ_JBSSEQ010000004.1, on the reverse strand, counting down.
ACCGCAACCCGCGAAGGACGCTGGGAGCACGAAGGTCAAAGGGTCCGAAAGGACGGCACTCGCTTTTGGGCGCATGTCGTGATCGACGCGATTCGAGACGACGACGGGAAGCTCGTCGGATTCGCCAAAGTGACCCGGGACATTACAGAACGGCGTGAGGCGGAAGCCGCGCTCCAGGCGGCGCAAGCAACATTGATCCGGTCCCAGAAGCTGGAGGCGATCGGCCAACTTACTGGCGGCGTTGCCCACGACTTCAACAATCTATTGCAGGTGATTAGCGGAAACCTGCAACTGCTCAGCAAGGACATCGCGGGTAATGCCCGAGCGGAGATGAGAGTCCAGAGCGCTCTTGCCGGCGTCGCGCGGGGATCGAAACTTGCTACCCAGTTGCTCGCCTTCGCGAGGCGCCAGCCGCTGGAGCCGAGGGTGGTGAACGTCGGTCGCCTGATCAAAGGCATGGATGAACTGCTGCGTCGCGCCATCGGCGAGGAGATCGAGGTCGAGACGGTCGTCGGCGGTGGGCTGTGGAACAGCCTCATCGACCCCGATCAACTCGAGAATGCCATTCTCAATGGACGACGAGTATGTCCGACACCACGATGATCTGATTGCGGGGCAATATGTGATGATCGCGGTAACTGACACGGGCATCGGCATTCCGTCAGATATCCTGGAGCGGGTTTATGAGCCCTTCTTCACGACCAAGGCGGAGGGCAAGGGCACTGGCCTCGGCCTGGCCATGGTCTACGGTTTCCTCAAGCAATCCGGCGGACACGTCAAAATCTACAGCGAGATCGGCGCCGGAACGACGGTGAAGCTATACTTCCCGCGAGAAATGGCCATCGAGGATACGCTAGTTAGTGCCACCTCCGGTGACATCAAAGGCGGCGAGGAAACTGTACTGGTGGTCGAGGATGACGATGAAGTGCGCGAGGTCGCGGTGTCGATGCTCTCCGATCTTGGCTACCGCGTGGTGAAGGCGAGAGATGCGGTGGCCGCGCTAGCCGTCGTCGACAGCGGCATACCAATCGACCTGATCTTCACCGACGTGATGATGCCGGGCAAGCCCGGAGTTGGCGCGGAAAGCCAAGGAACGGTTGCCCAACGTCGCAGTCCTTTTCACATCAGGCTACACGCAGAACGCCATCGTGCACGGGGGACGGCTCGACCCGGGAGTGGAGCTTTTGGCCAAGCCCTATACGCGGGAAGCGCTTGCGCGGAAGATCAGGCATGTGCTCGCCAACCACGCTCAACGGCGTCTCACGGCGAAGCAACCGCGTCAGCCCACAGGCGAAGACGCCGTCAAGGGTGCGACCGTGTTGCTCGTCGAAGACGACGAACTGATCCGCCTGACTGCGACGGAGATGTTGAACGATTTAGGCTGCAAGGTGATGGAGGCCAGCTCGGCCGAAGAGGGTCTGAAAGCCCTGGATGAGGCCGCCGTTGATATCCTCGTGACCGATGTCGGCCTCCCCGGAGTGTCTGGCCTGCAACTCGCAAAGGACGCCCGCTCGCTACGACCTGACTTGTGCATTGTTGTGGCGACAGGTGACAGCGGGATCCAATCCGATGCTGAGCTCTTGGACGCCGTGCTTGTCGTGAAGCCCTACGCGCCGGAAACTCTGCGCCGCAGCCTCGAAAATGCGCTGCAGGCAAAAGCACGACCCTAGACAGGTGTCGACAGCGCTTGCAGCGGAAGCGCTTGCCGCAGCGTCTTCGGATCCCCTATCGAGGAGGAATTGAGTTGCCAAAAGCCGCAATTTTCGATCTGGACGGAACGCTTCTCGACTCGGTGGATATTCACGCGCTCGCCTGGCACGAAGCCATGGTCAAGTTCGGCCACTATGTGAGCTTCGAGCAAGCTCGCAGCCAGATCGGCAAGGGAGGAGACAAGCTCGTTCCCATGTTCTTAACCCCGGACGAACAACGTGACCACGGCAAGGATCTGGAAGAATGGCGCGGCAATCGTTTCAAGACGGAGTATCTGCCGCTTGTCCGACCGTTCTCGGCCGTTCCAGACTTGCTGCGGCGAGTGCGGGATGCCGGACTTCGGATTGCCGTCGCGTCCTCCGCAAAGAAGGATGGACTTGACACGTACCTGGACATCGCACGCATCATAGATCTGGTCGAGGTGGCGACTTCGTCCGACGATGTGGAAGAATCAAAACCGGCGCCGGACGTCTTCGAGATCGTGCTGAAAAAGCTTGCGATTGACGGCCCGGACGCGGTCGCGATCGGCGACACGCCTTACGATGCCATCGCGGCGGGGAAGGCGAAGGTCGCGACCATCGGCGTGCTCTGCGGCGGGTTTACCGAAAGCTCGCTGCGGCAGGCTGGATGCATCGAAGTCTATCCAGGACCTGCGACGCTTTTTGCTAGATTTCAGGAGTCTCTCTGCTCACGCGGTAGACCGACCGGCATGCAATAGGGCGACCTCCGGGACGCGCAGAGCTACCCGGAGATCGATCGTGCGATCTGTAGCGCCCGAGGTTCAGGCGCAACTGGGTTGGACGGGTCTATCAACCGTCGGAGGTCTCAAGGGCCCCTCCAGCAGTCGCCGGACTCGCGGAGATCGGAGAGGATCATCGCCAAGCATCGACGACGGTTGGCGAGAAGGAGCCTGCGAGAACTTGGCCATCCACCGACGCTCGATGCGGTTCAATACGTCTCTGGGCAAGGCAATGTTATCCATCGCGACCACCTTCTCAAGCGGCGAGAAGTCTTGATGTCGAACAGAGACGGTTGGGCTTGCCTCCGGGTGGATTGCGTGGGCCGCCGTCAAGTTCGCACAATGCTTCGAGTATCTCGTCGATGGTGACCGGCGCTTTAAGTCCCGCTGGTGCCCGCAAGGAGGGACAGGAAGCGATTGCCGACGCGTCGGACGCCCAAGACGCCAGAATGGCGCGTTTCTCGGAGACCGAAAGCGAAAGGTCTGCCAGTACGTCCCTCGGGTGGTCAAACGCGGTGCCGGGATGCAGCAGCGCGTTGAAGTCGATGACGTTGTCGTCGGAAGCGGTCGTCGGCCGCATGGTATCCTCCATTCTAAGACGAAATCAGCTGCCGCGCGTCGCCCGGACGCGCGGCATTCCTCTGGTGGATGAGTTAGGCCGCCTCGGCCTCGATCTGGTGAACGTTGCCGGAAGACGTTGCGCCGGCGATGGCGATACGCCGCGGCTTCATGGCCTCGGGGATTTCCCGGACCAGTTCGATCTTCAGCAGACCGTTGTCGAATGCCGCGCCCTTGACCTGGACGTAGTCCGCCAGGTTGAACTGGCGCTTGAAATGGCGGGTCGAGATTCCCCGGTAGAGAAACTCGCGCTCGGCCTTCTCGGTCTTGCCGCCCTCGATCGTGACGACGTTCTGCTCGGCCGTGATCGAGACTTCGTCGGGCGAGAAGCCTGCAACCGCCAGCGTGATCTGGTAGCGGTCTTCGGCAAGCCGTTCGATGTTGTAGGGGGGATAGCTTTCGTCGGTGGCCCGCTGGGCCGTCTCGGCGAGATCGAACAGGCGATCGAAGCCGATCGTCGACCGGAACAAGGGCGAGAAGTCATAAGTGCGCATAGCCAAATCCTCCAAAGAGCAAGATGGGTATGAGGCATCGGACACGACCGGTGCCCGTCTCAATTCCGAGGCCCCGGAGGGCACCTCGGACGTCACCTGACGGTAACGCCAAAAAAATTAGCAAAACCGGTTTTGGTTTCAAGAGGGGACCGAAAAAAATTTCGCTGCCGATCGCCGCGCTGTTAAAGGTCCTCGCGCAGCCCCTTGAAGAAAGGGTGCCTAACCTTTCCCTCTTCAGATTTGGCGCGGTATTCGATCTCGGCGAGCAGTTTCGGTTCGACCCAGATGCCCCTGTGTGCGATACGCTTGGCGTAAGGCTGCGTCTTGCGGACAAGCGGCTCGAGCCGTCTGCGCAGCTCGGCGGCTGATGTCTTGTCGAAGCCGTGGTCGACCTTGCCCGCATAGATCAGGTCGTCGCCCTTGCGCCGCGCGAGATAAATGCCGTCCCACTTGCCCTCATCGAGAGCGAAGCCGGCGATGGTCAGCGTCTCGCGCTGGGCGCAGGTCTTCTTGACCCAATTATTGCTGCGGCCGACCGGGTACACGCCGTCGCGGACCTTGGAAACGACGCCTTCGAGCCCGACCTTGCAAGCATGCGTGAACATCTCGCTGCCGTCGATCTCGAAGCTCTCGCTGAACTGCACGTCGCTGCCAGTGACGACCTTCTTCAGTGCGGCCTTGCGCTCGAATAGCGGCACCTTCCGGATGTCCCTGCCGTTGAGATAAAGCAGGTCGAAGGCGACGAGTACGATCTTAGTCGAGGTGCCCTTTAGCTCGTTCTGCAAGACGGAGAAATCGGTGCTGCCATCGGCGGCCGGCACCACGATCTCGCCGTCGATGATGGCCGAGCTCGCCTTGATGTGCCAGGCGTCGTCGGCGACCTTCTTGAAGCGGCGGGTCCAGTCGTGACCGCGGCGCGTGAACACCCTTGTTGCTTCGTTGGCGAGATGCACCTGGACGCGATAACCGTCGAACTTGATCTCGTGAATCCAACGTTCGCCGGACGGCACGCGGTCGATCGAGGCTGCCAGGGCCGGCTCGATGAAGCCGGGGAAGGGCGCCTTGACGCCCAGCGCTTCCGGCTTTTTTCGCTGGAAGGCCATCGCTACACCAGGCGCAAGCTGTACTGCCGGGTGTCCTGGGCAGCGTAGCGATCGACGAATTCTTGGAGATGCGAAGGAACGTCGGTGAGCTGAAGATTGCACCAGTGCTGGATCTCGCGAGCAACGTCCTCGGAAACGTCTTCTGACCAGCGCTCGGACGTGTTGAAGGCAATAACCCTGATCGGATGTCGATACTCGCCGGCGAGCAGATCCTGAATGACCGTCTCGAGGTCTGCCGATCCCATGTCGGTTTCGCGCCAGGCGCTGCCTGCGCTCCCGAAGTCGTCCGCCACCAGATACACGGTCGGTTCATCGGCCGGCACAATGGAAGGGGTCCATCGGGACTGACTCATACGCAACTCCACGCAACAGAACCGGGATTTAATTTGATCCGCGCCGATTCGTTCCCCAGGTAGGAACTGCCAAGTGCGTTGCGCTTTTTATAAGAGGCAACCAGCGGAGGATACATGGCAGTCAATAAACCGACCGGCGACAATGCTCGCAAGGGCGCGGTGAAGAAGCGCTCACAGGCCAAGACGACAATTGGCGGCGCTACTGGCTACACAAAGCGCGACAGAACGTCGGGCGAGTTCATGGCTGTGAAGAAGCCTAAGACGGCGCAGAAAGGCCGCCAAGAAATTCAAAGGAGTGCGGGTCGAGAGAGCCAAGAAATCCGCCAAGCGGGGGCGCTAGACGTCGGTGGCCGAGGTTTGATCGTCTGATGGACACCGAGGCCGCCGACTGACGCGGCCTACTCGTCGATTTCGCGGAGCTTGTCTTCCAGTTCCCGAACGAGCGTCTGGATACGCTCATAGGTCTGTGGGTCATGCGCAAAACGTCTGGCTATTTGCCGATAGCGGAGTATCCGCATTTCCAGCTCAACGCGTTCGTTCTTGGACTGCACGGCACCAATTCCATCACCTTCTTCAATTCCATCACCTTCTTTAAGTATGCCGGAACAGCCGTTTAGTTTCGATCTAGGCCACCGCCCGCTTGCCGAAAGCCAAGCCGTCGCGCTTGGACGAGGCGCTCCGGATATTTAGGAGTACTTCCGCGAAATCATCAGAAGTTGCGCCGAAAGATGATGCAAGGCCGCCTCGGTGGTGCCGCCGCCCGTTAGTCATCGACCTTCGCCCATGTATGTTTACAACCATGAAGGGAAGGGCGATCCTCATGGCAGACCGCTTTGTCGTTCGGTACGAGCATCCCAAGAACGGCCGATTCACAGTGCTGGACACTTCAATAGATCAGCCTGCAGTCACGCCGGACGGGACGCCTTTAACTGGACTCTCTCATTCAACGGCAGAGGTTGTGGCCGAGAAGCTGAACAAGGGCGACGCTCCGCCCGCCCTCAATCGTAAAACAGGCAGCAGGCTGCGCCTGCACATGACTTGAAGAATCAAAAGTTGAGCGCTGCCTGGTCACGCTGCTTGGGCCCCAGCATCGGGCCGGGGGGCTTGATGATGCTGGGGCCTCCGGACAGGCATTACCTCGTGGGACAGAGGCAGCTACCGCACACACAAGTTACCCAACAATGCGTAGTTCCACATCGCCGAAACTCCCTGTGTCGTAGGTAGGTACCGGTCCAATAAATCCGAAAAGCTAGTTGAAGCAAGTAGTCGGTGGCTCCCTGGAACTAATTGGATATTGCCGACTTTTCCCGATTCAGTTTATGGCTGGGAACTGATGACGCGGCAAAACGATCAAGACGACCGGCGTGTGAGCTTTGAAAGGCCTCTACAGGCCGGCATATTGGCAATTGATGGAACTTGGCGGCGGGCTTGTCTCATCAAGGACGTCTCTGAGAACTCAGCGACCTTACCCGTAGAGAGTTCGATCAGAAGGCTTGCTTAAACGAGTGTTTCCTTGTGCTTTCGTCAACCGGGCTTGCCTACCGTCGATGCCAGTTAGAGCGCGTGAACGGCGGCGAGCTGACGGTAAGCTTTGACCTGCCCCTGAAGTTTCACCCAGTAGCGGTTAGAGTCTCGGCGGATGTTACGCCGTTTGGCGCGGTGTGAGCAACGTGCGATCGGCGGAGCTGGTCGGGGTTGCGCAGCCGATCGCACGTTGCGGTGAGGTAGGCGGCATAGGCCGCAGGGGTCAGATAGCCGAGCGAGGAATGCGGGCGTTGGCCGTTGTAGTCGCCGACCCAATCCGCAATCTTGGCGCGGGCGTGATCGAGGCCGAAGAACAAGGTTTCGTTGAGAAGCTCGTCCCGCATCCGGCCGTTGAAGCTTTCACAGAAGCCGTTCTGCATCGGCTTGCCCGGCGCAATGAAGTGCCAGTCGATCTTGTTCTCCTCCGACCAGGCCAGCATGGCATTGCAGGTGAACTCGGTGCCGTTGTCGGAGACGATCATGCCCGGCTTGCCGCGCTGATTGATCAGCGCCGTCAGTTCGCGTGCCACCCGCCGCCCCTGGATCGAGGTGTCGGGGATGGCCGCCAGACATTCCCGGGTCACGTCATCGACGATATTCAGGACCCGGAAGCGACGGCCGCTGGCGAACTGGTCGTGGACAAAATCCAGCGACCACCGGGCGTTCGGCCGAGCCTCGACCAGTATCGGCGCTCGGGTGCCCACGGCGCGGCGGCGGGCCCGGCGCTTGCGCACGCTGAGGCCTTCCTCTCGATACAGACGGTAGATCCGGTTCCGCCCGGACGGCTCGCCCTGCTGGCGAAGCAGCACGAACAGCCGGCGGTAGCCGAACCGCCGACGGGCATTAGCAAGCTCGCGCAAGTGGCCGCGTAGTTCGGTGTCCGGCGGTCGGCACGATCGGTACCGAACCATCTTGCGGTCAGCGCCGACGATGCCGCAGGCCCGCCGCTCCGCCAGACCCATGACGGCCTGCAGGTGCGCGACGGCTTCGCGCTTGGCGACGGGCCCTACCATTTTTTTGACAAAAGCTCGCGTAGCGCTGCAGCATCCAGCATCTGCTCGGCCAGCAGCTTCTTCAGCTTGGCGTTCTCGTCCTCGAGTTGCCGCAACCGCTTGGCATCGGAGACGTCCAGACCGCCGAACTTCGCCTTCCAATTGTACAGCGTCGCTTCAGAGACGCCATGCTTCCGCGCCAAATCGGCAGCCTTCGCACCCGCCTCATGCTCACGCAGCACGCCAATAATCTGCTCTTCCGTAAACCTGGCTCGCTTCATCTGTCCGTCCTTCAGAAGGCCGGACTCTAACTTCAACTGGAGGAAATCGGCAGGGGCAGGTCAGCTTCATTCGACACAAAGATAAAGAGAAAAGGCCGGCCGCAGGTTCCGAATAGAGGAATGTAGAAGGAGAAACCGCAGATGAATGGCGTCTCCATACTTCTTGTCGAAGACGAGGCCCTCATTCGCATGATGCTCGTCGGGATGATCGAAGAACTTGGTCATTCTGTTGTTGCGGAAGCTGGAAATTGCGGTGAGGGTCAATCTCTTGCGAAATCTGCGGCATATGATCTAGCGATCCTCGATATCAATCTGCAAGGCACTAATTGCGGCCCCATAGCCAAAACCGTGGTTGATCGCGGCTTGCCACTGCTTTTCCTGAGCGGTTACGGCTCGGCGGGCGTCCCTGCCGGCTATGAGGGGGTGCGTGTGGTAAACAAGCCCTGCACGATTGAATTCCTGAAGCTGGCGATCGAACGATGTCTCGCGGAGCACTCGACTCAACAATCAAGTGACGAGGTCACCAAAACGTCGTAAGCCCTGGACGCCTACTTTGGTTTGCCGACCATGCCAAACGGGCGAGAGGTCCGACATCTCGTATGTTGGGCCTCGTTTTCTTTGGACGCACTATCTTCCAACTTGTAGCCGCTCCCGGAAATAGGATCTGGTAAGCTTGATCGTCTTCTAAGGGGTATCAGACCAGATTCTCTCCGCGCTGGAGCAGCTTCACATAGGTGCCGCTTTCATGCTTCGACAACCAGCCGCGCTGGATCGCGTACTTCAGCCCGTCGCCGAACTCGCGCCCGCTGCCCTCCAGCCCGATCATGAACAGCGCGTTGATCCGGTCGATGTAGATGCGGCCGTGCAGGACGGCCGCGACGTTGGCTGCGAGCTCGAGGAGCTTGCGCGCCGCCGCTTCCGGGACCGTGTAGGGCGTTGTTCGGTGTGCTTCATTGGCGTGTCCCATTGGCCGCCTGCGCGGCGGTGCTGCCGCTCTTGGCCTGGACGAAGGCTTGCAGCGCGGGCCAAAGGTCAATCCCTCCGCGCGCGGCTCGATCCGCCAGTGCAATCCGCAATGTCCTCGGTTGTGTCGCGGGACCAACCTTCGATGGCGTTGAACGCAACCACCCGGCGCGGGTAGGCATATTGGCCAGATACAATATCCCGCAGCACCGTCTCTCGATAGGTGTCCTGTTCGTCCGTCTCTCGCCAGGCGCAGTCGGCTCAAGCCGGCACGATGGACGGCGAGGAACGCACGCTTACCCCGATACTACAGGCTGCGGAGAAACGGCCGCCGCTGCAGGGGCAAGGAAGGGGTAGGCCGGGGAGCCGGGCAGATGCTTCAGACCATCGACGGAAAGCTGTCGCCGGGGCGTCGGGGGAGAACGGCAGCTCGCAAAGCAAGAGACGCTTGTTGTCGAACTGAAGCGCCAGTCCCAAGAGACGACCAAAGCTGGGGCCGAACTTGATCGGATGCGCGCAGATCAGCGACTTCGGAATCAGGATCGACAACGTCTCCTGTCACGGCTGCAACCCTGACTATGCCTCTTCGCCGGTGCCTGGATCCAACGCGGTGGCGCTCTCTGGCAGAACCGACCGGCCGTATTGTTGATCTATCCAGGCGGAATGAAACTTTTGGTCAGGGAGGATATTGTGCTGAGGAGCCTACTATTTTGGGAGGCCGCCATATGGCAGATCCTGTTCGCCACCCGTGGACCTCAGAAGAGATTGAGAAGCTCAAGGCGATGGCCGGGAATCACCGGCGCGAAAAGATAGCCGCTGAATTAAACCGAGGCGCCCCGGCAGTGGCCCTCAAAGCGCATCAGCTCGGGATCTCTTTGCGATACCACGCTATGCCAAAGCGTCGACCATCAACAGCCGAGTCAGCGCCTGGCCGGTGACTCGATTGTTCTCGACCAGAAGGGCTCATTAAGAAGCTCCGCAAGGAAACTAAGGCCACCTCAGTTGGCGGCCTATTTCTTATGGGCAATTTTTGCGGAGTCGCTTGGGTCTCGCAATGAGCAAGCCAAGAATCTCCCGCCAAGTTTCAGGCGCGAAGCTATCCTCCGCAAAGCCAGACAAGCCGAGACTGGATTGCATTGTGCGAGGGGCTGCGGTTCCCCGGCTCGCACGCACCGAAGTGGCTCACAACGCAAAGGACCGCTGTCGTCTACAGCGGCCCCTCACGCTTTCCGGGTTTCAATAATTCCGAAATGAAATGGCTTAGCCAGCCCCGGAATGCCACTTTGTCCCGGTTAACAGATCGTTTCTATAACCTATGTGAATCAGCGCCCCTAATTCTTTCGTGGAGGCCGCCTTGTTTGGCTTGGCCACCGGCGGCACTGCGTCTGAACATCCGGCCGGTTCACGACGTAAGGATTGCTCGGCGGTGTGGGGTTAGCCGTACAAGCGAAGCCACCTTGTGGCGCTCCGGCCCAGCAAGATTTCGGCGCGATCCACCATCAACGTGGTGGCTTGGAGAGCGGGGAGGTCCATAGGAACTTTCGGAGGTGCAACCCATTGAGCGGTCATTCAAGTAGAGGACCGCTCTTGAACCACATCGCCGTTATCTTGATCTTGCTCGTTGGCGGCTCTTCGCTCGCCTTGGCCCAGAGTACAGGTGGATCGAGCAGTGGCGGCTCGGCGGCGAGTGGAACTGCAGCCGCCGGCTCGAAAGGTTATGCGGGCGGCACCCTATCGACCGGGCATACCATAAGCGGCACTGGGGGCTACTCCAGTCCCAACGTGGGCAACGCGCTCAGCCACGCAGCAACCGGCGACGTGGATGCTTCCTCGGTTAGTCCGGCTCCAACTTCCCACGACAACGCGGTGGATACGCCCGCCGCCGAACGCGCCATAAAGAACCTGGGCAACACCGACATCGGCATTCTCAAGAAGTAATACATGCTGCGCAGCCTGCGCGAGGCCGAGCGTTTTCTTCCCTCGCGATCCTGCGAGGCCGATCGCGGCCCGGCAGGAATATAGATGGAGGCATGTGGTTGTGTGCGCGGCCCTGACAACGCCGCATCCATTTGGCCGATAATCTCGCCGGGCGGTGCGCCGATTGCGGCTGCGGCGTTCAGTATCGCCCGCATGCGCCTGCCGACGCGCGCAAGCTGTGCTTTGAATGCGCGCTGCCGTCCCTTGAAGAGAACGACACCAAGCTCGTCACCACCCAGCGCATGGTCGAGGATGTCCACGCCTACATGCAAAAGAAGCGGCACTGATGATCACGGAGGTGCTCGCCCAGATCGAAGCGCCAAACTTTACCGCCGGGATCGTGCTGTTCGACGACGTGGTGGTCGAGACGGCACCCGTCGTCCGCTACATGCGGCGATCCTCAACCTGCACGGCATCTCGGATTTCGAGGCGCTGCATTCCGGCCAGTACAATGAGGAGGTGCAGTTCTACGCCTTCGACATGCTGGGGGAGGATGACGACGATCTGCGTCGGTTCAGATTGCTCAATCGCAAGACTCGGCTGGCATGAACGGCGCGTTGATCCGCTCGATATTAATGCGGCCATCCTGGACGGTCTCGACGTTGGCTGCGAGCTCGACGAGCTTGCGCGCGGCGGCCTCGGGATCGGCGTAGGGGCGGCCGTCGGTGTATTTCATCATCAAGTACCCGTGCCACGGCCGATTGCGGCCGTCCTGGAAGATCGATTGTCGAAAGCTTGCAGAAAACACTCAGTCCCAACGGTTATTTGGAGAACCCGGATTTAAGCGAACCGAATAGTTCCCTCTCGAGGAACGCTTGTGGGCTCAAAGCTTTTGTTTCAGTACACGGGAGAGAGACATGAGCAAGGAAACACCCAAAGACGATCCGCGGCAACAAGCCGAGCAGGCGACGCACAAGCAGACGGACAAGCCTTGGAAGGGCAATCCGGAGACGGAGCAGCGCAACGAAGCCAACCTAGATCTCGAAAACTGGCAGAAGACCGACACACACTAGGCACGCTTATGGCAGTCAACGCGGGAGACTCGCAATGAACATACGCCTATCGATAGCAGCAGCGGTGCTCGTCCTTTCGACTGCCAGTGCAGTTGCGCAGTCTACCGGCGCTCCGAGCGGACGAGGGGCGACCACGGGTGACCCCGCAGCAAGCTCGGCGGCGCCAAGTAAAGATCCGCGTGCCACCACCGGCATGTCCCCTGGTTCGAGCAGCGGAAGTGGAACGTCCACCTCTGGCGGCAAAGACGACAATGGAGATCAGGGCCGGGACAAAATGCCGGACAGCAACATGAATGTTAAGCCCCAAGACCAGCAGCCGCAAAAGCCGCACTAGGTGGAGCCTGCGGTTCTCCCGACGTGCGCAGCGGCTGACCACACGGGCGACATTGCGACGCGGCGGCTTCCGGATCTGCGTAGAGCCGGCTCTCGGCGTGCTTCATCGGTAAACCTTTCCTGCTTGCGCGGCGTAGATGGTAGCTCTCCGCCGGATTCCGGCTGTCGAATGTGGTGCCACAGACGCAGCGCATCAGCGTGCTCCGGGTCTCGCTGTCGAGCTTCTCGCCCCGCGCGCGCCTGGCCTTCATCTCGGCGCATTCGCGATCGTGCTGTGGATTGATGGACGCAGCGAGCACGACGGGTATGAGCGTTTGGTGAGTGCCATATGAGTGCCGCCGAAGAGACGATGGCTAGCGCAATCCAGCAAGCCCGGATGGTGCTGACACGTGGCGTCCTTAATGGACTCCAGTAACCGTCGATCGCTCGAGGGTGACAGAGGCCGCAATCGAGCCGGCTGCCCTGCGTGAAGAAACCTCGACGTGAGTACGTGGTGTACTGCTCCAAAATACGTGCCGCCGCGGCCAGCGCGCATTGTTGTTTTTTTCGCCCGCGACCTTTCGGCAAGCTCTGCAATCCTGACAGAATGCGAATCCGGCGACCATTGTGTCCCAGAATATCGGACCAGTCTCCAGGTACGTCGGCACACGATCGCGAAGCGAAGCAATAGTAGCCTAACCTTTGTTATCCTCGTCGGACTGCTTTTCCCCCAAGCGTGTGCGTAACTTGGTTAGCTTCGAGCCGAGGGTCTCTTCACGTGGCACTTTTCCGTTCTCGCCTACAGTTCGTCCTCTGAAGCGGAGGATGCCGCGGCGAAGGGCGTCGTATGCTTCGAGGAGTGGCGGTGTCAGCGAGAAGAAGGCGCCAAGCGCAACCGCGATGATCAGGTGTCGAAGCGAGAGGGGCGGGTCGTCAGCAGGGGGTTCATCGGCCCGGACCTGTGCGGGCAGAAGAGCGCCCGTCTTGTTCCCGGAGTTGGGCGCCCGGTTCTTTCGCGGCGCTATCATCACAACGACGACCAGAAGATTGATTAACAGCCAGACGCCGAGAATGATGAGAATTGTGCGCATTAAAAATCCCGAGCGCTTGTCGCCTAAATTCGCAGCATTCTAAAACCCACTACGTTTATCTGGATTGTGCACCTAACGCAAAATCACCGGCCGACGCAGGCCAATCCGTCGTAACCGTACTGCGGCTGTCTGCGCAGGTAAGCTCGGGCACCGCAGGCTCGACCAATTGGCCGCTGGCGCGGCGCTTCCTGGACTGGCCCGCGTAGGGGCTCGGCTGAGCGATTGGCTTACCTCTTCGGGACTAGCGCGTGCGGGGTAAGGAACAACAAACAATCCTTTTGGATTTAAAATTATGCCGCGATACTTTTTTCATGTGATCCACCACCGCCGCCGGCTTGGTCAAGAGGGTAAGGACCTGCCCGACAGGCACGCCGCTTGGAAAGCAGCCGTCGAGACGGCCGGACAGAGGTTGAAGGGCCTCGATGGCAGGCTTAAGCCCGAATGCGACTGGCGGATAGAGGTCACGGACGAATTTCAAAAGACCCTATACGCTCTGCACATCGGCGCGGAGAGGCCGAGATAAGGCCGCCTCAGTTGTTCGGCCCGTACGTTTCTTGCGGGTCAGCCGACCGTCACTGAGCGTCAGCTTCACCTAAGTGCCGCTCTCATGCTTCGACAACCGGCCGTGTTCGACGCGAACTTCATGCCGGATTCGCTGCCACTGGGCTTTAGCTTGACCAGGAATAGTGCATAGAACTTCTCGATATAGATGCGGCCAAGCTGGCGGATCGACGCTGGCGGCAAGCTCGACGAACTTGCGCGCGTGCTTCCGGGGCAGGGTAGGGTCGTTCATCGAGATGCTTCACCAGCGAACCTTTCCTGCCGCCTGCGCGGCGTAAATGTGAGCGCGATGCGGGTAGCTCTCCGCCGGCTTCCAGCTATCGAATACCATCCCGCAGACCCAGCGCATTAGCGGGTTTCTGATCTCGCTGTCGATCTTCTTGATGGACGCGGCGAGCACGGCAGGTTTTGTGTGCTGGGGCGGGATAGAGCTTGCTGTGGTAGCTTGTGCGCGTCTAAACTCTACCGCCAAAGCCAAACACTTGAACTCCTATTGCGCCGCCGGGTTGTTCCAGTAGTCTACGTGACAGACAAATTTACGCATTTGGACATCTAATATCCCGCTCGGCATCCACCTATTTGGCCCACGAGCGCCATTTTCGAGAGCTTTTGGCAACCCATTCTTGCGTCGAGGACCCGATGTTGTATGGGCCGATTTTGTTGACGTCGTTTATTTCTACTACTTATCGTCGCGATGTTTCGATTGCCCGCGAAATGTCGGTATGCCCAGACGAACATTAATTCGAGCCGGTCCTTCAGCCGCGCCTTATAAGTAGGATTAATCATTTGGGACAACCACCGACATCTCGCTTGGAGTTTATCGGTATCCAATACTTGAGAGGCGCTGCTGCTTTGATGATCGTCGTCTTTCATTGCGGAGCCCAAATAAGCCGCGGAGGTGCTCCACTTCCTAATCATCAATCGCTCACCCTGGGAGTTGATGTCTTCTTCGTAATCAGCGGCTTCATAATGTGGGTCTCTACTGCTCCACCAAGTGATGTCAGCCCTTGGCGCTTTTGGTGGCGGCGTGTGCGTCGTATCGTTCCGCTGTATTGGCTTGTCACCTCAATTGCCGTCGCCGCGCTCGTGTTGACTCCATCATTAGTTAAGTCGGGAAAATTTGATCTCTGGCACGCCGTGAGTTCGTTCCTTTTCGTTCCCTCGAGTCATCCCATCACAGGGAAGGTGGAACCAGTCGTCATTCCTGGTTGGTCACTGAACTACGAAATGTTTTTCTACTTCATTTTCGGCGCGTGTTTGTTTTTAGGAAGACGCTTTCGATTGCTCGTGCTCTTGACTGTATTGGTGGTGCTCATTGTCGCCGGTTTCGTTTTGAAACCTGAGAACAAGACAATTGCGTTTTACACGTCGCCATATCTTGCTGAATTCGCTGTCGGCGTGGTGCTCGGCTTTTATGTGACAAGGGGAGGGCGCGCACCACGAGCCGCGTGTATAGCGCTTTTGCTTCTGGGCGCGTCATTATCGCCTGCGACTGAATCTGGTCTGATCGGTGCGCTGGTCGCGTCCGCGGCAGTCGTTGCTGGAATCGTGCTTCTTGATGTCTCTCAGCCAATTGAATTTTACTGGTTGCCATGCTTGCTGGGAGATGCGTCCTATTCGATTTATATCACGCATTCCTTGGTGATATCCGCGTTCGGGCAGTTGTATCAGCGAGTGGGTCTGTTCGAACTCACTCACGGAGTTCAGTTGTATATTGCTGGCGCAGTGCTGACTGCAACGGTGGTCGGAGTGATCGTCCACCAAATGATTGAATTGCCTATTCTGGGTAATGCGTTTTCCCGTCGAGCGGAGCCGTCGTCTGCCTAGAAAGAGCGTGCCAATCGCCGGGCTTCTGCAACGCCAAGAGGCCGTCTTCGATATAACGAACGAGCGATGCAATCGGGTAAGTCGCTTTGGCCGCCGGGCGAACGGTGGCTCGGCTCCAATTGTATCACTACCTGCGCGAGGCAAATATGATGCAACACGGTTGACGGTACCGCTTCATCGACGAAAGTGCAGATGGTCGTCACCAATACCTTCATCCCCTCATTCCCCGCCGTGCACGGACGCGGCGGTGAACTGGTGGTTCGAAGCGTCGCCTTGTAAGCGATGTTCTCAGGCCACGCGCCAGCGTTCTTGGGTAGCGAGATAGGCCCAGGGTAGCAGTTCGTCGACTGGCTGTTCGGGTGGTCGTTGACGATGCGGGTGATGACGTCGGCGAGATAGGCGTGGGGTTCGACGCCGATGAGTTTGCAGGTTTCGATCAGTGAGGCGATGACGGCCCAGTGTTCGCCGCCGCCGTCCGAGCCAGCGAACAGGGCGTTCTCGCGGTTGAGCGCGATTGGGCGGATAGCGCGCTCGACGACGTTGGAATCGATCTCGACGCGGCCGTCGGCAATGAAGCGCGTCAGCCCGTCCCAACGCGACAGCGCATATCGGACGGCCTCCGCGAGTTTGGTCTTCTGGCTAATCAGACCAAGCTTGGCGCGCATCCAGGGTTCGAACTCGTCGGCGATCGGCCGGCTCTTCTCTTGGCGGACGGCGCGACGCTCGTCGGCGGTGCGGCCGCGGATCTCGGCTTCGATGACGTAGAGCCCGGCGATACGTTCGAGTGCCTCGCTGGCGATCGGTGCGGGACCGGCCGCGGCGAGTTCGTAGAAGCGCCGGCGCACATGGGACCAGCAGAACGCCAGTTCTACGTCACCGCGCTCGGCCATGACCCGATAGCCGGCATAGCCGTCGACCTGGAGGATGCCGGCAAAACCCGCGAGGTGGACGATCGGCCGTTCGGCCTTGCGATCGGGAGCGTAGACATAGGCGACGGCGGGCGGGTCCGTGCCGCCCCAGGGCCGGTCGTCGCGGGCATAGGCCCAGAGCTGGCCGGTCTTGGTGCGGCCGCGTCCGGGATCGAGCACCGGGGCGGTGGTCTCGTCGGCAAACAGTTTTGGCGACTGCTTCAGCCTCGCGAGCAGTCGCTCATGCACCGGCCGCAACAGGAAGGCTGCCCGCCCGACCCAATCGGCCAGGGTCGAGCGATCCAGCTCGAGGCCCTGGCGGGCGTAAATTTGAGCCTGCCGATACAGCGGCAGATGGTCGGCATATTTGGCGACGAGTACCTGCGCCACGGTGGCTTCGGTCGGTAGCCCGCCCTCGATCAGCCGCGCTGGCGCCGGTGCCTGTACCATGGTCTCGCAGGCCCGGCAGGCATACTTCGGCCGCCTTACGACTAGGACCCGGAACTGGGCCGGGACGATATCCAGTCGTTCGCTCACATCCTCGCCGATCCGGTGCAGCGCCTGCTGACAGCACGGGCAGGCGTGATCGTCGAGGTCGACCAGCATCTCGACCCGCGGCAGATGCGCCGGCAACGCTCCTCTGTTCCTGCGGCGCCGTGCGGCTCGGCTCGATCGCTCGGCAGCATTGGCTGCATCGGTCGCCGCATCACTGCTCGCCTCGACCTGCTCGACCTCCTCCAGGCCGAGCAGCAACTGGTCCTCCGGCAGCGTCTCGGCCCGGCGGCCGAAGCGATGACGCTGCAACTCCTTGATGATCTGCTCGAGCCGCGCGGCGCGCGCCCGTTCGGCCAGCAGCATCGCCTTGAGCGTGCCGGGATCGTCCGGAAGCGTGTCGGCCGTCGTCGCCATGATGCGATTACACCATGCGTCGCGGCATCCCGCGAGCGCGACATGCATACTGATTCACTGTGCCGCAGTTCAACTCGCTTGGATCGGCGACGGTGTCTCGCGCGCGGCGTGGACGCGCTTCCAGTCTAGTCCTTCGAGCAAGGCTGACAGTTGCGCCGCGGTCAGGCGAATGACGCCGTCCTGCACGTTGGGCCAGCAGAACGAACCGGTCTCAAGCCGCTTGGCGAACAGGCACACACCCGTGCCGTCCCAATAGATCAGCTTTACCCGGTCGGCGCGCTTGGCGCGGAACACATACACGGCGCCGGAGAACGGATCGGCCTGGATGCTCTCACGCACCAGGGCCGCGAGCCCTTCGGCACCCTTGCGGAAGTCGACCGGCCTGGTCGCCACCATCACCCGCACCGCGCCCGTCGGACCGATCACGTGCAGGTCTTCAGCGCATGGATCACGGCCGCAATCGTCGCGGCATCCGCGCCGCGGCCGACCCGGACCGCGACGCCGTTGATCTCGAGCTCGATGATGCTGCTGTTCTCGGCGCCCTCGAGCGCCTTCCGGAGGCGTCGGCGCTGCCGCGGTGAGCGCTCCGGCGGCGTGGACGATGGGGTAACGACAGCGGGCACGAACGTCTGCGGCTCGGGAGCCACAGGGATCGCAACCGGCTGTCGCATTTGCCGGCGCCACGTAAACAGCTGTTGCGGCGACAATCCGTGCCGCCGCGCGACCTCCGATACCACGGCTCCCGGGGCCAGCGTCTCCTCGACGAACCGCGCCTTGTCGTCGGCCGAGAACTGCCGACGTCGGCCGCTCTCCGTGATGACCTCGACCAGACGAACCGAGGTCCTGGGCTCAAGCATATGTTCAAGCTTAGACACAAGCCGATCTCCAATCAGAGATCGATCATTCCTCGCTCGACGCCTTCAATGGAAGGTGGGACCGAAACAGCGCTTACGTCGCCTTCGTGCTTGGGGCAGCGCGAGTACGAGTTCTGGCGAACGGCTTCTCCCTGGCGCGTCGATCGAAGCGATTCCACGCGCGAAACCGCGAATGCCATGAAGAGTCACCAACAGGGTAGAAGGCGAACTGCGTTGTAGCGTCCGAGTTACCATGTCGAAGACCTCTCGCGAGACGGTTGCTCGCTTGAGAGGGGCGACAATGGCCTAAGCCACCTTTAATCTTCTTCCGTATAGATGTCTTCAGGAAGATTGAATGCGATGTAAAGGACGAAGATCGCCGCTACAAAGAATAATGAAACAAGCGCTAGATCAATATATAGCCACACGGTTCGATGGTTCTCAAATCGACAAATAAAATTACCACGTAGTCTAGGTGTCGCGTGCCATTGCCACAATCGAACTAAAGTTCAGTAGGTGGAAACGCCGTAGAGTTCAGCGCGGATCTGGCGGACTGCGCGGCAGCGAGCGGTCTGTCCTATCGCCCAAATTGCGGCCTTCATCGTCTGTGATCACACGCGGGGCACCATCCTTGCGGCCAGCGCGCAGGATATCCAGCGAAGCGATCGAGGCTTCAAGAAATCACGCACTTGAGCCGCGCGATCATCGCCTGTGTTGAACGGAGAAGCAACTCTGCTACCTCTGACTGAGAATTCCTGGATTCGATAGGCTTAAAGAGCTCGATCGACTGTTTACCGGAAGTGGATCGTCGAGCTCGAGATGCTCAAGCGGCCAATAGGAAGGCGGCGTTTGTCTGCGCCAGTTGAAGAAGGTCCGTTCCCGAGTGCATGGTGGAATCCACGTGATAGTTCAGGAGGGTGTGAGCGGCGTCATACTGAGCCACCAGCACCGAGCCGTCGTCCTTTTGTATCAGACCGGTGACGCCGAGCGCGTTACCCGCTGCATCGCTGTGGCTGATAAATACGTCTCCATTAGGGGCATGCTTGATGCTATCGACAAATGTCAACGACTTGCTGAAATCGAACAATTTGATGAGCGGATCACCTACGTCGTCGGTCGAGACGAGTTTGTAGCCGGTGAACGTTCCATTCGCATCTGTAATCGCTTGGTAAGGCGTGTTGCTGGCTGCCTGGCCGTGGGCATCGTATTGAACGACTGTTTTTGTGCCGTCGGCGGCTGTGGTCTCGATAGAGCTTCCAGTGACGCTGCCTGTGCTCGAATAGTAGACGGTCGTGACGTTTCCGGCGCTGCCGATTTTCGATATCTCCCATCCTGTCAACGCGTGCGACTCGCTGTAGTGGGCCGTCATAGTCGACCCGTCGGCATTTTGAATGACGCCGGTCAGGCTCTGAAAATTTCCATTCGCGTCGCGCATCTCGGTAAAGACGTTTCCGTTCGACGCGGTGTTGATCGATTCAGTAGTGAGCAACGTTCGCTCGCTGTCGTACATTCGAACAATCTGATTGCCGGCAGAGTCCGATGTCGTTTCGCGGTAACCTGTGAGAACTCCCAAAGAATCGGTTATCGGCTGAAGGTCGTGCGCGCTCTCTCCGACAATAGTAGTTGTGCCTTTGCCCGATATCTCCTTGCTGGTACCGTCATTCGTCGTCAGCGAAAGATCAAGATTGTTGATAGTTAGAGATCCAGAGCCGGAAATTACCTCGGATCCAAAATCGACGGAAGCGAGCCATTCTTTGTCAGAAACGACATTGAGACTTTTGAGGCTATCGAACACGGAATTGATATCAAACGTACCCGCAGGCACATCGTTGTCCAAAATGAGCGCCGTATAGGTGCCCGTATGGTAGAATGTTCCCGAATACGCCCCGTTGGAGTATTTGCCGATGGCATCTCCCCAGGGTTGGAAGGCATTGCCATGGGTCCATATCATGATCTCGTTTGTAACGGTTGACCCGTCGCCATTCGGCGCGCTGGTTAACCAGATATCGAATGAGACATTGAAACCGGTTGTATCTCCCGAATAGGTCGTACTGTAGTCAGCGGTGAGAGCTGCGATGTTCCCCAACTGCATCGGAAAAGTGTGTGTCGTATCGGTCGCATTAACCGTATCGCCGTAGGGCGCTACGCCAAAGATGATGTCCGGATAGGCGCGGACCGGGGAGTATAGATCGGTGACGGTGGGGAACGACCATTGAAACGTGGTCCCTTCCGTCAGGTTATTCAAGTTGGACGTACTCTGAATCGTGTAGTCAACGCCATCAACGAGAGAGCCTGGATTCCAGGCATTGTTCGCAACATATACGCCATTTTTGACGATGGTCTTCTGACCACCGACCATATGGATCTCGTAACTCGAGCTTAGCCCGTCCATGAATCAAGTTCCCACAAATGATGTTGGGTCAACTCTTAGGACGAGGCTGTTTCTCTCACTTTAAGCTGAAAGATAAAAAGCGGCAGGTCGCCCGGCAGACACGCTGGGGGTGGTGCTTTCTTCAGGCAAAAGCCCACCATGAGTTTACATTAATGATGAAACTCGACGAAAAATACTGGCACATGCAATGCATGTTGAAATAAGTAGGAGTAGTTCAAGGTCGTCGGTCGTTAATTTCTAACGAATTCGAGGCCGGTCGGGGCCCTTCCCAAAGTGATTGCGTTTTCAGTCGTAGTCCAAGACATCATCCCCAGCGGTTACCACCGATCCGGATGTCCATCGCAGGACGCCGTCGGCGCAGGTCGATTTCGTGGCCCTTAATCAGATCGAGATGGACACATGAGCACCTTTTCCTGGAGCTCGACAAAGCTGTTGCGCTACGCGATCGCCGTCGTCGGGCCCGTCAGCGTAGCAGCGATCCATCTCACGCTTTCCTTGCTCATGCTGCGAGTATTGTCACCGGCCGAATTCGGCGTTTTTACATTTTTGCTGGTAGCAGCTCAATTCAGCTGGGGCATTTGGAGCGCGTTGTTTTGTGCGCCTTTGCCGGTACTCCTGCTGGAAACTTCGATCGCCGAACAGCGCATCGGGATCAACGTTCTTAGATGTATCAATTGGATTGCAGCAGCGTTTTCGATCGTCGTTTTCTTTCTGGTTGCGGAGCGGCTCGGGCTGAGCACATCAGCGTCGATTTGTTTTGCCCTTTATGGCGCTGTCGCGCTGATTCGCTGGTTTGGGCGTTCTTTTGCCTATGTCCGCTGCCAGCAGCTAAGGGCGGTGGCGTCGGATCTGGCGTACAGCGTCAGTCTTCTCGCGATGCTTGCGGTCACGATCAGACTGCTCGGCTGGCCCCCCCAGATCGCCTGCTACTTTTCGATGTTGGTTGGCGCCATAATCGGGGTGTTGCCGATCGGGAAATCGTATTTTTCGCTGCATGTCGGCGAGGGGTGGGGCGTTGCATTTGCCCGGTACCGGCTGATTTGGAAAGACCAAGCTCGATGGGCATTATTGGGTGTGTTGACAACGGAGGCCACCGCAAATGCACATGTCTACATCGTCACTTTGTTGCAGGGGCCCTCTGCATTTGCACCAATTGCCGCAAGCTCTCTGTTGATGCGCCCGATTAACGTCGCTCAGAATGCACTGACCGATTTTGAGCGCCCACAGATGGCACGATTGATCTCAGGGGGACAATTTTCGGCCGTCAGACAGTCTCTTATGTTGTTTCGTGCCGCGCTTGCGGCGATTTGGATTGCCACCGTTCTGATCAGCGTCGTCATATTTCTGTGGTTGCCGCGTCTATTGTTCCCGCCGACCTATGATTTGGATTACGTGGCAGCTGCAACCGTGCTCTGGACCGTATTCGCCGCACTTCGTCTCCTGCAAACGCCGGAGAGCGCGCTCCTCCAGGCCGCGGGAGAATTCAAGGATCTTGCAATGGCTAGCGTTTATTCGTCTATCGGAAGCGTCGGGGCCGTCTGGATGTTGGTGATGTTCGCCGGTGCTCTGTGGTCCATCGCCGGCCTGTGTCTTGGAGCAATCATTTATCTTGGAGCAACCCTCTATTTTGCTCGTAAATGGTTGAGAGAACTCAGTCGTTTAGAGAGAGCGGCCGAATGCAACGGATAGTTATGATTGCCCCCCATTTCCCGGAATACTCTTATTTGTTGTCCAGGGCCCTGTCGGAACAATCCGACGTTCGATTGATGATCGATCAGGCTGCCCTGATTTCCGAGTATGAAGGACGATCACGTCCCGCTGCGCCCCGGGTCGAGGTCCAGCAAACGAACCTTGTCTCAATTCGCGATTTGTGGACGCTTCTGATCGGTATCATTCGGTTTAGGCCTACGGTGATACACTGGCAGGAGCCTAGCGGATTTAGGAAGGCGGTCTTAGCCGCTATTGTCGTAACCCTGGCGCGACCATTTGCGGTTCTCGCGCTTACCATCCATGATCCTGTCCCTCACATGGGTGGGGATGACGCGATCGCGAGGAGACTAGCACCGCTTCGTCGATATACGCGACGAAGTGTTCACCATATCTTTGTCCACGGCCTCTCATGCCGCGAGCAATACCTTGAGGAGTACCTCCCGGCACCGCATCGCGATGACCGAGTTCATCTCACGGAACATGGAATCATCCTTGCGGGAGAGAAGATTTCCAGCCCGACAGGTCCTTTTTCGATGCTGATGTTCGGCCGAATGGAGGCCTACAAGGGATTGGAGGTACTGTGCGACGCCATGGAGATTTTCCTCCGGGAGGGCGGAGAGGGTACATTGCATATCGCTGGTGCCGGCCCCGAACTGGATCGTCTCGAAGGGCGCTTCCGTTCTCTGCCCTCGGTCGATGTGACCAATCGCTTCCTTCCGGCTGCCGAGATTATCGACAAGATGGGCGCGTGCGACGGCTTGGTGTTGCCATACCTCAGCGCGACCCAAAGCGGCGTGCTGTCAGCCGCCTTCGCGAACGGGAGGTTTGTCGTCGCAAGTCGCGTTGGCGGCATTGTCGATGTGGTTCAGGATGGCGTCAACGGGCTCCTGGTCGAACCGAACGACGCCGGTTCTTTGGCGCGGGCATTGAGCCGCCTCTCGGGAGACCCTGGATTGCGCGAGCGGCTGCGGGCAGGGGCGCTGGAAACCGCCCGTGCCCGTCTCGATTGGTCCAAAATAGCTGCGAAAATGATCGCTGAATATCAATAACTCAGCACGAACGGGGTGTGCCTGCTGAATTTTCTTTCCGCTCGGCGTTTGAGCACGCTTCTAAGTAGGGCTCCGTGTGGGTTGCAGCGATTCGAGCAATAGCGTTGCTGCCGTGGGCCACGCAAAATCCGCTCTCACTTGTCCGGCGTGCGCCGCTGCGCGGGATCTGATGTCAGCCAAGGTGCAGGTGGTCAGATGTGTGACGGCATCTTCCACGGGCTGTAGGCGGCTCACAAGAAACCCGTCATAGTCAGAGATCATGGATCTGGCGCCAGCCAGATCAAGCGCTAGCGGTAACGTGCCCGAAGCCAACGCCTCAAGGACGATGAGCGGATAGGAATCCACTTGCGAGAGGTGCACAAGCACGTCCGCGTTGCGGAGTTGGCCCATCAGTTGTTCAGGCGTGGCCCAACCAAGCAGGCTGACATGCTCGGAGAGGTTCTTCTCCTCAATACTTTTTCGCAGCGAAATGCGCGTTTCCTCGTCTGCACTGCCGACGATCTGCGCCGAAAAAGTCACGCCGGCCGCTTGAAGACGCGCACAAACATCGAGCATCAAAAAAGTGCCCTTCGCAACGGAGAGCCGGCTCGCATGTATGAGCCGCAGTTCACCTGACGGAAGCTCGGACTTGTCGGTGTTGGCCGGCACGGAGATCGGCTCAAGGACCTCCGGCGGTAGGAAGGTTCGGATGAGCGACCGTTGGACGTTCGATGGGAGAGATATTTCGCTCTCCTGGGTTTGGGATAGCAACGCGATCCGATCGGCTCTCGACAAGATCAGCCGAGATATCGTCCGCAGGGTCGAATTGCGCTGCGACTTCCAGTTCAAGCCCAGATGCGGGGTCACGACGGTTTCGTAGCCCAGTGCCTTGGCGAGCAGGACGTAGATCAGATCGGGAAGATTTACATATTGGATCCAGGCCACAGCATTGCCGCTAGCGCGGGAGGCGATGAGACGCAACACGCCGAGCACAAATGCAGGAAGCCGCCGCAATGACAAATATGCCGTGCTGGTCCACAGACGTTCGATCCGGAGTTCGGGGCAAATTCGCTCCATTGAGATTTTGGCTCGATCGCAAAACGCCTCGACGCCTCCCAAGTGATCGCGCGTGCCACCAATGACGAGAATTCTCATCGCGGCAGCGCCTCAGCCGCCGGTTGGTTAGACCTAGGAAATGCAAGCTTGCGCTGCGGAAAACTCATGTCATGTGCCTAAAAATATCTTGAAAGTGCCGCATTTTTGCCCTCCGCGGGCGATTGACGCGCGAATCGCCGATTGTTATCAGAAACTTTAAAGATTTATTACTTTTCTCTTTTTTGATGGTGAAAATTTGCATTCAATCAGCTTGCTGGAAAAAGTTCGCGTATTCGGTAACAGCAAAGATTGCATAGATTGGCTGAATTCAGTCAGAGTCAGCCCGGCAATTGTTTCATTCTTGAATGCGCACGCCTTCAACTTGTCCTGCCGCAATCCCGCGTTTTATAGCGCGTTGATGGCTTCGGAGATCGTGCTGCGAGATGGCGTCGGTACCGAATTGATCATGCAGGCAGCCGCACTGAAGGCGGGTGTTAATACCAATGGCACTGATCTAATTCCTGCGGTGCTTCAGTCTCGGCCGGGAGCGCGAGTTGCCGTCATAGGAACCAGAGAGCCTTGGCTTTCAGCGGCTTGCGCACGAATAGAGGAGTTTGGCGCAAACGTCGTGCTTCGCATCGACGGCTTCAAGGATGTCGGCGCCTATGTCGAGGAGGTCGCGTGCGCGGCTCCGGATATCATCTTGCTCGGCATGGGAATGCCGAAGCAGGAATTCGTCGCCGTGGAACTCGTCAAGCGCCTCGATCGGCATCCGTGTTTGATATTGAACGGTGGAGCGATACTTGATTTCCTCGCCGATAGGTTTCCGCGCGCACCTAAAGGCCTCAGACGCTTTCGCATGGAATGGCTCTTCAGGCTGCTTTTA
Organism: Bradyrhizobium sp. S3.7.6; assembly: GCF_054061875.1. Lineage (NCBI taxonomy): Bacteria > Pseudomonadati > Pseudomonadota > Alphaproteobacteria > Hyphomicrobiales > Nitrobacteraceae > Bradyrhizobium > Bradyrhizobium sp. S3.7.6. The sequence goes on along the minus strand of NZ_JBSSEQ010000004.1, from coordinate 505,430 downwards.
GAGCCAAGGAGGTTGTGGCGCCGCTACATCGTCGGCGGTGTAATCTTCTCTACAAGGATAGTTCAAGTTGCTTGGGTCAGCCGATCAAACCTACTTGCTAAGGTCAGCGGCTCATCAGAGATCGCAAGCAGTAACCCTGATCATGCTAATTCTAACTCCCGCGGACAAGGCCGTGGCATAGAGCCGGGCAAATCCGAAGCCGCGTGAGAATGTAATGTCAGAAGGCAGGGTGAAGTCCGGCAATCCGATCCAATCCATCCAAGTCATGCGCGGGTTAGCTTCCGTGAGCGTGGTGGCGTTTCACGTAGGTCTTATCATGGCCCATGTTGAATATGGCGGATTGCACCCGTTCGGATGGATCGAGGCGGTCGCGAGCCGCGGATGGTTTGGCGTGAATTTCTTTTTCGTGCTGAGCGGGTTTATCATCTTTCTCGCGCACGCAAAGGATATCGGCAAGCCGCGTCAACTGACGACGTATCTGTGGCGGCGGTTCTCCCGCGTCTATCCAGCCTATTGGGCGTTTCTGACCTTGTTTATTGCCGCAGCTTTCGCTGGTGTGGGAAAGATCAACTTCGGCATCACCTGGGGCGATCTTCTCTCGTCCTACACACTCCTGCGATGGGTAAATGAGCCATCGCTGCCGCTGAAGGTCGCCTGGACCCTCCTGTTTGAGGTCTTGTTCTACTGCATTTTTGCAATTGCGATCTTGAACAGGGCGGCCGGTGCCGTCGTACTCGCCTGCTGGTTCGTCGCGATCATGATATCGTCTTTCTTGCTGCACAGCCTAGATATGGGCTGGATGAGCATGTGGAACATCAACTTCTTCTTCGGGATGCTTGCCTATCTTGCTTACAGGCAGCTTCCGGATTGGTTGGGTTTGCCGATCGGCACACTGGGCATCTTCCTGCTTGTCGCACTGGCCCCGCGAGCGGCATACGAATCCATCGAGGCTCAGCAGGGGTTGCCCAAGGATTTGTTGGCGCTCGGAGTTCCGTTTTTTCTAATCCTGCTCGGATTCGCGCTGGCCGAGCGAAGGCATGGCTTTGTTCCGAGCTGGCCCCTATTGGTGCTTGGCGAGGCATCATATGCAATCTACCTTGTTCATTCGGCGGCCATATCGATTCTTTGTCAGATATTCTTTCGTTTTCAGATCGGACAATCGTCGCCCAATCTCGTTTTCTGGTTCATATTTCCGGCCGCGGTCGTTGCCGGTGTGTTGGCGCACTTCTTGATCGAGCGGCCTCTGACCCAACTCATCCGTCGCGGAAAGCCTGAAGGCGCTCAACTAGCTGCAGGTTTCAGGTGACGTATCGGCTCGCGTCTCGGTCCCGTGGCCCACTGCATCGGCCAGCGCTGGACCAAGACGGCACGAAGCAGAAAAAAGACATGCGTGTAACCGGCAAACTTCATCACCTGCAGGCGCTCCGTGCGATCGCGGCTTCGCTCGTCGTCGCCGATCATGCCTTGGAGTATCCCATACGCAGGCAGCTTCTTGGAGAGCATAACTACGCGCTTGCCTGGATACTAGGCTGGGTCGGGGTTGCTGTTTTCTTCGTGATCAGCGGGCTCATCATGGTCCGTAGCTCGTATGATACATTCGGCGACATCCAACAGGCGAGGCGGTTCGCTGTTCGACGCATCCTGAGGGTCGTACCGCTATACTGGCTGGCGACTTCGGCCTTTCTGGTTGTTTCCGTAGTGCGGACGAATGCTTTCAACCCCGTGGACCTCGTTAAAAGTCTGCTCTTCGTTCCATATCTATCGCCGGGGGCGTCGGGCATGAGGCCGATCGTAGGACAGGGATGGACTCTCAACTATGAGATGATGTTCTACATGTTATTCGCTCTCTCGTTGACATTCAGAAGAGGCTTGGGCCTCGCCTGGATATTCGTCGTTCTCGCAGCCTTGGTGGTTTGCCATGTGATCTTCTGGCCGCCGTTCCCCTATTCCGATCCAGTCACTCCTGCTCAGTTCTGGAGCGATCCCATTATTCTGCTGTTTGCTTTGGGCATGGTCGTCGGGCTGCTGGAGCACAGCGCGCTTCGGCGGTATGCAGTGCCTAATCCCATCGCGTGCTCTCTAATTCTCATGGTCGCCTGCGGAGGCGCGTTCATAGCGCTCGGTGGAGCATTCCCGTTGCCGGTATCCTGGCAGATTCTTTTTGCCGCGATGGCGGTGTGTACTGTCTATATTTGCACCAACGCTGTCACAGCCGCGCCTGGCAGGGTCGAGCAGGTACTTGAGACCGCCGGCGATGCGTCTTACAGCACCTACCTCATTCATCCACTCGTCTTGATGGTTTTCGCGACCGTCTGGGGCCTGTTGCCGCGTTCGATGCAACATCCGGTAGCGTTCTTAATTGCCTCTATCTTATTGTGCAATTTGGTGGGATATCTCGTGCATCTTTCGATCGAGCGCCCTTTGGGCGAAAAACTCCGTCATTTTGCGGAGCGCCCGCGGGATCTGCCGAAGCGGGCCCGACTGTTAGCCTAACCGGAGGGCGCTTACCATTAGCAGAGACCGTTGTGGCTCCTCCGGTTGGGGCATGTTAAATGCATGGGCATGATGAATTGAGAAATCCGGGCTAAACTCCAACCCGCAAGTGAGAGGCGGTTCCTAGGATACTTCCTCACTCTAGCTTGAAGTTTATCGAGCGATCAATTTCGTAAACGTCGTAACGACGTGGGGCAAGTTCCCGACAATTTCGGCAAAGGTTGCAGCATGGATATAGGTCAGTTTGACAGGATGATCGGACAGCGCACGGTTGGCCTGTTCAGCCTCGTTTGGCGCAATTTCGTTCTGTTTATTGCCCTATCGGCAATTGCTTTTGCTGGTCTTTTGTCAGCAATTTTTGCCCTACAACCAAAATACGAAGGATTAGCGCTCGTCTTTGCCAGTCAAAGCAGCACGCAAGATGCAAGCGGGACGCCCCAGAAGATTCCCACAAAGGGCGCATCTCTCGTTCGGATAGCTGAGAGTGACGAGGTCATCCATTCCGCGATTGAATCGGTCGGAATGGAAACGCTCTTCGATCACACGCCGACGATGCCGGACTCAATTTTCACTCGCTTGAGGCAACATTTCTTCGCAGGTGACACTTCACCGCCGGCCAGCCTCGATAAGCTCGACGCTGCTTCGTTTCAACTTCGGAACGGCTTGTCCATCCAAGCTGAGCCCAACAGCGATGTGCTGCGAATCTCGTTCCGGGATAGACGCCCGCTCGTGGCCGCGGCTTTCGCAAACGCGATTGCGCGCTCGCTGATCGATCGTTATCTGGAATTATACAGCAGCCATAGCGCTTCGGAATTCTTCACGCGACAGAAGCAACGCTTCGACGATCAGCTGAAGGAGGCTGCGACGTCTGTGAATGAATTCGCGGAACGCACACAGACCTATTCGGCCGATGAGCAGCGCAAGTTGCTGCTGCAGCGTCAAAGCGACTTGTTGAATTCGATGGCCAGCACACGCGGATTGATCGCGCAGAAAAACGGCGAGCTGAAAGACATGCTCGATCAACTTCGAAAGCTCGCTCCGGTCACGCGTTCTCCATACCTCTCATCGCTGGTCGATAGCTTTAAGCCGGACCGCTCGCAGGGTGGGACAGCGCAGCCGCCGGCATCGAGCCAATTGAGTGCTCCTCGTTCCGGTTCCGACGTCAGCGATAATCCGCCGCTTTTGATGATCCAAGTCTACCAGCAGTCGATGGTCAATCTATTCAAGATAAACTCGGAACTCGTAGGCGCGGTAACCCTCGAGAAGCAACAGGCGGCGGAAGCCGTGGCGATGACGGAACAATTGAATAAACTATCGGATAATGAACGGGAGTTTCTGGTGAGGAGGCGCGCGCTCGATCAAGCGGTGGCGAACTCGGACCTATATTCGCGCCGAATGGTCGAAGAGCAAATCAATGCCGAACTCTCAGCGGCGAAAATTTCGCCGCTGAAAGTTTTGCAACTGGCGACGGTCCCGCTTCGTCCGATATTTCCAAGGTACACTCTGGCCATCGGGTCGGCTGCGATCGCCTCGCTCTTGCTCGGCTTTGCGGGCATCCTGCTGTTTGGTAGGAAGGGCCTCAAGCCCGCGGGTAATAAGTCTGACCGCAACCAGGTCTTCAACCTCGAATCGTCAGAGGAATTTAGCCTGACGTCGCTGGATCGAGTGCGAGACAAGGTGTCTTGAGCTTGTCAGCCGCTCGTAAATTCGAAGTCTCTCCGTCTTATTGGGGACAATGGATTGTCTGCGCCGCATTGTTTGTGGCCTGGGTCGGCTTTACTCCGGTCTTCATTTTCGGCGAAGGCGATATGCAACTTGCCAGCCTTGAAGCGGGGGGCGGTGACCTGGCCAAGCAATGCGCTTTCGCGGCTCTTTTTGCCCTCGTCGTGTGGAGGGTGTGGTACGAGGAGGGAGTGGAGAGCCTTGGCAGCGTGCCGGTATGGCTCGCCATGGTGTTGTTGTGGTGCTTGGTAAGCGTCGTCTGGGCCGTTGACCCGATGATCGCAGTGAGACGCGTCCTGCTGCTCGTAATGGTTACTGTAGCCATTTCGCTCGTTGTTCGGCGCATGACGAGCCCAGAGTTTCTGAATGCGCTCTTCATGATTTCGGTAGCGATACTATTCCTGGACTGGGTCGCATTGCTGGTGTCACCCAATGGCGTTCACACAGCGGCGGGGCCAGATGTTGGATTGATCGGAGACTGGCGAGGGGCTCACATTCACAAGAACGAGACCGGCGCGTTTACCGCGATCGCGACCATTGTGTTCATCGACAGAGCCATGCGAGATCGATCGTTTCTGGTCTGCCCGCTGCTTGCATTGCTCGCGGTCTGCTTCCTGATCGGAACGGGATCAAAGACCTCTCTTGGCCTGCTGTTCGTGGCGATTGCATTCGGTGTTGTCGCCGCGACGACGTGGCCATACCGCCGGCTTCGGCTTGTTGTCTGCTCTTTGGCCATCGTCTGCGTGCTCGGATTTCTGAATTTCTACAACCGTGAGATATCCGAACTGCTGAGTAAACTTGACGATCCTGGCGCCTTCACCGGCCGGCCTCAAATATGGGCCATCGCCTCATCCTATTTTGTTGATCACCCGTTTCTAGGGGCTGGCTACGGTTCGTTTTGGGCGATCGGCAAAGCCAGTCCAGTTTTTCAATACGCCGACGGTTGGGTCGCTGAGCAGATTGACCACACCCACAATGGCTATCTCAACATCGCGATCCAAGTCGGCGCCGCAGGCCTTGTTTTGACATTAATCGCTGCGGTAATAATGCCAGCGAAGGAACTCTTTTCCGCCGAACGCTTGGGAAGAGACCGATTTGTTCTGACTGCGTTGTTGTTCTTTATCGTTTTTCGTGACTTTCTCGAAGATTCGATCGTCGATCGCTCCAACCCATGTTGGATCATCCTCGTCGGCGTCGCGGCTCTCGTAAACCGCGAGACAGTAGTTGAGACTTATCGAGCAATCCAAGAGCGTTACCGCCGCTTGCGTGTGGTGCAACCTATTCCGTAGCGCGCGGAGCGCCTCATCTCGTATACGTCACCTCGATCGAATGAAAGAGCGCGGAACCTGATTTTCTTACCGGCTCGACACCCGTAGCCAATCCATTGAAATACTCTTCGCCGGTCAGATAGATCTTCCCTGTTGTCTGATTCACCCACCTGAGCCAGTTGAGAAGAGCCTTCACATCGAAAGTTGAGGCCAGTTGATCCGATCCGTCGCTCGGACAAAACAGGTAGTAGGGAGTTTTGAAGAAATTCGACTGCTGACGTGTGACTGCCCACCTGACGGATGGACTGCTTCCGATGGCGGCGGACTCATAGATTCCCAATGATTCCAAAGTCGCCATGAAACGCCGTGCCGATGGCGTGGCATGGAGGAATACTTGGATTTCGCACGCCATCGTCGCTTCGGTCGATGAGCCAGATGTGTAAAGAAAGAGGTCTAACGCCACGTTCGCGCTGTCCGAAGGTGCCGAGTAGCCGATATCGGCTTCGTGAATTAGTGCCGATATTGCTTTTATCCTGCTCGGTGGAACTTGGGCGGGTGTAATCGTATTGAGATAGTTTCCGTAATCGATGGCGTTCCAGCTCTTTACGCTGTCGTTCGCGTTGTCAGGCCATTTCCATCGCAGAATCGTGCCTTTGGGAAAGCTTTCGGGAAGAAGCGTGATTGTCTGAAGTCTATCAGCCGACGCGTCGTTCACTGCCTGAAAGGCCAAGAATTGACCCGAACTGTATTCCTGCTTGCTTGCCCCTCTTTGATCGGTCAGCGTGATTTCAGCGAGCTGGGCCGGTGGTAAGCCTCCGGAAGAGACGTCGGCGACCACTCGACCTGGGCGTGCAAGCAGGAGGCTCGTCGCTGCCCCCACGGTGATCGAACGTCTATTAAATAGGGGGCACATCGCGCGGTCATTCTTTTGAATTTGGATGCAATCCGAGATCGAACGCTGTCCGAGCTCCTGAAACTAGAATCCTTGCTTAGCTAAGGTGTACTGCGCACTCAAGCGTTCGGTCTACCGAACGGCTAGTATCACCTCTCCTTGCGGGCTTGGAAGCGCCGCCAATGCGCTCTCTATTGCCCACGCAATTGCGCTTCCTGACAATAATCATACTGGCGCGTCACGAGAAATTCACCTGATTGGCGTGCCCTGACACGTCGCGATGCTCAATAGGCGTTTCGCGCGCTCGCAACCTCAAAGGCTGTCTTGAACAGAATCTTCAGGTCCAACAACAGGCTCCAGTTGTTGATGTACCAGAGGTCGAGTTCCACTCGTCGCTGCATTTGTTCGATCCGAGGAGTCTCGCCCCGAAATCCATTCACTTGAGCCCAACCGGTGATGCCGGGCTTGACGTGGTGGCGAAATGCGTAGTCTGATAGTATTTCGCCATACTGGATATCATGCACAAGAGCATGCGGTCGTGGTCCGACCAGCGACATATCACCCTTCAGGACGTTAAAAAGTTGTGGAAGCTCGTCGACGCTCGACCGACGCAAATGGCGACCTACCCGCGTTACTCTCCGATCGAATCGCGTCGCCTGGACGACCTTGTCGCTATCTTCGCCCACGGTCATGGTGCGGAACTTCAGTATCCTGAATTGCTTCGTGTTAAATCCGTTTCTCCGCTGTCGGAACAGAACCGGTCCTGCCGAATCCAATTTGATTGCAATCGCAGCTAAGAGCATAGGTGGCCATAGCAACACGAGCAGCGCCACGGCACCGACGATGTCCAACGCGCGTTTCAAGAACTGCTCGAAGTGGGAGAGTGGCCCGCGTTTGATTTCAATCGCGGAGTAGGGCTTCGAGGCTAGGGTCAGGTCCTGTGTGATGTCTCGAACAACCCGGTCCGGGACCAATTGAACGGGAAGCGGGGAGGCCCGCATGCGGTCGCGTATGAGTTCAAGCCTGCGCGACTCATTCCAGGAAATTGCCAGTACAATCCTTTCCGCTCCCTTCTGCCTCGCGCTCTCCATAGCCTGATTGAGCACGCTCATCTCACTGAAGCTCAGCTGCATCATCGAGAGGCTGTGGCTTGGGAGAGTTAAGCGGTCGATCTCGGTTAAGCCGAAATCCCTCAAGAGCTGATCGCCGTCCAAAGCCGCCAACTCATCCCGTGATCCAACGAGGACAGCTCGACGACCAGCTAGCATTCCTCCGGTCACGGCCCCCCTAACAACGCGCGTGACAGCCCAGCGCGCACCCATTAACAGCGTCGCCGACAAAGCGACAAAGCTGATAATCGACCCCCGCGAAAAGATCGCGCCAACCTTGAGCAGGAACGCCAGAAAGGTGAGCAGAAGCCCGACGATAAGCCAACGATTGATGATTCTTCGATAAGCGGGGCGCGACGAAACGATTGAGCCGAGTTGGTAGAATCCAGCCGCGTGCGCCATCCACAAATAAAGGATCGCCGCAATGCTTCCCGACAACGCAAAGGCATCGAAATTACTGACAGCGCGGCTTGAGAACGCTTGATAAATTGAGCAGCCTAGAATGCTCGACGCCGTAATGACTGAAAAATCGACCGCGGCGCAAAAGCAACCTGCTGCCGCTTGGGGAAATCGGAATCGAAACTCCCTGGTTGCAAAGCCAATTTGATCAAGAGAGGGAACTGTCCGATCCGAGGCCAATTTACCATTACAATTCGACATAAAAAATACACTCAAAAAACTCGGTGCGAAAAAGCTCACCGCTAACGATTTGGCTGCAAAATTAACCTTGCATTAACTGACCTCTGATTGCGGCGCAACAATGACTTCCGCCTTAGACTAAAGTCGTGCGGATTGGCCGCGGTTTTTATTCACCTGAGGTGTGCTTTGCATCGCGCCGCCTCCCATCCCCCAATAGCTGTTGGCAAGCACTCTGAGCGGTGAGCGTGCGCGTGTCCGCTTCTGATTGGCGACTGCGGACAGGGCGACAGCCGCACCAAGGTGATCGCACATCTGGCCCCCGCTGAGACCTTTCACACGGTAATCAAAGTTTGGCTTGAAAGCCCTAAGACTTGCCGTCCACAATGGGTGCAGCGACGTATCGGAGCCCAAAGCTTCGCATTTGCCGGCATATGCATGAGAGTGAACCCAAAGAGCGTCGTCGACCACACTCGAAATCAGCGGTTATGGAGAATGAGGTGCGCCGGCCACCAAGTGACAATTACCGCCCGCCAAGAGTGGTCGTCGCATAGTCGTTGCAGCAGCCGGTTCAGACCAACGTTTGGCCTTCAGTATCGCGAGGCTGCCAAGGTTGAAGTGCCGCACACAGCAACGGAGGCCCATGACCGTAGTACGTGCATCGATTCGAACTACTTGGCGGGCGAAGGTAGTGCCTTACAGCGTTGATTGATGTAAAAAACGGCACCAGCTAGTGCCGTTCTCGACCGAATTGGTAGTGAACCGACGCAGGCCGTGGGGAGTACAAAGGATGACGCCCTGGCTCGGATGCTGAATTATACGCTTCATTGTGACTGCCGTTCGCTATCTCTAGAGATTTGCTGTGCGGCCTCGAGAGCAACTTGGAGCCTGTCGGCCAATTTGTTCAGGTAGCTCTTATCGCGGGCATGAAAAACAACACTTGCGCCGTTCCGCAGTGCGACCTCCAAGTATGAATTTGATGAAACATCGATGATATTGTACAGAGCAAAGATCATTCCGACGACTGTGAATATAGCAATATAGAACGGCCCATCTCGTGGCTCCTGAATGTGCATCAATGCAGGTATTAGGAGCACTGCGCCGAACGCTAAGCACGTCAGCCCACCCACGGGCGTCTCCGTCTTTACCGAAATGTCGCGTATCATGCTTAGCAGAAATTCCTGGCCGTCCAGCTGAGCTTCGCCATTACTGATGGTGAGGTTTTGATCACAGTATGTAGTCGAAGCCGCTTGAGGAGCAGGGGGGAGTGCCTCTAGAGGCTGCGCCGCTGCGGTGGGAAAAAGATCGGAGAGACGTTTCCACGTCCCGAGTCCTTGTTTCCACACGTATCCGGTCGGCCGAAGTTTTCCCGTGGCGCGCATCGACCTCAACTCTTCAATTGTTATTGGTCCGAATTGATTTCCGTCTTGCCAAACGAACCATTCCGCGATCGACATGGCTCCCCCACGGAAACGACATCAAAGAAACCATATTGGATTACGCAACTATGAGCGTCTAGTCTCGAAAGCATGACGCCGCTCCCACCCGCTGGAGTACGAGCCGTCGGTTGTTTCCCAGGTCAGCATTCCTGGAGGCTGGCGCTAGCCATTTCAATTCTGGCCAATTCGTCAGACGACCAGCGCGCCAAGAAATGCCTCTCCGAACCATCGATGTTAACGTAACGGATCCAGGTTTGCACTCACTCCCATCTGCAGTCAGGAGAGCTTAGAACGCCGCCTGTTGTTCGCCGCGGAATGCGGATAATTCAATTGTCGCGAGGTCGGTCAAATTAGCACCTGCCACGTACCTCGAGAGCTTGAGGGAGAAGGTAACCTCAACTATGTCCGCGCTCAGGTATCAGAGGTAATTTCATGGTTTCTATCGAGCATGTGAATAGATCGGGTGCACCATGACAAATGATGCGCAAGAACAGCTTCTTTTTCCATTGCGACCTGTAGCGTTACGATCTCTTGGGCGAGGCACCTGTACCCACTAGCGTGGGTTATGCGTCGCTAAGCGGAATGCGGTCGCTTGGTATCATTACCTCCGTGCTTTTCTCAAACGCTAGGGCTAGCCGCACGCTATACCTGCCTCGGGTGGCGTCGACCCAAACAAGCCAATGGTGCGGCGTGTCTTTGGGCGCAATGCAGCAAGACCTTGGGCCAACGAGCCCACAAGGCTGTAGAAACAGGGTTCAATCGTGAGGGTCGTTCCGCTTCGGTTCATGCGAACTTTGGCGGATGACCGCGTCCCTCGCCGCGGTCACGCGGGGCGGGGCGTTCGGACGGGTCGCGTCCGAGCTTGGATTGCAGCTCGACGAGGTCGGTGAAGACGTCGGCCTGGCGGCGCAGCTCGTCGGCGATCATCGGCGGCTGGCTCGCGATGGTGGAGATCACGGTGACCCGGACGCCGCGGCGCTGGACGGCTTCGACCAGGGGGCGGAAATCGCCGTCACCCGAGAATAGCACCATCTGGTCGATGTGCTCGGCGAGCTCCATGGCGTCCACGGCGAGCTCGATGTCCATGTTGCCCTTGACCTTGCGGCGGCCGGAGGCGTCGATGAACTCCTTGGTCGCCTTGGTGACGACCGTGTAGCCGTTGTAGTTCAGCCAGTCGATCAGCGGGCGGATCGAGGAGTACTCCTGATCCTCGATGATCGCGGTGTAGTAGAACGCCCGCAACAGCGTCCCGCGGCTCTGAAACTCCTTCAGCAGGCGCTTGTAGTCGATGTCGAAGCCCAGAGTTTTCGCCGTCGCGTAGAGATTGGCCCCATCGATGAAGAGCGCGATCTTGTTTTCAGGGGACGCCATTGTGCTGTTCGCAGAAGTTAAGGTGATGAATTGAAAGTAGAAGGATTTGCTCGCTAAGGACGAATCGGCGGGCGCGCTTTTTGCACATAGTCACGGGAGACGATGAGCGCCAGATAGTGCAACTTGAGTGGTTTGAATTCTGCCTGGAACCCAGACCGTTGTTGTCTGTCAAAATTGTCATTGTCACTTTCCTGTTTGAGGTTGGTCGTGCCATGACGTCTGGCCATTTTGCTCTATACGAACTCTCCATCAGAAAACGGGGCCGCGCATGGCGGTGGTGTGTCTCAGATAGATGCGGAAATCTTCTGATGGGTGGAAGGGAACGCAGCCGCCCCACGGCGCAATACCTTGCCGCTAGGGCCATGTTCCAGCTGTTGTTGACTGCCCCGTATCGCACTCTAGAGAGATCTGACTCTCCTCGGTCGCTGCGCGGTAATCGACATGATCGTCAAGAGGGATTTCGACCCTTGTTAGCGGGGCCGAGGGGAACACGATTAGAGAGGCGGCGAGGGCCCACCGTAGTTCCGAACTGGCTCAACGGCGGCTAGGAATGGGCGAGACGCTAACGCTAGGTGTCCAGAAAAAGCGTACGCGGCTGCGATGAGCAGGGCGACCAGATAGGGTGAGGATTGTTCGCATCCAGCGGCGTGCGAGGAAGATGCCGAGATTGAGCATCTTGCGTAGTTCGACTGCCACCATGATGATCTTTGGCGCCAGACATAGCCCGACAGCACGAAAAAGATCTCAAGGCCGAGGATCGAAATGATTTCCGCCAGCGCTTGCTCCCCCGGCATCGTCATGGCGTAATGGGGGATGACGACGGTAAAAGCGGCTGCACCGCGAAGAAGATCCAGGGATGCGACGCGAGCGGTCACTGAATGGCGTCCGCGATATCGCGTTCGATGCGGCCGGTAGTGGTTCGGGCCATAATAGTCACCGGCGCTGTTTTCGGGCCGAGGTCCTGACCAGTCGACGACTCGAACCCGCGTGCCGGAAAGCTGTTCGACTTGCTTTTTACACTCTTTGTCCCCCGCTTCGGCCGGCGTTCCTTCGATGGGCCGCAGGGTCAGGTAGCGAGCAGTCCATAGCAGGACGATGGTTGCGCCTTGCTGTGTGGCTCCGCATCTTGGCGAGCCGTATTGCGGGGCCAAGATGTATGACGCCGCCTAGTGCGCTGCTGTGGGGCGGACTGCCTTGCCTCCGCATCGATGCTAGCAGCAAGCTCGCATGGTTCACTGTCGATGGTGTCAACTTCTATTGATCGAGCGGAACGGCGCGGACGGCTGCTAACGTGGCTGCGGGCTCGGACGGCTTTGACTTCGCTACGGCTGTGTCCGCTTCGACGTTTTATGCAGCGGTCGGGGCCATCGACAACACCGAACAGGGCTACACAATCCAAAGCGCGTTGCCGGCGGGTTGGACCATGCCGTCCGTTTATAGGCTGTTGTAGCCACGAGCGTTGGTCCGATCAAACCGATACGCTTCCGGCTGTCACCGGGCCTTGGAGCGGCATTGTCGGGTTTGCCGGAAAGCGACGTGCGGAAACGGCTTTATAGTCTTTGCGACACGGGTCGTAGGCGCGTCTCACTGCTAAACTTAGGCCTTAGGCTCGTCCGGAAAATCGAAGCTGAGAAAAATGAGGGTGACCGCTCCGACGATCAAGAGTACGACGCACAGCGCCGCGATTCCGTAGGGCCACACTTAGGTCTCCGTTGGAAAGAACGTAAGCGTCGTTATCAGGCCACAGCTTTGAGGAACTGAGTGCGGTAGGCCCAAGGCAATAGCTGGTCGATGTCGCGGTTCGGATGACCACTGACGATCCTGGTCAGGACGTCGGTGAGATAGGCAAGCGGATCGACGTCGTTGAGCTTGCAGGTCTCGACCAGGGACGCGACGACCGCCCACTGTTCGGCACCACCGTCGGATCCGGCAAACAGCGCGTTCTTGCGACTGAGCTTGATGCCGCGGATCGATCGTTCGGCCGTATTGTTGTCGAGCTCGATGCGACCGTCATCGATGAAGCGCGTCAGCCCCTGCCAGCGCGAGAGAGCGTAGCGGATGGCGGCGGCGAGCTTGATCTTCTGGCTGATGAGAGCCAGCTTGGCGCGTAGCCAAGCCTCGAATGCATCGGCCAGCGGTCGGCTTTTCTGCTGACGCACGAGACGGCGCTCCTCCGGGCTGCGGCCGCGGATCTCCTTCTCGATCGCGTAGAATGCGGCAATGTGCTTCAGCGCCTCGCTTGCGATCGGCGCGGGGCCCGCCGTCGCGAGTTCGTAGAAGTTGCGCCGCATGTGCACCCAGCAGAAGGCGAGCTCGACCTCGCCGCGCTCGGCAAACTTTGGATAGGCGGTGTAGCCATCGACCTGCAGGACGCCCTTGTAGCCGGCAAGATGGCTGAACAACCGCTCGGCCTTGCGGTCGGGTGCATAGACATAGGCGATGCCGGGCGGATCGAGGCCGCCCCAGGGCCTGTCGTCGGCGGCATAGGCCCAGAGCTGGCCGGTCTTGGTGCGCCCTCGACCGGGATCGAGCACCGGCACCGTCGTCTCGTCGGCGAACAGCTTGGACCTCGCTCGAAGCATCGTGAGAAGGCGCTCATGCAGCGAGCGCAGGTGGAAGGCGGCATGCCCAACCCAGTCCGCCAGCGTCGATCGATCGAGAGCGATGCCCTGGCGGGCATAGATCTGGGCCTGCCGGTAGAGCGGCAGATGATCGGCATATTTGGACACCAGAACCTGGGCGACCGTGGCCTCGGTCGGCAGGCCGCCCTCGATCAGCCGGGCCGGAGCCTCGGCCTGCACGACACCATCCTCGCAGGCACGACAGGCGTATTTGGGACGCCGGGTAACGACAACGCGGAACTGCGCCGGCACCATGTCCAGCCGCTCGCTCTTGTCTTCACCGATCCGATGCAGTTCGCCCTGGCAGCAGGGGCAGGTCTTGTCGTCGATGTCGACGACGACCTCGATCCGCGGCAGATGCGCCGGCAGTGCCCCGCGGTTGACGCGGCGCTTGCGCGCCCGTTCCGCCCGACCTTCCGGGGCGGTCTCGTCCTGACCGGCCTCGGCAGAGGCCGCGACCTGCTCGACGTCCTCGAGGCCCAGCAGCATCTGTTCCTCAGGAAGCGGCTCCGCCCTCCGGCCAAAGCGATGACGCTGCAATTCCTTGATGATCTGGCGCAGCCGCTCGCTCTCGTGCCGCTCGGCAAGCAGCATCGCCTTCAGCGTCTCGGGATCATCAGGAAGGTTATCGCTCACGGGCAAATCAGAGCATATTCGCGCCCGCCTGACGACGTACTCGATGCCTCTGATTCACTTCGCCGCAGCGCGGCCCACAATTATCCGGCTTGCGTCGGGACGACCGTCTCCCGTGCCGCGTGGACACGCCGCCAATCGAGCCCTTCGAGCAGCGCCGACAATTCTGCCGCTGACAAACGCATCACGCCATCCTCGATCTTCGGCCAGCGGAAGACGCCTTCCTCGAGCCGCTTGGCGAACAGGCACAAACCCGTACCATCCCAGAAGATCAGCTTGATCCGGTCCGCGCGCTTGGCACGGAAGACATAAACAGCACCCGAGAACGGATCGGCCTTCATGTGCTCGCGTACCAACATAGCAAGCCCTTCCATTCCCTTGCGGAAGTCGACTGGCTTGGTTGCCACCATCACCCGGACAGTGCCGGACGGGCCGATCACCGGCTTGCCTTCAACGCATGGACGATGGCCGCAATCATCGCCACGTCCGCGCCTTGGCCGACCCGGATAGTGACGCCTTCGGCTTCGATCTCGATGCCCCCAACATCCGGCTTGGCCTTCCGTCGCGCTGTCTTGCGCTCACGGCCCGCAACCGCGACCGGCGCCATGGCGTCTACCACCGCAGGTACAAACTGCGGATCGTTAGCCATCGGCGCCGGCTGCCGGCGCGCTTGCCGGCGCCAAGTGAACACTTGTGGTGGGGTCAGCCCGTGTCGCCGGGCAATCTCGGAAACGACCGCGCCTGGTACCAGCGTCTCCTCGACAATCCGGGCCTTGTCGTCCTTGGAGAACCAACGACGTCGTCCCGTCTCCGTGATCACTTCCAGCCGGCGCGCCGTTACATCCGACTTAAGCGTATGGTCAAACATAGACACAAACCGATCCCTTCAAAGAGATCGTGAAACTCGCCTATCCCATCTGCCCCGAAAAGGTGGGAGCGGAACGACGCTTACGAAAGAACGAAGCCGACGCGCCGAGTATAATGGCACGCCGGCGTCGCCATGCTGAATCCGGACAGGGCAACTCGTCCGGTGACGACAGCGTAATCGGGCAACCGACGAGCGCAATCGAAGGCTGAAATTAAGCTTGAGCGGTAGGGTAAACGCGGACGCTAGGTTTCAAGTGGCCGGATAAGCCAGATCGCCATCCGGATCATCAAATCTCGTCGTCCAGCTCGACGCTAAGCTGGACCAATTCCAAAGCGACATGAATCAGGCCGCCGCCATCGCGCCAGGAGTTTCAAAAGGCGGGCTTTGACCTGATTACCGACGTGGAGAACATAGATCCCGAATCTTATCTGCTGCTGCATGGAAATCCAGCGTCGTAAACGCTTCGATGGACGCCACGTTGTAGGCGGCCACGCGATATTGACAACGGTCGCAGCAAGCGGCGTGACGCAGCGCGTCGCGTACGTGTGGCCTGAAGATCAACCCGGCAAGAGGATTGAGCCGGGGCCGATAGATTGGTCCGCGTGGCAGGCGGCGGGCGGCGATTGGTAACGCGGGTGGCCTGGCGCGGCTGCAGACATCGCTGCCAACCGCGAGTTGCACGATGCGAGCGCGACAGTAGGGCGCAAGCACCGCGAACCGCAATTATGCTTTTGCCGTACCGATCACATAGCGAATCTTGCCTGCGATAGGCTGCGATCGGATTACGTTGAAGATGGTGTTTGGGTCTTCCTTTAACATTTCGATATGTTGAGAACGGAGCGTAATAGTTCCGTCTCGGAAGGGATGTTCACCGGCAGTAAGACACTTAAGGTCGGTAAGCCGTAACTCCATGTTGTTTCCTCGTTCTACTCGGTAGCTTTGCATCGGTTTTGAGAATTACCCCGTCTGTTGCTGAGGTAGGGTCGTACTCCTGCCGAGTTATCCATTTCGCGTGCTCTGTTGAGACCAAAGACTCAACCCGTTCAACAAGAGCTTTGTGAGCTTCGATGTCGTTCATTCCGTCGTAAGATCCGGACCTCGCAATGAAAGAATATTTTTCGTGGCGAAGTGCCTCGCATGTTGAGCGATACGTGATCCAGTTGTGCTGCCATTGGTTCAGTTGCTGTAGGCCTTCGAGCAGCACTGCACCGGCTCCTATCGTTGCGGTCACCCAGCCATTGGCCAGCAAGGCTGTGATAGGAACCAGGCCGCTCAGGACAAATTCACACAGCTTTACTCGCTTAAACCAGCGCTGCGCAGTCCCAGACTTCGAGTCATACCACTCGATTTGCTGCTCGAGTCGCAGATAACCGGAATTCGGCTCGTCGTCGGTGGACGCTATCATTTTGCCTCGATCAGTCTCGCCAGATGATCATGATCCCACAGATACCACGGAAGGCCCAGCTGCTTTGCCAAAGCCGGCAGCCGAATGGTCTCCGGGCCGTTCTTGAGTCCCATGAAGATTAACTTGTTGCCCTTGGCGAAGCTCGTCTCCAACTCCCAGTCGACCCATGCACTTGAGTACGTGAGCGCGCTCACCATACAGACGGTAACGGACGTCCGCGCGATTTTTTCGCGAATTTTCGATTTGATGTAGCGTTCTGGCTGTCGATCGCGGTCTGCACCGACTCATCGTAAAATTCGATATCGAACTTGTCGTTCGCGGCCAGCAGACGCAGCCCATTGACCTGTGACTTATCTTCGTGGCGAAAGCTTATGAATACCCGTTTCATACTGCACCCCTGATTCGCGTGGTGGCGACGGTACCGCAACCTTGGCGCGCGCTAAATAGTCCTACGATCAATTAGGGCGCCGCCTTGCTCCGACGCAGCGGAGGATGGGCGGAAAGGGGATCGATCTGGCGGGGTAGTCGAGCGCGTCCAGGTTCGCTCGCGCTGAGGTCTACGGCAACAAATCTAAAATGATTTTAGATTTCAAGCGCTACCGCTCTCTACGCACTCGCCGCCCCGTCAACACCGCCAGAAATCCGTGAGCAAGTCGAAGTGCAGAGGGCTGGTGGCAAACCGGCTAGCAAACCAAATTCTTCCCATCGAGAAGAATTAGCGGGCGCCACCGACGTCGGCCTCACGCAAGGAGTGGCGCGCCCTCTAGTCCTCCCACTTGCTCCTTGGTGGTGGGACGATGCGAAACCGCGACGGTGGCGTATTTTCAGGAATGCTGCCACCCAACGAAATATGCTGCCAACCGTAAAAGAACGCGACCACCGCTGGCCAGAATCTGCCACCCATTAACTCGCTGATCTTGGGCAAGCCCTCCTTGGTCTCCAGGACTTTAGCGATGCGCTTCCAGTCTTTGGCGCGATCACCGAGCACAGCCCGCGCTATCTGCGCTTCGCTGGGGTAGAGGGGCAGATCGTGGATTGGCGCGCGCGGCTTGCGAGGCGATTTTTCGTTTTCGTTCATTCGTATCTCCATCCACTCGCCATCTTTGCCGCGCCAAATTCGGTCCATGACCGATTCGATCGACTGGAATGACGACACGCCCACGGCGCCTGTCGGTGATCGCAAAACTTGCATTCCCAGACGGCGGCATGACGGCGAATAGCCTTAGGCGCGAGGCTGAGCGCGGGCGGCGGTGCCGCAGAGCGTATGCCGGGAAGGACTTCACGTCGTTCCAAGCCATCGCTGAGATGCGCAAGGCGTGCCGGGTAGAGCGGAAGGAACTACCCAGCTTTCCCCACGGGGCGTTTTCGGTAAAGCGAGCGGGGGCGGTAGATGGCGGCGGAGGAAGACACGTCCAAGCTAAACGCGCTGCGCAAGCAGCTATCGAAGAGGACCAACGTCTAGCCGTAAAATCCCACGATAAAACGGGTGGCAAAGAACGCCCCAGCGGCGACGGCCACTGTCGCGCCGATCGCAAGCATCACCCTCAAGCTCTCGTCCATGGTGCCTCGCATGCAGAACGGCCCCCGCGGGGGCAACGCGGAGGCCGCTGTTGAGGCGCCTCAGGCCGGGGAAACCTGAAGCAAGAGAGAAATCTCTGGCCCGCAGGATGGTTCCTCTGCCTTTGACGGCGAAATGCGAATCAGCTCTCGGCGCTAGGGTATCTTGACGCGCAGGGCAGCGAGGCCTGCTGGCGTGATCCGGTTAGCTCCTGCCGTGCTCCCACGTTCAATCCAGCTCTTCGACAGCATGTTTGCGATGGTGCGCTGACCGGTGGGCTCAAGGGCTCTCAGTGTCAGCTCGCGACCCGCGCGTAGTTTTTGCAATGCATCTCGCTCCGAGCTGGTCGGCAGATGACTGGCACGCGCTGGCATCTATTTCTTGGCCTTCAGTCCGATCTCCACCCAGCCGGCGGGATGGCCTCTGCCCTTGGCTACGGCGCCAGTCGACTAATTCCTTGGCCATGTCGGGCTGGATACGGACCATAACCGGGGCCCCGGTCACAGCAGGCCGCTTCTGTGGAAGCGTGCGATCATTGGTTGTTTTCTTCATGGAATCATGATGCCACGAAATCATGTCCTCTGAATGCTCGCGGGACGGGGGTAGGGAAATAATACCAATGACTAATCTTAGCGGCGGCGCCACCATCAAAATCGACCCATCCAGACCTTTCTTTGCGAAGACCTTTATTCCGGGCTAAGAGCTAAGGGCTGCGACCCCGTTGTTCACAAGGGCGGTCTTCACGTCCTTCTCAAGGGGGCATCCACAGACAGCCTAAACACGTGGGCCGCGAGCCACGATCGGGACGGTTCGCTCCGGCGAGAACACGCACGCGCTGCGTGGGCGAAGCGAACTTCGGATGATGAGGTGATTCTGCTTGGCGCGCGCCAGTAGGGCCGTTGACCGCGCCGCCGTAGCGCCTCACCCGCGAGGGTGGGGCGTCCCCGCTGCAACGCGCATTAACCGGCGGCTGAGCTGAAAAGCTAAGCCGAGGCGGTTTGCGGGTGTTGCGTTCGATGAACGCGAAGCGAGAGCTTCAACTTCGAAGCTTCCACCATGACAGCACCTTCGCTCCGGCCCAGTTTAGCGGCAATCTGGCCAACTGGCATCTTCCCCGCCAGGCTCTTGAGCTCGGAGATATCTTCTTCACTCCACCGCCGATGTGACTCGGGCATCTGCGATACTCCTCCTGCAATACCTCCCATCACCAGGCTGAAGGTTAAGCTCTTCGACACGCTTAGCGCGCCCTACTCAAAAGGGATAATCGAAATCACGTCCCGTGTGAGTAAATGAAAGGCTCCTGGGAAAGCGGTAGCGGGCAGCGAGAACCAATGTCAGCGCCTGACTCGGTTTAGCGAGTGCGATCCAAATTTGCGTTGTTGTGTCGTCCGCCGTCACTTGAACGACCGAAAACGAATTGCCAAACGACTCTGCCATTTCGTTCAATGCGGCAACTAGCGCCCTGGTTTCTAATCCGAGGCGACTCGATCTCGCTTTGCCGGTCCTCCTACCTGCATATTCTCCAGCGCGGTTGGCGGCTGCAGACCGGGAGAGGTCAACCATTCATTGATGTTCGCGGCAGTATCGGCCTGGCGGGCTCGTCTGAGGTAGAGCTCCCGCTGGGGGCCGGGCGGCAACTGTGCTGCGGCCTCCTTGAAGCGCGCAGCCTCTTCGGCCAGTCGCTCTTCAAATGTCTTAGCATGTTTGGTTCGGTTACGACGCTTGATGGTCATGGCTCTACTCCCTTCCGGTGAAGGCGGGAGCGCTGACCGGGCGCTCTCGTCATCGACATGTTGACCCATAATCGTCAGGTTGGCGCAGTGTTCCAACCGCACACGGCCTCCCGCTTGGCGCCAGCCGGTAGCAATCCTGCGGTCTGGCGGGCGCTCTACTTCCCGCCGTTCATGGCGTGCGCCATAGGGGCTGGGCCGCCTCGCAAATGCCTTAGCTTGGCGGGCCTCCACCGGCGCGCTCTCGCACCTCAGCTTTGGTGATTGCCTTCGTCAGCGCCTCCCAGGCAGCGCCATGGAAGGATGTCTTGTCGTCGCCATCGTATTCGAGCTGGCGAAGGGCGATGCGACAAGCAGCGAGCAGTTCGCGCTCAAAGCGCCGTGAGATCAGCCATTGCGGCGCTCCCTCACGCTGTGTGCACTGTGTGTGCACAAGGCAAAATTGCTTTTCGACGGAGCGAGGAAAATCAAAGCTAAGTCTTTGATTTGGCTTGGTGAGCGCGCTGGGGCTCGAACCCAGGACCCCGTGATTAAAAGTCATGTTCTCAGGTAGAATTCCTCGTGCACCCGCATCTGACCTGCAGACTGACCGGCTGCCGAGATAGCAACTACACTGCAGTCGCTCGCAAGGGAAGGCCGGCGAGGAGGCGCCCGTACCGCGTTAGTGGGCCCAAAACTACGGTCGTGATGCTGCGAAGATGACCGGGGTAAGGACCGTAGTTATTGCCCCTAGGCGCAAAGAAACATGCGTCAAATCAAAGCGATTGACAGGACTCCCTCTCCGCCACGGACCCTCCGAAACCGCTGAAACTCCCGCTTAACCTATAAAATAAGGCTTTCCGAAAAAGTCCGGTGGTACACGCAGGTGGTCACCGTGAGCCGTTTTCGCATGATCGAGCCGTGGGTAAATCCGCGTTCAGAGTTCTACTGGTTTCGCCGCCGCGTGCCCGTGGCGTACCGCGGATTCGGCATGCCGGCCGAGATCAAGTTTAGCTTGAAGACCAAGGATTGGGACGAGGCTGTCATTCGCGCGGCCGAAGCCAACGTCAGGATCGAGCGGGAATGGCGCTCCACCCTCGTGGGCAGGTCCCCGGACGAGATCTGGGTGCGGAGCTCGCAGGCGGCCTCGATCGGGCTGATCGTGAACGAACTCGTGACGAACTGCTTCAAGTACGCGTTTCCGGAGGCCGCCACGGCTCGGTGGAGGTCGAGCTGCGGGCCAAGGAAGGCCAAGTTCTCGTGTCGATTAGGGACGACGGGATCGGTTGCTCCGCGGAAGCGAAGAGCGGACTGGGCACCCGGCTCATCAACCTCCTCGCCACCCAGATGAAGGGAAGGGTCGCGAGAAAGCCCCTTCCGCAAGGCTGCGAGGTGCAGGTCTCGATCGCGCTCGATACCTGAGAATGGCGAAGTGTTTTCGGATTTCAACTGCAACCATGGACGGGCTCTGACGTAGACGAGTGTCGGAGCCTGCGAGAACACCATGGTCGATCGGTTGCCAAAACACCTCGAAGAACTGGACCGATTCCGCAGGCTTCGCGGAGACGACCGATCCTCTGGCCGCACGGCTGCTGCAGGACATCATAGCCGAACTCGAGGCAGATCTTAATCCGCCCCCACAGGCGAGCGGCTCGAAGAGCGATCGCACCTAGTTCCCATGCTCCGCGACAGCCGCCTGGATCGCCCGGTCAAGATCATCCACATGGAAGGGCTTGCGCAGCATGGGCCTATTCTTGAAACACTCGGGTACATCGGCTTCCCCATAGCCGCTCGCGAAAACGAACGGCACAGCTCTCTTCGCGAGAATCTCCGCCACCGGCAGGCTCGTCGATCCTCCGAGGTTGATGTCGAGGATGGCGATATCGAAGCCCGAATCGTGCGCAAGTCGTAGCGCGTCCTCGATATGCCCGGCCTCGGCGACGACGGCGTGTCCGAGCTCCTCGAGCATGTCGACGAGCATCATTCGGATCAAGGCTTCGTCTTCGACAAGAAAGATCTTCCGGGGAGATTCACGTGGATCCTTGGAGGGGCCGATGTCCGCGCAGTCCTTCGTCCGCATGCAACGCCTCGATGGGCCGCAGATGATGTTTTTGGACGAGGACGACGTCCGGATTAAGTGCCTCGGACGCTCGCTCCCCCCGCAGCGGCGACGGTCCAGTCGCCAGAGGGAAAAGGGGTAAACGACCTCGACCGGGGTCGAGGTCGCCAACCTATTGGCTAGGTTTCGCTCCCGGCTGGGGCTTGGGGGGCAAGGGTGCCGAGAGCAGGGATTCGACGCGGTGAAGTGCCGATCGTTCCCTTGCGGAGCGAAGCAGCGCTTGCAGCACTCCTTCGTACGCGTGATGAGCAGGAGCGCCGCGCGAGTTGGCGCGGCAGACTGATAAATCCGAAAGGCGCCGCCCCGAAGGGCGGCGCCTGAAGCATCGATTACCAGCGGCCGGTACCGAAGCTGAAGCCGATGCTCGGCCCGCCTCCGTAATAGCCGTACCCGCGATCGTAATAGCCCGGACCGCCGTAGGATCCATAGCTCCTGCGCACGACGTAGCTGTCGTCGTCGCCGTAGTAACGCTGCACGTAGCGGGGGCCACGGGTGCGGAAGCAGCGGCCGTAATCGTTGCAGACCAGGCGAACTTGGTCGACGTTTGCCGCTTCCGCCGATCCGACCGGGGTGGGATTGAGCGGAGCTGCCGAGGCCGCCGACGCCAGCATGGCGGTGGCGGCGAACGCTCCGAGAGCAATAGTCCTCATGTTCGCTCTCCTTCGTGTGACGAGATCAATCGATCTCTTCGATGACGCGACGTTCCTGCGGGTCGACGATGTAGGTGCGTCTATCCCGGTTGATGTACCGGTACTCCCGCAGGCTCGGGGCCTCGCGATAGACCTCCTCCGGGAAGGTCTCGACTTCCACGTCTTGCGGCAGGCGCTCGCCCCTCCGGATCTCGGTACGCACGGTGCTGCCGGTGGTCTGCCGCTCGCGCTCGACAGGACGCGCCTTGGCGTGCTTGCGGACGACTTCGCGATCGCGATCGCTGAACGTCACCTTGCGCTGTTCGGTGCGCGCCGGCGCGGCCGCCGTCGAGCGGCCGGAGTACGGGAGGACCGCGACGATCTGATAGCTCGAAGGCTCCACGATCACGATCTCATCCTTCACCAGCACGAAGTTGTAGCCTCTGTACTGCGGCACGACCTCGACGACCTCGGCAGGAAGCGGCTGCAGGCGGACATCGCGCGGCACCGCCGTGCCCACCGACAACGAGAAGTTCACGTTGTTGAGGGGTTGCACGTTCAGATGCGAAATCGACGTGCTGATCCGGGTCCGCTGCTGATCGTTGATGTTCACCGACGCGTTCACGTTGGTGTTCGAGGAACGATCGGCCGTATTCTGCTGATTGTTCGGCTGCTGCGCCGTGTTGGTCGAACCGCTACCCGTGGGCGACTGCGCCTGGTTGGTGCCCGAGGTGGGCGGATTGGCGCTCTGCGTCTGGGTGTTCGTGTTCGAAGGAGAATTGGTCTGCGCCTGGCTCGAAGGCGTAGTGGTCCGATTGGACGGCTGATTGGTCTGAGCCTGGTTGGTCGAGTTGTTCGAGGCCGGCGCCTGCGTGGTGTTGGTGCCCGAATTGGACGACCGGCCTGCGGCGCTCTGACCGGTCGAGGACGGAGACTGCGTCTGGGCCGAATTCGCCGAAGGATAGGCGGGCTGTGCGGATCCCGAGGATGAATTGGACGGGGTCGAAGAGGACGGCGTCGTGGATGTGGAATCCTGCTGACGCGTCGGCGGATTGGAGTTCGACGTACTCGGAGAGGACTGGGCAAAAGCGGAAGTCGCGATCGCGACTGCAGCGGTGGTAGCCAACAATAAACGCTTGTTCATCTGAACCTCCTTAATGCGGACGTCGAACAACCTCGGGCGGGACGCTGGGTTCCATTCCGGGAAAACTAGGCAATTCCGCGAGTTCCGTGTTTTCTGTTGTCCCGAAATGGTGCAGATCGCGAGAGTGGGAACTTCGGTCGCGCGGCGTCGTTGGCAATGACTACTTACGAGTTATTTTTCACTTTGAGGAGGACACACCATGAAGAAGCTTATCCTGTGCGGCGCTCTTGCCGCCTTCGCCCTCGGCACCCAGGCGGCCAGCGCCGCCGAGTTCTACATCGTGCGCGACGCCACCACCAAGAAGTGCACCATCGTCGACAGCAAGCCGACCACCACCACCACGACCGTCGTGGGCGACGGCGTCTTTAAGACCCGGGTCGAGGCGGAGTCCGCGGTCAAGACCACGAAGGTCTGCACCGAGCAGTAATAGCCGCGACGGCGTCAAGAGCCGTCTCTCAAGCGTTCTGACAGCGATTGGAGGAGAAAATGCCCGTACTGATTTTTTGGGCCGTTCCAGCCGTCCTGGTTGTTGGCGGCGTCGGCTATTTTCTGGTTCACATGCACTGAGCGGAAACCCCGTACGGATGAACGGCCCGCCCATCTGGGCGGGCCGTTTTTCGTTGCAGCACGTCCGTACACAAAAAAGGGCCCCGTAGTTGGGGCCCCAATTCGCCGAGAGCACTCGTCGCCCTTAGTTGTAGTCGGAATATTTGAACTGCGGGAGTGCCTTCAATTGCTCCTTGTTGCCGCTCATGACGGCGTGGTCAGGGACCCAATCCTTCGCGGTGCGGTTCGTCGTGGTTGTGGACGCGGTCCCGGTCGTGGTGGTCTCGCGCGACGTGGTCGAAGTGCCGCTCGAGCTGGTCCGGACCGGCTCTTCGACGAACTTCAGCTTGTCCATGGAGATGGCGATATCGTGCTCGCCCATGCCGAGGAAGCCACCGATGCCGATGACCACCGCGTTGATCTTGCCGCTCTTGTCGACGAGCAGTTCGTTGATGTCGCCGAGCTTCTCGTTGGCTTCGTTGTAGACATTCAAGCCCATCAGCTTCGAGGCACGCCAATTTCCCTTGAGCGCCATCTTATCGGCCGGCTGAGCGGTCGCCGCCGGCGCGGCGCGATCGGCGGGCTGTGTGGATTGTGCGAAAGCAGCGCCGCCGATCACGGCAGTGCCAAGCAAAGCGACGGCAAGAAAGCTTTTCATCGATGATCTCCTCCAACGTGACGCACCCGTTGGGATGCCGGCCTCAACGCCCCTAATTACCGCTTGTTCCCGATGCGGAACGGATTGCCAAGGATTCGATCGCGCCTGTCCGGCAAACTAGCCGCGGAACAGATCTCTCACGCGAGGCGTCCTCCGCGAGCGACCAGGTCGCGATATCGGGTCTCGTAGTCCTTCGCCATCCGACTTGCGGCGAAGCGCTCCTCGAACCGGGCGCGCACCACTCGTCTGTCCAGCCGGCCCAGATCTTTCACTGCCCTGATCGCCTGCTCCTCACCGTCGACGATGAAGCCCGTGACGCCATCCTCCACGACTTCCGGGACCGAGCCTGATCGATAGGCGATCACGGGTGTCCCGCAGGCCATCGCCTCGATCATGACCAGACCGAACGGCTCGGGCCAACCGATCGGAAACACCAGGCCCGCCGTTGGGCGGCTTTTCTTTTTCTACCGGCCGGCCCGGTAGAATGAAGACGCCCACTTACCTCAGGGCGTTTGATCGCAGAAACCGAGCGCGGTTTGGAGCCGCAGCCGATCTTGGCGCCCGACTTAATTGCTGAGTTGTCTTGTTTGACCGTGGTTTGAAGCCCGTGACGCCGTCTTCCACGACTTCCGGCACCGATCCGGAACGGTAGGCGATCACGGGGGTACCGCACGCCATCGCCTCGATCAAGACGAGGCCGAACGGCTCAGGCCAATCGATTGGAAACAAGAGCGCGGCGGCGCCGGCGAGGAACGGCTGCTTGCGAACCTCGTCCACCTCGCCGATAAGCTTGATCTCTTCGCCGTCGAACTTGGGTTCGAGCTACTTCTTGAAGTAGGCCGTTTCCGCGCGGGGTATCTTGGCTGCGATCCTAAGTGGCATCCCGACGGCGCGTGCGATGCGTATGGCGTCTTCCGGCCCCTTCTCCGCCGTGAGCCGTCCGAGTTCTTCGGTATCGCTTTCGCGCTCCTCCCATCTCCTGTGCAAATGGCGCTCCAGCAGACAGCGTCGGCACTGCGCGCTCGCCGGATCTCGACATCTTCTCGCAAGCGCTGGCCGCAACTTAAAGCGGTCTTAGGAGAGCACAACGAGCCGAGAGCTAATTGTTCTCAGGCCGACGCCCGTTGAGCATAGGTCTGGAAGATCGCCAGCTAGACGTTTGTTGGTTGGAGTTGCTACCTGAAATCATCGTCCACATCGCAGAGCGTGCGATTGATCTCAGTTCATGCGGGACTCCAAAATGCGCGGGTTTGGAACGCCACATCACAAAGCCTGTTGTCGGTTCAGAAATGACCGTTGTGGTCGCAGCCCCATATTCTTGGAGCGTCAGATGAGCAAACGCAAACCGGCACCAGCGTCAAAGCGCGCCCGCAATCCGAAAATGACCGCGCGGGCCCAACGGAACACGCAGGCCATTGCTAGAAGCCCGAAAGAGACTTTTCTTCGCTCTGTTGCGGCAGTCTCGATTGAACCGCCTCTTAAGCTTCATGATGATCCTAGACACGAGGCTCCTATCATTGAGTCTCGGGTGGATGCCTTGCCAGAGGACCTCAGTCAGAGAATGATTGATAGCGATCCAATGAAAGGCTTTGCGGAAGCCACGGCAAACATGCAGGCGTACCAAGCAAAGCTTCTTGAGATAGCCCAGGCCAACGTGCAATTTGCTTTTGATTTCGGCCTGAGACTTGCGATGATCAGGTCACCAACTGAACTTTTCGCCGTCATTACGGAGTTTACAAGCAGACGGGTCGATATGTTCGGGCAGCATTCGAAAGAATTGGCGGCGTATCCGTTCTGGCGCATCAAGCCGCCCCGAGAGCTCACGGCTCTGGCCGGACGATAACTGCAAGCGGTACCCGCTGCGGCAAAGGATGGACGCAAACGCGGATCACGCACGCGCCGATCACGTTGCGCGGCTCACAACGAGGGAGCGGAATCAGCAGCCCTTAGCGGGCTCGGTGCCGCCAATGCGAGGGACCCACGATCAGGAATGTAGGTTGACACCATGTCCACAACTGAAGCCGTTCTGCTGATCGTTTTTGCGGGACTTGTCGTTCTGATCCTCGGCAACATCGCGTTTCAGGTGACAGCGGAGCGAAAGAATCCGCCTATCGGCGTCATTACCGATTGCGACGGAGTGCGCCTTCACTATATCGAACGGGGCGATGCCGCCGCGCCTTGCGTGGTCCTGTTTCACGGGAACGGCACCATGATTCAGGATCTCGTCCTAAGCGGTTTGGTCGACCGTCTGGCCCACAACTATCGCGTCGTTTGCTTCGACCGGCCAGGGTTTGGCTACAGCGACCGTCCGCGCACGCGCATCTGGACGCCCACAACGCAAGCTGCCTTGTTCGCGAAGGCTCTTGATCAGCTTGGGGTGCGCAATCCCGTGGTGCTCGGCCACTCCTGGGGAACGCTGGTGGCGATCGCGCTGGCGCTGCGAAGCGGTTATGCCGTGAGTGGGCTGGTGCTTGTGTCCGGCTATTATTTTCCAACCGCTCGGACGGACTTTTGGCTCATGTCAGCTCCGGCGCTGCCGCTGCTCGGCGATCTGATGCGCTACACTATCTCGCCGATCATATCGTGGGCCATTATGCCGAAGCTGATGCGCACCTTGTTCGCGCCGCGTGCCATTCCGCCGGAATTCAAGAATGAATTTCCGATCTCGTTGGCTCTCCGGCCCAAGCAGTTGAGGGCGGCCGCCGAGGAGAGCGCGTTCCTTATTCCAGCTGCTGCGCAGCTGCAGCTTCAATACCGGGGCATCCGGTGTCCGGTTAGGATCGTGCATGGAAAGGCTGACCGGCTCATCGAGGCCGACCAGTCGCGCCGCCTCCACGCGGTGTTGCCCCGCTCCCTGCTTCATCTGGTCGAGGATGCCGGTCACATGGTTACCTATGCAGATACGCCGGGAATAGCGGATGCCGTAGCGGCGCTGGCGCTCCCCTCACCGGTGCGGACCGCATAGGCTTTCTTGCTGCAATGCGGGCGTCCGAAAGGGCCCGAGACATGCCGGTCCGGTCTGACGATGTCCGTTATCCGGTCAGACCAGAAGTCGCCCGCTCAGGGACAAACCGACGCGATTGACCGTGCGCCCCGAGGGCGCGAACTATCAGTAAGGGAGGGTCTCACCCGGATAATGTCGATTGGTCCGGAAGCTGGCAGGCGGCTCGGTCGGGTAACTGGCTGGGTCGGAGCCCTGCGACAAAGGCGGCCTTGGGCCGCTGAGCGATCCGATGGGCCGTAACAAAGTGAAGCCTGAGCAGGCCTCGAAAGTTCTAATGCGGATGCCGACCCTCCGGTCATTTGGGGAAGGCCGCACGTGTGGGGAAGCAATTGACACGCGCACCCACGCGATCCGCCGGGGTAGTGGGCACGGCACGTCGGAAGGGTAGTTCGCAGTTACAGGGGGAGATCCGTCGCGGACGAGGGTAGCGGCCTCAACATCGCATCAGGCGGTGGTCACGGTGGGAGTCGGACAGGGCAGTAGGAGCGTTGATGCCGGGTAATGCCGGTGGAGCAAAGGGCCCCGACTTCTGGTGCGCTTTTGAAGATGGTGAGGTGACCTGACAACGCCTGATAAGATCCGGAGCCTTCAGAGAAAGCTCTACTGTAAAGCGAAGGCGGAGCCCACCTTTCGCTTCTATCTGCTCTACGACAAGATCTGTCGCGACGCATGGTTCATCGCTCGCGAGCCTTCAACCGGTCATCGTCACGGAAGAGGGCCCGAACAGCAAGCATTGTTGCGATTGATCGGAACGCTGGTCGAGGTACCGCCTTTTGTTTAGCAGAACTCAGCAGTTCGCAGGTCATGGCGCTGGCCGACGTGTACGCCTTTAGTGCGGCAAGCGCGCAGCTCGTGGCTGCGAGCGTTCGAACTTTACGAGTCTGAGCGTCAGACCGACATTGGCCGCGCCTTTGTCACACCTCGTGCCTTTGAGGGGGCTTTGCGCGCCGCGCTCGCAGGACATTTTCGCGATCGATCAACCGATCTCCTGCTTTGCGCTAGTCCTACCACGTTTGTTGAATTGCACGGCCGCCCAATGCACACACGAATCGTTTCGTAAAGAGGTTGAACAGGCCGCATCAGGCCGAGGGGGCGAACTGACAACAGGCAAAGCATCCGCGGCAGCGGGGTACTCATGAAGTCTGTAAACATCGCCCGCAGTTTAGATCTTCAAACAGCCTTTGCTGCTCCTTCGCCAGGATAAAACTAGGAGTCAGCCATCCAGCGATCGGGGAAGCGAATACCAACCTCTACGCTCTTGACCTGGCTTAGCGAATCCAAACTGCTTTGTCGGCTCTTCTCTCGGCGACCACGCGCGATGATTTTTAAGCGAAGCCGCCGACGAGCTTGCTTATGCATGGCTTTGACCGGTTCAATCAAAAACCCCGCTCCCAATGATTTGGGAACGGGGCATGACCACAAGCTCTGCCAGTACATCCGTGGCGAAAGCGACAGGTCTGTCGTGCTCTTACTTAAGCAGCAGCACGAAGATTTTCGGCGGCGGACTTGCCCGTACGACGGTCTGCGACGACGTCATAAGACAGCGTCTGACCTTCGCTGAGAGTGCCCATACCGGCGCGTTCGACCGCGCTGATATGAACAAAAACGTCGTTGCTGCCGTTTGTCGGCTGGATAAAGCCGAAGCCCTTTTGGGTATTAAACCACTTCACTGTACCTGTGTTCATCAGATCGTCCTTTCGTAAACGCGCAGGATCTGGCGCGCGGAGTTGCGGCCAGTCCGGTTAGTCGATGTTGGAGAATGTCTGAAACGTGCGCGCCGTCAGGAGTTGAGGCGAAAGCGGAACAGTTGTTCGGCCAGTATCGATATCTGAAACAATACACCAGCAGTTGAGAGACTTCAATAAGAAAGCCAACGGTGCTTTTCAACACGGTTGGTGGATTTGTTCCGAAACTGGTGACTGAATTGCGGGAACGACCTTGGGTGCTCGGAAATAGAGCGGCTCCTCGCCTGCACGACAAAAGGAGTCGGCCGGGGCCGGGGGCTTGAAATGCTTCCGCG
The DNA here is from genome assembly GCF_054061875.1 of Bradyrhizobium sp. S3.7.6. Lineage (NCBI taxonomy): Bacteria > Pseudomonadati > Pseudomonadota > Alphaproteobacteria > Hyphomicrobiales > Nitrobacteraceae > Bradyrhizobium > Bradyrhizobium sp. S3.7.6. The sequence goes on along the minus strand of NZ_JBSSEQ010000004.1, from coordinate 475,586 downwards.
AGCTTCACTTTTTGCGCACTTTCCTGCATAGTTCGGCATGGCAAAAGTAAAAGTGAGTTTCAAACCGGTCCGTAACTCTGAAGGCGACTGGGCTATCATCGCCGAGTACCCAGGCGCAGAACCCCGAGAAATTGACGATTGGATGAATGGAGAGCGTCGGATCGCATGGCTCCGATCCCAGGGTTACGCGAAGTGACATGATGGCTCCTTCCTCCAACTATCTTTGCAGCGTGATACGGCTCTGATCAATGAGTGCAAGGATCCAGTAATGACCGAACGGAAACGCTCCGCCCAGCAGCAGGTAGCCTTCGAGGCGGACCGCAAGGCGCAAAACCCAAACGGAGCGCGGCAAACGATTGCGGACAGTCAGGCCGATCCAAAGTTTCAGGAAAACCACAGACGTCTCAGAGCGGAGCGGTTAGCGCGAGAGATCGAGGGCAAGGCCGGCAGGTGAGGCTCTTGAAGTTCTATCGGGGATGTTCTTCCCGGTGGTGCGGATTTCAGGAGAGTGCCGCTTCGACGGTGTGAACCTAAGTAGTCGCAAATGGAGAAAGCCCGCTCGTTCCGGTGTCATGTTGAAGAAGTGAAAGCCGGCTTTGTAGGAGCCGTGCACAACGCTTGATGAACGTGTCCTCGATGACCGGCCGGCGGAGCACGCCGTGCGGCGAAGGCAGCTGGAGACGGACCGCGGAAGAAATCTAGTAAGCGAGAGCGAGAATCCTCGTCGGTGCATCGAGCCCCGAGGGTCTCTAGAATGAAAGCCTTTCTACACCGCCTCCTGACGATCAAGTCCGACTTTCCAATCTGGGTACGCTAGGCGACGGCGGTCGCGGCCATTCTGGCCGCCGCCTACCTCTGCTCCATCGGTTGGATCGCCCGACGTCACGCGCGGACACAGAACCCTTTCCAGGGCTCGCGACGTTTGCACAACTGGAGGAAGTGAGGACGTGTAATGAGGGCCAGAACGACATGCGGATACTGATCGTCGACGACCATCCCGTTGTCGTAACGGGCTGCCGGGCCTTGTTCACTTCGGACCCTTCCGTCGAGATCCTGGAAGCTTCCGATGCAAAGGACGGCCACCGTGCGTACTTGCAGAAGCATCCCGACGTCACCGTGGTTGACGTGACGCTTCCCGACCTTACCGGCTTCGAATTGACCCGGCGAATCCGCAGGGATGATCCCGCCGCCAAAATAGTCATGTTCACCGTGAGTGAAGATCCAGCGTTCGTGGTGCGCGCTGTGGAGATGGGCATTCAGGGATATGTCTCAAAGGGCGATGATCCCCGTCTCCTGCCAAGGCCATCCGGAAGGTTGCAGCCGGGGAGCGCTTCGTCTCACCGCGTCTGGCTGAAGCGACGACCTTCGCGGGCGCGGCGATCAAGGCCAGTCCTTTGACGCAGATGAACCCACGCGAACTCGAGATCCTGAAGCTTTTGGGTCGCGGCGACCGCATCTCAGAAGTCGCGTCCGAACTCGGCATCTCCTATAAAGCCGTTGCCAACACGACCTCCATGCTGAAGTCCAAGCTCGGCGCTAAAAATCACTCCGACCTCGTCCGGATTGCAGTCGAGATCGATTTGTACCGGTGAAGGGTCGTCGACTGGGATCCTGTTTTTCGGCCGCTTTCGCGCAATAACGACATCGGAGAGAGTTCTACTCATCAGTGCCATCGAGCGGTACGACCTCTGGACGGCTAGGGCGATCCATATGGCGCTATCCGGACGGACTGATTGAACTCATCGTCAGAAACGTCCGCACGAACTCCATTATGATAACTAGGAACCCAATCGGCCGAGCGGAGTTAAATCGCCGCTTCTCAGTTGCGTTGCGAGGCCGAGCGAAGGAAGCCCATGCGTCGCGTTCGACTTGTGATAGCAGATCGACGTCCCATTGTTCTGCAGGGTTTTGCATCGCTGCTCGTAGCGCAGCCCGATTTCGAAGTGGTTGCGTGCTGTCTTGATGGAGTTAGTTGCCTTGCGGCCATTCGGAGCTTGACGCCCGATGTGGTGTTACTGGAGGACGGGTTCACAGATGTAACCGCCTCCGACATCCTCGCCGTCATGGACGACGAAGGCCTTTCCTCCCGGCTGGTGTTCTTTACTGCTACTGTCGCCTGCGGCGATCTTGCCAGGGCACTGGCGACCGGTGCTTGCGGCGCGATTTCGATGAACGCCCAACCAGAAGCGCTGGTCCAGTCCCTGAGGCTGGAAAAACCGGGGTCCGACTTGGCTAGGGTCGGTAACGAAGCTAATGGGATCGCCTCGTTCGGCAATAACGTTCTGGCGGTTCTGACCGTCAACGAGCGGACGATCATGGATCTCGTCGCCGAAGGTTTGTCGGACAGTGAAATTGCTCGGGTGCTCGGTGTCTCTCTCGAGATCGTCAGGATTCACATCGACCACGCGCGACAGAAGCTCGGAATCAAAAGCCGGACGGAGCTCGCCGCGCTGGCACTGTCGCGCCGTTATGGCGCGATGAGTATCCTGGCAGCTGCGATCTTGGCAGCATTGGACGATTCGCCCTGTCACGCCGCAACCGAAAGTTTCACGGTCATGGCCGAAAACGGGTGTGCGGAGGTCGTCACCATCAAAATCAGCCGCAAGGAAGCAGTATCAGGTGGGACCCTGGCCAGAGGCGCGACCAAGGACCGCGCCGGCGCCGCAACTGGGTCATCGCCGACCGGCAAAATCGTCGATCCCGTGGCCGAGATTGCCGCGAGCCTATTTACGCAGGTAACACTCAACGCGCCGAGGCCGGGTTCGAGCAGCTACAGCATCTTCATGGTTGCAGCTTTCGCCGCCTTGATCTACGAGGTCGATGGTGCCAACCACGCCGTGCAGGCGTTCGATTTCGGCGATGACATCGTCACTTCATCTACCGTAAGCGACGCCAATGGACTGGCATCCGCACTTCCCGGGTTCGCAAATTTCGGCGGCACGGCCGTGTACGATGGGGCGTTCGCATTCGAGTTCGCTCAAGGCGATACAATCGCCACAGGCGGCAGCGAGCTTAATGTCGGCAATGCCCATGCGGAGGGTGGCGGCAGCGACCGAGAAATCACTATTCCCCGAGGTTCCGGGACCGTTGACGTTGTTGCGGCGGCCACGAACGAAGCCTCGCAGCGTGACCCAACGCAGACAGGCCGGGATAACGGGTCCAATCAGGATCGATCGCAATCGGACTTGCGCGCTTCCGACAACAGCTCCGAAACCGCTAAGCGCGAGGCCCCGGGAGACGATTTAAATCACGGCCAATCGCAGAAGGCCCTGCATGAGTCCGACCACAGCTCCGGAGCCGCCAAGGGGCACGCCAAGCATGAGGCCGCGGGAGACGATTTAAATCACAGTCAATCGCAGAAAGCCCTGCATGAGTCTGACGCCGGCTCCGGAGCTGCCAAGGGGCACGCCAAGCATGAGGCCTCGGGAGACGATTTAAATCACGGTCAATCGCAGAAGACCCTACACGAGTCCGACAACAGCTCCGGAGCCGCCAAGGGGCACGCCCAGCATGAGACCGCGGGAGAACATTCGAATCGCGGACAGGCGCACGGCGATTTGCAGGCTTTCGAAGATGGCTCCGCGGCCGGCAAGCAACACGCACAGCATCCACAGGCAGGTGATTTAGATACTGCCAAACCGCAGCGGGATATACCAACGGCGTCCGCAAATTCTGCCAACGATGCACATTCGGCATTGAAGATTGCGACTGCAGGAAAGAGTGGGCCCTCTTCCGGCAGCGCAGATCAGGCCAAATCAGCGGTTGGCACCGAACTTGGCGATTCCTTTCATTTTAAAAATGGCACCGACAATACGTTTTCAGACATGTATGACCTACAGCAACTGAGCCACGGAAATGGAAAAAACCATGGAGATAGTCAGCATGCTGTTGCACGCGAGGGGCCGGAGCCGGTCCAGGATGCTGACGGGATTGATATTTCAGATGCGCACCACGATCACTCAGGGCACGCCAATCTCCATGCGGCTCACGATTTGATTGTGTAGCAATTACTGATCGAATGGGCCGTGCTGCCTTCAGAACAGCAAGATCATCCGTGTCGGCCAAGTCGGCGTTCACCGCAGCATTCGAGCATCCCCTCGAGGCGCTCGCGACGCCATCAAGGCGATCCAGGACAAGACCGAGGTATCCAGGGTCGTAGAGGAGCTGCTCGATGGCTGACGGGACCTACAAGCTGAAGGAGTGGCCGTCGCCTCGGGACCTCTCGGCGCTCCCGCGACATCACCCGGCTGCTATATTCCTTGACAAGCTCAGACAACGCCCACTGAATGCGGGCATTAAAGGTCAGACCAGATGGTGAGCGACGGCTTGAACAAAGGAGTGGTAGGCGGCACCAGCGAAGCTGGTGGCACATCGGCTGATAGCGCGGATGCTTCGTCGCGACCCTTCGTTGGTGGAGAGGGCGAAGGCCGCTCATGGCCGCCAGGCCAACCAGTTCGCGCTGGCCTTCGTACGCGAGTGGGAGGACCAAGGACCTCCTTGCGCTACAGCTCGGCGAGCGCGCATCGAACCTCATCAGCCGTGACCGCGAGATGGTGCGGCTCGGCTGCGCAACTGTTCTCCGTTCTATCTTGCTGAGGGCGTGACTTAGGCGACTACGACGCCAGGCTCCGCCTCAGAAGGGCGGCGCGACGCGTCGCCAAGCGAGCATCTGGAGCTTCACCGAAGGACCGGCCGGACGAGGACACAGAGAGCATCAAATGGAAAACCCCGCCGTCCGCCGGCGGGGTTTTTTTGTGTCCTACGAAAGTAGAGGGCGTTTAATTAGGGGCGTTTTATGCTCGTCGCGCGCAGCGCGGAAAGGGCCTCTCCGAGAGCGGGCTTTTCCTAGGTCACCAGCTACGGGTCCCGAAGCTGAAACCGATGCTCGGGCCGCCGTAGTAGTATAGCCGCGGTCGTAGTAACTGGGCCCTCCGTAGTACCCGTAGCTGCGGCGCACGACGTACCCGTCATCGTCGCCGCCGTAATAGCGCTGAACGTAGCGGGGGCCACGGGTCCGATAGCAACGTCCATATTCGTTGCAGACCAAGCGGACCTGGTCGATGGCGGAGGCTTCCGTCGACCCGGCGGCGGTCGGATTGAGCGGGGCGGCGACCGCCGCCGATCCCAGCAGCGCCGCGGCCACGGCGCTGGCGGGCGCTTTTGGTCGATCCTGAGGTGGATGCGAGTTTTTGGATTTGCTTCATGGTGGGAAAGCGCCAGCGGGCAGGGTGGTCGGTCATGAGGCATTAGAACATAACAAGAACAATTGAGTCGAGTCGCAACTCACGGACGCAGCGGGGAAAACCGTCGACGCTAACGGCGTCGCAACCGATGCGCTCGGCCCTCAGAGAATGGCGCGGCCTAATGCCCCCGCGCCGGCGCGCCGAGGTCGATCGGGCGCAACACGGCAGCAGTCGGAATCATCAGCACGGCAATGATCGCGAGCATCCAGAACACGTCGATATAGGCGAGGAAGTCGACCTGCTGCTGCAAGGTCTTCCCCACCCAGGCGATCGCCTCCGCGGCCGCGTCGCTCGGATTCGAGCCCTGGGCCTGGAAGTAGCGTGTCATCGCGTCGATGGTCTGCTGATAGCCGAGATCGGACGGCGCGGCATGCTCGATCAGGCGGCTTTGATGGAATTGCTGGCGCTGCGCCAGTACCGTCTGCGCCAGCGCCACGCCCATGGAGCCGCCGATATTGCGAGCAACGTTGATCAGCGCTGACGCCTGGTTGGTCTTGTCAGACGGCACGCCATCATAAGACGCGGTTGTTACCGGCAGGAACAGGAATGGAAGCCCAATCGCGAGGAAGACGCGTGCCAGCGCCGCGTAGCCATATGTAATGTCGCCGTTCAGCCCGGTCAGATGCCACATCGAGAATGCAACCACCGTGGCGCCGAACATGATGAGATATTTCGGCTGCACCGTGCTGACGAGCCGGCCGACGACCGGCATCAGCATCAAGGTGGCGATGCCGCCGGGCGATAGCGCAAGACCGGCCAGTAGTGCCGTGTAGTTCAGCTCGGTCTGGAGCAGTTGCGGCAGGATCTGTGTGGTCGAGATCAGCACCGCACCGGTGCCGAGCATGACCAGGAAGCAAGCAGCGAATTGCCGCCGGCCGAGCAAGCGGAGATCAATGATAGGCTCTTCGCGTGTCAGCTCCCACGGGATCAGTGCAAGCAGCGACACAGCTGACAGCACAGCGAAGAAAATGATCATATTCGAGCCGAACCAGTCGTTGCGCTGGCCCTCATCGAGCACGTATTCGAGCGAGCCGAGCCCGATCGCGACCAGTGCGAAGCCGATATAGTCGACCTGCACACCCTTGCTCAGCAGCTTCTCCCGCTCCTCCTCCGCGCCCGACGGCTCTTTGACCAGCGTGCCGACCAGGAACAGCGAGAGCAGCCCCATGGGGACGTTGATCAGGAAGACCCAGTGCCAGCTGTAGGTATCGGTGATCCAGCCGCCGAGCGTCGGGCCGATCACCGGCGCGACGACCACAGCGACGCCGTAGATGGCAAACGCCTGTCCGCGCTTCTCCGGCGGGAAGGAGTCGGCGAGGATCGCCTGCTCGCTCGTGGCCATGCCGCCGCCACCCAGACCTTGCAAGATACGGAAGAGCACCAGCGATTGCAGATTCCAGGCGAACCCGCACAGCAGGGAGGAGATCGTGAAGGTTGCGACGCAGATCATGTAGAAGCGCTTGCGGCCGATGACGGTCGACAGCCAGCCCGAGATCGACAGTACGATGGCGTTGGCGACCAGATAGCTGGTGATGACGTAGGTGCTCTCGTCGATGCCGACCGCAAGCCCACCGGCGATGTGGCGCAACGCGACATTGGCAATGGTGGTGTCGAGCACCTCCATGAAGGTCGCGATCGAGACCACGAAGGCGATCAGGTAGGGATTGTGCCCGCCAGCCGCCGAGCGTTCCGGCGACCAGCCACCGGCCGATGCGCCGTCTTGCGTGGTGTCCGTCATCGCACCCGCGTCCGGCGATCGCCGGCAGTTGGTCCATGTGCTCCTTACGCGGTTGCGGTATGCTGTGCAAATCGAGGAAGAACTCCTCGTGGCGGCGTGGCGTGGACACAAGGATATGCCGGGCTTCACCGATGCCGACATTTGTGAAGCCGTGGCCGACATTTGTGAAGCCGTGAATGACGCCCCTTGGAATTATCACGCGGGCGCCGGGGCCGACAATTTCGGTCTTATCTGCCGATGAGATACTTTAGTTGCCCCTCGATTACCATAAAGAGCTTGTCTTCGGTCGACGAGATATCAGCAGGCGCGCCGAAACCAGGCTTGATAGTCATGTCGAGGACAGTGAACGGGCTGGGGAAGGGGTTGATGATCTTGGCGGTTATTCCTGCGAATTCCGTCGTTTCAAATTCCGTGGTGACACCAGGTTTCATTTTAGCTCCAAACGTCAGCAAAAGGTAGCAATTGCCTGCCGAGAATTTTGTGGGAGATGTCGACGAATTCGGAACTCCCACATGCTCAGCCAGTGGTTGATCTCGCGGGCTCACGGGTGATGTTCCTGCAGATGCGGGCAACGATCTCGTAAGAGCGGCGGGCAGCAGCGGGGTCGCGGATCAGCGTGACGACCATCAGTTCGTCGGCCAGCGTCTTTCGCACCATTGCCTCGATACCGGATCGCACCGTCTCCGGCGAGCCCACGATAGCATAGGGCAGGTCTTGCTCAGGCGTTGCCGCTGCAGTGGGTGTCGTGACCTTGTCCGTCGCCAATGGCACGCTTGTCTTGCGAAACCACTGCATCAGGATCGGCCGGATCGATGCCAGCAGATCCTGGGCTTGAGTATCGGTCTCCGCAGCAATGATGAAGGCGGAAACCATCGTATAGTCGCGCTGCAGGGTTTTGGAAGCTCGGAAATTCTTGCGATAGGTGTGCAAGGCGACCTGCAGGTCATCGGGCGCAATATGGCTCGCGTAGGAGAACGGCAGGCCAAGCGTTCCGGCCAGCGCCGCCGACGATGTTGACGATCCCAGAAGCCACACTGGAACATCGAGACCTCGCGCAGGGACGTACGCAGCGTCGTCCGCCTGCCGCTCACCGAGCAGCGCCAGAAGCTCGTCGAGGTCGCATTTGAATCGATCGCGCGCATCGGGCGGCTTGCGTAGCATCCGGAATAGTGCTCTCGCGACGCAGGCTGTCGATCAATCGCTTCAGGTCGTTGGATACTCGGGCTATCTCGGCGAATGGGAGTTGACCGCCACCGTCATGGAAACCACATCCGGCCATACAAAGGAATACACCGGGCCATTAACGATGAAGCACATCGGTGTGTGTACTCAGGATGGTCCGGAAGAAAAGACTGGTGAAATGCGTTTTCAGATATCGGCCTCATCATCCCAATTGAACGCGACAGTCTCGGTTGCCGGCGTCGAATGCACCTACAGTGGGCGGCTGTCAGACTCCTATACGGGCGCCATGAAATGTCCTGATCGTCAGGCGGTTCCCCTCAAGCTGTGGCTGAGATAATCGCCTGTCGAGAAACGCTCACCTTCACTACCTCCGGCAGCTAGGAAGGATGGTACGCTGCGGCCTCGTTGATCTCCTGGGGCGTCATGGCTCGCGCGATGTTCCGCATAAGCTGGCTGATTTCTTGCGGCGCTCGCTCGAGGCGCGTAGTTGCGCCTTCACGTGGCCTCCGATTGTCCCTCCAGCTTACCCGCCTTATTTGTCGAGGCTGCCGTGTCACGCAGGGCGCGATGCCCCGCTGCGGTGCGCCGTAGGCGTAGTAGGCCGCGAGATCGGCGATTGGTCCGTCAGGTTGACCGTGACATCGCGGCGTTGGTGAGGGCTCCCGAGCGGAAGTCGAGCAGCTCCTTGTAGATCAGGCTGGCGTACTGGCTTCGACGACTCCGCGCGGCTGATGCCCGTCGGACCGTGGCAGATGGCGCAGGCTGCGCGAGCGTGGCTCCGCGCCGAAGCATTCCTCGCTCGGCTTAGCCAACATAGTCGACGCCGGTTCAGGAGATGGTGTGCCGTTGGCGTCCGATTTCGAGCCGGTAATCCGCCGATGCTCTAAGCTATCTTGGCGTCGGGCCACGCAATTCGGGAGGCTCGATATGGCCTTCAACAACGCGGGCATCCAGGCGCCGCCGAGCGATGCGGCGGACGAGACCGCGGAGAACTTCGATCGGGTGAACGGAATAAACCTTCGCGGAGTCTGGGCTTGTATGAAGCACGAATTGCAACAGATGCGGACGCAGGGAAGAGGAGCCATCGTGAATTGCTCGTCGCTCGGAGGTCTCGTCGGATTACCAAGCCGCGCCGCCTATCACGCCTCCAAGCACGGCGTCATCGGACTGACGCGGAGTGCGGCGATGGAGTACGCGCCACGCGGCATCCGGATCAACGCGATCTGCCCCGGCACGATCAACACACCGATAGTCTCGGACATGCTGGCGGAGCAGGCCGACGCAATGAAAGAAATCATGCGCGACCAGCCGATCGGACGGCTTGGCGAATCCGATGAGATCGCAGCCGCCGTTCTCTGGCTGTGCAGTCCCGGCGCCAGCTTCGTCCTCGGCGTCGCGCTACCGGTGGACGGCGGGTTTACTGCCCATTGAACACCACGTCGGCTTGCTGAGCGACGACATGGACCTTCCGCTGGCGCGGCGGGCCGGCTTGCCTGGTTGTCGTCTTTCTCGTCGGTCACGCCGCTGACCCGGCGGGGTCTTCCTTCATGCCGCGGGCGACGATCCGCAGCGTCCCGTCCGGAAGCGGGCGCTGCAGCTTCAGCGCCTCGTCAGCGGGCGCGGTCATCCAGGTCTCGACTTCCGCAGTCCTGCGCGCTCGCGCCGAGGAGAGTTTCGAGCGCCCTGTTCGCGTAGCAGATGCGCTGGTCGCCGCGGAAATGTTTCGAGACGACGATGGCGATCGGGATGTAGTCGAGGAAGCGTTTGAATTCCTCCGTTTCGATCGCCTTCGAAAGCTCGGCCGAGTCGAACAGATCGTTGATCTGTTGGGCGGTTTCGGACGGCTCCGGACCAGGTTGCTCGGATGACATCGTCGGCCCTTTCTTCAAGCTTCGTGGCCCGGCAGGACCGACCGTCTCCCGGCCAGCCTTTACCCCGCGGTCCGACGGGGAAGAGGCAATGATGGCACATGCAAGTGCCTCGGTCCCCTCCGGATTAGTGAGACGTCCGCCCGGCCCGATTGGCATGCTGCTCGGGCGATGAGGCAGACCAGGCTGACCGACGGGCCTAGTCCTCGCCGATGCCTCGGTCCGAGCGGCCAGAACGTGTCGCGTGCCCTGCTCGTCGGTTGCGCCGAAAGGACCGATGTCCGCCCGAGCGGGGTTTGTTCCCGTCCCCGTGCGGCCGAGGCGATTTTTACCGGCCGCGGCGCCTGCTGCGCCATGGGAACTCGCCGCTGGCGCGGCGCGTTGGCCAAGGGTAATTCCTTTCGCCGTCGGGGGCCGTCAAATCACGTCGAGCAACTGACGCCGGCCTTTTGGTCGCGTTCGTCTGGAGCATTGGTTCGGTCGGGTCAGTCCGTCCGGGCGCTGCATCCGCAGGTGTCAGGAGCATCTATGATCGAAGTCGACGACCTTGCGAGCCGACCGGGTCAAATCTCGGCGGCACAGTGGCGCCAGATCGTCAACGGGGCGACCGAGACGGCCATCATCAGCACGGACGGCGAAGGCATCGTCACCAGTTGGAACAGCGGGGCAGCCCGCATTCTGGGCTGAAGCGAACCCGAGATGCTCGGCAAGTCTCTGGCCCGCATCTTCGCCGACGGGGACGGACAGGCGAGGCTTAGCCAGGAGATCGACGATGCGGCTGCCCGCGGCAGGGGCGGCGGCGAGGAAGGATGGCGCCTCCGCAAGGACGGGAGCCGCTTCTGGGCGGTCGGCGAACTGACCCCCATCCGCGAGGGCGGAGAGATCGTCGGCTTCGTCAAGATCCTGCGCGACCGCACGGTCCAGCGGGAGACCGAGGACATCATCCGCGAGGAGCGGCACGCGCTCGAAGTGCTCAATCGCGCCGGATCCGCTCTTGCGGTCGAGACCGATCTCGAGCGCCTGGTGCAGATCGTCACCGACGCGGGCGTCGAGCTGAGCGGCGCCGAGTTCGGAGCGTTCTTCTACAACCGCACCAACGACGCTGGCAAGAGCTACATGCTCTACACGCTTTCGGTCGCTCCGCTGGAGGCCTTCTCGAAATTCCCGATGCCGCGAAACACCGGAGTATTCGCGCCGACGTTCAACGGCGAAGGCATCGTCCGTTCCGACGACATCACCAAAGATCGTCGTTACGGCAACAACCCGCCGCATCGAGGCATGCCCGAAGGCCACCTGCCGGTGCGCAGCTATCTCGCCGTTCCCGTGATCTCTCGGACCGGCGGCGTGATCGGAGGATTGTTTTTCGGCCATGCCAAGGCGGGCGTGTTTTCGGAGCGATCGGAGCGGGGCCTCTCGGGTCTTGCGGCCGAAGCTGCGGTGGGGATCGACAATGTCCGCCTGTCGCAGGCCTCCCAGCGCGAGATCGCGGAACGCAAGCGCGCCCAGGAGGCGCTGGTCGAGTTAAATGCCACGCTGGAAAAGCAGGTGCTTGAGCGCACCGAACAGCTCAAGCGCAACGAGGAGGCGCTGCGGCAGTCCCAGAAGATGGAAGCCGTGGGGCAGTTGACGGGAGGCATCGCCCACGACTTCAACAACCTCCTGCAGGTGATCATCGGAAATCTCGACACCCTGCAGCGCAATCTTGGCCCCGAGTCTCCTCGCCTGCAGCGCGCCGCACGTCACGCGATGAACGGCGCGCAGCGGGCCGCCTCGCTCACTCAGCGCCTGCTGGCGTTCTCGCGCCGTCAGGCGCTCGATCCCAAACCGGTCGACGTCAACGTTCTGGTCAACGGCCTTTCCGAAATGATCCATCGCACTCTCGGCGAGACCATCGCGGTGGAGACGGTCCTCGGCGCCGGTCTGTGGCGGGTGGAGGCCGATCCGAACGAGCTCGAGGCCGCCATCCTCAATCTCGCCGTCAACGCTCGGGATGCGATGCCGAACGGGGGAAGGCTGACGCTCGAGACCGGGAACGCCCACATCGACGAGGCCTACGTGGCTGCCCACAGCGAGGTGGTGGCCGGGCAATACGTCGTGATCTCGGTCAGCGACGCGGGCGTCGGCATGGACCCGCAGACCGTGGCGCAGGCGTTCGAGCCCTTCTTCACGACGAAACCCGTAGGCAAGGGCATGGGACTCGGACTGAGCCAGGTCTATGGCTTCGTCAAGCAGTCGGGCGGGCACGTGAAGATCTATTCGGAGGTCGGGCAGGGTACCACGGTCAAGATCTATCTTCCCCGGCTGGCAGGTGAGGCATCGCATGACGCCGCACCTGAAGAGATGCTCAATCCGGAGGCCGGCCAGGAAGAGACCGTTCTGGTCGTCGAGGACGACGAGGAAGTCAGAGCCTACTCGGTCGAAAGCCTGCGCGAGCTCGGCTACCGTGTGCTTGAGGCCCACGACGGACCGGCGGCACTGCGGGCGCTGGATCGCCAGCCCCGAGTAGACCTACTGTTTACGGACGTGGTCCTGCCGGGCGGCATGACTGGCGCACAGCTCGCAGCTCAGGCCAGAGCCGTTCGGCCTTCCTTGAAGGTTCTGTTCACCACCGGATACGCCCGCAACTCGATCATCCATCACGGTCGCCTCGACAAAGGCGTGCAGCTGATCGTCAAGCCCTTCAGCTTCAACGAGTTGGCCGCCAAGGTCCGCGACGTGCTGGACCAGGTCGAAGAATAGGGCGAGTTGAGAGCCATTTGGTCCCATTTGGAAGGCCAAGTTGTTCTGGGGACCGGTGTGCCCTTGCCGCGACATCAGCGACGTCGCCACCGGAACCCGCCATCCGTAACCGGCCGGTCGGAACAATTTCCCGGCAAAGCCTTTGACTCGTTGGACCACCGCCCGCCGTTTGAGAGTACGGCGCCTGTAGCGGATAGCCAAAGGCGTAATGCCCGCTGTTCAATAACATGCGCTCGCGCGGATAGCCAAAGGCGGTGGTCCCGTTCCGCGCGGTGAGAGAACCAGCTTGAAGAAGCCGGCGAAAACCCGCGAGGAACTGGAGTCTGCCATCAGGCTGGAGATGGAAGACATCAGCGACTGGCCGACGGACCTGGCGATCTCGGTCGTGCCGCACGAAGATTCCTGGAAAGTCGAGATCATGAGGGACGGGCCGCAGCGGGACGCGGATCGTTGCGAGATGATCGAAGCAATAGCCGACAGGCTGCGCATCCAGTTCGATCTAAAAGCCTGACTACCGATCCCGGCCCTCATCGACACCTTTGGACACCGCTTTCATCCGGCCAGGCCTTGCTGCTGGATCTGCCGATGTGTGTTTCCACGAGACCCAGCTCCACCAGCCGCTCCATCTGGCGGTCGCTGCCGACGGCGTGAACGCCGCCGCCGAGGCGTCCGCCAGGAACGGAGCCGTCGTCGTCCCGTTGACTCCAGAACAACAGAGGGAGGTCAACATGGCCATGGAAGATCGCGAGACCTTCAGCCTGATCGGGAGCGACAAGGTCGAGGGCACGAACGTGTACGGGGCCGACGGAGAAAAGGTCGGCTACATCGAGCGCGTCATGATCGACAAGGTCGGCGGAAAGGTGTCGTACGCCGTGCTCAGCTTCGGCGGCCTGCTCGGCATCGGCGATGATCATTATCCGCTGCCCTGGCAGGCGCTGAAATACGACACCAACCTCGGCGGTTATGTCACCGGCATCGCCCAGGACCAGCTCCGCGGCGCTCCCAAATACGCCGACGAGAGCAGTTGGAACTGGAGCGACCCGGCGACCACGCGCTCCGTGAACGCCTACTACGGTGTGCCGGTGGCTTGAGGCCGCACAGCACCCGCGGGCCGACGCGCCCGCCGCCACGCGAGACGACCGCATCGGTCGCCGAGGAGACCTGAAAAGTGAGTAATGCCGTTCGTGTTCTGGTCGTGGAGGATGAAGCGCTGATTTGCAGCTTCGTCGAGGACGTCTTGTCCGGCGGCGGTTTCGAGGCCTGCTCGGTCCATACGGGAGAGGCGGCCCTGTCGACCTTTCGCGACGGCCGCGAAGGGTGTCGGGCGCTGCTGACTGACGTCAACCTGGGTGATGGCATCAGCGGATGGGAGCTGGCGCGGCAGATAAGGGAAATCACGCCTGGCTTTCCCGTGGTCTACATGACGAGCGCCAGCGCGCCAGACTGGAAATCGCAAGGCGTCGATGGCAGCCTCCTGATCGAGAAGCCCTTTGCGCCGGCGCAATTGGCTGCCGCTGTCTCGCAGCTACTGGATACCCGAGCCTAGCCGGGTCGAACCGGGATCGTTGTGAGACTCCGATCCTTCGATCAAGCCCGCAATGGTGGGCGGCGGATCAGCGGATGGTCGAGCGCGCCGGCGATGCCTTGGCCTTGCATGCGGCCGCAGCGCAAGCCTCCGCTACCGCCATCCAGTCCCGCAGCAGGCCTTTGTCCTCCTTCGAAAAGACGCGCGGCGCTTGAGATCCTCCAGCGTTTCGCCGGGATGGCATCGCTCGAAATCCTCGCGGATCAGGGACTCAAGGTAGGTCCGGTCCCAGGCGCCGCCTGAATCGAGATGCTGGCGTGAATTCGGTCCCCATGATTGTCTCTCGGCGCATGCAGTCGAAGGCGCCCGGATGCGGCACAACGGCAAGAGCGATTGCTTGGTTCACGAAGGGGGCTGCCCGTGTCGACGATGACGGACGGCGTCAAGGCCGCCGTCGGGCCAAGTGAGAGGCGCGCTCCAGCCGCCAAGAACGAGGAGGTCCCTCAGGCCTCGCCAGACACGGGTATGGCCGTGGCCGGCGGGACGATGCGCAGCGGCGGCAACGGACGCTCGGCGGACCGGGACAGCGGAGAAGGCTTGCCGCCCTTGGCTTCGTATCGCTCCGCCAGCGCCAGCAGTCGCCGCCTGATGAAGGGGTCGGCCCTTCCGGCCAGTTCGCGCACGCGATGGGCCATCGCCCGGTAGAATTCCTGCTCCAGCGCCATGACGCGTCACTCCACCAACCCTACCGACGGAAGAAGTTGATGACATCGGCGGCGGCAGCGTCAAGCGGCGTCGTTCGCTGCGGCGGCTCCGCGATTTCCCTTGAGCGAGCGCTCGCTGCGGCACTAAGGTGGTCGCGGTGGGGAAATCCAGATGTCCGAGCTGCACCTGATCAGGAAGCGGTGTCCGCACTGCGGGAGAGCGATGAAGCTTGTCTCCGAGCCGACGGACCGGGGCGGCGAGCGATACGTCTGCCCCGCCTGCGAGGAGGATCCGCTGCACAACCCCGCCGCCCAAAAATGGGCGGACAGCCCGCTGCGCCCGCCGGACAAGTAGCTTCCCAAGAATCCGGCCTTGGCGCCGAGGCCGGTTGTCCATCCGTCTTCCATTCAGGGTCTGTGGCCATCCAGCCTGCGGTGGGCGATCCGTAGCCGGCCACAGCACTGGCAGGATCGTCGCGGGCGCACCACTCGTTTGTAGATGCCAAGCATCGGGAGGCGCGATGTCGACGGTCGCAAAGCTGCTCGCGCGGAAGCAGGCGCTCCTGGAGCGACTGGAGAGCGATCCTGGGCCCAACGAGCGGGAGGAAATCCAGGCATTGCTCGCCCAGATCGAGACCGCGCTGAACTTGCTAGAGCCGGGAGATGCCCCCGGTCCGGGCGACGAGTGAAGCGAAGTCGCCCGTCAGAGCGCGCTCAGATCGTCCGGCGCCTCGCCGAACTTCCGGAGCAGCTTGGCGTCGCCGAATTCTCCGATCGCCGGATCTCCGGTGCGCCTGAACGCGATGGCGCCTACATGCCCCGGCTTGCGCGAAAGCGCCTCTGCCCGCATCACAGCGGCGTTGGCGCTGAAGCATTCCGTCGCCTCGCCCGGTGCGAAGGGACGAACGGCAAAGCGAACATAGTAGGTCACTTCAGACATCGGTCTCGTCCTTGCATTTGCGCGCAAGCCGGCCGCGCGCGTAACCGCGCCGATCTTGATGAGCGCCTTCCGTTCGTCTTTGGTTCCGAGGCTAGCCCAAACCTCGGTCTTGCCGACCAGACGGCGCAGCGCGAGCGGTACTTTCTTCCGGATCCAGTAGAAGTCGGAGGTCGGGCGTTTTCGCGGGGTCGGCATCTTGAGCGTCGGCATGGTGGAGCACCTCGGTGTAGCACCGGCCGTTCAAGAACCCCTGAAATCGAAGGATAAACTTGTAAACAAGGCGTCTCCGGGCCGCTAAGGGAGAGAGTCCCTCCCTCTCCGCCAGATACCTGTTTCATGCTGTTTCACCGAAAATCATGAAATTGCAGAAAGTCCTTTTGTTTCAATGGTTAACTGTTTTTCTTGTCTCAGCAAGCGTTACTGATTTTCAGCACGTCAATCTGTTCCAGTGGGGTAAAAGGTGGGGTAAGCCCCCAACCGGAAGCGCCCTATGGCCCGCCAAATCGACCCGCTCTCACCCTCACAAATCGACTCCAAACCGCCCGGCCGCTACGCGGATGGCAACGGGCTGTATTTAGTCGTTGATGCACTTCGACCCGGTACTGATCCCTCTCAGGGACGCGCGCTGATGCGTCTGAGGCTGGGCGCGTCATTCGATGCACGACGGGACAGACGCGCACCACGGGCGTCCCCTGCGGGTCACCGCATCGGTGCCGGGTCCTTCTGAGAGCGTGAATTAATGGGGGACCGCGCGACGGCACGTCGTGAAGATATTTAACCCGGGTGTTATCCAGATTGCGTTGCGGAGGCGGTGCTGCCTAAGAATGGGCCGGGGCCTTCGAGGTTTGCCCTTACGAGCTTGGGCGTCGGGAAAACTCGGCAAAAGCCGCGATGTTCCTGGCGCCGATCCGGTCGGCAATCGAGCCTTGTCCCTGCCCGGCGGGTGTGAGTTCCGACAACCGTAGCGAGCAGATTGCGGACGAACTATTCCCAGCGACCACTCAGCTTGGTTCGCGCGGCGATCGTCGTCTCGATTTCCTAAATCATGTCCCGGAGCCGTTCGGCAAGCCGTTCGAATAGGGCGCGCGTCTGCCTGTCTGGCGCAGTTCTCGCCAATCGGCCGCAATACTCTGCCTCCGCCCGAAACTTATCGAGCTGGGCCATCAGTTCTTCCATCCCGCGACGTCCCACCCAAGCGATCCAATGGGCGGAAGATGTAGCGCCCAGCGACTGGGGCGGACACTTGGGAAATTTCCCAGGGTCCGAGCTCTACGGTTTGCGCGGCAGAAGAAAGATTGCGGAGGCGGTGCCGTCTAAAAAGGAACCCCGGCTTTGAAGCATGAGCCGGGGCCTTGAGGCTGCCCTCACGGCTTGAGGGTAGCCGGAAAACTTGGCAAAAGCCGCGATATTCCCGTGCGCTCGGGATGGACCGCCGTGACCGAAACGACATTAGGCAAGACGCGCGGCAGCCACGGCATCTTCCATTCCGTGCTTTCCGCAAACATCCTCTGCATGTCGACGCAGATATGAACCGCGTTCTCTCCGGGTGTCCCATAGCGGAGCTCATCATTCTTTGACATTGGCGCCGTCCTCGAAAGTGAGCTCCAACGGAGCGGCCCGGTCTTGGTTCCTGCCTGAAAGGGTTGCCGTCAGCAACCCGGCTAGCCACGCGGCAATGAGCAGGGGAAGCAGTCAAGGGTGCGGCGACGCACCGCGCCCCGCGCGGCTTGCCCTTTACGGCTGAAGGGGCGGTAGCCCCGTTTACGCGCGAGGGATCGTCACCGCATGGCCGGGACGAAGACCCGGGCGCGGGACTGCCAAGGAACGCGCTAGAGCCCGGCCGGCAGCGCAGCAGCGGACGCGCCACAATGAGGAACCGGGAGCCTTTGGGGAAAGTTGGTAAACCGGAAAATGAAGCTGGGGAGAGCACATGACGCGAATTGCGAAAGGGTGGGCAGCAGCGAAGCGTCAGCCGGTCGCTTTCTCAGGCCCGCCGCCGGACCGCAAAGAAAAAAGTGAATGGGGGGCAGAGTGACCGGGGCGACCGCGAGCCCGTCACCTCCGAGGCGCGGAAAAAAACGAGTGCCCGCAACTAACCCGACACTCGATCTCTTTGGAGCCGGTCCCCTTCCTGAAGGTATGAAGTATCAGCCAGAGTTTCTCTCTGCTGATGAAGAGCGTGCGCTTCTAGCCGATATCGAGACGCTTCCATTCAAGGAATTTGAATTCCGCGGGTTCACCGGCAAGCGCCGTACCGTTTCTTTTGGCTGGCGCTACGATTTCAATGGCGGTGGTCTCACCAGAACTGATGACATGCCTGAATTCCTGACCCCGGTTCGGGCCCGTGCCGAGGCATTCGCCCGCATTGCGCCCGGCCGCTCCAGCAGGTTCTCGTGACCGAGTACGCGCCCGGGCGCCGGGATCGGCTGGCATAAGGATCGCTCCGTCTTTGGCGATGTTGCCGGCATTTCCCTGTTGTCGTCCTGCACCTTCAGGCTGCGCAGGCGAACGGCAAAGTCATTCGAGAGGAACACTCTCGTTGCCGAGCCGCGCTCCGTCTACCTTCTCCGCGGTCCGTCGCGTACCGAATGGCAGCACAGCATTCCCGGTGTCGAAAGCCTGCGCTACTCGGTCACGTTTCGTAACGTGATCGAAGAAGGTGAATCCTAGTGGCACGCGTATCCACATTGCCGAAACGGCTCCAGCCCATGCTCGCGACACTGACCGACGCGCCGTTCGATGATAAGGGCTGGATATTCGAGGACAAGTATGACGGCTTCCGCATGGTCGCAAAGATCGACGGCGGCAAGGTTACTCTCTACAGCCGCAACGGCAAGATCATCAGCCATAGCTATATCGAAGTCGCAGAGGCGCTCGAAGGTATAAAAGGCGATGCCGTCATCGACGGAGAACTCGTGGCGATCGGCAAGGACGGCGTATCGCATTTCCAGCTCCTGCAGAATGCGCTGCGCCATGAAGCAAAGCTGCAGTACTTTGCCTTCGACCTGATGTTTCAGGATGGAGAAGACCTTCGTGGCCTGCCGCTCACGGAGCGGAAGAAGCGCCTCAAGGTTATCCTGCCGAAGCACAGGCTGATCGGGTTCAGCCGCGATCGGAAGACCTTCGGCATGAAATTCTTCGAGGAGGCGGAGCGCAAAGGTCTTGAAGGCATCATGGCGAAACGCGCCGACAGCAAGTACCTGTCAGGCGCGCGAACCGGCGACTGGCTGAAGATCAAGACCTCGAAACGCCAGGAAGTGGTGATCGTGGGATTTACAGCGCCGCGGAGGACAAGACCTTTTTTCGGGGCGCTGACACTCGCGCTGCGGGACGGCAACGGCTGGCGCTATATCGGTCATGTCGGGACGGGCTTCAGTCATGAAACACTCGAAGAGCTCCACAAAAAGATGATCAGGCTCACGGCCGCCAAATCTCCCTTCGGAAAAAAGGTGAAGGACGAAGCAGTCACTACCTGGGTCAAACCGCAACTCGTCGCCGAAGTGAAATTTACCGAGTGGACAAGCTCAGGCGAAATGCGGCACCCCGTTTATCTCGGCCTGAGAAAAGACAAGCAGGCAAAGGACGTCGTCATGGAGCGCGAGAAGCCGCGCGGGTGACGCGGCATATCAGCCCGGTTTGACCGGTGAGCACCCTGGTCTCGTTAAGTCCAATGAATAGGAACGAGCACCTTCGCGCATGATTGTCATCATCCACGAAGTGAAAGGATGTTCACATGGCAGACGAGCAGAATCCCAACAAGCAGCAGACCCCTGGACAGCAGAACCAGCAGGGCAATCAGGGCGGCCAGCAAGGTCAGAACCCGAACCAGAAGCCGGGCCAGCAAAACCAGGACCCGGGCAAAAATAAGCAAGGCGGCGAACAGAGCGGCCAGCAGGGCGGCCAGAAGCCGTAAGGTATAAACAAAAGCCCGGCTTCGGCCGGGCTTTCCGTTTGAGTTGTGATCGCCTGGACCTATTTACGATTCTTGTCGAGTGCCTGCGCCATGTCGAGATGGTGCTTGAGCGCCGGCAGCGTTTTGCCTGCCCAGTCCTTCAGCTTGGCATCGTCGCCGCCATTCGCATAACGCTCGAACAGCGACACCGCATCCTTGTGGGCGCTCACTTGCATCGGATCATATTCCGACGCGAAATCTTCGGGCTTGGTGTCGCGAAGCTTCGTGATCTTCTTCTGGGAAGCGTCATCGAGCGAAGCCGGGATCGCCGCTTTTAGATTGTCGGGGACCATGGATTTGAGTTCGCTGCTGGTTTTGGTGTGATCCATCACCATCATTTCAGCAAACTTTTTCTCGTCGGCGTTGCCCTTCTGCTGCGCGATCTTCGCTGCTTCGATCTCCGTCATGTCGCTCATGGCAGCTTCCTTGATGAAGTCTTCGGTCTTCGGCGCAATTCCAAGCGCGGAATTGACGCCCGTCTTCTCGCCGACCGACTGCGCGAGGGAGGGCGATGCAAAGACTGCGAGCACGGCAAATGCTAGGGCTGCGTTTTTCATGAAGTTATCCTCTGAAGGTTATTCGCGATCAACCTTCGCTTGCGATCAAAGTTCCTGGGCACAAAGGAACGGCCACGAGCACGACCCCGGCCCGAGAGGAGGGGGGCCGGGGCCGCTTGCCCGGGCAATGAGCATGCCGACGTTCCGGCATACACTGTCAATGCCAGGGCAAGCTGTGCCGTTCCTAAGTGTTCAGTCGTCGGACACAGGACACACGCTGTGTGCACTTTTGGACCGAGATGCGCGGGGACATCGATCATCATGGGGCGCGAACACTTCCGAGCTCGCCAAGCTATCGTGCCGTGCGAAGCGGGAGCGCGCACGCGCGCTTACCAATGCCTGTCACGCGGACCAGCGGTCCTGCTCTTCCCGGTGAGCCTGCTCGTTCAGTTTCTCAGCGAGCTGATCCGCGAGTTCTTCCGTGTCGGCGGTCGCTATCGGCTCGCCTTTTTGCGTCTTTAGCTTTTGCTTGTCTGCTTCGATCGGAAAATCATCGGGAGTTAAAGCGGGTTCTTTGCTCATGTCACCCTCATGGGGCTCGCATCTGCAGACGTAGGAACGTTCGGTCTCAAGGCGGGTTGCAAGCGAAGTTCAGTATGGAGAAAAACCAGCGATGAAGGTAGCGAAGATTACCTTGATCGCGGTCGCCGGCCCTGGGCGCGACGATGAAGGAAAGACAGTTTATAAGACAGGAGGCCTGACTATGCGGCGGCTTTTGGCACGGCCCTGGACCGAAGATGAAGAGAAGCGGCTGAGGCAAATGGCGGAAAACTGGAATGAAGACTTCCCTTATCGCCCGCAAACTCAAACGTCCGGTCGGCTCGATCTACACCAAAATGGCCAAGCAGCAACGACAGCCAGGGCCTGACCAGCTTCTGTCTCCCGCCGGATAACGGCGTCTGGGTCCTTATTTAGCGCGAGCATCCCCGCTTTTCGACGCCGACAGTACTTCGTTCAGTCGGTCGAGGAATACGGACTGGCCTTTCAGAATTCGTTCGCGGGCTGCTTCTGTTTGAAACCACGATGCCCGGTCAAGCTCGGGAAAATTCTGGTACTTGCCCGAACGCGGGGGCCATTCCATCTTGAACGTATTGCTCTTCAGCTCTTCAGGATTCCAGTCATCCTCTGCGGCCCAGACGTGTACGGTCTTGCCGCCCGGCTGCTTCGCGTGGCCAAGTGCAATGAAGTCTCCGCCCGGCCTGTAACCTGTTTCCTCTTCGAATTCTCGTTTCGCTGCGCCCAGCGGAGCCTCGCCAAGAGCAATGAGACCCTTGGGGATTGTCCAGGCGCCGTGATCCTTTTTCTTCCAGAAAGGTCCTCCGGGGTGTCCAAGCAGGACTTCGACATTCTTGCCGCTCCGGCGGAAGAGAAGAACGCCGGCGCTTGTCTTCGGCAGCGATATTGCCCGGATGGCCCCCATCTATCGAACGCGGACCTCGCGGGCAGGCGCACGGCGGCGCAGGCCGCTCGCAGCAGAGCGCTTTCGCTTCGAAAGATGCGCGAGCAGCTTGGCAAGAGGCATGGCGTTCAGGACGCGGTCCGGAGGCACGCCGCCCTTGCGTGCCATCTCAACGCCCCAGTGCATGTGATCGAGTTCGCGGATGGAATGGGCGTCAGGATTGATGCTGAAGATGCAGCCATAGGCGAGCGCCTTTTGATGCCATCGCCAGGCGAGATCGAGGCGCCAGGGATGCGCGTTGATTTCAACGGCGACACCGTATTTCGCGCAAGTCTTCAGAATCTTGTCGATGTCGATTTCATATCCGGGACGCCGCTGCAGCTGACGGCCGGTCATATGCCCGATGATTGTGGTATGCGGATTTTTGATCGCCTTGAGAATACGCTCGGTCTGCTCCTTTTTTGGCGGCTTGAAGCGGCTATGAACGCTCGCGACCACAAAATCAAAGTCTTCCAGGATATGGTCCGGATAATCGAGCGATCCGTCCGCCAGTATGTCCGCCTCGATCCCTTTCAGGATGCGAAATTTATCGCCATAGCGCTTGTTGAGCCGGTCGGCCTCACGGTGTTGCGCCGCGATTTCCTCTAAGGAAAGCCCGCCCGCGTAATGCGCAGACTGTGAGTGATCGGCGACACCGTAATACTCGAAACCGCGCTTGCGCGTGGCGTCCGCCATCGCTTCCAGCGTCTCCGTGCCGTCGGACGCTGTCGTGTGGGAATACAGGATGCCGCGCAAATCCTTATCCCGGACGAGGGCAGGGATCTTACGCTTCGCGGCCTGGGTGATTTCGCCGCGGCCTTCCCGTAGTTCAGGCTGGACGAACTGCAGCCCGAGAGCCTCGTATATGTCCTGTTCCGATGCCGAGGCAATCAGCTTCCTGCCGCGGTAAAGCCCGTCGCGTTTGAGATCAAAACCCTTTTCAGCTGCAAATGTTTTCAGCTGCTCAAGATGTTCTGCCGATCCGGTCGCATCCAGTAGATACGCGCCGTAATGTTTCTTATCGGTAACGACGACCTTGAGACTTGCGCTGTCGATTTCTGCCGGTCTGGTTGCCTGCGCGACGAGCGCAAGGTCCGAGACCAGTTCACAGCCCCGCCTAAAATCGCCGGCGATTTCGACGCGTGTATATTCCGGGTGCTTCTGTTTGACCGTCTGGGCTGCATGCTCAAGAAGAGCCGCTGCTTTGTGCAGATGCAGCTGCGTCTCGCCGCTTCTCGCGATGGATAGATTCTGCAGGATTTTGGTCTGCAGGGAAGCGCCGAGGCCTTTTACGGGACGGATGCGATCCTCCTTCGCGGCGGCTTCCAGTTCGGCAAGCGAGCTTATGCCGAGCGCTTCATGAAGTTTCAGGATCTTGTCTGGACGAAGTCCCGGGATAGCGAAGAGCTCAAGCACTCCTGCCGGGACTTCCTTGCGCAGCTTCTCAAGGCTTGGATGGGTGCCGGTCCCGTAAAGCTTCGTCACGATATCTGCGATGGCGTCGCCGATGCCCGGGATCGAGGTGAGAGCGCCAGCCGCAATGAGGCGGCCAAGCGGCTGCGAGAGCGCGCCGAGACTGTCGGCCGCGCGCAGGTAAGCTTTCGCGCGATACGGGTTGCCGCCGCGCAGCGATGTGCGTTGCGCGTACTCCCTCAAAAGACTGGCTACGGTTGGCGGGTCGGTCTTGGCCATGACTACCAGTCAAACGAGGCGCGGCGATCCCGGTTCCTGGATTTCAAAAAAGCGCGGCCGACGAACGCGAAAAATCCGAGCGCAATCAACGCCCAACCAATTTTTCATTGACTCCAAGGCAACCAAGCGTGTTCACTATTTGTTTTAGTATAAGAGGTACATAAAGTTATGGCAAGTGCGGCCAATTCAACATCGATTCCATTGGCCGAGCTTCGCCGGATGAGGGAAGCTGCCGGAGGCGCGTCCTCGCAGCAGCCGGTGCTTCCTTTCGAGATAGCAGGCATCGATCAGGCTCTTCCCGGCGGGGGCCTTCCCCTCGGTGCCGTGCATGAATTCAGCGAGGATGGTCCTCGCGGCCATTACGCCGCGTGCGCGGTGCTCTTCATGGCCGGCATTCTCGCGCGCCAGCCCGGGCCCGTTCTCTGGTGCCTTCATAGCCGCGACCTATTTGCACCCGCGCTCGCGCGCGTTGGTCTTCATCCTGACCGGATCATATTCTGCGAGACGTGGAAGGATGCCGAGATCCTTCCCGCAATGGAAGAGGGCCTGCGCATGCCGGGCCACGGGGGCGTTGTCGGTGAACTTAACCGCATGTCACTGACGCCGTCGCGGCGGCTGCAGCTCGCCGCTGAAGCCTCAGGCGTTCCCTGTCTCATCCTCAGGCGTTCTGCCGAACACCTGAGTGAAAGCAATGCCGCACTGACGCGCTGGCGGATTTCGCCTGCGCCCTCAGGCAGACAGGATGGAATACGGATGGGCCGGCCGCTCTGGCGTGTCGAGCTTTTGCGATGCAGGGGCGCATCGCCGAACAACTGGACTGTGAAGGCATGCAATGCGGAGGGTCGTTGCGCTCTTCCTGCCGACGTTCCCGACCGATCAGATTCGGCGGCGGAGCGGCGGCAATCCACCGCGTAAGCGGCCCATGGTCATCGCGAAGCAGGAAAGCAACCGCCGCATCTTGACGTCGGTTGACGATGCCGCGCGCAAACTTAAACTGTCGCCCGGCATGACCGTCGCGCATGCGCAGACGCTCGTGCCGGATCTTATTGTCAAAGACGCAACACCGGAAGAAGACAGCGCTGCGCTGACAAGGCTTGGGCACTGGTGCACGCGGTATTCGCCGCTCGTGACACCGGTTGCGCCGGACACGATCTTTATCGACGTCGCGGGTTCCTCGCACCTCTTCAAGGGCGAGGCGGCACTGCTCAAGGATTTGCATACACGGCTTTCATCCGCCCAACTTTCCGCTCGCGCCGCCATAGCCGATACGCCGGGCTGCGCCTGGGCGGCTGCGCATTTCGGGCGTGAGGAGAATATCCCGCCGGGGCGCAGCGCAGACGCACTGGGCGGCATGCCTGTCGCCGCGTTGAGGCTTGGCGAGCGGGATATTATCGGCCTGCGGGAGGTGGGCGTCGAGCGCATTGCCCAGCTTGCGGCCCTGCCGCGCGCCTCGCTGCGTCAGCGTTTCCCGGGTGATGTGCTGCTGCGCTTCGATCAGGCCATGGGGACGGCGGCCGAGGTTCTCGTTCCGCTTATCCCGCGCGAGGTGCCGCGCATGTCGCTTAAATTCCTGGAGCCTATCGGCAACCCGCACGATCTGCAGCGTGTGCTGGCACTCCTGTGCGAAAAACTTATCGCCGATCTTGCCGCGCGCGGCGTGGGCGCACGCCGTCTCGATATGGTGTTTCAGCGTGTCGACAACGTCGCGCAGGCGATCCGCATCGGAACGTCAAAGCCGAACCGCGATGTAAAGCACCTGACGAAACTGCTCGCGGAGCGCCTCGTTCTCGTCGATCCCGGCTTTGGCATTGAAGAAGCCACTTTGACGGCCTCCTGGGTCGAGGCGCTGACGGAACGTCAGACCGTCGGCTGCCATGTCGCGGATGAGAAAGGGGAGGTCGATGTCAGCCAGCTTGTCGACACGTTGCGCGTCCGCCTTGGCAACGAGCGCGTATTCCGTCTGTGTCCCGTTGAAAGCGATATTCCTGAGCGTTCGACCCGCCGCGTCGCACCGACAGCGAAAACAGATGGAGCAATCTGGCCGCGCGATCTGCCCCGCCCCGCGCGCCTGCTGAGCCCGCCCGAACCCGTCCATGCCGTCGCGGAAATTCCCGACAGCCCACCGCGTTTTTTCGTCTGGCGCAAGGTCCGGCACAGGATCGCCCGTGCCGACGGTCCCGAGCGTATTCTCGGCGAGTGGTGGCTCTCGGATCAGGAGGTCGGCCTTCAGCGCGACTACTATCGGGTGGAGAATGACGCGGGCGAGCGCTTCTGGCTCTTCCGCGATGCTCCAGCTGAATCCAATGGTCGCTGGTGGTTCCACGGGCTGGGGGAAGCATGAGCTATGCGGAGCTGCAGGTCACGACGCACTTCTCGTTTCTGCGCGGCGCGTCGAGCGCGGAAGAGCTGTTCTCCACCGCGGCCAATCTTGGCATCGAAGCCTTGGGTATTGTTGACCGCAATAGCCTTGCCGGCATTGTCCGCGCCTATGAGGCCTCGCGCGTTACGGGTGTGCGTCTTATCGTGGGATGCAGGCTCGATCTTGAGGATTTTCCCTCGCTCCTCGTTTATCCGACAGATCGCAAGACCTATGGCAGGCTGTGTCGCCTCCTGACCATCGGCAAGGCGCGCGCAGGCAAGGGCAAGTGCTCTCTCTTCTTCGAGGACGTTGCCGAATGGAGCGAAGGCCTGATCGTCGTTCTCGTGACGGATAAGCCGTCGGACGATCTGCTGCCCCAGCTTCAGCGCATGAAGTCGGTATTCAAGGACCGCGCATATTGCGCCCTGACTCGCCGCTTTCGTCCGGACGACGCGGCATATATGCAGGATGTTGCGAATACCGCAGCAATGGCGGGCGTGCCGACGGTTGCAACCGGCGACGTGCTTTACCACGTGGCCGGAATGCGCATGCTGCAGGATGTCGTCACTTGCATCAGGCTTAAGACAACCATCGACAAGGCGGGCTTTCTGAAGGAGAAGCACGCCGATCGTTTCCTCAAGGAGCCTCATGAGGTCGAGCGGCTTTTCTCGCGCTTTCCGGAAGCGGTTGCCCGGACCGGGCAAATTGCCGAAAGATGCAAATTTTCTCTGGATGAGCTGACCTACAGCTATCCGGCGGAAATGCTACAGGATGGGCTGCCTGCGCAGGACAGGCTCGAAAAGCTGACTTGGGAAGGGGCCGCGCAACGTTACCCTGAGGGCGTACCCGATAACGTCGCCATGCAGCTGCGGCACGAGCTTGGGCTCATCGAGCGGCTGCAATACGCGCCGTATTTCCTGACGGTCGAGTCGATTGTGCGCTTCGCACGCTCGAAAGGAATTCTGTGCCAGGGGGGGCTCGGCGGCGAACTCCGCCGTATGTTTTGTCCTTGGCGTACGTTTCGTGTCGGAGGAAAGGCGTGAGCCTCCCGATATCGACGTCGATTTCGAAAATGGCCGGCGCGAAGAGGTCATTCAGTGGATCTACGAGACCTACGGCAGGACGCGGTCCGCCTTGACTGCGGTCGTTACGCGCTACCGGGCCCGCGGCGCCATCCGGGAAGTCGGCAAGGCGCTAGGCATACCCGAAGACGTTACCGGCGCGCTCGCCCGCATCACCTCTCAATCTGTCAGACCGTCGCCTGCAGCTGACGTTAAAGCTTGCCCGCCAGTTGATGGGCACGCCGCGCCACCTTTCCCAGCATCCGGGCGGTTTTGTGCTGACGCTGGACCGTCTTGATGAACTCGTTCCGATCGAACCTGCCGCTATGGAGAACCGGCAGGTGATCGAGTGGGACAAGGACGATATCGACGCGTTGAAATTCATGAAGGTCGACGTGCTGGGGCTTGGCATGCTCGGCTGCATGCGGCGTTCATTCGAGTCTTTGAAAGCATCGAAGAACATCGACTTAAACCTTGCGAGTATCCCGGCGGAAGACCCGGCCACCTATGAAATGATCCGGAAGGCGCTCGACAACGGCGTTGGGCTCCGTCGTAAGAAAGCCGTACACCAGATGCGGGCCAGGGACGGGCTTTGATTTGGGACCGCGCTCGCCCCTGAACTCCGTCCAGATGCCGGCGAAGGCGAAGAGAGGCCTG
The DNA here is from genome assembly GCF_054061875.1 of Bradyrhizobium sp. S3.7.6. Classification (NCBI taxonomy): domain Bacteria; kingdom Pseudomonadati; phylum Pseudomonadota; class Alphaproteobacteria; order Hyphomicrobiales; family Nitrobacteraceae; genus Bradyrhizobium; species Bradyrhizobium sp. S3.7.6. Next base: position 447,931 of record NZ_JBSSEQ010000004.1, on the reverse strand, counting down.
TCAGGCTGGCTTGGCAGATTGCCCGAGTTATCCAGGAGGATGCTGAATAACCGCCCGCTCCAGCGACTGGCGGAGGTCCCCTTCGTGGGTCAGATCCTGAACAAGGCCGTGTGAGTTTGGTTTTCCATTCCTCGAACCGGTTTGCGACGCCGTCTCCGCGCGCGCGGTCGGCACCGTCAGATCGTGGCGACCCATGATTTCAAAAATTGAGCCGTCAACTTTATCGACGCAGTAATTGCACATGCAGATCATGCGTCGGCCGCGAACCGCTTTCTGAACGAGCGCCTCGTAATCAAGAAAATCCGGCAATTGCTCGCTTGAGACCCAGGCGCAGTTTCCGCTCGTCCTGAGACCGCTATAGCCCGCTCCGAGAGCGTTTGTTCACGCTGCACGAGGCCGCTGACGAGCTCGCGGGGCTTTAGCTTTTCCCCGGCTGCGTACCATTCATCGCCGTCGACGATTTCGATCTGTCTGCCGCGCTCGCGCTTGTCGAGGTCGGGGACGGCATTCCGCAGCGCCGAGCGCGCGTCGTCTGCGTTGAACGCCTTTCCGGTCACCCAGAGGCATTGTTCATTATTCCGGAGACCTGCCGTGAAGTAGGGCACGAGCAAGTCGCGCAGCTCGTCACCTGAGCCGAAGAAATGGGCGAGGTGGCTACCCCACTGAAGTTGGGGGACGGTTGGGAGACCGGATGGGGACCAGGGCTGCATTCTAGTTCATGGGCGTTTTTGAATTGGATGATCCCATTAGTAGTATCATTTTTGCGGGCTCCCCCGAAAGCATCTTTGCACTACGGGCGGTGCGCTTCGCTAGGGACGCCGGTTTCGTGAACGCCGCACCAAATTATTGAAGAAATTTCGTGGGTTAACCGGCACCCAGCAAGCGCGGGCGGACTTGCATGCGCCGTCTACAGGTCTTCAAATCGTGCTCGAAGAAGGGCTTCGCGAGACGGGGCAGGGCCCTGGCCGGCCCCTCCGGCAGTTCCGCGTAGCCGGTGGCAATGATGATCGGAAGGTTGGGCCAGTCGCTGCGGACCGCTTCTGCGAGTTCAGATCCGGTCATACCCGGCATGGCTTGGTCGGTAATCAGCAGATCTATGTCGCCCTTCTCGGTGATGAGGCCGAGTGCTTCCGCGCCGCTGGTCGCGGCGAACACCGTATGCCCGAGTTCCTCCAGCATCGCTAAAGTATTGAAAGCCACGAGCGGATCGTCATCGACACTGACGATCCTGAGAGTGCGCATCTCGGGCGCGGCGGGCGGGGAGATGCACTCCTTCTCATCCTCTTCAGAGGCGGCGACAGGCAGGCAAAGTTCGACCGTCGTTCCCTCGCCGGGTTTGCTTTTGAGATAGAGCTTGCCTCCGGACTGCTCGGTCATGCCGTGCACCATCGGCAGCCCAAGCCCCGTTCCTTTTCCGACACCCTTGGTCGTATAGAAGGGTTCGGTCGCGCGCCGCATGGTCTCTTCATCCATGCCGGTGCCGGTATCCTTGACCGCCAGGCAGACATAGCGGCCTGGTTTAAGGCCAGGCTCATCCTCCACGGAGCGTTCCCGCGCGGAGATGACGATCGTGCCGCCCTTCGGCATCGCGTCCCTCGCGTTCATCGTAAGATTGAGAATCGCGAGCTCAAGCTGGTTCGCGTCGGCCGAGATTTTCGGCAAGCCGATCGAGAAGTGGGTCTCGATATGGACGCTAGATCCGAGCGAGCTCTGCAGCAGTTCAGTCATGCCATTGACGAGTTCAGTGACGGTGATGGTCTGGAGCTTGAGCTCCTGACGCCGTGCGAAGGCGAGCATGCGCTGCGTCAGCGCCGCGCCGCGCTGTGCGCCCTGCAGCGCGTTGTCGAGAAACTGATGCATTTGAGTGTCGCCGCCGGGCAGGCGGCGCTTCATAAGCTCAAGGCTACCCTGGATGGCCATCAGGAGGTTGTTGAAATCGTGCGCAACGCCGCCGGTCAGGTGGCCGATCGCCTCCATCTTTTGCGCCTGCACCAGTGCCTCCCTGGTGCGTTCAAGCTTCTCTTCCGTTTTCTTCCGCTCCGTTACGTCACGCGTGATCTTGGCGAAGCCGAAAAGCGCGCCTTCCTCGTCCCGGATCGCGTCGAGGACGACGTTCGCCCAGAACTGCGAGCCGTCCTTCCGGACGCGCAGACCTTCTTTTTCGAATCTGCCGTCGCGTCTTGCAGTCTCAAGCGCGAGTTTTGGCAGTCCCGCGGAGCGGTCGTCATTCGTATAGAAGACCGAAAAATGCTGCCCGATGATTTCTTCCGGCTTGTATCCCTTGATCCGCTCTGCTCCAGCGTTCCAGCTCGCGACTTTGCCTTCAGGGCTTAGGAGGTAAATCGCGTAATCGGTCACGCCCTGCACCAGCAGGCGAAACTGTTCCTGGCTTCGGCGCAGTTCGGCTTCAGCTGCGCGGCGCTCGGTCAGATCGCGCGTGACTTTCGCGAATCCGGCGATCCTGCCTTCGCTGTCTTTAATGGGATCGATGATGACATACGCCCAGAACCGGCTGCCGTCCTTACGGACGCGCCAGCCCTCGGCTTCGAATTTACCCTCGCGCGCTGCCGTTTCCAGCGCGCGGCGCGGCAGCTCCGACTTGCGATCTTCCTCGGTATAGAACCTCGAAAAATGCTCGCCGATGATCTCGGATTCCTCGTAGCCCTTGAAGCGCCGCGCGCCGGGATTCCAGCTTGAAACGATGCCTGTCGGATCGAGCATGTAGATTGCATAATCCGTCACCGCCTCGACAAGCATGCGGTATCGGCCCTCAGCCGACTGTGAGGCCTCGAATTTCTTCTTACCGTCCAAAATCATTCCCTGGGTATCAGTCTCACTCAACTTTACAGCAACTTACGCCGGCAAGGTTGAAAAAAGTTCCTGACGCTTCCGCGCGGGTCTCGGAGTCTACTCATCGCATTATTCTCCTCGCCGCCACGTAGAGTCACCAAATCAGCGGGCGGCAGCGGGCCCTTTAAAATGCTGGGCTCGAGCGCCGGTGGGCTCGCGCTATTTCTCACAGTCGTTTCCGGCCTTCGGCTTCGCGCCCTGAGATTCCTGCGAGACTGTAGGCTGGCCTTGCATCTGGCGCTGGGCGTCTTGCGAAGAGGTTGCGACGTTGCCAGATGCCTTGTCCATCGTGGCGGCGGGCGGATGCGCGCCGGTTTGCGGTGCGATACCGGTCGTCGTTGACTGCGCCGTGCTGCCTGGCGTTGGCCCGGAGCCCGCGTCCTTGTCTGCCGTATTGCAGGGGCCCGCATATGCGAAGCCGGTGCCGAGGAGAAGCGCCACGCAGCCTGCGAGGAGGGGATGGATTGCCTTCATGCCAGTGCTCCACTGATTGTGAATCACGGGCAACCGCCGCTTGCCCCTCATGTTCCTAATTGGCGGCGATCATTTGGGCGGCTGCAGTCCTGGCGATCTAAGCCATCCCTCGATATGCGCGCCCATGTCAGCGTCGCGGGCTTTCTTCAGGAGCTGCTCGCGCTCCTTCCCCGCACGCATGCTGTCGGCCAGAAGCCTGATCTGCTCAGCCTGGTGAAGCACGCGCTCTTCGAGGGATGTTGTCTGCTTGGTGCGGCGACGTTTCATGGCAAACCTCCACGATTGTCTGGGCCTCTCGATAACATTTCTCGGTTTCCGCGGTTCCAATACAGGAACCTGGTGGTCGCGGCGGGACCCCTAGGAACCCATTGAAGATAAAAGGCTTGTTGCAAAACACTCAAGATGTAGGCGCCAGATGTTTTCAGGGTTCATATTCGATGTTGAGGGGACGCTTGTAGACAGCGTGCCGCAAAACCTTCGCAGCCTGCAGGACGCCTTGGAGCGTTTCGGCTGCCGGGTGCCGTATCATACGCTGCAGCTCTATTCCGGCCTTGATGGCGATCAGACGCTGCAGCTCATCCTCCCGGAATCAAGCGAGTCTGTGCGCAAGGAGATTCTGGAAGAGCAGGGGACGATTTACGAACGCGAGTATCTCGCGAGCGTCAAAGCGGTCGACGGCGTCAGGGATGTCTTTCGGGCGCTGACCGAACACGGCGGGAAGATCGCACTTGCGACCGACTGCAAGGGCATTGCCTTCAAGCGCTACATCTCACTTATGAACGCTGATGACTATATCACGGCGACCGCGTGCGGCGATGACGTTGAGCACGGCAAACCGGACCCGCGCCTTGTCGGCATCGCGCTGCGCAAGCTTGCACTGCCAGGCGCGCAGTCGGTGATGGTCGGCGATACGCCTTATGATGCCGAGGCAGGGCTCGAAGCGGGAGCGAAAGCGGCCGGCGTTCTCACCGGCGGCTTTAGCGCCGAGACTCTCTCGCAAGCCGGATGTTTTGTCGTAGCCGAGGATCTTCGAGGTCTTCTGCCTTATCTCCTGCGCGACGAACCCGAGCCGGAACGGATGCAACTGGATTGGCTGCGAAAGTCTGCGTGAACGGCAAGCTCGCGCAGGGCCGATGATGCCGCGGTGCAAACAGGCGTCCTCGCGCAGTTCCTGAAAAAATCCGTTCCTCCGAGGAAATGTCCGTGGGCTCACGAGTTGTCCCGCGAACAAAACCAGGAGGAAAAATCTATGCGAATAGCAACCTTGACGTTCTCCGTCCTTCTCGCGGCAACGGCACTGCCGGCATACGCGCAGCAGACATCTCCTAAGGCGGTCCAGGAAGAAGCCGACAAGGGAGTAAAAACGCGCAACTCCGGCGCATCCGGTGTTGTCGGCGAGCAGAAAGCGGGCTCCTCGAACATGCCGGGACAGATGGGGACGGGCGATTCATCGGCGCAGCCGACCGCGCAGAACTCGGGTACGGGCGTCAGCGGCGCGCCGGGCAACAAGAACGGTCCGCCCGCGAACGCGACGACGACGGGCACCTCAAACTCGGCTGTCCAGCAGCAGGATAGTTCGGGGGTGAAGGGGCTTCCCGGAAACAAGAGCGGTCCGCCCGCCAGGAAATAAGCTTCATCTTGCGCCTGCCGGGCGCAGCGCTGCTTTCACTGCGCCCGGACTGCACCGATGTGCTGGTAACTCTCATCGCTTCTTTCGGAAGATACAACCTCGCGGGGCAACGCGCTCAGCGGCTCTCTGCTGCTTCGTGCTGCGATCGATATCCATGGCTCTCGCGCGTTGCCGGTCTGCACGATGGTGGCCATACTTCGAGCTTTTTGAATGAAGGGCCACCGCTTCGGCGTGGTTCCGGATTTAACCTGTTCAGCGGCATCAAGCTTAATATTCGAATGAAGTTGCCGGAACGCTCGCATCGGCGAAGATGCAGCACCGGACATTGCCCTCGTTCGGGACCAGCGTGGCGAGCCGTCCGGCGATCATACTCCGCCCGGCGGCTTCGTTGTTTGGGGGGACCTGCCAACCTACACCGGGCCAGACCGGCCGTAACCCGGCCTCGGAGTAGATGCTCAGCAATCTAAAAATCGGAGTCGCCTGCAACCCGGCTAGCCCTGCGGCAATGAGCGGGGTTGAAGCGTCAAGGGCCGCCTCCGGCGGCTTGCGGAGCCGTTGACGTAAAGGGGATGCGATCCCCTCTCTTTGTGCGAGCTGGACTAATCCGATCCCGGACGACGTGAGGTCCAAAGTGCCATTGACGGACGTCACCGGCACTCATTTCTTCATTTCACCGCGCATCAGGACTGACTTCAGTTCACTGAGGCAAAACTCAAAAACAGCATTGACGCGCGGTATCCTGCGAAGGTCCCGGTGTGTAACAAGGAACATTGGATAGTCTAATTCGGGAAACGGGCCGAGCACACGGACAAGAGCGTCGTCCGCGGTTGCATACGCTGCCGGCAAGGGAGCGATACCGGCGCCAGACTTGATTGCGAGGTGCACGCTGGGAATATTACTGCATCGCACCGCGACCCTTGCCGCCGGCGCATGCATCTTCATCCACCGGGCCGCTGGTAATGCCTCGATCTCATCAGACAGTTCGACAACGCTAAAGCCTTTGATATCGGCAGGCGCGGACGGGCGACCATGGCGTTCGACAAAAGAATGGCTGGCGTAAATTCCCCAAGGGACGTCGGCAATTTTTCGTCCAACCAGCGCCGGGTCATCATCAAGGCTTCCGCCTCGGATTGCAATGTCCGCCTCCTTGGAAAGATCGAGTTTGCGCTGCTCCATGATCAACTCGACTGTGATGCCTGGATTCTCCAGATGAAAGGTATCAAGGAAGCCAGACTTGATGATGCGCTGACCCACCGTCACGTGACTCGTGAGCTTAACCAGGCCGGCCGCGCGCTTGTCGAGCGAAGCCGATTGGCGTTGCAACGTATTGACGGTCGCTTCAACTTGCTCAGCATGGGCCAACAGCTGTTGGCCATGGGATGTCAATCGGTATCCCCCCGCCTGTCGTTCGGCAAGCGAGCAATCAAGAGCCACTTCGAGAGCCCGTAGACGTCGTTGAACGGTCGATTGATTCACGCCCAAGGCTTTTGCGGCGATCCCGGTGCTACCACCGCGCGCGACCGCCAGAAAATAGCGAACGTCATTCCAATCCAACATCTGGCTATCCGCATTTTTGCCGAACCGGCGCGCAGACTTGCGGCTCCCGTGCGACCACACGCCATGCTACACCGCCTCTGCATCGGCCGAAGGCAAATGTACTGATTATTTGCTTAACGAAGGAGCGGAAATGAAACAAATCAATGCTCTTGCCGCCCTTGTTGCGCTCGGTGTGGTCACGTTTGGGACAGCATCAATGTCGGGTGCACAGCAAACCGGCGGCAACGAAGATGAATTGGAGATTCGCAAAGTCATTGTAGAAATGACCGAAGGTTTCAACAATCATGATGGAAAAGCTGCTGCGCGGATGTACGCTCCGGACGCTCGATTTGTCAGCGTCAGGGGTGATGTGATGAACGGCCAAGCCGGAATCGAGAAGGGATTGTCGGCAATACTTTCGGGCAGGGCCAAGAACGCAACGCAGCGAACGATGGATGTCACGGTCAGATTCATACGGCCCGATGTGGCGCTCGCGAATGTCACCAATGACCTGAGCGGCCTGGTTGCTCCAGACCGTCGTGCATTGCCTTCACATCAGGAGCTAAGTCTGCGTGTTTTCGTCAAGGAGGCCGGCGTATGGCAGATTGCAGCGTTCCACAATACGCTGGTTGCACCTTTCGCGCCCCCTCCTAGATGAGCGCCGTGATCGGCTCTGCTTCCAGGCACACGTCGGTATCTCTGGCTGAGTCAAGGTGAGACCTCCGCTCTCTTCTCTCTTCGCGCGAGGGATCGTTACCGGAGGCCGAAACTCGGACACGCGAGGTTCGGGGCCAAAGGCCTAGAGCCCGGCCTCGCAGCATTAAGCGGCGAGGCGCGCCATAGCGAACACTTACAACCAAACCCCAGCGCTTACGGAAACCGAAAAAATATCCGGACAGATTCGACATTTCGTTGATTTGCTGGCGCCGCGGCTACGGATGAAGCCGCACTGGTGACTGCCGGCACGCTGCTTGCTGCTTAAATCTTTCCCGACGGGGGCGCAGGGCCACGATGCGGCATGCGCCCCCGGAAGCGGGTGTTACGCCCGGTGACTTCCTGCTCGTTCAACTTGAACGCAGCGGAAAGTGGCATACCGGCGATGCCGCCGCCCTGGCTGCTGCCTTGACGCTGCAGGGGAAGCCATTTCGAGGCTGGATCGCTCGTAATCTCGATGCCATTTTCCTTCATATAGGCATAGGTGCGGGCAAGCCGTTCCACCGAAGGTGCTGTCATACCATTTCCTGAGATGCCGTGATTGATCGAATTCCTTCGCTTGGTGGCCGCGCTTGAGGCCGACGCTGAGAGCAAGCGTGATTTCTCCGTCGTAGTCACCCTGGTTATGCGCAAGCCACGTCTTATGCCAGGCTATCTGGCCAAGCTGTCTCCGCTCCAGACATCCCAACTCGTGTCTCTCAAGTCGCCTGAGAGCCGCGTAAAGCCGCTCGCAATCGGCGGCCTCATTATCATGTCGCCTTTTCATGGCGGTCTTCACCTCGCGATGAAACTCCTCCGTCGTGCGAAGCTGCTTGCGCCGCTGCTTCTCGTAGTAGCGGATAAGCTCCCTCAAAGCCGCAACCTTGCGGAGGTATAGAGCAAGCCCGGTCGCCTGCCAGTGCCGGCGCGCGAGGTGCCGCTTCTTTTCGGCAATAAACCAGGCCAGCATGACCTTGCGTTCGTGCATCTGCCGGAGCTTGATCTTCTGCCATTGGAGATCGACGGCAAGTTTCCGCGTCCGTTGGGCGCGCAGCAGGCGGTTGCGGGCTTCCTCTGCCGCTGCGTCCTTCTTCAGGTGCTCGCGCGCGGCGTCGCGCAGGGCGGCTGCACGCTGAGCCATCAATATCTTCGCGCGCTCCGCCGTTGGCAGCAGTGCCACGGCAGGTTCTGCAGTTTAGCCGCGACATCCTTTGTTTTAGCGCCTTCGATCTGGCGTGGTAGGCTGTGCACGTCGCAGGCTAGGTCCACGACAACGTAGGAGCGTCTGTCGCCTCTCGCGAGAAGGTAGCCGCGCTCTTCCAGGCTTGCCTGCAGGCTCACACCGTCATCAGACATTCGCCAGGCCTCGGTCACAGCTGCGCGCCGTTCTTCTGCCGTGATGCCGGAGGTCTTTGCCCGCTCCTTGTCGGCGCGGGTAGGCGCCTTTGTCCGGGCGGGATCATCGAAGCGGGCGGGGCCACGATCTTCTGCGAGCCCCGCCGGGAGCACCAGGCCGAACTCAGCCGCGAGCTCCTGCGCGCATTTGCGCAGCTTCTGGCGGTCATGGCCGAGATGAATGGCTTTCATCCGCTCGATGTCGATGCGCGACCACACGACATGGCAATGGTGCCGCCCGTTCTTCACGTGAAAGAGCACGATACGGGGTTGGCCGGAAAGGCCGAGGCGCTCTTCCATCAACTCCAGCACCCGCATGAACTGCGCGCGGGTGAGGGGCCGGGGCGGGTTGATAAAGGCGGCGTAGATGCCTTCCTTCGCGCGCGTGCCTGCGCACAGCGCGTCCATTTCGGTGAGGGCGCCATCGATATCGGTCGCGACCGTGCCGGATACTTCGGCGAGCTCGATCGTCTCATTATCGGCGGTGTTCTGCAGATGGCGGGGCAAGCCAACGGGTATTACCGGTCTGCAGCCCCGAGATAATCATTGAAACCGCCCGCGCACATTAGTGCCGCGCAATATAGCCATGGCTGGAGCCTGTGAGCCCGTGAGGCGAACTTCCCGGGTCATGGCTTGCGCCCCAGGGCGGTGAGACACAGAAGGCGAAGCTCCGAGAGATCGGCAAGCGCCGTCTCGACCGCTTGCGCGTCCGCAAGCGTGGCCGCGCTCCTGAAGGCCGCGGCCAGCTGGCCGATCCTGCCCAGCAGCAGCGCGACGTCCTCGTGGTTCGAGGTCGGGCGCCTGGTGCGCGCGGCATGGGAAAGGCGAGGGCGGTGTTTCTGAGGAAGGTAGCGACCGGTACGCCCGCTGCACTAGCTTTTGCGCATACAAGGGCGTCTTCGAGCGGGGTGAAGCGGACAGTGTGCCGCTCGTCTCGCTGCCGTGTCTCGCTGCCGCTCTCCGCCATCGCACCTCCCATGCCATGGTGACTCCCGGGCCATGCCCGGTCGTGGTCGCGAGGGGCGCGAAAGCCCCTCGTCGGCGGGCGTGCATAAGAGCAGCGCTCGCCGCAGGCGGTGTCCAGGGGCGGCCATGAGCCCTTGGTCGTGGGTCCAAGGGGCATTGAAGGCCCTTTGCCGGATGTCCGTGAAAGTTACGCTAGTCACGGCACGCAGATCATCCGGGGCGCGTCCAAGGCCGCCTGTGCCATGGTCGCAGGGTGCGGGATCGAAAGTCCCGCGTCGCCCGCTTATTCGCCAGCGCGAGCTGGCGATACGTTCGGGCGACATAGACGGGGGTGTAACGGGGGGTGGCGTTTGAGCTCCCCTCAAGGTGTGCGCGGTCTGCCCGCGCACACCTTGTATCCTTCACAATTCCCCTAATCTCAGTTTGCCATAACTCTACGTGAGGTTGCAAAATGTGCGTCGTAACTTTCGCGCCCGTTCCGGCGAAACGATAGAGCCAGTTTGAAAGATATGACACTTCAGCATCCGCCAATTTAGAAATGCAGGCTGGTGATTTGCACCGGCGGTGCGGCTAAACGACCATAAGTAGTGCCATCGGAACGTTCGTCCGGCCTCCTGGTTATGGGGCCAGGGGCTCGATAATGGAGGACGTCATGGCAACTGAGGAACGGGAAACGGGCACCTTGATCGGCAGTGACAAGGTTGAAGGCACGGCGGTCTATGGACCGGATGAGAGCAAGATCGGGTCGATCGAACGCGTCATGATCGACAAGCAGTCCGGCAAGGTTTCATACGCGGTTTTGAGTTTCGGCGGTTTCCTTGGCATGGGAGACGAACACTATCCGCTCCCCTGGCACTCGCTCAAATACGACACGAACCTTGGCGGCTACCGTACCGGCATCACCCAGCAGCAGCTGGAGGGCGCCCCGAAATACGCGAGCGACAATGACTGGAACTGGGGCGACCAGACCCGTACGCGGGCGGTAGATGACTATTACGGACTCGCGCCGATCTGAGGAAAATCTTGTAAAAAAGCCCGCCGCGAGGCGGGCTTTTTTCATTGGAGTAATCCAGCGCAAAAGACCGGGCCGCACCTTTCGGCACTGCCCGGTTCGCAGGTAGTATTAGCTGAAAAGCTTCTTCACGGCGTTCCAGTTATCGACGGCGCGCAGGCCCTTGCGCTTGGTGTAGGACTGCATCGGGAAGCCTAAGTAGCGTGGCAGCCAGCCTTCGACCTTGGTCCGTCCGCCGGTCCCGGCAAGGCAATGCCTGATCGCACCCTTCTGAACCGCGGCTGTCTTGGCAACGTGAATATGAGCGGCCTGCTTTCCCGCTAATTCAGCGAGCATCGCATTAATCGCCGGCTTGTCCCGGAGAAGGTCGAGGAAGGCCTCATCCGGCGTCCACCACTCTCTCATGTCGACGGCAAGGAGATGGCCCAGGATCTCGACGGCCTCGCTTCCTGCCGGCAGGGTTTCGGCCATAAGGAAGGTCAGCACCCGCAGGACATCGTCGTCGGGAAGCGTCAGCAGCTTCGCGAACAGCTTTGGAAGATTGACGGAGCCGTATTCGGCCGCGGTCAGGTAACCAACGCCAGACAGGCCAAGAAGCATCCGCACCTCGCTCTGCTCGGCCGCGAAGACGCCGCTCGCCTTGCCCGCAACTATGGAAGAAGCCGTCGCCTCGTGGCGCGCGCTACCCTGCATTTCAGGCCGGGCCAGCCACAAGCCGTCCCTGCTTATGACGCTGGCGGCGAGAAGACGAAGCGCGATCTGCGGGATTTCAGGAGCACCGCCCGGACCGCACTCTGACGGTGCAGATCGATGTAGCGCATCGCGGCGCTGGTCAGCTCCGGTTTTGCCGGGCGGCCTCTTTTTCATCCTGCTTTCCCGCATTCGCGCTCCTCTCTATCGCTTTCTCCCGCCGTGCGGCTTCCTTTGCATCGAGCCATCCCTCGTGGAAGCCGATTTCGCCGTTGCCGGCGCAGGAGATATAGACCGCGCCTCCTTTTGCCTTCCCGCGCTTAACCTTGTCGTATTGATAAAACGCCGCGCCGATCTCCATGATGACGACGTTGCTCCAGCCCTCCTCAAGATAGGCGGCCTGGCGGTGAATGACCGCTTCCGTCTGCAGCTTCCAGAACTTCTCGGCATCGTCGAAGTAGCGCTCCTCGCCGAAGAGGTCGGAGACGATGTTGCCGGTGTAACGCTCGGGCGGGAATATGGCGGACGATACCGGGATTTCCGCGCCGAACAGCCACGCTTTCAGCCAGCGTCCGGTTGGGGCATGCTCTTTCGGGTTTTTGAAGAGCCTGAACCACGCTTTCTGCTGCTTTGCCGTCGCAAGGGTCAGTTGCTGCATCGTCTCGGCCTCGATTTCCCCGTCGCGGTAGACACTTAATATCTGCGGGATAAGCGCCGCTATCGCGAGGCGCCTTTTGACGAGCAGCTCAGTCACCCCGAACTGGCCCGCTATGTCCGCAATGCTCCGGCCTTGAACGGTGAGGACTGCGAAGGCCTCGTACTGGTCGATCTCGTCCATTGGCAGGCGTGCGACATTTTCGGCAAGCGAAGCCTCAAGCGCGGTCGCATCGTCGCCGTTCTCCAGGAGAGCGCAGGGAAGTGGTGCTACGCCCCCTGTTTCTTCCTGCAGTGCCTGGCAGGCGAGAAGCCTGCGTTGACCTGCGACGACTTCATAGCCCTCGCTATTCGGCCGCACGAGAAGCGGCTGGATGACGCCGAGGCTGCGGATGCTGGCGATAAGCTCGCCAAGATCTTCGCCCGCGCCGCGCTTGCGCACGTTCACCGGCGAGACCTTCAGTTCGGACAGTTCGATATGTTGAAGTTTCATGGGTGTTTTTCTCCATGTTATTGGGTGCTGAATTGCACCGGCTCCCCTTTGGTTCAGCCGGACCAAGCCGGGTCCCAAGCTCCTCTTCGTTTCAGGAGGGTCCGCGCGCAGCGCGGAAGCCGGAAACGAAAGGAGCTCTGAGCAACGGACGCGGCGCAGCGACGGCTGGTAAGATTCGGGGATCGTAAGAAGCTAATTGGGAGTGATCTGGATGCCTCGGTTTGAAACCCGCGCGAGGGACAGTCACCTTCCGGCCGAAACCCGTCCGCGGGGTTCGGGGAGCGCCGCTGGCGGCGCGAGTATGGCCCGCCCGGTAACGGGCGCGCTGAAATCAATCCTGCTGCAGGATTGCCGTACCCCGCCTAGGAACCCCGCCCGGCGAGGAGGGTTTTTCTCATATGAGCGAACCCATTCCCTGGCTGATCGAGAATGCGATCCAGATCGCCTGGGACTACCTCGAACGTTCCGGGGAAATTATCGATGCCGAAGAGACCAGCCGGTTTCTCCTGAAATCCGTCGATGAGATGGTCCTGAAGGTTGAGCGCAGGAAACTGATGCTGGCCAACCGGGCCATCGACGCCTACCGGTTTCGTAAGCTGCGGCTTGTCTCGTAAGGAGCGAATATGGAAAAGCCGACGCAGCAGCAGCTGGATGAGCTGAAGAGGTTGAGCAGGGAAGCCCGCGTCAACGACTGGTCGGAAATTGTCCAGTCAAAGGAGGAGGCGGAGAACCGCATCCGCGACCTCAAAGAAAAAGCACGAATGGAATAGGTGACGCATGCCTGACGAACCAATTAATGGACGCGAACCCGAATTCTCGGAAGAAGATTTGCAGCGTGAGGCGCTCGGCCCGCGCGGCGTGCCGGGCAAGGAGAGTCCCGCGAAAATGACGCCGCAGGCGGAAAAGAATACGCCCAAAGATCCCGACACCGGCCACACAAAGTAACGCCCGCGCGCAGCAATCCGGACCCTCGGATATTGCACAGTTGCGCATGAGCATCACGGTCGTTGTGGTTCATCACGCAATGTTGCGCTCTCCCGCGCCGTGAGCCGGGCCAGTTCTCTCACCAGCTCGTTTGTAAAATCATTTTCCTGGTCATCGCCGAAGCCGGCGACACCGCATGTCCTCCTTGTCCAGTCTTCGCACCACCGTCAGCTCGCATGGCCGCAAATGCACGGCATTCCTCCACTGCGTTTTGGCCGCAAGCGGTGCAGCCCGCTGCCGAAGGTGCAGGGCCTTCCTCCAGGAGGCCGCGATGGTCGCGGTCCGAACGATGGAGGAAAAAATGAGAGTGATTTCACAATCCGAACTGCTGCGCCTGTCCCGTCTTGAGCTCACGGCGCTCCTGCGCAAAATAGCGAGCGAGCTTCCGGCCTTGCCGGAAGGATCTCACGAGCTGCGGATAGCTCACTACAACCTTTACAATATTCGCCTCACGCTGGCGCGGCCGCATTTCCGACCGCGCTGAGCGCTTCGGGCGTACGCGGTGAGCGCGATCATTCGCGCTCACCAGCCAGCTTCTCGCAGGCGTACCAGACCATGAGGTTCTTGAAGCTGTCGTAATCTGCCAGCATGTCCGAGCGCTTGAAGCCAACGATCATTTCGCAGACATTCGTGTGACCGTATTCCTCGGCGTCGGCGACGGCCATTGCCCAGATTTCGTCTGCAAAGCGATCGAAGATGCAGACCGTATCGCTAGTGTAGCTGATGGAAGGGAAGCCGCAATCCGCTCCGTGCCGCGCGATGTCCCGCGCATGTGCCTTGAGGTTTGCGTTGAACCACGACTGAAAGCTTGTTGCGCGGATGCGCAGGGACTTGCGTTGGCGGGACCGGTTAGACATCTGAAGCTCCTTCGCTTTCTGAGCCGCCCTGAGTAGCGGTCTCGATGCCCAGCGAAGGCGCCGGGGAACAAGCGGATGCGGAACTTCACCGCAGGTGAAGCGGCCCGGCCTGCCGGAAGCCGAGGGATTAGCCTTGAAGCGTGCGCGCCCCGGCGCAGATTGGCATCCTGAAAGAGACCCCCGGGAGGCTCCGGTATCCAGCGATGGAAGGTGACCGGAATTGGAACGACTCAAACGCAGCCTCGTTAGCCGGCGAGCTTCACCAGCGGTGATGCGACGACCTCAAGACATTGGAGAAGCCCACATGGCAAAGCAGCCAAAGACCCTTGACGACCTGTTTCACGATACCCTCAAGGATATCTACTTCGCTGAGAAGAAAATCCTGGCCACCCTGCCGAAGATGGCAAAGGCTGCTCAGAACGAAGAACTGAAAGCAGCATTCGAAAAACACCGGACCGAGACTGAAGGCCAGATCGAGCGGCTGGAGAAGGTGTTCGCCGTGATCGAGAAGAAGCCGCAGGGTAAAACCTGTGCAGCGATCGTGGGCATCACGGATGAGGGCGCCGAGATCATGGAAGAATATAAGGGCTCGCCCGCTCTCGACGCCGGCCTGCTTGCCGCCGCTCAGGCCGTCGAGCACTATGAGATTTCACGTTACGGCACGATGATTGCCTGGGCCGAGGAGCTTGGCCTTGACGACGCGGTCTCGCTCCTTGAGGAAACCCTCGAAGAGGAAGAGGCGACCGACGAGGCTCTGACTGAAATCGCAAAGACGGCGATCAATCAGGAGGCGGAAGCAGCCTGACACTTACGATAAACTAGAAAATGCCCCGCAGTGCGGGGCGTTTTTTTATGCCCGTCCTGTCTAGGGACGGGCGCCAAGTTCCATTTCTTGACAGTGAATTTCAGACATTCGCCACAAAGCTTGGCGACACCTCCGCGGTCCTGCATCGAGGCTGCCGTGACCCGCTCTTCACTGGACGAACTACGTCAGCGCTATGTCGTCGAGGGCAGGCCGCTTGAGGCGAGCCTTGAAGAAATCCTGCGCGCTGACGGCCGCGCGGGAGCGCGTGCGATCCTCGCTGCGATTGAGAAGCGGCGCTTTGAAAACCGATCCGAAGGACAGCGGCTTCGCAAGATGCTCCGCTATGAAACGCTTCTCTGGGATCAGGGACAGGATGCCGTTGCTGGTATCGATGAGGCCGGAATGAGCCCGCTTGCGGGGCCTGTCGCGGCTGCCGCAGTTATCCTGAAGCCCGGCACCCGCATAACCGGCATCGACGATTCGAAAAAGCTCGATGCGAATTCGCGTGAGGCTCTCGCGATCGAGATCAAGGAAAAGGCGGCTTCATGGTCTGTCGCGTTTGTCGAAGTCAAGGAGATTGACACCATCAACATCTACTGGGCGGGCATCCTTGCCATGCGGCGGGCTGTTGAGGGGCTGGGAATATCTCCGCAGCATCTCCTGATCGACGCGAAACGCCTGAAAGACGTAGCGATCCCGCAGCAGGCGATTATCAAGGGCGACGCCAAATCCGCGAGCATCGCGGCCGCTTCCATTCTGGCGAAAGTCTCGCGCGATGCGCTGATGCGGACGCTCGATACGCTTCACCCGGGCTACGGCTTCGCCGATCACAAGGGCTATCCTGTGCGCGCCCACTATGCCGCCCTTGCGCGGCTTGGCGCGTGTGCCGCGCATAGACGCTCATTCGGTCCTGTGCGTGAGGTCCTTGGCTTGCCGACGTTGCCGCCCTGGCCCCTGGCATCGGAACGTGCTGGTGCCATGTCTGGGCTGGAAGACTAAGGCTATCGCCCGTCTACTCGGCGGGTGCGCCTGTCGTCGTCTCGCTGGAAGGCGCGGTCACTGTCACGTCATGGCCCTGCCGCAGCGCAAGTGAGGCTGCCGCAATTGCCGCCTCGAATGCAGCTTCCTTCGTGGCGTATTCATTCTCCGCCTTGCCATCATGACGCACCCGCCATGTGCCTTCGGTGCCAAATATCTCGTATTTCGCGATGCCCATGCGGTGCTCCTTCCTAGCCTGCGTCGTCGACTGTTTTCGGCGGCTGGGTGTTGCTTGGCGGATCGGACGCCGGAAAGCTGTCCTTCAATCCCTTTTTCAGCTCGTCATCCGACTTCTTGTCGGCGGCCGAGCGCTCTTTTGGCGTGTCTGCGTGTTTATCGGTCGGTGCCGGATTGAATTTGTCTGCCATGGCATCTTCTCCATTGCGGAAAAAAAACGGCGATACCCCCGGTCTTTCCCTTCTGAACCAGTTACCGCTTGCTTCCTCCGACCAAGTGCTTCGACGGCGGAGCGTCAGCGGCGCGGGTCACGCGCCGCTGACGCATCCCAATTACCGCAGCAGAAGGATCAGGATGATGAGCGGGATCGGAATTCCAAGGAGCCAGAGTAAAATCGGCATGATGTTTCCTTTCGTTTATCGGCGGCGTTTCCAGGTGCCGTCGCGAAGGCCGCCGCCTTCGGTGGCTGCAAGGCTGGCGCAGAAGGCGCCGAGGAGAAGCGAAGCCGTGATCCAGAATGCGAGCGAAGCGGTTGCCTTGCGTGCGGCATCGATGTCGGTCTTAATCTGTGTGACGCCCTCATTGACCCGCTTTTCCGCGTCCTGCTGGCTCAGGCCCGTCCGGGCGGCCACGACCTTGACTGTGTAATCTCGGTCCGGACCCTTGAGTTCGCCGCCGTTGCGAAAACTTCGCGTGAAAAGGCGGACTGTTTCGCCGCGGGCATCGGCGGGGTTAGCATTCTGTGCAGCGGGATCGCCCCGCAGGATAGTGTCGACATAACCGTCCATCGGACCGGTTGATTGAGCGGCGCTCGTGACGGCTCCTTGGCTCACACCGGCTGCGGTGCCGCCAATCAGGCTTGTCGCCGGGCTAGCGAGCACAACGGCGCCGAGTACCGAAGCTAAAGCCCACGCGATAAACCCATGCGCCGTATCTCGGAAGTAGACCTCATCCGCGTGCACGCCCTCCCATGCCGTCCGCAGACGCCCGGCGAGATACCCGCCGATCGACGACGAGATCATGGCGATAACGATCAGATAAAGCCCGGTCGTGATTTTGAAAGTGGTGGCCGAAACGCCTGAGCCTCCCCACGGCGAGATCGCGCTTAGGCCAAGTCCGGTGCCAAAGGCGAGCAGTACGAGGGTCATCGCGCACGCGGCGACTGCGCCCGCGATGATAGAAGGCCAGGACACACCTGTTCCAGGCGAGCCCGCGGGCCCTCCCGGTGCAACCACGACGGTATCGATCATATAATTCGCTCCGCAAATGACCGCGCCTCGCGCCGTCTGCCGCAATAATGAGCATGTGAGAGGTTGGTTCCTAGGCAATGGAACTTTAGGACGCAGTGCCGATTTATCCCGGCGGCTGACACAGGGGCGACATTCATGAAGGGCAAAGCAAAAGCTAAAGAGCCATCCGGAGTTTCGAAGTTTTTCGGCGAACTCGCCAACCGAACCTCGTTGGCGGCAGGCCGGGCTTCAACGTTCATTATCGCGGCCGGCATCGTCATCGTATGGGCGGTAAGCGGACCGGTCTTCGGTTTCTCCGATACGTGGCAGCTCGTGATCAACACAGGAACGACGATCGTCACGTTCCTCATGGTGTTTCTCATCCAGAATTCTCAAAACCGCGATAGCGCCGCGATCCAGGTCAAGCTCGACGAATTGATCCGGGTCGGCGCGGCCCGTAATTCACTGGTCGGTATCGAACACCTGACAGACGATGAGATCGAGGATCTACGCCGCAAATGCGAGGCGAGGGCGCGCGCTGAAAAATCGGCCGACAAGACCGTCGACAAAACGCGGAAGTCCGCGCGACGGGCCGCGGAAAAGGTCGCGAACTGATGCGGGCGGGCACTCAGTCAGAGAGGCCCGCTGCCCAAAGCATTGACGCAATTCTTCGCCTTGAAAAGCAGGACGAAGAAACTCTCGCTGTCCATCACCGTCTGTTTCACTGGATCGGCTGGTTCGCCGGCACCGTTCAGTTTTTCTTTCTTCAATGCGTGTTCGTGCTCGGCTGGATCATGCTCTGCCACTTTTTCCCGCATCACGCCTTCGACGAATATCCATTTCCCCTGCTCGCGACGATCCTCGCGGTCGAAGCCGTTCTCCTCACCTCCTGCGTGCTGATACGCCAAAGCCTGATCGACCGAACTCTCGAACGGCGCGATCACCTGGAGCTGCAGATCAATCTCCTTGCAGAGAGGGAGGCGACCCAGTCGTTGCGCATGTTGCAGCGATTTGCGAAGAAATTAGATGTCGAGGACATCGAGGATGGCAGCCCGGATGAGCTTGCAAGCGAGACGTCGGTCGATCAGATAGCGCAGGACTTGAGAGACCGGCAGGACGAAGAAGCGAAGCAGTAGACAGCGCGAGGCTTGGAGCCCGAAAACGGGTCAGGTGATCTGCTCCGTCGTGCACTGTTTCGGTGCCTTATCCGGGCGCCAGCGCAGCAGTCGCGTCCCATGCCGAAACCTTCCGCTCGTTACATGGTCGAAACTGACCTCCGCGACAAGCTTGGTCTTCAGGGGCTGCCACTCCGTCGAACGCTCTGTCGCCCATCGGCTTGGTCCGCCCGGCGCATCACCCGTGAAGCCGGGCGGCCCGACCAGCTTCTCAAGCCGCGCGGTCAGTGCTTTTCTATCCTCCTTTGCAAACGCTGACGTGAAGCCGACATGGTCGAGTAGCCCCTTGTCATTATACAGGCCGAGGAGAAGCGAGCCGACGAGCTTACTGCCCTGTGCATAGCGGAAACCTCCGACAACGCAGTCCGCTGTGCGGATGCGCTTTACCTTAAGCATTGCGCGTTCGCCGAAGCGGTAATCGAGATCGATCTGCTTGGCGATGACGCCGTCGGTCCCTGCAAACCCTTTATCGAGCCACACCTGTGCAGTTTTGAGGCTTGCCGTTTGCTTCGTCAGGCTCACCTGCTGGTGCTTGAACCCGGCTGAGATATCTCCAAGCGCCTTGTGCCTTTGCCCAAACGGCTCGGCGCTGATGCTTCTGCCGCCTTCGCTGAGAAGCGTATCGAACGCAGTGAATATCGCAGGCGTTTCGATCGAAAGCTTCCTGATCCGGCTCTCTGCCGGGTGAAGACGCATCTGCAGCGCATCGAATGAGAGCTCACCATCGATCCTGATGAGTATCTCCCCATCAAGAGCCAGCCTTTTAACGCCAATTGAAGCGATCGCTTCTATTACCTCGGGAAAATAGCGGTCGAGCGGCTTGCCGGATTTGCCTTGCAGCCCGATCGTCTTACCATCCTTCAGCGCGAGGCACCTGAACCCATCCCATTACGGCTCGTACACCCAGTTCGCGCCTGCGGGAAGGGCGGTGACGCTTTTCGCCTCCATCGGGCGGATAACTTGATGTTTGGCGGGTTTGGCGCTCTTCATGCCTACTCCTTGCGAGGAGCCAACGCGTGTAAATACCGCGTCGTTCCGCCTGTAAGGCTGCGTTGAACCACGAGCGAAAATCTTTCGCACGAATCGTAGGGGATTTGCGGTGACGGGACCTGTGGGACATCTGCAGCTCCTTCGCCTTCTGAGCCGCATTAATTGACGGTCTCAATGCCCGTGGGAGGGTGACGGCGGATAAGCGGATGCGGAACTGCAGCCGAAGGCGTAAGGCCCGGCCTGCCGGAAGTCGATGCGACCCTTGCAGCGTGCGCGCGCTTGCGCAGCGTTAAGGCATGATGTGAGACCACTAATTGCGGATCATAAAGAGAAGTGAAGTATGGCGGACACGAGACCTGCGTCACGGCTCTAGATCATCGCCTTCGCTATGCCGCGCAATTGGGACGACGCGCGGGCGCATTTGGCACGGCGCTCTCTGAAAACGTGATGAGGAACGTGCAATCAACTGCGAAAATTGCTTTCAAAAACTCCTCATCGCGGCCGGCAGGCGGTGGGCGTGAGGCGGAGTGCTGTTCCGCTAGCCATAAGCGACGCTTCGCTGTGAGTAGCCGGCCGAAGGCTAACCCTTGAGCATTTGTTAGTGCGCCCCGCTGGCTCATAACAAGAATCGCGATCACGATTTTTCAGTCGATAGTTCGATGACCGACCAAATCGATTGCTTTGTCGCACCCCGTTCTTCGCGCGCACGCGATATTTATGGAAAAATGAGCGCCGCATCGATTTAGGGCTCGGTGGTTCTATGGTTGCTGGTCCGCTGCCGCGTTGGTACTCTTTTTTTGTATTGTAAATGAAGATTATGCACGGCGGTCGCCGAGGGCTTCTGAGCCATCGCACCAGTGGCTTTTTGCTTCTCTCCGTTTCTGTATGAACATTGGTACGAACAATATCATTAGGTAAGGAGATCACCTTGGTTGAAAGGGAGAACATGGTTAGGTCAATTTCGGAGAAAGTAAAAAAGAACTGGTTGGTCGCCTGGATAGTGGTCTTGTTCGTCGCATCGTCAATTTATGGGGTGGTTGACCTGCCCCTGAAGTTTCACCCAGTAGCGGTTAGAGTCTCGGCGGATGTTACGCCGTTTGGCGCGGTGTGAGCAACGTGCGATCGGCGGAGCTGGTCGGGGTTGCGCAGCCGATCGCACGTTGCGGTGAGGTAGGCGGCATAGGCCGCAGGGGTCAGATAGCCGAGCGAGGAATGCGGGCGTTGGCCGTTGTAGTCGCCGACCCAATCCGCAATCTTGGCGCGGGCGTGATCGAGGCCGAAGAACAAGGTTTCGTTGAGAAGCTCGTCCCGCATCCGGCCGTTGAAGCTTTCACAGAAGCCGTTCTGCATCGGCTTGCCCGGCGCAATGAAGTGCCAGTCGATCTTGTTCTCCTCCGACCAGGCCAGCATGGCATTGCAGGTGAACTCGGTGCCGTTGTCGGAGACGATCATGCCCGGCTTGCCGCGCTGATTGATCAGCGCCGTCAGTTCGCGTGCCACCCGCCGCCCCTGGATCGAGGTGTCGGGGATGGCCGCCAGACATTCCCGGGTCACGTCATCGACGATATTCAGGACCCGGAAGCGACGGCCGCTGGCGAACTGGTCGTGGACAAAATCCAGCGACCACCGGGCGTTCGGCCGAGCCTCGACCAGTATCGGCGCTCGGGTGCCCACGGCGCGGCGGCGGGCCCGGCGCTTGCGCACGCTGAGGCCTTCCTCTCGATACAGACGGTAGATCCGGTTCCGCCCGGACGGCTCGCCCTGCTGGCGAAGCAGCACGAACAGCCGGCGGTAGCCGAACCGCCGACGGGCATTAGCAAGCTCGCGCAAGTGGCCGCGTAGTTCGGTGTCCGGCGGTCGGCACGATCGGTACCGAACCATCTTGCGGTCAGCGCCGACGATGCCGCAGGCCCGCCGCTCCGCCAGACCCATGACGGCCTGCAGGTGCGCGACGGCTTCGCGCTTGGCGACGGGCCCTACCATTTTTTTGACAAAAGCTCGCGTAGCGCTGCAGCATCCAGCATCTGCTCGGCCAGCAGCTTCTTCAGCTTGGCGTTCTCGTCCTCGAGTTGCCGCAACCGCTTGGCATCGGAGACGTCCAGACCGCCGAACTTCGCCTTCCAATTGTACAGCGTCGCTTCAGAGACGCCATGCTTCCGCGCCAAATCGGCAGCCTTCGCACCCGCCTCATGCTCACGCAGCACGCCAATAATCTGCTCTTCCGTAAACCTGGCTCGCTTCATCTGTCCGTCCTTCAGAAGGCCGGACTCTAACTTCAACTGGAGGAAATCGGCAGGGGCAGGTCAACCTCAGGTGCCTGATCTAGAATCTCTATCGCGCCCAGAAGTGAGGTTCGCATTTCCGGAGTGAGTGATTGAAAGGAGAGGAATGCCGCCTTCAAGGTGTGGTTCGTTGACGCTGCTGCAGCTGCGCTCAACAGTAGCTCGACTTTCTCGACGTCCCGATTGCCGTCCGCGCGCAAGTATGACGCCGCCGATGCATCCGGCGCGTGGCCTGTTGTGAGTAATACGAAACGAGTGCGGCTGGGTAATGAAGGGTTTTCTTTTGCGGCCTCGGCCCAAACTCTCAGCGTCTTCCAAAGATCGGGGCTCGAATCTGTCAGATCACCAACTTTGTTTATATGGTGCTTCGTTTGAAGGAGTTCTAGCGGAGTACCTGCTGTCTCAAACGAGACATCGTCGAACCGTTCGATCGCAACGTCGATGCTAGAGTCGCCATAAGCGATGCGCAGGCTTTCAAATAGAGCGAGCCGGGCCTGGTAATAATATCCGGCTGCAGAACTCGCTGCCGTGAATGCGCGGTGGCCCTCGTTCACAAAAATGACCTTTCAGAAATGCTCTACACTGTATACGTGCATAGATGCCTGCATACTCTCACAGCTGTGGTCAAGCACAGACTGTGAGCCGTTAAAAGTTATGCAAGAAACTTGGGAGTTTTTGACAACCTAAGGCGTCACGAATGCCGATCAGTATAGCGTCGGTTTGAAATTAGGGCGATGCAGCAATTGCAATTTGGTGCGGGCGGCCGGAATTGAACCGGCACGAACCTTGCGGTCCTACGGATTTTCATCCCACTTCGGCTTTCGCCGCCGTCGTAAGGCGTTTGTGGTCTGGACTATCCCTTCACCTTGGCGCGTGACCGCTGTAGGTGCTGCCCGTCTAGTCTCTACACCTTCCCCCGGGTAGGGGCTTGGCTCGGGATTGCCATTTCACAGGTTTCCCCGAATTTGAGCAGTTCTGCGTCTGCGGTTTCCCGCAGAGCACTCAATCGTCTAAGTCCGTTGCGTCTACCAGTTTCGCCACGCCCGCACTGCCTCCATCTATAGCGAAGGGATCGGAGTCGGAAAAGCGGTTTATTCACATGATATTGTTATGGTTTTCTGCTTCGCGGTGATCTAGGGCGAGGCGCAGGTTCGTCGTCCTCAGCGTGGCGCGGGCGTTTTTGCTTGCGGACGTTAATCGCGGTGGTGTCGAGCGTATTCACCAGATGGGCGGCGTAATACTTCTCGATCATCTCGACGCTAGTCCGGCAGTTCTTTGCGATCTGGTACACGTCAGCGCCTTCCATCAACCGCAGGCAGATATACGTGTGCCTGAGCGAATACGCGGTGCGTGACTGACCGTCCCGGTCCTTCTTGAGCTCCAGTTCATTGAGGATGATGTCGAAAAGCTCATGGTGCCGTTTCGGGAAAATAAGGTCAGTTGGCTTCGGAAGCCGTTCGATCACTGTCTCTTCGCCGTTCTCATCTTTTCGGCTACCTGTCGCAGTCGTTTCTGCAGGCGTTTGAAGGGCTGAACCGCCCCCGGCATGCTTTTGCAGTAACCGACGCCGCGCTTGCCCCGCACTTCGATCTCCAGAATGGTTTTTTGAGACCGTCGTCATGCGCGACCTTCACGTCCCGGAATTGAAGTCTCCATGCTTCGTCAGGCCGCAGACCGGTGTTGACCATAAACAGAATGAAATCGTGCAGCTGCTCGCTTTCCCAAGCGTAGCGTACCCGTTTGGGGTTTTGAGCGCGTTCGCGGGTCGCCTGATACAGGCGTTTGTATTCATCGGGCGCAAGCCACGCCCGATGAGAGATTTTGCCGGACTTTTTGTACGGTTCCGACAAGTCCGGCATCATCTTGAGCCCGCTGTGGCGTACAGCGGCCTTTAGCACCTGGCGGATGACGACGACTTCTTGATGAATGGTATTGCGGGCAGGTGGCTTGCCATAGAGCTGCATCGCCTTTTCGTGGCGATAGACCCGGTAGTCCTGCAGGAGACCTGGCGTTACCTCCGGAAGGTACTTGTCAGCCATGAAGGGTAGATGTGGTTTTCGAGGCGGCGGCGGTGTGCGCCGACGTAGACCGGACTGCGCTGGCCGTGCGTGAGCACGGTATATTCGCGCAGGAATTTTTCGGCGGCGAAGCGGAAGGTGACTTCCCCTTCCCATTTTTTCTTGTCTTTCAGTTCGCCCCTGAGGAGCTTTCCTTGCAGGGTGAGATACCAGTCCTTTGCAACGTCCTTCGCTTGGGCGAGGCTGATCTGCTTGGTGGTGGCGCGGTGATTGAAGCCCTTCAGGAAGATGGCACACTGCCAATACTTGCTGTTCTCACGTTTATAAACGTGGAGCTCGCCTCCCATCAGCTCGTGATGTGCTGACTCTTGATCTCCTTTCACAACCGCCTCCCTGAAATACAATTATAGCACGAAATGTGTAATAACTGTGTAGCAGATTTTAGGTCGGGTATTCGAGCCATAACGGCGTAGTATGCTGTTATTATTAGTCTTTTTTCAGCAAGTAAATTATACGATCACAATTTTAAGTCTCCCGCGGCGTCTTCGACGGCGGACCTTTCGACTGGCTTCGTCCTCAGTCTGTTCACCGGGCTTGGTCTTTTGGTGGCATACGCGCTGCTGGGATGTACCTGGCTCATCATGAAGACCGATGGCGAATTGCAACGGCGGATGACGGTTCTGGCGAAACCGGCAGCGTCGGCGCTTATCGCGACGATCACCATTGTGAGCATCTGGACGCCGCTCGCTCACCCTGACGTGGCACAGAGATGGTTCTCCCTTCCGAACCTTCTTTTTTTCGCGCCCGTACCTTTGCTGGTATTGCTCGCGACGGTCTTGCTCATTCGTTCTCTCTCCAACGGATATCACGCAGCACCATTCATGCTGGCGTTGTGCTTGCTTTTTCTGGGCTACAGCGGTCTGGCAATTAGCCTCTGGCCGAACATCGTTCCGCCTTCCATTTCAATCTGGCAGGCAGCAAGTCCGCCTCAATCGCTCGGCTTCACGCTCGTCGGCGCGCTTTTCATTATCCCCTTCATCCTGATCTACACTTCGTGGTCCTACTACGTCTTCCGCAGTAAGGTCCCGGCCGGCGAGGGCTATCATTGAAGCAACGCATGACCTCAAAGCATCGACCAGATTGGGGAAGCCGGCTGGGTTGGCTCGTGATCATCTGGGCGGCGAGCGTCGCGACACTGGGAATTGTCGCGCTGCTGTTCCGGTTGCTGATGAGCGCGGCAGGACTGACGATATGAGGCGAAGAGCACTTTAACGTTGCGAAATGACTTAAATGTATGTGGTCGAAACTCGCAAATTAGGCGAAGACAAAATCGCTCAAATCCAGACTTCGGGCGATTTTTCAAGATTGGAAATTGCGGCGTGGCTCGGCCATATCGCCCTTCAAGTCGGTAAAGACACAGTTCGCGTGAACCACTTGTTCTTGAAAGCGCTAGAGCGAGCGCGTGTTGACGTTGCCCGCGTTTATCGCAGATCCTTCCTCATCTGAGGTTGCCTCGCGGGCCGTGTATCACCGGCCAGTCGCCTCTTCCTGCTCGAGGAACTCTTCCGACCAAGGGTGATGGACATTCTGGTTCAGCCCCTCGCGGCGGCGAGATGCGAAATTTTCGCGCGAATACCTCCGACAAATCAGTGGCGAGGTAGTATGCGCTGCAGCTGGTGCCGCCGCGTTTAAATCCGTAGGCCTTTCGTCGGGGGAGTTTCGTCCCCGCGTAAGCTGTCGGGCTCAATGCTCGGGCGCGATACTGCTTCAACAGCGACCACCGTGAAAGGCACTTTCCGTCTTGGTCATTTACTGTCTGCCGCGTTCACGGTGACCGCGCATCATTGGATCGACACGGTCTCGTTGCCGTTTGTTAAACGGGCGCTCGACGTGATGCTCGAGGATAAAATTGCGTGTGGCCTCGATAATCTCAGCCGGCATCGACACCGTCTCGACCAGGTTGTTGCCAGCGTCAGTGAGGGCCTCGCCCTCTGAAGGATCAGCTGTTACCGTCAGAATATCGAACGCCGGAGCCGCAGGCTCAGCCGCGACCGGCCGCAAAACGACCCACAGCATCGGTGTCCCCGAGGCAAGATTCTGAAGATAGTTCTCCGTTTCGGTTCGGTGCAATTCGATCGCGGCCTCGCCCGCATAGAATAGGGTCGTCTCACCTTTTTCACCGATCCGCGTCCAAGGCGCGGCCGACGGCTTTCCAACAAGCACGGAAACTGGCCGCCAAAGGAAATCGAGCCACGGGCTCTTTGCCTTACGGCGCTCAATCACCACGCCAACAACAATTCGCACGCTGACTGTCGAACACACACCCATCTCCGATGCGCCGAAGTGCTCCTAACTTGCCGTCTCTCTGAAGCGACTGCGTACACGCTCCCGTCGCCATGGCTATGCCGGACGGACCGGGATCTTTGTTTTCGTCAGAGCTTTTGTAACCTGCTCATCCAGATTCAAATGCACGTGCAGAAGCTCGGACGGGGTCAATGCCAACCACTGCGCCAGTGACACATCGGCGTAGTAGCTGCTCTTGAACATCTCCAGGAAACGCACCGTCGTCGTGCCGGTGTTCTCTACGTAATGACCCATCGCGAACGGGACATAGCCGACGTCCCCAGCCTGGAAATCGAACGTAGTCGTCCGTGAAGAATGCGGATTGATCTGAGAAATAAGCAGAATTTGTCTTGATGTAGTATTCGATTTTGCAGGAAAGCGGGGTGTTGGACCTCGCTTTCTTGCGTTTTAGGATTTTGCTTTTGGGCGATTCGTGATTCCCTGACGGCGTCGTCGACATTGGGGAATGCGATGAGCAAGCCGAGGGATGATCGCCAGAAAGACCTGTTGCTTCCGGCGCTTGATCAGATCATCGACATGGGTCATCCGCTGGTGCGGTTGGCAGCGCTGATCGACTGGAACATCCTGAATGAGCGCTTCAGTTCAGTGTGCCAAGCAGGGTCGGGCCAGCCGGGCTTGCCGACGCGGCTAGTCGCCGGCCTGTTCATTTTGAAGCACATGCACAACCTGTCAGATGAGGTGCTGTGCGCTCGCTGGATCGAGAACCCCTATTACCAATACTTCTGCGGCGAATTGAGCTTCTGCCACCGTCTGCCGTTCGATCGATCGTCGATGACACGCTGGCGGCAGCGGCTCGGCGAGGAACAGCTCGTCGCCCTGATCCAGGAAAGTCTTTCAGTGGCGCACAAGACCGGCGCCATCGGTCCCAAGGACCTGGAACGGGTGGTCGTCGATACCACAGTGCAGCCCAAGGCGGTTGCACATCCGACCGACGCGCGGCTGCTGCATCGAGCAATCACCAAGCTGGTCGGGCTCGCCAAGTGCAACCGTGTGCCGCTACGCCAGAGCTATCTGCGCCTGGCCAAGCGCGCCGCCATCATGACCGGCCGCTATACCCACGCCCACCAGTTCAAACGCGCCCGGCGGCAGCTCAAGTTCCTGCGGACACGGCTTGGCCGGATCATCCGCGACATCCGCCGCAAGATTGATGGCGATACGGTGCTGGAAGCTCGCTTCGGCCCGTTGCTCGGTTTAGCGCAGCAGGTGCGCAGCCAGGATCAGCATCAGCGCGGTCCGAAGGTCTATGCGTTACATGCTCCGGAGGTTGAGTGCATCGGCAAAGGTAAAGCCCGCGCGCCCTACGAGTTCGGCTGCAAGGTCAGCATCGCCACCCCTGTGACGTCTCCGAAGGGCGGCCAGTTCGTGCTCCATGCCAAGGCCCTGCATGGCAATCCCTTCGATGGGCACACGCTCGGTCCCGTAATCGCCGACATGGAGAAGCTCACCGGGGTGGAGACTCGCCGTATCCACGTCGACAAAGGATATCGCGGTCACAACCACCCGCATCGGTTCAGGGTCTGGATCTCGGGTCAGGTCCGCCGCGTCACAGCTTCCATCCGTCGCGAGATGAAGCGTCGCGCGGCTGTCGAGCCTGTCATCGGCCACGTCAAGGCCGAGCACCGCATGGACAGAAATTATCTCAAGGGACGCCTCGGCGACCGCATCAACGCTGTTCTCGCCGCCGCCGGCTATAACTTCGGTCTGCTGCTGCGATGGCTCGCAGAGCTCTTGCGTGTCATCATCCGAGCCTTCTTCGAGACCGTCCCGGCTCGAAACACCGCTTGAGCCGGGCGCCGCCGCCAGTTCTTCACGAACGACGAACGTACGCGCCTGACCCGAAGCAGCGAAGACGCCCATGCGTGCCTGACCGCTGAGGTAGTACTGCCACTCATCGGTGTTCGGATGCTAGTGCAGTTCACGTAGCGGTTCGATTTCGACCAGAGCCGCCGCGATGGTCTTGGAGGCAGGGAACACACTGGAGTCTGTTATCCGGACGGTCCCGCCTTTCGTGCGGATGGGTGCCAGCATGCGATGGCTGAAAGTCTGTGGAACGGGCTGCGCACCCAGCAGCTTGTCTGGACCCAGCGGACCAGGAACAGGCGCCTTGAAAATATAAAAGCTCGCGCGGATCGGGTGTATGTCCGAACGACGATGCGGGGGTGCCAAAGTTCTTGCCAAGCACGTCAGCAGGCACGTGCTTGAACCAGTCGCTCAATAAGAATGTGCTGTCCTCGTCGAAGTCGCCATCGTCGAAAACCAGAAGGAATTCACATCCGTCCGGGCCTAGCCCCTGGATCGAATGTGGAATGCCGCCGGGAAAATACCAGAGATCGCCGACACCCACATCATCGACGAAATTTCGACCCTCGGCGTCAATCGCCGTGATCCGGGCGGACCCATAAAGCATGTAGGCCCATTCGGCTTGCTTGTGCCAATGCAGCTCGCGCACGCTCCCTGCGTTCAGCCGCATCTGCACACCGGCAATGGACTTCGAAATGACCAGTTCTCGCTGGGTTATTTGGCGAGTCCAGCCGCCGTTCGTCTGCCGGACATGCGCGTCCGCAAAAGAGAAGCGGAGGTTTGGCGTCGTGCCGGAATCCGTAGCGGGCGGAGTGAGCATGTCCGGGTTTTGGCGCTCGCGAGTTGGATTACCGGTTACAGGATCTGTACCGCCAATGCCAGGTTCCCGGCTTGGCTGGACTATGCGGTCGGCCGTCTGTGCGATCGCGGCGGATGCGGCCTGACAGCATTTCCGCCGGCAACAGCTGCCGTCACGAGCATATCCCTGCGAGTGAGTTTATCCATGCATTTTCTCCGTGACGAACTGTTGGCGAGCACGCAGGATGAGGTCCTTTACGGCGCAGGCACGGCTCCGGTTTTTCTTTCGTGCAATGTGGTTTCGATTATCGGGTGGCCGAATATGCTGCGCGAGGCGAGAACCGCCGATGTATCGCAAGTATGCTCATTCCGCCGGAGTTTCTGATGTTTGTCCGGATTGATCGGCGTGACGTTTCTTGGCCAACTCATCCTTAAGCCAGAGATCGTGATGTTCCTCCGCCCAGTGAAGATCGACCTCGCCTGTCCCCATGGCTTCGAATGCCCCCTCCGTTCCGAGTGTGCCGATGTAGATGTGCGCAATGATCACCGCGACGAAGAGGACTGCGATCACGCTGTGCACGATCTGGGCGATTTGCATCCCCGCGATGTTCGTCACATAAAACGGAAACAGGAGAAGAGCGCCTGAAACAGTAACCGCCGCTCCAGCGCCGAGGGCGGACCAGAACACCAGCTTCTCGCCCGCGTTGAAGCGGCCCGCCGGCGCGTGTTTCGATTTGATGAAGCCGCCACCCTGCCGGATCCAGTCCACATCGACTTTCCGGGGAATATTGTCCTTGATCCATAGCGCGACGATCAGGACGAGGCCGATCACGAACGATGCGCTGACGTAGTTGTGGACGTATTTGGCGATTTGCGACACGCTGCTGAACGCTTCAGGTCCGATCACCGGCAGAAGAGTGATGCGTCCGAACGTGATGTTCAGCCCGGTTAAGGCGAGGATGAGGAAGGACACCGCTGTCAGCCAGTGAGCGAAGCGCTCGAAAGAAGTGAAGCGCAAAATCTTCTGCCCAGAACGTCCGGCAGAGATCCGTAGCCGCCCCATGACGAAGTAGAAGGCTGCGATCACCGCGATCGTGCCGAGGATTGCGATGGCGCCGATCCAGCGCAGCGTGACTCGGTGGAAATAGTCCCATGCCCTGCCGGCCGGCTGAATGAGTACGCGCGCGCGCTCGATCGGCTGGTCGATGTCGCCCTCGATGCGTGGTGATTGCTGAAGCAACTGCTGCTCGGTCATCGTGCTCGCAGTTGGATTGGGTGCGCCGTCCGGGCCGAGTTTCTGCGCGAGCGCGGGATTTATTGCGATCATCGTCAGGATCGCGAACGCAATCAGGATGAAGGAGCGAATGTGCGAAGGAGTTATCATGCTCATTCTCCCGCAGTTCGCCGGTGCCCGCAGCGCCCTTGATGTGCCTCAGACATCAACGCCCTCGTGGTATGCTGTCTTCCAGCCCCATGCGCCCGAGCCATAGCCACGCTTCATCACGCGCTCCTCGTAGATCTCGGCGATGATCGCGCCGTCGCCTGCAAGCAGCGATTTGGTCGAGCACATTTCGGCACAGAGCGGCAGCTTGCCTTCGGCAAGGCGATTAGAACCGTATTTCGCATATTCAGCTGGTGTGTTGTCGGCTTCCGGTCCGCCCGCGCAGTAGGTGCATTTGTCCATCTTGCCGCGGGAGCCGAAGTTTCCGACCTTTGGATACTGCGGTGCGCCGAACGGGCAGGCGTAGAAGCAATATCCGCAACCGATGCAGAGGTCCTTCGAGTGAAGAACGATGCCGTCTGCCGTGGTGTAGAAACACGACACCGGGCAAACTGCCGCACAGGGGGCATCCGTGCAGTGCATGCAGGCCATTGATACTGAGCGCTCGCCGGGCCTGCCGTCGTTAATGGTGACGACACGGCGGCGATTGATGCCCCACGGCACCTCGTGTTCGTTCTTGCAGGCCGTCACGCACGCATTGCACTCGATACAACGGTCGGCATCACAAAGAAATTTGACGCGAGGCATCGATATCGTCCTCTCATGCCGCTTTAATCTGGCAGAGCGTGGCCTTGGGTTCCTGCATGCCCGTTGCGGGGTCATAGCCGTAGGTCGTAAGCGTGTTAACGCTTTCGCCGAGCACGATGGGATCGCTTCCCTTGGGGTACTTGCTGCGGAGATCAGTGCCTTCGTACCAGCCGGCAAAGTGGTAGGGCATCCACGCGACGCCCTTTCCGATACGCTCGGTCACCAGTGCCTTCACCCGCGTTTTGGAATTGCTTTCAGCGCCCGTGACCCAAACCCATCCACCCTCCTTGATGCCGCGCTCAGATGCGTCCGCCGGATTGATCTCGACGTACATGTCCTGCTTCAATTCGGCGAGCCACCTGTTAGAGCGCGTTTCTTCGCCACCGCCTTCGTATTCGACAAGCCGGCCGGAACTCAGGATGAGCGGAAACTGGTTGATGATCCCTCTGTCGACAGCGGACTTCTGAACGGAAAAGCCGATGTTCGGAACGCGGAATTGCCGCGCGTCCGGACGCGTCGGATACTTGTCGAACAGATCCGGCCGTGACGTGAAAATGACTTCGCGGTGTACCGGGATGGGATCCGGCAAATTCCAGGCGTTCATACGCGCCTTGCCGTTACCGCAAGGGTTGCAGCCATGCTCAATCGCTACACGCTGGATGCCGCCGGAAAGGTCGGTCGACCAGGCCACGACATCGGGATTGGCTGCGTTTACTAGCTGGATGATTTGCATTTCCGCGGGGGTGAGGTCTTTGTCCCAGCCAAGCTTCTTGAGGACACCAAGAGTGAACTCAGGATATCCATCCTTGATTTCCGAGCCGACCGAGTAGGAGCCATCGGAGAGCAAATTGTCATGCTCCTCCTTCTCCACCTCTTGCCCGTTTTCCATCACCTTGCGCTTGACCACGCGCTCGATGCCAAAACGTGCGCGGAACGTACCGCCACCGTCTTTTACGCTTAAATTAGTGTTGTAAAGGATCGCACTGCCGGGATGCCTGAACTCAGGCGTCCCCCAGCATGGCCAAGGTAACCCGTAATAGTCTCCACCAACTTCTGGATCGTCCTTCGGCGCCCGCAGGGTCACCAGATCGAATTTCGCCTGGTTCTTCATGTGGGCTTTGAGTCGCTCGGGCGACTGTCCGCAATATCCGGTCGACCAGCCGCCGCGATTGATCTCGCGCAGAATGTCTTCGGCAGATACGGCGTCGTTCTCCACCTTGATGTTCTTGAACATGCGATCAGAAAAACCAAACTTCTTCGCGAGCATGTACATCACGTCGTAGTCATTCTTCGATTCGAAGACTGGCGGTACGATCTGCTCGCCCCACTGGAGGGAGCGGTTGGACGCTGTACGCGAGCCGTCCATCTCGAAGCTTGTGCAAGCGGGCAGCAAATATGTGCCGTTCTTCCGCTCCGAGAGCACCGACCAAGCCGTTGGATATGGATCGCACACGACCAGAAGATCGAGCTTCTCCATTCCGCGCGTTGCTTCCGGCATTCTGGTGATCGTGTTGACGCCATGTCCCATCACGAACATCGCGCGCAACGTGTCTGGCTGGCTGACCTGATCCTTCGGCAGCAGCGTGGCATCGAACCAGCGTGTGCTTGGAATTCCCGGAGTTTCCATCAGCGTTTTATTCGCGAAGCGGGCGCGCATCCAGTCGATGTCGACCTCCCATACGCGGCACCAATGCTGCCACGCCTCTTCGGAAAGACCGTAGTAAAGAGGAAGCGTTGTCACATCGAGGCCGAGATCGGTAGCACCCTGCACATTGGTATGACCGCGGAAAATGTTGGCGCCTCCACCGGCATAGCCGACGTTGCCGGTAGCGAGCAGTAGGATGCAACTCGCCCGTACGTTCGCTGTTCCAGTGGCGAATTGTGTCTGGCCCATCGCCCAGATGAGTGTCGCGGGTTTCTCGTTCGCAAAGGTCTCGGCGATGTGCTTGACTTGAGCTTCTGGTAAGCCGGTGACGCGTTCAACTTCGTCAGGAGTCCATTTCGCGACTTCCTTGCGGATATCCTCGATACCGTAAACGCGCTGGTGGATGAATGCCTTATCCTCCCAGCCATTCTCGAAAATGTGCCATAGCATTCCATAGATGGTTGCGATGTGGACTCCGGGTCGTACGCGGACATATTCAGTCGCGTGCGCCGCGGTTCGCGTCATCCGTGGATCGACGACGATGACATTTGCGCGGTTCAGCTCCTTGCCTTCAAGAATATGCTGCAGCGAAACCGGATGCGCCTCGGCTGGATTGCCGCCCATGAACAGGATGGTCTTGGAGTTGCGGATGTCGTTGTAGCTGTTGGTCATCGCACCATAGCCCCAGGTATTGGCGACCCCGGTGACGGTGGTGGAGTGACAGATGCGTGCCTGGTGATCGGAATTGTTCGTTCCCCAGAAGGCCGCGAGTTTGCGGTTAAGGTAGGCCGCTTCGTTCGTGAACTTGGCCGAGCCGAGCCAGTAGACCGAATCCGGACCGGCCTTCTGGCGGATCTCCAAAAGCTTGTCGCCGATCTCTTCGATAGCCTGACCCCAGGAGAGCCGTTGCCATCGACCGTCGACGAGCTTTTGCGGGTAACGCAAGCGGCGGTCGCTCGACACGTCGTCTCGCACCGCTGCCCCTTTGCAGCAATGTGAGCCGCGATTGATCGGGCTGCCATAGTCCGGCTCCTGGCCGATCCACACGCCATTCGCGACCTTGGCGATCACCGAACAGCCGACCGAACAATGCGTGCAAACATTCTTCCGGGTTGTGACGGCCGCCCCGGGAGGCGGCGGCGGGCCTGCCTCAGCCTGACGAATGCTGCCCAGCGGCAGATCGCCAATCGCGGCCAAACTGCCCGCGACGAGGCCTGCGCGGCGCAGGAATGAACGACGATCAAGTCCCTTCTCTGACGACTCCTTTGCCAGCCCAAAACCAATTCTCCCTTGGTGCGGCTGACGGTCTGATCTTTTTATCAGCACGGGGGCCTCCCTCAACGCTTAGGGTAGCGGTTCACCCGATAGAAATTCTGAACCTCCGCCGAGTCTGGCTGAAATCGCGCCTTGCGCTTCTCGGTGTCGGTTTCAGTGTCGGCAACGGCGGCGGTGTCGACTTCCAAAGCGCTTGCTGCAGCTGTCGCGATGATGCCCATCATTCCGGTGCGCAGCAGCTGCCGCCGTCCAATTGCCCCTTTGTGTCGTTCGCTCATCGAAACTCTCCTTGGTCAGCGGACGCGATGGTCAACTCGACTCGATCGGAGGTTGCGGTTAAGATGAGCACACGCTTTTGTTGGGTGTGCGGATCGCCGGTAGAACATCGACGCTAGGGGATGCCTCCCGTTAAAATTAAATTCAATTTTTGGGGCGAATTAAGGGCGCGTTTCCGTATTGTTCAGCTGGGTAATAAACATATTTTCCTCAAGACCCGCGCTACGCTGGAGCCCGTCCGCCTAAGATGCGCATGGAAAGCGCATCGAGAAGAAGAAAAACTCTCGATATGATCTTTTTCTCAGTGGCGCTCGACATGAGCGGAGTATTTCTGATGGAAGTCACATCGGAGATACTTAGGTTTTTGGTGCGCGCGGATTGATAATCTGAGCGCAGCTGCCAAGTTTAGTCGCGACGACGCATAGGATGGCCCACGTAGGTGACTTATACCTTCACCGAATGAAGCTCGACTTGCGCGTAAAGTACACGAAGCCCTCACAGTTTACCCAGTAGAGGATCGGGGGACGCTCGTGATTTACAAACGGTAACAATGATCTGTTGTCTATTGGGTGCGGAGTGTAAACCCGTTCACGTGACAGCTTTCGATCTGATGATACGAAAGCTCACACAGAGCCAACAAGCTTGAAACGGTGTAGAGGAGGGGTCCGGTAGTGGCTTTCGTTCGTCGATCTTGTCGCTGATTGTACACCGCTATTGCATTTTTCAATCCGTCATGGATCTCGTCCGCTGTCGTAAAAACAAAGCGAGTCAATCGACTTTCCTCAGTTTGGCTGGCACGGGCTTCGGATCTCCATCGAAGGTCATGATGGAAGATGGTCGGTCTCAACCATCAAGTAACGCTCGGCACGCCAACGCTCCGACGACCGCTGTCCTGTCTTGCCCCACAGGCCCGGCCTTCTCGCTCGACGGCTTCCGCGGCATCGCCGACATTATCGTGGCCCACTTGGCAGTGGCTCGTAGAGCGTTTTGGCCGATTGCCTTTTTCGAACGCATGCCCACGTCTGGGTGTGGTCAATCCAGTACTGGGCGTGGATGCGGTATTGTGGGATGAATTGCCCCATTGACTGACGAGTGCCCCATACAATGATTTCGAGGCTCTGACTAAGGTGGGCGGCCAGCCCAGCACCCGTCATAGATGGAACGTTCCTGAAAACCGGAGGGAGCACCATGAAAGCACTATTGTCAATTCCGATAGCCGCAGCTCTTACGTGCGCCACGTTATCCGCGGGAGCCGCAGAGCCACTCAAACAGCAGCTTGTAGGCACTTGGAGCGTCATTTCATTTGTAAACGTGAAGGAAAAGACCGGGAAAACAACCGAAGTATTTGGTTCCGATCCGAAAGGATATTTCATGTTCGATGCAGCAGATCACTTCTCAATCAATCTCATGCGTCCGCGACGACCAAAATTTGCCCGCCGCGACTTTCCGACTGCCGGGGAAAGCAAAGCCGCTCTGGAGGGGCTAATCGCGATGTTTGGCGACTACAAAGTCAATGAATCAGAACATTCAATATCCCTACATATTATCGGCGGCAGCTTTCCCGCGTGGGACAATACAAATCAGAAGCGTTTCATCGCGATCAACGGCGATGAGCTCACGTATAAGAATCCTACACCGGCATCCGGTGGAGGTACTGCTGTGGTGACTCTGAAACGCGCGACAAGCGCAACCGAGTGATCTTTTGGTCAATCCGTAACCACGGGCACTGGTTTCAGAACTCGGCCCCCCGACCGGCAAGCCAAGCCTCGGTATCCCGAACTGATCGAGTGAGTGGCACACGATGTCCGAATCGAGTCATTCGCGTCGGTTTGCCTCTGAGGTGATGACTTCCAGTCTGACCGGATAAGCGGACATCGTCAGATTGAACCGGCATGTCTCGAACGGCCACCAACGGACTAACGCGCATCAGGTCCATAAAGGTCATGACATCGGCGCGCAGTCAGCGAGAGAAAGGATGCGTACGGCTCTCGGTCGTCCGCCCCTTACGTGATGCGATAGACGGCGTATTCGATGCAGCCGGTCCCGAGCAAACGGCCCTTAGCGACGAACGTATTGAGCCAGCGGTCGCGCTCGGCACCTGTATCAAAATGCATCGTCAGGCGCATATACTGGTCCTTCTGTTGGTTGATTTGCTTCGGCTGCTTGTTTGAAAGTATCTGTTTGCTGCACGAGGCCGGTATAGTGCATGAGCACCGTCTCGCCTTCGCCGATCTGAAAAGGCATGCGTACGTCCGGCCGCCAGAAGCCATCGTCGGAGAAGCACGACAACAGCGCGACCGTCGTCACGGCGGGGACAGGCAGCTGCAGCATATGGCCGATCACCACGATGACAGCCGCCACCAGCGCTGCGACCGCGTAGAGGTCTGCGCGAAGCACCGTCGGTATTTCGGTGCCATGGAGCGTGCGGGGCCCGCAGGATCAAGGCCCGCCTCGCGGCACCGGGCAGTGACTGGATGCGCGCGGGAATAGCGCCGGAGACTCCCTACGCTCGCTGCGCGGGCCGGTTTCCCAACTCGGTGATGAAAGCAATGAACGGAATGGCCCACGCCGCCGAAGCATGCCCCAGCAGGACCATCGTCACGACGACCTGCGTGAGCATCATGCGGACCTTCGCGAGGCGGCGGCCCAGGGCCGCCGCAGCCGCATCGGCACGCCCCCGGGGGGCGGCGGATCGTCGTCGCCGTCGAGCTGCCGCAGCGCGGCGAGGATGTCCCCGAGCCGGATCGTGTGGTCCATGCCGGGAATCTCGCGTAGCGCGGGACAGGATTCGACCGCGAACATGTCGGACGCCCAGGACGACAGGATGATCCGCTTCTCCGGCGCGGATATCTCGTTATCCTTCAGGACATCCTCCGGAGACGCATAGTGCGCGGCCGGGTGGAAGAGGGGATGAAGATTGCCTGCGTTCGTGTTGGCATCGGTCATCGGTTGCCTCCCTTTACGCTCCTTTCGTCGGGACGGGTTTCGGTGAGTTCGGGCGGCGGAGACCGCCGCCCGTGATGGTCTTTACTGCGAGTTGATCGCGATGCGCTTGACGCCCGCGCGCGGGTTCTCGGACTTGGGTACCGAGATCGTCAGGACGCCGTTCTTGAACGAGGCCTCGGCCTTGTCCTCCGCGACGTCCTCGAGCGCGATCTGCCGCTGGAACGAGCCGTAGTAGCGCTCGGTGAAGTATCTGCCTTCGTCCTTGCGCTCGCTCTTTTTCTCGCCGCGGATGGTCAGCACCCCGTTGGCGATTTCGATCTGGACGTCGTTCTCCGTCATGCCGGGAAGCTCGGCCGAGATCGTCAGCGTCTTGTCGGTTTCACTGAGCTCGATCTTGGGCCAGCCGAATTCCATGAGCGGCGACAGACCCGTCCCGCCGAAGCCGCGGAAGACATCGTCGAACAATCGGTTCATTTCGCGATGAAGCGTCATGAACGGATCGTGGGTGCCGCGCGCCGGCGCGAGCTCCTGGTTTCTAGACCAGGGAATGAGATCACGAACTGCCATGGTTTGTCTCCTTCGTTGCATCACCCAGCGAGCACGGCCACGCTTGCGCGCCGCGTTCCGCTGTCGAACCGCAATCAAGCGTCAAGCCGCTTTCTTCGGCTCGATCTGCGACGGAGAGGCGCCGCTTCCGATCTGGATCCGGCGCGGCTTCATCGCTTCCGGCACCTCGATGATCAGGAGTCCGTCCCGGAAGGAGGCCTCCTTCACCTGGACGTAGTCGGCCAGGTTGAACACGCGCCGGAACGGACGCGCGGCGATGCCCCGATACAGGTATTCGCCGGCCGCTTCCTCGGGCTTCCTGCCCTCGATCGTGAGCGCATTCTGCTCGGCCGTCACGGCGATATCGTCGGCTCCGAAGCCGGCGACGGCGAGCGAGATCCGGTATTGGTCCTCGCTGGTGCGTTCGATGTTGTACGGGGGATAGTGGTCTTCGCTCGCCTGGCGGAGCGTGCTGTCGACGAGGTCGGCCAGGTGGTCGAAGCCGATGGTGGAACGCCACAGGGGCGCGAAGTCAAAGGTGGTCCTCATAACCAAGTCCTCCAAAGAGCAAGATGGATACAAGGAGCGCAAGGCTGGAGTCAGAGCGGGTCTGATACCCGGCCCGGCGCCCGCGCCGGACCCGTGAAGGCGCCCGGCACACCGCTCTCGCGGCGAAAAATCAATTAGAAAAATGAGAAGTCGTTTCAAGGGGCGGACCGAAAAAAATCGATGCGGCGCTCGGTCGCGGTACAGAGCTGTCGGCCATTGCGCACCGCAAACGCCGTTTGGGGCTGATCCGGCTAAGGATTTGGGTGTCGACCGCCGCCGGAATCTTGACTCCGGTATCGCCCCGAATATTTTTGCGCCGGGGAATTCTCTTCCCGGTTTCTAAACACCGAAGGACCATGACGACCGTCAGGAGTGACGACGGTGCTCGACGAAGATCTGGTCCGCATCCGTGCGCACCGCAACAACATCCACCGCTACCGACGCCTGCTACGGACCAGGCTATCGGAGCTGGAACGTGAGTTCATCGAACGGCGCCGAGGAGCAGACAGCGCTCGATGCTCTGGCCGCCGAATCCCCCGTCGCATTCGCGCTTCCGACACGCCAGGATTCCGCAAGGATGGAGCCGAGCGATGAGCGACGTCCATGAGCTCCCTCCTCATCCGCGGCAGCGAAAAGGTCATCGGACACTATCGCCCCTCCTGCTGGCGAGTGCCAAAACCGAAAGTGAGCGCCAACTCTATCGGAGCCGGATCGAGCGTGAGCAGCGGCCGCTGGACCAGCTCCGCGGCGGCTTACCGGATCGGTTCGCGGCGTGAGCGGGATGTTCTTCTATTCGGCCGGTGTAGGATGGCGTTCCGCTCTCGTCCGACGGTCCCTGAAGACGTGCCGCCGCTGCGTTCACCGTGGCGGGGTTTCGCCTATGCTTCAGGCTGAGCTCCATCACCACCCGATAGAGCTAAGCGGGGATGGTTAGCCCACTTTTCGAGCGGCTTGTCCGCCCATCGCCAAAAGCGGAAGGCATCTATCACAGGTCCTCCCGCAGTCCCTTGAATAAGGGGTGCCGGACCTTGCCCTATGCCGACTTCGCCCGGTACTCGATCTCCGTCAGAAGCTTCGGCTCGACCCAGATACCTCTGTGTAAGATGCGTTTGGTGTAGGGTTGAGTCCTCCGGATGAGAGGCTTCAGTCGCTTCTACTCTGCGGAAGACTGCGTAGGAACGAGCCGTCGGGAGATCGGTTGCTCTGACACCATCATAGGAGGGCCGCATGGATATGAAAGAAATGTCGGCAATGACGGAAGCTTCCGGGCTGACGAATAATGACGGCGGCATAGAGCAGGCCTCCTTAGCGAGGCCGAGCCGCCCGGCGGACGCGAGCCGTCGCCCGTCGCATTCGCAGGATGCCGCGATGCGCTGGGCCGAACAGTTGCGCGAGATGACTTTGAAGGCGCCGCTGCAATCCCTGTTTGTGGCGTTTCTGCTTGGGCTTTGGGTCGCGCGTCGGCGCTAGGCGCCCCATTCTGGGACCGGAAACCTTGCGATGCCCAAAGCCGCCATCTTCGATCTCGACGGGACCTTACTGGACTCGGTCGACCTGCACGCGCTCGCCTGGCAGGAGGCGATGGTCGAATTCGGCCACGACGTCACGTTCGAGCAGGCGCGAAGCCAGATCGGGAAGGGCAGAGACAAGCTCATTCCTGTGTTTCTCTCTGAGGCCGAGCAACGGGACCATGGCAAGACGCTCGATGAGTGGCGCGGCGAGCGCTTCAAGTCGGCGTATCTACCGCTCGTCCGTCCTTTCTCGGCTGTTCCGGTCCTTTTGCGGCGCGCGCGAGGCGCAGGACTTCGCATCGCCATCGCTTCCTCCGCCAAGAAGGACGAACTGGAGAAGTATCTTGCCATTGCAGGAATCGTCGGTCTGGTGGACGTCGCGACCTCGTCCGAAGACGTCGACGAGTCCAAGCCGGCACCGGACATCTTCGATGTCGTGCTGGAGAAGCTCGGCATCGAGGGCGGCGCAGCGGTCGCGATCGGCGACACGCCCTACGACGCCATCGCGGCTGGCAAGGCAGGTATCCCGACCATCGGCGTCCTCTGCGGCGGATTCACCGAAAGCTCGCTGCGAGAGGCGGGGTGCGTCGAAGTGTACCCCGGACCGAGCACTATCTACGCACGCTTCGACGACACGGCGCTCGCAAAGTAGGTCGACGACCGGCGCTGCGCGGCTATTCTTGCGGCGGTTGTCCATTGGAGGCGGATACGCCCCCGTCCACCGCTACGTTGGCACCGGTCATGAAGCTCGCGTCTTCGCTCGCGAGGAACGCGATCACGGCGGCGACTTCCTCCGGTTCGCAGACCCGGCCTAACGGGATCCGCTCGGCAAACTTCGCCAGCAGCTTCTTGTCGTCCATCATGTCTTCGGTCATGCCCGTACGCGTGAGTCTGGGACAGACCGCGTTCACGCGGATGCCCTTCTTGCCGAGGTCCAGGGCGAGGGCACGCGTCAGATTGACCACGGCGCCCTTCGCCGCGTTATAGGGGCTCATGCCCCAGTCGCCGCCGGTTCCGGAGACTGACGCCGTGTTCACGATTGAGCCCCTGGTCTTTTGGAGATGGGGAAGTGCCGCGCGGCAACCGTAGAACACGCCATCGACGTCGGTCGACATCACTGTCCGCCATTTCTCATCGGTGATGGAAGCCGGGTCGCCTCCTTCATGGACGCCGGCGTTATTCACGATGACGTCCAGCCGGCCGAAGCGGTCGAGGACAGCCGCGAACATTCGGTCGACGGCACTCGAATCCGAAACGTCGACAGCCTGAACCATTACCTGGTCAGCAGGCAGGCTGTTGGCCATCTTTTCCAGTGAGGCTTTGTCGCGGTCGACCAGGGCCACCTTCGCGCCCTCTTTAACGAAGCGGCGTGCTGTCGCTTCTCCGATGCCGGAAGCTGCTCCTGTG
Organism: Bradyrhizobium sp. S3.7.6; assembly: GCF_054061875.1. Classification (NCBI taxonomy): domain Bacteria; kingdom Pseudomonadati; phylum Pseudomonadota; class Alphaproteobacteria; order Hyphomicrobiales; family Nitrobacteraceae; genus Bradyrhizobium; species Bradyrhizobium sp. S3.7.6. The sequence continues at coordinate 406,837 of NZ_JBSSEQ010000004.1, read as the reverse complement.
ACGATGACGACCTTGCCGTGGAACCTGCTGGCCATGCGAGACGCTCCTGCTTCTAACCCTCATAACCTTCGTCTCGGCACTCGGATTCAAATTCTCGACTGTTCCGGCTTTTCAGGAACGATGTTCGAGACGATCGATTGTTGGACAAAACCCCGAAACGAAGGATTGGACCCATGGATCTGACCGGCAAAAAGATCGCTATTCTCGCCACGAACGGCTTCGAGCAGGCCGAGCTGGAAGTGCCGCAGGAGCGCTTGAAGAAGGCTGGCGCGACGGTCGATGTCGTCTCGCTCGCCGCAGGCGAGATCAAGGGCTGGGACAAGAAGGATTGGGGACGTCCGGTGAAGGTCGACAAGACGCTCGACGAGGCATCGGCCGCCGACTACGACGCGATCGTATTGCCTGGCGGGCAGATCAATCCGGATCTTCTGCGGGTCGAGCCGAAGGCGCTGAAGTTCATCAAGGATATCTTCGATGCCAAGAAGATCGTCGCGGCCGTCTGCCACGCCCCCTGGCTTCTGATCGAGACCGGCATCGCGAAAGGTCGCAAAATGACCTCCTTCAAGTCGATCAAGACGGATGTAGCGAACGCAGGAGCGAAGTGGGAGGACGCTGAGGTCATCGTCGATCAGGGCGTCATCACTTCCCGCAACCCGGGCGATCTCGAGGCCTTCTGCGCCAAGATTGTGGAAGAGGTCAAGGAAGGTCGACACACCCAGCGCAGCGCGGCCTGACGACGATGAAGAGCATCAAACTATCGGGCGAGGCGGGTTCGAAAACCCGCGTCGTCATCCTCGATTCCGGGGAGGAAGCGTTCACGACGCTCACCAAGTTCGCGAACGACGCCGGCATCACGGCGGCGTCGCTCACCGCCATCGGCGCTTTCGAGAGGGCTACGGTTGGCTGGTTCGATTTCGAGAAAAAGACTTATAAGAAGATCGAAATCGCAGAGCAGTGCGAGGTGCTGAGCGCGATCGGCGACATTGCCGTCGGCGACGACGGTAAGGCAAGCCTTCACGTGCATGTGGTCTTGGGATTGGCTGACGGGACTACTCGCGGCGGGCATCTTCTCGAAGGAAAGGTCCGACCGACGCTCGAGATTGTAGTGGCGGACACGCCAGCCTATCTCAGGCGTAAGAAGAAGCCCGAGCTTGGCATAGCGCTGATCGATATCGCGGCGACGAAGGCTTGACGTGCCAGCATCGACTAAAGCCAATCATGCCGGCTTGGCGAATACGATGTCTTTGTCGGCGGTCGTGAAGGAATTCCGCTAAGTCTCGTCTCTTTGATACCTCCCACGCGTGACGTCTTCGGCTACGCGATCCAATGCGCGGTTTCGGTGGCGATAGCTGAGGACGCCGTAGATCAGCGCCGTGAGAAGTACGAGCGCTTCAAGGAAAAAGACGGCTTCGAGGCCCATCTCGCTCTCCTTTCGATGACCTTACGCAGCACGTCGTTTTCGGGTCTTGGCCGCCTTTTTGGCGGACCTCGAACGCTCCGATGCCGGCCGCTTGGCAGACGCGGCGCCGCCCAATCGGCCGCCTTTGCGGGATGGCGAATGATCTTCCTCAGTGCCGCGACCCGAGCCGCTCTTCTTTCCGCCGTGGGTCTCCTTGTTCACGGTCGCCCAGGCGCGCCGTTCGGCCTCCTTCTCCGGAACGCCGCGGTGTTCATAGCCCTCTTCGATGTGCTCGGCCTGGCGCTTCTGCTTGTCGGTGTAACTGGACTTGTCGCCACGAGGCATGACACTCCTCCCGTCGATTGGAAATATTCGTTTTAAGACTGGGAAGGGCCCCCGGTTCCAATCTCAAGCCCCTAGTGCGGGAGCGATGCGAGGTCCGAAGCATGCAAGCCGATGACGCGGCACCCTGCCGCCAGATACAGGGCCAACCGAGCACTGTTTCAGATGTTGCTCGGCGCCGGTGCCGGATCGGTCCGCCTTTGCGAATCGGATAAGAGCCGGCGTCGCTTGGGTCGCAGCCGTTCAGATAGTTGAGGGGATCCAGCCTTAACTGGCCGAATTGCGGTTACGCGGCCGCCGTTCGGCCCGCATCAGTAATCCGGTATTCGATATCGCCGGATGGAAGCGGTTCGGTTTCCACAAGACCCAGCTCCACCAGCCGTGCCACGATCTCATGGTCGAACATCGGCGGGCTGACCTAGGATTCGCCGAGCAGCTTCCTCAAAAATTCGCGCTCCAGATCGGTCAGCTCCATCCTCGAACTCCGATCATCCAAAACAAGGCCACCGAGGCTTTCAGCCAGGAACGGAGCCATCGTCCTCCAGTTGACTCCAGAAGACAACATCCGGGAGGTCAACATGGCCATGGAAGATCGCGAGACCTTCAGCCTGATCGGAAGCGACAAGGTCGAGGGCACGAATGTCTACGGGGCCGACGGCGAAAAGGTCGGCTACATCGAGCGCGTCATGATCGACAAGGTCAGCGGCAAGGTATCGTACGCGGTGCTGAGCTTCGGCGGCCTGCTCGGCATCGGCGACGATCACTATCCGCTGCCCTGGCAGGCGCTGAAGTACGACACCAACCTCGGCGGCTACGTCACCGGCATTACCCAGGACCAGCTCCGCGGCGCCCCCAAATACGCCGACGAGAGCAGTTGGAATTGGAGCGACCCCGCCACCACGCGCTCCGTGAACGCCTACTACGGCGTGCCGGTGGCCTGAGGTTCGAAGTGGGTAACGCAGTTCGTGATCAAATTAGGCAGCCCCCAGGGGGGAAGGCGGGAGCCCCGCCAGGAGCCTGTTGGCAGTGGCTGGTTGGTCGGGAGGGGCGGCTAGTCGGCTCACGGGCGCGTGTTGTTTAAAAGGAACCTGCGCCCAAGAGGCCGGGCGCGGTCAATACGGCCGCTCGATCCATCAGACCCGCGGAGCTGGGACCATCCAAGCCACAAAGAACAATCGTTGGCCATCGCAGAAGCAATCGGGCGGCAGATTCGCAAGAGATGAACGTGAGGGCCTGAGCGGGCCACAAATTGGCGATGTCGAAGACTGACATGGCGTCCTGTACCCGCCGGAGGTGGGATGCTTTGGCGCGGCGACTGTCGGGACGGACCCCAGCCAAACGAGGGTATGACTGGGGTCCGCATTCCAGAGCTACGAGTTCTGTTTAGCTCCACCGGGTTTCGCGACCGACCCGGCAGGCACCAAGCATTCGAAGGATGGATCGTTCCTAGAGGCGCGCCGGGATCATACCCACTAAAACCCATCGAGGGCTTGGGCCGCAAAGGCAGCCCCAATGGCGGACCAGAAGAGCCTGATGCTGTAGCGGGGCGCTCCTCGGAGCACGCCGGTTACGATCGAAAAAAGCAGCACGAAGAAAGCGGCGATCCAGAGCAGCGAAAACGGATAGTGGAGCGGCATGGGGCCTCCTAGGTTTAGCTGCGCGTGATGCTCCTTCGCGGTTCGGCAAGTCCGATGGCCCCGACAAGCCTAGCGGTTTCTACAGCCTTACGCTGGCGGACGATCGGCACTTCGGTGGTTGCCGGCATGTTGTCCACTGCCTGGTTTAGAAACCGACCTGACACAACTAGGAATACGTCACACGTCGACGTATGCTCAGGCTTTGATTGCCAATGGTTTCCCATGACAGCCGATCAATATCTCCAGTCCATACTGGTTCGCCAGGCCGTTGACACGTCGTCCACGTCACCCGTCCGACAAGTTCAAGCAGCGTTGTATCCGCTCCTATCACATTGGGCTGGAAACAAGTTGCGAGGAGCACCCAAGCGGCTCATTTGCCAAGGGGACAGAAAACAAGTCCGGAACAGACGTCGACCTCTTCGTGTCTCTCTCGAACGACGTCACGAAACTTTGAAAGAGATCTACACCGAACTGCACGATCGGCTTAAGGAGAGCGGCTATGATGGACGTTGGGGTTAACGGGCCGTTGCTGCAAAACTAATGGCAGGCACAATATCGGTGAGCGGGCCCCGGCGTACGCTCGCTGCCCCGCCCTGTGCGAAGCCTAAGCTCCGTGCCAGACGTTCAACACGCCTTCGCGAAAGCCTTCAACGAACTGATCAGATGCGTCTGCTGGTATAATTTGGCTAAGTTCATCGCGCTGTCGGAAAGCGTCGCCCGGCAATGTTCGGCGATCTGCCATCCGTCGATGCCTCCGGGCAGCTTGACGTCCGTGATGAGAACGTCGGTGATTCGCCGCCCGTGCCACGCCAATGCCTTTTCGCCGTCAGCCACATGGATGACCTCGTACTCTTCCTCTCGCAAAGCGTCCACCACGAACTGCTAGTAATACTGTTAGTGCTAGAGCATTCAACTTGCTCCAGCGATACGGCTTATCAATGGCCGAAGGTTCGCTTCAAGAAAGTCTCGCGAAAGATGAACGCCTGTGTAGTCGCCGCAGAGAGCACAACGAGCGGAGGGCTGATTGTTCTCAGACTGACGCCGTTGAGCAGTGGTCAGGAAGATCGCCAGTTAGACGTTTGTTGGTTGGAGTTGCTACCTAAACTCATCGTCGACAGCGCAGAACGTGCGATTGATCTCAGTTCATGCGGAACTTCAACAATGCACGGGTTTGGAACGCCACGTCACAAAGCCTGTTGTCCTTTCAGAAATGACCGTTGTGGTCGCACCCCCATTTTCTTGGAGCGTCAGATGAGCAAACGCAAACCGGCGACGGCGCCGAAGCGCGCCCGGAATCCGAAAATGACCGCGCGGGCCCAACGGAACAAGCAGAGCATTGTTAGAAGCCCGAAAGAGAATTTACTTCGCTCTGTTGCGGCAGTCTCGATTGAACCGCCTCCTGAGCTTCATGATCCTAAACACGAGGTTCCTATCATTGAGCCTCGGGTGGATGCCTTACCAAATGACCTCAGTCAGAGAATGACGGATAGCGATCTAACGAAAGGCTTTGCTTTAGCGACGGCAAACATGCAGGCGTATCAAGGGAAGCTTCTTGAGATAGCCGAGGCCAACGCGCAATTTGCTTTTGAATTCGGCCTGAGACTTGCGACGATCAGGTCACCAACTGAATTTTTCGGCGTCATTACGGAGTTTACAAGCAGACGGGTCGATATGTTCGGGCAGCATTCGAAAGAATTGGCGGCATATCCGTTCTGGCGCATCAAGCGCCCCCGAGAGCTCACGGCTCTGCCGGGACGATAACTGAAGCCGTACCCGCTGCGGAAAAGGATGGACGCAAACGCGGATTTCGAAAGGGGCGATGCCGCCGCGCCTTGCGTGCGTTAGGATCCTGCATGGAAGGGGTGACCGGCTCATCGAGGCCAATCAGTCGCGCCGTGTCCGGAAGTGGCCCTGAACCGAACCCCGCTGATCCTGTTGTCATACGTCTATCGCTGGTAGAGCGGACGTGGACCCGCGCTCGCTTCGACGGTCGGTTGTGACCCATTGCGGGCGTTAGCGTTCGAGCGTTTTGGAGAACAATCTTTTAAGCCTGTACTTCGGACCTCGCGCATTGTCCGCTTCCGTGCGGCTGTTAGGGAATAAGCGGACATCGCGGAAATATGTGTAGACGCCCCAGCGCCATTCCGGCCTAAGTTCCTAAATCTTACATTTGACCGGTCGACGCGCCGATCGCTTAACGAGCGGCTCTTTTCTCCGGGTCGTCCCGGCGCTGCGCCATCTCTGTGTTTCGATCGAGCTGCGCACGCTCGCTGCGGCGCATCCTTCCCGTCTTTATGACGCCATAGAGAATTGTGCCACCCAAGATGAAGGCGCCGATAAACATCATCCAGAGTGCCGTCACTGAGGTATCGCCGAGTAGCATTCCGACGCCACTGTTTTCCATTTTCGCTCTCGCTGTTTTGTCGGGAGAACCAAACCCGCATTGGAGCGGAGGTTCCCTGTTTCGTTCCTATTGTACGGTCTCGCGCTTAGGCACAATTCATGAGGCCCGATGTTAGAAACGAATGGAGGACCACCCGGCCGAACACACTGAGGGCGATGTGCTGGACAAACTCCGGCGCCATATCCGCATTTTGGTCGATATCGGTCGTCTTTCGGTTGAAGAGGCCGGAACAGAACGCTTCTTGGACCAAGCCGTGCTGCAAATTGCCCGAGCCGTGGAAATCGACCATGTTAAGGTGCTTCAATATCGTCCAGACACGTCCGATCTTCTGTTGATTGCGGGAGTCGGCTGGAAGGATGGTGCCGTCCGCACCGCCACGCTGTCGGCCGACCTCCGCTCGCCGCCTGGCCGCGCTTTCCAAACGGCCGAGCCTGTCAGCATCAGAGATTTCGCCGAGCAGAACGAATTTGTTTGTTCCGAGTTCTTGGCGGAGCACAGCATTGTGGCTGTCAGCAACGTCCCGATCCTCATCGGCGGCGCCGCATGGGGCGTGCTGGAGGTGGACAGTACAAAGCCGAGAGACTTCTCCCAGGATACGACCGAGTTTCTGACCGCCGCCGCCGCGCTGATAGGTGCTGTGCTGCGTCGCGGTGCGCGACCGGACGAACATGCAAGCCTTATGGCTGCGGTCGCGGAAGCTAAAAAGGGGCAGATCTTGCTTCGAGAGATGCAACATCGGGTCAAGAACAATTTTCAACTCGTCCTGTCCTCGATTTCCATCCAGAAGCGCCGCTATCTTGATCCAGAATCACACCGCGCTCTGGACCACGTGGCCAGCCGCATCAACGCCATCTCGCTCGCACATGATCAGCTTGCCCCTCGCCAAGAAGGGCAGATCGTTAGACTTTCCCATTACATCCGGGCTCTTTGCAGCGCGATCCGCAATCAGGTGGATGAGGTTGAAGTCGACGTCGAATGCGATGAGCTCGAATTGGCGATCGATCGGGCCCTCCCGGTTGGCCTCATTTTGAATGAGACTGCGATGAACAGCATCAAGCATGCGTTCGGTGCAGAGGGAGGCAGGATCAGCGTAAGTTTGGTGGGAGGCGTCGGCTACGGCGAGGCCCGATTGACAGTGACCGACAACGGTCGCGGCATTCAACATCCGAACAAAAACGGGTCGGGCCTTAAGCTGATTACCTCTCTGGCGAGACAAATTGGCGGTACCGTCAACCAGACCAGCGGCGACGCGGGTACAACAACAACGCTTACATTCCCTTTGATAATGTAAAGTGGGACCTGCTGAGCAGGAACGGGATAGGCTGCGCCTCAGCTATCGCGGGCCGGGTCGGCCGATGGTACACCTGCGGACCAAGCAAAGCCCCATATCGTCGCCGAGGTGGGTAGTCGGGTTGTGGCCCTTAGCCGCAGGTCGATTGAGCGCGTGTCATGTCGGCTGTCAGGCAGACCGGACACCGATCCAACTTGGCGTCCACCGCTGATTTCGAACCCAGGCGGCAATCGACCGCAGAGAAGCGGATGTAACCTTCACGACAACAACGCTAGACCAGACCGCCCGTTTAGAGCGCTAAATGTTTTTCGTCATCCTCTTGAAACGTTTTTGCTCGTGACAGATTTTTTGGACGCCGCAGACGTGGCGGCCGGGGCGCCTTCGGGGCCCCGCAATCAAGGCGGGCGCCGGGAAGGTGTCCGGTGCCAGCTCGTACCCAGCTTGCTCTTTGGAGGATTTGGCTATGAGGTATTATTGGACTCCCCTGTGGAGGTCGACCATTGGGTTCGACCACCTGTTTGACGTTCTCGACGAGGTCCAACGGACCGCCGAAGAGACCTATCCCCCCTATAACATCGAGCGGCTCGACGAGAACCGCTTCCAAATCTCGGTGGCGCTCGCCGGATTCACACCGGACGAGGTGGGCCTTACGGTGGAGCAGAATGTCCTGACGTTGGAAGGCCATAAGGCCGAGAAGGACGAGAAGACCTTCCTGCATCGCGGAATGTCGACACGGTCATTCAAGCGCCAGTTCACCCTGGTTGACCACGTTGAGGTCAAGGGCGCGCACTTCGAGAATAGTCTGTTGGTCATCGAGCTTCAACGCGAGATTCCCGAGGCCATGAAGCCGCGGCGCATCGCCATCGCGGGCGCAAGCGCCGGGCAGGTCAAGCAGATCGAAGGCAAGGCCGCCTGACCAACCCGCGGCCTGGTTCCGATCGCCGCCCGCGCGGGTGCTCCCGCGCGGCCACCCTAATGCGTCTTATGATGGGTAGAGCTTTAGCCATGCGGACGACGCCCACACACGATAAACGTCTTCGATTTAAATGCTCTTCTTCACCCCGGCACGGTGTTCTCGCATCCGCGCGAGGTCGTCGCTGACTCGAATTTGAGTCTGGCCGAGAAGCGGGCCATCCTCGCGTCATGGGCTTCTGACGCCTCGGCGATCGCGTCCTGTCCAGCGTTACGCTCGCCGGACGGACTAAAGGCGCCTGTTCATATCGACGAAATTCTAGAAGCGCTACGCGCGCTAGACGGGAACGGTCCGCGCAACCCGCCGGGCGGCAAGCCCATGCGTCTGCGCTGGGCCGAGCGTCGCGCGGCAGCGTGAGCGAGGGGTCTGCAAGTGATTCCATGACTGACGTCGCACAGTTGATTCCAGGTCGCTTCTATTGGGTCCTTGTGCGCTCAAGCACGAAACATCCCGAGTGGCAGGCGGCACGCTTCGCCGGCGCTACCTGCCAAGGCGACGGCGCCAAGTGGGACTTCATCGGCTTCAATAGCGACGTCGGTCATCTTTTCGTCGAGGTCGTCGACATCGGCTCAGAAATACTGTCTGTCTAAACGCTCGCGTTAAGACGCCGAGGAAGCCAAGCGACAGCGCAGCTATCGATCCACTGCGCGGATTCCCTGTTTCTGTGCAACCGCTGCGGCCCTGCCCTTTCTGCGGCGGTTCGGAGGTTTGAATCAACAGCAACATCGATCCAAAATTCGTAGTATGTACGAGATGTTCGGCTTTCGGCCCCAATGCGCCACCGTTAAGTAGGCGGCCGAGCAATTGGAACAAACGCACCGCCCCCTAAAGCGAAGACGTGGCGGAACTTGTTTCTCTTTCGGAACGGTATGGCGTTCTTGTGGGCGGCGAGCCAGACCAGCTAGCAAATAGGAAGTAGGCCAATTACCAGCCGAGCCGCGCCCACAGGGCACCAAGCAGCACGAGCAGGGCGAGCCAGCCCAGCATGACGACCATGCCGCGCGCGAACCGGCTCTTCACCTCACCGCGCCGAGCAGCTCGGGCCGTGACACCAGCACTGCGGCCGCGCCCACCAGGAGCAGCATCGACGAGACCATGATGGCGATCCACTTACTATCATCCATGGACGCCAATGCACGCGCCGTCTCGTCGTTCCAGTTACGGTGCGGGCCATCAGACGGGTGCGCAAGGCCACCGGAATAGGAAGTAGGCCAATTACCAGCCGAGCCGCGCCCACATGGTACCGAGCAGCGCGAGCAGTGCGAGCCAGACCAGCATGAGGACCATCCCGCGGGCGCGACCGATTAAGGCGACCCGTCCGGCGGGCGTCGCCAACGCGACGACAAACAGCGTGACGATGACCGCGACGATGACCAGGCCGAAAGGGGTCATGGCTGCTCAGAGCAGGGATAGTTGGACGGTGGCCCCGCGCCCGTGGGTTTCGAGGAACGCCTCAAGTGATGGCGGGACCTCGCCGCGCACGGAGCACCGCTGTTGCAGCGCCTCGGCAATATGCCGCCGAAATCATTGAGCACAAGATAGATGTCCCGGTCGAAGCCAGGAACAATTGACGGGGAAGAACGCATAACACCACTCCACCGAGCCGGAGCATCAATCCAACAGGGGCCCGGCAAGGGCGTCAAGATCGGCTGCGGTGATGGGCGTTATGCGCCACGGATTGGAACGGCCCCCCACAAGGGCTGGGGGAAATGTGGGTCGGGGCGCCCTTTACTGGCCCGTGCAATGGCCAGCCGACGCAAACGCTCCCTGTCATCCGTCGTTCCTATGTCCGGCGAGCCGCTCTTCGCTCGACGTCAGCAGGCGCACTGTACTTTGCCCACTCACGTCGGTGCGCTCCGCGCTGCTCTGGAATATCCGTGACGAAAGAGAGATTGCTGCCGTCACCGTATAGCATCTGTCTGTTCGACATCGTTCGGGTCGCATGCGCGAAATGCCGCGAGTGTGGATCACCTAAGTTCAAAAGTGAACCGACCCACGGCTTCGCAACGGTTTGTTCACCTTGATGTAGGGAACAGCAAAGCGGCAATAGCCGGGCCTCATTTCGCGCGCTGAGTATCAGACCGCTGCTGCTGGGGGCCAAACGGAGATGTCCGATGGGTGTGGCAGGCTTGCGCTTCGCGCAATTGAAAAGATCGTTCCGTGTTCGAGCGGCCCTTGTCGGCGTGCTCCAGGAGTTGCCGTTTGTCTGCGCGGTGGTAATTGCAGTCGGCTCGACAGTCATGATCGTGATCAAGCTCTGCAAGGATTTGCCGGAGTGAGGCGGGCTGACCGCCATGGCGCTCATGCAGCCCTTTGTCTACCGATCGGCATATAAATACACTCCCGCTGATTTCAGCGCGGAACGGATATGACAGACCCATTGACGGCAGAAGCAATCTACCTGCGGCTCGGCAGCCTGATGGCCGACGCCCCCGACCTCAAGGCCGACCCGACGCCGATACACGCCGTGGGCTCGCTCTGGGGCCGCGCTATCGCGCGTCGCGTATTAATAGGCGCAAATATAGTTTCCGTACGCATCGTAGCAACTGCGGCGGTACGCAGCAGCGCCAACGGCAGCCGCGCCTACCGCTGCCGCTCCGACACCGTAGCCCCGATAGCCGTAGCCGCGATAGCCGCCCCGATAGCCGTAGCCCCGGTAGCCTGCGCCGCGCACTGCAACAGCGCCGCCGCCCCGCGGTCCTCGAACTGCGACCGCACCGCCGCGGTAACCGCCGCCACCCCGATAGGCACCTCCGCCGCGCCGAGCCTCGGCATCATCGGGGATCAAGCAGGCGATGAGCAAAACGAAAGCGGCAAGAGGAGCGAGAATATAGCGGAGCATGACAGAAACCCTTCTATGAAGTCCTTAAGCCCCGCTCGCGAGATTGCGGCTCTCTCCGCGCAGGAGGTTGATGTAGATCAATCGAACCTGCGCACTGCGGTGCCTACGCTATGTTCCCGCACCTGTCAGGAAAAGAATGGTCGCTTCCGAAGCGCGATCACGTTCGGCCGCCGTGTTCGGTGCGCCTTTTGACCTCTATCGTAGCGGTCACGCGCAGTATTGGGCCAAACTCGTCTCTTGCCTCGACTTCGATAGGTCCTGTGCCAGCACCAAAAATGATGGTTTCTCCTAATAATTCGCGCGCTAACCGTTCGACGGCCTTAAGGTCCGCAAGATCGATACCCTCATGATCAATAACGACGGCCGGACTGCGGTAGTCGAAGTAAAACCTTGGCATGCCGCACCAACTTGCACTGCCGGGCCGGGTTCCTAGTTTTCCCGGAGGCTTGGCAATGCCTCTGGTCCTGCGGATTTTTCTCAGCCGACTGCCGAGTTTTCCCGGAGGCTTGTGATGCTCTACTTGAGCTGGTGGAACTAAGTTTGCGCGCGGCGGCTTCGGGCTCGGCGAAGGGGCGTTTCTCGACGTGTTTGTTCATGCGCCGACCGGTGAACGGTGTAGATGTGCACCTCGTACGCAATCGGGATCGGCTCGCCGCAGAAGCACCTCGACCAGCCGTTGGAGTTTTGCGTCGGCACCCTCAGCTTGCATGCGGCGCTTCCATGCGTGGAAATCGCGGTCGCGTCGCCAAAATCGTCCTCGCGAAGCGTCGGCTCCACCTGCTGCGATGCCCGCTCGAATGCGGCGCGGGCTTGGTCGAATGTTGAAGCCGAGCCCGAGCGCTGCGTGCTGGGCTCCATGCCTGGATAAAACCCAAGACGTCAGGCCATTGATCAGCGCTTATCGGCACGCCAGCGCGGATTCCGATCGTCCCTATGCGGACGTCGGCGGAATAGATGTGCCAGGTTTCGTGTTGATCGTTTTCGCTTCGGCGCTGGGTCAGGTCGGTCATGGCAAAGCAGGATGGGAGCCGGTTGCGCTACCCCGTACATCGGTTGCGCTTGCTTGCACCCTTCCGCAGCCGCTCCCTCGACCAGCGGGTGAGGACTTCGGTGATCATCCGTGCTGCTTTTTCTTCAGCAACATATCAATGGCCACGAGGCCCAGGTCGAGCGGCAGCCGCTCGCGCTCCTCCGGCGACATCCGGTCGTAGCTGCCATCCTGTTTCAGCTTCTCCATCGCCATCAGCGTGATCAGCATGCCCGCGACGATGGTGCGATGGTCTTGGTGGAACTTGCTCAGCTTCGGCTGCTGGTCGTACTTGTCGAGCAGCTCGCGGCCGACGAGCTGCATAGCTTCGGGGTCGTTCGCCGTCGCCGCCTTGGCGAAGGCGTCGCGCAGGGTCTCGATGCGCTGGTTTTTCCTGATCATTGCTTGCTCATATCGGCGGTGAAGTTTGGCTTTTACTGTTTGGTCTCCCAGCCGAGCAGCGTGCCTGGCGTGATCTGCAGGACCTTGCAGATGTCGGTCAGCTCATCGACTCAAGTCACCTCGCTCGCCGTCTCCCAAGCGATGACCTCGGCCTCGGTGGTGTCGAGGCGGCTCGCCAGCTCGGCGCGGCGGAGCCCGCGCGCGATCCTGAGCGCCTGCAGGCGATGCCCGACCTCGCGCTCGACATCGGTGATGGGCTCAACAGGCTCGTGTGGTCGTCTAATGTCACCTCGTACTCTTGGCGTTCCAGCGGCTTCGTCGGGTCCCCAGGAAGAACGGGCTACCAGTAGACGCCGGTTTTGCGAATTTTGAAATGTCCGCGCATTGCCTTGCTACAATTTGTAAAGACCCGTGGTTCCCGCTATGGCATTTTGATCCGGCCAAGGGTCAGGGCCAACATGCTTAGCGCACGCGCGTACCGAAAGTGGGCTAAGGCTTACCGCGCACAGGCGGCGGCTCCTGGGCTGGCGCCCAACAAAGCCACCCTGCTGAAAAACATCTCGCGAAGCCTCAGCGCGCTCGCTAGCCAGCTCGAAATGCTTGCCGTGTACGACGACGAGGTCTCGCGACCGTCCTCGCCGCCATCGCGCAGGCCTCGGTCACGATCGGGCCGACCGTTGCTCCGACCAGCATCCCGAGCATGAAATGCTTCATCGGGCTTCTGCTTCAGGGGGCCGTCCGAGCCGCTTTCGCCGGGGATCATGCAGAGCATCTCGTCTTCAGAGAATTCGACATTCCGGTACTTCTTGCTTCCCGCGCGACCGACGCCTGAGGTCGTCTTCGTCGGCCTTTGCCGCCATTGCACAGGCCCCGACCACGATCGCGCCGATTGTTCCTCCGATCATGCAGCCGACCAGCATCCCAAGCATGAACTGCATCGGCGCCCTCCTTCACGTGCCCGTCCGAGCCGCCGACTTGGTCGCGATAACCTTCTAAACAAACCGCTCCTCGATCGCTTGAGGGGGCGGAACGTCATGGTGCTTTAGGTGCATCAGCCAGCTCTCGCAGAGAGCATTCTTCTGAAACCAATCGGCAATGAGGCGGCGTATCTCCGGTTGCTCGATCTTCATCAAGCCGCCGCCCGGCTTTGCTTGTGGCCATTCGTGCGCGCTTGCCCGTTGAGCTTTTTCGCGTTCGCCTTGATCTTGTGCGCCGCGCGACCGCGTGGCTTCTTCGGACGGGGCTCGACTGCGTTCGCCTTGGCCTGTCCCTGGCGGACCGAGACTTCGCCCAGCCGCTCCAGATAGTACAGGTTCAGCCTGATCTGCTGCGGTGACAGCCCGGTGTCGCGCGCGAGCGCCGAGATCGAGATCCACGCTCACATCGACTGGCTGCCCCTTGCGCTGCTCAGTCGGCTCGGCGTGCCCTTCGTAACCACCATGCATGGCCGGCTCGACCTGCCGGGCCTTTCCGAGGTGCTGCGGCAGTTTCCCGGCGCGGGCTTCGTGTCGATATCGGACCATCAGCGTCTGCCGTTGCCTGAGGCGAATTGGATCGCCACGATCCAGCACGGACTGCCATCGAACAACTTTCGCCCGTCTTTCGATCAAGGATCCTATTTGGCGTTCCTCGGCCGCCTGACCGCGGAAAAGGGCCCCCAGGACGCCATCCGCGTCGCGCGCGCCGCCGGAATGCCCTTGCGCATCGCCGCCAAGATTCCGCGCGGCGAGACGGGCTACTTCAAGAAGCAACTTGAGCCCCACATCGACGGTCGGGCGCTCCAGCTCGTCGGCGAGGCGGATGAGGTGAAGAAGCAGCCGTTCCTCGCAGAGGCCGCGGCCCTGGTGTTTCCGATCGATTGGCCGGAGCCTTTCGGCCTCGTCATGATCGAGGCGATGGCCTGTGGGACGCCAGTGATCGCCTATCGCTCCGGCTCCGTGCCCGAGGTCGTCGAGGACGGCGTGACCGGCTTCATCGTCGAGAACGAGGAGCAGGCTGTCAGAGCCGTGGGCGATCTGGGCCGGCTCGACAGACGAAAAGTACGCGCCCGCTTCCACTTGATCAGCTAGGATCCCTTCGGGCGCAACGAACGCCACGCGGCGAATCGCCGAAGCGAGCTCGGAACAAGCGATTGAAATGCGAAACATCCGAGAAGCCGACCTCTAGGGCGATATCGGAAATTAGTCGCGCGCTGGCACTGGACTCGGTCAGCAGTTTGAGCGCTCGTTGGAGACGCAATTCATTCACGTGCCCGGTGAACGATGATCCTGATGATGCCATCAGGCGCTGCAGATAGCGAGGTGAGATGCCTTGGCAACGAGCTACCATCTCGACGCTGAGCCCTGGTTCTTGAAAGTGTGTCTCGATGTAATCGAGGGCGGCGCCGTGGCGCGCAGTCACGACAGCGCTCGCACTGCTCTCGCCCAAGGGAGCGCACTCGCCGATTGTGAGCGCCAGGAGATCGTGGATGTGAGCCACGACCGCATCTCGCAGCTTCGGGGTGGCCAGAACACTCTCAGTAAATGCCGACTTGAGATAAGCCATGAGAAGTCGGAGCGCTTCACTTCGGTGAGAAATCGGCCGCATAGCGCGGCTTTCGACGTTCGTCACGCGCTGTGCGAGGGCGTCGCGCGGTACGGCAAGACCGAATAGCAATCCGTCGACATAGGTGACGGTGGCCGGCTCGGAATGCAGAATTGCGATGGCGTCGCTGGCGTGAAGCTCGATTTCTTGACAGCGCTGCGATAGTTGACTTTTGCCGGGAGAACAGAGGATGACTCCGATCGAGTCATCACCATCAGCGATGCTCGCCTGCAAGCGCTTGAAACGCATAGGGGAGCCTTTCAGCGCGAGCCTGCGCAAACCTCGGATCGCTTGCAGCGTTGCGTAGGCCTGAAACGGTGCGTTCGATAGAGGCTCAATATCAGCGTGGACTATGCCTCGCCCAAAGTCCTCGCGCCATAGCGGGACTCGCATCCGCTCCGGAAACTCCCGCGTCGAGAAACGATGTGATACGAATTCGGCTGCGTCCATAGACATGGGGACCTCCAGCCTTGTTGGACATCGGGATCAAATGCGACAAACTCACCGGTATCTGCATTTTGCAGTTCGCGCACCGAACTTGTTTGATCTGTGCGCAAGAGTCCAAGAAGCTACGCCATTGGCCTGCTAGTCTCGCTCAGCTAAGTTCAATGCTGATGTGAACTCGTTCACTTAACGGCCAGAAATTAGGTCTATAGTGATTGCGAAGGCCGCGGCGTCAAAAAATCTCCTCTAAGAGGAGGCGGTCGTGATGGCTCTATTTCTGATTGCCGTTATCGGATCTAGTTTAGATATCCTTGGCGGGGTGAACCCGTAAGCTCCGCTTCTATGACTCTCGCGATTGATCGAACTCAACGATCCGCGGACAGACTGTCCTGCAGCACCAGACGTTCTCTGATACCGATTTCGTGTCGCGCCTCGTCGGCCACATCGTCGTCATCCGAGTTCGTCGGACACAAACTACTCCGGCGCCGTTGATATTTACCGCCGGTTGAAATGGTCGAAATCTATCGTCAATGGTGATGATCAAGCGAGGGTTCGATCATGTCCACCCTAGTCGAGATGTTTTACCGGGAGTATTGCCGTGCCCGCCTCGCCGAAATGCGGAAGCAGCTTCTGATACCGGTTGCCCGCGACGACACATTGCAAGCGTCTTGGGAGGACGGCGATCCCACCGGTCCAGGCAATCAGAGCACCGGCTGGCCAACGAAAGAACCTCCAACTATCAGGTAGCTCGGGCTCGTAACCGCATCGTTTGATCGATACCCCGCTCGGCACGCCCAGCCCGGAGCAGCAGAGCCTCTCATCGACCGATGTGCGAGCACGCCGACAGGTCAAACAGATGCACGATCGAACTCACCAGCGCTATTACGGCGGTGACGACGGGTACGTGGTGCGCCGCAGTTACGGCTACTACGGCGGCCCCGGCTACTACGATCGCGGCTACGGCTCGTACAGCGGCGGGCCGAGCATCGGCTTCAGCTTCGGCACCCGTAGCTGGTGACCAAGAAAGGGCCGCTCTCCGAGCGGCCCATTCGATACGGTAAACATTGTGGTGATCGGATGTCCACTCTTGCGAAGCAGCTAGGACAGAAAGAGCAATAGCTGGCGCGGCTTGAAGCCGGACCCGGCGCGAACGAGCGCGCCGAAATCCAGGCGCTCCTCGCCAAGATCGAGACCGCGCTGAAGTTGCTCGGCACCCAGGATTCCGCCGCTGCAGGCGAAGACCAATAGCCTCTGGGAGCGAAGGATTGAGAAGGGCGGGAGCTTCGCCGAAGCCTTCTGCTCACGCTTCCCCGGCTGGCGGATGAAGGCCCCAGCTCGGGGGGCAGGGGCTATGAGCTGGGGCCAGTACGGGGTTCGCCCCTTGGGGCAGGGGCGTCGGGAAAACTTGGCAGTCGCGCGATCGTTCCTCTGCGCGCCATGAAGTTTCGGATCGAGTTGCCCGTGAAGGCGCGGAGCTCCCTCTGCGACGCTTTTCTTCGCCGCACGCCGCCTCCACGCTTGTGTTTCGGCATGGAATAAGGACCCCGTATTCGGGGTAATCGGCATCCAATCGGGGCTCTGACTCATATGTGGAACGTATATGGACCCCGCCCGATTGCAACGACTGGCTTGATCAGGATCGACGGCCACAACTGCTGACGTATATCCGGCTTCTTGATGCGGCTGGACAACGTCTCCGCCGCAAGCCTCGATGGTTTTCGCCCGCTTCCACCTCAACGGCCCCGAGACATCGGCGCAAGCCATGCCGGTCCACACATCAGGTTCGGGAAGCGACGGGGTGACCGTTTCGCCATCTCCTGCCATTTGTTGCAATTGCCGGTGAGACCTCCTTTCCTTGATTGCCGCTTCGCTTCAGGCCGCCTTCACCGAAAGCGCCGGCTCATAAGCCGCGCCGCCTGTGAGCATAGCCCACACGATCCGCGCGTTCTTGTTGGCAAGAGCCACGGCCGCGACATTGGGATGGCGCCGTTGCCGCATCTTGCCGAGCCAGAGGCTTCGCGGATCCTGCTTGCCATTAGCACGGCTTAAAGCGGCGCGAGCTCCGTGAATCATCAGCGTCCGCAGGTATCGATCGCCCCGTTTGCTGATGCCGAACAAGCGGGCCCGCCCTCCACTGGATCGCTGCTTGGGTACCAGACCAAGCCAAGCCGCGAACTGTCGGCCGTTCTTGAAACAGCTTCTATCGCCCACGGCGGCGACCAAGGCTGTTGCTGTCACAGGTCCGACGCCTTCGATTTTGCCGAGCCGCTGGCACTGCTCACTCGTACGGAAGATTTCCCTTATCCGCCGGTCATAGGCTGCAATGCGGGTATCAAGCTCGGACAACTCCTCTTGCAGTTCCCTCATGAGCGCTCGGAGCATCTCGCTGAGGTCGTCATTGATGTTTCCTACGATGACCGCGAGGCCACGCCGCAGCTGCGCGATGTCACGGGCAATGACAATCCCATGCTCGGACAGAAGACCGCGAATCTGATTGACGAGCCTGACTCGATCGGCGACCAGGCGCCGGCGAATGCGGTGGACGGCCTGTACCGCCAGCTGATCGGTTGATTTCGGTGGCACGAAGCGCATGGACGGACGACCGACCGCTTCGCAGATGGCTTCCGCATCGTTCTGGTCGTTTTTGTTCGACTTGACGTATGGTGTCACGAACTGAGGGCTGATTAGTCGGACCTGATGGCCAAGCTCCGTGAGCACGCGAGCCCAATAGTGTGCCCCGTTGGAAGCCTCCATGCCGACCAGGCAGGCCGGTAAATTGGCGAAAAAGCCGGCCACCGCATCGCGACGTAACCTCTTTCGCACAACGACTTTCCCGTGGTTGTCGACGCCGTGAACTTCGAAGACATACTTCGCCAGATCTAGACCTATCCGAACGACCTGCATAACATCCTCCTTCGCTGCAGTTGACGCTTGAGATTCCACCGCGGCAAGGGCGGGGTCCATACCATTGGCCCGGGCTGCAAGATCTTTTTCTGGTAGAACAGGGGATGACGGTGCGGTCATATGTTCGGCCTGTGAATGCGGCGCCTGGCCGCTGGCCACGATGATATCCGCGGAAGGCAATCGCCCAATCAATTTCTCGCGCTCGAAGCGCAGTGAGTCAGGCGGTCTGATTGCTACCGGGAATGACGTCATTCGAGGTTCATCCAGATTTGCACCTTGCCTCCTCGGCAGCTTTCTTCTTCCGCCGGAGAGCTCTTGAGATTAGGATTTCAGCATTGCGGCCGGCGCCTGATAGATGCCTCCTCTGACCAGCAAGGCCCAGATCGTGCGCGCAATCTTATTAGCGAGCGCGACCGATACGACCTTGACCGGCCGTCTTTGCAGCATGGTCCGAATCCAGAGCGGGACTTTCAAGCCTCGCTTAGCAAGCTTGATGATAGAGGTCGCACCAACGATCAAGAGCGTCCGTAGTTGCCGATTTCCACGCTTTGATATCGCGCCGAGCCTTTCTTTCCCGCCGCTCGACCGTGCCCTCGGTGTGAGCCCCGTCCAAGCCGCAAAATCTCGTGCAGTCGCAAAATCGCGAGCATCCAAGACCGATGTCCGAACGGTAGCGGCGATGAGAGGACCGACACCCGGAATGCTCATCAGACGCCTTGCATCGGGGTCCTTTCTGACGGCAACCAAAATCTCTCTGTCGAGCTTCTCTATGCGGGTTGTCAGCAGCTCAATCTGTTCGGCAAATAGGATCAGGGCAAAGCGGGCGGCGCCGGGGATCCTATTGTCTTTTTCGTCCCGGAGAAGCACCAAGAGTTTTGCGATGCTTGCCATGCCTGTGCCAGCGATAATGCCCAATTCGGCCATATGAGCCCGCAGAGCATTTGCAGTCTGGCTGCGCTGCCTCATTAGCATCTCTCGCGTTCGCAAAATCATGCTGGCTGCTTGTTGTTCGGCAGTCTTCACCGGTACGAGCCGCATTGTCGGGCGGGTGACCGCCTCACAAATGGCTTCAGCATCCGCCACGTCGGTCTTATTACGTTTGACGTAAGGCTTCACGTAGGCTGGCGGCATCATGCGGACAGAGTGGCCCAGCGCCGCTATCTCGCGCGCCCAGTGATGGGCACTCGCACAGGCCTCCATACCTACCAAGCAAGCTGGAAGGCTCCGAAAGAAGGGTAGAACCTGCGATCGCCGCAATGTGCGACGAACCAAGACTGTCCCGTTTTCGGCGGTGCCGTGAACTTGAAAGATCGACTTGGCCAAATCCAAACCCACTGTGATAATTTTCTCCATGGAACGGTCCTTCCTTTGTGGCGCCTCTCTACGCGACCACGTTAGGCACTTTTGATGCCGGTTCGAAGGGCCGTTCCACACCATCACTTTTGATGCAGTTCGAGGGATGTCTGGCGCTTTGATTTGGGGGAGAATCAGCGCCATGCAGCAGGCACTCCAGCGCTCCAGTCTGGTGCCGAGTGGATTTGTTGTAGAGAGTGCGTACTACGAAGGTGATAAGGCTGTTATTGCGGTCCGGGCGTCGGGAAGCATTGGTCTGTGCCCATCTTGCGGAACGGTTTCCCGACGCGTCCATAGCCGATACCGGCGTCGTGTGACTGATCTTCCCCTTTCGGGGCGGATCGTACAGCTTCTGGTGATTGCTCGTCGCTTCCGTTGCGGCGCCGTCCTATGCGGGCGCCAAATCTTCACCGAGCGCTTCGCCGAAGGGGTGCTGGCACCGTCGGCGCGACGCACGGCAAGGCTGGACTCTATCGTCCATCACCTCGGTCTGGCACTTGGCGGTCGACCGGCAGCAGGCTTCGCAAAACGGCTAATGCTGCCGGTGAGCAAGGATACGCTCCTTCGCGTGGTCCGACGCCGTAGCCGTCCGCCAGCTGATCCGCTCAGGGTTATCGGCATTGATGATTGGGCCTGGCGGCGCAACCACAGATACGCCAGCATCATCTGCAACCTGGAGCGGCGCCGAGTAGTCACCCTGCTCCCGGATCGGGAGCCCGCAACTGCCCAAGCCTGGCTCGCTGCTCATCCCACGATCGCGATCGTTGCCCGTGACCGTGGTGGGGGATATGGCGAAGCGACAGCAAGAGCCTTACCGCATGCGGTACAGGTTGCAGATCGTTGGCATCTGATGGAGAACGCCAGTCGGGCCTTCCTCGATGCCGTTCGCAAATCGATGCGCCAGATACGCACAGTGATCGGCGCGACCACGATTGATCCCAAGCTGCTAACAGCCGCAGAGCGGATCCAGTATGAGGGTTATCTGCGCCGCGAGGAGACCAATGCGGCTATCCTGGCTCTGTCGAAGAATGGCATACCCATCAAGCAGATCGTGCGTCAGACTGGTCACAGCAGGCAGCTGGTACGGCAGGCGATTCGCGGCGAACGACACGATGTCTTCCGGACCCGGCAAAGTTCGTTGGACTTACACTTGCCGTGGCTCGACGATCAGTGGGCGTCCGGCTGCCGAAACGGGGCTGAACTTTGGCGTCGTTTAACGGCGCATGGCTTCAGAGGCTCGCTCCGCGTCATCAGCGAGTGGGCGACCCGCAGACGAAGGGCTGAAAAGCCCGACGCACGAAACCTTCAGCGGATTCCATCGGCCAGAACGATCGCGCGCCTCATGACAATCGGCGGAGATCTGCTCACGAAAGCAGAGACCGTCACGGTCGCGGCAATCGAAGCTGGCGTACCATCCTTGGTCGAGGCTCGCGAGATCATCGCCGAATTCCACTTGATGATCCGACGCAGAGCCGAAGCAGGGCTCACGCCGTGGATCGACCGCGCCCGCGCCAGTCTCGTGACTTCCTTCGCCAGCGGCGTCACGAAGGATGAAGCGGCGGTTCGGGCGGCAATCACTTCGCCCTGGTCCAACGGACAGACTGAAGGTCAGATCACCCGCCTCAAGCTCGTGAGAAGGCAGATGTACGGTCGCGGGAAAATCGATCTCCTTCAGGCCAGGCTAATCGGTGCAGAATAATCGGAGCTGCACCAAAATTGCGTCAGAGCCCCCTTTGGACGCCGATCGGGGGTCCCAGTCCAATGCCGATTGACATTCTAGCCCCATACACGCCATCTCCGGCTACAGAGGAGAACGACATGAATGTTCGTACCACTCTCACCTGGGCCGCCCTCGCATTGGTCGCCGGATCCGCCTTGGCACCAAACGGTCAGGCCGAAACGGTCACGCCTAAAATTGCGGAAGCGGTTCCGAACGCCGTCGAGGAGGTTTCGGAGATAAGAATTCCGGACAGCAAATTGTCGCGCGATGCAGCTCAGGTCATTCGCGATACCGAAAACGATTTGCTGTTTCAGCACTCCATGCGCGTCTACTATTGGGCTGCTTTGGCAGGAAAGCGCAAGGGTCTGACCTTTGATCCGGAACTTCTCTACATAGCGGCCATGTTCCATGATTATGGACTGACTGCAAGTTATGGGGAAAGTCACCTGCGCTATGAAGTGGATGGCGCGAATGCCGCACGCGATTTTCTGCGGAGTCACGGCATTTCGGAAGCTGATGGCCAGAGCGTCTGGCTTGCGATCGCACTGCATACGACAAATGGAATTTCCCCGCATCTGTACCCCATCGCGGCACTTCTTGCCGAAGGAGCCAACATGGACCTTGTCGGCGCCGGCTATGACGACTTCACTGCCGCGCAGCGGAGCGCTGTCGAGACGGTTTATCCGCGTCCGCCCAATTCGCGGAAGGCTTCCTGCAGGCCCTTTACGACAGCCTCAAGCACCGTCCTGAAACCACCCAAGGCACCGGTTTGGCCGATGTAATGGCCTACAAGGACCCTGGTTTCCGTCGCAGGGACTTCAGCAATCTGATGCGGAAGTCGCGCTGGGCTGTCGGGCAATAGGCGAAGCGATCCCTCAGTGGTCCGGTTCTCCCACATGGAGAGCTTTCAGTTCGAAGAGGCTTCGGAGTTTCACAAGAAGATCTTGAAGCCGAAACCAGACTTTTGTCGTCGACGTCGAATGAGGCGCGTCCCTCCGCGTAGCTTGGCGATTGAGTGCGACGATGTGCTCGGCGTTGGGTCGACGGGCTGAAACCTGCGTTGACGACGGCACCAGCGATGGGTGATTACAAGCAAAGCCCACAAGCCAAAGCGTTCTCAGCAATTGTTCCCGGTCCCCGCGGGAGTTGGCGGCCCTCCACACCTGCTTGCCGCGACGCTCATCGTTAGCCCGAATTCAAGCGGGCGCGGTGACTTCGCCCGTGGCCTCTACGTTGAGAACGATCTTTCCTTTCGGCGGTGATCGTCGGCCTTCTAACATCATGTGCGCGTCTCGCGCATCGGCGAGAGGCAGAACTACACCGACGCGGGTTTTCAGTTCGCCGCGGTGAATGAGATCGGCGATTGTGCGCAGCCGCTCGGTGGTCACTTCCACCAAGAAGACGGCTGCGGTGACCCCGCGGGACTTTGCGCGGTCTTGATCGGGCTGGGACACAGCGGAGATCAGCTTGCCGCCCGTGCGAAGAACCTGAAAAGAACGCATTTGCGTTTCGCCCCCGACGAGATCCAGTACCGCGTCCGCGTCCTTCACCTTTTCCTCGAAGCGTTGCGTATGATAGTCCAATACTTCGTCGGCACCGAGGGAACGCACGTACTCGACGTCCTTCGCCCCAGCCGTTGCGATTGAACGAAGCCGAGCGCGACGAGCGAGCTGAACCGCGTAGGCTCCAACGTTTCCCGCAGCTCCATGAATGACCACCGTCTGCCCGGCTTCGAGGCGAGCGTGGTCGAACAGACCTTGCCACGCCGTGACCGCAACGACGGGAACGGAAGCCGCTTCGGCATAGCTCAGCGAGCTTGGTTTCTTCGCAAGCCACCGCGTATTCTGCGTAACCACCAAGGAACTGAGTGTTGGTCACTCCGTAAACCTGATCTCCGACAGCCAGGTCCGAAATGCCCGATCCCACGGCCGCGACCGTTCCGGACAGATCGGAGCCGAGCGTGAGAGGAAGAGGCTGCGGCAACGCGCTCTTGCCGGCCCTGATCCAGCCGTCCCAAGGACCGACGCCTGCTGCGTGAACATCGACAAGAACTTCGCCCGGACCAGGATCTGGCCTTGGGACCCGTTCAAATATCATCACGTCCGGCGCGCCGAATTTGTGTACTCGCCATGCCAACATAGAAGAATCAGCAGGACCATTACCGACGAGAGTGCTTCCCATTCTTGACTCCTACCAAGATGTGAGTCAGCCGCCGGCTTGCGCTATTGCCGAGTTCAAAAGTCACACCTACGCTCGGCGCTCTCCACAACCCGCAAGATTCTGCGTGTTTGAGAGATGGGCTTCGTAGCCTTTATCGCATTTTAAAATTCTAGACCGGGAACGACAATAGCTGGTCATCAACCAGCTCTCGCGCAATTTCCCTACATCTGATCCTTACTCGCAGGAAGTGAATTTCCCGCGGTTTGTACTTGGCGTCCTGCACATTTCTTTGATTAGGGTGGCGAGCTTCCTCAGGAGCTTCAAGCCGCCCCTAATCCATGGAGTGCACCACGAGAACAGGGACCGCTGATCAGAAAACGACAGCCACACTGCCCGAGCGAGACCCTGCTTTCAGCCTCAATCGCACTGCAGTATCGTCATACAGAAGGGTACTTCCGGTCCAACATTCGCGGGTTACCTTGTGGGTATCGATCTAAAGCGTCGGCGGGCATGAATTGCGGTGCTGTCGGCAGTTCAGCGCGCACAAGACAGGAGTTTAACAATGAACGACGTAAGTTTCGGCATTAAGATCCCGGATAGCAAGATCGCGCGCGAAGCCGCCGAACTGGTGCGGCACCACGAAACCGAGATGTTGTTTAACCACTCGGTTCGAGTCTTCGTGTTTGGTGCAATGAAGGGTGTCCGCCAGAACCTGAAATTCGACTCTGAACTGCTCTATGTCGCTGCGCTGTTTCATGACTTAGGCCTTATCGACACTTATCATACCGAGACAAAACGTTTTGAAGTCGACGGCGCAGATGCAGCGCGCGAATTTCTCAAGAGCCATGGCATTTCCGAATCGAAGGCGGATCTGGTGTGGGAAGCCATCGCCCTACACACCACGCCTGGTATCCCCCAGTATATGCGGCCCGAGATCGCTCTCACAAACGCGGGTGTTTTGGTGGACGTCGTCGGGATTGGATATGATGAGTACACGCCAGAGCAACGCGACCAAGTCATCGCGGCTTTTCCCCGCGGTAATTTCAAGAGCGAATTTATCGAGGTTCAGACTTGCTCGGCTTTAAAGAAGCCTCAGACAACGTTCGGGACGGTGAACTTCGACTACATCGAATATCGCGATCCCACATTTCGCAAGCCAAACGCGTGCACTTGGATCCACAACAACCCGTGGCATAGCTGACCCTGCCAGCCGCCGGCCATCTGGAGGTGGTCGGGAGCGATCGCTACGCTGTTGCAGCACTCGGGAAACACAACAGCACGTGAATTATCCGTGCGAGCTTCCTCGACAGTCGCACTGTAGTTCACAGTAATCGGCTTGACGATGGCTGGCGCTCCAGCTGATCGGTGTTGCGCTGGCACTCCCGCTCCAGGGCGCGCCGTCTCTTACTGCAGCGGATTTCGGTATCGATCTGCGCAGGCTAGGCCACAAATGTCTCGATGGCTCGAACATCGACAAAATTATTCAGTCGGCAATCGTCCGCTCGTATTGGGAGGAAATAGTGAAAAATCTGCTTACAACCTATCAGGACGCCCAAAAGAAGAAGAACGCGGTCGGTCCACTTCAATGTATCGGATCTATGGACACTGAAGGCATCGTGGCGGCGGCCAAGGACCTGCAGGTTCCTGTCGTCGTCGGGGTTTCAGAGGGCGAACGCGAGCTTCTCGGTGATAGGCAAATATCGGCTCTGGTCGCAAGCTTCCGCGATGGCGAAGGACTCCCAGTCTATCTTTACGCTGATCACACCCACTCGTTGGAATCGGCGATGGCCGCCGCAAACGTTGGCTTCAATTCCATAGTGTTCGATCTCTAAGCTCTTCCGATCGACGAAAATATCCGGAAAACCAAAGCAGCGGTTGAAATGCTCAAAGACATCAATCCGTCGATCCTGATAGAGGGTGAAATCGGCGACATCGGAACGGGCTCGCGGATCCATGATGCTGCCCCTGATTTCGGCCGCGGGTTAACTGATCCGGAGCAGGCCAAGGCCTTTGTCGAGGCGACCGGTATACACATCTTGGCCCCTGCGGTCGGCAACATGCACGGCATGCTGCGGAGCATGGTTGAGGGAAAGACTAGAAAGCACCTGGACATTGAAAGGATTGCGGCCATCAAGCGAGCCACTGGGACGTTGCTTACGCTTCATGGCGGGTCGGGAACGGAGGATGTCGATTTCGTCAGTGCCATAGATGCCGGCATAAACATTATTCATGTGAACACTGAGCTCAGGGTGGCTTGGCGTCGTAGCCTGGATGAAGCGCTCGCAGCTATGCCGCACGAAGTGGTTCCGTACAAGATCCTGCCCGCAGTCGTGGAAGCGACACGTCGACTGGTGAACCTCTCGATTGAAATTGTTCAACAAGCTCTGAGACTCGATCTTTAGAGGAGTGCTCTCGCTCTTGTCGGTGGAATGGCGGCCACTCACAGTCGCTGAGTTCCTAGCGCATGATTCGAGGTTCCGATTTCAGAGCTTCAACATGTCAAGGCATTCGACCCGCACCGGCCTATTGCAAATGTTCTGAAGTTACTTCCGCTTTCGGCGGGATGGCCGACATTAGCCGGACTTACCGCTGGCTCGCCCGTGCAGCGATTGACCCGGACCGGACAATTGATCCGCCGGATCTACGTCACCCCGACAGGAATGCCCGATCTTAGGCGCAACAGCGCAGGGCCAGGTACTCGAAGCGTTGCATGCGCTTGCGCAGTGCATCACCAGACTGCAACCTGTAGAGCGCCTCGGCACCACGAACTCCGCATTGGTGCCCCGAGCACTGCGCTGTTGCCTCAAGATCTTTGTTGATTCTAAATCCTCAATTCCGCTCGCTTTACCGTCAACTGTGCGTATTTGGCGCCACAATTCTTTGGTGGCAGACGGCCGGTCACCAAGTGCTAAACGCGGAGATTGAGCAATGCCAAAGCACTACGAAACATCGGAGCAGCGGGAGAAGCGAGAACTCGACGAGGAGCTGGACCGGCAATTGCAGCAAACCTTTCCGGCCAGCGATCCGTTGAAAATCACGCGGGGCTCGACTAAACCACACGCAGCAAAGCCGGCTGCGCGCGACGCTGAACGAAGGCGCCGCTAGTCTATCGACCAACCCGGCCGAGTGGGAGCCGTTGTTCGCTGAAAGGAGGGGTCGCCGGCCCTGCGAACACGGCTGCCGACGCCTAGCGCGGGCGGAGACCAAGAGACGGCGTCGATTTCCTGGGGGTCTCTTGCCAGATCGCCGCCGGTTTGCAGGCGGAGCGCGCATGACTCGCTCGCGAGCGATGAGCCGCGGCACGCGTCACGCCTTTGGGGCAGGGGCGATCGGTGGATTTGCTATTGTGCGTTCAGAGGCGCCGGGAGGAACAACGAGAACGTCCACGTTCAACGAACGCAGGACTTCTTCCGTTACGCTCCCGATCAACGCCCGAAGCATGCCAGATCGGCCGTGCGTGCCCATCACCAGCATGTCAGGCCGCCTCTCCGAAACAGCACGGGTGATGACCTGCATAGGCCCGCCCTCGGCGACCTGGAGAAACCATCGTTGCGTGCCGAGCTTGTTCGTCACCAGAAACTTCGTCAGCTCCTCCATTGCCTTTTGACGCTCGCTATCGACATATCCGCTGATTACAGCCCCGCTCGCACCAGAGCTGAGCAATCGCGTTTTCGCCATCGGCGAGAAGGCGTGAAGAATCGTGCCCTCCGCCAAGAGTCCGGTGGACAGGCCCACGCGAATTGCATCGGCCGATGTATCCGACATATCAACTGGCACTAGAGCGCGTTCATAGCGCCGCTGCGCCTCGTTGTTCACCATCAGAACCGGATACCTTCCTCCGCGAATAACACGCTCGATTGTGGTGCCCGTGAAGATATCGCGCAGAAACTGCTTGCGATGGGCTCCCATTACAACGAGATCCGCGTCGGCTGCTGCAGCCGCTCGCAGTATCCCGTCAAAAGGATGGCCCTTGACCACAGTCGGATAGCACTGAACGTTTTGCAGCTCCGGCATGGATACGATCTGCTCAACCAGCACCCGTTGTGCCTCACGCTCTTCGATGTGGACCAGCTCTTTTGGCTGATCATCGTCGACGACATGAACAAGGTGCAGCTTTGCATCAAGGGAGCGCGCTGAGAGGCCGGCCTTCCGCAGAGCGCGGTTGGAGCGCGTCGAGAAATCTGTCGCAGCTACGATGTTCATGTCATAATCCTTGTAATTGCGAACGGCAGCAAGAACGATGGCTTGCCAAGTTCGACCAGCGCGGCAATTCGGTTGCCTTGCGGAGGGCCTATGACGCTGTCGCGTGCCGGCTTCGTTCGTCTAATCCACCAGATTGGCTTGGACCGACGATCTGTAGCCGAGAAGCAACCAAGCATCGCGCCCCGCGAACATCCGGAGCACGATATCTTTCTCGCTCATAAGCAACTGTTGTACGCGGTGACGGAGGTGAACCTCTCAACGTCACCTTTTAGGGTCGTGAGGAATTGGCGGTTGGCGGCGAGCGAATGCCTCGCGGAAACCATCGGGATCTGAAATCCAGATGAACATGACCCATGAGGTCAGGACGAGCAGCGCGAAAAACACTGACATGAGAAACTCCCGGCTTTGGTTGCAGAACTATTGAGGTGCCGTCCCGGACGATGTGGCATCGTCCGGGTTACCGGCGGATCTGCAGCTGGGTCCTATAAATCCGGCGTCGTAGCGTTGTAGTCATCACTGCCTCTGTGTGCCGTACGGCTTGTTTGCCAGCGGCATGTGCATCGCCCTGCGGGGCAGCGAGCTAGAGCCCTCGCGGCCGCGACGTGCACTGAGTTCGGGGCTGATTGCCTCCGATCAGGCGGCCAATCTGCAAAGACTTCGGCGAACTCGTTTACTACTCAGCATCATACATCATGCACTTAGAGGTGGGCATGCGATGCAGGAAATCAAATGCGACATTTAGCCTGGATTGGCCGACTCGCCGGTCAAGGAACCTGCTGCAAGAAATCGCGCGTCTCGCGCTAATTGCCCTCTGGTCCGCGAACCTGCGCACTCTTTTCGGCAGTATCGCGAAATCGCGCTGCGCCCACCAATACGGTCAAGGCAATAGGCGTGGTTACCACGCCAAGCCCGATGATTAGGATTTCGTGCAGCACTGGCCTGCTCTGAAGTACCGAAAAGCAAACGATTGAAGCAGCTGCAATGAATACGGTGCCCAGCGTTGTCCCGAGCGTCGGCGCGTGGACCCGCTCGTAGAATGTGCCGAGCCGCAAAAGGCCCAGCGAACCGACCAGTGTGACGGCGGCGCCAACAAGCAGGAGAAATGCCGTGAGAGCCGCAGCCCAGGGCGGCAGGTGTTCGATGCCGTTCATTCCATCACCTCGCCGCGCAGCAGAAACTTCGCCAGCGCAATCGTACCAACAAAACCGAAGAGGGCCATGGCCAGGGCCGCTTCGAAATAGAGCGTTTCGCCGGATCGAATCCCGAACGTCAGAAGCAACAACATCGCGTTCACGGACAACGTGTCGAAGCCCAAAACGCGATCCTGTGCCCGCGGCCCGCGAAAGATGCGGACCACGCCACAGCCGATAGCCAACACCAGAAGTACCTGCGCGGCGGAAAGCGCGTAGATCAGCAAGAGCTGGCTCATTCGAATATCTCCAGCAGATGGCGTTCGTAGCGCTGCTTGATCGTGCGGATCCACTCGGCTTCATCGACCAGGTCCAGAACATGGATCATCAACAAACCCTT
Source organism: Bradyrhizobium sp. S3.7.6 (assembly GCF_054061875.1). Classification (NCBI taxonomy): domain Bacteria; kingdom Pseudomonadati; phylum Pseudomonadota; class Alphaproteobacteria; order Hyphomicrobiales; family Nitrobacteraceae; genus Bradyrhizobium; species Bradyrhizobium sp. S3.7.6. The sequence goes on along the minus strand of NZ_JBSSEQ010000004.1, from coordinate 377,623 downwards.
CTGTGCATCGAAGTTCACCCACAGCGTTCCGGGGCTCGAGGTAATGATGCAGGCCAGCAACGCCAGTCCGTAGGGATTGCGCATATCGAGCGGAACGTTCACGAATCCGGATTTTCGCTGTCGGCGCCCAAAACCGAGAATGATCCGGCCAACCGCCAAGTTGGAGCGGATGATATCAATCGCCACCAATCCCAGCAGGCGTAGAAGGACGCCGGGTCGCCTGACGCGCGTGCTTGGTAACTCCAGTACGGTGAGAAACCGCCCGCCGACGAGCGCAATCACACAACCGAGGAGGACATGTCCGATCGTGACTGCCTGATTGAGCAGTAGCCACAATGCGAGCAGACAGAAGCTCATCCGCGGAAAGGGCAGGAATCGCGTCATTTGCCGCCCGCCTTTCGACTGCCTTGGGCGCTTATCTCCAGGACGTCGCTGACGTAGCCCGCCGGCGCGTGCAGCGATTGCGCCGTTGCCTGCATGAAACGCATCACCGGACCGGCGAGCACTGTCTGGGCCGCGCAAATGATCAACAGGAACATGATGGGCGCCATCTCGATCAAGCGCACACGCGGCACGGCGCGATCTGGCGAGGCCCAGAAGGAGCGTATACCTGCTCGGGTCAGCGCGACCAACGCCGCGAAACTGGATACGAGGAGCGCCAACAGGAGCGCCCATCCACTGCCAGGAACGGCACCGCCCGGATGCATGTCTGCAGGACGAAGCGCCGCCGTCAGCAGCGCGAATTTGGCTATGAACCCCGACAGCGGCGGGAGCCCGGCGATGACTAGCGCGCACCCCATAAAGGCGACGCCGAGCAACCCCATCGTGGCCACAATGGCCATGCCGACCTCCTCTTCCGTATCGTCCGCGTCGTCATCCTCTCCATAAGCTTCCCGGGTGACGGCGATCACATCAGCTCCGGGTTCGCGGCCGCGCTCGATGAGTTCGGCCAGAAGGAAGAACGCGCTGATGCCGAGAGTCGAGCTGACCAGGTAAAACAGTGCTCCACCGGTGACACTGACTTGTCCGGTCCCTGTGGCTGCCAGTACGGTTCCGGAGGATACCAGCACCGAAAAGCCGCCGAGACGGGCGGTGTCCTGGGATGCCAATGTGCCGATTGCTCCGAATGCGATCGTCGCCAACCCGCCCCACAACAGCCAGTCACTACCGAAGCCCGCTGACGCGCCGCTGCCCTCACCAAAAAGCAACAGCGATAGACGCAGGATGATATACGCGCCGACCTTGGTCATGAGCGCAAAGATCGACGCCACCGGTGGACTCGCGGCTGCGTAGGCCGTCGGCAGCCAGAAACACAGGGGCCACATGCCGGCCTTGAGCAGGAAGGCCACCGCCAGCATGCCGGCGCCTGCTTCGAGCAAACCGCGGCTCTCCGCAGCGATTGCAGGTATCCGCGCCGCGAGGTCCGCCATATTGAGCGTCCCGGTGACGCCATAGATCAGGCTGACCCCGATCAGGAACAACAGCGACGCGACCAGATTGACGACGATGTAGTGCAACCCAGCTTTCACCCGTGCGAGACCGGAACCATGCAGCAGAAGGCCGTACGAAGCGGCCAGCAATAACTCGAAGAAGACAAACAGGTTGAAGAGATCGCCGGTCAGGAAGGCACCATTGAGGCCCATCAACAGAAACTGAAAGAGCGGATGGAAATGCGCGCCTGTCCGGTGCCAACGGGCAAGAGAGAACACAACCGACGCCAACGCCAGGATGCTGGTCAGGAGCAGCATGAGCGCGGAGAGCCGATCGAGAACGAGGACAATTCCGAAAGGAGCGGGCCAATCGCCCAGGCGATAGACTTCCCTGATTCCGGGGTGACCCGAATCAGACATTCCGAGCAAGATCATCGCGACGCAAACGAGTGCAACCGTTGCGGCGACATTGACGGATGCCACTATGTTGCGGTGCCGCTCTCCATTCAAGAGCAGCATGCCTGCACCGGCAAGCAGGGGCAGGACGATGGGCGCAACGACCAGATTTGCGATTCCGCTCACGCCTCGGGCTCCTGACCGTCGACGTGATCGGTGCGAGCCAGGCCGCGCGACGCGAGGAGAACGACAAGGAACAGCGCCGTCGTCGCAAAACTGATGACGATTGCAGTCAATACGAGCGCCTGTGGTAGCGGGTCAGCATGTTTCATTGCATCCCCGATCTCCTTTGCGATCAGCACCGGCGCTCCCGTCCGCGCCCGCCCCATGGCCACGATGAAGAGGTTGACGGCGTAAGAGAGCAACGAAAGCCCGATGATGACTTGAAACGTGCGCGGCCTGAGGACCAGCCACACGCCGGACGCCGCAAGCGCACCTATGCCGATGGCCAGGCTAAGCTCCATTACACCAACCCCTCTTTCGGTCGCTCACCGGGCGCGCGTTGCCCCGCCTGGAGCGGCACGCCGTAGCGACGCAGCGATTGATGCGCGATTGCGATGAGCATCAAGACCGTGGCGCCGACGACGAGCGAGAACACACCGATATCGAAGAGAAGAGCGCTGGCCGTGGGGACGCGACCGAGCAGAGGCAATTCGGCATATGCAAAGTACGAGGTCAGGAAGGGGTGTCCGAAAACGCAGGCGGCAGCTCCCGCACACCCTGCCAGCACGAGGCCGAAACCCATCCAACGCACCGGCATGACGTGAAGACGAGCTTCCACCCAAACCGTGCCGCGAGCCATATATTGCAGGATGAACGCTGTCGCCATTGCGATGCCGGCGACGAAGCCGCCGCCCGGAAGGTCGTGCCCGCGCAATAGAAGGAAAATGGCCACGACGCCGATCACGGGAAACAGCAGCCCCATCATCAATGCCGCGGTAGCAAGCGTGTCCTTGGCAGTGTCGCCCTTCTGTCGATCGGGATGAGCCTCGTCGTGGGCATCCTGGGCATGCTGCTGTTCGGGAACGGGAATGCTTTCGGGGGCCGGACGGAAACGGCGCAAAAGCGCGAAGACGGTCAGTGCGACGACCGCAAGCACCGTGATCTCGCCGAGCGTATCGAACCCGCGGAAATCAACCAGGATGACGTTCACCACATTGGTTCCGCCACCCTTCGTGTATGCGTTTTCCACGAAGTATCGTGAAATGCTGTGATTATCCGGGAGCTGCATAGCTGCCAGAGCGAGGGTGGCCAAACCGAGTCCGGCGAGGAGCGCGATGGAGAAGTCGCGAGCGCGGTGCCACCGAATGCTGCCGCGTGCCTCGTCCGGGCTTGATTGAGCAATGCGTTTTGGCAGCCACCGCAAGCCGAGCAATAGGAGAACCGTCGTAACCGTCTCAACGACGATCTGCGTCAGCGCGACATCGGGAGCGGACAGCCAGACGAAGCTGACGCAGGTGACGAGGCCCGCGGTCCCGAGCAGTATCAGCGCGACCACCCGATGAAATTTGGCCTGGACCGCGGCTCCTACCGCGCAACCGACGCCCACCACCCAGAGTAATCCGAAGACGAGGTCGAATTCACGTCCTGATGGTCCCGTCAGCGAGAGGCCGCGGGCGTACAGGGGTAGCAGGGCAGCGACGAACGCCACGCCAGCCAAGATTCGCAATTGTGGTTGGAGGTGTCTCGTCCCGAGATTGGTGGCGAGCCATCGCGCAAGGCGCCAGGACAACGTCACCAACACCCAGTCAAAGATCCGCTTACCGTTGATGCGACCGAGCAACGGCGGTCCCTCGTGCACGAGCAGGTAGGAGCGCAGCATGACGTAGACGCCCAACCCCCCGACCATCGCTACTATGCTCATCAGAAGTTCGGGCGTAATTCCGTGCCAGAGACGAAGGCTGTACTCCGGCATCGCGGAGCCGAGAACCGCCCGAGCAGCCGTATCGAGGATCGGCGCTACGGTGAGAGCCGGCGCGACGCCGACGACGAGGCATGCCAGCACGAGCAGTTCGGCCGGAAGTCGCATCAACAGGGGCGGCTCATGTGGAACGCGTGGCAAGCCGGTTGGAGCCGGGCCGAAGAACACGTCGCGAATAAAGCGCAGTGAATAGGCAACCGTGAACGTGCTGGCGAGAGTGACGATGTACGGCAGCGCCTGATCGACGAGGGAATTGTCATGGACCTCGATCGTCTCGGCAAAAAACATCTCCTTCGACAGAAAACCGTTCAGCAACGGCACTCCCGCCATTGCCGCGGCAGCCACCATGGCCAGCGTCGCCGTAATCGGCATGAAGGCCCATAGCCCGCTAAGGCGGCGGATGTCGCGCGTGCCGGTTTCGTGATCGATGATGCCGGCCGCCATGAACAGCGATGCCTTAAAGGTCGCGTGGTTCATGATATGGAAAATCGCCGCGATCTGCCCGAATGGGGTATCGAGTCCGGTCAAAAGCGTGATCAGTCCGAGATGGCTGATCGTCGAGTAGGCCAGTAGCCCCTTCAGATCCTGCTGAAACACGGCGAGAAACGCGCCCAGAAAAAACGTGATCAGGCCGATCGAGCCCACCAGCCACAGCCATTCATTCGTTCCACCCATTGCCGGCCAGAGCCGCACCAGAAGGAACACTCCGGCTTTCACCATTGTTGCCGAATGGAGATAAGCGGAAACGGGAGTTGGAGCGGCCATCGCGTGCGGCAGCCAGAAATGAAACGGGAATTGCGCGCTTTTGGTCAGAGCGCCGAGAAGGATCAGAACGAGTGCGGGGACATAAAGCGCGTGCGAACGGATCACGTTTCCGGAAGCCAGCACCTGCTCCAGGTCATAGCTGCCGACGATGTGCCCGATCAGCAGCACGCCAGCGAAGAGGCAAAGCCCGCCCGTCGACGTGATCACCAGCGCCATGCGCGCGCCGTCTCTCGCAGCCGCGTTGTGGTGCCAGTAACTGATCAGCAGGAATGAAAAGAGACTGGTCAGCTCCCAGAAAAACACAAGTTGCAGCAGGTTGCCGGAGAGCACGAATCCAAGCATTGCCCCCATGAAGGCGAGCAGGAGGGAGAAGAACCGCGGAACGGGATCACTGGGTGACATGTAGTAGCGGGCATACAGCACCACCAGAAAGCCGATGCCGGTGATCAGCATGGCGAAGGCCCATGCGAACCCGTCAAGCCTCAGCACAAATGCGAGTCCAAGTTCAGCGACCCAGTCCGTTCGCCACCCGACAACGCGGCCATTCGTCACGTTCGGATAAGCCGCGCCGATGAGGCAAAAAGCTATAAGTGCGATCGATCCAGCGAGCCATGCTTCAGCGTTGCGTGCATTGACCCGCAAGAGTGCCGCAATAAAGCTTCCTGCGAAAGGAAGGACGAGAACGGCAAGCAGGAACATTTGCGTTCATTGCCCCAGGCTGCGAGGTGGAGAGATGCTTCGCTGATCCTCAATTGCTTAGCCGAGGCGGATCGATATCTCCACTGCTAGATTTAGCGCCATTGTGATTGGTTTGACCCGGAAACCGCCATTCTGGCGGACACTGGCTCCGCAATCGAGCGGTTCAGAGCCAGTGTGGAAGCGTGCCAGTCGCAGCGGCGACGACGGCCGCGAGAGCGCCGAGCAACGCGTAGAATCCGCAGAGCGCGATCACCCGCCAGCCACTCATCTCGACCGGCTCGGTGTCCTCAGCTGGGCTGACCTCGGAGCGGTATCGCATGTCATGGCGCCCGTTCAGTGTTCCATCGCAGGTGCAAGCGATCGACGCCGACTATAACAATGGCTCTGTAGAACTACGGCTCACATTCACGTCAAACCGCCCAGGTCTACCGGTGAAGCAAAAAGTGATCGCCTGCAGCAACGCCAGCCTGGCCATCCCACGCGATGTAATCTTTCGACGCATGTTCTTACGCAGCCAGGCAGTCCCGCGTGATTGTCCGCCCCTCTCACTCCAACGACGTCCCTTTGTCCCCTCTCGATACTTCGCGTGCACAGGTGCTGTGCGGTTTCGTCGCAATGTTTCCAGGGAAATGAACTACTATAGTCAGAGCATCATGGCTTATGTCATCGACATTGATGCGCGCACCGCGCGTTTTGCTCTTCACGCCGGCCGCCTCCAAGCAGGCGGTTAGCCGGACGGTGTTCGCGCCGTCCGGGCTCTTTTCCAGCTTTCGTGACCTCCACTCGAGAGGTCGTCTTGAAGCAGAAGGAGTGTGCCGTGCTGCCTCTTCCAAAAATCGCGCTGACCGCATCAGACTATCCGCGGCTCGAACAGCTCGCCCGCCTCGCCGTCCAAAAAGGAGATTTGGACGGGATATTCCTCATGGGCGAAATCAACCGCGCCGATATCGTCCCGGACGAAGCGGACAACGTCCGTCCGTTCGTGACGATCGGATCATGGGTCACTCATTGCACGAATTGGGGCGTTCCGCGTCGCACCGTGCAATTGGTCTGGCCCGAGGAGTGCTGGTCGGATCCCGCCTCCATTTCGGTGTTGACCCCGCTGGGTGCGGCTTTGATCGGACTGCAGGTCGGCGATCAGATGCCGTACTTTGTCGCCGGATGTCTGAATGTCGTCAGGGTCCAAAGCCTGACCCCATCGGATTCAAAGGTCGTCCCACTCTTCCGGAGAGGGACGAGGCGGTCAGGCAACCAGTTCGATGACGACCCCGGACCAACTGCAGCATAGGAGCGATCAATGCGCAATTTCGACGCTGAGAGCCTGCGAGAACAGCCGGTGTTGCCGCCGATCAAGATCACTGAGGACGAATCGCGGCGTCTCAGTTCTTTGGCCAATTCGAGCATGGATCTGTTTCCGCGAGTCGCCCATTTTCTGGCTCGAGAAATGGAACGTGCCACGGTGACGGACGAGAACAACTTGCGAGGTGTGATCAGGATGGGGTCGAAAGTAACCTATCGCGATGACGAAACGGGTGCGAGCCGAGAGATCGTGCTGGTCTATCCGCATGAGGCAAACATCGAACTCAATCGGATCTCGGTCCTGACGCCTGTTGGAGCGGCCTTGATCGGCCTATCGCCGGGGCAGCGGATCGAATTCGAGACACCCCACAAGCGCACCAGGGGCCTGACCGTTCTCGCTGTTTCCGAATAAGGGCTGTACGTTAAGTCAGATCGAGCCTCGCCGTCTTGCGATGTGGGCGCGCCGTCTAGGAGGGCGTCGCGCCTGGATCGCGGGCCCTCTCTCGGGCGGACCCGCTCCCTGAAGACATGACGAAACTCGATGCGCAATGGGATGCTGCGATCAACGATCCGAATTTCGACGCCTTGCTGCCAATGTATGCCGCCGACGCCAGTCTAATGCCACCCGGCGCAGCGCCTCTGGACCTACGGCGATACGCGACTTCTTTGCCAAAAGAGGCACGAGCGTCAGAAATCACAAGCTTGAGCTTGTAGAGACTTTGCAGATGGGAGACTACGCTTACCTCGCTATTCAAAGCTTCATTTGGTAAAGGGCGAGGAAACGACCATGCTGTCCGGCGGTACCGTTCAGCTTTATGAGCACCAATCCAACGGCGAATGGAAGGTTAAGTCCGTATTTTTGTTCGGGAGTAGTCAAGGCGCATTTGATATCTAGCAGCATTCTTGAGCGACCCGTTCTGGTCTGCGGCTCGAATACTTCGAGCGAGAGGCATTTGCATGACGGACCTGCGGTCGTTGATTGAAAATCCTAGCCGGTGCCACGCTCCTCGGCGTCGCGCGCAGGGCCAGCGCACAAAAAGTCAAATCATTCACCATTGCCTACCTCGCCTACTTGCAGGTGAGGATCGTAGCTTCGTGCGGAATTTTTTTGCGCCGTCTCGATCAGCTTGATTAACGTGACGGAAAAAACCTGCAGTTCGTCTATCGCTCGGCAGAAGGCCGGCCGGAACTCTTGCGAGGCCTTGCGTCCGACCTCATTCGGATGAAGCCTGACGCGCTTGTCACCGGATTTGGCACGGTTGCCGCCACGGCGGGCAAGGCAGCCAGAAGCGGCATCCCCGTTGTACTCATGGCTGTGGGCGATCCTGCCGGCGCCGAGGTCGTTGCAAGTCTCGCCCGGCCCGGCGGTAACGTCACCGGACTGTCGGACCTAGCCGCATATAGGGCATCCGGCTTCAGCTGTTGCGCGAGATCGTCCCTGCCGCCTCGTTGATTGCCGCGGTCTTGAACCCGGGCACGCCGTACGCGGCCCTCGCCTACAGGGAACTCGAGACCGCGGCGCATGTCGGGAGAATAGAGTTACGGGTCTTGTGCGCTCGCCCGAGGAGATCGCGCCGCAGCTCGAGGCCAGCAAGGTTGCAGGAGCCGGGGGCCTTGCGATCTCGAGGACCGCCTCACGTTTAGTAGCGGACCGAAATCGCCGCGGCCGCCTCCCGCCTGCATTCGCCCGCTATCTACGGCTACCGCGAGTTCGCGGAGGCAGGCGGCCTTATGTCCTACGGCACCGATCATGGCGAGCAATGGCGGCGCGGCGCGGAGATCATCGACCTCATTCTCAAAGGCGGGAAGCCGGCAGACATCCCCGTCGAGCGGCCGACCACGTTCGAGCTTGTCGTCAAACTCAAGACGGCCAAGGCCTCAAACATTGTGGTGCCGTCAACGATCCTGAGTCGTGCCGACAGGATCATCGAATGAGCGTCGCCACTTCCGAAATTGGCCCAAATGCGAAGTGCACGATGTCCGCTATTTAGTCGCTATCGGGGTAAAAGCGGACGTCGCACACAATCCGCGGGCGGTATTACTGCGCTAGAAATCTGAATGCGACAACCAGCGCCACCATGCTCGCGAAAATCAGCAGCGCCGCGAGGGTTTTTCGGGTCATTGGCCTCGTCGAACGGCGCGCAGCCGATTCACGGGGTTGAGATCTAGGCGGTCTCTGGGACCGCACGACTTTGCCCTCTGTCGTTGGCGTCCGAGCCTTTGGTTCCGGCGCTGCGCCCACGCCTCCCATCTCGCTGTAATAAGCGCTGTAGACCTCGCGAACGGCTAGGGCCGTGGATTCGGCCTCGCTCATTGTCTCGAGCCGAGTTCGATAGTTAGTCAGAAAGCTTTGGGCGCTGGACGGCAGGTCATCGAAACCACCGAGCTTGGCCATCATTAGCCAGGTGGCAAAATCCGCCTCAGCCTTCGTGCGCGCTTTCTTGGCGATACTGGCGCTGGAACCGGAGGACATGGTGGTCCGATTGGTCGGAATCCGGCCGCGAGGCTGTTCGTCGACACCATCCGCGCGGCAGGAAGGGCAATTGGCAATCCAGTCACAGTAATGACAGCGCGGGAGAGTTCAAACGCGAACCTTACCAACCAGTCGGTTCCTGGCCCAGGTTGAAGCGGAGTGAGCAGGCTGGCTAGGGTAGGGGCTCACCTCTGCTGATGCCCCAACGTGCTTTCATTGAACAGAAAATTTCTGTTTAACTCCTATGAGCAACATGCTGCGATGCGCGCGCCGGCAGCCATCTGGCACCCGAAGGAACCCTGCTCAGCTTCCTAAGGTTTGCATGCACAGTCGCTCTGATGCGTTGGAGACAGCTGAGGCAATGACCCGAGCCAAGCGCACGCCGCCGCTAGTCTGTGGGAGTATCACAAAGCCGAGACGGAATTGATCGGCAAGCCCGTGGTGCTGACGGATGAAAAGGCAGGGACTATCGAGGAATTGTGCTTGGACGAAGCGCACGTTTGCGTCTTTCCGTCGCTGGCCATCCCGGGAAGTGGCCCGTCTCAACGATTAAGCTCCTAGAGCGATAGAACTTCACCGCGTGTATAATGATCTGATGTTATCGGCTAATCGAAGCGACTCGCCCAGTCCCCGATGAATGCCGAGTTGGGGCGGCTCTGGACCGTCCCCCTCTGGTGCTCGACCGCGCCGGCTTTCTGGTCGAGCAGTCCGCCCTCAGCCCGCACATCTTCGACGAGGCAGGCCAATGACCATCGCCCTGATCGCCGCCGCCTGCTGGATCGGGCTGAACGTCCTCGCTGTGGGGGCCGGCGGTCGCTGGCGCAAGAGGCGAGCGCGTGAGCGTTCACGAGATCATATGGTATGCCACCGCCGCGGCCCTGGTCTGCACAGCTGCTGCCTACGGCATCGGCTGGGGCTACGTGCTGATCCGGCTGTACATCGCATACAGGTAGAGGCCGCTGTCTTAACAATGACTGCGAAGGTCAGCTAGCCGCCAGGTTGGGCAAGTAGGAAGGCACGTCGCCCTGCTTTTTGCGCTCGGCGATAAGCTCCTTCTCAGCCTCGTACCAGAAAGTGTCCATCTGCCTTGCTGGTTGGCCCGCCTTTTCCCAAAGGAGGTAAGCTCGATTCCTGATGTCTTGCTCGGTCATACCCGTCATGTGAGAGATCTCCCTTTCCGGGAAAACGTAGGGCGAGGTGTTGAAGTTCCTGCACGGAGTGAACCCGCGATGCGACGCGGCAACCCATGAAACTAAAGTTTCGCAGCATTTTCTGGTCATGCCGAGATACTTCTTTCATATCAAGCACGTGCGTGGCGAGATCGACCACCAGGATGAGGAACTTCCTGACAAGCATGCGGCGTGGAACGAGGCCACTGTGACAGCCCGTCAGATGCTCCAAGGCATTGATGGGAAGCTGACGCCGGCCCGAGACTGGCAGATGGAAGTGACGGACGAGTTTCAGACCACGCTTTACGTCCTGCGCATTCAAGCTGAAGTGCCAAAGTGAGGCCCAGAGACCGGCCTTTCCACACGATTTGCTGGCGTTTTATGGGTATGATCCTGACCTGCGTAGTTCGCGCACCGCCTGCTTCGGGGGCGTCGCTGCTAAGCCATGAACCGGCCTGAGCTCGGCACGCCCCGCCTAGAAAAGCTCGAGGTCGGCCCCCGGCCAAATCCCGGCGTGGCCAGGAGCGTCCCACATACGGTCCCGACCTGAGCGGTTTGCCCGTCGTATTCGTTTGCGGGGTCGGCGTGCCATTCAGCCTCTACGAGACCGGGCGCGTCCTTTGGTGGATCATCTCGCCGAAGCCGGCACAGCAATGCACGGATGGATGACCGCTTCTGGAGGAAAAGCAGACTACGCAGGCAATTTGAGCATTTCGCCTTTTGGACCCATGGCGGACATAACGCACTCCGGCGTGATGTCTTCCCCTACGTTGCGGGGAGGTCGATCTTACGCGGCTTGCAGTATCAACTCGCTCACGCGGTCTGGTGCATCGAGCATGGCCATGTGCCCAAAATCCGGCAGTTCGAATGTGGCCCAAGACTTGTCGCTCTTGCAGTCTGCCAGTGCTTTGTCAAAGGGCGGCTGTGGAAATTTTGGGAGCCGGATGTATGTCTTCTTCGCCACCTTTTGGAGCGCCCCGGAAACCTTGATCTGCTGGAGATAGGTGCCGACTGGATGCGGAGTAACCTTAGACTCGGCGAATGCCCGATCGCGTTCGGCAACAACACTGGCCGGATAATGCGCCGATCCGCGAACGCCCGCCTCGCCCTTGTCGATGGCCATTTGTATGCCTTTGCGGACCGGCTCGGCTGCGTAGTCCGCCACCCTTTGTCCGTCGGCCGGAATGTAGGCATCAAGCCATACAACCGATGAGACGCGATCGCCGATGCTTTCGAGTGCACCCGAGCCTACAAAGCCTGCATAGGACCAAGCCACGAGGCAGACGTTCTCGAGACTTTCCCATTTGATCAGGTTGACGACGTCGGCAATGTGGGTGTCCAGATCGACATCCTTGCTCAGCAAATGCGAGCGCTCGGCTAAACCCGTGAGTGACGGAGCGAACACTTTATGGCCGTCCTGTTCGAGCCGGTCAGTGACCCGGCGCCATATCCAGCCACCGCAAAAAGCCCCGCTGACAAAGACAAAGGTCTTTCGCGCCGATTGCGCGCGGTCGGCACCGACCGCCCCTGGGGTCGCTGCTGCCGCCAGACCGCCGGTTGCAGCACTGCGCAGGATGCGACGGCGGGTAATTCCACCATTCGTCATGACAAAATTCCTATGGTTTGAGGAAGATCGGGACCGAAGCGGATTGCAACCTTGGAGGATATCCGCGCGTCGGTTCGCGGCCAAGGCCTGCTCGTGGCCCGTTTGAGACGTGCCCACTATCCTGAGAATGTCCGTTCACCGGGGGCGGTCTCAACCGATCGACGCAACACTTTATCTTAGAGGGAAAAGATGGAGTGTAGGATGGAACGGAGATTTCATAGAGGTTTCACTGCGGCAGAAAAGACGGAGTTATGGGACCGGTGGAAGCGCGGGGAGTCACTGAAGGCGATCGGGCGAGCTTTTTGGTAAGCAGTCATCGTCGATCTATTTTCTGGTTGCCCCGCATGGAGGGTTTCGTCCTGCGGAGCGGCGTCGCTCCAGGTTGGCATTGACGCTTGCGGAACGCGAGGTGATTTCCAGAGGCGTTACGGCACGTCAATCGGCCCGGTCGATCGCCAAATTACTTGGCCGCTCGCCATCGACGGTGAGCCGGGAAATGAGCCGCAATGGCGGCTATGACCGCTACCGGGCGACACTTGCGGACGAGAATGCCTGGGCACGATCCCGTCGTCCAAAATGTTGTAAGCTGGCGACCAATCCGCGGCTTCGGCAGGCAGTGGCAAGGAAGCTCAGATTAGATTGGTCACCCGAGCAGATAGCCGGTTGGCTGAAGAGAACGTATCCTGAAGACGAGTGTAATCAGGTGTCACACGAGACCATCTACCGCAGCCTGTTTGTCCAAGCGCGTGGCGTGCTCAAGAAAGAGCTGCTTAGTCATCTTCGATCGAGGCGTTCGATGCGCCGCTCTAGGCCGGTTGATCCGAATGGCGATAGACGGGGACACATGAAGGATGCCGTCTCAATCCGTCAGCGACCGGCTGCGGTTGAAGATAGGGCTGTGCCTGGCCATTGGGAGGGCGATCTGTTGTCCGGGCCGAACAACACCTACATCGCGACCTTGGTCGAGCGTCAAACGCGTTACGTGATGTTGGCCAGGGTGGCAGGCAAGGACACCCGGACTGTAGTCAACGCGCTCATCAAGCAGGCGAAGAAGCTACCTAGAGAGCTGTATAAGTTCCTGACCTGGGACCGAGGCAGGAACTGACGGATCATCGGCGCTTTACGATGGCGACCAACATCGATGTCTATTTTTGCGACCCGCAAAGCCCGTGGCAGCGCGGGTCGAACGAGAATACCAATGGCCTGCTGAGACAGTACTTTCCAAAGGGCACCGACTTGTCGGTGCATTCGCAAGCCCATCTGAACAAAGTGGCTCGTCAGCTAAACGAACGGCCACGTGAGACCTTGCAATTTGAAACGCCAGCAGAGAGATTTAATGCCTGTGTTGCGTCAACCGGTTGAGCCGGCAGGGGGTAGACCGGAAGTCGTCGTGCTCCGGCCAAACCGACGCGAATGACCCCGCCCAGACATCCGTCTGAATGAGGGATCAGGGTGCCATCGCTGACAAAACAATCTGTGATGCCGTCGGTCCAGCTCATTCCAAGCCGTCTTATAGGGAGGCAGCCCATCAAAGTGCGGCTTACGAGCGGTCTTAAGAAAAGGAGGACTCAATATGGCAACATTCATCCTTGTTCCCGGGGCAGGCGGCATGGCTTGGTATTGGCACCGTGTGGCCCCGCTTATTCACGCGTCAGGGCACGAACCCGTGGCGGTTGACCTCCCTGGCGACGACAGGCACGCCGGTCTTGCAGCGTATGCTGACATCGTCGTCCGCTCGATCGCGGAACGAGCCGATGTTATTCTGGTCGCTCAGTCGCTTGCAGGCTTCACGGCACCCCTCGTTTGCGCACGTGCGCACGTGCGGATGGTGGTGTTTGTCAACGCGATGATCCCAGAGCCGGGCGAGACCGCTGGCGTATGGTGGGGCGCAACAGGAGCAGTAGAGGCGCGGGAACAAGCTGCGGCGGTGCGTGGCTATACGGCGGAATTCGACGTGGAAACGTACTTTCTGCACGACGTGCCGCAGGAGGTGCTGCGCGCTGGCCCTGAAAAGCCTCGCGAGGAAGCCGAGACCATTTTCGGCGAGCCCTGTCTTTTCGAGCGTTGGCCTGACATCCCCATTCATGTTCTTGCGGGAAAAGATGACCGCTTTTTCCCAATCGAATTTCAACGGCGTGTCGCGCGCGAAAGGCTCGGAAAGGAGGTGGCAGAAATTCCCGGTGGCCATCTTGTTGCGTTGTCGAATGCGGAGGGACTGGCCGAATGCCTTGTTGCCTATGAGAAGGGTTGATTGCGGGCCAGCTTTGCTAAATGAGTCTAGGTCGGCTCATGGCCCTTCAGCGACCTCGGGAGACGTCCGCTTTCCCCGCCGCATCTGGTCGTGGCAAATTCAGGCCCCCACCATTACCAGACATCGAACGTTCATTCGGCAGATCGGATGCCTCGCGGATCGATACCTCGGTTCGAGGCGACGTAATCGATCTCGCCGCGCGTAGTACCGATATCCATTAGCTCCCTGTCACTTAGGTCGCACAAGGTGGCTCGTAACCTCGCCACTGTTGAAATGCATCCCAATATATTTCGAGAGGGCTGTAGACTTGCCGCTTTGCGGCTGCCTGTCTCGGCTCGGTGGCCCCGTGGACCGTGCTCATTGCGATGTGTCCAGGCTGGACTGTTTCACGAGCCGAGGATACCGGGCGATGCGCTGGCGCGCTTAACATCCGGCTTACTTTTTCCTCCCCGGCGGCTTATTCTTTGCGCCTGCAACCGGCAACAGAAGCCGTTGGAGGCAACGTAGGGAAATAGCAACGTGCGCTACCTCTTCGAGGAGTACGCATTCGACACTGACCGCCGGGAGCTACATCGCGGAGCGAACGTCGTGGCCATCGCGCCCCAGGTATTCGACCTGCTCGACTACCTGCTCCGCAATAGGGAGCGCGTCGTTAGTAAAGACGACCTCATCAAGGCCATTTGGGACGGGCGTATCGTCTCCGATGCAGCGCTGACGACCCGCGTGAACGTCGCCCGGAGCGCGATCGGCGATTCCGGCGAGGAACAGCGCCTGATCAAAACACTGCCAAGGAAGGGCTTTCGCTTCGTTGGCCCGGTGCGGGAAGCGCAGAGGCCCTTAAGCGTGGCGGTAACCGAAATCCCGGCGGAACAGCCGAAACCCGTCCTGCCACTCCCCGATAAGCCCTCGCTCGCCGTTCTCCCCTTTACCAACCTGAGCTCCGACCCGGAGCAGGAGTATTTCGCCGACGGCATGGTCGAGGACATCATTACCGGCCTGTCGCGGTCCAAGTCGCTTTTTGTCATCGCGCGACACTCCACCTTTACTTACAAAGGCAAGGCCGTCGACATCAAGCAGGTCGGGCGTGAACTTGGCGTTCGCTATGTGCTCGAAGGCAGTGTGCGCAAAGCCGGCAATCGAGTCCGCATTACCGGGCAGTTGATCTACGCTACGACAGGAGCACATCTTTGGGCGGACCGGTTCGACAGTCAACTCGAAGATATTTTCGACCTGCAGGATCAAGTAACGAGCTGCGTGATTGGCGCAATCTTTCCTCAATTGGAGCGCGCCGAAATCGAGCGCGCGAAACGCAAGCCGACTGGAAGCCTTGAGGCCTACGACTATTATCTTCGCGCGCTATCAAGCTTTTACCAATTCACCCGCGAACAGAATATTGAAGCGGTTAGACTGAGCCAGGCCGCCAACGTGATCGATCCCGAATTCGCCGCAGCATACGCCCTTGGCGCTTATTCCTATCTGCAAAGAAAGTTCTTCGGCTGGAGAAGCGATGCTGCACAGGAGTGTGTTGAAGCCAGGCGACTCGTAATGCGGGCAATTGAGCTCGATAAGGACGATCCAACGGTGCTGGCGAGGACCGGACAGGTGATCTCTGAATTATTGGGTGAGGTCGAGGAGGGCGCAGCCCTCCTCTCACGGGCAATAAATCTAGATCCAAATCTCGTCATCGCACGGTATTCGCGCGGCGGAGAACACCTTATGCTCGGCGAATTAGACGCGGCGCTCGAACAATATGAAATCGCGGTGCGTTTAAGTCCGCTGGATCCATTAATATTTTTTGCCCAGACCGGGATAGCATATGCTCATTTTATGGCGGGTCGGTATGACGACGGTTCATCTTGGGCAAGGTCTGCTGTCCTGCAGCGGCCAAATTATGTGAACGCACAATTTATTCTGGCGGCATGCCTTTCGATGTCTGGACGGGTTGAGGAAGCACGAGTCGTCTTTGCGCGCCTACTGCAACTGAAGCCGGTCCTACGTATTTCCAGAATCAAAACAAGATTTCGCAGGGCGGAAGATATCGAAAGATTGTCGCAAGCTTGCCGGATGGCGGGCCTACCGGAATGAGCCGCGCCGCCTCGCAGTCCAGTCCCGCTGTCGACGCATGGATTGTTCCCGTCTCGTCAGCGCTGATAAGGTCGACGCTGATTGGATGAGACACTCGGGACGTGAAGTCATCGAGCGACCCGGCGACTTCCGGTTTTGGCCCATCGCGTCATTTCGCTGCGCTACGGAATTTGGTCGCTATCGGAGCATAGCGGACTCTGGCGAGCCGTCCGCCCGGCAGATTTATGGGTTCACGGCCTAGCAAAGCCGGTTTTGGTTTCAAGAGGAGGCTGAGAAAAATTTGTCACCGATTGCCGCGCCGTTACAGGTCCTCCCGCAGTCCTTGAAGAACGGATGCCGCACCTTTCCCTCGGCGGACTTGGCGCGATACTCGATCTCAGCAAGCAGCTTCGGTTCGACCACCTTTGTGCGCAATCATCTTGGCATAGGGCTGTGTCTTCCGCACCAGCGGCTCGAGGCGCCACCTCAGCTCGGCCGCCGATGTCTTGTCGAAGCCGTGGTCGACCTTGCCGGCATAGATCAGGTCGTCGCCCTTGCGCCGACCGAGATACATGCCGTCCCACTTGCCCTCATCGAGGGCGAAGCCGGCGATGGTGAGTGTCTCGCGCTGGGCGCAGGTTTTCTTGACCCAATTGTTGCTGCGGCCGACCGGGTACGCGCTGTCGCGCACCTTGGAGATGACGCCTTCGAGCCCGATCTTGCAGGCATGGGCAAACATCTCGTTCCCGTCGATCTCGAAACTCGCGCTGAACTGAACGTCGGTGCCGGCAATGATCTTCTTCAGCTCCGCCTTGCGCTGAAACAGAGGTAACTTCCGGATGTCCCTGCCGTTGAGGTAGAGCAGGTCGAAGGCGACGAGCACGATCTTCGTTGACTTGCCTTTGAGCTCATTCTGCAAGACCGAGAAGTCCGTCGTGCCGTCGGTGGCAGGTACGACAATCTCTCCGTCGATGATGGCCGAGCTCGCCTTGACGTGCCAGGCGTCATCGGAAACCTTCTTGAAACGCTTGGTCCAGTCGTGGCCGCGCCGTGTGAAGACCTTGACGGCTTCGTTGGCGAGGTGGACTTGCACGCGGTAGCCGTCGAACTTGATTTCGTGAATCCATCGCTCGCCGGATGGCACGCGGTCGGTCGCGGAGGCGTGCGGTCTGATCGGCTTGGCGCTGTTCGTCGCGCTCTATCTTCCTTGGTAAGCCGATCGCGAGTCCATCACAAAGACCTGCCGGTTCACGCTGGCGGGTTTTTATCGCTGACGCTTAACGCAGCCGAAGGCCGTCAGTTTATCGGACGGACGATTCCTTTGCTGGGAGGCGGTGCGTCATGGACTGTCTGAGCCTGGTAATACCGGCCGCTATTGGCGTGCTGGCTGGGCTGTTCTTCCTCGGCCACAACTGGCGGGCCTAGCACTCCCGGCGCTCTAATCCGCAATTGGATCGGCAGCCGGGAGCATTGGGGCTGGAATGACCTGCCGTGCCATGTCTGCCCTCCTAGTGACAATGCGTACAAAACCGGATTCCGGTAGTTGTCCGGACTCCATTTTTGGAACGGGGTGTTCTACTAAAGGAACACCGGCGCGATTTAAGTACCAACCGATTTCAAGTTATCCGGGATGGCCGCAGTGGGGCTGGAACCACGCTGCGGCTTTTCCCATTTGCGGGCCTGCTGGTTCAGCGAGTGTTTCGACCGGCAAGTCGCTGACGAACGCCTAGAATTCTCGCGTCATCGCCGGGTGCGTCCGGTTCTTCACCTTGATCCAGTCTTTCGAGCGGCCGGCGCCATAGCGCCGATCGCGGCGTTTCGAGACCAGACCCTCGAGGCCAATGCGGCAGGCGGCGCCGAACAGGTCAGGGCCGATAGCGCCCGCTTCGAACGGCGCGACGAATATGCCGTCCGGCCGGCCGCGCAGCAGCCGCACCAAATTGGTCTTACGCATCGTCAGTGGCAGCTGCCGCAGGCCCTCGCCGCCGACCGCAAGGATGTCGAAGGCGTAGAGCTGCACCTCGTGATCGTGCCGGCGCGAGTGCAGGGCGTTGAAGTCCGATGGGCCGTCGACGCCGAGGACCACGGCCTCGCCGTCGATGACGAATTGCAAGCCAGAGGGCCGAGACGAAGACTTTTGGCGCTTGGCCGAGCAGGAATTGCTCAACGAGGATCAAGGCTCACCTCGACGCACACCGGATACGATACGCTTTAGGCGAGGGCTATCTGTCATACCCGCGCTTGCCGGCTATCATCTGCCCTGCGCAACCCTGAGGAAATTTGGCGGGCGGTCTTTAGAAGACACCATGGGAGAACCGGTCCAGTGGTGGCAACGTCTCGGCCCTGGCTGTCCGCATACGGATCGTCTGTCATCTCCATCGAGAAGCCAAAGGGTTTGAGACGCTTCGCGTACAGATCTTTTGATCTAGTCGCGGATTTCAAGCGCTTGTTCGGAGGGTTGCGGCACCTTGGTATCAGAGAAGGTCGAGTTAATGGCTTCTGTCAAAGCGGAATTGGATAGATACTTTGAATCGTTCCGGCGACGGGTGCCTACGAAGGTGTCGAGCTTCATTCTGAGGCTACGAGAACCATCCTCGTTTTGGGTCCGTGTCGTTGTCGCCGGGTTGATCATCCTGGGAGGCGTCTTCAGCTTTTTGCCTATCTTCGGCCTCTGGATGCTGCCTCTCGGCCTCCTTCTTATCGCACAGGACATCCCTATTCTGCAGAAGCCTCTTCTCATGGCTTTGAGGTGGATCGAGGCCAAGTGGGAGCAGCTGAGAGCGCTCTTTAAGAAGAAACTATCACGCTGATGGACGTGATCCGGAAGTTCTATCTCCACTTCACTCTGGCTGCTAACGACTAAATCTGTCCGCGTTCTGGTGTCTCCCATGGCCCGCCGGTTGGCCCGGCGCGATCCAGAGCGCGGCGGGCTTTTTTGTTGCGCGCAGAGGTGGATTAGACTGGGGATTGCCTTGATGCCGCGCTACAACTTGTGGCAACTTCCGCGACATGTTGGGAAACAATTGATCCATGAAGCCGGATTTGATCGCCGGGGATTTTCAGCCTCAAGGCTACTTCGACGGCCGCCCATATCGCTTCGACGGCGATGGCGCGATCTATTCGGTTGTCGATGGCCGCGTCGTCCGCTTCACTGATTTCGAGGCCTTCGTCGCCCCCCGAAGCAGCGCCTGGTGCTGCCGGCGCTGCTGCTGACGTTCGTGGCGGCTCAGTGCGTCTCGCCGTCACTGGTCCAGCGCTATTACAGCTATCTGCCGTTCATCAGATTCGAGCCGCATCTGCTGGTGAGGGCGTGTGTCGACGTGCTGCCGGCGCTGGGGCTGGTTTTGCTGGTGGCACGGGGGCGAGCGAGTTTCGGGTTTGCGTTGAGCTTCTTTCTGCTGGCCTCAGTGGCCTAAGTAAAATTGTCGCGGCAGGACTTTGATTTTCGACTGGCCTTTAAGCCTGCTCTCGCTAGCATTGAGATCTGAATAGGCCGCTTTTATTCGGCTGGGTGTCATGTTCGAAGATGCAGCGAAGTTTCGTCGTGAGTATGTGGAGTGCCTCGAACAGGCAGACAAGACTGACGTCTTGTCGTCTAAAGCTCAATGGCTCTTGTTTGCCGACGAGTGGCTGAATCGGGCGATGGCCGCAGAGGCTCTGACGCGCGGCCGCTGAGCCTGTCGCGCGGAGTAAGGCCGCAGTTGGCGGCCAATCTCGCAGCCCAGTGTCTTCCTATTTGCTAGTCAGCAGATCTTCCCGGACTCTTCACGGCGCTCTGCCGCTGGAATGCCAGCGCTAGCGGCGTTTCGCTGTGGGAAATCAGTTCGGGAATTAGTTCGGTAATTTTGCCCGACATTCGGCGACATCGGTCGGCTTTGTCCGGCATCCGTTCTAAGCGAAGCGTGTACTAACAATATTTCGCGGTTCGCTTAATCCAAAGGCTTAGCGTCTGCCGGCAGCTCGGTTCGGGAATTTTTTCGGAACTAGGGTGTCCTGGCGCAGTCGAAAGTGTGCTATCATACCACCAGGGATAGCGTTCGCTATTCCTGAATTCGGGAGAGATAGCCATGAAGACCTTCGCGTTCCTCGTCGTCGGGCTCGCTGTCGCAACCCTTTCAATGCCGACAGCCAACGCCCAATACAAATGCTCCTGGAGTAGCGGCACCATTTCCCCGGTCCCGTGTGCCAAGCGTTATGCCGTCAACTACGAAGCGTGCCGAAAATACGTCATCGAGCATGGCTCGAGCGGGGCTGACGCCATGTGGTGGTGTACGAGCCAGGGTTATACCAAGTAAGGCCACACCAAGTGATTTGAGGCCGACCACCAGCAAGAGGCCGCCTTCGTTGGCGGCCTTCCTCGTCGTCAGTTGCCCGTGCCCACTTTGGGCGGGAATTGCTTTGCGGTCATCCGCAAACGTTCGCGATCGGGCGGTCGTTCATGGTGCGGGGATCCTTTCAGGGCTTCGCCCTGGAGAGAGTCCTACCCCGCGCCGCCGGCCGCCGTGGGTAGCGAGCGCTTCGCGCTACCGAGTCATCACCGCGTGGACCAGCTCCGGCCGCTGCACGAGCACGGCGGCGATGCCGATCAGCAGCAGCATCGACGAGACCATGATGGCGATCCACTTCCTGTCATCCATCTGGGCCAATGCCCGCGCCGCGGTCCCGTTCCGAGCATGGCCGGCGAGCGCTACGCGCTAATCGGAAGTACTCATCAATGGCCGCGTGGACCAGGGAAGGGGACCACGTCGCCGTCCGCTGCGCGGATCACGGCCCTGGCCATCTCCATCGGGTCGAACCCCAGATCGGCAACGGCGTCGGCCACGCGCTGGCGCTCCAGCTCGGCGACGATCGCCTCGGTCACCTTCATCAGCCTGGCCAATTCGGAAGCGGTAGCGCTGTCGCTCATTGGGATGCCCCTCGGTAAAGCCGAGGCCATCTTACCACGGCGCAGTGTAGAAATCCGCGTGTCGAAGGTTCAATCCCTTCGCCCGGCGCCATCAATTGAACCTTGGCTTCTGGCGCATCCGCTCAACTGATATCTCAGCGGAGTTGATTTCAACAACTTCGCCTTTGTCAGTGGTCCCAGAACAATATGGCTCGACCGACCTGTCCGGCATGAGTCGCATCTTGCAAGAAGCGTTTATGCCGTAGGCCCTCATCACAGATTTTGCGAACTGCTCCGGTGGCACGTCTTCTGCGCCGAAAAAACATCTCCTCAGTGCCATCTTTACGATCTTGTCGCCTTCCATGTCGAACGCGGCGCAGCCCAACGGCCTCGACGTTGGCTGCGAGCTCGACGAGCTTGCGCGCGGCCGCTTCCGGGTCTGCATAGGGTCGTTCTTCGGTGTGCAGGAGCGGACATCTAGCGGACATGCTGGGTCGACCGCTAAGGGCCACAAGCGGGAGGAGAGGGAATAAGGAACGCCAGTCCGGCCGCGGATTTAAGGACGAAGGCGTTGGTTTAGTGGCGCACTAACAGCTCGCTTACATTTTCCTCACCGGCAGCTTATTGTTATGGTTTCCGAGGGTGGCCCCGGAGAGGGAATGCAGCTTGCGGTTTCTTTTTGAGGATTACGCATTGGATACCGACAGGCGCGAACTGCAGCGCGCAACAGACGTGGTTGTTGTCGCACCCCAAGTGTTCGATCTACTCGAATACCTGATCCGAAACAGAGAGCGCGTCGTCAGCAAGGACGACCTCATCAACGCCATCTGGAAAGGTCGCATCGTCTCGGATGCTGCGCTGACGACTCGCCTCAATGCCGCCCGGAGCGCAATCGGGGACACGGGCGATAAACAGCAGTTAATCAAAACATTGCCGCGCAAAGGTTTCCGCTTCGTTGGTGCAGTGCAGGAAGCCCGGAGGCCCGCAAATGAGACGGTTGGCCCAGTCGAGCGAACCGGCGACACGCCGCCGCGCCTATCCATCGTCGTGCTACCCTTCGCGAACCTGAGCGGTGATCGTGAGCAGGACTATTTCGTGGATGGTGTAACCGAGAGCTTGACCACGGACTTGTCGCGCATCAGTGGTTCATTTGTAATCGCACGGAACAGCGCCGTCTCATACAAGGGTAGAGCAGTCGATGTACGGCAGGTCGGCCGCGAATTAAACGTTCGCTACGTGCTCGAAGGCTCAGTGCAACGCAGCGGCAATCGGCTTCGGATGAACGTGCAGTTGATCGATGCCCAGAGCGGTCAGCATCTTTGGGCCGAGCGCTTCGAGAAGCCTGTCGGCGACCTGTTCGATATGCAGGACGAAATCGTGTCGAGGCTCGCCGGTACATTAGGTGCCCAGCTCATCGAGGCTGAGGCGCGACGAGCCGAGCGTACGCTGCATCCCGATGCGATGGACTTGTGCTTCCAGGGCCGGGCCTGGTTGATGAAGGGGATTAGCCTTGAATGCGTGACGCAAGCGCGGGGCTTCTTCGAGCGCTCGCTGGAGTTCGATCCCGGCAACGTCGAAGCAATGATTGGTCTGGCAAATGTTGATACGGTAGTTGGAGGTAGCTTTACGACGGATGATGGGCCCGCGCGGCTTGCGGCGGCCGAGGCGATAGTGAACAAGGTATTGTCGATTAGGCCGAACAGTGCCTCAGCCCACATGGCTCGGGGGTGGGTCCAGACCTTTACGAACCGGGCCGCCCAAGGCATCCGTGAGTTCGAACTTGCGTTGGTGCTGGCTCCGAATTTGGTCCACGCTCATGCTGCCCTTGGTTTCGCAAAATCCTACATAGGTCGCGCTGCCGAGACCGAAGGCCATATACGCGAAGCTTTACGGCTCTCTCCTCGCGACGTTTTCGCCTACCAGTGGGCGTGTTTTGCGGGCGTCGCCAAGCTGCTGCTTGGTTCAGACGTCGAAGGCGTCAGTTGGCTGCGACGAAGCACCGAGGCGAACCGTAACTTTCATCTCGCTCATATATCGCTCGCCGCTGCCTTGGCCTTGACCGGCGCGTTCGATGAGGCGCGAACTGCTGCGAGAACGGGACTTGCGCTCAACTCAGGTTTCACCATTCGTCGCTTGCTCGCAGCTCAACAAAGCGACAATCCAAGTTACCTTGCCGGGCTGCAGCGCCTGTGTGAAGGATGGCGCCTCGCTGGCGTGCCGGAAGGGTGACGAGCGCTTCGGGTCAGAAGTCGACTTCAGCGCGTTCCTGACCTACGTCGGCTTTGCGTCACAAGCGGCTGTCCAGCTGGTGTCAGCTCAAAGCCCAAAGCCGACAATACGGCGATTGAGACAGATGATAGCTAAGGGCCAAGGCCGAATTACACTGTGACCAACGCAGGGATTTCCGACCGTGTGCCGCGTCTCCCATTTGTCAGCGCCGTTGACGGTAATTGCCCGGAATTGCTGTTCCGCGAACTATTGGGTGGAGTCCTTCCAACCAATCATGATGAATGTGCCTTCGCAGAACTGGTCATGGTGGTTGAAGTTCGGCGCATGTGTGACCGGCTGCATTAGCGGTGTCGTGGCGCGCGATGTGGACTCCCCAGGTGAATGGCGACGTTGAAGTTGCCATCGCCTGCACCTCTTTCGTAATGAACCAATGGCCGGCCACAGCGCGACCGGCGACGGTGTGGTCATGCTGGCGGGAGCGCAGCCGCGGCAGACGCCGGAGAGATGATCTAATCATTCGGGAAAGGCATTATCCAACAGAGGAGTATCCTATGAAGTTGGCTCAAACATCAGCATTACTCATTTGTCTGCTCGGCGCGCCGGGAATTTCGTTGGCCGCGGACGCCAAGGGGGACGTGGAGAAGGCTTACGCCGCTTGGGATGCCGCATTCAACAAGCATGACGAGAAAGCCATCGGCGCCTCCTATGTCGCGACGGCAAAATTGATGCCGCCCACACATCAGGTCGCGTCGGGGCCGGCCGAGATCGAGAAGTTCTTTGCCGGACTCTTCGCGAGCGGTGTGACGGATCACAAGTTGGAGATGATCGATGCCGGCGGAGACGACAAGGTCGTCTTCGGCACAGCCAAGTGGAGCGCTACGGGTAAGGACAAGGAGGGCAAGCCATCTCCCTTCAGTGGTTTAGCGACGCACGTCTTCGAACGCCAAGCCGACGGATCGCTCAAATTGAGGCTGCAAACATTCAACTAAAGCGGTCGAGGCTTAATCGGTCCGGCGAGGCGGCGGCCTTACCGGACGCCCAAAAGGGCTACTTGTCTCCGGTGCAAGATATGTCCGGGTTGGGTCGGTAGCAGAAGCTGGCGGGCAGGAAGTGCGACTGCTGGATCAGGCGGAGCCGGCGGCGGCGCGGGCTGGAGGTGCTGGATCGGGCGGCGGCGGCAATTCGGCCGCTAGCGGTCAAGGCGCTTCGAGCAGCCCTGGGTCGACCAACCCGGGCGCGACATCAATGACCCGAAGATGAAGGGGAAGTAGTCCCATCGCGAACAGCCCGCCGGATATGATCCAGCGGGCTATCTTCATGATGCGTTCGCTTATGAGCAGGAGCAGTCGCGGTTGAGGACCGCATTCGTTGGAGCGATTGCCTTGGTTTTGAGGATCGATGACCAAATCGCCGACGAAGAGGAACGCTCTCAGACAAACAAAAAGTCATTCGCCGTCATCAAATTGGTGAAGTTTGCAAGTGTAACTTGATCGACTCCTGCGATGATAATGGTGCTAGTTCCATTTTGGGTTATGACAAGATCATCGAACGACTGCACGCCCGCCACGTCAATGAAAGCGACCTTATCATCTTGGCATTGGCTGAAGTCCCCGATGACATTCTGAGTTCCGACCGTCGTTGCACCATCATCCTTGAATACGAACGTGTCGCTACCGCCAAGAGCATTGCCGCGCAGTTGGCCATCGCCCCACATCTCATTGCTGACCGTGCAACCGGGCGCCGCGGTTCCAGCGTAGAGGACATCGCTGCCTCCCTTGGCACGACCCGAAAGTTGCTCCGCGTCGCCCCATAAGAAGTTATCGACCCGGCCGCTACCAACGGCCTCGCCGCCGACAATAAGATCATCGCCTCCTTGGGTCGCGCCGCCCATGGCCTGAGCGTCCCCATACAGCTCATTTACAACATCAGTCAGGGACCTATCGCCGCCGCTTAGACTGTCATTGCCCCCGCTGGCAGCGTCGAGCATCGTAACAGCATCGCCGACGGCGAAGTTCTTGCTCCCCTGCAACGTCGCAACGTCGTCGCCGCCTTGCGCATGCCCGGACATTGTGGCGCCGGCGTCCCCGTAAAAAGACACTGTGGAGCCGCCCTCGTTGACGAAAGTATCGTTGCCGCCCTTGGCAAAGCCGGAGATGTCGCCGCCGGCATCGCCATAAAAGGTCTTTGACGTTACCGCCCCACCGGAGCCCATGAAACTGTCGTCGCCTCCCTCAGCATGGCCCGACATGTTACCTCCGGCATCACCATAGAACACCTGCGTGGCGAACAAG
Organism: Bradyrhizobium sp. S3.7.6; assembly: GCF_054061875.1. Classification (NCBI taxonomy): domain Bacteria; kingdom Pseudomonadati; phylum Pseudomonadota; class Alphaproteobacteria; order Hyphomicrobiales; family Nitrobacteraceae; genus Bradyrhizobium; species Bradyrhizobium sp. S3.7.6. Next base: position 352,085 of record NZ_JBSSEQ010000004.1, on the reverse strand, counting down.
GCCCCGTTGAAGGTGTCGTTGCCACCTTTGCTGTAGCCGGTCATGTCACCGCCGGCATCTCCGTAGAATGTGTTGCCTGAGTCCGTTCTGGCTGTGAATGTGTCATCGCCGCCCTGGGCGTGACCGGACATATTGCTCCCGGTATCACCAAAAAAGACGTTTGTTGCCTGCCTGGAGCCCTGGAAGCTGTCATTGCCACCCTTGCTGTAGCCAGACATGTCGCCGCCCGCATCGCCATAAAAGGTGTGGGTGCCACCCTGTACCGTCTGAGTTATAAAAGTGTCGTCGCCGCCCTGAGCGTGACCCGACATGGCGCCGCCGGCATCGCCGAAGAACGTATTGATTTGCTGTCTGCCAGTTCCACTCAAGAAGGTGTCGTTGCCGCCCTTACTGTGCTCCGACATGTCCGCGCCAGCGTCCCCGTAGGCAGTGACACCAGCCAATGGGAGTCCGTTGAACGTGTCATCGCCGCCCTGCGCAAAATCGAAAATGCTGCCAACCACGTCACCATAAAATGTGTAATTGGAAAGTCCGACTTCATCGAAGGTGTCGTTGCCCCCCTTCGAGAAGTCGAACAGGTTCCCACCAGCATCGCCGAACAAGGTCGGTGCGCCCGGGGTGCCTATCAGGTTGTCGTCGGTGCCGAATTGATGATTGACCAGGTCCTCCGGAGTAAGCGGAACAGGCTGCCTGCGCATCGCGAGTCCTCCTCGACTGCATCCAGCGCAATCTTAGGATGTTACGTCAGACCGCGCGCGAGCTATAAAGAGGTATATCTTTGGACAGATCGCATTCCTGTCGGGAACGCCCATGGTTACCTGGTTCATTGCTGCGCTTATGCGCTGGCATGTCAACATGGCGCGATGATCGTGCGAAAAAGCGCGGCGCCGGGCGGGGCGCTCCCAGAGCGGCGCCTGCGGCTTAGCGTTATGCTTCTGGGCGACATTCCCGCACAGTAAACGTTTGTGCGAGTACTGGGGAAACAGCGACCTCGACACTGCGCTCGCAGGGCATGTTGAACTAGTCGAAATCGCTAAAAGTCGACTGCATTAACGGAGCGGATTTCCGGGCAGCCCGCCATGCTCTAGAGATCCTCGCGCAACCCTTTGAAGAACGGATGCCGCACCTTCCCCTCGGCCGACTTCGCTCGGTACTCAATCTCAGCAAGAAGCTTCGGTTCGACCCAGATGCCTTTGTGCGCTATCCGCTTCGCGTAGGGCTGTGTCTTCCGGACCAGCGGCTCGAGGCGCCGCCGCAGCTCGGCCGCCGACGTCTTGTCGAAGCCATGGTCGACCTTGCCAGCGTAAACCAGGTCAGAACCCTTTCGCCGAGCAAGGTATATGCCGTCCCATTTGCCGTCGTCGAGCGCGAAGCCGGCGATGGTGAGTGTCTCGCGCTGGGCGCAGGTTTTCTTGACCCAATTATTGGTGCGGCCGACCGGGTAGACGCTGTCGCGCACCTTGGAGACGACGCCTTCGAGCCCGATCTTGCAGGCATGGGCAAACATCTCGTTCCCGTCGATCTCGAAACTCGCGCTGAACTGAACGTCGGTGCCGGCAATGATCTTCTTCAGTGTCATTCGGCGCGCTGTTTGACCCCTTATTGGAGTGGGCCCCTCGGAGCAGACGGGGTCAGGCTGCTGGTTTGACCGTTCGCCGGGTGTGTTGATCCTCGAATTGCACAGGACTGAGATAACCGAGTGCCGAGTGAAGCCGTCGACGGTTGTAAACCTCCTCAAGGAAGCGCGGAAGGTTTTCGGCAACGTCGATGAAGGTTTCGAATGCCATCGGATAAACGGCTTCGACCTTGAGTGTCTTCATGAAGCTCTCCGCCGTGGCGTTGTCGTATGGGTTGCCGCGCCGGCCCATGGAGCCGATCAAGCCGTGGGCGGCAAGATGATCGCGATAGGCAGCCGCAGCGTATTGGGCGGATTCAAACGGTCGTCGCAACACCAGTTGTTTTCACTCATAACAGCAATTCGTCAAGCGCCTCCGCCGGCGTTTTCCAGCCTAGTGTCTTTCTCGGACGGGCATTGAGGGCCGCTGCCACAGCGGATATCTCGTCGGCGCTATGGATGCTGAGGTCTGTGCCTTTCGGGAAGTACTGTCGCAGCAACCCGTTGGTGTTCTCGTTAGTACCGCGCTGCCAAGGGCTTTGCGGGTCGCAGAAGTAGACCTGGATACCCGCATCGATCTTGAGACGATCGTGCTGAGCCATTTCGGCTCCCTGATCCCAGGTCAGCGAGCGACGCAGTTCTTCGGGCAAGGTGATGACGGTGCGCGTGATCGCGTCGCGCACGGCCTCGGCCCCGTGTCCCGCGAGCGCAGGTCCGTTCTTCGCGCGCGGAGCTTCGCCGTGCCCCGCCAACCGGGGAAGGTGCAATAGCATCGTGAAGCGCGTCGTGCGCTCGACCAGCGTGCCGATTGCCGAGCTGCCAAGACCGAGGATGAGGTCTCCCTCCCAATGTCCCGGCACTGCTCGATCGGCAGCTTCAGCAGGGCGCTCACTGATCATGATCTCCGGCGAGACAAACCCCTTGCCTCGCCTGCGTACGCGCGCCCTGGGCATCCGTAATACACGCCCGGTTCGCAAGCAGGCCGTCAGCTCGCGGCGCAGCGCCCCACGGCCCTGAACGAAGAGAGCTTGATAGATAGCTTCGTGGCTGATGCGCATCGTCTTGTCGTCCGGGAAGTCGATCGGCAAGCGTCGGGCAATCTGCTCGGGACTCCAGGCTTTGGCCCATCGCCGATCCTTGCGTGGGCCATGCCGGCGGCCCTTCCACAGAACGGCGGGACCAGGAACGAGCGCGCCGCTCGGGGCTACGACGCCGCCAGCAAGTCTCTCCTCCACATAAGTGCGCAAGGTTGCATTGAGCGCAAGCTTGGTCGGCTTGGGTCGGCGGGCGGATCGATTCGCATGCCATTGGGCAGTTGTTGCCCGATACTCCAACCCGCCGCCGCGGGTAGCCGCGTTGCGTCGCAGTTCACGGGATATTGTCGAAGCAGCCCGCCCCAGGCGACGTCCAATCTCTTGCCTGGAATGGCCCTGCACCTTGAGGAGTGCGATCTCCTCGCGCTCTACCAATGAGAGGTACCGCCCGGAGAGTACCTTTGCCGAAGATCTGAACATCGCTGGTGGCATGCCGCCCGCCTTTCGGAATAATCTGCTTCCGACAGGTTGTGACAATCCGGCTTCCAGCGCAGCATCCTCGCTGCTTAGCCCCGCGGCAATCGCCAGCCAAAATCTATTCTGTTCATCGCGTCCTGCAACAGACGGCCGTCCTGGCGATGGCAATGGGGCTCGTCCTGACCGCGCCGATCGGCGCCTTACAACGTTCATCGCAACCTCCAACCTCCGAGTGTTGCGACGACCGTTTGAATCCGCCCTGTGATCCACGATCGGAATGATGCACGCAGCCGGGAGGTGGTTTGCGGCCTTCGATCGCGGCGGCCAGGGCCGCGAGCGTCAGCCGGGCGTCGATCGAGCGGCTGATGGCGTATCCGACCACTCGCCGTGACCAGGCATCCAAGATGACGGCGACATAGACAAAGCCGCCGGCGATGGCGACATATGTGATATCGGCCACCCAGAGTTGGTCGGTACCGGTGGGAGTGATGTCGGTGGCGAGATTCGGGAAGGTCGGCTGACCGTGATCGCTGTCTGTTGTCACCATGAAGCGGCGACGTAATCTCGGCTGAAGGTCATGCTCACGCATCAGGCGGCGGATCTTCTTGTGATTAACGATCAGGCCCTGCTGGCGAAGCGCAGCCTGGACGCGACGCCAGCCATAGTGCTCGAACTCGTCGCAGATAGTGGCGATCGCCTCAACGATCGCAGTATCATCGGCCGCCTTCTCAGAGCGGTCATAGTATGTCGAGCGCGCAATCCCCATCAGCCGACATCCTTCCGTGACGGAGAGGCCGCGGGGCCGGTGATCGCGGATGTAGGCTCGCTTCTCCTCCGCGGTCGTGCATGCAGAGCCCCCTTTAGAAACTCGAGCTCCAGGGCCTGTTTCCCGACCAGCCTCTCGAGGGCGGCAATTCGCGCCTCATAATCCTGGAGAAGATCGGCCGCCGCCAAATCTTCATCGAGAGCGCCTGCCTGAAACTTCTCGACCCAGATCCGGATCAGATTGCGGGAGATGTCATGCCGCTTCGCGAGCCCGTGCAGCGTCTCGCCGCTCAGATACTCTTGCGACACCTGCCGTTTGAACTCGACGCTGTGGGTTCGGTGCTTTGCCATGGGCCTTCATCCTCTGAAAGCCCGGCCGTCCGGTCAATTACTGAAAGCCAACCTGTCCCCCCTGGAGGGCCCACTCCATTAGGGGGTCAAAATTCGGCTCTGACGCAATTTTGGTGCAGCTCCGATTATTCTGCACCGATTAGCCTGGCCTGAAGGAGATCGATTTTCCCGCGACCGTACATCTGCCTTCTCACGAGCTTGAGGCGGGTGATCTGACCTTCAGTCTGTCCGTTGGACCAGGGCGAAGTGATTGCCGCCCGAACCGCCGCTTCATCCTTCGTGACGCCGCTGGCGAAGGAAGTCAGCGAGAGGCCGCGGGCGCGGTCGATCCACGGCGTGAGCCCTGCTTCGGCTCTGCGTCGGATCATCAAGTGGAATTCGGCGATGATCTCGCGAGCCTCGACCAAGGATGGTACGCCAGCTTCGATTGCCGCGACCGTGACGGTCTCTGCTTTCGTGAGCAGATCTCCGCCGATTGTCATGAGGCGCGCGATCGTTCTGGCCGATGGAATCCGCTGAAGGTTTCGTGCGTCGGGCTTTTCAGCCCTTCGTCTGCGGGTCGCCCACTCGCTGATGACGCGGAGCGAGCCTCTGAAGCCACGCGCCGTTAAACGACGCCAAAGTTCAGCCCCGTTTCGGCAGCCGGACGCCCACTGATCGTCGAGCCACGGCAAGTGTAAGTCCAACGAACTTTGCCGGGTCCGGAAGACATCGTGTCGTTCGCCGCGAATCGCCTGCCGTACCAGCTGCCTGCTGTGACCAGTCTGACGCACGATCTGCTTGATGGGTATGCCATTCTTCGACAGAGCCAGGATAGCCGCATTGGTCTCCTCGCGGCGCAGATAACCCTCATACTGGATCCGCTCTGCGGCTGTTAGCAGCTTGGGATCAATCGTGGTCGCGCCGATCACTGTGCGTATCTGGCGCATCGATTTGCGAACGGCATCGAGGAAGGCCCGACTGGCGTTCTCCATCAGATGCCAACGATCTGCAACCTGTACCGCATGCGGTAAGGCTCTTGCTGTCGCTTCGCCATATCCCCCACCACGGTCACGGGCAACGATCGCGATCGTGGGATGAGCAGCGAGCCAGGCTTGGGCAGTTGCGGGCTCCCGATCCGGGAGCAGGGTGACTACTCGGCGCCGCTCCAGGTTGCAGATGATGCTGGCGTATCTGTGGTTGCGCCGCCAGGCCCAATCATCAATGCCGATAACCCTGAGCGGATCAGCTGGCGGACGGCTACGGCGTCGGACCACGCGAAGGAGCGTATCCTTGCTCACCGGCAGCATTAGCCGTTTTGCGAAGCCTGCTGCCGGTCGACCGCCAAGTGCCAGACCGAGGTGATGGACGATAGAGTCCAGCCTTGCCGTGCGTCGCGCCGACGGTGCCAGCACCCCTTCGGCGAAGCGCTCGGTGAAGATTTGGCGCCCGCATAGGACGGCGCCGCAACGGAAGCGACGAGCAATCACCAGAAGCTGTACGATCCGCCCCGAAAGGGGAAGATCAGTCACACGACGCCGGTATCGGCTATGGACGCGTCGGGAAACCGTTCCGCAAGATGGGCACAGACCAATGCTTCCCGACGCCCGGACCGCAATAACAGCCTTATCACCTTCGTAGTACGCACTCTCTACAACAAATCCACTCGGCACCAGACTGGAGCGCTGGAGTGCCTGCTGCATGGCGCTGATTCTCCCCCAAATCAAAGCGCCAGACATCCCTCGAACTGCATCAAAAGTGATGGTGTGGAACGGCCCTTCGAACCGGCATCAAAAGTGCCTAACGTGGTCGCGTAGAGAGGCGCCACAAAGGAAGGACCGTTCCATGGAGAAAATTATCACAGTGGGTTTGGATTTGGCCAAGTCGATCTTTCAAGTTCACGGCACCGCCGAAAACGGGACAGTCTTGGTTCGTCGCACATTGCGGCGATCGCAGGTTCTACCCTTCTTTCGGAGCCTTCCAGCTTGCTTGGTAGGTATGGAGGCCTGTGCGAGTGCCCATCACTGGGCGCGCGAGATAGCGGCGCTGGGCCACTCTGTCCGCATGATGCCGCCAGCCTACGTGAAGCCTTACGTCAAACGTAATAAGACCGACGTGGCGGATGCTGAAGCCATTTGTGAGGCGGTCACCCGCCCGACAATGCGGCTCGTACCGGTGAAGACTGCCGAACAACAAGCAGCCAGCATGATTTTGCGAACGCGAGAGATGCTAATGAGGCAGCGCAGCCAGACTGCAAATGCTCTGCGGGCTCATATGGCCGAATTGGGCATTATCGCTGGCACAGGCATGGCAAGCATCGCAAAACTCTTGGTGCTTCTCCGGGACGAAAAAGACAATAGGATCCCCGGCGCCGCCCGCTTTGCCCTGATCCTATTTGCCGAACAGATTGAGCTGCTGACAACCCGCATAGAGAAGCTCGACAGAGAGATTTTGGTTGCCGTCAGAAAGGACCCCGATGCAAGGCGTCTGATGAGCATTCCGGGTGTCGGTCCTCTCATCGCCGCTACCGTTCGGACATCGGTCTTGGATGCTCGCGATTTTGCGACTGCACGAGATTTTGCGGCTTGGACGGGGCTCACACCGAGGGCACGGTCGAGCGGCGGGAAAGAAAGGCTCGGCGCGATATCAAAGCGTGGAAATCGGCAACTACGGACGCTCTTGATCGTTGGTGCGACCTCTATCATCAAGCTTGCTAAGCGAGGCTTGAAAGTCCCGCTCTGGATTCGGACCATGCTGCAAAGACGGCCGGTCAAGGTCGTATCGGTCGCGCTCGCTAATAAGATTGCGCGCACGATCTGGGCCTTGCTGGTCAGAGGAGGCATCTATCAGGCGCCGGCCGCAATGCTGAAATCCTAATCTCAAGAGCTCTCCGGCGGAAGAAGAAAGCTGCCGAGGAGGCAAGGTGCAAATCTGGATGAACCTCGAATGACGTCATTCCCGGTAGCAATCAGACCGCCTGACTCACTGCGCTTCGAGCGCGAGAAATTGATTGGGCGATTGCCTTCCGCGGATATCATCGTGGCCAGCGGCCAGGCGCCGCATTCACAGGCCGAACATATGACCGCACCGTCATCCCCTGTTCTACCAGAAAAAGATCTTGCAGCCCGGGCCGTTCCACATATGAGTCAGAGCCAAAATTCGGCGCTTATTCACATTTTCCCAACTATCGCGCCCGGCGCTCTTACTCGGCTCAGCCTCGAGAGCTGTCCTTGAGACCTCGAACTTGCCGTGTTGCTTGCAATCAAACCCTTCGGCATCACCGGTTCTTGGAAGCTCTCCGATTTCGTTTCCGCAAATCGGACATGCCACCATTTGGAATCCTCTCCATGCGGGGCCGCTCATGGCACTGCAGAACCAAGCGAGATTTAGCGTGCGAGAAGCGTGCCGCTATAGGCGCATTCCCGCGCACGTTTCTGCATTTGTACTCACCGCGCCTACCCCGATGGTTTTCCAAAGAGCCTAAAAATCAAAGGGGGAAGCTGGTGCTGCCAGACAGGATTGAACTGGGGCGACAATCCTGACTTGCATTGATTTTATTGCGCTTTTCGGTCCAGTGATTTGTTTTTGTGTGGCACTCTTGAGCGGCGCCGTGGCACAAGCATTACCACTTCCGGCGCGGGGTCGTCACGTTGGAATCTCCAGGTGCCTCGCGGCATGGGCACTTCTCCGTTCGGCAACCCCGGGCGAGTTTGAGGCCAGCTGCTAGCCAAAAGCGCACCGCAACCTGAGCCACAGCTTTACCCCCGCGATGCTCTGCCTCGGTATCGAAGCGCGTCGACCAGCAGCGTGAATGCCGGCGATGGCTGCCGACGGCTCGGATAGTATAGGTGATATCCTGAGAATGGCGGGCACCAGTCCCCCAGCACCCGAATGAGCTCGCCGCTCGACAAGTAGGGCTGAACCTGACCTTCGGTCAGGTAGGCCAAGCCAAGCCCCTGCAGCGCGGCGTGCAGCAGCGCGCCCGAACTGTTGAAGACCAGTTGCCCGTCCACGCGCACATTCACGTCGCGCCCGTTCCTCTCGAACTCCCATGCATAGAGGCGCCCACCGTGGGTGGGTAGGTGAAGGTTGACGCAGTTGTGCTGCGTCAGATCCTGCGGCGTCCGCGGCCTCACTCGAGAAGCAAAGTAGGACGGCGAGCCTACCACAGCCATGCGTAGGTCCGGACCGACCCGGACCGCTATCATGTCCTTCGCGACCAGTTCGCCCGGCCGGATCCCGGCATCGTACTGCGCGGCCACGATGTTCGTGAGGCCCACGTCGATCATCACCTCGACTTTGATGTCTGGATAGAGCGGCGCGATCTTGGCCATTGCGGGCATCAGGATCGCCTGCGCGGCATATTCCGTCGCGGTAATCCGGATAGTCCCGGCGGGCTTTTCGCGCAATTCGCTCAGGGCTCCAAGCTCGGCATCCATTTCGTCGAACTTGGGTCCAATCTTCTGCAGCAGCCGCTCGCCGGCCTGCGTCGGTGTGACGCTCCGCGTGGTCCGGTTCAGGAGCCTGACACCCAGACGTTCCTCCAGACCTTGGACGGTCTGACTCAGGGTCGGCTGGGATATCGCAAGCCGAGCCGCCGCCCGGGTGAAGCTGCGTTCTCGCGCCACGGCCAGGAACGCTAGAAGATCGCTCGCGTCAGCGCGTTCCATTTATAGGCTACTCCAATCAATCCAATTGGATTTTATCATCTAATGCAGCAGGCCCCAAGCGCCTACTTTGGAAGTCGACCGGCGGGTGGACGAGGACAACGCGGAGTAGGAAAGAATGAGGGAAGGTATTGCAGACAGGTTCGTCATCACCCGCGCAAGCAACAGCCGCACGACCGTGATATCGCTCGGCGCCGTCGCGACTGAGCTTCCCGCCGGCATCAGCGATGCCGAAACCGCGGAGAACGTCCGGAACTTCTATTCGCAGGTTGCGGTACCGGCGGACTCGTTCGCCCGCGTCGTCGCCTTCGCGATGAGCCAGCCTGATGACGTGGACATCAACGAGATCCTCTACAGGCCAACCAAGCAGGAAGTCTGAGGGGCGGCGACATGTCAGTTGTAGCCATGCGAGAGGCCACGGAAGGACGTTCCTTTGCCGCGTCCCTGTTGCCGATCATGGGCGCGGTCTTCGTCGCCTTTCTCGTCATCGGCGTTGCGATGCCGGTGCTCCCGCTCTACGTCCACGATGGACTCGGTTTCGGCACTTTCGTGGTCGGCCTCGTCGCCGGTAGTCAGTTCGCTGCATCGTTGATTTCGCGACCCTGGGCGGGCCACTACTCTGACGGTCGTGGCGCGAAGCGCGCGGTCGCCGCAGGTCTGCTGGCGGCATCGACGTCCGGATTGATTTACTTGTGTTCACTGCTGTTGCGAGGCGCGCCGGAAGCATCGGTCGCCGTGTTGCTGCTTGGGCGGGGCGTGCTTGGAGGGGCGGAGAGCTTCATCATTACCGCCGCCGTTAGTTGGGGGCTTGCGATCGTCGACTCCCGCAATACCGGGAAGGTCATTGCCTGGGTCGGGTCCGCGATGTTCGCAGCCTTTGCGATCGGGGCCCCGGTCGGCTCCGCGCTTTACGCCGGCTACGGATTTGCCGCGATCGCGGGTGTCACGGCGCTGGCTCCCCTTGTCACATTGCTGCTGATCGCCCCGCTTCCGGCCGTTGTGCCCGTGCCGCGCTCCCGCTTATCGTTCGCCAAAGTGTTCGGATCGGTGTGGGTCCCCGGTTTCGGATCTGCGTTGGGCAGTGTGGGGTTCGGGGCTATGACCACGTTCGCCGCGCTGCTGTTCGCCGATCGCGGTTGGACGCAAGGCTGGCTCGCATACACGGTCTATGCCGCCGCGTTTATCATTGCGCGCGTACTCTTCAGCCATGCTTCCGACAAGTTTGGCGGCGCCAAGGTCGCTTTATTCTGCGTGCTCATCGAAACTGCCGGCCAAGCGCTGATGTGGCTGGCCGTTCGTCCCGAACTAGCGCTCGTCGGAGCCGCCCTCACGGGATTCGGATTCTCACTGATCTATCCCGGCTTCGGCGTCGAAGCGGTCCTGCGGGTGCCGGCACAAAGTCGCGGTCTCGCGATGGGAGCCTACACTGCCTTCCTCGACCTGGCTCAAGGGATCGCAAGTCCCGCGCTCGGGCTGGTCGCGAGGGGAGCCGGCCTGAATGTCGTGTTTCTCGTCAGCGCCGTCACCGTACTATGCGCCGCGTTCGTCGCGTCGTGGCTGATGGTGAACCCGCCAACAGTCGGAGGACAGCAGCGGTGAAACTTCTCGCGGCAACCATACTTTCGTTCTCGATCGTCGCCAGCGCGGCCAACGGTCAACAGACAATCATCGGAGGAGTAAAAACCATGCCCACGACCGAAGACATTCGGGCCGTCGCGCCCGCCCTTGACAAATATGCGAAGGACGTCGTGCACGGTGACCTCTGGAAGCGGTCGGGACTGCCGCCGCGAGATAGGAGCATCGTCACGGTCGCCGCGCTCATCGCGCGCGATCAGACAGTCGAGCTGCCGTACTATCTCAACCTCGCGCTCGACAACGGCGTGAAGCCGGCCGAACTGTCGGAAATCATCACGCACCTGGCGTTCTACACCGGCTGGGCAAACGCGATGGATGCCGTCGCCGCGGCGAAGGACGTGTTCAAGAGCCGTAACATCGGCGCGGACCAGCTTCCGCCCTCATCCGGTCCCCAGCTTCCCCTCGACGAAGCGGCGGAGGCGCAGCGGGCGACGCGTGTCGGCGAGCAGTTCGGCAAGATCACGCCCAGCCTGGTCCAGTATACGACAGACGTGCTGTTCCGCGATCTCTGGCTGAGGCCGGGGCTCGCGCCGCGCGACCGCAGTCTCACCACGGTCAGCGCCCTCATCGCGACCGGCCAGGTCGCGCAGATCACCTACCATCTGAACCGGGCGATGGATAACGGGTTGACCAAGGAGGAAGCCGGCGAGGCCATCGGCCATCTCGCTTTCTACGCGGGTTGGCCCAGTGCCTTCTCGGCGGCGCCGGTGGTCAAGGACGTCATCGAGAAGCGGCCCCGGTAACGATGTCGCCGTACTCGCGTCGACAGGCCATCGCCTTGGTGGCCGGTTTCGCGACATCGGCGGCGCCGGACGCCCGCGCCAAAGATTCGAACATGCCAAGGAACGCAGTCATGGACATCGATATCAAACGAAACGGCTCCCGCCCCTCGACGAAGGGGAATGCCGACCGGTTCACCGGTTCGGTTCGGGTGGATCCTCTCTTCCAGGCTCCGGACCCGGGACGGGTGAGCGGCGGTCAGGTCACGTTCGAACCCGGCGCCCGGACGGCCTGGCACACTCACCCGCTCTGCCGGCCTCGGATGGGTGCAGCGCGAGGGCGGATCGATCGAGGAGATCCGCGCCGGCGACGTCGTCTGGTTTCCGCCGGGTCTGAAGCATTGGCACGGCGCTTCGCCCACGACGGCCATGACGCATATCGCCATCCAGGAATCCTTCAACGGAAAGAACGTCGATTGGATGGAGAAGGTGGCCGACGACCAGTACCGAAAGTGAGGTGTCCACGATGCACCGCTGAAACGACGATGAACTTCGTAAGATTGCCGACGCCGACGACCTGCACGTCTCCCCGTTCAGGGAGGACGGGAGGACATACGGGACACCGACGTGGATATGGTCCGTCGCGGTTGACGGCGCGCTCTACGTTCGCGGCTACAATGGACAGAACTCCAGGTGGTACGGGGCCGCTGCGCAGCAGAAGGCCGGGCGGATCGTCGCCGCCGGCCTCACCAAGGAAGTGGCGTTCGAACCGGTCGACGGACAGATTCTGGATTCGATCGACGAGGCCTATCGCTCGAAGTATCGCGGCAATCGATATCTCGAACCGATGATCAGTGCGCGTGCCCGGTCCGCAACCATACGGATCGTGCCGCGGCAGGCTGGAGTACGATCATGAAGCAGTTTTTGGTCTACGGCGCGTCGATGCTTGCCGTCGCGCTGGGCGGCGCCGCCGTCGCCCAGGACCTGGGCGGACAATATGTCCAGGTGGCGGAGATCGAGGTCGATCCTGCTCAATTGGACGCTTACAGGGTCGCGGTCCAGGAGCAGATCGGCGCGGCGATCCGAGAGGAGCCGGGCGTCCTGGTGCTTTACGCGGTGTCCGAGAAGGACGACCCGGCCCGCGTCAAGGTCTTCGAGATCTATCGCGACAGGAAGGCATACGAAGCGCACCTCGGATCGGATCATTTCAAGAAATACAAGGCGACGGTGGAGAAGATGGTGAAGTCACTCAAGCTGGTGCAGGCGACGCCCATCGCGCTTGGAGCAAAAACGAAGTGAGGTGGTTTTGATGAATCCGACCTATGATTTCAGCGGCCAGGTCGCGCTGGTGACCGGAGCAAGTTCGGGCATGGGGCTGGCGACCGCTGAGGCGTTCTCCAACTCCGGAGCGGCCGTCGTGCTCGCCGATATCAACGAAGAGGCGCTGCGGGCGACCGCCGAAAAGCTGACGTCCGCGGGACGCAAGGTTCTGACCGTGGTCTGCGATGTCTCGGACGAGGCGCAGGTCGCGCGCATGATTGAGCGGACTGTGACGCATTTCGGCAGGCTCGATATGGCCTTCAACAACGCGGGCATCCAGGTGCCCCCGAGTGATGCTGCTGACGACACCGCGGAGAACTTCGATCGGGTGAACGGAATAAACCTTCGCCGTGTCTGGGCTTGCATGAAGCACGAATTGCAACAGATGCGGACGCAGGGAAGCGGAGCCACCGTGAATTGCTCGTCGCTTGGAGGTCTCGTCGGATTGCCGTGCCGCGCCGCCTATCACGCCTCCAAGCACGGCGTCATCGGACTGACGAGGAGTGCGGCGATGGAGTACGCGCCACGCGGTATCCGGATCAACGCGATCTGCCCTGGCACGATCAATACGCCGATGGTCTCGGACATGCTGGCGAAGCAGGCCGACGCCTTGAAGGAAATCATGCGCGACCAGCCGATCGGGAGGCTTGGCGAATCCGATGAGATCGCGGCCGCCGTGCTCTGGCTGTGCAGTCCGGGCGCCAGCTTCGTCCTCGGCGTCGCGCTACCGGTGGACGGCGGGTTTACCGCCCATTGAACGCGATTGGCGGGGAGGGGCGAGCAACGAGCTAGGAACCTTGGTTGCCTTGAGCTGGTTGTCGCGCTCTCGACCCGCGGAGATCGATCTCAATGCCCGACTATCCGAAGCCGCCGTTCCCAAGCCAGAGCCAGCCCATGCCCGGCTCGACCGCGAAAATGAACCCACGCCCCGATCATGGAGAGACCAGCTACAAGGGATCGGGCCGCCTGCAGGACGGGCCGTCATCACCGGCGGTGATAGCGGAATAGGAAGGGCTGTCGCCATCGCTTTCGCCCGCGAGGGCGCCGATATCCTGATTGCCTATCTCGATGAGCACGACGACGCCAAGGAAGTAGCGGCTCTCGTCGAAGCCGAAGGTCGTAAGGCGGTCCTGGTGAAAGGTGATCTGAGATCCGCGGACCATTGCAGGAAGGTCGTCGATCTGGCGGTCCGCGACCTCGGCGGTGTCGACATTCTCGTCAACAACGCCGCCCATCAGGCGACCTTCAAGGATATCTCCGACATCAGCGACGAGGAATGGCGGATGACATTCGACGTGAATATCCACGCCATGTTCTTCCTCGCGAAGGCCGCCGTGCCGCGCATGCAGCCGGGCGGTGCCATCATTAATACGGCTTCCGTGAACTCGGACATGCCGAATCCCACTCTGCTGGCCTACGCGACCACCAAAGGTGCGATCCAGAATTTCACCGGCGGGCTGGCCCAGATGCTGGCGGAGAAGGGCATTCGCGTGAACGCCGTGGCGCCCGAGCCGATCTGGACGCCGCTGATCCCGTCGACCATGCCCGAGGATACCGTGAAGAATTTTGGCAAGCAGGTACCGATGAAACGCGCCGGGCAACCGGCGGAGCTGGCGACGGCGTACGTGATGCTGGCCGATCCGCTGTCGAGCTACACCTCGGGAACCACGGTCGCCGTGACCGGAGGGAAGCCTTTCATCTGATGCCGGGCCTCCAGCATCCCGTCACGCCTGATGGGCGCTATTTCGTGGTCCGCGGTAGACTCTGGCGGATGAGCGATCCCGACCTGGCTGCCCACGACAAGACGCGGCTTGTGAAGCGGCTGATGGATGCACGGCGAGCCGTGAAGGCAGCAAAAGCCGTCGGCGATCAGGATGCCGAAACCGCTGCGCACCGCCTGGTCGACGAGGCGAAGCGTGGGCTGGGAGAGCGGGGACCGGTGTGTGGAAGGACGGCGCGCCCGACTTTAACAGGCACGCGGCCAAGAACACGCCCTACGCCGATTGGTACGCCCGGATCAGGCGGCGGCCTTCAGGGAATCGAGACGCTTGCGGAGAAACGCCAGCACCATGATCTCGTCGGGCGTGAGCTTGGGGTACTGGCGCTTGAATTTCTGCGCGATCTTGGCTTCGATCATCTTGACCAGATCGCCGGACATGTAGGCGTTCAGGACCTCCGGGTGCACATAGCACTTGCGGCAGATGGCCGGAGTGTTGCCGAGTTGCTTGGAGACGCTCTCGATCGCGGCGACGACGTTGCGTTTGGCCTCGGCCTGGCTGTCGTACTTCTTGAACTCGGTCAGCGCCAATGCCGCAAGCACGGTCCCCGCCCAAGTCCGGAAATCCTTGGCGCTGAAGTCCTCGCTTGTGATGTCCTTGATGTACGCATTGACGTCGCCGGAAATCCACGGTGCGGGGCTCTCCGTCCTCGTCGAGGTACTTGAAGTGTTCGTGCCCCGGGATCTCCGCACGGCGCTTCACGATCGAGGCTATCCGCTTGTCCTCGACGCGCAGCTTCCACTGCTTACCCGACTTGCCCGTGAACTCGAACCGAAGGACGCGGCGGCCGATTGCGACGTGCTTTCGGCGCATCGTGGTGAGGCCGTAGGACTTATTCATCTCGGCATACTCGGCGTTGCCGACCCGGATCAGCGTCTTCTCCAAGAGGCTAACGATCGTGGCCAGCACCTTCTCTCGTGGTAACCCGTCCCGCTTCGTGTCGGCGGCGACCCGGTCGCGCAACGCGGGCAGCGCGGCCGCGAACCGGATCACGTGCTCATATTTGTCCTGGTCGCGCAGCTCCCGCCATTTCGAGTGATAGCGGTACTGCTTCCGCCCGCGGGCATCGAGCCCGGTCGCCTGGATGTGGCCGTTAGGCGAGGGGCAGATCCAGACGGACTCGTAGGCGGGCGGGACGCCGATCGACTTGATGCGCCGGATGACGGCGGCGTCTGTGATGGGCTTGCCGTCCTTGTCGTAGTAGCTGAAGGTAGTGCCGGTCCGCTTGCGCGTGTACCCGGGCGAAGAGTCGCTGACGTACCGGAGCCCTTCTTCCGCGATGTTGGCCGCCACTTCGGCGGTGCGGTCTAGGACCTCTTCTTCCTTACTAGTCTGTCGGAGCATCCGCCTGTCCCTCGTGCGAAGCGGAGGCTTCGCTAACTCCATAAGGCGGGAGAGGCCCAGTTCGTTCCGGGTCGGCGCGCACCTCCGCTCAGACCTCCTCGCGGAGCCCTTTAAAGAAGGGATGTCTCACCATTCCTTCGGCCGACTTTGCCCGAGATGCCCTTGTATGCGATCCGCTTGGCGTAGGGGTGCGTCTTTCGGATCAGTGGCTTTAGCTGCCTTTGCAGATCAGCAGTGGAGACGTTGTCGAGGCCATAGTCGACTTCGCAAGCGAGTGAAGAAAGACTTGCGCAGCGCCGCTGGCGATCGCGGGGCCAGCTCAATCCCGGTGCTTGGTGATTCGCTCGTTTATTGTTGGCAAAGGGAGCGGACCGGTTTTGACCCGCAGGCGGGCTTCGTATTGGATCGCCAAATCGAGGAGCCGCTTCTTGGTGAAGGGGTCAGCTTTATTTGCCAACTCACGTACCAAACCCGCCTGCGAACAACCGGACGCAGAGTGCGAACCAATTGGCTTCGGGCACCAATCAGGCGCAGCCTACGACGGTCGCAATTCGACCACGGCTCAGCGGCCGAACAGCCAGCAGAACACGGCCGATCGCTCGTCGAACACGAACGTGAATGCGTCTGTAAATATCAACGATCGGCAGCGGTGTCGATTTCGCACCTGAACGTGCAGCCGCGGTGGCCCAAGCATCGGTTTCAGCTTCGGCACCCCCGAGCTGGTGAAGCCGCTCTCTGAATGGCGCCCTTTCGACGTCAATTACGTTTCCGCGGTGACGAGATGTCTGCTGTTGCGAGCTCCTGGGACGGAAGGAGCAATTGCTGGCGCGGTTCCAAGGCGATCCCGGCTCGAACGAGAGCGCCGAAATCCAGGCGCTCCTCGCCAAGATCGAGACTGCGCTGAAGCTCGGCACCCAGGACCCCGCCGCCGCAGCGAGGACGGCTAGCCCTGGGGAGCAAAGGATTGAGGGGTTAGAGCTTCACCGACGTCTTCACCTCGCGGCGATTCCAGACTTGGCGGATGAAGGCCCCAGCTCGGGGGGGCTATGAGCTGGGGCCAGTTCGGAGATCACCCCTCGGGGCGGGGGCGTCGCGAAAACTTGGCACTCAGGCTATCGTTCCTCTGCGCCGCCGAGAAGTTTCGGATCGCGTCTGCCGGAAAGGCGCGCAGGTCCCGTCCACTCTGCCACAGCTTTCTTCGCCGCCCGCCGGCTCCACGCTCCCGGGACGCAAGCACAGGGGGCAGTCTGTGAAAGCCAAAATTGGCTGCTAAGATGCAATGCTCTCTCAGTAGATCGGTGCTACGTTGCGCCCTGCTGGGGACAACAATGGCACTCTACCGAATACTTCAAAACTCGCCTCTTGGGCCTGAAGAGATCACGCGACTTTCGACAGCCTACGAACAGGCCCTCCGCACGATTGGCGTACAGGATCGCAACGATCCCCTCACCGAACTGATTGCCAAGAAGATCATCGAGATCGGTCAGACCGGCCTCAAGGACCCTGCTGAGATCTGCGGTCGGGCCGTCGAGGAATTAGGCCTGCCGAAAGGATGATTCCGTGGGAAGGGCGTGGTGCACCCAGCGACGGATCCAGCCCGGGGTCCGGGCTACGGCGCCCCCTTTTCCTCGCCGAGCTCCTTGATCATCCGGACGATCTCTTCCGGGTGGAAGGGCTTCTGCACGATGCGGCTGCCGGGAACGGGGCGTGGTGTGGCGGGCGAAAAGCCCGTCGCGTAGATGACCGGCAGTTCCGGATCCTGCTCTCGGTAGCGTTCCGCGATCTGCCACCCATCGACCTGCCCGGGCAGCCTGACGTCGGTGACCAGCACGTCCGCGACGTGGCGCTTGCACCAGGCCAGTGCCTCCTCCCCGGTGCTCGCGTGTATCACGTGATAGCCTGCTTCGCGCAGCGCTTCCACGACGAATCCGCGGATCAGAGGGTCGTCCTCGACGAGAAGTACGCTCACTGGTGGCTCATATCCAATAGCATTTGTTAAGCATGTCGAACGGCCAAAGTGCGCAGCCGTTCCTTTTGCGGCGTTGGCGAAGGTTGCGACGCGGAGGGCTGCGGTGCAGGGGCGGTCGCGGGCTCTGCTGGGGGGGCGGCAAACGGCTGATCGCCTCCGCCATGCGGGACATATGTACCGATGTTGCTCAGCAGCCGTTTGGCCTGGAGGTCACGTGCCTTCGAATACTCACGTCGCCGGTGGCTGCGGCCCATCGATCCCATGCCTCGAACGCCTCGGCGTAGTGCTTTCGCATCTGCTTCTCGGCGAAAAGGCATAGACGGCGAAGGATCAGGCTTCTTGGAACGTAATTGCCCTTGCCGCTTTTCTTGGTGTGAAGGGCGTGCAGCCGTCTCGTTGCCTATGTCTCGGTGGGGTCTGCGAAGGAGGAGCTTTGATGAAAGCGACAGCTCTGGCGATCGCCTTTTTAATCGCTGTATCGGCCGCTTCGGTTTCGGCGCAGCCCATAAGGTGGACGACCTACCGCATTTCACAGACGGGTACGTCGGTCGACTTCCCTTCTTCGATCTTCACCGAAGAAGCGGGCCGGCCGGACGGTTATGGGCAACGCTTTCGAACCGCCGACGGCCGTGCCGACCTCACGATACAGGCTGCTCCCAACGTTGGGAGCGATTCCCCCGCTGTTTTCCTCGCGAAAAAAGGTCCGCCTTCGCGCATTCAGTACAAGAGAGTGACGCCGCGGTTTTTTGCGGTTTCCAGCTACAAGGGCGACAAGGTCTGGTATGACCGCTGCAACTTCTCCGGCGGGCTGGTCCATTGCGTGTTGATCAATTATCCGGCCAGCGAAGAGCGAGCCTGGGATGGTATCGTTACGCGCATCAGCCTCTCGCTGAATGGCGGGTGATCCATCCGTCTTCGCGTCGGGCGACGCTTCCTGGAATCTTGGGCTTGGTGTCACAGCGCAATCAGGCCCCGGAGGCGTTGGAACGTCTAACGGCCATGACGCCACCCCGGCATCCCTCCCTCTGAGCTGACCCGCGCTTCTGTTCTCCCATCAGACCAACTAAGGCGGCTTCTTAGCGGCTTAGGACTTCCGGCGGCAAGCTGCGGACGCATGCCTTAGGAACAGAACCGGGGTCCCAGAGTTCGAGCAGTCTAACCCTTTCACGGAGTTACCAAATGACCCGCGGAATGCCGTCCATGACTGCGCTTTTGGGACTGCTCGCCATTGCCGGATATCAGAATCGAGACAAGCTGGCGGAGTTGCTAAAGGGCCCGGGAGCGGGCTCGTTAGAACCGCCCGGATCTCAACAGCCGCTTGGTGGGCTGCTCAGCAATCTTACGGGCATGCTCAGCGGGGCAGGAGTCGGCGGACTGCTTCAAGGAGGGATCGGCGAGCTGCTGGAGAAATTCAATCAAAATGGCCGCGGTGACGTAGCTCAGTCGTGGATCAGCACAGGGCCCAATAAGGACATTTCGCCTCCGCAACTGAGGGAAGCAATAGGCTCAGACGTGTTGGAAAAGCTTGAACTGGAGACCGGGCTTTCTCAAGACGAGATTCTCGCAAGGTTATCCCGGGAGCTCCCCTCAGCAGTCGACAAGTATACGCCGGAGGGACGCCTACCCAATTGAATTGCCGCCGCGTCGCTCTATTGAAAGGAATAAACAATGAGTATTCTTTGGACCATCATTATTGGTTTCATCGCCGGCGTGATAGCCAAGTTCATCATGCCGGGGGACAATGAACCGGCCGGGTTCATTCTGACGACCATCCTCGGGATCGTCGGGGCCTTCGTAGCGACTTACCTCGGGCAAGCGCTTGGCTGGTATCGTCCTGGCGAAGGTGCGGGGTTGATTGGCGCCGTGGTCGGCGCTGTCATCGTGCTGTTTGCCTATGGCTTCGTGGTCGGCAGACAACGGAGACCAATCTGAGGAACGACCTCCCAAGCGAGTTCCGTTCACTCCGCTACCTCGCTGCAGATCCACGTGATCCGCGACCACCCCAACCTTAGCCCGGTTGGGGGGACCTTACTTTGGCGGTGGCTGCCTCAGCGGCATCCATGCCGGCCTGCTTCACCCTATCCAAGGCTTCGGCACCTTTGTCGCCGACTTCTGCGACCACGGTATCTGAGCCTTCGCGCAAGGCCTGCGATACCGCGCCGGCGCGACGATTCAGGTCGGCTTTAACATCGTCGGCAGCTTTGCCGATATATTCGTTCTCAATTTCGGAAGCGCGAAACGCGCCTGCGACTGCTGCACCGATCGCCAAGCCCACGATCCCAAGCACTAAGGGTTGTCTTTCAAGCAACTCAGTCATTGACGATTGCGAACTGGTGAGCGCTTCTTTACCTGGAAGCGCATTGCCGAGCTTGCCAAAGTTCTCCTGGAAGAAAGTGACTCCCTCGTCGAACCGATCCTGAACGTTGTCGACAGCTTCTGAGACTGCATCGGAAGCGGCAGCGGTCGCGCCTCGCAAAGTTTCGCCGACGCCCAGCGATCCCTCGTCGTCCATTTCAGGTGCCGTTGGGGGCGCCACAGTCTGCTTAACAGCCGATCCCGCCGACCTGAGATTACTCGTCCCAGCATCGGCCACGGGCGAAACCACATCCACAGCCGAGCGGGTCGCGGTCTTCAGCTTCTGGCCGCCAGCCAACAGCCAAAGCGCTCCGCCCCCGATAAGCGCAGCGGCAAGAGGGTTTTCCCGGGCTGCTGTCACCAAATTGTCAATAAAACCGCTCTTTGTGTCGCTCATCGCACCATTCCTTTCATGGTGTCCTTATCCTTTTCAAGCTGGCCGATCGTTTCTCGAGGTGCCAGATTGCGCACATCAAGCCGGTTGATGCCGACTGCAAAGAACAAGGCCGCGATTACCGCCGCTATGAACGCCGATGTCAGATACGATACCGGTTGCGACCATCCTGCGGCGATCAACGCCGCGGACAGGGCAAACAGTGCCATGACGATCGCCGGAACCACCAGAACGGCACCACCTGCAATCAAACCTAGCGCTCCACCGCGTTTCTGAAGCTTGTCGCCAACTTCCGCCTTGGCCAGGTCCATTTCGTTTTGGAAGAGCTTGGCGAACTGCGACATGGTATCGCCCAGCAGCGTCGAGATGACCCGAAACTCGCCCTGGCTGGTTTTGATATCGTGCTCGATGCTCATGGTACGGCGCTGCCCTGTGAGGATGATGTCTGTTGCGAACTCGGACCGGGCGGCGCGGAACTCGCCGAGAACGGCGGGGCACCGGACTTCTGAACGGCTTCCGACGACGATTTATTCACTGTGCCGCTCCGCTTCGATGATGAGGATTGCTCGCCGGACGCTTTTAAAAAGCGGAGCGCTGCGAAGCCTGCCAGCACGGATATTCCGAGAAAGGCGGCGGGCTGACGCTTGGCGAAATCAGTTGCACCTTCGACGAGATCCCGGAAGCTGCCATCGCGGATCTTCTGGGCGGCTTCTTCGACGTAGTCGGCAGCAGAACCGATGCCGCGTGCAGCGAACGGTACGTCGCTCTCAAATGCTCGGCCGGCTTCACGCATGTTGCCTGCGAGGCGCTCAACGAAAGCGGCGCCCGACCGCTGCTGCTCGCGGGCCTGGCTCTGAATCTGCTCCACCGTCCCTTCCGTCACCCCTTTGGCTGCATCAGCCGCTTCACTGAACTTGTCCCGCGCGAGATCGGCCGTTGCCTGAAGGGCATCGCCAGCGCGCTGCTTCATCTCTGCCCCGGCTTCACCGATCTGTTCCTTCAGATCCTTCGAGGGTCCCTTGTCTCGGCTCGGCGCAAACTGCGTGATGTTGTTCGGGTCCACATCGTTCATGATTGTTTCCTTCAGGTGTTGGTGTTTTGGGAAGGGCTAAAGGCGGCTTTGACGACATCGTCCGCAGCCTCTTTCAGAGCGCCCGCCACATCCTGCGTCATACGACTGGCGTAGGTGCCGAGATCGGCCTCAGCGATCTTTTGTGCCGCCGCGTCGGCTGCCGACGTGGTCGCCTCTTTCGCCGCCTCGAATCCGGAGTGGGCCGCCTCGGCCGCAGCCTGTTTCACGCCATCGCTCGCCCGACCGATCACCTTGCCTTCAGTCTTGGTCTCGGGAAGAGCCGCCGCGATGATGGCGCCGATCGCGATGCCCAGGCCTCCGATGAGGGCAGCATTGTCGCCGATGGTCTGACGGGCCTGGTCAGGCGCGTTCGCCGCCACATCCTTGGCTGCGTCGATGCCACTCTTGAGTTTTTCACCTGCAAAACTGGCAGCCTTTGTTGCACCTGTCCGGAGCTCATCCGCAAGGCCGGCGGCCCGATCTTGTGCGTCTCCAGCCATGCCAGCGGCTCGGCTTGGAGCGGAGGATAGCTTTTCCGTCGCGTCGCCCTGCATGGCCCGGGCACCCTCCGTCAACTCCTCGAGCATTTCCCCCGCTCTATCCATTACCGGACCGGACGCCTCCGCCGCGCGATCCCGCACTGTCTTAGAGGTCAGGGCAAGCCCGGCGCCGATCATCAAAAGTGGCAACGGGACACCTCGCGCCAATCGCAGCAGCGGAATTCCTACTGCGGCGCCCGCGGCCACTGCGCGCATGGGATTGTCCATGATCAGCTGTTTGAGCCCTTCAATCCAGCTCTGGGTCTTGTCGCTGACGTATTCGGAGACTTCGGATTTGATGTGCTGCGGCGAGACCTTGTGGCGGATGTCCTCGGCGGTGTCCGATATCTGGTCCCTTAATCGCCCTATGGTAGCCGCCAGCTCTGCGCGGCTGCGCTCGGACTCACGCCTCAACTCCTCCACTGATCGCGCCATCGCTTCACCCTCTTGCTTTATTTCTTGTGCTTTAATTCTTGAATCTAAGGACGAACACACGCTTTGTTCAATCGTTCCTAACTGAACAAGGATGACGTGCCGCCGGCCAAACTCTCTGCTGCGCGCAAGGCTTTGGTACGTGAAGAAAAGAGCCTTAGAGCAGCGGTGGTGTACCGAGAGGAGAGCTCGGAAAATGTCGCGTCGGACCGTAGGAACTTCGCAGGACTCGCGCTTGCGCGGGCGGCACAAGCGATCAGATACGATCCGCGGAACTGCCTGCCTCGTTGGCTATGGTTGCTCAAATCGAGACATTCTGCCGCGGCTTGCGGAATGCATTCGAACAAAAGCCAGGGGCCTTGTGGTTGTTACCGGGCATATTCCCCGTACCGCGAGCGGCGCGGGCGCTGGACTTGATTTCGAGTTCAAGGAACGACGTCCTCGCCGGAAGGTCGCGATGGAGACTGGGCCTTTCGCCGGAGAGCCGTGTTCAAATGTCGATTGTTCGCGAAATGCTTTCCCAAGAATAGTTGGCCAGTGTTGTCTGGGCCGGCACAGAGCGCTCAAGGGGGCAACGCGAGTGGGGATCGCCTCGAAGGTCCGCTAAGGCCAGCGATCGTGCTCTTCTGGGTGCGCATGCTCGTTGAGTCTGCGAGTTGTCGGCGAGCTTCTCTGTCTCGGCAGTTGCGGCCGGCGCTTTGATCCTCGACCTCCAGGGGGAAGTTGTCTGCTGTAAGTGAGGTATCCTTGCCCGTGCGGCACCTCGACGCGTTTGGTCCCTGCTCCAGCTTAGGAACGAAGGTTACAGCGGTCGGTTGCAAGCAAAATTAAATAGGAGAAAAATGACCATGAAGATCGGCAAGATGGCGCTCGCAGCTCCACTTTTGTTCGGATCAATCGCTGCCGCCTCCGCGCAGGGTGGCGCTGGTGGCGGGGCCGGTGGTGCTGGCGGAGCAGGGGCCGGCGCGGGCGCTGGCTCGGGCGGAGCCGGCGGCGCAGGTGCGGGATCACGGGACGGCGGAGGCGCGGGTGCGGGATCTGGAGGCGGCGGCAATTCTCCAGCCGCGACCAGCGGTCAAGGGGCATCGAGCAGCCCGGGTTCGGCTAACCCCGGGGCGACTATGAATGACCCGAAGATGAAAGGGAAATAGAAGCGAAAAGAAATGGCCCGCTGACATGATCGAGCGGGCCGCTTTCATGAAGCAGTCGCGGAGCGATTGAGGCTGCGTTAGACCGGCCGGGAGGAGACCGGTGCCAAGAACGTTGGTGTCCAAGTCCGATCTAGAACTGTTCGCTCTTCAGGAGATCCGGCACGTTCCCGGCGGGGAGTTCGTTATCTCCGTCGAGATTGAACACGGCGATGCGGAACCCGATGGCCTGAATTGGCGACTGCTCGTGATTGCTAAAGACGGTGCGGACCTCGATCGCCTCCAAAACGCCGCTACAACCACGAGCCATCGGCTGAAGCGTCGATACCAACTTGTCAACCAGGGCGGCAGCTCGGCGGGTGGCTGAAGTTAGAGACTGGCACCCAACACCAACAAAACGGCACCGATTGCCGCAAGGAGAATGCCCGGCCAGTTCGCTCTAACCCCCAGGAATCCCACGCCGCGCCGCGTCGGCTCCAGTGTATCGGCGGCGGGCCGACTAAGCGATCCCCGCCAAATTGTAGCGCGTGCCATGTACAAAATTCCGCCGAGAACAAGCAGGGCGCCAAATCCTATCAGGATCATTCTCGCCTCCTCGATTCATGGTTACCAGGTCAAGCGCCCGGAGGTGCGAGCCGCACCTCACTCGGGCTTGGTCGGCATACGGCCCTTGCCTTCACGCAGCGGCCCGGATAGGTCCTGCGGCCGGCTCGGACTCCCGCGCGGGGATCCCCGCCGCCGCAAGTGTCTCACGAGACTTCGATCGCGCTCTTGGTCACGCCTCGCCGACCCGACCCCGGCAGCGGCCGCTCCGCGGCCCTAGGGACCGGCCACCTCGGGGCGTATGGGCTGACCAGCGCCAACAGGCAGCGCCTTTGCGTCTGTTCTTTGCAGAAGTGCTCATCCATCGCGCCACTCACACCGAACGTCAGTTTGGCGGCTTTAGCTTACCGGCGAGCCAGCCGACCGCGTCCGTTTGCATCGGATCGACGGCGAAGCGGACCACTTCGGTACGCTCGCAAGTCGAGCACTCGAAGGTGCGCTCATCGAATCCGCGGGGGCCGGGAAAGATGCGCGCCAACCCCATCCGGTGCTTGCACACAGGACCCATCGGACGCTCGATGGTCGAGAGAGCCATCCCTGAGATCTCCACGGCCGATGATACGCCGTCCGCAGCCGGAGTCTTCAATATTCGTGAACGAAAAACCTTCCGAGGAGCGCCAAAGGGAAAGAGCCTGAGCCCGGTCGGCCCAGATTGACGGTCGTGCTCATGGCATCACCTCTGCAACCGGCGGCGGTCGACCAGGCCTTGGCTCATTGAAGGCGATCGGAAAGGTCGAAACGGAAAGGCTTTGCAGAGCAGCCTCCTCCTCGGAAAGCCGCCGTTCGATAAACTGGCGTTCCAAAGGCAAAAGCTTCGTACGCAAGAGCCGGCGATAGCGGCTGATGTTGTTGTGATGGGCACGAAGGCGTGCCAGGTTGTCGTCCATCATCATCTGGGCCTCTGAAACTACGCCGCCGCAGCTGCACGTTCGGTCGAACGGAGACGGTAGGGCTTTCCGCCGGGTGGCGTCCGGGGGGCCACCGTCCAGGGCGCGCAATGCGTCCAAGATTTCGTCGATCGATACGGGCTTCTTGAGCCCGGCAGGTGCGCGCATCGACGGGCAAGAGGCGATCGCGGACGCGTCGGACGCCCAAGATGCCAGGATTGCGCGTTTCTCGCTCAACGTCAGCGCCGGATGATCCAGCACGTCTCTCGGTGCTTCAAACACCGTGCCGGGATGAAGAAGAGCGTCGAAATCGAAAACGTTGTCGTCAGCGGTCGTCGGCCGCATGGTCCTCTCCTATTCATTCGACGAATGGATGGGAGCCGCACGATTTGTCGCGCGGCTCCAATGGCGTCTGCGCTAGGCGGCGGCCTTAGCTTCCAGCTTCGGCACGTTGCCGGCCGAGGCAGCACCGATGGCAATTCGGCGCGGCTTCATGGCTTCCGGGATCTCGCGGACGAGTTCGATGGTCAGCAAGCCGTTGTCGAACGCGGCGCCTTTCACCTGGACATATTCGGCGAGGCTGAATTGGCGCTTGAAGCTGCGGTGCGAGATACCGCGATAGAGGAAATCACGCTCGGTCTTGTCGGATTTGCTGCCTTCGACCGTCACCACGTTCTGCTCGGCGGTGATGACGATGTCCTCGGGCGAGAAACCCCCCACCGCCAGCGAGATCTGATAGCGATCATCCGCCAGCCGTTCGATGTTGTAGGGCGGATAGTTGTCCTCGCTGGCCCGCTGAGCGGTTTCTGCGAGGTCGAAAAGGCGATCGAAACCAATGGTCGAGCGCCAGAGGGGGGCAAAATCGTGGGTGCGCATAGCCAAATCCTCCTAAGAGCAAGATGTCTACGAGCGGCACCGGACACAACCGGTGCCCGTCTCTTGGCCCGGGCCCATCAGGCGCCCGGACACATCGTCAGATGGCGACAAAAAAATTAGCAGAGTCGGTTTTGGTTTCAAGAGGCGTTGAAAAAAAATCGTCGCCGATCGCCGCCGTTACAGATCCTCGCGCAGCCCCTTGAAGAACGGATGCCGCACCTTGCCTTCAGCCGACTTGGCCCGGTACTCGATCTCCGCCAGCAGCTTCGGTTCGACCCAGATGCCTTTGTGCGCTATCCGCTTCGCGTAGGGCTGTGTCTTCCGGACCAGCGGCTCGAGGCGCCGCCGCAGCTCGGCCGCCGACTTCTTGTCGAAGCCATGGTCGACCTTGCCAGCGTAAACCAGGTCAGAACCCTTTCGCCGAGCAAGGTATATGCCGTCCCATTTGCCGTCGTCGAGCGCGAAGCCGGCGATGGTGAGTGTCTCGCGCTGGGCGCAGGTTTTCTTGACCCAATTGTTGGTGCGGCCGACCGGGTAGACGCTGTCGCGCACCTTGGAGACGACGCCTTCGAGCCCGACCTTGCAGGCATGGGCAAACATCTCGTTCCCGTCGATCTCGAAACTCGCGCTGAACTGAACGTCGGTGCCGGCAATGATCTTCTTCAGCTCCGCCTTGCGCTGAAACAGCGGTAACTTCCGGATGTCCCTGCCGTTGAGGTAGAGCAAATCGAAAGCGACCAGAACGATCTTCGTTGACTTGCCTTTGAGCTCATTCTGCAAGACCGAGAAGTCCGTCGAGCCGTCGGTGGCAGGTACGACAATCTCTCCGTCGATGATGGCCGAGCTCGCCTTGATGTGCCAGGCGTCATCGGCAACCTTCTTGAAACGCTTGGTCCAGTCGTGGCCGCGCCGTGTGAAGACCTTGACGGCTTCGTTGGCGAGGTGGACTTGCACGCGATAGCCGTCGAACTTGATTTCGTGAATCCAACGCTCGCCGGATGGCACGCGGTCGGTCGCGGAGGCGAGAGCCGGCGCGATGAAGCCGGGCAGGGGCGCCTTGACGCCGAGTGCATCCGGCTTTTTCCGCTGGAAGGCCATGGTTACACGAGGCGCAGGCTGAACTGCGCATCTTGAGGCGCGTAGCGATCGACGAACTCCTGAAGATGCGAGGGGACGTCGTTCAGTTGGAGGTTACAGCGATGTTGAATTTCGCGAGCGACATCCTCTGACACATCTTCGGACCAGCGCTCCGAAGTGTTGAAGGCGAAGACGTTGATAGGTCGTTTGCACTGGCCCGCCATCAGTCTTTAATGACCGTCTCCAGGTCGGCCGCTTCCATGTCCGTCTCGCGCCAAGCGCTGCCGGCGCGGCCAAAATCGTCCGCGACCAGATAAACGGTCGGCTCATAGGCCGGAATAATGGAAGGGATCCACCGGGACTGACCCATAGATACGCAACTCCACAAAGCCGGGATTCAATTTGCCGGGGCCCGATTCGTTCCAGAAACTGTGAGCAGCAGCACCAGAGAGGCAAAGCAATATCGGGAGGACGAAATGGCGGTCAACAAGCCCACCGGCGACAACGCTCGCAAAGGTGCGGTCAAGAAGCGTTCGCAGACGAAGACGACATTGGGTGGAGCTTCCGCCTTCACTAAGCGCGACAAGGCGTCCGGCGAATTCATGGGCGTCAAGAAGCCCGCGAAGGGCAAGAAGGCCGCAAAGAAATTCAAGGGCGTGCGGCTTGAGAAGAAAGCTACCAAAAAGAAAAAGGCAAAGAAGAGCTAGGCGGCTCTTCACGTGCGCCCTGATCTGGACGTTCGCTCAATCCTGATCTCAACATAGCCCGTCAGAGTAACGCGAGCGGACAACGAGTTGCCGGGAGGAATTACCCGAACCCACCCTTCTTCAGGATTTGCCGCAGTGTATTCGATCTGCTCCGCATCGTTCAGGAATACGCGGACTTGGAATCCGTCGAGCAAAAGATTGCAATAATTGCGAAAACCTTCTTCGTCGCAACTTCTTGCAACCGGTCCATGAAACTGCGGCTTTCCAACCAAGAGTCATCCCGTATTCATAGCAACGCGCGCCACGACAGAATGCTGCACCAGGTGGAGCCGTTCCTAACTTTTCCAGCCGGGGCCGGCCGGCATCATCTTGGCGGCGGTCGGCAGGCAAAAGTCGAACGCAGAGAGCATAGGGCTGAGATAGGGGCGGGAGCGGATTTTTGAAGTCGTCATCGCCAGTCCCATTGTAGGACAAATTAAGCGCATCATTGGCGTGCCACCAGAGGCGCCAGTATGGTCGTGAACGCAGTATTCGTCATTGGCGAACGACGTGTTCGCCAATCGGACATAGGCATTTGTCGGGATGCGTCCATACACCCGAGCCGGGCGCCGGTTGATTCGACCATCGCCGCGACGCCACGCGCCGTGCGCAGGTGGGTCAGCGGCGAGCTGGCCGTGCCGCGCCACATCGCGCTGCTTGTCAACCTGATGCTCGACACCGGCACCAAGCCCGAGGAGTTGCAGCCATGAGCGACCAGACTTACCACGTCATCATGGCAGTGCTCTTTGTCCTCGTGAGCGGCGGCTATTTCTCGGAAGCAATGCGCCAGCTCGACCTCGATGCCTACGGCGCGAACGACTTTCGCTATGCGCAGGTTCTCGCTGAAAAGCTCATAGGCTGGGCCCTCATCACGTCGTTATTCGCGTGGCTGTGGCTCTGAACCAGACGCCCGCTGAAAATGCCAAAGGCCCGAGGGCGACCTCGGGCCTTTTTTCCGGGGGGCGGGAGGACCACCAAATGTTCAATTGTGTACCAAAGTGAACGCACCAACCTGCGCCGACGGGTCTACAGTTCGTGGTTTGAAGGGGAGGCGTCACATGAGCATCCGATCACTGTACTGCTTCGCGTTCTTCAGTATTGTGGCCGCGTGTCCTCTCGGTGTTGTTGTTGCCCAAAACCTCCCTCCGGAACTTGAGGCCTGCCGCACAACTGGACTCATCGCGCTGAAAGAACGCAGTCCCGCGATAAAAGATATCTCGTTTGACGTTGATGGAGTGACGATTGCAAAGGCCAATGCAAAAGTCGAGGACACGATCATTCGCACCATCGTGATCGGGGATGCCTATCTTGAAAAAGGTAAGAGCGACACCCGTCGGACTTTTCTTTGCCTGATCGGCGAAAAAGGCAAAGTGCTCCTCACATTCTTTACGGACAAATGATGCAGCGTCCAGAACCATCCGGATGCTCAATGCTCAGGATTCGCCGCTCGGACGATACAACTTCGCGGCGCGGATGACGTCGCCGCCTGATCGGGGTCGTTCGGCCCCGGCGTCGTCCTACGGAAGGACAGATGACGGCGGCAAGGCCGCAGACGTTTGTGTAAAAGTCCCAGCCCGCGGACAGGGGTGTTCACGAGCTGGGGTACATGCAGGGGTGCCCTGTTAGGGCAGGGCATCAGGTAAACTTGGCAGCACGGGGGCCGTTCCTCAGGGCCGGGCGTGTGCCGGTACTCTTGAGCCGGGATAATTTCAGCTTATCTTTCGGCCGATGTTTCAGCTTTCATTGCCGACTAAACGGGACCGGGTTCCGACCGGCCCCGACTGGCTCCATGAGGTCAAATACGACGGCTATCGCTTGCAGGTCATCCGCAAGGGCGACCGGGTGCGTCTGATCACGAAGGGTGGGGCGGACTATACGAAGCGGTTCCCGTGGATTGTCGAGGTCGCGCGCAAGCTCAGGCAGTGATCGATGGCGAGGCGGTGCTCCTGGGCGTCGACGGCGTCTCCGACTTCCGTGGCCTGCATTCCGGCAAGTACAACGCGGAGGTGCAGCTCTACGCCTTCGACATACTGGCGGGCCAGGGCGACGACCTGCGCAGGTTGCCGCTGTCCCATGCGCAAGGCCAATCTGGCCCGGCTGCTGCGGGGCCGCTCCGAGGGCATCTTCATGCAGCATTCTTGAGTCGCTTCTGGCCTAAACCCCGTGGGTCGGAAGCTTGATGACAGCGCGGCTCCAGCTAGCCAATGGCTGGAGCCGTTGCTTAAACTGTGCCGCTTCCACTTTGAAATAACCTCCGGGCATTGAACCCTGGCATGGCGCACTCAGACAGCAGCCAAACTTTTTAGCCGGCTTCTCCTGCTTTCCAACCCTTCTCTGTAGGCTGATAACGCTCCCCCTGTTTCACCAGCCAGCCGCCTTCAACCATCTTCTCTGCCAAAGCCTTCGGGCATGCCGGCAGGTTGCTGCCGGGGTAATACAGGCCGTCTCTGCGCTCGACCATAAAGCCGTAAATGCGCGCCAGACGAAGGGCTTTCAGCATGCCAGGAATGAGAACTACGGTCGTGCTCGTCATCGCTCTCCAAATGACGGCACCACGCGAACGTTCCTGAAACCACGCGCCAAAATCTGCGTATCGATTCCTGACGGCTCGAAATGAGCACGAGCTACTGCCGATCGTGGGTGTGGAAAAGGGGGCGCTTCGGTCTGCCGAACGTCGGAATCGCGTAGGTTTGCCTATGGCGACGGAATCCGGGCTGGACCGGACAGTTGCACCCGAGGGCAGCGCGGCTTAGATCCCGCGCGTCCTCGGGCAAGATGTGGGGATTCAGCCACAGCACCACAGATTAAGACTTGGCCCAGGAACGTCTAGACGGTGTCGCGGCTTCTGTTTCGCGGTGACGGTCTTTGTCCCGCAAGACAAGAGCCTGTCCGGAGGCCCCAGCATCACCATGCCCCCCGGCCCGATGCTGGGGCGTTTTTTGTACGAGGCGCGATTGGAGAGGCTTGGAGAGTGGTGCTCGCGATTGGTGCGACAGCCATTGTCGCCGGCGGAGCCTTCTTTGCCATCCGGTTTATCATCGGATTGCCCCTTTTTCGATCCGGAGCACGAACTGTGGGTGTTGCGAGAGCGCCTCAGTGGGCCAAAAAGTGCACTTACGTCAATGTTACTTTCTTTTCGGCCACAACCCTCAAACGATATGGCTCATCACAGGTTGCATAAGCAGGGGACGCTTATGGATTGGGCGGAACGTTCATATCGGTTCGGCTTTGTCGTGCTGTCGATCTTCAGTGCGTTGGGGGCGGTATGGATGATTTTATCGCTGTAGGCGGCCGTGCTACGCGAGGCCTCAGCACGTAGCGTGCAGTGGGGTCTTGGTGCGTGCCGTTCGCTTGGATTGCGCTACTGGCGTTTGTTGCCTACGCGATCGCTAACCTTCCCTGGTAGCGCATCAAGGGATGCGCTCAACACAACGGCCTTATGGGACCTGATCCGCGGAGGGCTATGGCCAGCGGTCACGTGAACCGCGCAAACAGGCCGAACACATGGCCGCTCCGACCAGCGCCGCAAAGTGTTGCTTCTCCTTGCCAACCAGCAGCAGTAAGTAGCGGCACCTTTCAGGTGTGCTTGCTCACTCTGCATTCTTCGCATTTTTACCCATAGCTGGCCCGCGGCCCGCAAGGCGACGTCGTGGGAATATTACAATATGGGGCTGGCCGGCCAGACGCTCGCCACGGCCTACACCAACCGCGCGCGCGTGCTCGGGCTCTTCGATGCGACCAAGGCGAGAAACGTCCTCCACATCATCGATCCGACCAACGGTATCGGCGTCATCACCTATGCGAGCGTAGCGGACGCGCAGACCGGTAATGCGGCATCGGCGCAAAACCTCTACAACAACTATTTTCTGCTATACGTGGTGGCGGCTCAAGAGCCGGCTTCACCAAGATCGTCGCTTCGACGATCCTCCCACGGACCAACTTCAACGTCGGAACGGGAAATTTCGGGGGGGATTGCCGTAACTACTATAACTCGCTGCTGATCGCCGGAGCGGTGGCAAACGGCTATGTCGTTCCTGACATCGGCTCCATTCCGCAGCTCCAGAACACGGCCGACCTGACCTATTTCCTTCCTCACGGCATTCATCTGACGGCCGCGGGATACGCGCTGGTAGAGGCGGTCCGAAAACCGCTGGAAATTGCTTAGGCTGGGTACTCAGGGTAGGGCCGGGTCCGTAATCCAATCCGCTTCAATTCATCTTCTCACGGAGCTTTCGGATTAACTCGCGAAGGTCATTCGCGTAATCCTCAATGATCCGGCGCGCCTCCTCCAAGCGCGTGGGCTTGAGCTCGGGCTTATCGGACTCGGAAGGCTTGTTCATTGCCGAGCGCTGAACCTTGTCGTCGGCGACCAATTGATCTAAATCAACGAACCTTTCGCGCTACTCTCGCAATGTGCGCGATAATCGATGTGGGAGAGTCTGCTTTCTATCATCGATGCCAGTGCGGCCGTCGCATCAGGGCTGTGCCGGTCCTTGCGGATCGAAATCGGCAAGCCGCCGCTTGTCGTTTAACATGATCTCTCGCCTATCGTGGTCGACGAACGTAAGGACGCCCGCTTTACGCAAGCTAGTTAGCACGCGAGAAACAGTTTCTAACGTCAAGCCGAGATAGTCCGCAATGTCGAGACGAGTCATCGGGAGCGACATCTTGTCTGCTCCGGTGCGGCAATCCATCTCAAGTAAGAAGGCGGCAACCTTTTCTACCGCGGTCTTTCGGCCCAGAAGCAGCATATGGTTTTCTGCATGCTCCAGGTTGCGGGTGGTCATGCTGAGCAGGTTGTGCGAGACAACTCCGTCTCTAGTGGCTGCCGATTGAAGGCTTTCTCGCTTAATCAGGCGCACGACGGTTTCGACGACAGCCTCTGCGGTAAATCGATGCTGGTTGCCATTTTCAAGCCCGAAGATATCGCCCGCTAAGTGAAAGGCAGCGATTTGACGCCGACCGTCCGAGAGCAACTTGTAACTTCGCACCGCACCCTGCTTGACTTGATAGACATATACAGCGGGCTCTTTTTCGCCGAAGATTTCGGTGCCTTTTCGGTATGTAAACTCACCGAGGCCGATTATTCGGCTGAATGTACTCGCTAAACCGAATTCATCGAGCGTGTTGGGCTGAGGTCGTCGATCCGTTGTGATACGCACAAACATCGGTCATTCCTCTTCCGCGTCAAATTCCTTTGAAAATCCTTCTCGTGCCTGCAGGTCGTTCGACGAGCGACCATATTCGTTGGATGTCCCTTGGGTCATTGTACCAAGGTACAATGTCAGGTTGATGGGCCAAAAGGGCTAAACTGCATGCTATGGACTAAAAGGCGAAAATGCCGGACTTATTTGCGTAAGAACGAATGGCCGAACCGGCCGCCAAACTCAAAACGATGGCCGATAGTTGCCGGCTGGCAGCGAGCGCGAGGCCCTTCTAAAGCGAGCCAGGACCGCCGAGACGGGTGCCCACATAAGCGACTGGCTAAGGTCTCCCGCCTTGACGCCGCCCAAATGACACCCGCGACACCTAGAACTCCTTATTGAGCTACAGGCACAGCTTGCTGTAATAAGGAATATTGCTCGCGAGTTGCGTCCGGAGGTAGCGCGGGTATTGCAGGTTTTTGCCGGCCAAATGGGAGCCCGCCCCCGGGCCATCGACAAACTCACTTGAGGTGAGCGCAACCATGAAGGAAAGGGCGATCCTCATGGCAGACCGCTTTGTCGTTCGGTACGAGCATCCCAAGAACGGCCGATTCACAGTGCTGGACACTTCAACAGATCAGCCTGCAGTCACGCCGGACGGGACGCCTCTAACTGGACTCTCTCATTCATCGGCAGAGGTTGTGGCCGAGAAGCTGAACAAGGGCGAAGCTCCGCCCGCCCTCAATCGTAAAACAGGGAGTAGGCTGCGCCTGCACATGGCTTGAAAGAATCAAAGTTGGCCGAGGGGCATGATGACGCTGGGGCGCTCCGGACAGGCCAGCCTTCAGTCACCGCATACTCAAGCCATCCGCCCGACGAAGTGGTCAGGCGGGCCGCCGCTTCGGCGCAGCACCACATTGGTGGCGGCTCCCTATCGAGCGAGAAGATTCTCTCCAGGCCTGAGCAGCTTCACATACGTGCCGCTTTCGTGCTTCCATAACCAGCCGCGTTCGATCGCGTATTTAAGCGCGGCGCCGAACTCGCTACCGCTGCCCTTCAACTCAAACATGAACGGCGCGTTGATCCGCTCGATGTAGATGCGACCGTCCTGCACGGCCTGGACGTTGGCTGCGAGCTCGACGAGCTTGCGCGCGGCCGTCTCCAGGTCCGCGTAGGGTCTTTCTGTGGCGTGCTTCATCGGCGTCTCCCATTGGCCGCCTGCGCGGCATAGACGTGCTGGCGGTGCTGGTAGCTCTCGGCCGGTTTCCAGCTATCGAATGTGGTCCCGCAGACGCAACGCATCAGCGTGCTCCGAATTTCGCTGTCGAGGTTCTCGCCCCGCGCACGCTTGGCCGCAACCTCGGCCCGCCAGTCGCGATCGTGGCGCCATTCGGCGAAGGCATTGTGGGGGATGCTTGGCTGTAGCCCCGACCATGCGGACTCGAAAGCCTCGCGCGCGGCTTCGAAGGTGGCGGCTATGCCCCTTCGCCCGGTGCCTGGATCCATGCCGGGATGGAAGCCGACCGACCATTCCCATTGATCGGCGTGCACAGGTACGCCGGCGCGCATGCCGATGGTCCCGACGCGGACATCGGTGAAGTAGACATGCCAGGTCTCCTCATGTGGATTGATGGAGCGGCGGCGGGTGAGGGGGGCGTCATTGATCATGGCAAGAGGATAGGCGCTCGCCGGGTGCCGAGCCAGCCGCTGCGGCTTGCGCGCGGGCTTGGGCGGGGCGCAAGAGGTTGGTCAATAGGCTGCCCAGAACCCTGATTGCGGCCTTCGTGTCGTTGGTCATCCGCGAATGCGTGTTCATCAAAGGATACGGCTGGCGCTAGGGCGGCTAGAACGCCGCGGATAACAACGAGGCCGCTTCACGCTTGCTGAGCGCTTTGCTACAATGCGCTTGCGGTCGTCAGTCCGGATCGCAATTCTGAAGCTCAGCTCCCGGCTCACAAGGTCGGCGGTGTTTTCGTTGGACTAACCGTCTCGGCGCGGAATGCCGATGCTATCGCAAGCGAGTGCGAATGACTCTTTCGCCTCAGCATCTTCAAAGCAAAAGCGCTTTCCGACCTCTACGTGATCAATCCACCAATCGGCTTTGGCTCCTTTTGCGATGCGGGAAGCTTCACCGCGTAACAGGTCCAATTGTCTTCGCGGCAGCACGAACGATCAAACAATTTTCCTTGGCCATGATGCCATCCATAAAATGCCCCAGATCAAGGCCGCAGCAGGAGGGCCGCTGCGGCCTCATTGTCGAAAAAATCCGGGTGAAAAGATCTAAGTGAAATATGTAGCCAGCCCCGGTGAGATGATCCTACTGCAGCGCTCCCAGCTTGCTGTATGATCCATTTCACAATCGGCTGGATGCCCAACATAGGTGAGGGAAGGCCCGCCGGGGCTGGCTGAGCTGGCGGGCCTTCAACCCCAAGCACAAGGCCGCGTTTGTCCCCACGGCCCACGGCTCAGGAACCTTCTCAGGTACGGAGCATTTTTGAGTCGCTTCTGGCCTTTTCCCCGTAGGTCGGAAGCTAAGTGACAGCACGGCCCCAGCTTGCCAATGGTTGGGGTCGTAGCTTTTTGCGCGGGCTAAGGATCATTCAGAGAGCGCGAGCAGTGGCGCCACCTATGTCGGAAGGCATACAGACCCGATTGCCGAATCTTCCTAGATCTTAGTAGATCTTGGCGCCCCCATTACCGCCAAGGCTTCCAACGGCCTCCGGCATCTAGTTGTGCTGGGGCCGTTTTTTGCGACCTTTAACAACGAGCGCGAGCTGCTGGCTGTCGTGGGTGTGGACAACGCCCGCCGTTTCACCCGGCGCCTCTAAAGGGCGCCGTGGTGTTCGGGTTCCATTTCTAAGCACCGCTAATGAGTTGCTTGATTTTCCCGTTTTGCTCAAGCCTTACTTACTGGAAACCTACTGGTCATCGCTTCTCACCAGTCGATCGTTGACGTGATCATTGCCTCACATTCGCGGAGGGCACGTGGACCGAGAGCTAAGGGAATTCCGTAGACTAGAGCGAATTTGCCGTGAACATGCAGCGATTGCTTCCATGGAGCTTGAGCGCGTCGGCCTTTTGAAGGTTGATAAGTTTTCGAGCAAGACGGAGTCAGTTCACCGACTGATAAGCTTTCATACGAAAGCTATCCAGTTCGCGACTGATAAGGAAATTACACAAACGGAGTCAGTCCGTGGCTGATAAGCAAAGATGTATAAGCTTATCAGTTGTCGGTGACCGCTTGGCGCAAAGCGGTCGTTCGCTTTCGCGCCGACGTCGTAAAGCGAATCTAAAAAGCAGCCTCGGCACAAGACGGCGTCGAAGCGCGGTCGGCCCATGCCGGGAGACGCGACATTGAACGCAACTCCCGATCAGGGTTCGTTGAGTTATTCGGCCGCAATCGTATGCACGGTCCCGCCTTGGCCTGCGCTCGTGAACACAAAGCCCTCGTAGCCGTTCTCCGCGACCTCCGCGCACTTTCTGCGGTATCCGCCGACGCCCTCCGGACCGAGGTAGGGCAAGAACCGACGTGCCTTGCCCTCTATGTTGGCGCCCATGTACCAGGAATTGGTGCCGGGCATCAGGGTTGTATTCACGACCTCGGCGACATGGGCGCCCCATGCGTCCTGCGCCTGCGGGCTTGCCTCAATCGTGGCAAGCTTGTTTCTTCGCATGTGGGCGATGCACTCGGTGATCCATTCGACATGCTGTTCTATCGAGACCGGCATGTTCGACAGCACCGAGGGGCTTTGCGGGCCGGTGATCGTGAACAGGTTGGGATAACCGGTGATGGCCACGCCGAGATAGGTCTGCGGGCCATCCGCCCATTCTTGCGCCAGTGCCCGGCCGCCACGCCCCTTGATACCGAGGTTCTTCAGCGGGCCGGTCATCGCGTCGAAGCCGGTGGCGATGACTATGATGTCGAGCGGATACTCCTTGCCACCCGCGCGGATGCCATTCGGCGTGATCTCCTCGATTGGACCATCGGTGCTCGCATCCACCAGCGCCACGTTCTTCTTGTTGAACGTCTCGAAATAGTTGGTGTCCAGCGGTTGGCGCTTGGTGCCGTAGGGGTAAGTCTTGGGCGTCAACTTCTCCGCGATCGCCGGGTCGTTGACGACCGAGCGGATCTTACGCTTGAGGTATTCGGCGATGACATCGTTCGCCTCCTTGGAGAAGAACATGTCCTGATAGTTCGCCAGCCAGAAGGCGAAGCCACCGGCGTCCCACATCTTGTCGAACTCCTGCTCGCGCTCCTCGGGCGTTGTTTCGAGCACCGCCTTCGGTATGAAATTCAGCTCGAACCCGAAGAAGGAATCCTTAATGCGCTGGCGGATACCGTCGTAATCGGCCTTGCGCGCCCTGGTCACCTCGGGGTCGACACGACCGTTGCGCGCAGGCACGCAGAAGTTCGGCGTACGCTGAAAAACCGTGAGGTGCTTCGCCTGCTGGGCGATCTCCGGGATCGCCTGCACCGCCGTTGCACCCGTGCCGATGATGCCGACACGCTTGGCGGTGAAGTCGACGCCATCGTGCGGCCACTGGCTCGTGTGGTAATACTTGCCCTTAAAGGAACTCAGCCCCTTGATTGGCGGCATGTGGGCGATCGACAGGGCACCGACGGCCGGAATGACGAAGCGCGCCGTGACGGCATCGCCTTTGTCGGTGCGCACGGTCCACAGCTCGGTGGCGTCATCGAAGACCACTTCGACGACACGCTTGCCAAACTGGATGTCGGGCTTCAGGTCGAAGCGCTCGGCGCAGTGCTCGAGGTAGCGCAAAATCTCATCCTGCTCCGGATAGCGCTCGGACCAGTTCCATTCCTGCAGCAGGTTCTTGTCGAAGGTGTAACAGTAGATGTAGCTGTCGGAGTCGCAGCGCGCGCCGGGATAGCGGTTCCAGTACCACGTGCCGCCGACGCCGTCGCCAGCCTCGAACACCGTGACCTTCAGGTCGAGCTTGTCGCGTAGCGAATGCAACATGTACATGCCGGAGAATCCGGCGCCGATGATGACCGCATCGAAGTCGACTTTCGCGCCAGTCCGTTGCGCCGCTTGCACATTGTTCATTGACGTACCTCCCGTTGTGAGCGTTCTCCCTGCATCTCTTTTCATTCATCTTGTCGCCATGCGCGGGCACCGTCCTGCAGGACCAGAAGATCAGCAGGCGGCACCATCGCAAAGCACGCGCCCATGACGCCGTCGCTCGATTGCGAAAGCGGCGGCGCGCCGTGGCCCGGGGTAACCCGCGCTCGTCAGCACTACGCCGCAGCGCGCGCCTCGCCGGTCGCATAGGCGGCCGTCTCGAATTCCAGGTAGCCGCCGAACGAAGTCGGGTCGCCGAACGGCAGGATCTGCGTCGCCCAATACCCGCCGAACCCGTTCTTGCGGTCAATCCAGAAGAACGTGTTGGCGAGCCCGGCCCAGCCGATCGCTCCGGCCGGACGGCCGGTAGGCGCGTCCTCGTCGTTGACCATGAAGGTGAGGCACCAGGATTTCTTCAGGCCAGGGAAGAACTCGGCGTCGTTCGACAGCGTCGGGATGACGCCGGGCAGCACCGTGACCGCCTGGTTAGCCTGCAGGCCGTTGCGGACAGCGGATTCGACCGTTTCTTTCCTGAGCACGCGCCCTTGCTGTCCCGCCCCGTCGTTCAGCCACATCCGTATGAATTTCATGTACTCGTCGATCGAGCCATAGAGACCGTGTCCACCCATGTGGACTTCCGGCTCAGGCGGCAGTTGCATATCGGGAAGGGGGATCAGGGATCCGTCGGCTTCGCGCTGATGGATGGTGGCGACGCGCGTACGCATCGAAGGGGTCAGCGAAAAGGCGATGTCCTCCATTCCGAGCGGCGTAAAGATCCGCTCCCTCATCACGTCGCCGAGGCGCTTGCCGCGGATGCTTTCGACAACCTGTCCGGCCCAGTCGATGTTGCTGCCATATTCCCATTTATCGCCGGGATCGAACAATAGCGGCGTCATCAGTGATGCTTTCGAGCAGGTCACCACGCTCGGCTGGCCGCGCTCCTGCGCCAGGCGCAAGTAATTGGCGTTGAAGAAGTCGTAGCCGAGGCCCGCGGTGTGCAGCATCAGCATGCGGGTGGTGATGTCGCGCTTCGGCGCTCGCAGCTTCGGGTTTCCCGTGGCGTCGAACCCGTCGAGGACCTCGAGCTTGCCAATGTCGGGCACGTATTTTTTGGCTGGGGCGTCTAGGTCGAGCCTGCCGTCCTCGACGCATTGCAGGATGGCCGTGCCGGTGATAGCCTTTGTGGTGGAGAAAATGGCAAACACGGTGTCGGTCGTCATGGCCTGGCCGCCGCCAAGACTGCGCTCGCCGACTGAGCCTTCGTAAATGTTGGTCGAGCGATCCGTGATCATCGCCACCACGCCGGGAACGCGGTCCTTACCAGTCACGACTTTTTGCAAGATCCCGTCACATGCGCTTTTCAGGTTGTTACCCATAGACGTTTCTCCCTTTGCCAAGTTTGATCACGTGCTTCTCGGTAATCCGCTGGCGGTTCGCGCCGGATGACGTAAGCGTATGGCGATTGTTGGGTATCGGCCTGATCGTCCCCGATGACGTAGCGCGAATGAAATCCCGCCGCGGTCCTGGCAGCAATGGTGACTGGAGTTGTTGATCATGGGCAGCTCCAGGTCATCGCATTTCGACCGAGCGCTCGAAGCGTAGACCGTTTTCCTGTGATCGGCCATGTATTCCCCCTGCGATTCTTTGCTCGGGCAGGTCAGCGAACCTGACACTTGATCTACGTTGAAACGTATCGCTGGCAATTTGTGGCTTCTCTCTTGTTGCACTTAGCAGACGAGGTCCGGCGACAAGCTCCATGTCTGCAGAGTGGTGTCGGTGTTTTGGCCTGAGCTGTAAGCAAGTCATACAGACGGAGTCTGCTCGCGGACTGATAAGGTTTCGAACAAATTGGAGTCAGTTGGTGTACTGATAAGGTAATTGCTGAAAGCTTATCAGTTCAGAATGCGGCTTAAGGAGAGGCCGCGTCGCTCGCGAGCATCACTGCCAGCGACGGCAGAACGGTAATTCCGAAGCAGTTAAGCGCTTGCTCCAAGAGCTACGCAGCTATGGCGGCCGCGAGATAAAAGGGTCGCCTGAAGACCGATTGCCAAAGCGTGTCGTACAGGATTGAACTGGGGCGGCAATCCTGACCTGCATTTGATATTATTGCGTTTTCGGTCCAGTGATTTGTTTTTGTGTGGCACTCTTGAGCGGCGCCGTGGCACAAGCATTACCACTTCCGGCGCGGGGTCGTCACGTTGGAATCTCCAGGTGCCTCGCGTCATGGGCACTTCTCCGTTCGGCAACCCCGGGCGAGTTTGAGGCCAGCTGCGGGCCAAAAGCGCACCGCAACCTGAGCCACAGCTTTACCCCCGCGATGCTCTGCCTCGGTATCGAAGCGCGTCGACCAGCAGCGTGAATGCCGGCGATGGCTGCCGACGGCTCGGATAGTATAGGTGATATCCTGAGAATGGCGGGCACCAGTTCCCCCAGCACCCGAATGAGCTCGCCGCTCGACAAGTAGGGCTGAACCTGACCTTCGGTTAGGTAGGCCAAGCCAAGCCCCTGCAGCGCGGCGTGCAGCAGCGCGCCCGAACTGTTGAAGACCAGTTGCCCGTCCACGCGCACATTCACGTCGCGCCCGTTCCTCTCGAACTCCCATGCATAGAGGTTTGCGGCTAGGGGACGCGCCCGACGACTAGGCGTGTCCCAATCGTGTCGGCCTTTAAGCGGGATCTCCCGATCGCTTTGTCTAAAGGAGAAGTTACACTGACCTTTATTGAACTTTTGCCCGGACTACCGGACTCACTTGTGTAGGCGTCGGGACGAAGGTTTCCCGAATCGTCGAACGATTGTGGCTGTCGGGCTCATCGCGGGGTCGCAGCTGTAACCACCATCTTGTTTTCCGCGCGCCAGCTTTGTCCGCGTCAAGCGAGCGGACCAGCTGGTGAAGATCACGGAGGCAATGAGATGTTAGCAAAAGCTGCGACACAGCTACTTGCCTTAGCGGTCTTGGTGACGCCTGCACTCGGCCGCGATGATGGCCACTACGACAACTCTCCGCTGAACTCATGGTTTGAAAGTTTGGAGAGCGAATTGGGAAAGTGCTGTACCGATATGGACGGGTACATAGTTTCTGATGCGGATTGGGAGTCCAATCGCGGGCGTTACCGCGTCCGCATTGACAACGAATGGGTCGACGTGCCTGAAGGCGCGGTTCTCACACAACCAAACCGTTTCGGCCGTACAATGGTTTGGAGGCATTACATCGACGGCCATCCTCGCGTCAGGTGCTTCATACCCGGCAGCATGATTTGATCCAGTTTCTCCAGGCGCTACGGGAGGCTCGCCTTCTGCCTTCTGGTGCGCCGGGAGTCACCCCGGGATGGTAATGTCCTCGATCTGATTGTTGCGCTTGCCTCTGGCCTCGAGCTGCAGCGTTGCAGGCGATCGTTCCTGGTGGCGCTGTGACCGGGGAGGGGTATAGGAGCTTTCAAAAAAGAAATCGCTTTTCAAAAACCGGCGGCCCCCACTTTCACCGGCATCTGCAATTCAAATGTTGGGTCTAAATGGTGACCACGTCTAGCAAGAGACAAAGCGCTGTCATTAAAACTTGAGAATACCATCAAGGGATGAGTGGCTGCGTAAGCAGTCATGGGATCTTGAACTCTGAGCTCGCCGATGTCGGAGAAACGTCAGAGCGCTGTCATAATGAAGTCGGCACACTGGATCATGCGATCTCGAAAGACCTTCGAGAAGGAGCCAACTAGAAGCGGTACGACTCAAGAGCGGCACCAGCGGGGGCTGACGGGATTGCCAAAGCTGAGTAACTCTGTCCTCAAGCAAGTCCAGGGCGGGAGTGCAATAGCAGCTCCGTGGAAACGATTCACAAGCGGACCAAGACAAATGGTGTTACGCTTCATTACGTCAGGGTCCCATGGTTCTGTGCATGCACGGCGGCCGCAAAGCCACCGAGAGTTCCTTCCGAGGACTGAGCGGCTCGGCGACGGATCTGCGTTTATCGCTCCGGATCTGCAAGTTTGAGTCGATAGCAATTAAGGCTACGAAGATTATTGCAGAAGAGATGATGGTGGCCCGACAAACGTTTTCCGCATGACCATCATTCACGTCCCAAGCATCATGCGCGACGCCGCGTTGTGGCGCTAGACCGTTTGCGGACATCCATTGGAGAGAGCCATGGTGAGCCTCAATCAGGATATCATGTCACGACGCGGATTCTGCCTGTGCTGCGTGGCGGCGACCACAGTAGCGGCCACGGGCGGCTGGCTCTCGCCGCGACAGGCTTTCGCGGAAGCGCGCAACATTGTGGACCTCATCCGTGACGACGCCGCCAAAGCGGCCATCAAAGTCCATAAGCTGCGCGACAATGTCAGCATCCTCGAGGGTTCCGGCGGCAATATAGCGATCATGACGGGCACCGACGGCAAGGTGTTCATTGACGCCGGCATCACCGCATCCCGTCCGCGCATCCTAGAGGCTGCGAATAGTTTGAGTCGCGAGCCGATTTCACACCTGATCAACACGCACTGGCACTTCGATCACACGGACGGAAATCAATGGCTAAATGCGGAAGGGGCAGCCATCATCGCCCATGAGAACACCCACAAGCATCTGCTAGTTGCCCAGAGAGTTGCGGACTGGGATTTCAACTTCCCGTCTCCTCCGCTATCGGCCGTTCCGACCGAAACCTTCTCGTCTGAGAAAGCCCTGAAGCTCAACCGGTCCACGCTTCTCCTTAAATATTACGGTCCCGCGCACACCGATAGCGACTTATCGGTGACGATCCCCGAAGCGGACATTTTTCATTGTGGCGATACCTACTGGAACGGCATCTATCCGTTCATCGACTATTCAACCGGCGGAAACATCGACGGGATGATCAAGGCGGCCGAGGCGAATGTTGCCGCCGTAACCGACAAGACGATCGTCATCCCGGGGCACGGCAACCCTGTCAGCAACAAGGTTGAACTTGCGGCCTACCGCGACATGCTTGTCGCAATCCGGGACAATGTCGGCAAGCTCAAGCAGCAGGGCCGATCGCTCGATGACACGATCGCCGCCAAGCCGACCACGGCGTTCGATGCGAAGTGGGGCCAATTTCTCATCACCTCGGCGCTCTTCATCCGACTGGTTTACGAGGGCGTCTGACGGTCCTCTCGTATAGTGGCCATCTCCCGTTCTTCCAATGAAAGGAGCACTGATATGTCTGCCTCTGAGAAGCCGCTTCACATCGATATTGCGGTGACGCTCAAGGACGTGAAGACGGTGTATAGCATCGGCGCGCTAACGTTCGAAGGCGATCTGCCGGCTTCCATTTTCCACCTTCAGCTCATCACCAACGACATCGCCCACGCGAAGGCCGAATCGGAGGTTATCGCCGTCTTTCACACGAATGCCGGCCATGTGACGCTGCACGATATCGCCTACAACGCCGATCGAAACATCGCGACCGGCAATCCTTATAAGGACCTTGTGGCAGACCTGATGAAGCGCAGTGTGCGCATCGAGGTGTGCGGGGCGACCGCGAAGGCTCACAACTGAGGCAATGCCGATCTGCTCCCCGGCATCAAAGTCAACACGGATGCCATGGCGAGGACGACGCAGCTCGTTCAGCAAGGATTCGTGAAGATTACGGAATAAGCGCAAGAGCGCGTGTTGTTTGCCTAAGGCGAGTCTTTTCGACCTCCAACAGGGAAACTCTAATGGCCGATGCTAGGGCGAAGGCACGTTCTAGCCCCATACACGCCATCTCCGGCTAGAGGAGAACGACATGAATGTTCGTACCACTTTCACCTGGGCCGCCCTCGCGTTGGTCGCCGGATCCGCCTTGGCACCAAACGGTCAGGCCGAAACGGTCACGCCTAAAGTCGCGGAAGCGGTTCCGCTCGCCGTCGAGGAGGTTTCGGAGATAAGAATTCCGGATAGCAGATTGTCGCGCGATGCAGCTCAGGTCAT
Source organism: Bradyrhizobium sp. S3.7.6 (assembly GCF_054061875.1). Lineage (NCBI taxonomy): Bacteria > Pseudomonadati > Pseudomonadota > Alphaproteobacteria > Hyphomicrobiales > Nitrobacteraceae > Bradyrhizobium > Bradyrhizobium sp. S3.7.6. Next base: position 308,159 of record NZ_JBSSEQ010000004.1, on the reverse strand, counting down.
TCGCGATAACGAAAACGATTTGCTGTTTCAGCACTCCATGCGCGTTTACTATTGGGCTGCCTTGGCAGGCAAGCGCAAGGGTCTTCACTGCCGCGCAGCGGAGCGCTGTCGAGACAGTTTATCCGCGTCCGCCACAATTCGCGGAAGGCTTCCTGCAGGCCCTTTACGACAGCCTCAAGCACCGTCCTGAAACCACCCAAGGCACCGGTTTGGCCGATGTAATGGCCTACAAGGACCCTGGTTTCCGTCGCAGGGACTTCAGCAATCTGATGCGGAAGTCGCGCTGGGCTGTCGGGCAATAGGCGAAGCGATCCCTCAGTGGTCCGGTTCTCCCACATGGAGAGCTTTCAGTTCGAAGAGGCTTCGGAGTTTCACAAGAAGATCTTGAAGCCGAAACCAGACTTTTGTCGTCGACGTCGAATGAGGTACGTCCCTCCGCCTAGCTTGGCGATTGAGTGCGATGATGTGCTCGGCGTTGGGTCGACGGGCTAAAACCTGCGTTGACGACGGCATCAGCGATGGGTGATTACAAGCAGAGCCCACAAGCCAAAGCGTTCTCAGCAATTGATCCCGGTCCCCGCGGGAGCCGGCGGCCCTCCACACCTGCTTGCCGCGACGCTCATCGTTAGCCCGAATTCAAGCGGGCGCGGTGACTTCGCCCGTGGCCTCTACGTTGAGAACGATCTTTCCTTTCGGCGGTGATCGTCGGCCTTCTAGCATCATGTGCGCGTCTCGCGCATCGGCGAGAGGCAGAACTACACCGACGCGGGTTTTCAGTTCGCCGCGGTCAATGAGATCGGCGATTGTGCGCAGCCGCTCGGTGGTCACTTCCACCAAGAAGAAGGCTGCGGTGACCCCGCGGGACTTTGCGCGGTCTTGATCGGGCTGGGACACGGCGGAGATTAGCTTGCCGCCCGTGCGAAGAACCTGAAAAGAACGCATTTGCGTTTCGCCCCCGACGAGATCCAGTACCGCGTCCGCGTCCTTCACCTTTTCCTCGAAGCGTTGCGTATGATAGTCCAATACTTCGTCGGCACCGAGGGAACGCACGTACTCGACGTCCTTCGCCCCAGCCGTTGCGATTGAACGAAGCCGAGCGCGACGAGCGAGCTGAACCGCGTAGGCTCCAACGTTTCCCGCAGCTCCATGAATGACCACCGTCTGCCCGGCTTCGAGGCGAGCGTGGTCGAACAGACCTTGCCACGCCGTGACCGCAACGACGGGAACGGAAGCAGCTTCGGCATAGCTCAGCGAGAGTGGTTTCTGCGCGAGCATCGCAGCAGAGGCCACCGCGTATTGTGCGTAAGCACCAAGGAACTGAGTGTTGGTCACTCCGAAAACCTGATCTCCGACAGCCAGGTCCGAAATGCCCGATCCCACAGCCGCGACCGTTCCGGACAGATCGGAGCCGAGCGTGAGAGGAAGAGGCTGCGGCAACGCGCTCTTGCCGGCCCTGATCCAGCCGTCCCAGGGACCGACGCCTGCTGCGTGAACATCGACAAGAACTTCGCCCGGACCAGGATCTGGCCTTGGGACCCGTTCAAATATCATCACGTCCGGCGGGCCGAACTCGTGCACGCGCCAGGCTCTCATCGTGGAGGGAGCAGGGCTCTGTGCCGCGTTGCCGACAAGGGTACTTGTCATCCTGGTCTCCTTATTGCCATCAATCTTTAGGTTCGGCTATTCGCCCAGTTGCAGTCCCGGACTCCACGGGCGATGGGATCGGCTCAGGGCACTATCGTGCGTCTGAATTCGGGTCTGGTATGGTCAGTGGCTGGTCCTCAGCATCGACGACGAAGACCGCCAGAAGACTCGCAGGGTCGGTCTCGCTGGCGTTTTCGCTCACCCGGTGATGCGCTCCAGGTTCTTCGTGGAAGCTCTCGCCCGCTTGGTAGACTTTGGCGGGCTCGGTGCCCACGACGCTTCGAATGGCGCCCGTAAGCACGTACGCGTAGATGAAGGCGGATTTTGCGTGATGGTGAGGCAGGGATTTCCCGCCGGGTGGATAGTTCACAACGACAGCGACCAATTTCTTTCCCGGAATGTTTGGGATCGCGTGCTGGAAAACCGGTTTTACCGTCTCAGGCTCGTGCGCATATCCAGCCGGCGCTCCTGCCAACGTCAAGCCAAGTACAGTGCAGAACAGTGCGATTTTCGACGAAGCTGGCATTTTCGTATCCTCTTGTCCAAGAAGTTTGAACTCTCACTTGTTTACGGTCTTCGTGGAATAGTCAGCCCGCATTGCACAGCGGGACGTGCCAGGCCGCGTTCGAGCCGGGCTGGCACTTCCCGAAAACGGTCGAATTCGACGAGTTCGCGCGCCTCATAGAAGCCGATCAGGTTGCGCACCGAGCCAAGCATCGAAATGTCCGCGATGGTATATTCATCGTCCATGATCCACTGCCGTCCGGCCAGACGCGCTTCCATCACGCCAAGCAGGCGTTTTGACTCAGCGACGTAACGCTGAAGTGGCCGCTTGTCCTCATGCTCACGGCCGGCGAATTTGTTGAAGAAGCCGACTTGGCCGAACATGGGCCCGATCCCGCCCATCTGGAAATGCACCCACTGGATGGTCTGATAACGGCGGGCCGCATCGACCGGCAAGAACTTGCCGGTCTTCTCCGCGAGGTATTGCAGGATCGCACCGGATTCGAACAAGGGCAACGCCTCGCTGCCCGGACCGTTGGGGGCCAGGATCGCCGGGATCTTGCCGTTAGGACTCAACGAGAGGAATTCCGGCGTGCGCTGGTCGTTCTGGTTGAAGTCGACCAGATGCGCCTCGTACGGCAGCCCGATCTCCTCCAACATCATCGACACCTTGACGCCGTTGGGCGTCGGCAATGAATAAAGTTGCAAGCGGTTCGGGTGTTTGGCGGGCCAGCGTTGTGTGATGAGGAAGGCAGAAAGATCTTTCATCTCTCAACTCGTTCTTTCGAAGTGCTTCACCACCGGCGCAGCGGCCGGCCTTCGGCCGCGTCGCCCTGCCGACCGCCATCCTCGCGGACGGCACCAACCTCGACCTGACGTCCCGCTGTGCTGGCCAGCACCGTCAGCAGCGCGGCCAGGCTGAACCCCGCGGCCACCCAGCCGAGCCGCCCCACTGGGCCATCAGCGATGACCAGCGCGCCCACCGCCGCGCCCATGGCGCTGCCGAGATAGATAGCCGACGAATTCAGGGAGAGGCTGACCGCGGCCAGAGTTGGAGCCAGCGCGACCAGCCGCGCCTGCTGCGCCGTAATCAAGCCCCAGCTGGACAAGCCCCAAAGCAGGATAGCCGGTAGCAGGGCCAGTAACGCGTGCGCCGGGCCAAGCGCGGCGCCTAGCGATAGGACAAGGTACGCCAAAAGGGTGAGCCCACAACCAACGATCACGGTGTAGCGCGCGCCCCAGTAGTCCGCGGCGGTGCCGCCGAGCTGGGTGCCAACGGCACTGGCGACCCCGAATCCGAGTAGCACCAGCGCCAGCTCCTGCGGCCCAATCCCAGCGACGCCGGCAAGGAAGACACTTAGATATGTGTAGACCGTGAATGTGCCGGCTACCGTCAGCACGCTGGTCGCTAGGACCGCCAGTATATCGGGGCGCCTGGTTAGTGCCAGGCGCTCGCCCAGACTCGCGGTGGTACCGGGCACTTGTCTCGGCATTCCGAAAAGGATCCCGACGAGCGAGAGCGCCGCCAGCCCGCCCACGGCGAGAAAGGTGGCGCGCCAGCCGAACCTCTGGCCAACCAGCACCCCGAGCGGCACGCCGGCGACGATTGCCAACGACAGGCCGTTGGTCACCATGGACAAAGCGCGGCCCCGCCGTTGCAGCCCGCCCGATGCGGCTGCATAACCGCTGGCCGCAGGCATAAAACTCGCGGCGGCGAAGGCCAATAGGAGCCGAGCCGCCAACAGCCCGGCGTAGTTCGGCGCGAGCGCTGCGAGTAGATTGGCAATGCTGAAGCCGGCAATCGCGAGGGCCAGCAGGCGGCGCCGCTCCAGCCTGGCTGTCAGCACTGCCATGACGGGAGCCCCGACGGCGTAAGCGAGGGAAAAGGCGGTGACTAGTTGGCCGGCGGCGGACAAGCCGACGTTTAGGTCTCGCGCGAGGGCAGGCAACAGCCCGGCGATCATGAAACCCTCGGTGCCAATCGAAAAGGCGCCGAGAGTTAACCACAGGAGGGAGCTAAGCGAGTTAGACATCGATGCCATACCAAAAAGAGCGGTACTGATGAGTTATGTGGTTTCCGCAACCGCCGTTTCAGGCAGACGAATGCGCACGACGGCTCAGCTATGCCAGGGAGTATTGCGGATGCGAGTGCACGCGTTCGGTTTGTGAAACGTGGGATCGTGATCTTTGATGTAATCGAAATTGACGGTACCGAACGTCGTCAAAGGCTTCTTTAAAGCGGAGCAAGTCTGAACTTGAATGAAATCATTTTTGAAATTATCACCGCGCGGAAATGCAGCGATCACTTGGTCGCGTTGCTCTGGCGTGTACTCATCATATCCAATCCCGACGACATCCACTAGAACCCCCGCGTTTGTGAGCGCGATTTCGGGCCGCATATATTGGGGGATACCGGGCGTGGTATGTAGGGCGATGGCTTCCCAAACCAGATCCGCATTCGGCTCGGGGATGCCGTGGCTTCGGAGAAATTCGCGCGCTGCGTCGGCGCCATCAACTTCAAATCGCTTTATGTCGGTATGATAAGCGTCGACAAGCCCTAAGTCGTGAAAAAGCGCTGCGACATAGAGCAGTTCAGAATCGAATTTGAGATTTTGGCGGACCCCCTTCATTGCGCCGAACGCAAACACTCGAACGGAGTGATTGAACAGCATCTCCGTTTCCTGTTGTCGCACCAGCTCAGTGGCCTCCCGAGCGATCTTGCTATCGGGGATCTTGATGCCAGAAAAAACGTCAGTCATTGTCGAACTCCTATTTCCTTGTTTGCGATCTGCGCTGCCGCGCGCGCTTCTGCCCGCCTAAAAATCGATGCTATCCCTTTTCCGACGATGCCGTTTCACCGTGAATTCCTCCGTGGCGAATTCGACGCGCTTTATGCGATGCACCTCGATGCTTTCGGACACGATGCGGAGACTTGTGTCGCGCCGATCGGCATCCCGCGGGTCAAGAGGTATTGAGGCGAAGTCTGGCGATCCCGGCTCTTGCGCGTTCTGATCAACCTTGTGTAACGGTGGCACTTTCTCAAGCACCTCGTAATCTTCCTGCCAACCATCCTCGGCCCAGCGGCCCGTACTCACGCCGATCTCCGTTCCCTCGGGAACGTTCATGGCTTCGACACGGGCAGCCTTGTGAAAAAGGACGACGTTGAGAGCGTCTCCGGCGGTCTGCACCGACGGGAAAATAATGCCATCAATCGGCACCGAAGCTTCCGTCGCGAGAAAGTCGGCGATGGTCTGCGTTGCGAGGTATTCAAACGGTTCGTCATCGGGCATTGCCGGCCGCGTGATACGCTCACTCAGCGACCGCAGGAACACGGCGTCCTCCGTCCTCCCGGCTAACCCGAAATCCAGAAGGCTTCCGGTGACGCGGATGTCGCTGAGGGCGGTCAAATCGAGCAGTCGAAGCTTTCTGATGATCTCGAATTGGGCTACCACGACCTGACTACCAACAGGCGGGCGGACCTCGGCAATAGCCGCTTTCTGATTGTTTGCGGCGTAGAAAACCGAGATACCACGCGCGTTCATGGGACCGGCCGCCGTCAGGGGTGCTGGTGGCGAGCCGAGATGGATGTCCGGCCTGCCGAGGGCAGTTTCGAGTTTGTCGTCAGATCGAAAGACCCGAGCGCGATAGAGGGTATGAAAATCCGTTCCGGGACCCGCGTCCACCACGAGTGGACGGCCGTCGCGCGTTTGCAACTCGCCAACACCACCGAAGATTGATGTGAGATGATTTGCTGCCGTCCGACTGAAAAAGCGCGCCTCGGTTTTGAGTGAATTTTCGAAGCTGCGCCAATCCATGCGTGTCATCTGGGTTTTCCTTTGGGAACCTCGCCAGGCGGCGCCTTCGATCTGCGCAACCGGAGCACCAACCGCGACAAGCCGTGCGGGTGCCGCCTGCGCGGTTGGGCTTTTTGTCGTCTGCTGCTGCGAGACCCGATCTATCGCTCTGGCCGTTGTTCAAGACGAATAGATGCGCTGCGCCCGGTCAAAAAAAAGTACCAAGATTGCCAACTTTGACTGTATCATCGCGCGATGGCTGCGTTTCCCATTCAACTCGATCGTGCCAGAAGGATTTCGCTGGCTGCCCAGATTTATTCGGCGATCCGAGAGGGCATCGAGAACGGGCGGCTCGCCTCGGGCGCGCGGTTGCCCTCTTGGCAAGATCTGGCCGCTCAGCTGGGCGTCTCCCGCGGCACCGTGCGTGTGGCCTACCAACGTCTCATCGCGGAGCAATTCGCGGTTGGTCTCGGGCCTGCAGGGACCCGTGTGGCCGAGCGGCAGCCCCGATCCTCAACGCACGACCGTTCGCCGGAAGCCCCGCTTCTGCCAGACCTCTTCTACGAGTTCGGAACCGCGCCGCTGGCATTTCAGATGGGCGTACCTTCGCAAGATGCCTTCCCGTTCAAGCTGTGGTCACGCCTCCTCACCCGCGAGACCCGGTGGGCCGCGGAGGCGCCGGTGACGTATCCGGATCCGCGTGGCGATCCGGAGCTGCGAAAGGAGGTGGCGGCTTACTTGGGGCTGGCCCGCGGCATTCGGTGCAGTGCCTCTCAGGTGCTCGTCACGGGCGGGTTCTCCGGGGCGCTCGGTCTGGCGACCCGAGGGCTTCAGCTTGGAAGGATGGGAGCCTGGATCGAGGATCCAGGCTTTCCGCTCACTCGCACCGCGCTCGGCTTGGCTGGCATGGCTGTGACAGCTGTCCCGGTTGATGCGGAAGGACTGGATGTCGCCGCTGGTGTCCAGAACGCCGCCGGAGCGGCACTGGCAGTCGTGACACCAGGCCAGCAGGCGCCGCTCGGGATGACGATGTCTCTGCCGCGGCGGTTTGCATTGCTCGCCTGGGCTCGGCAAAGCGACGCCTGGATCATCGAGGACGATTACCTGAGCGAACTGCAGCTGAACGGTCGGGCGGCGCCGGCTCTTGCATCGCTCGATCATGGGGGACGGGTGCTGCACATCGGCAGTTTTAGCAAAACGATTAGCCCGGCGCTGCGCTTGGGTTTCATGGTCGTGCCGCCGGAACTGGGTCGTAGATTCGGTGAGCTCGCTGCTTGCTTGGCGCCTGCGCCAGCCGCGGCTGTGCAGCGCGCTGTGGCGAAATTTCTGCGGGAAGGGCACTATCTTCGCCATCTGCGTCGCATGAAGCGGCTTTACGCCGCCCGACGGGAGGCTCTGCTTCGTTGCCTCGGAGAGATGGCGTTAGACTCGATAAAGGTAAAAGCCACCGCCGGTCTGGCAGTTGTGCTCTCGCTTCCCGAGTATGCGTCAGACGTGGACATCGCTTCACGCGCTCTACAACTCGGCATGGCGCCGGCTCCGCTGTCGCCGTGGTACATGCGGCCTTCCAGGCGGCAGGGGCTGCTGCTCGGCGTGACAAATCTCAATGAACGACGACTGAAGGCGGACTGTCGTCGGCTCTTGGAATTGGGGCGATAGCACTGTGGACGCGACGCATGCTTGCCAAGAGTTCCGCGAAGAACCCATTGCGTCGTACTCCGACATTTGAACAGAGCTCTATGAGCCCGCGTCCTCACCAAGCATTCGTGACGCCGGCATAGGCGTATTATCGCGTGTGGTCTTGAGTGACTTCAACGGCTGCCGTTGTGTCTTCATCGCCGATCCTCGCCATCAAAGGCCTGTACGCAACACGCCTCGAGGCGGCGATGTTCGAATTGCGACTGCGCCGCTGCGGCTAAAACTTTCGTTACCGAAGGCGGATCGGCCTCGTCCATGGGATTGGCGGCGGCAGCCGGGATATCTGCGCGCCTGGGCCAGGCCGAGACATCGGTGGCCCCTGACATTATCCACGAATTGATAACGTCCGGCCCGGCCCGGTCGGCCATTGTCTAATCAGGCGGCCGGTATCACGTTGTGATTGAGCCGGAACATGTTGGCCGGGTCGTAGGTCTTCTTGATGGACGCCAAGCGCTCGTAGCGCTCCGGGCCGTAAATCGCCGCGGCGTCGGCCGCCTCATCCGGCGCGAGGTTGTTCACCACCCGCCGGTCGCCCTGCCAGGGCTTCATGCCGTCGAGCAGCTCCGCGACCGACCTCTTGAGTTGCTGCTCCTGCGACAGCGGACCGGCCGAGACGCCCAGCAGGCTGTACGGCAGGCCCCGGGTCGCTACGGCGTTGGGTACCGCCGGCTCCCGGTCCCACGCCCCGCCCAAGGCACGCAGCTCGGCGATCACCAGGGTGGTCTCCGCGTCCGGACCGACGAGTTCGATCAGCTTGTCCTGCGCCTGCGCGGGGAACTCTCGCAGCATGATGCCCCGTTCGTAGTATGGCACCGGTTCGGTCGGCTCGCTGTGGATCGACGCTACCTCGGCGTACGGCATGTCCCGCACCGTGTCTAGGACTGCCGGAGCTACCGCCCGCAGCGGCTCTACCATCCGCTCGCCGTCCGCGGTCGTGCCGTTGTAGGCGATCCGCACCGCCACCAGAAACTTCCCGCGGAAGGGCTCAGGCACTCCGGGCATCGATGGCCGCCTTCGCGATGACCTCGGACCATAGCACTCCGGCGCCGACCCGGGCCGTGCGGCCCGCCGCGTCGATCGTTATGTCGTTCATTCGATGGGTCGCAATCGCGACGGCGCCGTGCGCCTGGCCGACCATCTGGTGGCCGGTCGTCTTCACAAGGACCGGCCGGCGCTGCCCGGCCGCGAAAGCAACGGCGGCCTGAACATCGGCCGCGCTCTCCGGCACCACGATCACCGCGGGCACCAGCTCGTGATTCAAGTTCCAGACGGCGCGTTCATGGTCGTATCCCGCGTCGTTCGGCAGTAGAACCGAACCCGCGACCGTGGCCAGGAGGCGCGCCGCATCCTCTGGCGATACCGGCGGCAGCGACCTATCGTTGAAAGGCATTACATACATCCTATTACTGGCGCCATCCCCGGAGCCAAGACATCTCGGACGGATCCGAAAAGCCTCCGCCTTTCGCGATGACGGCTGCAGCGGGTGAGAACAGGGCGGGCACCAAAAGACGCGCTTCCCACGTGTCGATGGCTGGTAGGTGTGGCCGGCTCTGCTCATGAAACAGAACCAAGATTGGCGGGAATGATCGTACCATTGCGCCATGGCCGCTCTGCCCATCTATCTCGACCGCGCCGCAAGGACGCCGCTGGCGACGCAGATCTACCGGGCGGTCCGGGACGCCATCGACGGGGCCGGCTAACCACCACAAGCTGATGACCGATGCGTCAGACACCGATGATGTCGCGCGCTACAACCAGGAGCGCAACGCCATCCTGCTGTCGAGCGCTTCAAGCAATGGGCAACCGTCAAGGGCGTGGTTTTTCACGACGAGCTGCAGGCCGAGAACACGATGCACAAGCGCATCACCGCTGTGCGGTCGCTGCCGATGGAGCTTCGACGCAAGTCGAAGCAGTGGCTGGAGGAGCGGGGCCTCAAGGCGCGGGATTCTGAAAGCGGACATCGGGGCCGGCGGTGAGGCATTAGGATGAAACCGGCATTTGGAAGGTGATCTTGGGAATCTGTTCCAATTTTTTCAAGCTTGTCGCCAAGCTTTGAGATTTTTGGCCCGCCGTGCGGGACTAGGATCCGACGTCGCTTCTTGAGGCGACGAGGTGTGTTGACCTGAAGCTTGGTTGGCCGCGGGCGACCTTGAAGCCCGGTTAAACGCCCGCCTTCAAGTATCGGCTAAAAAACAAAAAGGAGAGGAAACGATGCGCGTACTGAGGACGATCCTTGCAGCAGCCGTCGGCGTAATCGTGGGCGCGACTGTCGTCGCTGCACAGGATGGTGCCGCGAGCTATCCGAATCGACCGATCAAGATCATTGTTCCGTTCGCCGCTGGAGGGACGACAGACGTCCTTGCCCGAATCGTCGGGCAGGCGCTGACCGCTAAGTGGGGGCAGCCCGTTATCATCGAGAACCGTGCTGGAGCTGGTGCTACTATCGGCGCTGACATGGTCGCGAAATCACCTCCCGATGGCTACACATTGTTGATGGGCGCCACCCATCATAGCATCGCGCAAAGTGCTTACTCCAGAGTGCCTTATGACTTCGGGCGCGACTTCTCGCCGGTAACGGTCATTGCTCTTGTGCCCAACATGGTTGTCGTCAACGCCAAGGTGCCGGCGAGGACCATCGAAGAATTCATCACCCTGGCAAAACAGAAGCCCGGCAGCTTGAACTACGGCACTGCTGGCGCCGGCACCGCGCATCACCTCATCGGCGAAATGTTCAAGTTGAAGACTGGGACGGATATCGTTCACGTACCTTATCGCGGAAGCGCGCCCGCACTGGCCGATTTGATGGGGGGGCAGGTGCAGGTCATGTTTGATACCGTCACGTCCGGTTTACCGCAGGTCAGGGACGGCATGACGCGGGCGCTCGCTGTCACGACGGCGCGGCGTTCGTCGGCACTGCCCGACGTGCCCACGCTCGCCGAGGGTCCTATACCTGGATTTGATGTCGGGACTTGGTTCGGCTTATTGGCGCCCGCAGATACGGCCCCCTCCATCGTCGAGAAACTGAATCATCAGGTGGTCAAGATCGTCAACTCGCCGGAGGCGAGAGCACGCATGCTAGAACTCGGGGCCGAACCGGTCGGAAATTCCTCTGTCGAAATGGCCGCTCAGATCAGGAAGGAGATTGAGACGTTCGGCGCCTTGACCAAACAACTTCAATTGGTGGTGGATTGAGCCAAGGGCTTTTTCTTTCCGATTAATGTCCGAGCTTGCTCTCCGCATCATAGGAGTCGGTGGAGCGCGATGCTAGAGGAGCATAAACTGGATATCGAGGCCGCGCCCGTGGGCTTTGAGGAAGCCTCGAGGCTCGGCGGGACCTCACCGCACTCAGCGCTGCGCCGCTGTAGCTCCTCGGCAATGTCCTCCGATGCATCGCGCGACCAGCCCTCGCTGGTGTTGAAGCTGACGATGCGGATCGGGCTGCTGTACTGCCCCTCCATCAGGCGGTTGGCGACGTCCGGCGGCTCACCCCTGCAGCAGAAAGGATAACCATGGCTAACAATCCCAACACAAACAAACTTCGCCGCGAGTTCGAGCACGAGGAGGCGTGGTGGAATGCGCCGACGGAAGAACAGAAGCAAGCGCAGCGGGAGATCATGACCGAGCACGCGAGGAATAAGGACAAGAGTGCAGCCTGGGAGGCTCTGCCAAAGGAGGACAGGGACACCGGGCACAGGGTTAACGATGCGCTGTCGAAAGTGGAGTCGGCACACAACCGCGCTATTCAAGCTGCGAAAAGTGCGCTGGAGCAGGCGGAGCGGCGGGCAAAGAGCCTTACTGGGATCAAGTAGGTGGCTTGGAAGAGTGTAGTTGCGCGATCTGGCCAACATCGCGCAGGTCTATCTTAGCAGCCGGTGGCGGCGAGGTGCGGTCCCTGCGGCAGTTGTTTAAGTCAATGCTGCCGGAAATGTATTCGACGTTGCTGGAGTGATGCCGCAAACGATCCGGGGCGCGGGGTGGCTATGAGGTCAGTCGAAACCGATCGATACAGCCTGTGAGCCCGACTGCGCCAAGCATCCCGTTCCTTCCGCACGTCTGACAATTCGTTGCGGAGCAGCTTGATAATTTGGCGCTGAGTGTCGATCTGCGCCTGTAGCAGAGCCATTTCTGCCCGTTCCCAGCCCGCAGCGTCTTGCCCCACTGACTCGCCGGAGGCATGTCCCTCGGCGGCTCCAAAGGCGTACACGCGGTGCAGCAGCAACTCGGCGGTGTCGATCTGGCCGATGTTCAAATCGCGGGATACTGGGGCAGCTTTCTTCAGCCTCAACATGGTGGACCTCGTTTTAGGTCACCCCCATTGCAACCTCCCAGATTCGGCTTAACCATTCGTTAACCCTGGACCAGCGGCAGCGGCGCATCTTTGATCCTTAGGTCAATGTATCGTCTGGTGTGCGCCGACCGTTCCGACGAGGCGTGGGCGTGGTTTCGCCAGCGAGATTTCTACGTGATGCCTCGATAGCGCGGCCAGGCCGCCCATCGCTCAGCTGCATCCGCGATCTCGTCGGGCGAATTGATTGCAATCGCGCGAGCAGCCTGACTTTCTGCTGTCAGACTTGCTTGGCGGTGCCGCCGAGCCGCTCCGCGATCTGCGCGTCAGTCTTCCCGGGCAGCCAAGCGCCTCAATAATCGCTTCTCACGCGGACTAAGCAGGTCGCGCATCGGACTCTCGCTGATAACCACGCGCATTTTGCAGCGCCGTACTTGATCAGCGCGCGACAGCCTCAAGCGTCCGAGAGGCGGGGCCGACGCTGGGGCCGCGAGCGGGCCCAGCGCACCGACGCGAGATGTCCCTCATCCCTCTGTTCTGTTCACTTGTATACCAAAGGCGTCCCGCCCTAAGTCTATTCTCATCCGGCGAGGGCCGCCGTGAACGAGCGAATGTTCATCGTGCTAATTATCTTGGTGGGCATGACTACACCGGCATTGATCATCCTTGCACTGCTCTATCGGTGACGCAGCGCGCAACGGCCCCACGCGTCTCCGGGGGCTTTTGTGACAAGGAGGCCGGGGACGCTGGGGCCGCGAGCGCGCGGCTTGTCCAGCGCACCGACGCCATCCTCCGCTTTCGGCGCGCTCGCGCGCTAACAAATGATACGTCGCCACATTAAATTCCCGGGTAGCCCGCCTCCAACACATCTTCAGTAGGAACGCGGGCCCTCGAGCCGCATTGGCATCGCGCTTCGGGCCAGCATCACAACGTTTGCTCGAAGTGCGGCTCCAGCTAGCAGCAGGGACCGTAGGCTGGGGCCGCCCTTTCAGCAGGTGGACGTCATGACCGTCCCGACACTTCGGAAGCAGAGCTGTCTTACACCATCGGATTTCGCAAGCGAAGCAATGTCGAGGTTTAACGACCGAAGTGCCCGACGGCCAACCATGCGCTTGCAGTCATCGCAACCGTCGAACAGTCCGTGGGCAAGCTCGACTCCGCAGGAAGGCGAGATAGGCATCGAAATGATTAGAGTGTTGGCAAAACAAGAAGCCGAGAAATGTCTCAGACACCCGTTTGAGGCGTCTATCGTCGGTGCGCGGGCACACGCTCTGACGACAGCACTTGGTTGCGGGTGCCGCTGGTGATCAGCGCCTCGATCTCGCGGCCTTCTTTTTTGCTGATGTTTTCGAGGTCTTCTTAGCGACCTTCTTTGATTTCCTGGGCGCAGTGTTCTTGGCCGACTTCTTTGCGGACTTCTTGGCAGATTTCTTTTTGGTGGCTTTTTTGACTGCTTTCTTCTTCGCGGCAGCGTTGGCGACTGTTGTCGCCACCTTCTTGACTGACTTGGGGATGCGTCTAGCCGCCGCCTTTTTTGCTTTGTCCGCCACCGTTTTCACGGCGGTCTCGGCCAGCACTCCGGCCGCGTTGGCAGCAAGGTCGGTCATCTGGTCGATGATCGGCCTCTGCTCAGAAGAGTTTTTGGCCTGACCTTGAGGCGGTTGCTTTTCGGTGTCCATGGGGCGTCCTCCAGAATCACTATATTAGCTCAATTCCCTTCAGTTAGCGCTCCGTATCTGGGACGCTCCCTTCGTTCTACGGTCGCTCGCTTGCCCATCGGGTTTCCCCGAGCCCCACACAAGGGGCGGCTCGACCAAGGACTCACCTCAGCGCGCTTCAGGCAGGGGCGCGCTAAGGCTTTTCCCGGTCACTGTCGCGCACCTTCGACACCACGCACGCCTTCGAGCCCGACCTTGCAGGGGTGCGTGAACATCTCGCGGCCGTCGATCTCAAAGCTTTCACTGAACTGGACGTCGCTGCCAGTGATGATCTTCTTCAGCGCGGTCTTACGCTGGAGCAGAGGGACTTTCCGCAGGTCCTTGCCATTGAGACAGGTCAAAGGCAACGAAGACGATCAGGTGCCCTTTAGCTCGTTCTGCAAGACGGAGAAATCGGTGCTGCCATCCGCGGCCGGAACTACGATTTCGCCATCGATGATGGCCGAGCTCGCCTTGATGTGCCAGGCGTCGTCGGCGACCTTCTTGAAGCGTTTGGTCCAGTCCTGCCCACGACGGGTGAATATGGCGACGGCTTCGTTGGCGAGATGCACCTGGACGCGATAGCCGTCGAACTTGATCTCGTAAATCCAGCGTTCGCCCGACGGCACGCGGTCGATCGAGGATGCCAGGGCGGCTCGATGAAGCCGGGGAAGGGCGCCTTGACGCCTACTGCTTCCGGCTTCTTTCGTTGAAACGCCACGGTTACACCACGCGCAAGCTGTACTGCCGGCTGTTCTGGGCAGCGTAGCGATCGACGAATTCCTGAAGGAGCGAGGGGACGTCGCTCAGTTGCAGGTTACAGCGGTGCTGGATCTTGAGCGCGGCGTATTCGGAGACGTCTTCAGACCAGCGCTCTGCCGTGTTGAAGGCGATGACCTTGATAGGCCTGCGATACTCGCCTGCGAGCAGGTCCTGAATGACAGTTTCGAGGTCTGCCATTTCCAGATCGGCTTCGCGCCAGGCGCTGCCTGCGCGTCCGAAATCATCCGCCACCAGATACACGGTCGGCTCATCGGCCGGCACGATGGAAGGAGCCATCCGGACTGACGCATACGCAACTCCATGCAACAGAACCCGGATTCAATTTGATTTGAGCGGTCTCGTTCCAGCAACGGGAACTGCTCGTTGAGCCGCGCCTGGTCGCAAAGAGCGCAATTCAAAGCTGGCCATCTGCCTGGACCGGAGCCATCGACTCGGTGCGGCTAGACGCTAGGCAGACGCAAGCGACACCTTTTCCACACCCACGACGCGCACACTCATTGTTGCAGGTCGCAAAAAACGGCCGCGGCACAACCCGCCGGAGCCGTTGGAGGCCTCGACGGTAATGGGGGGCCGCCAAGGCATACTAGGCTCTAGGAAGATTCGGCAGTGGGGTCTGTATGCCTATGGACATAAGCGGCGCCATTGGTCGCAGTCTCGGAGTGACCGACGCGCCGTAGCCCGCGACGACTACGAGCCAGACCAGCGACCCGATGTAGAGGCGGTCGCGGGGATGGTAAGAACGTCGCGCTGCCGATTGGCTGTTAGTTCGACATAGATCAAGTCGTGGCGGTTCGAACTCGTCCGGCACAGCGCCGTCTTGATCGTGGACTATCACTTTGCGACCTGTATCGCTCACGAGCTTCCGACCGAGCGACAGCGCCGTCTCAACGTCCGGCAGATCGAGCGAGATCAAGGAGTTCGTTCGGGGACCGGTCCCGATGATCGCGATATTTGCCTTGCTGTTAGACATAGCCGCTCCCTTGGGTTTGACGGGAAGCGCTACGCGCAATCTCACACCGATGTCTGCCACGGTCCGCTCGGTGATGACGGTCAACTGCCGGCCACCCATTGAGTTGCTATCCGAACGTCAAGTTTTGCTTACCGTGCAGCTATATGTTCGATCTGGAAGCGGAGTTTGACGATCAAGACAGGGCCGATCTCGCCGCGTACTTCGATTGCCAGGTTTCGCACTTCGGATCCGGGCAAAACATCCCATAGCAAGGGACGCCTCCGCTTTGACCTCGTCGAAGGTTTCGAACTCTATTCCGACGTCATCGGCAATGAAGTTCTGATTATCTCTGGTGTCGAAATACTACCGCGGCATTTTTGACGAACGATGGTGGGCTGGTCTATTCCTACGAAAGCGGCCCTCTTCAAAATGAGGCCACAACGCCCGGACACAGACCAGACCGCCAGGACGGACGGCGACAAGGCGCAAAGGCATTCGGCGCGCCGCAGGGTGGTTCCAGCCCCCACTGCGGCCATCCGGGACAGCTATTGGCTGGTATTTAAATCGCGCCGGTGTTCTCACAGTTTAGCGGCGGAGTATGGCCGCTCAGGAACCAGCGACCTCAGACACTGTTACGGCTTTGCCGGCTCGCCGCCGAGCTGGCGGAGCGGCCTCGACCTATCCCCGCAATCACCCCTGCAGTCGGGGCCGACTCTCCGCCTTTGGCACGCCATAAGGTAAAAACGATCAATAGGTTTTCATCTACGTGAACACCGCCAAGCAGGTCGGTGACGTCGAGCATCTCAAGGTTTTCGCGACCGAAGACGCTGCCAAGGATTGGCTCGATGAGAACGATCCCGAGGGGGTAGCGTTCGAGTACGACGTGATAGGCCCCCGGCGCGTGTGGGGCCATCTTCCCGCCGAGAGAAAGCCGCCAACTGAGGCGGCCTTACAGGCGCGGCGCCAGGTAGTCGAGAAACGTGAAAAAACCGTAGAGGGCGAGAGCGGTTACAGCCACGAAAGCGACAATCATCGTCGCCCATTCGCGTTTGGAAAATAGATCGAAGTCGAACATAAGGAGCCCTTGCCGACGAGCTAGCGCCGAGAATGTATAGCCGTTTCCTACCGAGGCGGCCTCACGCTATCTCATCCTCCCAAACTTGCCTGTGGCACCTCCGACATTCAAACACCCGGACGTTTTGTTTCTTGCGGGGATCGAATGCCGAAAACGCAACAGCCAACTCTCCATGGCAATGGGGGCATGAAGGATGCGGGCCTCGCTCTTGCGGTTCGGGAGGAGCTTCTTTGCCTGCGTCTGTCATCGTTGGTCCGCACGTTCCCGTTCATGCGCGCGTGCGCGGAACCAGTCTAGGATACTCCCGGCCGCCGATCCAATTACGGATTAGCTGGCACAGGATCAATTCAAGGCGCATATTCGGCGCGTGGGAAGAGAGGACCAGAGGCGCTGCAAGTGCGGTGCGGTTTATCGCCGTACCGAACGCATGGCCTGCGAGCGAGAGTTCAGTAGTTTCGAGTGCGCCGTCTGCGGCGAGACAATTGAAAAATGGCATTCTGCTCTAGTCCCAAGCTACCGCCTGATAATCGGACCTATCAGAGAACCAAATGACCCATCATCCCAAACGCCCCAGACCTCCAACTTCCTAAGTCCACATCGGGGTCGTGAGCCGCTGCCGGTCGCGCTTCCTGTGCAATCGGCCTTTCACACCCACGACAGGCAGTAGCTCGCGCTCGTGCACCGGATCGAATCAAAGGTGCAATCCGATGATAAACCGGATGGCAAGGAAGGCGCCGCCGACGACAATAGCCGTCGCACCGATCGCCAGCACCACTCTCCAGGTCTCGTCCAATCGGCGCCTCGCACAAAAAACGGCCCCAGCATCGGGGCCCGGGGCATGATGATGCTGGGGCCTCCGGACAGGCTCTGGTCTTGGGACAGAGACCGTCGCGGAACACAAGCCGGGCTCCGTCCGGACGTTCCCAGTCCAAGTCTTAATCTCTGTTGCTGTTGCTGAATCGGCACATCGGATCACTCCTTTTGCACACCCACGAATCGCCAGCAGCCCGCGCATTCGGAGCCTCTACGATTGGGCGCGATGTTCCCAGGCAAAATGCGTCATCAAGCATGTGACTTGGCTTCCAGTCACGAACTAGCGACCGCACGCGCCAACGATGACACGAAAATTTTGAAGGGGCCGAAGGACTACCCTGACAGTCTTCGGGGTGCGGTCCTATGACTGTCGTACGTATGTCGGCTGGGTTTTGCAGCGGTGCTGGTGGCTACGCTGAGCAAAGAAAACGCCATTGTGTTGAGCGGTCGAGGCATTACCAGGGAAGGTTAGCGATCGCGTCGGCAGCGCACGTTAGAAGCGCAATCCAGCCGAACAACACACACCAAGACCAAACCGCAAGATATGTGCTATGGCCCCGCGTAGCACGGCTCACAGCGATAGAATCATCCATACCACCCCCAAAGCGCTGAAGATCGACAGCACGACAAAGCCGAACCGATATGAATGTTCCGCCCAACCCACAAGCATCCCCTGCTTATGCAACCTGTGGTGACGCTATATCGTGCTTGGTTGTGTGCGAAAAGAAAGCGACATTGACCTAAGCGCACTTTTCGGCGCACTGAGGCCCGCTCGCAACACCCACGACCGGCAGTAGCTCGCGCCGACGGCCGGCCCCTTAAAAGACCGGGCCAACCTCTGCTAAGCCGAACTGAGTGCCCCCTTCGAGCAATCATTGTTCTCACTCCAGTCCGTTAACGTTATCTGGCACCGGGTTCGAGCCTACCCCCGGCCGCGGAGCCCGCGTCGCAGGCGGCCTCGCCCATGCGCAACATGTCGGCGAGGTCGCTTGCGCTGGTCTTAGCGAAGGAGTCGGTCTTCGGTCCTGCAACCGTCCAGGCAGGGCTGACGCAAAGGCCCTGGCCGTGCCCTCTCGGCTGGGGCCTCTGGCGTCGCCCCGCGGGCGATCGAAAGCTTCACGCCCGCCCGCCCGCCGGATAAGACCGGAAAAATACACCTTGGCGCTTGATGCGGTCGTAAGAGAATGTGCAGCCGTGAGCGCGGGCGAACACTTGGGCCCCTGCAATTGCGATCGCACCCCTTCCGCCGAATGCGTGTTCAACGTACCGGTTGTGAATGATCACTTGCTGGTCCGCCCCGATTTCATCCAGGACGCCCGCCAGCCGGAGCAAGAAATCTTCACGCGTCTCCATGAGCGAAAATATGCAACGGGGAGGCGCTGAATTCCAGCCGGGATGCGCCCCCAGCGTGAACCGGCACTTCGCAAGCGTCACAGACGTGTGGCACGGCCATTGCACAATTCAAGCTAACTGGGATTTCAGAGCTCAGTTTGAGAATGAGACGCTGCCGGGACATGTATTTCGAGCCCGGCAGCGTTTTATTTCGAGACTAGTGGGACAGCCGCCAACTTGCACCGGCCCTGGGCGGTCGAGACCTCGCTCGATGGTCGGGCGGATTGATAGCCGGCGGCGTTGCACTGTCGGCCCGGTAGGCGCGCGCGCTCGGTCTGTCGCTGCAAGCGGTGACAGCAATTATTCTCGTTCTGCGCCGCGCATGGCGCCAAGGCCTCGGATCATTCCGCAATGGCGCGCGCACTGGAACTGATGACGGGCACGAGATCGCCGCGGCCTGAACTGTTACGCGGTAACAGTCTCCAGATTTGACGTGCCTTTCATCATGCGGGAACCGGAACAATGGTCCGACCCCGTGGTTGACGGCGCATCAACAACCACTGGAGAGTGTGGACATGAAAACCCGTCTTGCGATTTCGTTGGCTGCTGTGTCGCTGCTGGCGTCGAGTGCAGCCTTTGCCCAGTCGACGACTGAACAGGGCGCCAGGGACGGCGCACGTGCGGGTGGCGACGTCGGTGGCCCGGTCGGCGCGATGGTCGGCGGCACCGTCGGTGCGGCCGTTGGCGCCGGCCTCGAAATTCCGAATGCCGTGCTCGGCGGAATTCCGCGCGACGACTCCGTCGTGATCCACGAGCGCGTCGTCGTCGGCGAGCCGTTGCCCCCAACCGTGGTCTTGCGCCCGGTGCCGAACTACACCGAGTATCGCTACGCGGTCGTGAATGATCGCCGCGTCATCGTCGAGCCGCGCACGCGCCGCGTCGTCAAGATCATCGACTGATCGGTCAGAGCGTGAAGGCTTTGAACAGCCGGGCCCTGCGGAGCGTCACTCCGCGGGGCCTTAGTTCGTCAGACCGAATTGCCGCGAAACCGCGGCGCCTGCCCTGGTTGGGAGATCAGGCGTTGCGAGAAAACCGCCAGGCAACTGTGGCGGTTTTCTCGTGCTCGAGGCCGTCGAGGTGCGGGCGGGGTGCTTTTAAACGCACCACGAGGCCGCGCGGCGAGTCCTGGCGCGGCCCTGTTTTATTCGAACCGGCGCGACATCGCCGGAGGCGCCCGGTTCGTGACCTTGATCCAGTCGCACGTCCGCGGCCGACAGCTCCTTTCGCGGTGCTTGGAAACGATCCCTCGAGGTTCATGCGGCAGGCCGCATCGAGCAGATCCGGACCGATCGCGCCGGGCTCGAAGGGCGCCACGAAGATGCCCTGGGCCGCCGGCGTAGCAGCTTGCCGAGTTCGGCCTTGCGCTCGAATAGCGGCAGCTCGCGAACGTCGCCGGCGTCAGCAGCGGATCTCGAGCGGCTCGCGCTGGCGCGATCGTTTGCGCACGGTCTGCGGGCTGATCCCAATGAAACTTTTTGTCCCGGCGGAAATTGTGCATGGAGTGGGCCCCTCGGAGCAGACGGGGTCAGGCTGCTGGTTTGACCGTTCGCCGGGTGTGTTGATCCTCGAATTGCATAGGACTGAGATAACCGAGTGCCGAGTGAAGCCGTCGACGGTTGTAAACCTCCTCAAGGAAGCGCGGAAGGTTTTCGGCAACGTCGATGAAGGTTTCGAATGCCATCGGATAAACGGCTTCGACCTTGAGTGTCTTCATGAAGCTCTCCGCCGTGGCATTGTCGTATGGGTTGCCGCGCCGGCCCATGGAGCCGATCAAGCCGTGGGCGGCAAGATGATCGCGATAGGCAGCCGCAGCGTATTGGGCGGATTCAAACGGTCGTCGCAACACCAGTTGTTTTCACTCATAACAGCAATTCGTCAAGCGCCTCCGCCGGCGTTTTCCAGCCTAGTGTCTTTCTCGGACGGGCATTGAGGGCCGCTGCCACAGCGGATATCTCGTCGGCGCTATGGATGCTGAGGTCTGTGCCTTTCGGGAAGTACTGTCGCAGCAACCCGTTGGTGTTCTCGTTAGTACCGCGCTGCCAAGGGCTTTGCGGGTCGCAGAAGTAGACCTGGATACCCGCATCGATCTTGAGACGATCGTGCTGAGCCATTTCGGCTCCCTGATCCCAGGTCAGCGAGCGACGCAGTTCTTCGGGCAAGGTGATGACGGTGCGCGTGATCGCGTCGCGCACGGCCTCGGCCCCGTGTCCCGCGAGCGCAGGTCCGTTCTTCGCGCGCGGAGCTTCGCCGTGCCCCGCCAACCGGGGAAGGTGCAATAGCATCGTGAAGCGCGTCGTGCGCTCGACCAGCGTGCCGATTGCCGAGCTGCCAAGACCGAGGATGAGGTCTCCCTCCCAATGTCCCGGCACTGCTCGATCGGCAGCTTCAGCAGGGCGCTCACTGATCATGATCTCCGGCGAGACAAACCCCTTGCCTCGCCTGCGTACGCGCGCCCTGGGCATCCGTAATACACGCCCGGTTCGCAAGCAGGCCGTCAGCTCGCGGCGCAGTGCCCCACGGCCCCTGAACGAAGAGAGCTTGATAGATAGCTTCGTGGCTGATGCGCATCGTCTTGTCGTCCGGGAAGTCGATCGGCAAGCGTCGGGCAATCTGCTCGGGACTCCAGGCTTTGGCCCATCGCCGATCCTTGCGTGGGCCATGCCGGCGGCCCTTCCACAGAACGGCGGGACCAGGAACGAGCGCGCCGCTCGGGGCTACGACGCCGCCAGCAAGTCTCTCCTCCACATAAGTGCGCAAGGTTGCATTGAGCGCAAGCTTGGTCGGCTTGGGTCGGCGGGCGGATCGATTCGCATGCCATTGGGCAGTTGTTGCCCGATACTCCAACCCGCCGCCGCGGGTAGCCGCGTTGCGTCGCAGTTCACGGGATATTGTCGAAGCAGCCCGCCCCAGGCGACGTCCAATCTCTTGCCTGGAATGGCCCTGCACCTTGAGGAGTGCGATCTCCTCGCGCTCTACCAATGAGAGGTACCGCCCGGAGAGTACCTTTGCCGAAGATCTGAACATCGCTGGTGGCATGCCGCCCGCCTTTCGGAATAATCTGCTTCCGACAGGTTGTGACAATCCGGCTTCCAGCGCAGCATCCTCGCTGCTTAGCCCCGCGGCAATCGCCAGCCAAAATCTATTCTGTTCATCGCGTCCTGCAACAGACGGCCGTCCTGGCGATGGCAATGGGGCTCGTCCTGACCGCGCCGATCGGCGCCTTACAACGTTCATCGCAACCTCCAACCTCCGAGTGTTGCGACGACCGTTTGAATCCGCCCTGTGATCCACGATCGGAATGATGCACGCAGCCGGGAGGTGGTTTGCGGCCTTCGATCGCGGCGGCCAGGGCCGCGAGCGTCAGCCGGGCGTCGATCGAGCGGCTGATGGCGTATCCGACCACTCGTCGTGACCAGGCATCCAAGATGACGGCGACATAGACAAAGCCGCCGGCGATGGCGACATATGTGATATCGGCCACCCAGAGTTGGTCGGTACCGGTGGGAGTGATGTCGGTGGCGAGATTCGGGAAGGTCGGCTGACCGTGATCGCTGTCTGTTGTCACCATGAAGCGGCGACGTAATCTCGGCTGAAGGTCATGCTCACGCATCAGGCGGCGGATCTTCTTGTGATTAACGATCAGGCCCTGCTGGCGAAGCGCAGCCTGGACGCGACGCCAGCCATAGTGCTCGAACTCGTCGCAGATAGTGGCGATCGCCTCAACGATCGCAGTATCATCGGCCGCCTTCTCAGAGCGGTCATAGTAAGTCGAGCGCGCAATCCCCATCAGCCGACATCCTTCCGTGACGGAGAGGCCGCGGGGCCGGTGATCGCGGATGTAGGCTCGCTTCTCCTCCGCGGTCGTGCATGCAGAGCCCCCTTTAGAAACTCGAGCTCCAGGGCCTGTTTCCCGACCAGCCTCTCGAGGGCGGCAATTCGCGCCTCATAATCCTGGAGAAGATCGGCCGCCGCCAAATCTTCATCGAGAGCGCCTGCCTGAAACTTCTCGACCCAGATCCGGATCAGATTGCGGGAGATGTCATGCCGCTTCGCGAGCCCGTGCAGCGTCTCGCCGCTCAGATACTCTTGCGACACCTGCCGTTTGAACTCGACGCTGTGGGTTCGGTGCTTTGCCATGGGCCTTCATCCTCTGAAAGCCCGGCCGTCCGGTCAATTACTGAAAGCCAACCTGTCCCCCCTGGAGGGCCCACTCCAATGAGGGGTCAAAAATTTACAGACGATGACGTAATTGCGGTCAGCGCTCGGGGCACGAAGCTCCCTTATCGTCGAGCTCTCGCAATCAAGCGATTCGGAGGAGCTGTCATGAGGCAATACGTCGGCCTGGATGTCTCGCAAAGGGAAACTTCAGTGTGCGTAGTCAACGAGACGGGTCAAGCGATTTTTGAAGGAAAGGCCAAGTCTGATCCCGGCGATCTGTCCAAGCTGCTTTGTAAACATGCGCCACTGGCGGAGCGTATCGGCTTTGAGACAGGCGCGATGGCGAGCTGGCTTTGGCACGAGCTTCGTAGGGTTGAACTCCCCGTCGTTTGCATCGATGCAAGGCATGCACACGCAGCACTGTCGGTCCGCATGAACAAGAGCGATCGGAATGATGCTCGGGGCATTGCCGAACTGGTGCGGGTTGGGTGGTATCGCGAAGTCAAAATCAAGAGCGAGGAGAGCCAGAAGGTTCGAGCGATTCTTGTCGCGCGATTCCGCCTTGTGTCCATGCGCCGGGATATCGAGAACCAGGTCCGCAGTCTGATCAAGGAATGTGGGTTGCTATTCCCTCGCGCCATTGGCCAACAGTTCCGTAACCAGGTCGGCGAGCTATTGGGCGAAGGTCATCAACTCCTCAACGTGATCGGGCCGCTCCTGTCGATTCATGAGCATATCTGCCAGCAGCAGCGCAAATTCGACGACGAGGTCCGCCGATTGGCAAAGTCTGACGAGACGACGCGTCGCCTGATGACGGTTCCTGGTGTCGGCGTGGTGACTGCCTTGACGTTCCGCCATACGATCGATGACCCGTCCCGCTTCCGATCGGCCTCGACAGTCGGCGCCTATCTCGGCCTCACACCTCGGCGCAACCAATCGGGTGAAACTGACACTAGTGGCAAGATCTCCCGATGGGGCGACAGGCTTCTCCGAACCTACCTGTTCGAGGCAGCGACCGTCCTTCTCCATCGGACCAAAAAATGGTCTTCCCTCAAGGCCTGGGGAATAAAGCTCGCGAAGCGGGTCGGTATGAAAAAGGCAAAGGTCGCCATTGCGCGCAAAATCGCTGTGATCCTCCACTGCATTTGGGTCGATGGTACGTCGTTCGACTGGGGCCACGCGCCGGCCTGACCTCATTTTGCAAGTTCCTGGC
Organism: Bradyrhizobium sp. S3.7.6; assembly: GCF_054061875.1. Classification (NCBI taxonomy): domain Bacteria; kingdom Pseudomonadati; phylum Pseudomonadota; class Alphaproteobacteria; order Hyphomicrobiales; family Nitrobacteraceae; genus Bradyrhizobium; species Bradyrhizobium sp. S3.7.6. Next base: position 284,154 of record NZ_JBSSEQ010000004.1, on the reverse strand, counting down.
CCGGTCCGCCGGGCCCGGCGATGTCCCGCTGGGACGGTGGTCGTGGTGACCTCGGTCAATCGGCTGGTGGCGGGCCTCGCCCGCACGCCGTTGCAAACGATGAGGCACCCGATCCGGACATCATCATGAGGCGCTTGCGACCTCGGAAAGGACCATGACCCCAGCGACGGGCAGTTGATCGCATTGAGATTTAGGTAACGGCTAAGCGGCCCACGACTACCGAGCTGGCTATCGATCTACCAGCCGCGCTCGCCCCCGTCTCCGCAACCCCGACCCGCTCCGACGGGTCGAGCGCTACCGTTTTGCCGAATGGCTTTCAAAAAGAGAATTGACATCAATCCGCAATTAAAGGGCCGATTGACAGCCTTGTCGGCGGCAGCGCGGTCGACCAGCCGACCGAAGTCCTTTTCGAAGGGGCGGCTAGGGTCTTATTCTGCTCAGTTTTCTGCCGCTCGTGCCCCTAAGCAGACGCAAATTGCGGAGGAGGCACGCAGCAACGCGGTTTGCCTCTATTCCTTGGTATGTGGCTGACCGCTGGCAGTGAGGTCGTCTTCCACCTTCCCTTCGCTCTTGAGCTTTGCGGCTCTGTCCTCGTTCTTCTTTGCTGACTCTTCCTTATCGCCTGGAGTGGCGCATTGCGAACCGGCCTTGAGATCGCCCCTCACCTGAGCCTCGTCGGCTGAGTTCTGCTGGGATTTGTCCTGCTGGAGCTTGTCCTCGCATTGCTCGGCCGACGTGGTGGCGGGGATGAAAGAGAAGGTCAGTGAGAAAGCAATTGCGATCGATCGATGCACGGAAGTGTTCCTTGATATTGTGCAATTTACGTCGTAGCCAACGCGTCCGGCGCGGCGTTCATTGAACTAAAATAACCTAGGACCGGACAGCTAGTTCCCGGCTCTCGGCTGGCGCCCCTGTTGGGGTTGAGCGGACTTTCTGCGGTCAGCCGCTTGATGAGCACACGGCTTAACAGCCCCGGCAGATACTTTTGATCTTCTTATCCAGAGCCTTGTCCGCGGGATCGCGAAGCTCCGCAGCAGGTCTAGGATCTTGCTGACCGGCAGCCGCGGGCTGCGCGCGGTGATAGTGGCGCCGGCTTTTCGCATCTGCCGTTTGAACGACGGGGAGTGCTGCAATAAGGAGCGTATACAAAACGACTTTCAGCAGTTTTTGCAAATCTTCCCCACCGTTCTGTCTGCCTTGGTGTTCTCTTGATCTATTTTAGCGTCGCTGTCCTGGGTGTTGGTTGTCGTCGTTCTACCGATGCCGCCTGCAGGCGCCGTGCTCCGCGCGCTATCGCCTGGAGATCCGGATGAGGTCGCGGTACCGGCGGCATTGGTGCCGGGTGCCTGTACGCCCGTGGCCGAGCCGTTTCTTTCTCCCGTCCCCTGGTTAATTGACGGGGCTGCTCCGGGAGCTGCCGCGGTGCCGGTTGGGCCGCCGGTCATCCCCGAAATTGTGCCGGCGGAATTTGCTGCGCCGGAGGCGGCACTTCCCGTGGCTGAAGGAGAAGAGGTCGCGCCGGCGCTGCCCGCAGCTGAAGAGGCTGCTCCACCGGCGCTTCCACCAGCGGACCCGCCGCCGCCGCCGCCTCCGCCGCTACCGCCTCCACCTCCTCCGCCTTGAGCGAACGCGGCACAGGGAAGGACGATAGTCATGGCGAGAGCGAGACGAAGGAGTTTCATGCTGCGATTCCTTTAGCGACCAAGCGGCCTCCGGTAATTTCGTTCCTATCGCCGACTTGGCTTCGCCAAGGCGAAATCGATAACCCGGGCTGCCACGGAAGCTTAATCTGCGCGCTCCGCAAGGCTTTGCGGCCGCGCAACATCGTCAGCCCTGGACCGGAGTTGTTATGCTTGCTTGGTATTCGATGCTGACACTTATGGCCGATGCCCTTTAGGTCATCGACGTTCGGCCGCGGCAGATCGCGGCGGGCACCAGCACTGCCGGCGAAATGTTCCTTATGGTCACTGAAAAGCTGGATGCTGCGGCGGAGGCCCGAACGATATTCATGCGTGGCGGCGACAGCGGCGAGGTTCTCGATCCCTACAGAAAATCGTGGCCTTCAACGTCAAGCGTTTGTCGGCAGGCAAGACGGTCGGCCTGAGATTAAGAGGCGGCCCATAGGAACGCGGCGCAGGAACGATTGTTTCGATCTAGCCGGTGCGTTCACGGCCTGCGACAGGGTGGGACATCAATGTGCGTCCCGCCGCGAGGCGAAGGAGCACGCCAAGTTCATCGCTCATCGCATAGGCGGTGAGAAGCCACCCTTCGCGCAGCCTGGCAACTACATCAGGGTCCGGGATGAACACGGTGTAGAGATTTTCGAGGCACCGATACACGTTGGGCCTGGCTATTCTATGCTCAGGCAGCTTAGGCGGCGAGCCGCCATTTTTTATGCCATTCCTTCCGTCTGCGCGTTTTGTTGTGCGCTTCTTTGCGCGCCGTGGACGCCATGGAGCTCGCCGAGCATATCGACCAGATGGTGCTGTTCTCGGGTGACGGCGACTTCCGGTCCCTGGTGGAGGCGGTGCAGCGCCGCGGCGTTCGCGTCACCGTGATTTCCACGATCGCGAGCCAGCCGCCGATGATCGCCGACGAGCTGCGTCGCCAAGCCGACGTGTTCACCGACCTCGTCGAGCTACAATCCAAGCTCGGCCGCGACCCGTCCGAACGCCCCGCCTCGCGTGCGTTGGGGCTACATCAGAGATTTCCAGCTAACGCTGTTCGAGGGCCGCTTAGGGTCAAAATGCGAAGAACTCAATGTGAGAAAATCAGGTCTGCCCTGGCTCACCCGGACATTCGTGAGGGCGCTGCGAATTCGCGAATGGGCCAGTAGCGGCCGAGCTGAGCGAGATAGCGCGCAACACTCTCCTCCAATTGCGTGCGCCGCCGCTCGACTTTGCCGCGCGTGAAGTTCTTATCGCGATTATTGACTGCTTTGAATTTGCTGCCGTCGATGGCAACGCTGGCTGTCGCGAGCAAGCCCATCTTGCGGCACACCTCGAGGAGGCGCGCGCAGACCTTTTTGATGCCGGGACCATTGTCCTTGCGGAAATCGGCAATCGTTTTGTGATCTGGCGCAAGCCTGGCGAGCAGCCACATCACTTCGACGTTGCGGCCAGCTTCACGCTCAAGCCGGCGGCTCGAATGGACACGGTTGAGATAACCGTAAATGTAGAGCCCTAAGAGCGCGGCCGGATGATACGACGGCCTACCTGTGCCGGCAGGCTCAACGCCACCGAACCCAAGTTCAGCCAGATCGAGGGCTGCAACGAAGGCGTCGATCACGCGAACCGGATTGTCATCTGCAACCCGGTCGTCCAGGCATTCCGGCAACAAAGTAGATTGCCCACGATCAGCTCCTTGAACGAAACGAGTCATGTCAGCCCCGCCGATTCACGGGAATCATAGCAGGCACGGCGTTTTCACACAGCCAGGGTCAAAACGCGAAGAACTCAGCAGGAGCAAATCTCGTCCGCCTTGCCATACTAAGCGGACCTCAACGAAACGCTCCGCTACTTCGCAGATGGGCGAGCAGCGGACCTCCGGCAACGTCACGCGCCGCGCGGCGCGCGTGTCTTGAAGGAGGGCGCAATAACTGGCGACAAGCGCCCGTCGACGAACATCAGCGCGTGATCGGAGGGCTTCCGTTATCTGAAGACAGGCTGTGTCGGAGCGGAGCTCCGAAACGGATCATCGGAAGTTGAGAGTCCTCGATTGGGGGGCGGAGTGGCGCCGGGGAATGGGTTCCGCCAAGCTTCCTCACTTGTGCGATTGCAGAAATCCGGATGGCTGCATTTGCTCACCGAGTCTTGCCCCGTCAAGCTACCGAGTGCCCGCCTTGCAGGATGTGATCGGCGGGGCGGGTGGCGTGGAGGTGCAGCTTGCATTGCGGAGTGGGAGGTATAGTCCCGGTCTCGAACCTTCTTGGAGTCCACCTGGGAGTTCATCCGTGCCTGCGCGTTTCTCCCTTGTTCCCAGGTCTGAAATTGCCGGAATAGCGCTTCCTTATCGGCCTCCGACTGGATGTTGGCGACGGCGGGGGTCTCTTGCAGGAATGCCTCAAAGCGTTCTCGCTTTACCGGTTCGAGGCCGTGTTGGTCGAGCCATTGCTGTGCGAGCGGCAGGCGATTCCAGCCGGCGAGTGGTGCCGTCAGGGAGACCTCCTTCCACTTGGGATGAAAGGGCGGGTTCTGCAAAGCGGCGAATTTCGTGAAGAAGGCGTCAACGAACAGGGCGAGCTTGCGACGGCGTTCAGTGTTGGGAGCCCAATTGTATGCTGCGAGCACCGCCGGCACCGCGATCGTTTCCACCGTTTCTCCCTCGGGAATCAGGTTCGGATAGTCTTTCGAGGTCAACGTCGCCGGCAGATAATCGCTCTGCAGGGGCTTCGAATAGGCGACCGCAGCAAGATGAAAGGGGCCGTCATTCTTGAAGGCAGTGACAGACAGGTATGGCTTGCCGCCCACCACGATGACGGCGTCGAGCTCGCCCTTCTTCAACTTTTCCATTGCGATCCGCTGCTCGATATAGACGAAGTTCGCTTTGATCCCGAGCCGCTCGAAAACTGTCAGTGCAGTCACAAACGTGCCGCCATTGGGCAGGTCGACGCTCACCGTCTTACCTTCGAGATCGCTCAGAGTCTTGACTGCCTTCGGTGCGATGACCTGCATCTCCTCATTGTAGAGCTTGGTCACATAGGTGAACTGCTTCTTGATGTTGTTGGCGAAGCCCTTCTTCTCGAGATAGTCGAGCGTGTCGGCGCGCACGATGCCGAGATCGACGCCTTTAAGAAAGAGGATGTCGGCGATGCTCTGCACCGAGCCTCGACCGGTGATCGGCAGGACGCGCAGCTTACCGTCGTCGTCGAGCACGGAAGCGAGGTCTGCACCGAACTGCACATAGGTGCCGCCGATCGTACCAGTAAGCAGCGTGACCGTGTTGGCGTTCATTGCCTTCTTGGTCGAGACCGAGCCGAATTGGAAGACTGCCTTCAGGCTGTCACTAACCTTGGCCGGGTCATACTCGGTCTGTCCGGCATGGGCCGCAAATCCAGAAGCCATCAAGATCATCGCGGCAATCATTCCAAGGAGTTGACGCACAACATCCTCCTGGCGTGTGGAACCTGCCACACGGACACAACCTCTCGAATCGTTGATCGTTCCCATGGCGCCCAGTGGAACACTGGGACCGAACACTTCTGCTCCGGGTCAAAAGGCGAAGAACTCAGCGTGAGCAATTCTCGTCCGCTACGCCCCACTAAGCTGACCTTAAGCTGACCTCAGTGAGGGGTGTCGCCACTTCGCTGATGGGCCAATAGGAGACATTGCTCACCAGCAAAAGTCTTCCCGAGACCGTCCAGTGCCGAGCGCTGCTTTATCTTTCTCGCAGCACGAAACCTTTACGCTGCTCATCTATTGGTGTGTGTAGCGGCGAACCGGAAAACGGCAGCCGTCTGAGAAAGCCGCGCGGAGTAATGCCCGAGCGGCTTTTTCATGCAGATCGCGCCGTGTCCTTATCAGCGCATCAGCAGGCTCCGAGGTTTGGGACGAAAGCAGATGAGGCCTTTAGCGAGACAGCCATTTAGGGCACGTACCACCGAAGAACTTATGGCGCTGCTCAGCGCAGTAGCTACTGCAATTCTTGCGGTCATCATTATCTCGATGCTCTATTTTGGCCGGGATATCTTCGTGCCCGTTGCTTTGGCTATTCTACTCAGCTTCGTGCTGGCGCCGCTGGTCGGAATACTGCAGCGTATCCATGTCCCCCGCGGATTAGCCGTCGTGAGCGTGGTTATACTTGCCTTCACGCTGATTTTCGCGATGGGGAGTCTCCTCGCCACGCAACTGACGCAACTCGCGGGAGACCTCCCGCGTTACCAATCGACGATAAGCGAAAAAATTCAGTCCTTCCGGGACACAAAAGCCGGCAGGGGCACGCTGGAACGCGCCTCCGACATGCTGAAGGATCTCAGCAAAGAACTTGATAAGCCAAAGGATGCACCATCCGCACGTGGCTCAGGCTCTGTCGCTGGTTTCAACACGCCCGCGCCGCTGACGCCGGTTCCGGTAGAAGTACGCCAGCCCGATCCTGGCGCGCTGGAAAGCTTGCGGACTTTGATCTCGCCGCTGGTTCATCCTCTCGCGACAACCGGCATCATCATTATTTTCGTCATCTTCATTCTGCTTCAACGCGAAGATCTTCGTAATCGTCTCATTCGATTGGCGGGGTCATCCGATCTCCAACGTACGACGGCGGCGCTCGACGATGCGGCGAGCCGCCTTAGCCGGCTGTTCCTGACTCAGCTCATCTTGAACGGCGCATTTGGCGTGGTGATCGGGATAGGTCTGTGGCTCATCGGGATTCCAAGCGCGATCCTTTGGGGCATCCTGGCGGCAGCTCTCCGCTTCGTTCCCTACATCGGCGCCGTCATCGCGGGCGCGTTCCCGCTTGCGTTGGCAGTAGCCATCGATCCCGGCTGGTCGATGCTGCTATGGACGCTCGCGCTTTTCCTAGTTGTGGAGCCGGTCGTGGGCCATGTCATCGAGCCGATGGTTTACGGCCACAGCACAGGGCTTTCTCCAGTTGCCGTGGTCGTGTCGGCAACGTTCTGGACTGCACTATGGGGTCCAATCGGGCTCGTCCTCGCGACGCCGCTGACGGTGTGCCTTGTCGTGCTAGGGCGTCATGTGGAACGTCTGGAATTTCTTGATGTCATGTTCGGGGACCGGCCGGCCCTTTCTCCCCCCGAAATATTTTACCAGCGGATGCTGGCTGGTGATCCGACGGAAGCCGCCGAAAAGGCCGAAGAATTTCTGAAAGAACGGTCGCTGGCCTCGTACTATGATGAAGTCGCCTTGAAGGGTTTGCAGCTAGCGCAAGCCGATGCCGAGCGCGGCGCGCTTGACCAGGAACGTCTAACGAAGATTCGAGACGCGGTGAACGAATTTGCCAGCGACCTTTCGGATCAGGAGGACCGGCCGCCGGCGAATAGCAATTCAACCACCGACGCGGAAGCATCGTCTGCGGTGGAAAGCGTTGCAGAAAATGCGACAAATGAAACGTTGCCCATTCTCAGCAAGGAATCCCTCCCGCCGGGATGGCAGGGTGAACATCCCGTCCTCTGCGTGGCGGGGCGCAGTCGCATCGATGAGGCGGCCGCGATCATGCTGGCTCAGCTCTCGACGACGCACGGCCTGGCGGCGCGAGTGGAAGGGGCGGAAGCGCTCTCCACGACGAATGTCTTCCGACTTGATACCAGCGGCGTTGCGATCGTATGCCTGGTCTATCTCGATGCCAATGGACCAGCGCACATGCGTTACTCCGTTCGACGCCTAAGGCGAAAGTTACCGAAGGCAACCATTATCCTGGGCTGTTGGGTCAAGGAAATCGACCCGGCTGCGCTGGAATTGTTGCGGGAAGGCGCGAAAGCCGACCTCGTTGCCGCGAGCCTCGGTGAGGCGGTCAAGCTGTGCATCGAGGCGACGGGAGTGAAGGACCAGGAAGCCTCCAAGCAGGAAATGTCCGCAACAGTAGCTGCGTGAAGTTTCCATCATGGCGAGATTTCCCGTCGTGAAATCAGGCAGACGTTGTCGGCATATGTCCAATGCTGGAAAGGTTATTTGAGTGTGGAACCAATCTAATCGAATTCGCTGCGTCTTGATGGTGTGCGCGACAATCACGACGACTTCGACTTTCGCGGCTAACCCTGATCAAGGCGAAAACCTCGTCAAACGATGGTGCGCAGGCTGCCATCTTGTCGCAGCCGATCAGAAGGGAGCGAGAGCCGACGCTCCAACGTTCGCGTCCATCGCAGCGAGGCCGGATTTCGACCCCGCCAAGCTAGCGTTCTTCTTGCTCGATCCACACCCGAAGATGCCTAATATGCAGCTCAGCAGGGATGAAGCGTCAGATATCGCCGCCTATATCGCGACACTCAAGTAGCAGCAGAAAACACGCCGCCGACGCGGAGCACGCGCGATCCCGAACGTTCCGCGCTTGATGACCGACAAAGTGTGGTCGAGTTCAAGAAGTCCGCAGCGCGCCCATCTGCTGCCGAAGATTGGTCTACTGTACACCCACCATGTGCGGTCAGCGACGCAATTTGATGCCTTGAAAAGAGCCAAACCGTCCTTTTGCCTGAACAATCGACGTCACCAAAACAACGGGATCGCCTTGCCCAGTGGCATAGCCGCCACCTTCGAAGCCGCGCGAGGCTTTCGAGGCCGCGTGGTCCGAGCTGCGGCTCACCATCCCAGACACCGCCTTCGCCGAATGGCGCCAAGACCGGGACTGGCGGGCCGAGGTTGCGGCCAAGCGGGCGCGGGGCGAGAAGCTCGACAGCGAGATCCGGAGCACGCTGATGCGCTGCGTCTGCGGCACCACATTCAACAGCTGGAAACCGGCGGAGAGCTACCCGCACCGCGTACACATCACCGCCGCGTAGGCGGCCATTGGGTACTGGCCGAAGTAGGCCTCCAACTGAGGCGGCCTTACTCCGCGGCGACAGGCTCAGCCTAGCGTTTTGTCAGAGCCTCTGCGGCCAGCGTCCGATCTAACCACTCGTCGGCAAACAAGCGCCATTGAGCTTTAGACGACAAGACGTCAGTCTTGTCTGCCTGCTCGCGGCACTCCTCATACCCACGAGGAAACTTCGCTGCATCTTCGAACATGGCACCCCGCTGTGGATCATAAACTCCAAGGAGCGGTTTATCCGGGTTTCGATCCTAGCGAGAGCAGGCCTGATGGCCAAAAGAAAATCAAAGTCCTGCCGCGCCATTTTAACTTAGGCTACTGAGATCAAATATAGGCCAGGACTGGCCGATGAGACACGCCTATGGAGCACACCGAAGAACGCCCCTATGCGAACCCGGAGGCGGCTGCGCGCAAGCTCCTCGAGCTCGCAGCCAACGTCGCGGCCGTGCAGGACGGCCGCATCTACATCGAGCGGATCAACGCGCTGGTCATGATCGGGCTGGAGGGCAGCGGGCGCGAGTTCGGCGCCGGGTTGAAATACGCGATCGAGGGCGGCTGGTTGTCGAAGCATGAAAGCGGCACCTACGTGAAGCTGACGCCGCCTGGGGAAGATCTGCTGCCTCGCACATAGGAAGGTACCAGGCGAGATTGGCCGCCAACTGAGGCGGCCTTACTTGCTAATGCGGGGAACGAGCGCAGCCACACTGAATGCCACTATGCAGGCGACGGCTAGGGACCAGAGCGTTATGGCAGTCTCTCTAGGCATGGGCCCCAACGTCATGCACCACCGTTTCAAGCGGGTTAATTCATGAAGTAGATGCTCGTAATCGCTATGGCGACCAGTAGTGCGCCACCAAACATCGCAATGGCAAAACAGACGCGCGCCGGGATCGAATACGTATGGAAGTGTGTTTCGGCATGGAATAAGGGCCCTTTGGACGCCGATCGGGGGTCCCAGTCCAATGCCGATTGACATGGAAGTGGGGTTCCCTGATCATGCTACGGCTTCTCCTGCGTTTGGAGCTCAACCGGCAGTTCCGATGAGTGGAACCACTAAAATCCCTTTATGAGACGGCGTCGAGTTAATTCGGTTCCGCGGTGCAAAGACCGGAACGTTCTAGCGAGGCGGCCTCAATGCCCGCGCCGTTCGACCTCGAATGTGAATTTGAGCTGGAGCACCGGACCGCCGTCGTCCCGGACTTCAATCGACATCTGGTGGCTGCCGTCCCCCGGGGTCCGAACGGCATCTCGGGCCATATCGGCCAGCGAGCGCGCCGCCTCTTCTTGCACCTTCTCTACGGTCGAGAGTTCCAGACCTTCCTCATCCGAGAAAATCTCGTCACCCTCTCTGATGTCAAAGTAATACCGTCTCATCAGACCTGAACGACGCCAACCTCAAATTGTTTCTTTCGTAAAACGGGCCACTCAACTAGGCGACTGATGCCGCAAGCAGGCCGGCCCCCCACCTCTGCTCGTTCCTCGCGAGAGAAGCAAGTCTATCCAGCTAGCCAGCCAAACCGACATAAGTTCGGGCGATGTCGGCGCGATCTTTGGAAATGCCGCTCGCGCCAGAAAGTCTCTTGTAGAGGTCAGCATGTTCTCGGCACTCAGCAATGTTGATCACTGGCTCTGCCTTCTGTTGGCCGTGCGCGTCCCCGCTGGCTTGCCTACTACCAAGTTAGGCCCCGTTAAAATCAGTCTTATGACACTGGTTAAATACGGAAGCGCCCGCTTCAGTTTGGAAAAGGAACCACAAAGGCGACTGATATTTGAGTCGTCGCTGGCTCGCTGGCCGAGCTGGCGGAGCGGCCCTGGCCTACCCCCTTTGACCCCTTTGCCGGGGCCGTCTCTCGCCCTTGTCATGTCGGACTAGCGTATGCGTGGCTCGCCCTCGATCTGCCGGCCGACCGCCTCGACCGCGACATCTATCTGGTGCTTGAAGACTTCGGCGCGCGCGCCGGTTGCGCCTGGCGCGAGACCGATGAGGCTGACACTGACATCGAGACGATCCTGCAAAATCTCCTGTCCGGCCAGTACGCCTATCCGGTCCGGATTGTTTCATTCAATCCCGTTGAGGGGTGGTCGCGGGATGCGACTTCCGACGTCGCGGACGCCCTGGCCCAGCGCGCAGCCCGACACGGAGCCCGAGATCTCGTCTGCGCTGCAAGACTTCATCCGCCAATGCCACACAGCGTTTCGACATGCAGCTAGCCCTGACCTTGCGCGGTGTCGCCTGACGGTGGCGGACTTCCGCTCTAGGTCAAAGAGGGCAACGCAGGTTCGAAAACAATCGGGTCAATGGCCCGGCGCTGACGCCGCTGTTGAAGGTCGACGCTTTGGCAGCCCGTGGTATCGCAAAGAGATACTGAGCTGATGCGCTTTGACAGCCACCGACGAAACGCCTCGGTTCAATTCAGCGGCTATCTCTTCGCGGCGGTGATTCCCGGCCATCGTCTTGAGCTTCTCAAGGTCTTCTGAGGTCCATGGGCGAACAGAATTGGCCATATGCCGATCCTCCGAAACGAAAATTTGGCCCGATGCTGGAGTGGGCCCTCCAGGGGGGACAGGTTGGCTTTCAGTAATTGACCGGACGGCCGGGCTTTCAGAGGATGAAGGCCCATGGCAAAGCACCGAACCCACAGCGTCGAGTTCAAACGGCAGGTGTCGCAAGAGTATCTGAGCGGCGAGACGCTGCACGGGCTCGCGAAGCGGCATGACATCTCCCGCAATCTGATCCGGATCTGGGTCGAGAAGTTTCAGGCAGGCGCTCTCGATGAAGATTTGGCGGCGGCCGATCTTCTCCAGGATTATGAGGCGCGAATTGCCGCCCTCGAGAGGCTGGTCGGGAAACAGGCCCTGGAGCTCGAGTTTCTAAAGGGGGCTCTGCATGCACGACAGCGGAGGAGAAGCGAGCCTACATCCGCGATCACCGGCCCCGCGGCCTCTCCGTCACGGAAGGATGTCGGCTGATGGGGATTGCGCGCTCGACTTACTATGACCGCTCTGAGAAGGCGGCCGATGATACTGCGATCGTTGAGGCGATCGCCACTATCTGCGACGAGTTCGAGCACTATGGCTGGCGTCGCGTCCAGGCTGCGCTTCGCCAGCAGGGCCTGATCGTTAATCACAAGAAGATCCGCCGCCTGATGCGTGAGCATGACCTTCAGCCGAGATTACGTCGCCGCTTCATGGTGACAACAGACAGCGATCACGGTCAGCCGACCTTCCCGAATCTCGCCACCGACATCACTCCCACCGGTACCGACCAACTCTGGGTGGCCGATATCACATATGTCGCCATCGCCGGCGGCTTTGTCTATGTCGCCGTCATCTTGGATGCCTGGTCACGGCGAGTGGTCGGATACGCCATCAGCCGCTCGATCGACGCCCGGCTGACGCTCGCGGCCCTGGCCGCCGCGATCGAAGGCCGCAAACCACCTCCCGGCTGCGTGCATCATTCCGATCGTGGATCACAAGGCGGATTCAAACGGTCGTCGCAACACCAGTTGTTTTCACTCATAACAGCAATTCGTCAAGCGCCTCCGCCGGCGTTTTCCAGCCTAGTGTCTTTCTCGGACGGGCATTGAGGGCCGCTGCCACAGCGGATATCTCGTCGGCGCTATGGATGCTGAGGTCTGTGCCTTTCGGGAAGTACTGTCGCAGCAACCCGTTGGTGTTCTCGTTAGTACCGCGCTGCCAAGGGCTTTGCGGGTCGCAGAAGTAGACCTGGATACCCGCATCGATCTTGAGACGATCGTGCTGAGCCATTTCGGCTCCCTGATCCCAGGTCAGCGAGCGACGCAGTTCTTCGGGCAAGGTGATGACGGTGCGCGTGATCGCGTCGCGCACGGCCTCGGCCCCGTGTCCCGCGAGCGCAGGTCCGTTCTTCGCGCGCGGAGCTTCGCCGTGCCCCGCCAACCGGGGAAGGTGCAATAGCATCGTGAAGCGCGTCGTGCGCTCGACCAGCGTGCCGATTGCCGAGCTGCCAAGACCGAGGATGAGGTCTCCCTCCCAATGTCCCGGCACTGCTCGATCGGCAGCTTCAGCAGGGCGCTCACTGATCATGATCTCCGGCGAGACAAACCCCTTGCCTCGCCTGCGTACGCGCGCCCTGGGCATCCGTAATACACGCCCGGTTCGCAAGCAGGCCGTCAGCTCGCGGCGCAGTGCCCCACGGCCCTGAACGAAGAGAGCTTGATAGATAGCTTCGTGGCTGATGCGCATCGTCTTGTCGTCCGGGAAGTCGATCGGCAAGCGTCGGGCAATCTGCTCGGGACTCCAGGCTTTGGCCCATCGCCGATCCTTGCGTGGGCCATGCCGGCGGCCCTTCCACAGAACGGCGGGACCAGGAACGAGCGCGCCGCTCGGGGCTACGACGCCGCCAGCAAGTCTCTCCTCCACATAAGTGCGCAAGGTTGCATTGAGCGCAAGCTTGGTCGGCTTGGGTCGGCGGGCGGATCGATTCGCATGCCATTGGGCAGTTGTTGCCCGATACTCCAACCCGCCGCCGCGGGTAGCCGCGTTGCGTCGCAGTTCACGGGATATTGTCGAAGCAGCCCGCCCCAGGCGACGTCCAATCTCTTGCCTGGAATGGCCCTGCACCTTGAGGAGTGCGATCTCCTCGCGCTCTACCAATGAGAGGTACCGCCCGGAGAGTACCTTTGCCGAAGATCTGAACATCGCTGGTGGCATGCCGCCCGCCTTTCGGAATAATCTGCTTCCGACAGGTTGTGACAATCCGGCTTCCAGCGCAGCATCCTCGCTGCTTAGCCCCGCGGCAATCGCCAGCCAAAATCTATTCTGTTCATCGCGTCCTGCAACAGACGGCCGTCCTGGCGATGGCAATGGGGCTCGTCCTGACCGCGCCGATCGGCGCCTTACAACGTTCATCGCAACCTCCAACCTCCGAGTGTTGCGACGACCGTTTGAATCCGCCCAATACGCTGCGGCTGCCTATCGCGATCATCTTGCCGCCCACGGCTTGATCGGCTCCATGGGCCGGCGCGGCAACCCATACGACAATGCCACGGCGGAGAGCTTCATGAAGACACTCAAGGTCGAAGCCGTTTATCCGATGGCATTCGAAACCTTCATCGACGTTGCCGAAAACCTTCCGCGCTTCCTTGAGGAGGTTTACAACCGTCGACGGCTTCACTCGGCACTCGGTTTCTCAGTCCTGTGCAATTCGAGGATCAACACACCCGGCGAACGGTCAAACCAGCAGCCTGACCCCGTCTGCTCCGAGGGGCCCACTCCACTTCTGCGCCAGCGCCACGCTCATCGAAAAACATGAGATCCGCCGCAAGCGGGAGGCCGGGCTCGTCGGCGAAAGGCGCGGGCAGGAGGCCGCCGCGCTCGACGCCGCCGGTGCAGCGCTTGGGGCAGGATGTTGGCGTTCGCGGCCGTGTTCTGGTGGATCGTCGAGCGTAGCGTGGCCGGCGCGTTCGCCGCGGCGTCGCTGGCCTGGCTCGTCGTCTCGATCACGTGCTGGTTCGCAAGACGCAAGCTGCGAGCGGTCCACCGGCCGCGACGAAATAGCGACCCCGCGATGTCGGGGTCGTTAGGGCCGGGAGACACGTCTTAGGCGGCGCTGGAGCTGGAGGCCTTGGCATTCACGCCCTTGCGCAGCGCCACCGTATTGAGTTTGGTATTCGCCGCCTTCTCTTCGTTCAGGTTGGTGGTGAGGAAGCGTACGATCTCGTCGTGGCCGAGCTCCTCGGCCCAGGCAATCAGTGTCCCGTACCGGCAAATTTCGTAGTGCTCGACCGCCTGCGCATTCGCGACGATGGCGGCGTCCAGAACCGCCTTGTCCTCGATCTCGCCCGCGGTCTCGTCGGCTTCCCTGATGATGCCGTCGATGGCCGGGCACTGCGCACCACTGGGTTCCCTGCCTAGCTTCTCGAAGACCTTCTGAAGCCGCTCGATCTGCTTATTGGTCTCTTCGAGATGATTCTTGAGGCCCGTGACCAAATCGCGGTTAGTGGCCTTGTCGATCATCTTCGGCAGCGCCTTCGTGATCTGTTGCTCAGCATAGTAGATGTCCTGAAGCCCATGGATCAGCAAGTCATCCATGGTTTTGATGTCCTTGGTGAAGATACCCATAATCGATTTCTCCTCTCGCAATGATGGCAATGGAACGCGGGAGGTCTTCCGCTGTTCCACTAAGACGCCGATGAAGACAAGACCGGAAGCTTCGCCGTCCTGCTGGGACGGGCGGCCATAGACGTATGGGGCGACATGCCCGGGATATTCAGAAAGCCCTGTTCGATAGAGAATCCGAGCGCGAAGAACTCGCGCACCTGCTGCACGATCGTCATCCCGCACGTTGCATCCGGTCAACCCTTCCCAGGAACACCCGGCGCGCGGTAGATATATGATGTCGCTGCGGATAGCGTACATGGGGGCGAAGATGGCTGGAAACACGATCACGACCACCGGTATCGCAGTTCCGGGTGATGCTCGCGGCAGCGTTTGGCGATCTGCCATCCGTCGATCTTCCCGGGTAACCTGATGTCGGTGATGAGCACCTCCGCGACCGCCGCTTGCAACAGGCAAGCGCCTCGTCGCCATCGGCTGGAACACGTAAAGGCCTCCTCGCGCAGAGCGTCGACAACGAATTCACGGATGAGAGGATCATCTTCCACGACGAGTACGCGCCGAGGTGATGGGCAGCCCGCACGCCGGCGCAATCAGTCAAACCTGCTTCGCTCTTCAGGCCGAAAAATCCACTCTCGCCAAACCGTCAATAGTACGGCCATGATGACTGGTCCTAAAAACAAACCGAGTAGGCCGAAGGCAGCCAGCCCCCCGAAAATTCCGACGAACGCAAAGAGGAAAGGGAGCCGCGCCGCGCCCCCGACCAGAGTTGGCCACACAAAGTGATCCCCTGCAAGCATGACGGCCGCGCCCCAGAAAAAGACGCCTGCGGCTGCGATCCCGCTGCCACCGCCGGACAAAAGCGTCGCGGCGGCAGCCGTGAACACTGCCCAGGCACCGAATGGGAGCATCGCAAAGGCCGTGGTTATGATGGTAAACATCACGTATCCGACGCCGATCAACGAGCCTTCGCCGATAGCGACGATCACGGTACCGTTCACCGCCCCCCTCGGATCGAATCCACGATCTTCTGCACCACGCCCTCGCCGGGGTGCCCCAGGATGCGATCGCACGTCTCGATGGTACGGTTAGCGACCGAGCGGCCGTTGCTGAGCAGCACGAACAAGGCAAATAGGGAGAAGAAGAGCATGAACAGGCGACGCATCAGCTGACCGCCGAAAGTGTTGAATAGACCAGACGCATCATCCGCATTGATGGTCTTGAGCCAAGCAGTCGCGGCTTTCGGATCCGACAGATTATCGCGCCACCATTGCTGCGCGATTTCTGCTACGACCGGCAGGCGAGCGATCCAGTCGGGCACTTCGATTCCGCTCTCCCTGGCCTTCTTCAGCCAGTTCGCGATGTCACCGCTTTGCTCGGCCACCTGGTAGATGGCAAGCGCCATGGGCGTAAACAGGATGAGCGCGACGATCGCCGTAAAGGCGACGGCTGCCAGCCTTGTTGGGCCCGAGGTGAGCCGTGCAGCGAACTTGATGTAGAGAGGCCACAAGGTGACGGCGAGAATGGTTGCCCAGATCAAAGGTGGCAGGAATCCCCCCGCTGTCCACAGGGAGAGCGCTACCACCGCTACGGCAAAGACCACCCGGGCGTTCATGCGCGCGCCCGAACCAAGTGGGAGCGGCTTTTGCTGCACCGGGTTGCGAGATGCGTCGCGATCCGAAGCTGTCGATGTGCCGGGCTTTGCTATCCGCTTGCTAACCGTGTTCGGGCGACCCACTTGCTACCTCGCTTGGCGGTCCGGCGCTCGTCGATCCTACCGGGGTCGCTAATCTTGCCGTGAAGTAGGCGCCGCTCGTCAGAAAACATTCGAGGCTTGATCAAGGTTCCATCCAATGTACGGGGCCTCTCATCGCTCTTACGGCAGAAAAGACCATTGTTCACGCAACAGGCGGGCGCCGCCTTAACAAGGCCGGGCTGCCCACGTGGGCTGCCCTATGCCGGCATCTAGGTAAGCCGATTTACTTTTTACTTTCGGTTTCTGTCGAGTTCCTGCGCCAGGCCAAGATGATGCTGCAGAGCATGCAAGGGTTTGTTCGCCCCATCCTTGTTTCGGATCGTCACCGCCTTCAGCGTAACGTTGAAAAAGGGAGGCCTTGTGAGCGCTCACCTGCATCGGACCCTACTCGCCAGCACCGTGCCTTCATGCGAGCCTTTGTCCAACCGCTTGACGCTTTGAGAGATGAGATCCGCAGTCGATGCTTGATAAAGTCCGGTCACTCCTTTCCGTGGACTGGGCGCGCATCGGCTGCGAGCCGAAGGCTGGACGCTTCGGCAAGTGTCAGCGGAAAATCTACGGGTCGGGGTGGGGCGCCGGAATAAGTCTAAAGTCACTTCCGCCTGTCGGAGAAATCAATCCGTCCGCCGGTGCCGCTTCCTTTAGAGGTTGCCGAAAAGAGAAGCCGTGATGGGCGAGCGCCAGCCTAGGCCATGTCAAACTCTGTCTGCAACTTCCGCACTTCCTCACCCAAAGCCGCTTCGGCGGATTCCTCCAGAGGCTTCTGCCGGATACCGCCAAGTTGCCAACTGGGGCTGTAACCCTTTACGCGGATCAGCTTGAGGCCGGTTACGCCAGACCGCTTCTCGAGTTCGGCGGCGAGCTCATGTTGATACACGATTGCTTTCATCCGGCGGGTTCTCCAGGCGCATCACACTCGAGCGGCTAACAGTCCCGGCAGATGCTTCTGATCTTCTCGAGGGCGCGGTCGGTCGGGTCCCACAGATCCTTCTTGGGTCTAATCGTACCGATTTGCTCCGCCGCCCGCGGGTATTGCCTATGCGATCCGGGCCGTTTTCCACTAGCGGAAATCGGCTCCATCAAAAAAGGCCCCAACATGAGGATCAACACGATGCTCATTTGCAGTTTTTGCAGATCGACCCCACCATCCTGTCCGTGTTGCTGTTCTCTTGATCGATCTTGGCGTCGCTATCCTGCTGGTTGGTGGTCGCAGGCCTTCCGATCCCTCCGGCAGGCGCGGTCTTCGCAGCCGCGGCCGAAGAGCCCGAGGAAGCAGCGGTGCCGGCCGCATTGGTGCCGCGCGTCCGGGCTTCGCTTTCGGTGTCGATCCTTTGCCCCGGTTCGTGATTGACGCCGGGCTGCGCCGTTGCGGGGGCATTGCCGACGGTGGAGTTGCCGGGAGAGCCAACGGTTCCGGCGGGATTTGCTGGGCCAGACCCTGCAGTGCCAGCGGCGTTTGTAGCTGAAGGTGAGGATGTCCCTGTATCGCCCGCCCCGGAGGAGGCTGCGCCGCCGGCTCCTCCGCCCGCGGACCCACCGCCACTGCCTCCACCACCGCCACCTTGAGCGAAAGCAGCGCAGGGAAGGATAATCGCCAAGGCCAAGGCACAACGAGAGAGCTTCATGTCGCGACACCTTTAACGACCAAGCGGGCTCTCGAGGTTTCGTTCGTAGAGTTATGCGTGCTAGGCGTCGAGGACGCCGAATTGCCGCCGGTAAGCATCGATCGCCCGGTTCGAGAGCAGCAACCTGCTACGTTCACCGTTCCGGACCATTTGCTCGATCTTATGGGAGAGAAATTGGCTGGCTTCGGCAGCGTCGCCGAGGTCGCCCGAGCGCTCGAGGAACTCCCAAGCGATCTGGACCGAATGTTCAACAAGATGAGAAAGTGGGGTGTCGACCATAGTGAGCCGAACGCTTGCTCCTTCCCAGGGTTCCTAGGCCACCTCGGAGGACGCAATGCGTGGTCGAGGTAGATGCATCCCATTTGCCATCGGCCGGCGTCCGAGAGCAATGAGCGGCGTAATCGCTTGTCGTCGCTCCCACGGCTAACCAGTTGCGGACCTCAAGGGAACATGGGTTGAACCCCGCAGTTGCTCCCCGGCCAATGGAGAAGGAAAGATGTCCAAGAAATCGCTCGCTGAAATCGCGAAGGAAATGGCCGGCATCGACATCGCCATTCTTTCGACCCACACAGAAAACGGTGAGATCGCCAATCGACCCATGAGTAACAACGGCGACGTGGCTTACGACGGCACGTCTTATTACTTCACTTACGAAAAGACGCGGACAGTTTCTGACATCCAACGGAATCCTAATGTCGCGCTCGGATTCTCATCCGAGGCCGGTCTATTCGCCGAAGGGATCTATGTGGCCGTCGAAGGGACTGCCGAACTGATCCGCGACAAGGCCGTCTTTCATCAGCACTGGACAAGTGATCTCGACAAATGGTTCGAAAATGGCGTGGATACGCCAGGCATTGTCCTGATCAAGGTCAAAGCCAACCGCGCGACCTATTGGAAAGGTCGCGAAGAAGGTGAGGTTGGACTCTGACTGAAGATTCAACCGGGGCGAACTAGTGGCGCGAGTTCTTTCGATGGTTTTTCCGCAATCGCAAGACCGGCGCTATCACGATTGTACAGTCACCCAATCTCATTCTGTGGATTGTGATAGTGGCCGGCCTTTTGCTCTGGGTATGGCCATCAGCAGGCAAAGCAAACTTGGCCCTGACGATCGCGCGATCGCGGTCAACGGTGGCCTGGTTCTCTGGACGGTGGATGAAATCGTCCGTGGCGTCAATCGTTGGCGGCGCTCTCTCGGTGCAGTCGTTCTTCTCTACGAATTCACGACCCTTTTTAACGACGGTAACGATTCCGCACGCGGGAGCGGGAGCCCAGATGTCGCCGCGGGCTTGCATTGTAACGGCGCCAGCAGGGCTCGCGAGGCTGTAGCGGTAGGCAATCGAGGCTCGTTCGCAGATGGCACCACCGACGCGGATCGAATTGACGCCCGAGGAGCTCCGAGAACGCAGACGTCTGCGACGCGAAAAGCAGCGCGAGGACAATATCAAGCGTGCCGCAAAGATGCATGCTGCTCGCCTCAAGACAAAAACTGACCGTCCAAAGGATCCGCCGCGGCACAGACAGTTTGTCCACGTCGGATGCTCCGGCTGGCGTTATTGGAAATGGCGGGACTCATTCTATGCAGACGCGCCGCAGACCGAGTGGTTTAATCATTATTTAAAGCGTTTCGACACTGTCGAAATCAATGCATCCTTTTACTCGTGGCCGACAGTCGCCGGTGTTCAATCCTGGCGGCGGCAGCCCGGGAGAAAGAAGTTCATCTACACCGTCAAAGTCTCCGAACTCATCACCCACGTGAAACGATTCAAAGCGACAAAGACGCTCATCCGGGATTTTGGAATGATCGCCGACATTCTGGGTGACCGGATGGGCTGCTTTCTGTTTCAAATGCCGCCGAGCTATCGTTACACCAAGACCCGGCTTAATGACATTGTCAGCCAGCTGGATCCCGAGCGTCGCAACGTCGTGGAGTTTCGGCACGCGAGTTGGTGGAATGAAGAGGTCTATGAGGCTTTTCGTAGCGCGGGGATTATCTTCTGCTCCTGCAGCGGGCCACGCTTGCCGGACGAACTCGTTCGGACGAGCGATGAACTCTACATCCGCCTGCACGGCCCAAAGCGATGGTATCGTCACGATTATTCCAAGAGCGAGCTGGAGATCTGGGCCAAAAGGATCAAGGCGAGCGGTGCGAAGCGGGCCTGGGTCTATTTCAACAATGACAACGACGCGCACGCTCCCAAGAACGCGACAACCTTCAGGCGCATACTGGCCGTTGTGCTCAAGGTCTGACACTTAGAATTGGAACTCGGCCTGACATGGGAACGTTCTCACGTGTTTGGAGAACATCATGACCAGCAAATCGCTCTGGATGGATATTGACGTCGCACCTGATGCGCGCGTGCTCGATGGCGCCCAGGAGTGCGACGTCGCCGTGATTGGCTCCGGGATCGCCGGGATATCAACGGCGTATGAGCTTTGCCAGCGCGGCAGGTCCGTCATTGTCATCGACCGCGGCCGCATTTGCGGTGGCATGACGTCGAGGACGTCGGCTCACCTTGCTCCTTTGTGCGACGATCTCGTCAGCGAAATGACGAAGATCAGGGGGCACGAGGCGACAAAGCTCTTTAGCGACAGCCAGGCGGCTGCCATCGACCGCATCGAGGAAATCCAGAACATAGAGAAGATCGACTGCGACTTTCGCAGGCTTGACGGCTATCTCTTTCAGGGGCGGGACATGCCGTCCGATATCATCGACCAGGAAATGGATGCGGTCCGCGAGGTCGGAGCTCCCGTCCACCGGCTGATGGGCGTATCCCTCAAAGGGTGCGAGGGCCGCCACGTTCTGCGCTATCCCAGGCAAGCGACTTTTCATCCCCTCAAATACCTGGCCGGGGTGGCAAAGGCCTGCAGTGAGAATGGCGTGACCTTTTTCCGAGACAGTCCGGTCGACGAAGTGACTGAAGACAATGGTGTCGTGACGGTTAAAGCCGCGCGCGGCGCCATTCGCGCCAAACATGCCGTTGTCGCAACCAACTCTTCGATCTCCGACCGCTTTGCCATCCACACGAAGACGGCTCCCTATCGGACCTATGTTATCACCTTCGAGATCAAGCGCGGTGCGCTACCTGACGCGCTCTACTGGGACACTGAAGATCCTTACCATTATGTCCGCCTGCAGCCCGGTCCCGCCAATACCGACTATGTGCTGGTGGGAGGCGAAGATCACAAAACCGGAGAGGCAGACGACGCTGATGAGCGTTTTGACAGACTGGAAGCTTGGGCCCGCAGCCTGGTTTCCGGCCTCGGCAAAGAGACGCATCGCTGGTCCGGGCAGGTGCTCGATACAATCGATTATGCCGGCTTCATCGGACGGGATTCCGGCGGCAAGAATATCTACGTCGCGATGGGCGATTCCGGGCAAGGCCTGACGCACGGTGTCGCCGGCGCGATGCTGAATACGAGCCTCGTTTTTGGTGAGGATCACCCCTGGAAAGACATCTACGAGCCGGGCCGGGTTCCTCTTAAGGCCGCGAAGAACTTTGTGACTGAGAACATTACCGCACTTAAAAGCTTTGCTGAGTATGCGGCGCCTGGCGAGATTAACTCACTGGACGATCTCAAGCTTGGCAAAGGCGCGGTCGTGCGGCGTGGACTGAAAAAACTTGCAGCCTTTAGAGACGAGGCAGGTGCGCTGCACCTGAGGTCGGCGAGTTGCACGCATGTGGGTTGTCACCTGCATTGGAACAGCTTTGAGACGTGTTGGGACTGCCCCTGTCATGGATCGATGTTCGATGTCGACGGACAGCCAATCAACGCTCCTGCCATCGGGCCTCTCGCTCGTGTGGAAGATTGAGCGGCGTGGGAAAGCGCCGCATCGCCATCGAGGCCATGGAGGCCCGTTCGGTCGATGCCATTCCGATCGGCGAGCTATGGCAGTACGAACCGAAATGGGATGGCTTCCGTTGCCTTCTGGTGCGGGAGGGCGAGCAAGTCGACCTCCATTCGAAATCCGGGCAGAACCTCAACCGGTACTTTCCCGAAGTCATGGCCGGCGCGCTTGCGGTCCGCGAAAAAAGCTTTGTCCTCGATGGCGAGATCGTCGTTCCGACCGGCGGTCAACTCTCATTCGATGATTTGTTGCAGCGCATTCACCCTGCTGCAAGCCGCGTGAAGAAATTGGCGGCAGAGAGCCCGGCCTTGTTCCTCGCGTTCGACCTCTTGCTGAAAGGCGGAAGCGATCTGGCGGGTGAGCCTCTCGCCAAGCGGCGACCGCTTCTGGAGAATTTCGCCGCTCGTTTCTTCTCGAAGGCAAACCTGTTTCGCCTTTCGCCGGCCAGCTCGAAGCTGAGGGATGCCCAACGTTGGCTCGCGTCGGCGGGCGGTGGAAGCGATGGCGTCATCGCGAAGCGCCTCGACCTTCCATACCAGGCCGGCAATCGAGAGGGTATGCAAAAGATCAAGCGTTATCGTAGTGCGGACTGTGTCATCGGCGGCTTTCGCTACGGCGAAAACCGTCTGGCGGGCCGGCAGGTCGTCGGGTCGATTCTTCTCGGGCTCTACGATGACGACGGGTTGCTGCATCACGTTGGATTCTCGTCGGGGATCAAAGCAAAGGACAAGCCGGCTTTGACCGACAAGCTCGAAGCCGTCAAGCAAGCTCAGAGCTTTACAGGAAATGCCCCTGGCGGTCCCAGTCGCTGGTCCACGAAGCGATCGCCAGAATGGCAGCCGGTCAAGCCGAAATATGTGGTCGAAGTGTCCTACGATCATTTCACCGGCGGTCGCTTCCGTCACGGGACTTCGATCATCAGGTGGCGACCGGACAAAAAGCCTTCTCAATGCACGTTCGAACAGGTTAGGCAAAGAGCCGATCGCACCCTCTTATCCAGGCTCGGGATTGGTGGACGTTTGTCTCGGTAAAGAGGTTGCGCACCGTTACTCCGGAATGAGCGGGCGCTACCGTTGGTATAATGCGCTCGCGAGCAGCCCGCGATCCGGCTTGTTGACGTTGTCGCCGGACATGTTTGGATTGCGAGCACTACGGCGGTCCTCCCCTTGGCGCAGTTCATCAGGGCGATATCGCCTTGTCCTGGCTCTTATCGGGGATGAGAACGCCATTAGCGCTCCCGCCTTCCTCAGGAATGCAGCAGCGCTATGCAGCACCGTCGCCGTTTCAAGCGTAAGCGTAGCTCTGAGGCCCATTTGATTGGTGCTTGACGTCTATTTTGAACGCGTGGTGCGCCGGCGCGGCTTCCATATTTCCGACAATGCGTTGACTGCGGCCTCGAGCGCCTTCCGGTCGACGACGTTGGGATCAAACTGCTCGGGGCCCCAGAGGCGCATTTGTTCGTGCTCCGGATGGGTGGGGTCGCTAATGGCGTCGAGGTATTCGGCATAGCCTGACGCACCGCCGACATCTTCCGGAGGACAACGGCTCGCGGCCTCGAGCAAGACGGGAAGTCCCTCCATTGTCGTGTTGTCGAACCACTTTTCGAGCTTGATCACGTGATCCCAGCTGTCGCCGAAGTCGTAGAGATAATGGATCGTCTTCGCGCCGGTCTCGTGAACGATATTGGAGAGCCGCGTCTTGCGAGCATCGATGGGCTGAGGGCCAAAATCTCCATCGGGATCAGGAATACCCCAACGTCCTTCGCCAGCCAGGAACTCGAAGAGATGGCTATTCGTCCAGCCAAACGCCGCCTGAAGCGTCAGATGCAGCCGATCAAGGCGCAGCGTGAGCGGCACGACAAGGCATCGCATCACCTCCGGTTTCACGTCCTCGAGGGTCACCTTGATCCGGACCGCGGTCGTGTTCAGGCTCATGCCGCCAGCCTCGGATCGTGTGCATGCATCGTGTAGATCGACGCCCAAGGGAGCAGTTCGTCCAGTCGCGCCGCAGGCCAACCATTGACGAGCTTCGCGAGAACATCAGCGAGCCAGTGCTCGGCACTGACGCCATTGAGCTTACAGGTCTCGATTAACGAAGCCAGAACTGCCCAATTCTCGGCGCCCTCGTCGCAACCGGCAAAAAGGGAGTTCTTGGCGTTGAGCTTGATCGGCCGCATCGCACGCTCGACAGCATTCGTGTCCATCTCGATGCGCCCGTCATCAAGGTAGAGCGTCAGGCCATCCCAATGACGCAGCGCGTAACGCAAGGCCTTCGCCGTGTCGCTCTTCTGTGCAAGGTGATCAAGCTTGGCCTCAAACCACTGCTTCAAGGCTGTAGCCAGAGGTCGGGCATGCGCCTGCCTGCCAGCACGGCGCTCGGCATCTGATCGGCCGCGGAGCGCTTTCTCGACCGCGTAAAGCTGGGCGATGCGCTCAAGAGCCTCGCGGGCAACCGGAGCTGGCGCCGGAGCAACCTCGCGCTCGATCTTCACAAACTGGCGCCTCAGATGCGACCAGCAGAAGGCGAGCGTCCCGGACAAGGCGTCCACACGCGTCTCTCGGGTCATGGTCTTGTAAGCCTGATAGCCGTCGCAGTGGATGATGCCGCGATAGCCCTCAAGCAGCTGCAAGCCATGAACGGCCCCACGGCCCGGTGCATAGGCGTAAACCACGCCAGGTGGGTCAGGTCCGGCCCAGGGCCTGTCATCGCGTGACAGCGCCCAGAAGCAGCCGGTTTTGGTCCTGCCGCGCCCCGGGTCCAGCACCGGCGCCGGGGTCTCATCGACACAGAGCTTCGAAGAGGCGAGCAGAAGCTGGCGCAGACGATGCCACAAGGGCTTCAATTCCTGGGCGGCATAGCCTACCCAGAAGGCGAGCGTGGAACGGTCGATGGCGATACCGTGCGTCGCCAGCATCTGCGCCTGGCGGTAAAGCGGCAAATGCCAATGATACTTGGCGTCGATCACATGCGCGACGAGCCGCTCAGTGGGCAATCCACCCCTGATCAATCGCTCGGGAGCAGCGTGCTGGAGGACGACGCCATGACAGGCGCGGCAGGCCAGTTTGGGCCGGCGGGTGACGATGACGCGATACTGCGCCGGTACGACGTCTAGCCTCTGGCTCTCATCGTGACCGATCTCGAAGAGGTCGCCCTTACAAGACGGGCAACAGGTCTCGGCCGGTATCAGGATTTCGACAATGCGCGGCAAATGTTCCGGAAGTTGACCACGGTTGGTTCTACGCTCGGCAGTTCTCTTCTCGCAGGTTCTGGGATTGGCGCGATCCTCGGCTGCTTCGAGAGCCGCGACGGCCTCTTCGATGTCCTCCAGAACAAGCTGTAACTGATCAGCGTCCAGCTTTTCCGAGGATCGACCGAACTGCGCATCTTTTGCAAGCTTGAGCAACCGCTCGAGCCTGGCGCAGCGATCCAGCAGAGCCGCGGCAAAGACGCGCAACTCGGCTGGATCGTTCGGCAGCTCATCGGGCAAATCACTCATTGGCCCGAGTCTGCCATGCTTCGCGCCCCGATGCAGCGAAGATTTATATTTTTACGCAAGCGCTTTCGGCTGCGGGATTCGAGGTGCGTGCATGCGCGTCCAATCCATGCCAGCAAGCAGCGCCGACAGCTGCGCAGCGTTCATCCGCATCACGCCGGCCACGATGGGAGGCCATTTGAAGCCGCTGCCATCGAGCCGCTTCCAGTACAGCACAAGGCCGCTGCCATCCCAGACGACAATCTTCACACGGTCAGCGCGCTTCGCACGGAAGACCACCGCCACGCCCTTCATCGGGTCATGGCCCAGCGTCTCCTTTGCCAAGAGCGCCAAGCCCTCCGCACCTTTTCTGAAGTCCACAGGTTGCGTCGCCACGTAAATCATGAGGCTCGCGGGCGGCGTCAGCATGAACGTGTCCGTCGAAGCGCCAAGAACACATCACTCAACACAGCAAGGCCAGGCGTCCCTCGCACCTCAACTCGTGCCCCTGGAGCTCAACCGTCACAACGGCTGCTTCCGGCGACCCAGTGGGCTCTGCGGCCGCCGGTAGCGCCGATTCCGATACCACCGGCACGAACGACAGCGTGTCCGCCGAAGCCGGCAGTACCAACTGGCCCAAACGCGCCCGGCGCCGCCAGTCGTGCACCTGCTGGGGCCGGCACCCATGGCGACGCGCGACATCTGTGACAATCGCCCCCGGCTCGAGGCTTTCCGCGGCAATCTGTGCCTTCAAGTCGTCCGGCCAGCGCTTTCGACCTGCGCCTGCGTACACTTCGATACGCGATGACAACGGTCGTCTTATGTCGTCCGAATGGTCGTCCATTGTGAGCACCCTTGCAGAAGAAGACTCTTCTAGCGGTGCTCTCAGGACTGAGTACAAAAATTCTCAAGGGCCTCAACGCCACGCTTACTTTCAAGCAAACTATGTCCCTTGAGGAACGCCTTGCAGAAGAGGCAAGGCGTCTTCGTGAGAAGGCTCAGTCGCTTCCACCGGGTATCGAACGGGAGCGCACAATCCGCAAGGCCAGGCAAGCCGAGACCGGCGCGCATATGAGCGAGTGGTTCAGGTCGCCCGGTCTGGCACCACCGGAATGATTGGATGTCGCGCCTACATCCTAGGCCCGGATGGCCATAGTTAGCGGCTTGTCGATCCCATGAAAAGGCCAAGGAGCAGACCGAAAGGCTAGTGGACGACTATGACGTGCCACCTGAAACGCAGGATTTGCGAGGTCAA
This sequence comes from Bradyrhizobium sp. S3.7.6, assembly GCF_054061875.1. Classification (NCBI taxonomy): domain Bacteria; kingdom Pseudomonadati; phylum Pseudomonadota; class Alphaproteobacteria; order Hyphomicrobiales; family Nitrobacteraceae; genus Bradyrhizobium; species Bradyrhizobium sp. S3.7.6. Next base: position 257,628 of record NZ_JBSSEQ010000004.1, on the reverse strand, counting down.
ATCAAAAGGGTAGGGCCGCCTCAGTTGGCGGCCTCCGAGTGGCCAGCACCTAACCGGCGGGTTTTTCTTTGTCCGCGTGCGGCTGCTCGCCACGGTTTTCGGCAGTCTGCTCCGAATCCCCGGGCTTCTTCCCGGCCATGTTCCCAGGATTGAAATGGTACTTGCCGTCCGGATTCTCGCCGGGCTGCTTCTCATTTGGATTTTTGTTGTTGTCGTCGGCCATAAGGCTGTTCCTTTAGAGGGAGGAACAACATGCAACAGGGCGGGCAATCCCTTAGTTCCTACCAGTGGCACTAATTCACTTTCGCGAGTGGCCTATTTCGGCCAGTACCCACTTATTCGCCAACAGCGGCGCAGAAGCCGGCTCTTCACGAAGTCCGCTAAGGGGCCGCAAGCGGACTCATCGGGGCAGCAGGACCGATAGGGACGCGCGTTTCATCGCGCGCGCCCCGCACAGAACCGTCCTGGCGCGGATGCAGGATCGCGAGATCAGCGGACCGGCAGCATCAAATGCTCGTATTGCGTGCCAGGCCACATCACATAGGGCTTCGTTGGGTCGGCCTTCGCGTCGCGTGGATAACCATCCAACATCTTAGCGCCAGAGCCCACGATCATTACGTGTGCGCCGGTTTTGATCCAATTGTTGCCGGGCTCTTCTTTTGTTGCATAGGGGTCGGTGTTGCTTGCACCTCCGTCCCCTTGCAGCATGTACATGAACCCTACCTTATTCGCCGGTGGCTCCTTGTGCTCCATCCATGCCGTCGCCCATTCCATCGCGTTTTGATCGCCGCACATCGGGTCGGGGTTGGCCGGATCGGCATGGCCCGGCATGCACGTCCACTGCCCAGTTCCTTTGCGCAACGTCCGCATCTTGCCGTCGTGATCCATAGCGACGATCGTTGCGTCTTTGGCGATGGCCTCGGGTGCCGCGGACAAGGACAGCTTAATCAGCTCCTCGTCGCTCATCTTGTGGCCGGTTGACTGTTGAGCGAAGGCGTAGCTCGGCATAAGCGCGAGGACAGATAGAGTTACATAGGCCAGCGATTTCATCGCGAAATCCTCCATGAGTTTTCGCTGATGCCAGCCGCGGAGGAGCCGGAGGCCGGCGTCTGCGCTGAGGTCTTGCACGTAGTTATCCTAGCCTCCTTTTGAGCTCCTGAAACGCGCCATTTGGCCGCTGCGGAACGATCAGCGCCGGGACTTCCGCTCAGGTCAAAAGCGAAAAACTCAGCGTAAGCAAATCTCGTCCGCTGCGTCCCACTAAGCTGACCACAGTGAGGGGCATCGCCACTTCGCTGTTAGGGCAAGAAGCCAAATTGACTCGGCGTCACGTCAAAAAGCAAAGCATGCCGAGGAACTGGCCGGCACCTAAGTGTACTTCCGGTTGAACCTTCGCTCGTTTCCGATGACCCACGCAAACGGGCTAGGAAACGGAGGTTTCCATGACCAGTTCCAATGGACACCCAGTGCATCTTTATCGGTTGATCGTAGCCGGCACGGTGGGATTGTGTGCGGTCACATTTTTCGGCATCAACACAGCCTATTCACATGACCTGATGCGACCAGAACTGAACGCTTGGTTCAAAAGTCTCAAGAATAGGGCAGGTGAGCCGTGCTGTGATGGTGGGGACGGCCAACAGGCGGAGGCCGAGTGGGATATGGCAAAAAATGGCTATAGAGTCCTTCTGAAGCATCCGCATCGGCCAAACGAACCCGGGCAATGGTTTGACGTGCCAAACTCTGTCGTAGTCAACGGGCAGAACCTCAGCGGCAGGGCGATGGTTTGGTGGTGGCCGTCATACGACAATGGAAGAATGACTCCTTTGTGGCGGTGCTTCATTCCCGGACCGGCGGGATAATCCTCCCTGGGAAATCAATAGCACCGACCAAGGAGATGGGCACCTCGGCAATGAGGCGTAAGGTTTCATCGCAAGCACGTGCACTCATAAATCCGCGATGCCCGCTTATTTCCCAACCGCGGCGGAGAAGAGGACATTGCACGAGGTCCGTTAAGGGCCCACAAACCGACATCCAATCAAATCGACCCGAGCACGATCTGCCATAAGTGCCGAACTCGGGAGACCCAATTGAGGAGGGTGGTGCGTTTGGCAGCGTCGGTGCTTAATCGCACGGTCCCCCCAACCCGCCTTCGGCGAGTGAGCAAGCCCGCCATAGCGTTGGCGTTGGCGGCAACCTGAGCTGGGATTGCGCTCTGACGAGGGCTAATGCGCTAAGAGAACGGGGCGTACCGAAGCGTTCTTAAGGATGTGGCGCGTGGCCCCGCCCAGAAACATCTCGCGTAGGCGGCTATGGGAATAGGCGCCCATGATCAGCAGGCCGGCTTCATGCTCTGCCCCCACCGCGAGCAGCGTATCACCCACCGAGCGCAATTCCGGTGCAACCACCTGCGCGGTCGCATCGATGCCATGACAGCGCAAATATGCAAGCACCTCCGCCTGCGAGGCTTGACGATTGCTGCCGTCCCGGTCAACGCTTATGACCCGCACTGATTTGGCAAGTTGCATGAACGGTATGGCAGCCGAGACCGCGTGCCAGCATTCCGGGCTCTCGTCCCAGGCGATCATCACGCTGTCGGTCAGATCACTCTGCGGGCGAGCCGGCGCCAACAGCACGGGGCGACGGGTCCGCAGCAGCGATTGCTCGGCAATAGCCATGAGCGATTCCATCACGCTGGCGCTTGCGGCGACCATTAGGTCGAAGGCAGCGGCCCGTTGCACCGCGATTTCCACATACGATCCCTCGGCTTCGCGCCAGGATGCTGCGAGCGGGCGGCCGGGCTCGTCGCTCGCCGATAGCATCGGGATGCCGACTACCGCGCAGCCCCGCGCGAAAACCTCACGCGCATCCCGCGCAGTTCGCTCCCGTTCCTCGGCGTGCCAATTTACCGGGACGGTCGCCGTTCGTCGTCCCATTTCGGTGGCCATTAGGTCGGTGGCCATTAGGTCGCGTGACTGGCGGCGGCTCACTGATGAACAGTGCCTGGACGTGAGCCACCAGCACCTTGGCGGCAGACAGGGCCGTTTCAATTTGACCGGTGAGGCCGGCTGAGCCGGGAAGTGGAACCAAGATTCGCTTGATACTCATGAAGAGCCTCCTGCGATGCCGCGGTTTGCGACGACAGACGGCATATGTGTGTTGAGCGTGTGTTGAGCCGAAAGCGAAATCGCGATACCGCCTAATTTATAAACTCCCGGAATCACCCCAAAGTTCCGGAGACCCGCAGGTGTGCCGGTTGCCGACTTTGGTCGTCGATGTCCGGTGTGGTCAGAAGCCGACTTCGGGCCAACGGCCGGGATACGGCTGCTATGGGCCTTGGCGGATGATGCGGCCGAGAAGGCGCGTGGCGAAGGAACGACTCCGAAGCCCGAATTGGCTCTTTGAGATAAATTGGCCCGGCGGTCCTGCCCTTTGTGCCTCCTGCCCAAGGCAGGACTGCGCTCTGGGAGATTTCATGATGGCCCACCCAACCGAGGAGCAGATACGGAAGCGCGCGTTCGAGCTGTGGGAGCAGGCGGGCAAACCGGAAGGACGCGAAGACGAGTTCTGGGACCAAGCGCAGAGGGAATTACAGGGCGCAGAAGAGCGTGGTGCCCCCAACAAAGGGGCCGACATTTAATAATAATTCCGTTGTCGCCCTACGCTGGCACCGCACCAGTCTTAGTGCGCCGCGCCCTCGGCGTTAGCCGAGCGGGAGCATGCTCCGACCGTGCGCTGAGGTGGGTTACTCGAACGTGCATGCGTCGCATTTGTTAGCGGCCACCCGTCTCGCGCAAATGTCCGAGTTGGGTCAAATGGCGAAATTGCCGGACTTCTTTGCATAGGTCCGCTTTATCTCGAGAAGCGGCAATATGAGTGCACGCCCTAATCCGGTATTCGTGTCAAAACTCTCTGGACATAGCGGGGTGTGTTCGGTTCTTCATCTTGATCCATTCCTTTGTGCGGCCGGCGACGTAGCGGCGATTCCGCCGTTTCGAGACTAATCCCTCAAGGCCCATGCCGCAGGCTGCTTTGAAGAGGTCCGGCCCAATTTCTCCGCCCTCAAACGGTGCGACGAAGATGCCATCGGGGCGGCCGCGTAGCAGGCGCGCCAGGTTGGTCTTGCGCATCGTCAACGGCAGCTGACGTAAGTCTTCGCCGCCGAGCGCCAGAATGTCGAACGCATAGAGCTGCACCTCGGCGCGAGTGCAGGGCGTTGAAGTCTGAGACGCCGTCGACGCCGAGCACTACGGCTTCACCGTCGATGACAAATTGCTCCTCGCGGTTCTTCAACGCTGCCTGGAGGATCCAAGGGAAGCGGTCGGTCCAGTTGTGACCATTCTTGGTGAGCAGCCGAACGTCGCGGCCTCGCCGTTCTACGCGCAGGCGTTAGCCGTCGTATTTGATTTCGTGGATCCAGTCGGGCCCGGCCGGTACCATCTAGGCGGCGGTAAGCCGGCAAAATTCGAACGCAGTACGCATAGACCGCAGATAGGGCTTGAAGGCTCCAGAAGAAAGGGCCGCCCTTGTGGGGCGGCCCTGTCCAAAGTCTATCGACGCCGGTCAAAAAAAATAGGTTCGAGCAAAGCCAGCCCCGGGAATGAAAACAACTAAGGATACAAACACCGCGGCCCGGTTGAAGGCATGGAAGCAGCGGTTTGTGTCAGGAATATTTCGTGGGCTCTGTTCCGCGAAGGAACACTGCGCAACGGAGGAAGCCCGCAAAGTTAATCTGGGACACTCAACATTTGTTAGAGCCTGCGATGAATCCCGGGGCGGAGAATATCCACGGCGCCCCAACTTCGAGCCGGTGCGTCGTTGCGGTCCCGGTGTCTCCGTTCCTCTCCAGCCCCGGAGGCGCCTGGGCCGCTCACATCGATAGAGGCACCACAGTGCCGCCAGCCGTCCTTGTTGACCTCGATCTGAAAGCCTTCTGGCATGCGCGGCACTTCACCTTCGCCAGCAGCGTTGCAGGCCGGGCAGGGTGCGCCGGCGCCGCCACAGGTGCAGGCGCGCGGGCCGTCCCAGGGGCGGTCCGGGTGGTTCTCGCGCAAACCCAGCCGAAATCGTCACAGTTGACGCATGTCGTGGTCGTTGCACCAACGGACACAGGCTTTTCCTCGCTGGGCATCAGGCGACCCCGCGCAGGGGCAGCGCCAGCTGTGCGTCGAAGCGCCTTGTGGCGGTGGCGGCGATGAAGGCTTGTAGTGCGGAGGAGATCTCGGCGTCGGTGTCGGCCGCGCGCTGGGCCAGCGCGTCGGCGACGTCGGAAGTCGCATCCCGCGACCACCCCTCGACGGGATTGAAGGATACAATTCGGACCGGATAGGCGTACTGGCCGGACAGGAGATTTTGCAGGACGCCCTCAAGATCAGTGTCAGCCTCATCCGTCTCACGCCAGGCGCAACCGGCGCGCGCGCCGAAGTCTTCAAGCACCAGATAGATGTCGCGGTCGAGGCGGTCGGCCGGCACGATCGAGGGCGAGGAACGCATACGCTACTCCGATACGATGAGGACTGAGGGGGTCAAGGAGGTTAGGCCGGGGCCGCTCCGCCAGCTCTGGCGGCGCGGCAGCGACGGCTCAAATATGCGCGCGCCCTTGTGGTTCCTGTGCTAACCGGTGGGCCGTGCCGCGCCGATCGTGCGGAACGTCGCAGCATAGGCCGCAGGAGCTGTCTAAAGGCGGCGCCTGCGGCCTCTCATTTGGCACCTTCTTTTTGCCCCCGCATTGTACGCGATGGGCGACGCTGATTTTGTTAGGTACCTGCATCAAGCGCAGAATTGCTTGCATCGGGCTGAAAAGGCGACACGCGAGGTGGACAAGGAGGCGTGGCTGCACCTTGCGGAAGAATGGATGGAGATGGCGCGCAAGGCCCTTCGTCGCAAGTTGAACTGAAGTTGGCTAATTCGTTCCTCTAGGGGAACCGTCCTCGCCTTTCGTCGTTTAGCAGGCCGCCAAACTCAAGACGATGGCCGATCGGTTGCCGGCCGGGGCCGAGCGCGAGGCGCTCTGACCTGCCCCTGCCGATTTCCTCCAGTTGAAGTTAGAGTCCGGCCTTCTGAAGGACGGACAGATGAAGCGAGCCAGGTTTACGGAAGAGCAGATTATTGGCGTGCTGCGTGAGCATGAGGCGGGTGCGAAGGCTGCCGATTTGGCGCGGAAGCATGGCGTCTCTGAAGCGACGCTGTACAATTGGAAGGCGAAGTTCGGCGGTCTGGACGTCTCCGATGCCAAGCGGTTGCGGCAACTCGAGGACGAGAACGCCAAGCTGAAGAAGCTGCTGGCCGAGCAGATGCTGGATGCTGCAGCGCTACGCGAGCTTTTGTCAAAAAAATGGTAGGGCCCGTCGCCAAGCGCGAAGCCGTCGCGCACCTGCAGGCCGTCATGGGTCTGGCGGAGCGGCGGGCCTGCGGCATCGTCGGCGCTGACCGCAAGATGGTTCGGTACCGATCGTGCCGACCGCCGGACACCGAACTACGCGGCCACTTGCGCGAGCTTGCTAATGCCCGTCGGCGGTTCGGCTACCGCCGGCTGTTCGTGCTGCTTCGCCAGCAGGGCGAGCCGTCCGGGCGGAACCGGATCTACCGTCTGTATCGAGAGGAAGGCCTCAGCGTGCGCAAGCGCCGGGCCCGCCGCCGCGCCGTGGGCACCCGAGCGCCGATACTGGTCGAGGCTCGGCCGAACGCCCGGTGGTCGCTGGATTTTGTCCACGACCAGTTCGCCAGCGGCCGTCGCTTCCGGGTCCTGAATATCGTCGATGACGTGACCCGGGAATGTCTGGCGGCCATCCCCGACACCTCGATCCAGGGGCGGCGGGTGGCACGCGAACTGACGGCGCTGATCAATCAGCGCGGCAAGCCGGGCATGATCGTCTCCGACAACGGCACCGAGTTCACCTGCAATGCCATGCTGGCCTGGTCGGAGGAGAACAAGATCGACTGGCACTTCATTGCGCCGGGCAAGCCGATGCAGAACGGCTTCTGTGAAAGCTTCAACGGCCGGATGCGGGACGAGCTTCTCAACGAAACCTTGTTCTTCGGCCTCGATCACGCCCGCGCCAAGATTGCGGATTGGGTCGGCGACTACAACGGCCAACGCCCGCATTCCTCGCTCGGCTATCTGACCCCTGCGGCCTATGCCGCCTACCTCACCGCAACGTGCGATCGGCTGCGCAACCCCGACCAGCTCCGCCGATCGCACGTTGCTCACACCGCGCCAAACGGCGTAACATCCGCCGAGACTCTAACCGCTACTGGGTGAAACTTCAGGGGCAGGTCAGCTCCTAAGGCGAGTTAGGATCGCCGAGATCGGCGCCCATATGACTGATTGGCTGCGCTCGCCGGGTTTGCAGCCACCCAAATAATACCTTGGAACAATTGTTCACATTGATACTTTGGAACATCGACATGACAGCCGATGATCCGACGCTCCAAATGATTTTGATAATGTCAGGCATCCGGACTGCGCTGATCGGCATCATCGTCATCGTATTCGAGTGGCGCGCGTTGGTCGGGCACTGGCGCCTCAAGAGGCCTGCCCGCAAATCCACAATGGACGTGAATTAAGGCCGCCTGAGTTGGCGGCTCTTGAGCTTGAACATGAAGGGCGCGTTGATCAATTGGCGAGCGCGCCGGTAATCGCAGGTCGGGCGACACTAATTATTTTCGACCAAGTGAGACCCGCCGGTTCACGCTGGCGGATGGGGACTGAGGAACGGAGCCCGCCAGTCTGCGGTTAGGCCCGAAGCAATGAGAGAAGGTAATCTTCGGCCTCAGGTCCTTGCACCCTGGGGCCGCTTTTTGCCAGCCTGCGCTGGTTCATGCTGGGGCCTCCCATCATTCCTGAAATAGAAACGCCGCCAGGCTCTAAATACATTGTCCTGGCGGCGATCGGTTCAGTCCAGCCCCGAGAGGGATCAACAAAATCCCGGATAATCATTGGTCCAGACGTCGGCCATGAAGGTTCAGCCCCGATCCGCTTGGTGGCCAAAGTTTCGTACTGGCTTGTTTGGCTCTTAGAGCGCATAAAATAGGCATGTCAGAATCACATCACCGATCCTGCCAGTGCGGCGCCGTTTACAGCCGTGTCGAGTCCATGGCGCCCGGCCGCCAGATAGCCAGCTTCGAATGCGCAGTTTGCGGCACCACCCTTGAGAGCTGGAATACAGCGTGGGTGCCAACCTATCGCCTAATCGTCGGACCCGTTAGGCAATCACAGCAAAGCTCCTAAAACCCTCGCTGATTGGGCAGACTTATGGCGTTGAGCTTTTGCGCCGATGTTCCTTATGTCGGGAACCCGGTGCAAGGTATATAATTGCAAAATCACCGCCCAGTCCGAGGCGCCTATCGGTGACTGAGAGTGCTTCACGCTCCCGCCCTCTATGCCGAGCGGAAGTCATGTGTGAGAAGTGCACTCAGTACGACGACAAGATCGCCCGATATCGGCGCCTGTCATTCCGAATTAACGACCAACAAACGCTCGAGGGAATCGCAGTTCTGATCGCACAGGCGACGGACGCAAAAGCCGTCGTCCATCCATTCCCGCCCAAAGACTGAGGACGGGCTATTTGTGCGGCGAGGTTTCGCCTTTCATAGCTCCTTGCTGGCATTCAGGCGTTCGCCGTTGCATGTTTGTCCCTATGGAGACGCGCGAAGACTTCCTGCTTAAGCTAGCGACGGTTTTGGATGACGTCGGGTCGAACCAGAAATTGATAATTCGGGACCGTTACATCGAGCGTGCGTTTGGCGGCACGCGTGCCATCGCGATTGCAGAGGCGGAGGTCTTTGCCCGGGCGCACGGCTGCACTTTTCGCTACAACCGCATCAAGCGCCAAGGAGAGTTCACCCGTGCTTATCCGGCAGGCGGCAGGGCGGGCTACTGCTGGTCGTTGGGTGCGGAAAAGCAAGTCCGGCGGCCGGTTCACGCTGGCGGGCCAGAACTTCAAGTAAGCATCCAGACGGAGAAAACGACACAGAGGCAGCTTGCACCTATGAATGCGAGACCCAAAAAGAAGCGCTCGGCAAGGTCCATTTCCATGGCGTTCCCCTCCGGCTGCCCGCGATAAGTAACATTCAATTGTGATCCGAGGTTCCCGCGTTATCGCGTGGAACTTGTGTTCACTAGGGCACAGACCACGGAACTGCCCGCGCGTTAGGCTGCAAGAACTCAAACCCAACGGTTAGGACCCGTAAGATCGAGGTGTGTCATGCAGCGACGCCGTCGTTTTAAACAAACTGTGTCCCTCGAAGAACGTCTTGCCCAAGAAGCCGTACGCTTAAGAGAGCTAGCCAAGAAGCTCCCTGCCGGCTTCGAGCGAGAAGCTCTCCTCCGCAAGGCCAGACAGGCCGAGACCGGCTCGCACTTGAGCGAGTGGTTGAGATCACCCGGACTGCAGCCGCCAGAATAGGAACACGCGAACATTTCTTCTATGCTCTCCCTCGAATGAGGGCGGCTTATGACCCGGTACTACTTCGACATCCGGGACGACACTGGTTTGTACCCGGACGAGGAAGGTCTGGAATTCGACACTCAGCAAGAGGCCGAGGTCGAAGCCGCTAGGTCGCTTGCGAACTTGGCAAAGGACTTTGCCACCATACGGCAGGACGTTTCCGTGGAAGTGAGGACAGACGTTGAACGGGTGTTTCAAGCCGCATTCATTTTCGACAGAAGTAGGACGAAGCAGTAAGGACGGTTCCTATTTGCGAGTCAGCAGATCTTCCCCGGGCGGCATCAGCTTCACGTAGGTGCCGCTTTCATGCTTCGATAACCAGCCGCGCTCGATGGCGTATCTGAGCCCGGCGCCGAACTCGCTCCCGCTGCCCTTCAGCTCGATCATGAACTGCCCGTTGATCCGCTCGATGTAGATGCGGCCGTCCTGCACGGCCGCGACGCTGGCCGCGAGCTCGACGAGCTTGCGCGCGGCCGCATCCGGGTCTGCATAGGGTCGTTCTGCGGTGTGCTTCATCGTCGTGTCCCATTGGCCGCCTGCGCGGCGGTGAAGTGTGCGCGGTGCTGGTAGCTCTCCGCCGGTTTCCAGCTGTCGAATGTGGTGCCGCAGACGCAGCGCATCAGCGTGCTCCGTATCTCGCTGTCGAGCTTCTCGCCCCGCGCCCGCTTGGCCGCAACCTCGGCCCGCCAGTCGCGATCGCGGCGCCATTCGGCGAAGGCATTGTCGGGGGTGCTCGGCTGTAGCTCCGACCATGCAGTCTCGAAAGCCTCGCGCGCGGCTTCGAAGGTGGCGGCTATGCCACTCCGCCATGTGCCTGGCTCCATGCCAGGATAGAAGCCGACCGACCATTCTCATTGATCGGCATGCACAGGCACGCCGGCGCGCACGCTGATGGTCCCGACGCACACATCGGTGAAGTAGATACGCCAGGTCTCCTGGTGCGGGTTGTCGCTGCGCCGGCGGGTGAGGGCGATCATGCATCAAGAATAGGAGCGAGCCAGTCGCGGAACCAGCCGCTGGATTTTGAGCCTGCTCTGGTCTCAGGGCTCTATCTATTGGTCAACGCTTAAGCGCTTCGTGCTGCCAGATCTCCACCTCGTCATCGTGGAGGTGCGTCGCGCTGCGGTGATCGCGCCAGCGCGCGCCGCTCGCGCCCCTCGGCCCATGCAGTAACCGTCGCCTGCGCCCAGGCAAGGACGGCGAGATCACGGCCTCGGGCCCGCACTCCTCCAGCCGATCGGACAGCAACAGCACGTCAGCGTAGGCGACGCTCGCCATGTTCGCGCGCGATAGCAAGATACGGCGACGGCAACGCGAGGCTTGATGAGTCGTTCCTATACTGGGCGCGCGCGCCTTAGGGACGGCTGAGGGCCGCTCCGCAGTGGTTCAGTCCGGCTATCGGAATTGTGGCGCCGCGGTTCAATGGAACCGAATCGATCGAGCCGTGTTTCAGTAGACTGTGTCCCAACCCACACTGGGGCTGGGATAGGATTCGTATGGAAACCTCAAACCGCTTCGAAGCCGCACAAACTAGCGACGGCCGCTACCAGCTCCTCGTCGAGGCGATCACTGATTACGCGATCTACATGTTGGATCGCGGGGGTCGCGTGACCAGTTGGAACCCTGGCGCCAGGCGCTTCAAGGGCTATGAGGCGGATGAGATTATCGGTCGCCATTTCTCGACCTTTTACACCGACGCTGAGCGGTCGCACAACGTCCCTGCTCAGGCGCTGGCGGAGGCCGAGCGCACCGGCCGCTTCGAGCGCGAAGGCTGGCGCGTCCGCAAAGACGGCACGCACTTCTGGGCCCATGTTGTCATCGACGCGATCCGCTCGCCTGAGGGGGCCCTTGTCGGCTTCGCCAAAATCACCCGCGACTTGACCGAGCGAAGGGCCGCCGAGACAAAACTGCGCGAAAGCGAAGAACAGTTCCGATTGCTGGTTCAAAGTGTTACCGACTACGCCATCTATATGCTGGATGCCGGCGGCCACGTGGCAAGCTGGAACGCCGGTGCGCAGCACATCAAGGGCTATGCCCCTGAAGAGATCATTGGCCGGCACTTCTCCGACTTCTACACGGAAGCCGACCGTGCCGCCGGGCTTCCGCGTATCGGCCTGGAGACGGCAACCCGAAACGGACGCTGGGAGAACGAAGGTCAACGGGTCCGAAAGGACGGCACTGCGTTCTGGGCACACGTCGTGATCGACGCCATCCGGGACGACGCCGGCAAGCTTCTCGGCTTCGCCAAGGTGACACGGGATATCACCGAACGCCGCGAGGCGGAAGCGGCACTCCAAGCGGCGCAGGCGACAATGATCCGTTCGCAGAAGCTGGAGGCGATCGGGCAACTCACCGGCGGCGTCGCCCACGACTTCAACAACTTGCTGCAGGTCATCAGCGGAAACCTGCAACTGCTGAGCAAAGATATCGCGGGCAATGCCCGGGCCGAGATGCGGGTCCAAAGCGCCCTCGGGGGTGTTGCCCGCGGTTCAAAACTTGCCTCACAATTGCTCGCCTTCGCGAGGCGACAGCCGCTGGAGCCGAGAGTGGTGAACGCCGGCCGTCTGCTCAGAGGCATGGATGAGATGCTTCGTCGCGCCTTGGGTGGGGAGATCGAAGTCGAGACGGTGGTTGCAGGTGGGCTATGGAATAGCCTCGTCGACCCGGATCAACTGGAGAAATGCGGTTTTGAACCTCGCGATCAACGCTCGCGACGCGATGAACGGCGAAGGCCGGCTGACGATTGAAGCAAGCAATGCCTTCCTCGACGACGAATATGTCCGCCAGCATGACGAGTTGTCTGCGGGGCAATACGTGATGATCGCGGTGACCGATACGGGCACCGGCATTCCGCCTGACATCCTAGAACGGGTCTATGAGCCATTCTTCACAACCAAGGCGGAGGACAAGGGCACGGGACTGGGCCTCGCCATGGTTTACGGCTTCCTCAAGCAGTCCGGCGGACACATCAAAATCTACAGCGAAGTAGGTGCCGGAACCACTGTGAAGCTGTACTTCCCGCGAGAGGTGGCCAGCGAAGACACTTTGGTCGGGGCTACGTCCGACGAGATTAGAGGCGGAGAGGAAACCATCCTCGTGGTTGAGGATGACGATGAGGTTCGCGAGGTCGCGGTCTCGATGCTCACCGAGCTAGGGTACCGCGTGGTCAAGGCGCGAGATGCGGCGAGCGCTCTCGTCGTCGTCGACAGCGGCATTCCGATAGACCTTATCTTCACCGACGTCATGATGCCTGGCAGCCTGCGTAGCCCGGACTTGGCGCGAAAAGCCAAGGAACGTTTGCCCAATGTCGCCGTGCTTTTCACATCCGGCTATACTCAGAACGCCATCGTGCATGGCGGGCGGCTTGATCCCGGAGTGGAGCTCCTGGCCAAGCCATACACGCGGGAGTCACTCGCGCGGAAAATCAGACACGTGTTGGCCAATCAAGCTCAAAGGCGCGTCGCTCAGGGATCGCAACACTCGGCCAACGAAAAGACTTTCAAGGACGCGACCGTGTTGCTCGTCGAGGACGACGACCTCATCCGCTTCACCACGATGGAGATGCTGAGCGATATCGGATGCAAGGTAACAGAGGCAGGCACGGCTCAAGAGGCCCTGAAGATCCTGGATGAGCAGCCCGTGGACATCTTACTCACGGATGTCGGCCTCCCTGGGGTTTCCGGTCTGCAGCTCGCAAGGGACGTCTACGCGCGCCGGCCCGATCTTAGCCTAATTCTCGCGACAGGTGACAGCGGAGTGAAATCTGAAGCCGCGCGACTGGGCGCGATACTCATCGTGAAGCCCTACACACCGGCGTCTCTTCGCCAGGGTTTGGAACATGCGATGAAGAAGCGTCGCTGAATAGATGGGGTCTCACTGGGTGAAATATGGCTTTCAACGTTGACCCCACATGATAGTCGAGGTCCGCGCTCATTCTGGCCGGGGTCAGCGTTTGCGCCGAATGGGAGCGAACGCCGCGCCGAATTACAGAAAGGCCGGCGCAATGTCCGCTGATTGGCCCATCAGCGAAGTGACGACACCTTTCAACGAGGTCCGCTTGGTGGGGTGGAGCGGACTGATTTTGCTCACTCCGAGTTCTTCGCATTTTGACCCAAAGCCGACGTAGGGCAGGAACGCGCTGAAGTCGACTTCTGACCCGAACGCTCATCACCCTTCCGGCACGCCAGCGAGGCGCAGGCCTTCACAGATGCGCTCGAGCCCAGCAAGGAAAATTGGATTGTCGCTTTGTTGAGCAGCGAGCAAGCGACGGATGGTGAAACCTGAGTTGAGCGCAAGTCCCGATCTTGCAGCAGCTCGCGCCTCGTCGAGCGCGCCGGTCAGGCTCAACGCAGCGGCGAGCAACACATGAGCGAGAGGAAAGTTGCGGTTCGCCTCAGTGCTTCGTCGTAGCCAACTGACGGCTTCGACGTCCGAACCAAGCTGTAGCTTGGCCACACCCACAAAACACGTCCACTGGTAGGCTTCAACGTCGCGAGGGGAGAGACGTAAAGCCTCGAGTATATGGCCTTCGGTCTCGGCAGCGCGCCCCATATAGAATTTGGCAAAACCAAGGGCAGCATGTCTTTCGGCCATTCGCTAAGGTCGACCGGCTTTGATCCGCCGACCGTGCCGCTCTCAACGCAACTGCTACGCTACGCAATACACAGAGCATGAGCGGGTGGTGGTCGCGCAACCAACGACGCGAGCCGCCTCAGATTTTGAGCGATGGCAGCCAGAACAAACTCGTCCTGGGCGCCCCGTGGGCCGCGCAGTCGAAGTCGGCCGAGCCTCAGGATGCGCTTCAGGTGAGCGAACCGCATCTCAATCTTCTTCCGCTCACGTCGCGACTGCTCAAAGCCCTCGGTCCCAGCGAAGGACCGTGCAACGTCTCGGGCGTGTTCATGGATGTCGCGCGGGATCTTGCGTGAGGGCTCCTTTGGGCAGCACTGCGGTTTGAGGGGGCATACATCGCAGTCGAGCTTGCTTGCGCGGTACAGAAGCGTCTTGCCCTCGTATACTGTGCCGCTCGTCCCGAGCCGCTTTCCGCCTGGGCAGAGGTAGACGTCGCCGGCCGGGTCATATCGAAAGTCGGTGCGCGAGAAGGTGCCATCCTCTCGCTTTGACTTGTCGATGACCGGAATGTGTGGCGCGATGTCCTTCTCGACCAGCCAGTTCAGCATCGGAGCGGATCCATAAGCGGTATCGGCCGCGAGCCGCTCCGGTTTGAGGCCAAAACGCTCCTCTGTTCGTTCGATCATTGTCTTTGCGGTACCGACTTCCGCGCCGTGTGATCTGGCTGAAGCGAGAGTTGGCTCAGCCGTGATAGTTGGAGGGTGACATGACGGCATTGGCTACCCGTATGTTTCCCAGGGCATCGGTCCTGGCGATTGCTGACTTCCAGACGCTCGTATCGCTCGCGCTGTTCTGCTTCGGCGGCCTGCTCGTGTCAGTGAGCATCATCGTCGCCGACAAGTACATACCGGGCGAGTGGTTCTGAACCATCGCCTTGATGATGGCGATACCGACGGTGCGTACGATCGTACTTGCCGCATCTCTGATGATGGTCGGTGCGTTGGTGCTGTCGCTCAGCCGGTTGTCGAGGATCAATATGCCGACCTGCAGAAGAAGTTTGCCGACGCCTACAATCGCAAAGACGTCGATGCCATGGCTGCAGCGTTCACCGAGGATACCATCAGAGTAACGCCGAGCGGGATCTTCGTAGGCCGAGAAGCGATTCGCCGTAACCTGCAGGATGTCCTCAACCTTGACCTGCACGACTACTCCGTAGAGCGCAACGTATCCCGATCTTTCGGCAACTTCGTCTTCAATGCTGGCGAGTGGCAGGCCAAGTTCGGCGATCAACCGCAACACGGCTACTATACCGCTATCGTGGTGCGAGAAGGTGACCGAGCAAAGATCATGGAAAAGACAGTGACCGTAGCTGCACCAGGGCAGTGACGGGCTTCGCCAAGCGGCGAGGCCGCATGAATCCCATTAGATTAATGGCGTGAATGGTGACGCTGACGTCAACCGCATTGGTCTGCGCTCTGTACGTGCACGATTAAGAGCCTTTCCGAGAGTTGGTTGCGGGTCAGGCGACATTGGAGCGCATTGCCACAGCGATGCTTTCGGCACGATTGGCTTTGAAGGCAGAGTACGGAAGGCTACACAGGCCGTGCTGGCAGCTGTGCGTGACGATGCGGTCTGTCGCCGGCTGATGACAGTGCCAGGCGTTGGTCCCCTAGTGGCTATTACCTACAAATCGGCGACTGATGATCCTCATCGCATCGCGAAATCGAAGGCGGCAATTGCGTGCGCCGCCGCTCGACTTTGCCGCGCGTGAAGTTCTTATCGCGATTATTGACTGCTTTGAATTTGCTGCCGCCGATGGCAACGCTGGCTGTCGCGAGCAAGCCCATCTTGCGGCACACCTCGACGAAGCGCGCGCCGACCTTTTTGATGCCGGGACCATTGTCCTTGCGGAAATCGGCAATCGTTTTGTGATCGGGCGCAAGCCTGGCGAGCAGCCACATCACTTCGACGTTGCGGCCAGCTTCACGCTCAAGCCGGCGGCTCGAATGGACACGGTTGAGATAACCGTAAATGTAGAGCCCTAAGAGCGCGGCCGGATGATACGACGCCCTACCTGTGCCGGCAGGCTCAACGCCACCGAACCCAAGTTCAGCCAGATCGAGGCCTGCAACGAAGGCGTCGATCACGCGAACCGGATTGTCATCTGCAACCCAGTCGAGGCGAGACAGCAAACAGAGCAACGATGACCAACAACAATTTGGCGCTTTGCAAGATTGTCTCCCTTAATTGATGATACCGAACGGTTAGATGATCGCCTAACTAGCCGTTCGTCAATCATTTGGAGGGCCCGCCTCTGGCCTCTTCCATTCCGCGACGACGACCATGGCGACGGCGATGGTCGTGCCATCATCAGGGTTCGGGGGCGGCGATGTCATGATGACTTATCCTCGTCGAGATCCACGTCTCCTATGTGCGGCCCGCTGACGCCATTACGTTCATCTCTCGCGATGTGCTGCCCGATTGCCCTGGCCAACGCCAACCATTGTTCACGGTGGCTAAGATGATCAAGACTACGCGGGTCGCTCGGCGGTACGTTGCTGCTGATGGCGATCATGGGGTCGCCCTTTCGTTTCAGCGTCGGCCTGACCTCCTCGAAGCATGCTGGGTGCCACTTGCCATGGACAGACTCTCCCTTCTTGTAGGAGACCGTAATGCTGATCACATCCGCGTCTTGCACTCGGCAGTGCGTGCAGGTGAATAGCGGAACCTTTCTCATACTCTCACTCCGCCGAAGCCTCAACTTTGGTGGCGGACACGAGCGAACTTTCGCTCGCGGAACGTGGCCCCAGCGCCGGGGATAGGGGGCTGTTTGTACGCCGGGGCCAGCGTTCCCCGCCGTCGGATCGTGCTATTGGAGATAGAACATCCTGGGCGGAAACCCCACTGATGGTGCAGACATCGCGCTCCTGGACAAGTGCAGTTTGTGCCAAGCGATGTCGCGCTCACGGAAAGCCGTGTGCCGATGGTGAATTCACTGGAACCGGCGAAATTCGTAGGTCGGGAAAAATGGCGCGCTGGAAGCAGGAGTGGACCGCCGAGGAAATCGAAAAGCCTAGGACGGCGGGCACGACGCCGCTAAGTTCACTTTCGTATCGAACGGGCGCGGCTCTAGGTCTCTGTGGTTCTTATGGCGCACGAAATTGATTGCGCCCGGCCGCAAGATCGACGGCACACGCGTCCTGATGGAGCCAACGGAATTGGGAAGAATCGAGCTTTCGCCAATGTGTGCACCGCCGAAAACCGCCAGCGGGCGGGATAACCCAATCCGGCGCGCGCCCAGTACATGAGTCGTGCGTTGAACGCGGTTATTCGATCTGATCGGTGAAACGGCGCCAAAATAAAGAAGCCCTCAATTGGCGGCCTCTTCGTATGCGCCGGTTCAGCGGGCGGGCTTCTCATTGGCCTTAAAATTGAACGCCGCCAGGCTCAAAATACATTGTCCTGGCGGCGCTTATTTCGCTGGCCTCAAATCCCAGTCCGCCAGTTTAGCGGGCCGAATATGAAGGGCGCCTGAACCAACTCACGTATCGCTGGGGAACAGTGGCATTTCGCGCCCCCGCGCTCATTGGCGATCCTGGAGAGCCGTCAGGATGAGATATCGCCACGAATGCGCGGCCTGATTGCTGGCTTGTACGAAGACTGGATATCTCTCGATGAACGGGTCGCCCTTTCCGGCGAGATTGACCAGATCGGTGAGAAGGAAACTGACTGCCGTCGCATCATGAGCATTCCGGGCGTCGGCCCTCTGATCTCGACCGCCGTGGTCGCCGCCATTGGTACCGGCGAGACTTCGGCGCATGGCTGGTCTTGTGCCAAAGGTGCCGCAGCTTGGTTTGCCCGGATGGCAAAAGCAATTCGCGCCGTGATGTCCGGCCGGCCGCTTGCCTCAATACTTCTTCACTGCGGCACCGAACGCCAGCCACAGCCCCATCGATGCGAGCCCGAAGCCGCCCAGCAGCAAGAAGGTCGAGCCGTAGCCGATCCACTGCGCGATCCAGCCGCCAAGCGCGGGGCTCAGGCTTGCGCCGACGCCCTGCACGGTGATGACGGCGCCCTGGCCGAGATTGATGCGGCCGGTGCCGTCAAGCGAGCGCGCCACCATTGGAGGAACACGCCGACGAACGGTCCGATGCCCGACTGCATGTCGGCCATGAAGAAGTTGACTGCGTAGAGGGGCCAGAGGCGGGGAGGGGAGCGCGATGCCATCGAGACGCTGAACGACTTCCGACAGAATGTGGTCCCGTACACGCAGGGCTGACAAGCTGCGATGACATGACCAGCCAATTGGCGCGGGGGTGGACCAGAGGATAACATGGGCCAATCGCGGTGGTTCCTCCGCCTCTGCGATGGGATGGTTACGGCGTCATCTCGTGGGTGCCCCCTTGCTTCTCCTGGATCATGGCCATGCCTCTCTGGACCTGCGAAACCTGCGGCGCCCGATTTCAGACAGCGGAAATCCACCTGTCTCGTGCCTGATCTGCGAGGACGAGGGGCAATATGTGAATTGGAAGGGAAAGAGCCGGAGATCGGCCGCTGGGGTAAACGCCAGCGACGTACGCGTCAGAGCGTCGATACCGGCCCGCGTCCGCAGCACAGTTGGTAGCAGCGCCGCTGTGACATGGCGGAGGTCGGCCGTTCAGAACCCGTCCGGACGCACCACCCAATTCGCACTTTTAGCTCAGGGGTAAGCTTTGGGCTACGACGCGTTATGTCGCTACAGCTAAAGCCCTGCCGTCACAGATTGTTGCTCAGGATACCTTCACCTACACAACGGTTGATGGTCATGGCGGTAGCGACACCTCCACCCTGACGTTTTCCGTTTTTGATCCTTCCTTCACCTATAAAGCCGGCTCAAACACCATCTTGTGGGGCGATAACGGGAAGAGCGCGCTCGACGGATCTGCAGGCCATGCTGTTGCATATAGCGGCAAAGGCACTGACGTGCTGATCGGCGGTAAAGGCGACATGCTGGCTGGAGGCAAGGGGCCCGATCAATTTGTTTTCCGGCCTGAGTCTGGTGCCAACACCATTCTCGACTTCGATGTGAAGAACGATCATCTGCAGTTCGACGACTCCATTTTCAATTCGGTTAAGAGCATCTTGGATCATACGACCAACACGGCCTTACTCCTACCGCTCGAACGCCGGCCGCACTCGCTTCTTCTTCGGAGTGAACGTGGGGCCTAATCGAAAGGTCGGGATATGGAAACGACCAATCGAATATCGGACCACATCGACCATAAGACTGCCCGCTCGATCTGTGACGAGGTGGGTGACAGATTGCAACAGAATTTATCTCTCGAAGCCTCGCCTCTGCCGCCCTATCTCGAACGTCTAGTCGATGAGTTGCTCAAACAGGAGCGTCCTCCAATTGATGGCGTCGCAGCGCCCGCTAACCGTTTCCTTCATGCGACGCGGCGGGTAGCCGCGGCCGTCCGTCTGAGCGCGTAAAGAAGAAGCCGTCGCCGTTCCAAACCGGCGTCGGCTTTTCCGCTAATGAGGCATTCCAGGCCCCGGCCGCGCCGGACGCCATGAGGACGTGCTTGTTCAGTGAACGGGTCAAGCCGCGTTTCCCCTGTTGGCACATCAGCGAAGTAGCCGCGCACCTCGTTGAGGTCCGCTCAGTAAGGCATGGCGGGCTAGATTTGCTTACGTTGAGTTCTTCGCATTTTGACCCAACTCGGACTCCTCCTAATAATTCGCGTTAGTTTACGCGGCGCGTTCCTCCTTGTCTGACTGCTCCTCGACAGTGGTCGTGGTTTCTTCCAACCCCTTTTCGTAATTGCCCGCGAACCTCTTGATGCTGTTGGCCCACATCCTCAGCATTGAGACCTGAAAGTGCATAATCGGCTTCAAGGCATTCATGCCGATTGTTGTCACTGCGGTGATGCCCCGTTGTGAGTCGCGCGCGAAGCGGTTTGCATTAGCGGTCTTGTCTGCCATGCTGTTCGCTCCTTCGCTCTGGTGTTATGGCCTAAAGCTACGTGTCAGGTTGTGCACTGCGTGATGCTGAAAACTCGGCCAAAACTTGATCTGCCGCGAGTCTCGCACATCGGTCGTCATGCAATTCGTCGAGTTTTCTCAAATAGGCGACTGCCGCTATTTGCAAGAGATCGAAATCATCTTCGCCGGTATCGCGAAGATGGGCGACGTAGCGATAGAGGGCGGAACACCTGTCGTCGTTCTCGCTGATGCCGCTGTGGAGCAGCAAGTAGTTCCGCCACGCGAACGCGCACGCACCATCTACGGCCTGAGATGTCATGGGCGTATCCCAAAGTCAGAGAAAGACTGACGATCCCTTTCGTTCCGCGAATCTCGCAGATGTAACGTTGTTCCGTAGTTGCGCCGCAAGATGGACTACACGCGGGCGATGTCGATCGCTGCACATAACGGTCAATGCGATTGGCTGTTCGAAAAGCGTCGAGCTCGGGCGCGCCGCTGGGGCGTAGCGGACGAGATTTGCTCACGCTGAGTTCTTCGCCTTTTGACCCTGGCTGTGTGAAAACGCCGTGCCCTGTTAGGATTCTCTCGTGATTCTGCGGGAGGAATCGATGAGGCGCTTCGTTGAAGAGGCGGATCGTGGGCAATGGAAGAGGCCGGACGCAATGTCGAGGTGATGTGGCTGTTGGGTCGGCTTGCGCCAGATCACAAGACGATCGCGGACTTCCGCAAGGACAACGGCTTGGCGCTGCGCAAGGTCTGCGCGCGCTTCGTCGAGCTTTGCCGTGAGATGGGCCTTCTCGCCACGGCGAGCGTCGCCATCGATGGCAGCAAGTTCAAGGCCGTCAACAATCGGGACAAGAACTTTACGCGGGCAAAGGTGGAGCGGCGGCGTGCCCAGTTGGGGAGAGTGTGGCGCGATATTTGAGCCAGCTCGACACGGCCGATCGGCAAGAGCCGACGGAGGCGCTGGCTGCAAAGGTGTCGAGGCTTAAGGAGAAGCTGACGAAGCTGAAGGACGAAATGGGCAAGCTTGCCGTCTACGAGAAGCAGATGCGCGCTTCGCCTGACCAGCAAATCTCGCTGACCGATTCCGACGGCCGTTCGATGGCGACGAGCGGCCGCGGCTCCGGGGTCGTCGGCTACAACGTGCAGGTCGCCGTTGATACCGAGCACAGGCGCCGACCCAGTCCACGCCGACGAGATGCTCCCTCGACCACGATCAGAAGCTCCATCAAAAGGTATCATCAAGCGGATGAACGGCAGCTGGCGTGTCACAGACAAGGGGCGCTCGGTTCTCGAGATTATGGAGGCGCGGTCCGCACCCGCCCAAGCAACTGAGTTAACTCCCGTCCGCGCCGTCGAGGAGCCGACGCTGGCCACGACTCTGTCACCGATGCCTTCGATAACGCTAGTTCGGCGCAAGCGCGACCGAAACCGGCGCCAGCGGGACACTGTACGGCGAAGACAAACGAACGCGTCCTAAGGAAGGTCGGTCGGGGCTGGACTCGACTTTTGACGCGGCGCAGATGACGCGTAAATCATTGATTCCAATAAGCTTTATTTATTCGCATAACCTTCATTATGGAATATCTACCTTGACGGAAGCGGTGTTGACGCTGACTTCAGGGTTGCCTGACATCAGGCTGACCTACGGTTAGTTAAGCCTGCTGCCGATTGTGAAATAGATCATACTCCGAGCCGGAGATGCTGCGCTACGATCATCGCACCGGGGCTGGCTGCATATTTCACTTAGACCTTTTTCACCCGGCTTTTTTTGACAATGAGGCCGCAGCAGCCCCCTGCTGCGGCCTTCGTCCACGGCGCTTAGCGCGATCAATTTGGCTGCCGTACTTTTTTACCAATGAGTTCGGCGGCTGTTGCCATTGGAGAAGGTATTGTGCCCAAACAAAATTGCCTGATCGTTCGTGTTGCGGGAAGACAACTGGACCTGCTGCGAGGCGAAGCCTCCCGCATCGCGAAAGGCCACAACGTCGATTGGTGGATCGATCGCGCGGAGGTCGGCACTCGCTTCTGCTTCGAGGATATAAAGGCAAAACAGTCATTCGCTCTCGCTTGTGACAACTTCGGTATTCCCTGCCAAGACGCCTAGCCTGCATGCAGGCTAGGCAGAGCTAGCGCCTCGGCATTCTGACAAGCCGGCCTGCCAACGTGGACCGCAGGTCTCACCCGACACTAACGCCATCGGCGCAAGCTGCGCGCGGGGTGGGCTGTGTGGGCTCAGCCAACCCTAGGGGGCCCTTCCGTCAGCTCAGAACGATAGTCGTGGTAGCGCGCCTGAATCGGGCGCGAGATCAGAACCAGCTGCGCTATTTGGTGACGCCAGCAATCAGCAGCCTTCCCGGATTCGAGACATACGAAGTCCTCTCCGGAAATACCGCTGTTTCCGACGATCGGAGTGCTGCAAATGTGTGCTGGCGAAGTTGCTTTTGGGGGCGCGGTGTTTGCAGAGCCGACTCAATCGGCTTTGAACACGACGCCGATGCGAGTATCACTGGACCAAACGAGACGACAATCTCTGATGATACGATCTCTTTTCAACATCATCTTGAATGTGGCAGGCATGTGCAGCTTCGTCGATAACTCGATCCCAGCACCGTCCTCAGAGATATTGAACACGCGGTAACGTCGGCTGCCGCCATCTCCAAAAATGTAGGCGACTAAGTCGACCTCCGAACGATCGATCTTCCGGCGATCCGACATGATTATCCTTGAGTTGACGCGGCTGTCTCGGGTCCTTCATTAGCAGAAGCTATTTCAAGCAGTCTAAACAGCCTCGCGATCCGTGTTGCCAGACCCGACCGCTCTTTGACTAGCTCTCTCTCATAGTCGGATACCTCGTGTCCGTCTCGCTCAAGGACCGCGATCAGGATTGTTTGGCTCTGAACATAGGTCACCTTGTCAGCGATCTCTCGCGTCAAAACAGCCAGCTCGTCATCATATCTGATGTCACGGCGATCTCCTTGGTCGGACTGATCACGCGCAGAAAGGCGCTATTTTGCATGCCCAATACTTACAGGTCGTTACACGGACACCTTGGACCGCTTGTATCTTGGGTCTACGTTACACGAGCCCCTGGATTTGCAAGCGCGAGTCAGCCGACGTTCACGGCTGCTCCTGAACTTATCGTTTACGATCTTGATGTACGATGACGCTCCGCAGCGCTTTTGCTGGCATGAATCGATGTCCAACAATCGACAAGAGATCCGCCCGTGGTCGCCCGAAGAAGAAGCGCAACTGCTTGCCCTACACGATGAGGGCATGACTGCGACCGAGCTCGGCGAGCGCTTGGGTCGCAGTCGCCAGGCCGTCAAGGTCGGTTACAACGTTTCCGCAAGCAGCGAGGCCGAGTAAGCCGCATCAACGGACGCGCCTTTGCGCAATGGATCGGTTAGCCGAGAGTCCTCCCCCGCCCTCCCCATCTGCGCGTCCTTGATTGCAGCCGCAACGCGAGGTGACGCCCTCCTGCTGGACACAGGTGCTAACACTTCCATCCGGCGAGCGCCTGTACGACTGCCCAACCCGTAAGCGGTGGTTTGGCGAGATGCCGGCTGCCATAATTGCCTCAACGCGGCGTCTTTTGCAGGAACGCAAAAAGCGGCAGCGCGGTGGAAAGGGGCCGAACCGAGGCTCCGAAAAGCTCGACGATTTGGTCCGCAGAGACGACGTAATGCTTTTCCAGATGCGGGCGAGGCCGAGCGTCATTCTCAGACATTGCAGCAAAAATTTATTGTAACCAGGCATCAGTCGAATTTCGCTATTCCAGTTTAAAACAGCAGATTAAACTGCGCGGTCCTCCTAAAACAATAAGCCCTGCCTCCGGCAGCATACGACTTGGTGAAAGCGCCGGCGAAGACTTTGGCCTCTGCAAGCGCGAGCGCGTCATTCCCGCCGAAGGCGTACTCGATGTACCGGCGCGAATTATCATCTGCTGGGCCGTTCCGACACCATCTAAAACCCTCGCCAGCTCGAGCAAGTAGTCTTCGCGCTTCTCCATGAAGGTGTCGGATCAATGACCGGCTTTCAACGATTTTGCAGTGTCCAGATGCTTTTGCAATGTATCTATCTGGCCGGAAGCATATTCTCCGGCCGCATCCTTGCTATTCGACGCCTTCTTGTACTCGGCGATATCCCTCTGGTGGTCTGCGACCATGTGGGACGCGAACATCTTGTCG
Source organism: Bradyrhizobium sp. S3.7.6 (assembly GCF_054061875.1). Classification (NCBI taxonomy): domain Bacteria; kingdom Pseudomonadati; phylum Pseudomonadota; class Alphaproteobacteria; order Hyphomicrobiales; family Nitrobacteraceae; genus Bradyrhizobium; species Bradyrhizobium sp. S3.7.6. The sequence continues at coordinate 233,453 of NZ_JBSSEQ010000004.1, read as the reverse complement.
AAGCCTTCACCGGACATTTTTGACATCTTGTCATGGTCGGCTTTTTGCTTCGAATTCGGCCCGCTTGGTGGGTTCATTCCCACCGGCCGACGGAGGCGTGGCAAACGGCACGTATTATCCGCCGCCGCTGATCAAGCGGCAATGACCACGCACTGAGCGGCCCATGGACGCCGCCGCCGTTGCAAGGGGTATGTCGCCTTCTGTGCAGGTTTTCGGATGCTGGCCCCATGATGGTGGCGCGGCGCACACGGGGGCCGGCGTTCGCAAACCTCCAAGGGAGGAAACCGCGGGAGGGGCATGTGGGTGGCGCGGCGTGCGCTATGGGGATTCGAGTGCCGCGAATGAGGTGTGTGAATGGAGACGAGTGGCTCCAGCAAGCCGTCCGAGGGTGAAACGGCCGCTGGATGAGCGGCGGGCGGCGTCGAACGCTGTGATGTGTCGGACGATTTGAGGCGATAGCTGGATATCTGAGCGCGCTCTGCCGTGGCCGATCGAGAGGCAGCGAGCGGGACGATCAGATTTGCGGGATTGTGACGCGGTCATGAGGTGTCGACCCTGATGACGATCGGTGAAGCTGTCGGCCGATACCGAGGCGTGGCACCGCGCTCGAAGACCTCGATGATGATCATGCGACCGCCGCAGCACCGACAAGTCGGCTTGCTGGGATCGACAGCGACACTGGCAGGCTCACCTTCAGGGTTTGCAACAGCGAGCAGCTCACGGGCGCGTGTGATGTTGTCAGCGCGGGTGCCGCTGGCGAGCAGGCGCCCTACCGCGCGAGCGGTTTAGTCCTTTGACCCGAATCGGACTGTCCTCCCGATACCCGATAAGAGTTGCGCAAGCGCGCCTGTCGCAGTTCGTTCGTGCTGGCGCGCAGGGCTCGCGCGGAGTATTTCTGTATGTACAATGCGCAACAATCCCATCATTGTGCAAAAATACGGCGGCACCTGTCTTGAAACGCCGGCAAAAATCCGCGCGGTCGCGAGCGGTCTCGCCGACCTGCGCAGGCGTGGTTATCGGGTCGTAGCGATCGTTTCAGCGATCGGCAAGACCACCGACGAACTTGTTAAGCTGGCCTATCAAGTAAGCCCGCATCCCAATCGCCGTGAACTTGATATGTTGCTAACCACCGGTGAGCGCATTTAATGAGCATGGCGCTGTCCGATCTCGGCGCACCGGCGATTAGTTTCACCGGCAGTCAAGCCGGAGTGATGACCGACGACTCGCACTCTTCCGCGCGCATTTTGGATGTGCGGCCGATTCGCGTGCGCGAGGAGCTCGACCGCGGACGCATCGTGGTTTTGGCCGGCTTTCAGGGCGTGAATCCGGCGACCAAAGAAATTACCACGCTGGGCCGAGGCGGCAGCGACACCACCGCGGTGGCCATGGCAGCTGCGCTAAAAGCCGAATGTTGTCAGATCATCAAAGAGGTCGATTGATCGCGCCGATGATTCGCCCGTCAATGTCGCGCAATGGCGCGACATTGACGCGCATCACCCATCGACGTCCATCGGGATTGCGCACCACGGCTTCGGCGCCCTCGAAGCTCTCCCCCGCCCGCACGGCGCGCGCCATCGGCGTTTCATGCGGCGGAATCAAAAGACCTTCCAGGGTTCGGAACCTTGCTGCGTCGCAGATTCATCAATCGCGCTTCTTGGGAAGCGCCGGGGAATTCAAAAAGATGGTTGGCATGGACCATTTCGGCGGACGAGCCTAGCAGAATGCGGATCCTGTTCGCGACACCCGAAGTTTCAGATTTCATCCAAGTTGGCGGCCTTGCGGCGGTATCGGCGGCTCTTCCTCGTGCCTTGCAGGACTTTGCGGACGTCCGCGTCATCATCCCGGGGTACCCCTCTGTTCTCAGCGGTCTGCACGACCTTAGAACCGTGGGACGATGCGAACCGTTTGCGGCCTTGCCCGGGTTTGCGATCGATTTGGGGCACACCGCCGACGGATTGACTTACTACGTCGTACGCTGTCCGGAGCTCTACGAGCGGGACGGCACGCCCTACGCCGACGCCGGCGGGGCCGATTGGAGCGATAACAACATCAGGTTCGCGACGTTTTCTTACGGAGCCGCCCAACTTGCCAGAGGGCTGGTCGACAAGGATTGGTCGGCCGACCTGGTCCATGCCAATGACTGGCAATGCGCGCTCATCCCCGGCTATCTGCAATGGCACTACGCGCACGTGCCGACCGTCTTTACGATCCACAATCTGGCCTATCAGGGCGTCTTTGACCGCAGCTCGCTTGCCCCTCTCGGCATTCCTGAGACGAGCTTCAAGGTTGCGTCGAGTTCTACAATCGACTGTCATTCATCAAAGCTGGCTTGGTCTACGCCTCTCACTTGACGACGGTTAGCCAGACCTATGCCCGCGAAATCACAACCGCCGAGTTCGGGTGCGGGCTCGAAGGTCTGTTGAAGCCGCGGGCCGACCGGAATCAACTTTCAGGCATCTTGAACGGGATCGACGAAAGCTGGGATCCGCGGACCTGCTCCTCGCTGCTCCAACCATTCGGAGCGGGCGATTGGGCCGAACGCTCGCTGAACGCCGAGGACGTCAGAGATCAATTCGGCCTCGCCGTATCAAGAGGCCCGCTGTTCGCGCTCGTCGCGCGTCTGGTTCATCAAAAGGGCGTCGATCTCGTGATCGAGAGCGCTCAGACGATTGTGGATGCCGGTGGCCAGAATCGTCGTCACTGGCAAGGGCGAGGCCCAGTTCGAGGCGGCTTTGCTCCAAGCGCAGGCGCGCGCGCCACATTCGATCGCAGTGAAGATCGGCTTTGACGATGCCGAAGCCCGCAAGATATTCGCCGGCAGCGACTTCACGCTCATGCCGTCGCGCTTTGAACCTTGCGGACTGAGCCAGATGTATGCCCAGCGCTTCGGCTCTTTGCCGATCGGCCATCGCACCGGTGGCCTTGCCGAAACCATCGTCGACGGGGAGACGGGCTTCCTGTTCGACCGGGCGTCGGCACTCGGCTTTCTCGGAAGTCTTTGCCGGGCCTTCTCGACTTTTGGCATGAAGGACCGTCTGGATCACATGCGCCGCTCGGCCATGTCTCAGGCCTTCAGCTGGGGCGCCTCGGCCAGGTCATACGCGGCTCTCTACAGGTCATCAATCTAGACCAGAAGACGGGAAGCGACCGATGAAGATCAGCCAAATCGCTCCTCTGGCCGTCAGCTGGCGTTGAACGCACTCGACGCCGACCTGACGTCTTCCCGCATTGTGCGGAACGGAACTATCGGGGAGCGGTTACCAAGACAGACAGGGAGTCGCCGTTATGCGTCGCTCGAAGCTCCAGCCGATCCGCAACAAGATTGACCTCGCCGATCGTATCCAAATGCGCCTCATCAAGAAGCGCCTGAAACTATCCGACGCGGAGCTGACTGCGATCGTCGGCCGGATCGGCAATTCGCTCTCCGCGACCAGCAAGGAGGCGGCGCTGCAAAGGGCATCGACCGTGCTGGCGGCACCAACTGAAGTGCCGCCCGCGGCTGTGATTGCTTCCAGAACGGGCGGCGAACAAGCCACAATCGAATCCGAGGCTGGAGCGCCCGCTTCTTAACGGGGTCGTCTTTGGGGGGACAATGGATCAACCGGCACATTCAGACGACGCTCTGACGCGGGCAGCCGCCAGTCTGCGCCGCTCCCGGATCACCGAGGGCAAACCTTTTCCGCTCGGCGCAACCTGGGACGGACTCGGCGTCAACTTCGCGCTGTTCTCGGCCCATGCCACCAAGGTCGACCTTTGCCTGTTCGACGACACCGGCGAAACCGAGATCGAGCGGATCGAGCTTCCTGAGTATACCGACGAAGTCTGGCATGGCTACCTGCCCGCGGCCCGTCCCGGCACCGTCTATGGCTACCGCGTGCACGGTCCTTATGAGCCCGACGCGGGACACCGGTTCAATCCCAACAAGCTGGTGCTCGATCCTTATGCAAAGCAATTGGTCGGACAACTGCGTTGGGGCCCGGAACTTTTCGGCTATCAGCTCGATCACGCCGACAAGGACCTGTCTTACGATGAGCGCGACAGCGCGCCCTCGATGCAGAAATGCCGCGTCATCGACCCGGCATTCACCTGGGGCTCAGCGCGCAAGCCCGAAACGCCGTGGGAGCGGACGATCGTCTATGAGATGCATGTCAAGGGTTTCACGCAGCAGCATCCGCTCGTGCCCGAGGCAGACCGCGGCACCTTTTCCGGGCTCTCACATTCGGAGGTGCCCTCCTATTTGCGATCGCTCGGTATCACCAGCACGGAATTGTTGCCCATTCATGGCTTTGTGGACGACAGCTACCTCGTCGAGAAAGGCCTGAGGAACTATTGGGGCTACAACTCCATCGGCTTCTTCGCGCCGGAGCCGCGCTATCTGAAGACGCCGTTCGCAAACGAATTCAAGGCCATGGTCAACCAGTTCCATGCTCATGGCATCGAGGTTATTCTCGACGTCGTTTACAATCACACAGCCGAAGGAAACGAGCTCGGCCCCACGTTGTCTTTCAAGGGCATCGACAACGTCAGCTATTATCGTCTGCTACCGGACAAGAAGCGCTACTACATCAACGACACCGGCACCGGCAACACGGTCAACCTCTCGCACCCGCGTGTACTTCAGCTGGTCGCAGATTCCCTGCGTTACTGGGCCACCGAGATGCGGGTCGACGGTTTTCGTTTCGACCTTGCGACCATCCTGGCGCGAGAACCATACGGCTTCGACGAGGGCGGTGGATTTCTAGATGCCTGCCGCCAGGATCCTGTGCTCTCGAGCGTCAAGCTGATCGCCGAGCCGTGGGACATCGGACCGGGCGGTTATCAGGTCGGCCAGTTTCCCCCAGGATGGGCGGAGTGGAACGACAAGTTCCGAAACACCGCACGCGCCTTCTGGAAAGGCGATCCAGGCACTCTCGCCGACTTCGCCAAACGTATTTCGGGATCTGGCGACCTCTTCAACAAACGCGGCCGCCGGCCGTGGGCCAGCGTCAACTTCGTGACCGCCCATGACGGCTTCAATCTCAACGACCTCGTCTCGTATAACGACAAGCACAACGAGGCGAATGGCGAGGACAACCGCGACGGCCACAGCAACAATCATGCTTGGAATTGCGGCACCGAGGGGCCGACGGACGATCCCGACATTATCGCGCTACGCGAGCGTCAGAAGCGCAATCTGATGGCCACGATGCTTCTCTCCCACGGCACCCCGATGCTGCTCGCGGGCGATGAATTCGGACACAGCCAGCACGGCAACAACAACGCCTATGCGCAGGACAATGAAACGACATGGCTCGACTGGATGGGCATCACCGCGAACGGTCGAAGTCTGCGGGAGTTCACACGAAAGCTGATTACCACGCGCAAGGCATTTCCAATTCTCTACCGAAGCCGCTTTCTGGTCGGCTCCCACAATGAAGAGCTGGACGTCAAGGACGTCACCTGGCTCTCGCCGTCGGGGGCGGAAATGACCAACGAGCAATGGCAGGACGGAAACGCCAAATGCTTCGGGATGCTGCTCGACGGGCGCGCGCAGGAGACGGGGATCAAGCGTCGCGGCTCGGATGCGACCATGCTGCTGATCTACAACGCGCACCATGACGTCGTGAACTTCATATTGCCGGCCGTCGCCGATGGACGAAACTGGCTGGGCCTGATCGATACCAATCAGCCCGAGGCGCAGATGCCAACCTTCAAACTTGGGCACACGTATGCTGTGACCGGGCGGTCCCTGGTTGTCTTCGGCCTGGCAACCGAGAACATTGCGACGCGACGTTTGCGGCAAGGGCTTGGAGCACTGCTGGACGTCGCGGAGGCCCCCCTGCCGGACTGACGTTGGAGCGTCGCAGGCCACCCGGGTTTGTGGGGCCTCGCCCTTCGATCGGCAACGACCTGAATTGCGATGTTCCACGCTCCTCACCCATGTGCGCTAGGAACGACGTGCGGCCTGACGAATTGGCTGGGGATCAGGCGGAGAAGCGGATATGGGCAATAGCGGCGTTGGCATGTTACTGGGCGACGTCTCGGTGACTGCGCTTTGGATGTGGTTCATCGGAGCGTTCATTCTGGGCGGCGTGATATTGTATGGCGTCTTGAGAGCGGGCCGGCTGCGCCGGAGCGAGCGTGCCCAGCTCGACAGGAACACCGAGGCAGCACAACACCGCGACGATCCGCAGAAGCGAGCGGCTCGCTAGGCTCTTTCGATCCAAGCGCTCGGTCGTTTGCTGCGGATGCGCCGAGCGGACAGGCCCGGAACCATGCGCTTCCGGCTACGATAACGTCAGTTGGCTGGAAATCCACCGCCGAGGCGCACCAAGATGTCTTGGGGGTGCAGATAGAGGTGACCCTTAACCGGTTCGGCACCCCACAAGGTCTCACCTTCAACCAGCGGGGGCCACAGCACAGCTTGCTCGGCGAAGTTCGCGACGATTTGCAGGATGTGCCCCCGAGCCTATACCACTGGACATTGAGACCACAGGCGCTCCCTTCTCGCGCATTGAGCAGTTCGGCTCGTGCCCGCACGACGCCCTCCTTGAGGAGGGGCACGATGTTCGCGCGTCGTATATCCAGAAGATCCCGCGTCAGCGCACGAAATCGACGGCTCATTTCGGACCGGTCTAGCGCCGGCCAGTCCAGTTTGGACGCCAAGAGTGTTTTGGGGCCGCATGGGTCCGGAATCCGGTCGCGCATTTCTGGTGCCGCGAATGCCGCGAAATGCGCGAATTCCTTGCGCCGGCCTTCGCGGGTGAGAACGGCAGCCTCGCCCGTCCAGTCGGCAAAGAACAGGAAGGGCGTCTCGGCCGCGGCCTCCTCGCCCATAAACAGCATCGGAATATGCGGACTGAGAAGCAGAAGGGCCATGGCTTGCTCAAGCTTCTCGCGGCTGACAAGCTTTGCCAATCGTTCGCCGAGCGCCCTGTTGCCCACCTGATCGTGATTCTGCGCGAAGAAGATGGTCGCCTCGGGCGGCAGATGAGCGCTCGGCTCGCCTCGCGGCCTGTCGTGCAACGGAAACACTTCGCCCTGATACGCAAACCCTTCCGTGAGTGACCTAGCCAGATGCTGAAGCGGTTGGTCGGCAAAGGCGCGGTAATATCCCTCGTTTCCCCGGTCAGCAGGACGTGGAGCGCGTTGTGGAAGTCATCTCCCCACTGCGCATCATAGAGGGTGGCGCGGCCGTCTTGGCGCTCGAGCAGGTGCGCTTCATTGGCCTCGTTTTCGAGCATCAGATGAACCTGGCGGCCGTTGACCTGTTCTCGAACGCTTTCCGCAAGTTCGACCAGGAAATGCCGTTCGGAACCGTCTTTCAACGCATGCACGGCATCGAAGCGCAATCCATCGAATCCGTAGTCGCGCAACCACATCAGGGCATTGTCGATCAGGAATTGACGCACAAATGCGCAGTGCTCGCCCTCAAGGTTGACCGCAGGACCCCAGCCGGTTGTGTGTCGATCGGAAAAGAAGTTTTGCGCATAGCTGTGCAGATAATTGAGCTGCGGCCCGAAATGATTATAGACCACGTCGAGATAAACCATCATGTCGCGCTGGTGAGCGGCTCGCAGTAGCCGCTTGAGATCTTCAGGACGCCCGTAGCGCGCATTGGGAGCATTGAGCAGGACGCCGTCATAACCCCAATTGTACCGGCCGGGGACATCATTGATCGGCATCAGCTCGATGGCAGTGATGCCGAGATCACGAAGGTAGTCGAGCCTTTTCTCCACTCCCGTGTACGTTCCTTCGTCGGAGAACGTACCAACATGCAATTCGTAGATGACCGCCTCTGACCAAGGCCGCCCGAGATAGGGATCGCCATCCCGCAAAGCGGAAATGTTGATGACCTCACTCGGTTTGTCGACATCATCGGGCTGAAAGAAGGACGCGGGGTCGGGAACCACGAGTTCGTCATTGATCCGGTATTGGTAGCGCGTTCCGGCATGAGCGGTGGGGCTCCAAGCTTGATACCAACCCTCCGCGTCGCGGGGCATTCGCCGCGGCGCCTGGCCGTTCTCGAGCAGCTCGACCGAGCCCGCGGATGGCGCCCAGAGATTGAAGGTCACACCGTGCCCGGTGATATGAGCCCCGTGCCGCCGCGGCTGCCCCGCGGCTCCAAGCTTCTCGATCAAGCTTTCCTCGCTGGCTTCTTGGTGGCGGATTTCTTTCTGCCGGCGACACGCATGTTGTCGACCAAGTTGGGGTAAGGACGCCCGGCGCGCTTTGCGGATCGCTTGGCAGACGCCTTTTCGGAAGGCGAGAGCCGCTTTGATTTCGTGACGGTCCTCCTGCGGGGATTTGGCTTCTTCCAGGGCGGTCGGGCGGCCATCGCGGTCGGTTCTCTGGTGGATTGGTGACGGTTGGCGCGGCGACTCGATCACCCGATACCAGCCGGATGCCATCTTCTCGCGTGAGCGTTCGGGTGCTACGACTTCGCCGTGCCAGGCTCCGCCATCTTTCGATGCTGCTTGGCCAGCACCTCATTGGGCGTGACGTTCGCGATCGTGGTCTGGAGCTTGTTCTTCATGCCGGTGACGACGTCGGACTCGCCGCTCATCATTGCGTCGAACCCGGCCTTCGCGACCTCATGCGCATCGTCCTTTTTCTCGGTGCCGACCTTGGTGTCCATCATGTCGGCGCGGCGGAAGAACTCGGTTTCGGTCGCTCCAGGCATCAGGCAGGTGACGGTGACTGCGCTGCCTCGAAGCTCCTCACGCAACGCGAAAGAGAACGAATCCAGGAACGCCTTACTGGCGTTGTAGACGGCCTGGAAACTGCCGGGCGTAAAACCGGCGATCGAACCCGTGATCAGAATACGTCCGGAATTGCGCCGGAGCATTTCGTTGCCCACGCGATGGATCAGATAGAGCGTTCCGGTGATGTTGGTGTCCACCAGACGCCTGATACGCTGGAAATCCTGGTCGAGAAAGGCCTTGCCGAGACCTATGCCGGCATTGGCCAGCAGCGCGTCGATCGGTCGGCTACCCACTGCGGCGCACAGCTTGTCGACCCCCTCGGTCGTCGCCAAATCCGCCTGCACGGCTTGCACGCTGCCGCCGAGGGTGCGGAGCTCCGCCGCAGCGCCTTCGATAGCGGTTTCGTCCGCCGCAATGATGAGATCGAAGCCAGATCCGGTGGCACATTTCGCAAGTTCCAAACCTATGCCGGTAGATGCTCCGGTGACCACGGCGAGTTGTCTGTCTGGCATGACCGTATCCTCGATTGGATTGATCTCGTCCAAATCGCTCTGCCACGCTGTCGTTCCTATTGATGCGCACGCTGTTTCCGATGCGGCGATTTCGCCGTCAGCAATAGCAACCATCGTTCTTCGTTCGACTTAGATGGCTCGTAGGACCTCGGAGGACAGACATGAAGGCGTTGGTTTGGCACGGCAAGGAAGACATACGGTGCGACACGGTCACCGACCCCGAGATCCAGGAGCCCCGCGATGCCATCATCAAGGTCACGAGCTGTGCGATCTGCGGCTCCGACCTCCATCTTTTTCACAATTTCATCCCGGGGATGCTGCCCGGCGATATCATGGGCCATGAGACCATGGGCGAAGTGGTCGAAGTCGGTGCCGGTGTCGACGGCAAGCTCAGAAAGGGCGACCGCATCGTTGTCCCCTTCACGATCATTTGCGGGGAATGCGACCAGTGCAAACGGGGCAATTTCTCGGTCTGCGAAACCACCAACCGCAAACGCTACCTCGCGGACAAGGTGTTCGGGCACACGACTGGCGGCCTGTTCGGGTATACGCACCTGACCGGTGGATATCCCGGCGGACAGGCCGAGTATCTGCGCGTGCCCTATGCCGACGCCACGCACATCAAGGTTCCATCTGGCATCCCTGATGAACAGCTGCTGTTTCTCAGCGACATCTTCCCGACCGGCTGGCAAGCTGCCGTGCAATGCGACATCGAGCCGACCGACACGGTTGCGATCTGGGGCTGCGGGCCGGTGGGGCAGATGGCGATCCGGAGCGCCATTCTGCTTGGGGCCAACCAGGTGATCGCGATCGACTGTCTGCCCGAGCGCCTCAGCATGGCGGAAGCCGGCGGGGCCACCACGATCAACTTTGAATCCGAGAGCGTGGTCGAACGGCTCAACGAGCTGACTGACGGCAAGGGTCCGGAAAAATGCATAGATTGCGCCGGCATGGAGTCGCACGTGATGGCGTCGCAGCCGGATACCCTGCTCGACCGTGCCAAGCAGATGGTGATGCTGGAAAGCGACCGGCCTCACGTGCTTCGGGAGATGATCTACGTCTGCCGTCCCGGCGGAATCATCTCGGTGCCCGGCGTTTACAGTGGTTTCTCCGACAAGTTGCCGATGGGCGCGTTCATGAACAAGGGCCTGACGATGCGAACGAGTCAGACCCACGTCAACCGCTGGACCGATGACCTGCTGCGCCGCATCGAAGAAGGAGAGATCGATCCGTCCTTCGTCATCACTCACACCGTCCCGCTCAGCGACGGACCTGAGATGTACCAGGTGTTTCGCGACAAGCGCGACTCCTGCATCAAGGTCGTCCTCAAGCCCTGAAGGAGCCGTCAAAGATGTTTCATTTCTCCAATATCGTACGCACCAAGGGCGACCCGAAAATCGTCGAGGGTGGACCGAGCCTGAAGCGGCCGGAAGACCAGCTCGCACGCGCGCTCGGCTGGTTCAGCATCGGCCTTGGCGTGTTCGAATTCCTTGCGCCGCGGCGCGTTACCGAGACGCTCGGCATGGAAGGGAGCGAGACCCTGGTCAGAGCGTTCGGCCTCCGGGAGATCATGGCGGGTATCATGTCGCTGTCGGTGGACAAGAATGCCGGTCTATGGGCCCGTGTGGGCGGTGACGGCTTGGATGCAGCTGCGCTCGTGTCAGGCTTGACAGCAGACAATCCCAAGAAGGGCAACGTCGCCTTGGCCCTTTTGATGGTCGGTGGCATTGCCGTCCTCGACTATCGAGCCGCCAAGGATACCAAACCCCGCCGGCCAGCGCGCGATGCAAGGCGAAAGCTCTATCCGAACCGCAGCGGCTATCCCCGCGGTATCGGGGGGGCGCGCAGTGCCGCAAGGCAGATCGCGCACGCCATGAAATCAAACTCGTAAACTTTCCATGCATTTCCTGAACGCATGAGGCACGACAGATCATTACCAGGCGAGACCCGAGCAGCCACGATGGAAGTGCCATGGTGGCGGGCCGCGACAATCTACGAGATCGCGCCGATCTCGTTTCAGGATTCCAATGGTGACGGCAAGGGCGACCTGCCGGGGTTGCTGTCGCGTATCGACTATTTGAAGTGGCTCGGCGTCGGTGCCGTGTGGCTGACGCCGATCTACAAGAGCCCCTTCCGGGATCTCGGCTACGACATCTCGGATTATTGCTCAATCGACCCCGCCTTCGGCACAATGGATGATTTCGACCACCTCCTCGGGAGACTGCACGAGGAAGGCATTCGGCTCATTCTTGACCTCGTCCCCAATCACACCGCCAACGACTATGCGTGGTTTGTCGAGCAGCAGCTCCCTTGAAAATGCGAAAGCGCATTGGTACATCTGGGCCGATCCCGCCGAGAATGGCGGCCCGCCCAACAATTGGTTGAGCCGCTTTGGCGGCAGCGCGTGGGAATGGTGCGAGGCGCGGCGGCAATATTACTACCAATCCTTCCTGGTCGAGCAGCCGGACCTCAACTGGCGGAATCCGGAGGTGCGTACGGCGATCTCCGATGTGATGCGATTCTGGCTCGATCGCGGCGTCGACGGCTTTCATCGATGCCAGCGCAGTCCTGATCAAGGACGAATTTCTCCGCGACAACCCGCCGAACCCGGATGGCGAGAAGAAAGCACCGCCGCAACGCCAAACATCCGTTTTCACCGACGATCGTCCGGAGACGATGCAATGTATCGAGGACCTCCGAAAAGTAATCGACGAATACCCGGGGCGGCTGCTGTGCGGCGAAGTGCAAGGGAAGACCGACCACATCGGCCATTTCTACGGAACCGATCGGCCCCGCCTGCATTTGCCCTTGAACTTCGCGCTACTCGATTCGCCCTAGGATGCGCTGTCGCTGCAGGCGGCGAATCGACGCGTACCTCAACGCCCTGCCCCCGCAGGCTTGGCCGGTCTGGGTTGTCGGGGGGCACGACAAGCCGAGGGTCGCAAGCAAGATCGGCGAAGCGCAGATGCGCATCCTGGCGATGCTGCTGATGACGCTGCGGGGGACGCCATTCTTCTATATGGGGGACGAGATCGGCCGCGAACGTGTAGCGATCCCACCGGACCGGGTGCGCGATCCCTTCGAGAAGCTGGTGCCCGGCTATGAACTGTGCCGGGATCCCGAACGCGCGCCGATGCGCTGGGACGACGGCACGAACGGCGGCTTCAGCGCCGGAGAGCCATGGCTGCCGCCCGGTCCGAGTGGCTCCAAGAATGTTACCGGGCAGCAACGCGACGATCGTTCAATTCTTTCGTTGTTTCGAGAGCTGATCGCTCTGCGCCGCGAGCAGCCGTGCTTGCGCGAAGGCGACCAGCAGCCGCTGCGTTCGCAGAACGATGTCCTGGCATTTAAGCGCGCGCGGGATCGAGATGAACTGCTGGTCTTGCTCAATAACGCGGCCGAGCCCCGGAAATGGTGCTGGCAGGGTCATGGCCGCCTATTGATGTCCACCCATCTCGATCGCCCGAAGCTGCCGCTATCCGGCGCCTCTCTCCTCCTCCGTGGCAGTGAAGGGGTGATCATTGCAGTCGAGCGGCGCTGAGAAGCGCAGGAACCATCGGCTTCGCAGAGAGTCTCACCAGAACCTCCGGCGTCCCGACCCCGCTGCCGGAGGTCAATTGGACGAAACCGCGACCCCGACCCTCGCCCCCCTTCCAGACGCCGGGATCAGCGGCGCGAACTTCGAGGTTGGCGATGGGCAAGACGAAAGATCTCACGCAAAGGATCGCCGGCAAGGCAAAGCAAGCCGTCGGTGAAATCGTCGGAGACCAGGATCTCCACGATGAAGGCAGGGAGCAGGCTGAGCGCGGCCACGATCACCTCGATAAGCCGAGCCAGATCAATCCCCTGAAGACGCTCAAGCAATTGACGTGACCGCCGTCGCGCCTCCAGAACCTTCATCGCCGGCCATTGGCGCCAGCACCGCGCCGCTTACGGCGTCGCGGAGACGTTCGCGCTGGGTCGCCGCCGCGGCTCTCGGTCTGATCAGCAGCACTTTCTCGACAATCGTCAGCCAGCTCTTTGCCGCGCGGCTCGGCCGTGATGCGGCCGTCGACTGGATGACCGTCGCCGCCATTCCGGCGCGCGACTTGGCACTCAGTGCGGAGCCGTCATGGACTGCGATCCTCACCGGCATCGCATTTCATCAATGGGCTGATTTCTCCTGGGCGCTGGTCTTCTTCGGCGCGCTCGGCCGCTGGACCGCCGACTTGCGGCCGCTGACCATTCTGGGACTGGCGCTGCCTTGGGCCGTATTTTCCTCAGCCATGGAATGGTTCGTGCTGGTGCCGCTGTTTCCGTTCTGGCAGCCGCTGTTCACGCTGCAGCAACCCTATTGGATCGGCCTCCTCGTTCACAGTTCGTCCGCCGTGATGTACCCGTTGTTCGCCCGGTTGCGATGGACATGGGGCCATACGCCTGCGCAAGACGAGCGTTTCACCAATGCCTGGGTCACGTTCGCCACGGTAGTGATCGTCATGCTTGGGACGACCGCCTGGTTCGGCAGTCATGGCTACGAGCTGCCCTGGATGGGCCGCGACAAGGATGCAGAGCAGAGCTACATCCGGCATATGACCACGCATCACGCTCAAGGCATCGAACTGGCGCGGGTTGCTGCGGAGCGCGCGCAAGACCCGCATCTGCGGAAGCTCGCGATGCTCATGGTCGCGAGTCAGGCGGGCGAGAACCGGATTTTCGAGAACTGGTGGTTGAGCTGGTTCGAAACCGAGATGCCGGACTGCAGCACCGCTGAACGTGCGGCCATGCCCGGCTTGCTGACACAGGCCGAGGTGCGCGACCTCAAATCAGCTCCGCCCGGAAATTTCGATTCAGTCTTCGTGGAACTGATGAGCAGGCATCACAGGGGTGCGGTGAAGATGGCCGATCAGATGTGGCAGAGCCGCAGCGATCCCCGCTTACGCGTCATGGCTCATGCCATTCGCCACGAGCAGCAGGGAGAGATTGCGCTGATGCAGCATCTGCGCGGTCCGGAAGCGGTCGCCGCGGCTTTCCACAACATGCTGGCAGACAACGTCAATTGAACTGGCTGTCATCGCCGATCATAGGTGACGGGTGTCCGCCGAAGCACTGATCCCACTTCCGGTCGCCCAGGAACCTTCGTGTTGACATGGCGTTTCCCGACCGGAGAGAGAGCGATGACTAAAGCGGAGATTACAGGACCGTTCTTGAAACGGTTGAGGGTCAGCACCGAGATCGACGAGGAGGATGAGCGTGCGATCAACAGCCTCCCGATAGTCAGCAAGCGGATGGCCAACGGTGAGCCGATCGCATCCCTCGGGGATCGCCCTACCGCCTGCTGCCTAGTGATCGACGGATTCGTTCTGCGGTCGAAGATTGTCGGCAACGGGCAGCGCCAAGTCTTGTCATTTCACCAGCCCGGTGACGTTCCCGATCTGCAGAGTCTGTTCCTTCACGTCATGGATCACGACGTCACCGCACTCGGCAACTGCTTGCTCGGATTCATTCCTCACGACCCGCTGCGAGAGCTCCTAAAGCGTCGACCCAGCGTTGCCCAAGCCCTCTGGCGCGACACCCTCACGGATGCCGCGATCTTCCGCGAGTGGATCTGCAATATCGGGCAGCGGGATGCCGCCAGCCGGGTTGCGCATCTCGTGCTCGAATTGTACGCAAGGCTAAAGGCGATCGGACGTACCGACGGCCTCTCCTTCAGTTTTCCCGCAACTCAAGCGCTGGTCGCCGACGCCACTGGCATAAGCGTGGTGCATATGAATCGTGTGGTTCAGGAATTGCGCAGCCAAGGCCTGCTGGATTTCGACAGGGGCCGCATCTCCATACGGGACGAAGCCAGATTAAGGAAAACAGCCGACTTCGACGGACTCTACCTTCATCTGAACCCCTCGCTCTGAGCCATGCGGTATTATTTCGACATCCAAGACGACTTTGTTGCCGTGTCAGACAGCGAGGGGACCGAATATGGCAGCCTCGAAGTTGCAACAAGAGAAGCTATCGCTGCTGTGACGTCGATCGCCCGGGACGTGTTCACGTCCAAGGGGGCGCAGGTGACGTTGACCGTGAGGAGCGAAGACAGGCCCTTGTTTGAAATGACCGTCAGGCTGGATCGCAAGGAGTTGGACTAGCGCTGCGAGGCGGTTCGGAACGACGGCCATCCGGGACAACACGATGGCCTCTTCGCAGGCCGGGACAGAAGCGATCTATTCGGACTCGACTCTCAGCTGCCGCTCGATATCGGCCGCGGTGTCCGCACAACGAAGGCGCCTGAGCATCGCGTCCTTTTCTTTTCCATCCGGAGCGACGTCGGCCTCCTTACGAACCTTCTCTGAAAATTCCGCGATGCGCTCTTGAAGCGAAGTGGTTTGCTTGAAGCGTCGTCTTTGCATTGGTCTGATATCCACGCATAGTTGTTCCAACGGCTGCGAGCCTAGAGAGATCAGAAGAGGTGCTCATTCACAAAGGTTAACGCCCGCGGCGCGTATTCCGAGCCACTTACTACAGATCCTTGGTGCCAAGAATTGTCGGTGCACCGTCGGGGCGAGAAGCCTAGCGAGGGCGCGCGGGCAGGACCTTGTGGATATGCGTGGCGGCGATGGCGGCATGGCCGGTGCCGACAGTAATCTGGTGAAGGTCCGAGACCACGTCGCCGGCCGCGAAGACGCCGGCAACGGTTGTGCATTGATGCGCGTCGACCTCGAGGCAGCCGGTCTGGCCGGTCGCAGCTCCGAGATTTACCACGAGATCCGATCTGACCTCGCACCCCCAAGGCTGGATAAAGCACGTCGAAGCTTTGCTCACCTTCATCCGTCGTGGCAAGGATCATCTGGTCATGGAACTTGAGTTCGCTGATCCCCGTCGCGACCAAACCGGCTTCGACCATATCTTTCGGATCATCTGGTCCTGAACTGCGCTGCCATAGCAGCGTCACGTCCTTGGAGTAGTTACGCAAGAACTTCGCCTTGCTGATTGCGGCTTCGCTTCTCCCCAGGACCGCGATGCGTCGACCGGTCGCCTCGAAGGCATCGCAAACGGGGCAGTAGCGCACGAGCCCCCTGCTGACGGCCTCGTCGAGACCATCCATATGCGGTGCGACGTCCACGATGCCAGTCGCCAGCAATATGGTGCGGGCTCTGACCTCGCCGTTGCGACTGGTCGCAACGAAACCCTCGCTGGTCTTATCTAGGCTGGTGATCCAGGCTCCCACGATGGGCACCTGGTAGAACTCGACTTGTCGGCCCAGCCTGTCAAGCAGTACGACACCGGAAATTCCCGTGGGGAAACCTGGATAGTTATGGCTTTTCGGGATCAGTGCGGCGCGGCTGTGGCCGGCGTCGTACACGGCGACCGATCTCCGATACCGTGCGAGATAAATGGCGGCCGTAAGACCTGCGGGGCCCCCACCGATTACAAGACAATCAAACATGGTCACTCACGATCCTCGTGGGGATAAGCGTGACAGCTCATCAGGGGTCCATAGCCAGGAAACATCGGCGATTTATATATCGCTGCCTGCCCTCCCGAAGGAATGAGCCCGGTTCTCGAAGCGGAATATTCGGGCGCTCGTCGACCGCCGTTGTCGCGAGCAGGCCGAAGCTACCGCTCAACAGAGACTGGTCTGATCTCGCAGAACCGGATGGCCGCAGAGGCCGGCAAGAGAGCGGACCTTGATCTGCAGATCAGTCTCCTGACCGAACACGAGCTGACCAACGTCGCCGACGTCCTCAACGGAGTCGCGCGCCACCTGCAAATTGAATCCGGATCACAGGCAGATCTCGACGAGTCGTCCCGCAGCATCGCTCCAGAGCGTGTACTGGACAAGATCGAGGAAACCAACCTGCGGTAAGGCGGGCCGATGGTCTTGTCATGACGCCTGCGTCACCTCCACATGGTCGGGGCGTCCGCCAGCGCCCATTGGACGACCGACTTCAGAGCTTCAGCGGAGGTCTGGCCCTTACTTGCGCTTTCGAGAAGTTTCGATTCCACATGAGCCCCTGCACCGGGAACGGTGGCAGAAATCAAACACGCACTAGCCTGTTGAGGCAGGAAAGAATGAGCCCCGCGCCAAAAAGTGGCGCGGGGCTCGTTGCGTTGGAAAACGTCAGGCGGCCCGGCGCTGATGTTCGACATACTCCCTGGTGACCTTCTCGACGTTGGAGTCGATCCAGGCCGCCATGCGCTGCTCCTCCTTGAGGGAAATCTCGAGGTCCGCCTTGGCTTCCGGTGCACCAGCGGAGTCGCACAGCGCGATGAGAGATTTGTAGGCCGCGATCTCGAAGTTCTCGAAGGCGTTGTTGGCGAAAGTATTCTTGAGGATCTCATCACCCGCGGCGGCATGTGCCATCGCCTGCATGTTGGCCATCACGGACTGTGTGGTATCTTTGAGAGACGAAGTGCTCTCGCCACATGCGTCAAGGCAACGTTCGAGCCGCTTGAGCTGTTCGTTGGTCTCGTGCAGATGGGCCGTCAGCTTTGCCTTGACTTCCGGGTATTCATCGAGACGCTCGGACTGGCGCTCCATCAGTTCGCGCGCTTGAATTTCCATCGCGTGCGCGTTGCGCAAACCCACGACGAAGGTATCTCTGGCTGCATTTGTCATCCTGGCTGATCCTTGTTGGTTGTTGGCCGCTCCGCCAACTTGTCGATCCGGCCATCGTTCCAAACGGGATCAGCGTGCAACGTCGCACTCGCAGCGCGCGTGCCTGCTACTTCGGATGCCCCTGATCCACATCATCGGGAGTCTTCTTTTCCCGCTGCGGCGTCATTCTGGTCGGTGACTCCTTGCCGGGAATTCCGCGCGGCCCAAGCTCCCCGCGTTGGATGTCGTCTTCCGAGAATGAGGGCTCGCGTCCGTTGATGGGTTTTTCAGTCATAGGGGGCTCCTATTCCATTCGTGCCTTTTGCTTGAGATCGCTGATACGGATCTCGGCCTCCTGCTTGGACTGAACCAGCTCGGACCAGTCCTCCACCCGCGCCTCTTTGCTCAACCGCTTGAGCTCGTCGAGTTGTTCCTGAGTCGGTTTCTCCATGCCGGATCCTCCTGCCGCGGTACTTGGCCGCTCGGATAGAATCGCCTCGACGCGGTGTCGTTCCACGTCGCGCGTGATCGTCTGCCGCGCCTGCTCGGCGGCTTGTTACCTCAACGCATAGATCGTCACGAGCAGGCCGCCGACGAGAACCAAGGTCCACCACATGCCGAATTGATAGGTGCAGACTGCCCCTGTGACAATCACGCACGTTAATTTCCGCATGTGCTCATCGATGCCCAAGCCGCGCTAACCTCGGTTAAGTCGCCATCAAGCAGTTTCGGTCTTCAGGAACATGGTGGAAAGTTTCAGCACCAGGACCGAGATCATGAATGATCCCGCTTTGCACCCCAGCCAGCCCGCCGCTTCGCTCTTGCGGCCCGGTGCCGGCGCGCCCGAGAACAGCAGCGATCCCTATTTCATGCAGATCCGGGACGACCTCGCCGACAAGGGCTTCTTTACCGCAACGGCGGATGAGCTGATCACCTGGGCCCGCACCGGCTTGCCGATGTGGATGACCTTCGGGCTCGCGTGTTGCGCGGTCGAGATGATGCAGATGTCGATGCCGCGCTATGATGCCGAGCGCTTTGGCTTCGCGCCGCGAGCGTCGCCGCGCCAGTCCGATGTCGTCATCGTCGCAGGCACCCTGACCAACAAGATGGCGCCCGCCTTCCGCAAAATCTACGACCAGATGCCCGAGCCCCGCTACGTCATATCGATGGGCTCGTGCGCAAATGGCGGCGGGTACTATCACTATTCGTATTCGGTCGTCCGCGGCTGTGATCGCATCGTCCCGGTCGACATCTACGTTCCCGGCTGCCCTCCGACGGCGGAGGCTTTGCTCTATGGCGTCATGCTGCTGCAGCAGAAGATCAGGCGGACGGGAACGATCGAGCGATAGACGCTGGTCCATGAGGAAGGAAGAAAATGACGCAGATACCCCTCTCACCCGAGGCCGGCGCGAAGCACCCGCGAGCCGACCGTGATCGCAACGACAACACGCGCGAGATCGTGTCCGATGTCGCATACAGGCAACTCGCGATCGTCAACGTCGTCTTCGTCGGGGACGAGAATGCCGGCGACGGCAACTGTGTTCTGGTCGATGCTGGCATTCTAGGCTCGGCCCCGGCGATCCGGAGCGCCGCCCGGGCGAGGTTTGGCGCGTACGGCAGACCGGCATGCGTTATCATGACGCACGCCCATTTCGATCATGTCGGTGCGCTTGAGACACTGGCGAACGAATGGGATGTGCCGGTCTATGCCCATTCGGCCGAGCATCCCTATCTCGACGGCACGCAGTCCTATCCGCCAGCCGATCCGAGCGTGGGCGGCGGGCTCCTTGCCCGGCTCTCGCCACTGTTCCCGACCAAGCCGGTCAACGTCGCCTCGAGGCTATACGACCTTCCGGCGGATCACAGCGTGCCGTTCCTGATCGAGTGGAAGTGGATACACACGCCCGGGCATACACCCGGTCACGTGTCACTCTGGCGCGAACGCGACCGGCTCCTGATCGCGGGAGACGTATTCATCACCACGCGTCAGGAATCGGTTTACGCGGCGGTGACGCAGGCTCCGGAAATGCACGGACCTCCGATGTACTTCACGCCCGATTGGGCGAGCGCCGAGACCTCGGTGCGCGCACTTGCCGCACTCTCACCGGAAGTGGTCGTGACCGGGCACGGCGCTGCCCTGCAAGGCCCGGACATGCGGGCGGCGCTCACGTCTCTTGCCGAGAACTTCAAGAGCGTCGCTGTCCCTTCCACGCACAGGCGTTGAAAACAGCACCGATGACGTTGCGACCGGCAGATCACTTCATGCGAGGCATTTTCATAGGAACGGTTGCAGCCGGACTCGATTGGACGAACACACTCAACCACTAAAGGAGCAATGACATGCGTAAGACAATCTTCACGATCACGGTAGCGGCTCTGTTGGCCGGCACGTCAGTGGGCGCCGCATTCGCGCAAGGCGCGGGCGGCGGTGCCGGTGGTGGTGCTGGCGGTGGGGCCGGTGGCGCTGGTGGTGGCGCCGGTGCTGGAGCCGGTGCCGGAGGCAGCGGAGCTGGAGCCGGCGGCAGCGGAGCTGGTGCAGGAGCGGGCGGCGCTGGCGGCGGCGGTATTACACACGTCGAACGTGGCGGCCAGGGTGCCTCCAGTCCTCCCGGCATGCGCAACGAGACAACTCCGCCTTCCAATGGAGCCGCGCCTCGGCGCTGACGGTTTGCCGATCGCGCGAGATTGAAGGGCCGTCGCTTCGACCAGCGCGTGGCAAGAGCGGCCTCGGCGGACTCGTCTCCCCGCCGGGGCCATCTGTTTTTTATTCACGTCTTCCGAGAAGCGCGCCAATCTCGAACGCCTCTAAATGATTGCGGCGAAAGATTAGGAACGCAGCTTCCGGGTGCTCATTGCGGATTTGCAAAAAAAAGGAGATGCGCATGTACTATTTCGACAAGCGACTGCAATATCCCGTAAAGGTCGAGAAACCGGATCCGATCTTCGCTCGCCAGCTGCAGCAAGCGATCGGCGGCGTGGAAGGAGAGATCCGGGTCTGCCTGCAATACTTCTTTCAGGCTTGGGGCGCTCGCGGACCGGCGAAATATCGCGACGTCCTTCTCAACACGGCGACGGAAGAAATCAGCCATATCGAGATGTTGGCCACCGCTGTTGCACTGAACCTGGAGGATGCGCCCGTAACGACGCAGGAGACCACGATGCAAGCCAATCCCGTGGTCGGCGCGGTGATGAACGGCGGCGAGCGGTCGAAGGCATGCTGCATCGGCACATTCTTTCGACCGGCTTGTCCGCATTTCCTGCCAATTGCGACGGCGTGCCGTTCGACTGTTCGCACATCTATGCGAGCGGTAATCTGGCGGCCGACATGTACTGCAACGTCGCGGCCGAATCCACGGGCCGTACGCTTGCGGTGCGGCTCTACAACTCCACCAGCGACCCGGGCATGCAGGACATGCTGAGCTATCTCATTGCCCGCGACACCATGCACCAGCAGCAATGGCTCGCGGTGATCGAGGAGATGGGTGCCGATGCAGCGCTCCCGATTCCGAACAGCTTCGATCGGAGCAAGGAAGCGACGGAGTTTAGCTACATGTTCAGGGGTACCGAACGCGACGCAGCCTCAATCCAGCCGGGCCGCTATTGCGAGGGACCCTCGATCGACGGTCAGGGCGAATTCAGCTTCCGCGCCGGATTTGAACCACTGGGCCAAGAGCCTGTCCTCGGACCCGCCCCCGGCCCGACAGCGGCGCGCAGGTCGAACAGATGAAAGAGCCGCCAGTGACGAATGCTCTGACGTGAGGTCTACGAGAGCAAGTCTTTCCCGCTGATCCACCGGCAACTTAGCCGATGATCCTGCTCCCGCGACCGGCCGCCTCCACGCGGCCGCCGCGGTTCCTACTTCTTCCACCCATGCCATCGGTCGGTACCCTGGCAAGATCTGCCTGAGCCGCTCAAGCGACCTCTGATCGAGGTCTGCAGGAATGGGCTTGCGGGGCAATCTCACTGCGCGCATCGATCAATCCCTTGAATTCACGAGACAAACCGGCGGGGTGGGGCCGCCGGCGAAAAAAGCGGCTCCCGCTTCGGTTGAACCGTTCGATGTCGGTTGAACATCGCGGAACCCGAAAAAGGGGTATCGCGTTTTAGCGCCTAGAGGGCTTCGGCAATGCTACACCGCCTTACACTCCAAACCCGCTCCTACGGAGAGCTTCGACAGCTTGCCTCCGAGCGGCGGACCCTGGCCAGTTCCAAGGACGGACATCTCAGAGGACTGCTTTTGAACGAAGCAGCGCTGCTGGACTTCTACGCCACGCTGCGGGCCTGGATGGATCGCACCGCAACAATGCCGCCCGAGACCGCGGCGGCGGCACTGGCACCCAAATTGTCAGCATTCGATTTAACTCCCCTGTTGGCCGCTTTGAGGCGTCGAATGGGATTGCCGGTCGCGGAGCAGCAAGCGCTGCTCTCGATTTCGCAGCTGCGAAATCTCGCAAAGGGCGAAATCATAGTCGAAGAAGGCGAAACTTCCGTACCCCTGCTCTTGCTGTGCAGTGGCGTCGCGCGTGCCACCCGCACCCTGGAAGACGGCGGTCAGCAGATCGTGTCCATATGTCTGCCCGGCGATCCGCTTAATCCGGGAGACTTCGTTCTGGATCGGGCCGGAATTTCGATCAGCACATTTTCGCAGGCTGTGGTCTTGTCCATTCCAGCCGCCGAATTGCGCCCGCTCCTGGAACTGCATCCAGCCATCGTACGCGGGTTATGGCGCGCGACAGCATGGCGGGCGTCGGTTCAAAGGGAGTGGTTGATCTGGCTGGGCCGCAAGCCGGCGGAAGCGCGTCTTGCTCACCTCCTGTGTGAGATCGCCTGTCGCTCAGGCAGCAACCACAGGGAATCCGACGATTTCGAATTTCCTCTCACCCAGCGCGAGCTTGGCGATATCCTTGGATTGTCGACCGTTCACGTCAACAGGGTCTTGCAGCAACTCCGTAGCAGCAAGCTGGTTGATCTCAGCCGAGGCCGCCTTATCATCCGTGACCGGGCAGGCCTTTATCAGGCTGCGGAATTCGACCCCGCTTACCTCGCAGTGCCTGACGGGACTTGCGGCTAGCGGGCAGACCTGGTCAGACGTTCCAGATTTGCGCGGATGGCGCTGGACGTCGTTCGCATTTTTCTCAATTCCTCGCCTATTTCAGCCTTGAGATGTCTGCCGCGGACCAGTTGCTGGTTACAGGACTCAATGAGCTGGCTGCAGCTCTGCTGATTGCAAAGATCCTGCGCCGAAGGCAGCCGTGGCGGCTTCGGACGCAAAACGTCCGAAAACGGCACCTGCATCAGGGAGTTTCGTTCGGCATCCAGGATTTCCACCGAATCGAGGTTGGGATCGCAGCGCACGCGGAGCTTCTCAAAGGACATTTCCAGAGCGGAACGGCACGCGTCGAGATAGGCCTCCTCCAGCGAGGGGAATTCCGTCCCGATATTGTCCGACTCAATGGTTCTCCCCGAGGTGAAATCGAAAAAGAAACGCGGCATCAGGACGTCCTTCAGCGAGGCATCGATTCGCCATAACGCGGTGGTCTGAGTGTTGTGCCTAAACCTGAAATATATTTTCTTGAAACCTCGATTGTAAGAACCGCTACAGGAGCCGTAAATGCCGGTCGAAAGGGCCGCGTCCGATACCGTTCTTGACACTCCTCTGATTGGTGCGAGGGTAGCACGGATTGTCAGCGCTGCGGAGGTCGAATGCCCAACAATCACATTTTGGCGGTGTCCTTTGCAGGCGAATTTGGTTCGGGCCGGCTCGGGAGGTTCGAAGTCAGAGCCGCATCTCGTCTGCTCACGGAAGCGACGTCACGATCACGGCTTGCGCCCGAGTTCGTTCCTGCGAGGCAAGGAATATCACGCGCCGGAACGAACGGTACGGCGGCGACGTCATGGGGCCCACAGCCATGACTGCACCGGATGCCTTTCCGATCATCTGTGTCGGCGCGTCTGCAGGTGGAATCGAAGCGTTGGAGGGGTTCTTTCGTGGCCTGCCTCCCGAGCCGGGTCTCGCGCTGGTCATCGTGACCCATCTCAGTCCGGAGCGAGAAAGCTTTCTGCATGAAATCGTCACCCGTTACACGACGCTGCCGGTGCACGTGGCTGCAGATGCGATCCATGTCCAGAATAACCATGTCTACGTCATGCCGGCCAAGGCCATTCTGGGTATCAAAGACCGCCGGCTGACGCTCCGAAAGAGCGGCAGCTACCGTCAGCATAAGCCGATCGATATTTTCATGAGTATGCTGGCCGTGGATATCGGCGAGCTCGCGGGTGGCGTCGTCCTCTCCGGCGGTGACGGGGACGGCACGCTCGGCGTCAAGGCGATCAAGGAGCGCGGCGGGATCACGTTCGCGCAGGTCGGCGACGGCTTCGGCCCACAACATCCGGAAATGCCGGAGGCCGCAATCTCCTCGGGCCTGATCGACTTCGCGATACCGGCGGAGGATATGGGGCCCAAATTGGTCGAGTTCGTCCATGGCAACGACTTGCTCGAGCAGATCATCGACACGCCAGAAGACTCCGAGCAGCCGACGCTCGGAGAATTCCTGCCGGAGATCTATGCGATTTTGCGGAACCAGATCGGGCACGACTTCAGCGGCTACAAGACCAAGACCTTCGTTCGTCGCATCCAGCGCCGCATGCAGGTTACGCAGCTCGCGACCATCGAGGCGTATGTCGAGCGGCTGCGGCAGGAACCTGCAGAAGTGAGCTCTCTTTTCCGGGATCTGCTCATCAACGTCACGAACTTCTTCCGCGACGAGGCTGCCTTCGAGGCGCTCGCAACTTCGGTCATACCCAAAATATTCGAAGGACTGGGCGCCGACGACACGGTCCGGATTTGGGTTCCGGGCTGCGCGACCGGAGAGGAAGTCTTCTCGATCGCAATTCTAGCGCGCGAGCATATGGACACGTTGACGGCCGTACCGAGGGTGCAGATCTTTGCGACGGACATTGACGAACGGGCGCTCTCGGTGGCACGAGCCGCCCGCTACCCGGGCCCGCTGCTCGACACCGTGTCGCCCGAACGCCGCAAGCGGTTCTTCGTGTCGGACGGCGTCAGCTATGTCGTCTCCAAGGATGTTCGCGACCTCTGCATCTTCTCTCCCCACAGCGTCATTCGTGACCCGCCGTTTTCGCGCATCGACCTGGTGTCGTGCCGCAACCTGCTGATCTATTTCGGCGCGGACGTACAAAATCAGGTGATCCCGACATTCCATTATGCACTGCGCCCGAACGGCTATCTTTTCCTCGGCTCGGCAGAGAATGCCAGCCAGTTCGCAGATCTGTTCGCGCCGATCGAAAAGCGGCACCGGATTTTCCGCCGCCGCTCCGATTCCAACGCGCCGAAACGGCTTCCCCTTGCCCTTCATGGCGCCCGGCCGGGGCCGGCCACGAACCTCATTCCACGGCGGCACCCGCTCGTTGGCCTTGCGTTGCGCCAGGCCGTCGAGGAACACGTCGTCGAGCAGTTTGCTCCGCCACACGTCGTCGTCAATCGCGATGGCGATGTGGTCTACTACTCGAGCCGGACCGGAAAATACCTGGAAGCACCTGCCGGAGCCCCGACGCGGCAGCTTCTGACGATGGCACGGAAGGGCCTCCGACTCGATCTGCGAACGCTGTTCCGGGAAGCGATCGAGACCGGGCGAATAGCCACGCGCAATGGCGTATCACTCGACACCGAGGACGGCGAGATTCAGCTCGTCAATTTGACGATCGGGCCACTGGACGATGTTGGCAGCGGCGAGCCGCTATTGTTGGTGCTTTTCGCCGACCAGGGCCCCGTGCTCAGCCGCGAAGAGGCTCTCAACCGGGCCCAGATCGGTCATGGCGACTCGGCTGCGCACCTGGAGCGCGAGCTGCGTGAGACCCGGGATCGCCTGCAATCCATGATCGAGGAATACGAGACCGCGCTGGAGGAGTTGAAGTCCTCCAATGAGGAGCTCGTCTCCGTCAACGAAGAGATGCAGTCGACAAACGAGGAGCTGGAGGCTTCCAAGGAAGAGCTGCAGTCGGTCAACGAGGAGCTTCATACGGTCAATGCCGAGCTTCACGGCAAGGTCGACGCGCTGGACCGGGCCAACAGCGACCTGCAAAACCTGTTCGAAAGCACGGACGTCGCGACCATCTTCCTGGACAGGAAGCTCGTCATTAGAAGTTTTACCCCTGCGGTCACCAAGGTGTTCAATATCCTTCCGACCGACAAGGGACGGCCGATCACGGATCTTTCGAGCCGGTTGAACCTCACCGGCTTTCCGGAAGATATCGCCAAGGTCTTCGCGGGCGCGGGCCCAATTGAGAGAAGGGTCGGCGGCGAAGGACAAGGTCCGCACTATCTGGTGCGGCTGGCGCCTTACCGCGACGGCGATCGGACAATCCAAGGCGTCGTCGTGACCTTCATCGACGTCACGAGCCTGACTCATTCGGAGGCAAGGCAGCGCGTTCTCATTGCCGAACTACAGCACCGGACTCGCAATCTGCTTTCGATTGTCCAGGCGCTTGCTCAACAAACGCTCGGGAACGGCGGTTCCCTGCAGGAATTCTCGACCCGGCTAGCGGCCCTCGGCCGCGTCCAGAGCCTCGTCACCAAGGCGAGCGACGACCAGCTCGATCTCGGCGACATTATCCGCTCGGAACTGCAAGCGGTTGGGGCCGCCGACAACAAGGTGTCGGTTTCCGGGCCGGCGGTTCCGTTGGGGTTCGAACTCGTCCAGATGATCGGACTTGCTCTGCACGAGCTGACAACGAACGCAGTCAAGCATGGCGCTCTCAAGGACGGCCAAGGCCGGCTCGATGTCTCCTGGCGTGTTCAGCGCAACGGCCGGAGCGCCCCAAATCTGCTGCTGACCTGGAAGGAGAGCGGAGTTCCCAAATTGTCCAAGACAGCGCAGAAGGGATTTGGACGGAACCTGATCGAAAGGGCGCTTGCACACACCTCGGGCGCGAAAACCGAGTTTCGGTTCGGCGAAGATGGAATTTCATGCCAGATCGAAATGCCGCTGCCGAGGGCAATCGATGTCGCCGCGAACCAGGAAGCAGGCGAGTGACACAAGGAGCCTTAACGCTTCTGGAACCGGTTCTAAACGACGCTCAAGTTATGTGATCATCATCCAAACGATCGCGGCGAGCATCACCAGAAAGCCGGCGACGGCAGTGCCGATGAATATGCGTTCCACGCTGTCCATGCCATCTTCCCCGTTCCAAACTGAAAGAGCTTTGACAGCTTGGGCCGAGGAAACATCAATATATGTGAATCGGCGTTTCATTTTGGATCAGCCAAACGACGTATACGTCGTATGCCGTTCAGGCTGCCCCCGGCTGCCACACCTGATGTGCCGAACCGACCAACTATCCAGCAAAGCGCTCGATCCGTTGCGCGATGCGCCTGCGGCGGAGCATATCAAACGTTAATGCATCTTTCGTCGGCGTCCGCCAAATGGGAACGGACAACGTCTCATGGACGCGCACGATGCAAGCAGGGTTCGCCTTCTCCAAGCTCGCAGACCGGTTAGCGAGTCTGACCGATCTGACCGTCCAGGATCTTGAACTGCTGGCGGACATGCCGAGTGTTATCGCCAGCATCGAAGCTCACCAGCCGGTTGTGCGGCGCCATGACAAGACAGACCGCTGCTGCGTTGTGCTTCAAGGTTACCTCTCCAGGTACATCGCCGAAGGCCAGCATGGACAAATTACGTCCATACATGTTCCCGGCGATGTTCCAGATCTGCACACGCTTTATCAACCGCACGCCGAAGGCAATCTCATTGCGCTCGGATCTGCCGTCGTTGCCTTGGTGCCTCACGACTTCTTCCACAAGCTAACCGCGAAGTCTGCGGCAATGTCTCGCGCGCTGCTTCTCATGCAACTCACGGACCTCGCCATCCAGCGAGATTGGACGTTGAACCTCGGCAGCCGCGATGCACTCGTGCGAGTCGCCCATCTGGTCTGCGAAATCACCGCGCGTCTCCAGGCGGTCGGGCTTGCGAGGGACCTCAACCTCGCATCGCCGTTCACGCAATCCGACCTCGCTGCGGCTTGCGCTATTTCCCCCGTGCACGCAAATCGCACCATTCAGGAATTGCGTCGGCGCGGCCTTCTGCGATGGCACGGAAAACTCATCACGATCGCGGACTGGGCGGGCTTGGTCCGTCTCGCGGGCTTCGACCCGGCTTATCTGCGGAGCCGGCCTCTCGCCCACAGAGCGCGGCCGTCGCAGTGCCAGCCGGTATCGACAGGCGCGGCGGTCGCGTGACGGATCACCCGGCTCGCCGCCACAGCTCGGCGCGGTCGAGTAGCATCTGCCGCACCTCTTCAATGACGTCGTCCCAAACGCCTGCAGTCCTCTGGTGGAAAAGGCGCAGGGTCGGGTACCAGAACGTACGAGAGCCGGATGCCGGCCAGCGCCAATCGCAGTCGGCGTGCAGCATTACCCAGGCTTCGCATCCCAGCGCTCCCGCGAGATGCGCAACCATGGTGTCAACGCAGATCACGAGGTCTAGCTGTCGGATCAGATGACCGAGTGCCGCGATGTCAGGCGTGCTGATGTCGCGCGCGACTGTCTCGGGAAGTCGCTCAGTGCCGCCCCCTCGCTGAAGCGAATACAAAGTTCTGCCCTCACCGGCAAGGCGCGTCAACAGGGCCGGCGGAACTTCACGTCGCTTGTCCCAAGCCCCCACCTCCCAGACCAACCCGACAGTCAGACCGCCACGTTTGAGCTGCGGCGAGGACACGCTGCCTGCCGGCAGCGTCAGATAGGGCGCCCGCATTTCGACCGTTGCACGCCCAGCCCTGATCGCATGCGGTATCTCCATGATCTCAATATCGGTATCGAACTCGGCGCAAGGCGCCTCTTCATGAAGCGGAATGGCGAGACTGACACCCTCGACCCGTTCGACAACGGGCAATAACTCGGCCTGGCAACAGACCGTCACGCTACGCGCTATCATCCTGAGTGCAGGCATGAAGCGGAGAAACTGGATGGTGTCGCCGAGGCCGTGATAGCAACGGACCAGCACGCGTTTGTTCGCCAACTCCTCGCCGCGCCATATCCGCTGCAGATGGCGCGGACCAGCGTGCTTGGGCGCGCGAGCAAGCGCTGCCAGATCGCGATCGGTCACGGCCCAGGCGCGCGCGAAATCCCCCGCACGCATCGCCTGCGTCCAGCTGTTCATGACGCCCACTTCGGGACCATTCCCCTAAGCCCTGACGAATTTGTGGAAACGACTTAGCTCGCCATCCTTGGTCCGGTCCTGGTGAAGGAATGCGATGCCGGCATCGTCGAACTTCTCGAAGAACTCGTCCCAGCCGATCCGGTCGAGACCTTCATCCGGGGGATCGAAGTCGATCCGCAGGATGCCGGCATGCCCATTCTCTTCGGTCGCCTTTACGGTTGCCGGCTTGCCACCGCGTTCTTCCGCCCATTTCCGGATGACGTTGTGGTCGGTGGTGTGATGCGCTTCGCTGCCGTGCGTCATTGAATGACTTGTGTTCATCCGATACCCTCCTCGTTTCCATCGGAACCCGACAGAGAGTCGAGTTCGTCCGCTTTCGCTGAACGTCGGGCGGCAGGATTTGTTCTTGTCGACGATAGTTCAGTGCCGAAGGGCTTTGCCACATTCGACATCTTCTTCTTGTTCTTCAACCAGGTAGAAGATCGTTCCTGGAAGGTGCGCGCGGATTCTAATCCAGGTTAAGCTTATTCATTGTTGTCGCGCTCAAGGCGGGCATCCTGATGCATCAGCATGGCCAACACAGGAACGAACATACCTTCCGCACGTTCGCCGATCTACTTACGTTTGGCCGCGCTGCTTTTCCGGAGGGCATCAGTTCATGCATTCACGTCTTCAAGACAGGCAACGTGTACGCGTCGGCATCGTCGGCGTCGGCAACTGTGCGAGCTCCCTGGTCCAGGGGCTCTCCTACTACCGGAATGCAACGTCGAACGAGCCGGTACCCGGATTGATGAATGTGGATGTCGGCGGCTATCACATCAGCGACATTCAGATCGCATCGGCATTCGATGTGAACGCCCATAAGGTCGGACGCGATGTTTCCGAGGCGATCTGGGCGAAGCCGAACAACACCCATCGCTTTGCCGATGTTGCCTCAACCGGCGTGATTGTGCGGCGCGGACCAGTCATGGACGGCGTCGGCCGCTATCTCCAGGACGACATTCCAGTTTCGGATGCGCCCGAAGCGGACGTTGCGGAGGTGCTCGCCATGTCGCGCACCGACGTCTTGGTGTCCTATCTTCCGGTCGGCTCGCAGCGCGCCAGCGAATGGTATGCCGCCCGGGCGATCGAGGCTGGCTGCGGCTATGTCAATTGCATCCCCGTTTTCATCGCCTCCAACCCGGATTGGCGATCCCGATTCGAGCAAGCCGGTCTGCCCATCATCGGCGACGACATCAAGAGTCAGGTCGGCGCCACCATCCTTCATCGCGTGCTCGCCAATCTTTTCCGGGACCGCGGCGTCCGCCTCGACCGCACCTATCAACTCAACGTCGGCGGCAATACCGATTTCAAGAACATGCTAGAGCGGGAACGGCTGACATCCAAGAAGATATCGAAGACCCAGGCCGTCACCAGCCAATTCGACGTTCCCATGGATGCCGATAACATCCATGTCGGGCCGAGCGACCACGTCCCCTGGCTCACGGACCGGAAGCTCGCCTACATCCGGCTGGAGGGCACGACTTTCGGCGGCGTTCCCCTCAGCGCCGAGGTGAAACTCGAAGTCTGGGATTCGCCGAACTCGGCGGGGGTCGTCATCGACGCCGTGCGTTGCGCCAAGCTCGCCATGGACCGCGGCATGGCGGGCGCACTGACCGGCCCTTCGAGCTACTTCATGAAGTCGCCGCCGCAGCAGTTCACCGATGAAGAAGCCGGGCGCCGCACCCGGGCCTTCATCGACAACAAGGCCTACGCGTGATGGCGAGAATCATACATCTCGTGCGTCACGGTCATCACGCCCTGCTCGGCGGCACCCTGTGCGGTCGGATGAGAGGCGTCGCGCTCGACGCGCTTGGTTGTGAGCAGATCGCGCATTGCGCGGATGCGATCAATCCACGTCCCGACCTGGTCCAATCGAGCCCCCAGCGCCGCTGCCTGCAATCCGCGTGCATTTTGGCCGCGCATCACTCTCTCGCGGTCGAGATCGTGCCTGCTCTCGATGAACTGGACTACGGCGACTGGACCGGACGACGGTTTGACGAGCTCGCCCAGGATCCACGATGGTCGGTCTGGAATACGCAACGCGGCACGAGCCGGCCGCCCGGCGGCGAGAGCATGCGAACCCTCCAGCGACGCGTCGTCGGCCATCTCGAGCAACTGCGGAGCGACTCCAGTTGCGAGACGGTGGTCGTCGTCAGTCATGCGGAGCCGATCCGTGCAGCGCTATTGCATTACCAGGGAATTGAGCTCGACCACTTTCTCTCGGTCGAGATCGAACCCGGGAGCGTCAGCACGCTCACTGTCGATCGCAACAAATTCAAGATCACCGGAATGAATCAGCGGGCAAGAGCGTGAAGATCGTCATATTCGGGCTGACCATCTCCTCCTCCTGGGGCAACGGTCACGCTACCCTGTGGCGGGGCCTCTGCAAGCACCTGGTGCGACTGGGGCACACCATCGTCTTTTTCGAGCGCGACCTGCCGTACTATGCCAGGGCTCGGGATGTCCGCGAACTGCCGGGCGGTGAGTTGAAGCTGTTCTCGGATTGGGAGTCCGTCCGCCCGGTCGCAAAGCAAGATCTGCGCGACGCGGACGTCGCGATCGTCACGTCCTATTGTCCTGACGCAATCGCGGCAACCGACCTGATCCTCCTGGAGGGACGCGCCCTTCCGGTGTTCTACGACCTCGACACGCCCGTGACGCTGTCGAAGATCGTCGCGGGAGAGACAGTGGCGTACATCGGCCCGCGCGGCCTTGCGGATTTCGACCTGGTCCTGAGCTTCACAGGTGGTCCGCAAATCTCGGATGAATTCCGCTCCAGGCTCGGCGTGCGTCACATCGAGCCGCTTTATGGTCATGTCGATACCGACGTACACCGGCCGGTCCCACCGCAGCTGCATTACCGTGCCGATCTGTCATATCTCGGAACCTATTCCGACGATCGTCAGCGGACGCTCGAAGCGTTGTTTGTGGCACCCGCACGTGTCAGGCACGACCTGCGCTTTCTAATCGGCGGCGCCCAGTATCCGGACGATTTCCCATGGTCCCCGAACATTTATTTCGTCCGGCATCTCCCGCCGTCCGAACATGCCGCTTTCTTCGCTTCGGCCCGCCTGACACTTAATGTTACGCGCCGGGCGATGGCGGAAATGGGGTGGTGCCCATCCGGCCGCCTGTTCGAGGCCGCTGCCTGCGGTGTTCCTCTCCTCAGCGACAGTTGGGTCGGCATCGAAACGTTCTTCTCCCCCGGCGAAGAGATCCTGCTTGCGACGGATCAAGATGACACCCTTGCCGCGCTTGCGCTGCCGGATGCCGAGCTGCAGCGCATCGCGCGACGTGGGCGCGAACGAACCATGGACCAGCACACGTCGGACAAGCGCGCCAACGAGCTCGTCGCGCTGCTTGAACGCGCAGCGTCCGGTATGCGCCACCGGCAAACCGAGGAGGCCTAGATCATGTGGGGAATCGTCCCGGCTGCCGGTCGCGGCAGCCGCATTCAGCCGCTCGCCTTTTCCAAGGAACTGCTTCCCGTCGGCAGCCGCGGCGATGACGGCACTACCCGTCCTTGCGCGGTCTCCGAATATCTCCTGGAGCGATTAATTCTCGGCGGGGCCGACAAGATCTGCTTCGTCATCTCGCCGGGCAAGTCAGACATTCTCGAGTATTTCGGCGACCGTTACGGCAGCGCCCAACTGGCGTACGTGGTGCAGCCGGAGCCCCTCGGCCTGTGCGACGCCGTGTTCAGGGCGAGTACGGTCGTTGGCTGGGACGAGGACGTGATCGTGGGGCTGCCCGACACGGTGTGGTTTCCCGCCGCCGCCCTGCGCGCGCTGCCGGGCGCCGATCTGTCGTTTCTGTTGTTTCCGGTAGAACATCCGGAATTCTTCGATGCCGTAGTGCTTGATGGCGATCGTGTGACCGAAATCCAGGTCAAAAACCCCAACGCAACCTCGACATGGATATGGGGAGCGTTCCGGATGTCCGCACGCGGCTTTCGAGAGCTGCAGGCGTTGTGGACCAGGCGTGACCGCTGCGACGAATATTTTGGAACGTTAGTCAATGCTTTCCTTGCCGCCGGCGGCCGCGGCACCGGTGTCAAGGCCGGCGAATCCTATGTCGACGTCGGCACGATCGATGGCTATCGCACGGCGATGGCGCTGCTCGCAGAGACCAGTGCCGGCAACGGCCGCTCGCGCCTGCGGGCCGGCACGTCGGCAGAGACGATTGCGGCAACGCCTATGACGAATGACGGAGTGGTTGCATGACCCGATCGGCCCTTTCCCGTGACGAGATCCGCCGCCGTGTCGATGCGCTAGGTCCATGGTTTCACAATCTCGATCTCGATGGCGTTCCGACCGCGCCGGCACATTTTCTCGGCGACTATCCGAACGTCAAATGGCAGCGTTTCTCAGGAATCATCCCGGACCGGCTCGAAGGCAAGACCGTGCTGGACATCGGCTGCAACGCAGGATTCTATGCGATGGAAATGAAACGGCGTGGCGCCGAGCGCGTGCTCGGCCTCGACACGGACGAAGAATATCTGGCGCAGGCTCGCTTCGCCGCCGAGGTCAACGGACTCCGCATCGAGTTCCGTAAGATGTCCGCCTACGACGTGGGGCAACTGCACGAAAAATTCGACCTGGTGATCTTCATGGGTGTGCTCTATCATCTGCGGCATCCCCTGCTCGCCCTCGACCTGATCCACGAACACGTCGCCGACGATCTCCTGCTGTTCCAATCGATGCAGCGCGGCAACAGCGACATTGATCCAATCGAGAAGAACTACGACTTCTGGATGACGGATCATTTCGACGCTCCGGGCTATCCCAAGCTCCACTTCGTCGAGCAAAAATATGCAGACGATCCCACCAATTGGTGGGTTCCCAATCGTGCGTGCGTGGAAGCCATGCTTCGCAGCTCCGGCTTTGCCATCGCGGCGCATCCCGAAGACGAGGTCTATCTCTGCAAGCGAACCGAGCGGCCGCAGGCCGATGGCCCGGTTTACCCGGCGCGGAAGGTGGATTGATGATCGAAGCTGCCAAGATCTGGAACGAGCCAAACAACAAATCGCATTGGGACCTCCTGATCGATCCGGACTGGGCGATGTTCGCCGAAACCGCCATCGCGGCGGGCAAAGCCATCCGCACGGCACATCCGACTTTGCCGCGCGTGCTGGGCGGCATATCGCCGATCGATCCCTCCTTCATCCGCAACATGAAGGCGCGCGGCGTCCTCGATCATGTCGATGCGGTGGCGGTGCATGGCTTTCCGCTCGACTGGAATCTCTGGCAAATCGGAGAATGGCCGAACAAGCTCGAAGATATCAAGGCGACGACCTCGCTCCCGGTCTGGGTCACCGAGGTCGGCGTTTCATCGTTCGGTGCTGAAGAGGTTCAGGCTTGGGGCCTGTCGCGCACCGCCGAGCTCCTGATCGGCCGCACGCCGCGGATCCATTGGTACAGCCTGTACGACCTGCCCACCGCCTGGGAAGCGACGACCCGGCACAAGGAAGCCGAAGGCTCCTCCTACTACCGGCATTTCCACATGGGGCTGCTCCGGGAAGATGGCACGCCAAAAGCAGCACTGGACAAGTTCGGGCAATACGCGCGTGAGCTCGGGCTCTGTCAGTGGTTTCATTATGAAGATCATCGCCTGCACGAGGGCGCGGTTTGGATGCGCCGTCTCGGCGTGAAACATCTCCGAACGGGATTGTCTTGGGCCGACAGCTTCCGTCCCAACGCCCTTGATTGGTTCGATCGCCAGATGGACGCTCTGGCCGAATTCCAGGTCACCATGACATTCTGCTTCACGCCGGAACATCGCGGGCTCGCGCCTCATCACACCAGCCCGCCCAAGGATGTGAACGAATTCGCCGACTTTTGCGCCCAGATGGTCGAACGCTATTGCACCCGGACGGGGCTGACACCCGCGGCTTCACCGCAACCGGTCGCAACGGGGCCAGTATGCGCGCCCTGATCCTGGTGATGGATTCCGTCGGCGTCGGCGCTGCGCCCGACGCTGCGCGGTATGGCGACGAGGGCGCGGATACGGTCGGCCACATCGCAGAGGCCTGCATCGCCGGCACAGCAGACAACGCAAGCCGGGAGGGGCCGCTCCGCGTTCCGAACCTCGTCGCGCTCGGCCTCGGCCAAGCCTGCCAACTCGCCACCGGGCGCACACCGCCGGGCCTCGCGATCCAGGCCGGGATTTCGCAATCTGGATGCGCGAGCGAGATATCGAAAGGCAAGGACACCCCTTCAGGGCATTGGGAAATCGCCGGCGTACCGGTTTCGATTGGGGGTATTTCCCGAAAACCGTACCCTGCTTTCCCGGCGATCTGGTGCAGCGCCTGTGCGCGGAGGCCGGCCTGCCCGGGATTCTCGGAAACCGTCATGCCTCGGGGACACAGATCATCGCCGAACTCGGCGAGCACCACATGCAGAGCGGCGAGCCGATCTGCTACACCTCCGCCGACAGTGTGTTCCAGATCGCGGCGCATGAGAACGCCTTTGGAGTTCAACGCCTCTACGACGTCTGCCAAGCCGCGCGCAGACTGGTCGATCCGCTGAATATCGGGCGTGTGATTGCGCGGCCCTTCGTCGGCAGTTCCAGCACCAGCTTCAGGCGGACCGGACACCGTCGGGATTACTCCGTTCCTCCTCCGCAACACACCATCCTCGACATTGCCGAGAGCGACTGTCGTGACATTGTCTCCATCGGCAAGATCGACGACATCTTCGCGCATCGCGGGACCGGACGGAATTTGCGAGGCGATGGTAACGACGCCCTTTTCGATGCCACCCTTGATGGACTGGACGGCCTGGCGGAGGGCGGATTGTTGTTCGCCAACTTCGTCGACTTCGATACGACCTACGGTCATCGCAGGGACGTCGCCGGATATGCCGCAGCCCTCGAAGCGTTCGACGCAAGACTTCCGCAACTGCTCGATCGGCTGCGAAGCGATGATCTCCTGATCATCACCGCGGAC
The DNA here is from genome assembly GCF_054061875.1 of Bradyrhizobium sp. S3.7.6. Classification (NCBI taxonomy): domain Bacteria; kingdom Pseudomonadati; phylum Pseudomonadota; class Alphaproteobacteria; order Hyphomicrobiales; family Nitrobacteraceae; genus Bradyrhizobium; species Bradyrhizobium sp. S3.7.6. The sequence goes on along the minus strand of NZ_JBSSEQ010000004.1, from coordinate 197,526 downwards.
CACGGCTGCGATCCCACCTGGACCGGCACTGATCATACGCGCGAACAGGTCCCTATTCTCGTGGCGAATGCCAAGCGCTCTCAACAGATCGGTAGACGCAGCAGTTTTGCAGATATTGGTGCAACTGTCGCAAGGCATCTCGAGTTGCCAATGCCGGTCCACGGCACGAGCTTTTGAAATCTGCGCCCGCGATTCACCCAGATTATTGATCCAGGTTAGAGAAAGTTTCGTTTGTACATTTTGCAGGAACCAACATTCCTTGCACCGCTTCTACCTTCGAACGTGACTAGCGCGGGTCGCCGACCGATAGCAGAGCGCGCTTCCACACTCATACAGGTCGATCCCGCGGGATCGGTCTCCATGCGCACGGAGCGGTGAATGACGCGAGTACTGATCACGGGTGGCGCAGGCTTCATCGGATCCCACGCGGCCGATGGTCTGTTGGCGGCCCGCTATGAGGTCAGGCTGCTCGACAATCTCTCGCCACAGGTTCACGGCGGCAACCGTCAGCGGCCCTCCTATCTCGCTGCCGATGCGGAGCTGGTCGTTGGAGACGTGACCGACGCCAGCGCCGTCGAACACGCTTTGCGAGGGGCCGACATGGTACTGCATCTCGCCTCCGCGGTAGGCGTCGGCCAGAGCATGTACGACATCGAACCCTATGTCAGGACCAACGAACTTGGCACTGCCGTACTGCTGCAGGCGTTGTCAAAGCGTCCAGTTGAACGGCTGGTTGTGGCTTCCTCGATGAGCATCTATGGCGAAGGCCTTTATCGCAGCGCCGATCAGAGCGTCCTCGTCTGTGACGAACGACCGATCGAACAGCTTCGCCGCGGCGACTGGGAATTGCACGACTTGGCCGGCGATCCGCTTGAGCCCCTTCCGACGCCCGAGACCAAGCAGCCGACATTGAGTTCGATCTATGCGCTGAACAAATATGCGCAGGAGCGGATGTGCCTGATCACGGGAAACGCCTATGGCATTCCAACTGTGGCACTGCGCTTCTTCAACGTATTTGGTCCCCGCCAGGCCTTGTCGAACCCCTATACTGGGGTCCTCGCGATCTTTGCCGCGCGGCTGCTTAATGGACGGCCACCGCTCGTGTTCGAGGACGGGCTTCAGCGCCGCGATTTCGTGCATGTGCACGACGTCGCTCGTGCGTGCCGCATGGCACTCGAGGCTGATCACGCCCAGGACGTCTTCAACGTCGGCTCAGGGCAAAGCCGCAACATCCTTTCGGTCGCGCAGGATCTCGCCGACGTGATGGGACGGCCTGACATCCAACCCGAGATCACACGAAAATATCGTGCAGGCGACATCCGTCACTGCTTCGCCGACATCGGAAAGTCTCGCGACGTGCTCGGCTTCGTGCCGCATGTCGGCTTCAAGGACGGCCTTGAGGAGCTTGCGGAGTACCTTGCCGACCAGATCGCCGACGATCAGGCCGAGCGAGCCACCGGCGAGTTGCTGCAGCGAGGATTGGTTGCGTGATGACTGACAATAGACCCGTCCTAATCACCGGCGGCTGCGGTTTCATCGGCTGCAATCTGGCCGATCGGCTTGCCGAGCGAGGTGAAAACGTCACCGTGCTGGACAATCTCGCCCGCGCCGGGGTACGTGAAAATGCGCAATGGCTCAAGTCCAGGCACGGCGACCGGGTGGCGGTCACGATCGCCGACATCCGCGAACCGATCCCCGTCATCGACGCCGTGCGCGATGCTCGCGCGGTGCTGCACCTGGCCGCACAAGTCGCCGTCACCGAAAGCGTGAACGATCCCGCTTCCGATTTCGAGATCAATGCGCGCGGTACATTGAATGTGCTTGAGACCATACGCCTGCATAATCCGCTCGCGCCCGTGATCTTCGCCTCGACCAACAAGGTGTACGGCCGCATGATCGACGACAGCTCGATCGGGCTGATCGGCTCGCGCTATGCGCCAAGGAGTGATGTTCTGGCTGCCGGCGTTTCGGAACACACACCGCTCGACTTCTACAGCCCCTATGGTTGCTCAAAGGGCACGGCGGATCAGTACGTTCACGATTACGCCCGCGTGTTCGGCCTTCGTACAGTCGTTATGCGAATGAGCTGCATCTACGGCCCCCGTCAATTCGGCACTGAAGATCAAGGCTGGATTGCGCACTTTCTGCTGAGCGCGATCCGAGGCAATCCGCTCACGATCTACGGCGACGGCAAGCAGGTTAGGGACGCGCTCCATGTCTCGGATGCGGTCGGCGCCTGGCTCGCGGCGCTCGACCGGATTGATCGGGTACAGGGGCGTGTGTTCAATCTTGGCGGCGGTCCTCGCAACGCCATCAGCCTGCTGGAATTGATCGACCAGATCGGTGACCTGACCGGTAGAGGCGTTGCCTACAGCTTCGCTGATTGGCGTCCCGGCGATCAGCCCTGGTACGTCACGGATACAAGCGCCCTGTCCGACGCGCTCGGTTGGGCGCCCAAGATCGAGATTGCGGAAGGCCTCCGCTCGCTCCACACTTGGCTGCACAGCCGCTTCGGATCGTCAGACGGCAGCCGCGAGGCCATGGCATGACCCGCGTCGCGCTCATCAATCCCAACTGGGAGTTCGGCGGCAGCATCTATTTCGGCTGCCGATCGCCTCACCTACCGCTCGAGCTTGGTATTTCCGAGCATCATCTGAAGGCGGCCGGGCACGAGACGCTGCTGCTCGATGCCCACATGTTCGATCTGTCGCTCGCGGATATCGACGCAGAGCTCCGAGCGTTCCGTCCAGATCTGATCGCCATGACCACGGCTCCAACCTACCTGTTCTGGCGTTGCGCGCCCCCCGAGCTTCGCGTGCCGCAGCGACTCGCACTTGCGGTTCGAGACCTCGTGCCAATCCTGGTTGCGGTCGGCCCCCATGGCTCGACGACACCGAAGGCGGCGCTGAAGAAGCTCGGCGCCGACATCGTCGTCATGGGCGAATGCGAGACGTCCTTGCTTCGCCTGGCCAACGGCGAACGCGACTTTGCCGGCCTTTGCTTTACGGATGGAACCTCAGTCCGAATCAATGGGGGACCACAGGCCGCTCGCTTCACGGATCAACCGCCGCTGCGCTGGCCCGACGAGATGATCCGGCGGCATCATCACCACCATCATCGCTTTGAAGCCGAGCCGCTTGCTCCCGGCGCCGAAGTCGAGGCATCACGCGGCTGCCCCTACAGCTGCACCTTCTGCGCCAAGGAGAATTTCCGCAATGCCTATCGCAAGCGTCCTTTCGGAGTGATCCTCGATGAGATCGACGGCCTCCGCCATCAAGGCATTGAGTACGCCTACTTCATCGATGAGATCTTTCTGCCCAACGCCGAACTGCTGCAAGCGCTGACCACGCGGGGGCTGAAGTTCGGCATACAGACGCGGATCGATCTTTGGAAGCCAGACATGCTGGCCCTGCTCGGCCGCGCCGGTTGCGTTTCGATCGAAGCCGGGATCGAGAGCCTGACGGTTGAGGGGCGCGCCGCGCTTGCCAAGAATTGCAAGATGACGACGGATCAGCTCGCCGAGCGGTTGACCGAAGCGCGTCGTCACGTTCCATTCGTGCAAGCCAACCTGATCGAAGTGCCCGAGGATGATGATCCGGTCGTGCAGCGCTGGCGCCGCCAGATGCAGGACGCAGGCGTCTGGGCCAACGACCCCGTGCCGCTCTATCCGTATCCGGGATCCCCGGATTATCGCAAATTGTGGGGTGAGCCCGACGACTTCGCTTGGGAGCGCGCGCATCAACATTACCTTGCGATGTTCGACCGGTTCAGCGACGTCCAGAACGATCGCCCCGTCCCGCTCGATGCGCTCGAACTCCAGGTGGCGCGATGAGCCGTAATTCGAACATCAGGCTCATGATGACCACCGACACCGTGGGAGGCGTGTGGACCTATTCCCGCGGTCTCGCCTCCGATCTCGCAAGCGCCGGTGTCGAGGTCACCCTGGTGACGATGGGTCCTCGCGCGCGGACCGAGGAGCGGGGCCGGCTGGAGCGGTCCGGTGTGCGCTTGATCGAGACGGACCTCGCGCTCGAGTGGCAGGATCCGGAAGGCCGGAATGTAGCGGACGCGAGCCGGGTGCTAGCCGGCCTCGAGGCCAAGCTTGGACCGGATGTCGTCCACCTCAACAGCTTCCGCGAAGCATCTTTCGGCTGGCACGAACCGACGGTCGTCGTGGCGCATTCCTGCGTCAATTCATGGGCACAGGCCTGCCGGGATACGGCGTGGCTTGAGCAGCCGCGATGGCGGCTCTACACCGAGCATGTTGGTGCGGCTCTCGATGTGGCGCAGGCTTGGGTGTGCCCGAGTCAATCCTTCCACGACGTGATCAGCGAACTTTACCGTCCTCGCTCCAGAGGCACGGTAATCTGGAACGGGATTGCACCGGGCGATTTCGTCGGAAAAAAGCAGGACCGGATCCTCGCCGCGGGACGGCTTTGGGATCGCGCCAAGAACATCGAAGCCTTGGCGGCGGCAGCGTATCGACTGGCCTGGCCTGTCGAGGTCGCCGGCGCCGCCGATGCGACCCCGTCCGCTTCGATGACATGGCTGGGGCACTTGCCGCCCGAAGCCATTCACACCCGCCTGCGGCATGCTGCAATTTTCGTCAGCCCGGCGCTCTACGAGCCGTTCGGCCTGTCTGTTCTGGAGGCCGCGGCAGCCGGCTGCGCGCTCGTGCTGTCCGATATCCCGACGTTCAGGGAGCTTTGGAACGAAGCCGCCATCTTCGTCGATCCGGCCGACGCCGACGCGCTGCATAGCGCGCTCGCCGATCTCTGCAATGAGGCGCGCGAGCGCGCGCGGCTTCAGCGTGCTGCCTATGAGCATTCCCTCACCTATTCGCAGGCGCGAATGACGAGCGCGTACATGAAACTGTATGAGAGCCTACTCCCATCGAAAATCACCATGACGCCAGACGACCAGATCGAGGTGCGGGCATGAAATGCATCCTGTTCTACCATGCGTTCACCTCGTGCTGGAACAACGGCAACGCACACTTTCTCCGAGGTTACGCCCGCGCGCTACACGCGCTGGGCCACGAAGTGATTGTCTTCGAGCCGATCGACGGCTGGAGCCGATTGAATGCCATACGAGAAGGCGGTCAACGTGCCCTGGATGACATCCCGGGGCTGCTGCCTGGGATCGGTATCCGCCGCTATGACGCGTTCCTCGATCTCGACGACGCCACAGACGGCGCAGACCTTGTGATCGTCCACGAGTGGAATTCCCCCGACCTGATCGCGCAGCTCGGACGCCGGCGCGCGCAAGGGGCTCGCTACACCCTGCTGTTTCACGATACCCACCACCGCGCGGTCAGTGCCCCGGACGAACTCGCGCAATTCAACCTTGATGGATTCGATGGCGTGCTTGCCTTCGGCGAGGTGCTTCGGCAGATCTACCTGAAGCTCGGATGGGCGGATCGCGCCTTCACCTGGCACGAGGCGGCGGATACAGCCCTGTACCATCCCCTGCCGGATATCGCGCGCACGGACGATCTGATCTGGATCGGCAATTGGGGCGATGGCGAGCGCGGCGCCGAACTCAACGAGTTTCTGGTTGAACCGGTCGCAGACTTGAAGCTCGGGGCAAGCATCTACGGTGTCCGTTACTCCGACGCCGCTCTCGATACCATTCGGGCGGCCGGCATCCGATACGGCGGCTGGCTGCCGGCCCACTGGGCTCCCGCAGCCTTTGCCAGCGCACGAACGACGGTGCATGTGCCGCGGGCGCCCTATGTCCGGTCTCTTCCGGGGATACCTACCATCCGCGTGTTCGAAGCGATGGCGTGCGGCATCCCACTGGTCTCCGCGCCATGGTCCGATGCGGAGGGCCTGTTTCCCGAGGGCGTCTATCTGAGCGTTACGGATGGCGCGCAGATGAAACGTGCACTGCGCACGCTGTTGGATGACCGCGAGATGTCGTCCGCGATGGTACGAACCGGACTGCGTGTGATCAGGGAAAAGCATACCTGCCGTCATCGGACGCAACAGCTGCTTGACATCGTGCAGGGCATCCGGGCGCCGGGCCAGCCCCGGTGCATGCCAGATATCGGAGCCGTGGCATGAAGATCTGCTTCTTCGGATCGAGCCTCGTATCGTCCTACTGGAACGGCGCTGCGACCTACTATCGCGGCATGCTGAACCAGATTGCGGCGCTCGGACACGAGATCACCTTCTTCGAGCCGGACGCGTTCGAACGGCAGGCGCATCGCGACATCGACGACCCCGACTGGGCGCGCGTGATCGTCTATCCGGCAACGTCGGACGGTTGGCGCAGCAGCCTGGAAGCCGCCGCCAAATCCGCAGACATGCTGGTCAAGGCCAGCGGCGTCGGCGTCTTCGATGAGGAGCTCGAAATCGCGACCGCGACCATCCCAACGAGAGCAATGCGTGTCTACTGGGATGTCGACGCCCCCGCCACGCTCGAAGCGATGCACCAGAATCCCCAGCACCATTTGCGTCGTGCCATTGCGTCCTACGATATGGTGCTGACTTATGGCGGCGGCGACCCGGTCGTGTCTGCATACCGCATCATCGGCGCGCGCGACTGCGTCCCGATCTACAACGCGCTCGATCCGGCCACGCATTTTCCGACGCCACGAATTCCGCGGTTCAGCTGCGATCTGAGCCTGCTCGCAAACCGGCTCCCCGATCGCGAGCAACGCGTCGAGCGGTTCTTCATCGAGGTGGCGCGTCATCTGCCGGAAAGGAGCTTCGTGCTCGGCGGCTCCGGCTGGGAGACCAAGGACACGCCGGCCAATCTGTGCAAGGTCGGACACGTCGGCACCGCCGATCACAACGGCTTCTTCGGCTCGGCTCTTGCCACGCTCAACGTCAATCGCGACAGCATGGCACGCTACGGCTTTTCGCCGCCGACACGCGTCTTCGAGGCCGTCGGCGCCGGCGCCTGCCTCATTACCGACCAATGGGAGGGCATCGATCATTTTCTCGAACCGGGCCGGGAGGTCCTCGTCGCGGCGACAGCAGCGGAGGTGGCGGACCACATCAATACTCTGACGCCTGATCGCGCTCGGGCAATCGCCGGCCGCGCCCGCGCGCGCATCCTCGATCTCCATACTTACCGGCATCGCGCACGCCAGTTCCACGAACTCTTTGTCGGAAGCAGCTCACGCGTCGAGGCAGCAGAATGAACCTCAACATCGTCGTCATCGGTCTTTCGGTCACATCCTCATGGGGCAACGGTCATGCCACGACCTATCGCGCCCTGATCGAGGCCCTGGCACAGCGAGGCCATCGCGTCACCTTCCTCGAGCGCGACGCCGCGTGGTATCGGAACCATCGCGATCTGGTCAGCCCTTCCGCGTGGAACGTGCACCTCTACGAATCGCTCAGTGACGTTCCCCTCCGCTTCGGACCCCTCGTCCGCGCCGCCGATCTGGTGATCGTCGGCTCGTACGTGCCAGACGGCATCGCGATTTCCGACTGGGTGACGAGCCACGCCCGGGGAATAACGGCCTTTTACGACATCGATACGCCGGTCACGCTGGCTCGCATCGAGCAAGGGCTGGATTATCTATCGGCGGCTATGATCCCGCGCTTCGATCTGTATCTGTCCTTTACCGGCGGCCCGGTCCCACAGATGATCGAGGAGAATTTCGGCAGCCCGCTGGCGCGCGTTCTCTACTGTAGCGCCGACACGAAGCGGTATGCGCCCAGGCGGGCGGAGCGGAAATGGTCGTTGGGTTACCTCGGAACCTACAGCGACGACAGGCAGCCCGTTCTCGAGGAATTGCTTCTGGCTCCTGCCCGAGCCCTTCCGGCAGAGCAGTTCGTGGTCGCGGGCGCGCAGTACCCGGAGCATATCAGCTGGCCCGACAATTTGACCCGCATCGAGCATCTCACTCCTCAGCATCATCCGACGTTCTATTCCGAGCAGCGCTTCACCCTGAATGCGACCCGCAGCGACATGCGCGCCCTCGGCTTCTCGCCCAGCGTTCGTCTGTTCGAGGCGGCAGCCTGCGGCACCCCGATCATTTCGGACCGATGGCCGGGCATTGAAACGATATTCGATCCGTCGTCTGAAATCCTCATCGCCTCGGATCCAAACGAGGTGGTCCAGATCTTGCGGGACATGCCTGAAGAACGCCGGTGCACGATTGCGGAGAACGCGAGAAGGCGCGTGCTTGCCGATCACACCTCAGATCACCGGGCGCAGCAACTGGAAACATATTATTTGGAGGCTTCCGCGCGGCGCCATCGGAAATCAAAGAGGTTGCCTGAAATCCGGCCGGTGCAGGTCGCCGAGCTCTGAAGGGAGATGAATATGACGTTCCAGACTCGCGTTCGTGCCCCGCGCCCGACCTCCACGGCGCTGATCGCAGGCGGTGCCGGCTTCATCGGCTCGCATCTGTGTGATGCGCTTCTACAGCGCGGGAACAGGGTCATTTGTCTCGACAATCTGTTCACCGGCACCATCGCAAACATCCGGCCACTGCTCAACCATCCGAACTTTCGATTCATCGAGCACGACGTGCGCGAACCGCTGGAGATCGACGAGAGCATCGATCGGATCTACAGCCTCGCCTGCCCGGCCTCGCCGCGCCATTACCAGAGCGATCCGATCGGCACGATGAACACCTGCGTGATTGGCACCATGAACATGCTTGAGCTTGCGCGCCGAAAATCGGCGCGCGTGCTTCAGGCCTCTACCAGCGAGGTGTACGGCGACCCCGAAATCCATCCTCAGCCCGAATCCTACCTCGGCAACGTCAATCCAATCGGTCCACGCGCCTGTTACGACGAAGGCAAGCGCGCAGCAGAGACACTGATGTTCGACTACCACCGGCAGCACGGAGTCGAGATCAAGGTCGCACGCATTTTCAATACCTATGGACCACGCATGCTCGAGAACGACGGACGGGTCGTCTCGAACTTCATCGTACAGGCCCTCCGGGGCGAACCGATCACGATCTACGGCCACGGGACCCAGACCAGGAGCTTCTGCTTCGTCGACGACCTCGTGCGCGGATTGCAGCTTTTGATGGAGAGCCCGGCCGCGGTCACCGGGCCATGCAACCTGGGCAACCCGCATGAAGTCACGATCGAAGCGATCGCCCGCGAAGTCGTGTCTTACACCCGTTCCACGTCTCCGCTTCGATTCGAGTCGCTGCCCAAGGACGACCCCAAGCGTCGCAAGCCCGTCATCGACATCGCCGAGCGGTCACTGGGATGGCGTCCGCGCGTGGCGCTGAAGGACGGGCTGCAGGCGACGATCGCCTATTTTTCGCTTCGCCTTGCGACAGATGCGCCGGCGCTGACGCCGGCGATCGCCGCGAGCAGGACGGCGCGGACGGCACGCGGACGACTGACCCTTGCGGAGCGTCGTGACGACGTCCTGAAAAACTTGAAACAACCCCATGCACAGTAGCCGGGACCAACAAAATCAACGACTTGTCCGCTCGTTAGGAGACAATTACGGATTTTGCAAATTTGCGCTTGTCACGTCGGGCAAAACAGGCGGATGATGCGATCCTCGCCCGCGGCCACTTGATCCGGCCGACGCTTGATCCTTGCCCTGGCTCCGTCAGGCAGGGTCGAGGTCGTTGATGACGGGACTGAGCGGGTGGTCCTTCTCCAGTTCGAGCGTTGCCAGTGTGATCGGCAGCTTGAACCGGCGCCGCCCGGCGCTTCCCGGATTCAGGTAAAGCACGCCGTCCTTGCTGCTGATCTGCACGCGATGGGAATGGCCCGACACCACGATGTCGATGCCGAGATCGGCCGGGACGACGTTCAGAGCGTTGAGGTCGTGCAAGATGTAGAGACAGTGACCGCCCAATCGCAGGGTTTCAGTCTCAGGATAGGATTGTGCCCATGCCCCCTGGTCGACATTTCCCCTGATCGCAGTGACCGGCGCAATTCGGCGAAGCGCCTCAATAATTTCGGGGGCGCCGATGTCGCCGGCATGAATGATGTGGGACACCCCGGCAAGGCAGCGTTCCACCTCCGGCCTCAGCAGTCCGTGCGTGTCGGAGATCACGCCGATCAAGAATGACATGCCGCGCTTTCAGTGCAGGACGTCCAGAGAGACCCGGCCGATCTCCTCACCGTCCTGGTTCGTGACGAGGATCGAGAAATGATGACCCTGAAGCTCGGGACTCTCCTTCCGAAGCCGCCGTGCAATCTCTTCGGCAACATCCAGCGCCCGGATGTCGTCCGGGAGCTCGGCGCCTCCTTCGTCGGTCACCGTCTTGGAATCCACCAAATCGAAATGATAGCGCGGCAGGTGCAATCCGTCGAGTTTCCAGTCAGGAACGCCCGGTATCGCGGCTTCGTTCCGGCGCGAAACGCCCGCTCGCCGCCATACCAACTCAGAACAGGAACCTCTTTGTCGCAGTAATATTGCTGATCGAAAGATCGATCTCGGGAGCCAACTCATGCTGGAAGAATTGCGCGTGCTTGCCCAGCCCGGCGCGCTGATCGCTACCCTCGCCGTGCTGCTGCTGATGGCTGCCGGCGATGCGGCGATCGTGATCGCCGCCAAGGGCTGGCCATTCTAGTCCGGCCGCTCCATGCCAGATGTCGGACATATCCTCTTCCAGGGCTGGACGCCGCTCCTGAGAACCGCGATCGGAACGACCGTCACCTATGTCGCGCTTGAGGATGTGGGTGCGATCGTGCTCGAGGCCGACGGCACCTTCAGCGTCATCCGGGAGCTCGGGTCCGCCGCCTCCGCGCTAGCCGACATTCCGGAGTTGGGCGGCTCGAGCTCCGCAAATCGCTCCAGCAGCGAATAGGAACCTTTGTAAAATTGGCCGGTTCCGCCTCCGAAGTGGAGTTCGGCGAGCGCCTATGGCAGCTTGGTTGCGAAGAGTTCTGGTGCCATGCATGTCCTGGCCGCTTGCTGCGTGCGCGGGCCAGCAGTCGGCGCTCGACCCGCAGGGGCTGCAATCCGACCAGATCCGGTACACGCTGCTCATCTTTGTCATCGTCGCGGCGATCGTCTGGACCGCCGTCGTGATCGTCTTGGGCATCGGACTTTTGCGCCGGAAACGCGCGACCGATCAGCCGCTGGATCTGCACCAATCTTTCGAACAGCGTTCCGGGCGCGTGGTCCTCGCGCTTGGCGTTGCGACCACAATCATCGTGCTCGGGCTCTCGCTGGTCAGCTATGCCGGGCAGCGCACCGTTTTCGCCAAGGACGAGAAGGCCCATACGCTGAAGATTATCGGCCACCAATGGTGGTGGGAGGTCCGCTATGAGGCCGACAGTCCGCACCAGAGTTTCGTGACGGCCAACGAGATCCGAGTCCCCACCGGCGAGCCGGTGAAACTGGAGCTGGAATCGGCCGACGTGATCCACAGTTTCTGGGTGCCGAGCCTGACCGGCAAGATGGACCTGATCCCCGGGCAGAAGAACGAGCTGCAATTCACGGCGAAGAACGCTGGAATCTATCGCGGACAATGCGCCGAGTTCTGCGGGATCCAGCACGCCCACATGGCGTTCGCGGTGATCGCGCTGCCACCCGACGAGTTCGGCCGCTGGCGAGACCATGAAAACCAGAGTGCGAACCGCCCTGCGGATGAACTCGGCAAACGGGGCGAGGCGCTGTTTCGCGGCCGCGGCTGCGCACTGTGTCACAACATCAGCGGTACGATGGCCGGCGGACAATTGGGTCCGGACCTCACGCATATCGGCAGCCGCTCGACGATTGCGGCCGGAACGCTGCAGAATACGCCGGCTACGCTCGGCGCCTGGATCGCCGATCCCCAGCACATCAAGCCCGGCAATCTCATGCCGAAGATGCCGCTGCAATCGGACGAGATGATCGCGATCATTCACTATCTGGAGCAGCTCAAGTGAGCATGGCCGCTGAACCAAACGAGTTGCGGGACGACGTCCTGAACGGCCTTCAGCTTTCCAGCCAGCTCGAACGGGTGTGGCGAACGCCGTCCGGCTGGGTCGGCGCGCTGATGTCGGTCGACCACAAGGTGGTGGGCCGCCGCTACATCGTCACGGCGTTCGTCTTCCTGCTCCTCGGCGGCATCCTTGCTGTTCTGATGCGGATTCAACTGGCGGGGCCCGAGAAGACGTTTCTCTCGGCCGACAAGTACAACCAGATATTCACGATGCACGGCTCGACCATGATGTTCCTGTTTGCCGTGCCTGTGATGGAGGCGTTCGCCGTCTATCTGGTGCCGCTGATGGTCGGCACGCGGAACATCGCCTTTCCTCGCCTGAATGCTTTCAGCTATTGGATGTTTTTGTTCGGCGGCTGCTTCCTCTGGATCTCCTTCCTGTTCAACGTCGGCCCCGATGTCGGCTGGTTTTCCTACGTTCCGCTCTCGAGCCTTCAGTTCACACCCACCAAGCGCGCCGACGTCTGGGCGCAGATGATCACCTTCACCGAGGTCGCGGCGCTGGCAGTCGCCGTGGAGATCGTCGTCACCGTGTTCAAGCTCCGCGCGCCCGGCATGACGCTCGATCGCATTCCCCTGTTCGTCTGGGCCATGCTGGTCACCGCCTTCCTGGTGATGTTCGCGATGCCCTCGATCATGGTGGCATCGACGTCGCTGATCCTGGATCGCCTCGTCAACACCCGCTTCTACGACCCCTCTTCGGGTGGACATCCCCTGCTCTGGCAGCACCTGTTCTGGTTCTTCGGTCATCCCGAGGTCTACATCATCTTCATCCCGGGAACGGGAATGGTGTCGATGATCCTCGCCACTTTCGCGCGCCGCCCCGTGATCGGCTATCCCGTCATTATTCTCTCCTTGATCGCCACCGGCTTCCTGTCGTTCGGCCTTTGGGTCCACCACATGTTCGTCACGGGACTGCCCCAACTCGGTGCCGGGCTGTTCACGGCATCCAGCATGCTGATCGCAGTGCCGAGCGGCTTGCAGATCTTCTGCTGGCTGGCGACGCTCTGGGACGGTCGGCCGGTCTACCGGACTCCGCTGCTGTTCGTGCTCGGCTTCATCGTGATCTTCGTGCTCGGCGGGCTGTCGGGCGTGATGGTCGCCTCGGTGCCGATCGACACCCAGGTGCACGACACCTATTTTGTCGTGGCCCACTTCCATTATGTGCTGATCGGCGGCGCTGTCTTCCCGCTGGTCGGCGCGGTCTACTACTGGTTTCCCAAGATCGCCGGCCGCATGCTGAGCGAGCGGCTCGGGCTCTGGAATTTCTGGCTCGCCTTCGTCGGCTTCAACGTCGCGTTCTTTCCGATGCATTTTCTCGGTCTGATCGGAATGCCGCGCCGCGTCTACACCTATACGGCCGACATGGACTGGGCCCATTTAAATCTGCTGTCCAGCATCGGCTCGTTCGTGTTCGCGCTCAGCTTCGCGCTGCTTGTGGTCAATGTGATCTACAGCCTGCGCAAGGGTGCGCTTGCGGCTGACAATCCCTGGAATGCCTCGACGCTGGAATGGGCGACCTCCTCGCCTCCCCCGCCGCAGAATTTCGACCGGATTCCCGTTGTCAAACATCGCGATCCGCTCTGGGCCGACAGCGAGAGCCTGGCTGTCGTCGCCGGCCTCAGTGCCGAGCGTCGCGAGGTTCTCCTGACCTCGCTGGCGGAAGCCGAGCCTCAAATCCGCGAGGCATCGCCCGAGCCGAGCATCTGGCCGCTGCTCACGGCAATCGCGACGACGATCTTTTTCATCGGGTCGATCTTCACACCCTGGGCCGTGCTGTGGGGCACGCCGCCGATGGCCATCGCCCTGATCGGCTGGTTCTGGCCAACCGGCAGCAAGGAGGACGAAGAGTGAGACAGACGATCGTCCGCGATGTCTCGGACCTGCCGACTTATGGTTACGGTCCGCGCAGTGGTCCGTGGTGGGGCGCCATGGGATTCATGGCGCTCGAAGGCATGGGGTTTGCGATTGCGATCGGCGCATATCTCTATCTCTACTCGGTCAACCCGAGCTGGCCCATCGGGGCCCCGCCGCCCGATCTGTGGCCGGGCACCGCCGAGGCGGTGATCTACGTGCTCAGCATCATTCCGAACGAGTTCACCAACCGCGCCGCACACCGGCAGGATCTTTCCAAAGTGCGTATCGGTCTGATCGTGATGTCGCTGATCGGCATCGCGTTGCTGGTCTTGCGCGGCTTCGAATTCGCGCATCTCAACACCCGCTGGGACAATTCCGCTTACGGGTCGATCGTGTGGCTCATTCTGGGCCTGCACACGACCCATCTTGCCACCGATCTCGGCGACACCGTCGTGTTGGCGGTGCTGATGTTCACAAGGCACGCAAAACCGCGCCGTTTCAGCGACGTCACGGACAACGTGTTCTACTGGAATTTCGTCGTACTCGCCTGGCTGCCGCTTTATGCCCTGCTCGATTGGGTGCCGCGCCTATGACCGAAGCTGAGGGACGATCCAGGCTGCTCTATTGGGCCGGTGTTGCCCTTGGGCCTCTCGCATGGGGCATCAATCTGCAAGGTGTCTACGTGCTCGCGCACTTCTCCTGTGAGAACACCAGGATGAGCGGCGCGATCATGAGCGCCGTTCTCGCAATCGTCGCCCTGTTGGGCGCCGCCATTTCGGTCCGCGCGGTTCGGCGCGGAGCCGGTGCTGAATGGGCCGATGCACAAGGCGGCGGACCCAGGACATTCATGGCCTGGCTCGGCGTCGGCAGCGGCGTGCTGTTCGCGCTCGTCATCGCGAACCAGCTCGCCGCCTCACTGATGATCAGCCCATGCCTGCGCTGAGGATTGCGATATTGTTGCTCGGGCTGCTGGCGCAGCCGGCCTTGGCCCACGGCCTCTCGGAGGTCGATTCCGGATCGCTCTGGAGCTACGATCCCTGGCTGCTCGCTCCGCTCTACGCCGTCGGCATCGGCTTCTATGTCGGGACACAGCGGCTGTGGCGACACGCCGGCGGCGGCCGGGGCGTCAGCTTCCGCCAGGTCGGCGCGTTCTGGACCGGCTGGCTGGTCACGGCGCTTGCCACGACCTCGCCGCTGCACTGGCTCGGCGAGCGGCTGTTCACCGCCCACATGATCGAGCACGAATTGCTCATGGTCGTCGCCGCGCCGCTAATGGCCTATGCCCGGATCAACGGCCCTCTGCTGTGGAGCCAACCTTCCTCGCTTCGGCCGGCCGCCGGCCGGCTTCTCAATCTGCCGGTCTTGGCTGTGCCATGGCGCTTCATCAGCCATCCCGTCACAGCCACGACGCTTCATGGCGCCGCGCTGTGGGCTTGGCATGTTCCACCTCTGTATGCCTGTGCGTTGGAAAATCCGGCGGTGCATCGTCTCCAGCACATCAGCTTCTTTGCGACGGCGCTGCTGTTCTGGTGGGTGCTGCTGTACGGCCGCGGACGGGACCGGAGCAGTCGCGTGCGCGACGGCATCGCGATCGGCTGCCTGTTCATAACCATCCTGCATTCCGGCGTGCTGGGCGCGCTGCTGACGGTGTCGCCGCGGCTCTGGATTCCTGCTCAGGGCGCATTCGCGGGAGAATTCGGCTTGTCGCCGCTTGAAGATCAGCAGCTCGCGGGCATCCTGATGTGGGTGCCGATGGGCGTCCTCTATACGGGCGCGGCGCTGTTCTTTGCCTATCGGTGGCTGACGGCCAACGATGCTCATACGCGCCTGTCGCTCGCGCGAAATGCCGGTTGAGAGCGGCTGCCCCTCATAGGAACCGCAGGTTCGGGTCCGACGTTCGCCTGCAAAATGTCAGATCACCGGAGGCAATATGGGTAAACTCTCCGTCATGGCGGCAGCTGCATTCGCGACCGCGGCATCTTCGCTGCCGATCGGCTCCCTGGCTCAGGACCAGCCCCATCCCGCGCTGTCCTGTCCGATCGACCATGATCAGCTCGCCGACACGCTCAAGAAGAACGTGAAGCCGGGCGGAGGCCCCAGCAACGGAGGCCTGGACAACAACGAGTGGGCTGCCGTCGTCAACAGGCAGGGCATCGTCTGCGCCGTCGCCTATAGTGGCGGCAAGCTCGACGACCAATGGCTCGGCAGTCGGGCCATCGCAGCCGAGAAGGCCAACACCGCCAATGCGTTCAGCCTTAAGGACAAGGCGATGGCAACGGCCAATCTCTATGCCGGCGCTCAACCCGGCGGGTTCCTGTTCGGCGCAGCCCTCGGCAATCCTCCGTCGCAGGAGGCCTTGTACGCGGGAGCACCGGAGGAATTCGGCACGGCGCACGATCCCATGGTGGGCAAGCCGGTGGGTGGCACGATCGTGTTTGGAGGCGGGCTGGCGCTCTATGACGGCAACGGCATCGCGGGCGCACTGGGCGTCAGCGGCGACAGCTCCTGCGCGGATCACAACGTGGCCTGGCGCGTGCGTCACCAGCTCGGGCTCGACCACGTGCCGGCCGGCGTCAGCCCCAACATGAAGGACGCGATTATCTACGACATCGGCCCGGACGGCAAAAGTCCTTCTGGATTTGGCCATCCCAAGTGCAACGGCAAGGAAGATCAGATCGGGGTCGATCTCGGCGCCGGCGTTTCAGGGAACGTGGTGCGATAGCCGCCGCGGGCGGCTCTTTGGAACCAAGCCGAGGCGCAGCGTTTGTACGTTCGCGAACCGGCCTGCAACGCCGCACGGCCCCATCACTGCCGTGGAGATCTTTACCTATGTTAGTGCGTGGTCTCACGCGTCTGCTCGCCGGAATTCCAGCCGTCCTTTGCGCTTGCTGCTGCTTGATGTCAGCGGCCTCGGCCCAGAGCGATCTGGCCGGTCGCATGAAAGACCCCGGCCAGTGGCCGATGGCGGCGCGCGACTACGCCAACACCCGCTACAGCGAGCTCGACCAGATCAATGCGTCCAACGCGTCGCGTCTCCAGCTTGCCTGGACGTTCTCGGTGGGCGTCGACCGCGGCCAGGAAGCGGCGCCGCTGGTGGTCGACGGCACCATGTATGTGGTCAGTCCCTATGCCGGTCCCTACCCCAACCGCGTGTTCGCGCTCGATGCCACCACCGGCGAGTTGAAGTGGTCCTACGCACCGAAGCCCGAGCCAGCAGCCGCGGGGGTCGCCTGCTGCGACGTGGTCAACCGCGGGCTCGCGTTCGACAACGGCAAGATATTCCTGAATACGCTTGACGACCACACCGTCGCGATCGACGCCAGGACCGGCAAGGAGCTGTGGCACACCAAGCTCGGGGAGATCAACAAGGGCGAGACCATCACGATGGCGCCCGTGGTGGTCAAGGGTAAGGTGCTCGTCGGCAACAGTGGCGGCGAGCTCGGTGTGCGCGGCTGGGTCACCGCGCTCGATGAAAACAACGGCGCCATCGCGTGGCGCGCCTATGCGACCGGCCCGGACAAGGACGTTCTGATCGGCGACGACTTCAAACCGTTCTACGACAATCTCAGGGGCCAGGATCTCGGCGTGAAGACGTGGCCCGCCGACCGCTGGCAGGTCGGCGGCGGCACGATGTGGGGATGGATCTCCTACGATGCCGAACTCAATTTGATCTACTACGGCACGGCGAATCCGAGCCCATGGAATGCCAACCAGCGCAGCGGCGACAATCTCTGGAGCACGACGATCTTCGCGCGCGATCCCGACACCGGCCGCGCCAAATGGGCCTACCAGATCAATCCGCACGATCTGTTCGACCATGACGAGATCAACGAGAACGTGCTCGTCGACCTCGAGCTCAATGGACAGACGCGCAAGGTTCTCATCCACCCGGGCCGCAACGGCTATATGTATGTGATGGATCGCGCCACCGGCGAAGTGATCTCGGCGGACGCATATGAGTTCGTCAACAGCTACAAAGGCGTCGACCTGAAGACCGGCAAGATTATCCCGAACGAGGAGAAGACGCCGCTGGTCGGCAAGACGGTCGAGAATATCTGTCCGGCCGCGCCGGGTGCCAAGGACTGGCAACCGACCGCATGGTCGCCGCGCACCAAGCTGCTCTACGTACCGCATCAGCATCTCTGCATGAACTTTAGGGCATCGCAGGTCGGCTACATCGCAGGCACTCCCTATATCGGCGCCGACGTGGACATGTACGCGGGTCCCGGCGGACACCGCGGCGAGTTCATGGCGTGGGATCCTGTTACGCGCAAGAAGGTCTGGGAGATCCATGAGAAGCTGCCGGTCTGGAGCGGTGCGCTGGTAACCGCCGGCGACGTCGCCTTCTATGGCACCATGGATCGCCTGTTCAAGGCGGTGGATGCCAAGGATGGTCATGTTCTCTGGCAATTCCGCGCCGGCTCCGGATTCATCGGCCAGCCGATTTCCTATCGCGGCTCCGACGGACAGCAATACATCGCGATCCTGTCGGGCGTGGGCGGCTGGCCGGGAGTCGTCGCCAATGCCGAGGTCGACCCGCGCGTGCGCAACGGCGCGCTGGGTTTCACCGGCGCCACGCAGGACCTGCCGTTCTATACCGCGGGCGGGAGCGAACTGCTGGTGTTCAAGCTCGGCGGCGCGAATAGTGAGGACAACAGCCATGCGCCTTCGAAATAGCCGTGCTGCCATCCTTGCCGGCGTTGTTCTGTCGCTCGCGACGACGGCAGCGGCAACCGCTGACGGCGCGCTTCGGGTCTGCGCCGATCCGAACAACCTGCCGTTCTCGAACAGCGCCGAGGCGGGATTCGAGAACAAGCTCGCCACCTTGGTGGCCGCCCATTTCAGCGAGAAGGTCTCCTACACCTGGTGGGCGCAGCGGCGCGGCTTCATCCGCAACACGTTGAAGGCAGACAAATGCGACGTGGTGATGGGCGTGCCCGCCGGCTATGATCTCGTGGAGACGACCAAGCCCTATTATCGCTCGACCTATGTCTTCGTCACCCGCCAGGACCGCCAGCTCGATCTCTCCTCTTTGATCGACCCGCGCCTGCATCATCTGGCGATCGGCGTGCATCTGATCGGCGACGACGGCAACAATCCGCCGCCCGCGCAGGCCCTCGGCGACCAGGGCATCGTCGATAATGTGCGTGGCTACTCCATCTACGGCGATTATCGCAAGCCCAATCCGCCGGCGCGCCTGATCGAGGCGGTCGAAAGCGGCGACATCGATGTCGCCGCCGCCTGGGGGCCGCTGGCGGGCTACTTCGCGCAGCACTCCCTGGTGCCGCTGACGGTGACGCCGATCCGCGACACCGAGCGCTTTGCGCCTCAGCAATTCCAGTTCGCCATCGCGATGGGCGTGCGCAAAGGCGACCACGCCCTGCGCGACCGGCTCGACGCCTTCATCGACGAGCACCGATCCGCGGTCAACGCCTTGCTGCGCAGCTACGGCGTGCCTCTGGTCGATATGCCCGTCACGGCATCGGGAGGAGGCCAATGATGTCGTTGCGCGCAAGTATCCTGTCGCTACTGCTGTTGGCTACACCGAACGGTGGGGCAGTCGCGCAGCAGACCCTGCCGCAATCCCAGGAGGCGCAACAGCCGGCACCGGGGCCGCGTCCCAATTTCGGCGGCAGCGTCGGCAAGGGCGGGCCGGGTGTTTTCATGCAGGTGCCGCTCAGCCACCTCCATCCCGGCGCCCAGCCGGACCCGCCGCAGATCAAGAACCCCGTGCAAGGCGACCCGAATGCAGAGCAGCGCGGGATGACCTACTACGTCAATTTCAATTGCGTCGGCTGCCACGCCCCCAATGGCGGCGGCGGCATGGGGCCCGCACTGAGCAACAGCACCTTCATCTACGGAGCACAGCCCGAGAACATCTATCTTTCGATCTACCAGGGACGGCCGAACGGAATGCCGGCCTGGGGCGGCGTGCTGCCCGACAGCGTGATCTGGGATCTCGTCACTTATATCGGCAAGCTCAGCAACGAGCCGAACCGGCAATGGGGCCGAACCTTTTCGACAAACCCGCTGTCGCCCGAGGTCGAACAGGTCCCGACCGAACAGGTCTCGACGACAGATCCGTGGTCCGCGACCAAGAACTTCAATTTCGGCCAGAAGCCCTGACTGGACGGAGACGCCGATGATAAGCCCGATCGCACGATTGCTCATTGCCGCGCTGCTGGCCCTGGCGACCGCTTCATGCGAGCAAGGCAAGGCTGCGGGTCCGGACAATTTCATGGGCGACGCGCGTCGTGGCGCCGACCTGGTCAAGCAGTATCAATGCGGCGGCTGTCACGATATTCCGGGCATCGCCGGAGCCGAAGGCAATGTCGGTCCGCCCCTGCATCGCGTCGGCACCCGGACCTACATTGCCGGCTACATCCAGAACTCGCCGGACAACATGGCTGACTGGATCGAAGATCCGCAGCGCGCGTTGCCCGGCAACGCGATGCCGAAAATGAACATCCCGCAGAAGGACGCGCGCGACATCGCGGCGTTCCTCTATACATTGAAGTAGCCAAGATGACTCCGACCCATCGTTCGACAAACTGGTTTCGAAGCGCGCCGTGGCTGGCCATCACCGTTGTGGTTGTCGCGGTCATGGGCCTTGCACTTGCCGGCGGCGGAGCCTGGCTCGCCGTGCTCGGCGGCTCGGTGTATTATCTGATCGCCGGCGCCATGCTGCTGCTCACGAGCTGGCTGCTCGCGATCCGCCGCGCCGAGGCGCTCTGGGTCTATGCGGCGCTGCTGCTCGGCACGATGGTGTGGGCGATCTGGGAAGCCGGCCTCGATTTCTGGACACTGGCGCCGCGCGGCGATGTGCTGGTGCCCCTGGGCATATCGCTGATGTTGCCGTTCGTTGCTGCCCATCTGGGCCCGCGCTGGCGTATCGCGCGACGCGCCCTCGGCGTCGTCCTGATCGCTGCCATCGCCGTGCTGGCCGTCTCCCTGACCAGCGATCGGCACGCCCTCGCCGGCACATTGGTGGCGAGCGAGACAACGGGCGCGATCGCCGCCGAGCCGGCCGCCACCTCGGCTGGCGAGAACTGGACCGCCTATGGCGGCAGCGCCTTTGGCACGCGCTATTCGTCGCTGAGCGAGATCACTGCGGACAACGTCAAGAACCTGAAGCTCGCTTGGGAATTCCGCACCGACGATCACAAGGGTCCGGATGATCCCGACGAGATCACCAACCAGGCGACGCCGCTCAAGGTGGGCGATCTGCTCTACACCTGCTCGCCGCACCAGATCGTGTTCGCGCTCGAAGCCGCCACCGGGAAATTGCGCTGGAAGTTCGATCCGCAGGTCCAGCACAACAAGGCCTTCCAACACATGACCTGCCGCGGCGTGGCCTATCACGCCACCCAGCCCGGCGCAGCGACGGTCGATGGCACGCCGGCTCCGGCCGAATGCGCGGAGCGCATTTTCCTTCCCACCAACGATGGATGGATGTTCGCGCTGGATGCGCAGAGCGGCAAGCCCTGCGAGAGTTTCGGCCAACACGGGCAGATCGAACTCAAGGAGGGCAGCGAGATCCAGACGCTCGGTTTCTACGAGGGCACCTCGCCGCCCGTCGTGACCGACAAAGTTCTGATCGTCGGCGGCGCGGTGATCGACAATTATTCCGACCGAGTGCCATCAGGCGTGATCCGCGGCTTTGACATCTATTCCGGACGGTTGATCTGGGCCTTCGACGCCGGCAATCCCGACCCGAACGAGATGCCCTCGGCCTCGCATCATTTCACCGCGGGATCGCCGAATTCCTGGAGCATCTCGGCGATCGACGAGAATCTGGGCCTCGTCTACGTCCCGCTCGGCTCAAGCTCGCCGGACATCTGGGGCGGCGGTCGTTCGCCCGAAAAAGAGCGTTACGATTCGGCGCTGGTGGCGCTCGATATCTGACCGGAAAACTGCGCTGGTCGTTCCAGAACGTGCACCACGATCTCTGGGATATGGACATGCCCTCGCAGCCGAGCTTGCTCGATCTGCGATCGAATAACGGCGTCACGGCGGCGATCTACATCCCGGCCAAGACCGGCGACATCTTCGTGCTCGACCGGCGCGACGGACATCAACTGGTGCCGGCGCCGGAGAAGCCGGTGCCGCAAGGCGCCGCGCCCGGCGACCGCCTTTCCCCGACCCAGCCGTTCTCCGATCTGAGCTTCCATCCCCGCGCCATGCTGACGGATGCGCAGATGTGGGGCAGCACGATGTTCGACCAGCTGGTCTGCCGCATCAAGTTCAAACGCCTGCGCTACGAGGGCCCGTTCACGCCGCCGTCCGAACAGGGCACGCTGGTGTTCCCCGGTGATTTCGGCATGTTCGAATGGGGCGGCATTGCCATCGATCCCAAGCGTCAGATTGCCATCGCCAATCCTCAATCCATTCCCTTCATCTCGCGCCTGGTGCCACGCGGAAAAGACAATCCGGCCGCGCCGAACGCTGCGCATCCGCCGGGCACGGAGCTCGGGGTGCAGCCGATGTACGGTGCGCCATACGGCGTCGATCTCGGCATTTTCCTTTCACCGCTCGGCATTCCCTGCCTCGCACCGCCCTGGGGCAATATCGCCGCCATCGATCTCAGGACGCACAAGGTGGTGTGGCAGCACCGCATCGGCACGATCCGCGATCAGGCGCCGCTGCCGCTGCCGTTCAAGCTGGGCGTTCCCATGCTGGGCGGGCCGATCGTGACGGCGGGCGGCGTCATCTTCATCACGGGAACGATGGATGACTACATCAGGGCGTTCGATGTCCGCGATGGCCGGCAACTCTGGCAGGATCGCCTCCCCGCCGGCGGCCAGTCGACGCCGATGACCTACGAGGCCGGCGGCAGGTAGTACGTTGTCACGGTGGACGGCGGCCACGGCTCGTTCGGCACCAAGCTCGGCGACTATGTCCGCGCTTATGCGCTGTCTTCACGACGTTGAGCGATGATCCGACCGTCAGCCTTCTCCGTGATTGAACAAGTCTTCGTCAACCACTTACTCTTGGGCGGATAAGGTCAGCGAGAAAAAGATACGACCACGTTCGGGCGAGGCGCTGTCACGGACAACGATCTGCCAAGGGTGCCCCTGCCAAAACGTCTCCCCAAGCCCGTCGGCGAGTATGCCGCTGGCCAGTTTGACGGCTTCGGCCTTGGCCGCATGAATGTCAGAAAACTCTTCACCGATCTCATCTGCGACAGCGGTGCCGTCCAGAACATGAAAATAGTACCGCGTCATACGCGATCTCCCACCGGCTTGATTTTACCCTGGAAGATACGTGCCAGGGAGCAAGTTAGATCACGCGAAGGCACTTTCTCGTGCCACGGCCGGCGCCGGTAGTCTTCGAGGAAAGCGCCGATCTGTCATGTCCGCTTCGGCTCACCGGACGAGGCCCTGCGCCGCCTCACCCGCGCCTTCCTTCGGGATCCGCCAAAAGCCTGCGAGGCGGCGACGGCGATGCAGGTCGCAATCCCGAGCACCGCGATCCCCTTGCTGATCACGCCGGCCGGCGGAAGTTGCTTCCGCGCCAGCCAACCGCCATCGAGCGATCTGCCTTGCGGACCGGCATCCATCATGGTGCCTTCGCTGCTCTTGGCGGGGCGCGCGCGCGACAGCAGGAAGTGGAACGCTGCTCCCACGACATTCTCGGTGACCTCCGGAGCGATCGCATAGGCGACTTGACCTGCACGTGCAGGCCAGCCGACCGCGACCTCGTCGCGAGGCGCACGTACGAGGCGAACAAATGTTTGAGCGACGTCATCGGACTGGTAGAGCAGCGGACCCGGATCGAGCGTCCGCCCGGACATGTTGGCGCCGTGGACGAAGCCCGGCGTATCGACCATGGCAGGAAAGACGCCGCAGACATGGATATTGGGATGCCCGCGGAGCTCCTGGCGCAGGCTTGCGGTAAAGCCGCGCAGACCAAACTTGCTCGCAGTGTAGGCCGCAGCGAACGGCGTCGGCGCCCAACCGCCCAGCGAGATGTTGTTGATCAGGATACCGCGCTTCTGGCGCAGGAAGATCGGCAGCACCGCGAAGGCGCCATGCATGGTGCCAAGGAGATTGACCTCGACGGTCCGGCGATGAAGCGCGATATCCGCATCCTGGAAGGCCCCGAAAACGCCGGTGCCGGCGTTGTTAATCCAGACGTCGATGCCGCCGAAGGAGTCTTCGGCCTGCTTGGCCAATCGGCGCACTGCCTCGGCATCGGTGACATCGGTCGGGATGGCCAATGCGCGGCTGCCCAGCGCCTCGCATTCAGCAGCAAGCCGCGTCAGGACCTCCCCCCGGCGTGCCGCCACGATCACGCTTGCACCTCTGCGAGCAAACGCAAGTGCGGTTGCACGGCCGATGCCACTTGAGGCGCCGGTGATGACGACACGCGTGCCGGTCATCTGTCCATGTTCGCGCCTCGCGGCATCCGCAGGAACAACCCAGCGCAACGATTGCCGCAGACGCTCGGTCCCATCTATCTGGAACCAGTCGCCATGCGCGAAAATCACCCTCTCCGGCGCCAGGCTCACCATCCGCTCAGCGGCGGCCCGAACCGAACGACCACCGAGGCGCAACAGAAGACGAAGGTAGACCGGCGCCTTGCCGTCCGGCCTCGAGATGCCAAGCAGGTTCGCAGCTAGCTCGTTCGGCGCGCTGAGATGGTCAGGATCGAGGTTCTGCACGAGATCCGTCAGGATCAGCGTTCGGCTGCGCTTGTCGAACAGCTCGATCTCGCAGAACATCGGGGCATCCACCGCCACCGTCTCCAGGTCAGCGGTCCATTCCTCCGGCGTAACCTCTCCCAGTTCGCGGTCGATGCGGATGCCCGCCGCGCGAACTTGCCTGCGAGCCGAAAGGCCGCGGGCGGCGAATGTCTTTGCTTGCGGCAGTTCCCGTTGCCACTCGGACAGGAACATCCAGTGCGCGATATTGGGCGCCAGCAGATATCTTATCGCACCCAAGCGCTCCAGCTGATGACGGAGGTCGGAGGAATATCGCACCGGCGAATGCAGCACGAGATCACCGTTGGACAGCCGGACGACGACCATGCGGACGGGCAGCTCCAGACCGGCGGCATTGATTGGCTTGTCATCTACAATCCAGATTTGGTCTGTGACCCGAGCCAGGCTGGCGCTTGACAAAACGCCATCGGAACTTTGCATGAGCGGCTCCATTTTGAGACCGTGCTCAAACCCCCGCAGCACCGGTCGTTCCTAGCAGTGCTTCATCAACGTCGCCGCGGGACGCACTGGCCTACTGATGCGAACCGCGGCGGCGCTAATCCGGCGAGCGCAGGCCGGGCGAACGCATCCATTCCTCCAAGACTGCCGTGGTTTCAGCCAGGCGGGCCTCGCGGATCAGATTTTCACGCTCCCTGCACGGCGCCATTTGCAGCGCCAACGTCCGCGTCTGCTTGGCAGATTCCAGCAGTCGCTCTTTCAGTGTCTGGGTATGCTTGAGACCATTGCGCCGTTTGACTTCTGTCACTGTACGCCTCCTGGCTACGCTCGACGCCCTCTCGTTGTCAGTGAAAGTTGCACCAACCGAGAGCGCGCGCATTCGCATAAGTGAACCAGTGGTACAGAATCAGGAAAGAATCACCGACTTACATGCGCGTCGAATGCCGATCGGATGGCGCTGGTCTACGACCGGCGATGAACGGCCGCGTGTCAGGAACCGATCACCTTCGGGCGCTTTGAAGCTGTAGGACGAGATTCCCCTGAGCGCAGAACGTGGACAACCCGAACGAACCGCAATCATTCAGCCCAGCCTCGGAGCTCGACGGAATCTCGCCACGCCAGACCGCCGAAATCGAGTCCCAGAGCAGGCCGAGTGCGGCGCTTATCCACGAGACGATCCGCGCGGAAGGCGAGCAGGAGCTCGAACGGCATTGGTGGGCCATCCTCATGTCGGGTCTTGCAGCCGGCTTGTCGATCGGTCTGTCGCTGGTTGTCCAGGGAGAATTTCACGCGGCGCTTTCCGATCAGACCGCGCAGCGGCTGGTCGCGCCGCTGGGCTACACCGTGGGCTTCCTCGTCGTCGTTCTGGGGCGCCAGCAGCTCTTCACGGAGAACACGCTCACTCCCATTCTGCCTTTGCTGCATCACCGAAACCTCGGCATACTGATCAAGGTGCTCAAGCTGTGGGGGCTGGTGCTGGTCTCGAATATCGCGGGCACATGGGCGATCGGATACGGGCTCGCACGCGCGAATATCTTCAGGCCAGAGGTTACGGACGCATTTCTGGAGCTCGGCCGTCATACGCTCGATGGCACCTTTTCGGCGACTTTCGTCCGAGCCGTGTTCGCCGGTTGGCTCATTGCGCTGATGATGTGGCTTCTGCCGGCGACAAAGGGATCGCGGGTGCATGTTATCGTGATCATGACCTACGTCGTCGCGCTCGGCGGGTTTTCGCATATCGTTGCAGGCTCGGTCGAATGCGCCTATCTGGTGCTGCGTGGGCAAGCTTCGATTGCCCAATACGGCTATGATTTTTTCCTGCCGACGTTGCTGGGCAACATCCTGGGCGGAACGACATTGGTTGCACTGTTGAATTACGGTCAGGTCGCCGCAGAACTCGACAAGGCCGCACAGTAGAGAACGCGTTCCCACGAGTCGCCGGAAGGGACAAGCGGTCGGCCGGCGGCGTACCGGATCGACAGCGGCTAACTGTGCATTGTCCTGGTCCCGAGTGGTGAAGGGCGAAGAAGCAAATCGTTCCTCGGGCAGGCCGCGACGATTTTTCGCCGCCACCGGTCACTGGTGACGCCTCAGCAAGCCCCGGTCGTCAACTGCATGACGCGGGCCAGATCTTCCTCGGAGAAAGGCTTTCTGATCAACGGAAAACCGTCCCGCCTTCGCTCGCGCCCGGATAACTGCAGGACCTTGAGCGCGGGCCGCAGGCGAGTCGCGCGGTACGCCAGCTCATGCCCACCATGGAAGGCATATTGATGTCCGTGATCAGAATTGAGATCCGGTCGTTGGACGCGAGCTGGTCGAGCGCATCGACCCCGCTCTCGGCGCAGACCACCGAACAGCCGAGATCTTCCAGCATGCCCGCGATCACCTCGCGCACGCTCGCGTCGTCATCCACAAGAAGCACCGTGTGCTGCATATCAACACCTCAGGGTTCAAACGCTTCATTCGTGTCGATGTTCCGCGAGACGGGACCTGTTACCGCCTGCCAGAGAACGCTTTGGGCGCTCACATCGAGAACGACCTCCTCATCAACGACCTGCAAGCTGCACCGGATCACTCTCAACGGCTCCGCGCCACGCACGTGACCCGGACCGAAGCGAGCTGTCGAAGCCAGAGCGCGAGCCGTGCCACGCGGGAAGGGCAAAAAAAAACCCGGCCGCAATGCGGCCGGGGCGAGTACACTGGAACCAGAAGCTAAGCGGTTCAGTACCGTCCGGTGAAAGCGCCGCCGAACTTATAGTTGAGACGAACCGTGACGAGATCGACGTCCTGACGGATGCGATCCGACCCAAACGCCACGCCAGCGGGGGTCGTGAAGTCGAGCGTCCGATCCTGCATGAACAAGTGATCGTATTCGACGCCAACCGACCAGCCGGGCGAGAATCCGTATTCAAGACCGGCGCCGACCGTGCCACCCCAACGGGTA
This sequence comes from Bradyrhizobium sp. S3.7.6, assembly GCF_054061875.1. Taxonomy (NCBI): domain Bacteria; kingdom Pseudomonadati; phylum Pseudomonadota; class Alphaproteobacteria; order Hyphomicrobiales; family Nitrobacteraceae; genus Bradyrhizobium; species Bradyrhizobium sp. S3.7.6. Next base: position 170,190 of record NZ_JBSSEQ010000004.1, on the reverse strand, counting down.
TCGTTGCCGGTGCGAGCCAGTTCAACGCCGGTTGCGGTCGAGTAGATCCGATTCCGATTGTCGGTCACAGCCGCACCGCCCTTTACGTAGAACAGAACGTTGTTGGTGGCCCAGCCGAGTTGACCTGTGAAAAGACCGAACGCGTCGATGCGCGAATCATTTCGGAAACCGGGTCCGAACAAGGTGCTCAGGTTGCTGCCTCGCAGGTCGGCCCAGTTGCCCTGCGCTTCGAGTCCGAACACCCAGGTGCCCGTCTGCCATCGATAACCAACCTGACCACCGGCAACGCCGCCGGAAGCGTCGTGTGATCCCTCGGGACCGACCAGGAATGGTGCAACCGAATCCCAGTCGTTACGGCTCGAGCCCCAGCCACCATTGGCGCCAATGTAGAAGCCGCTCCAATCGTAGACGGTTGCGACAGCCGCTGGAGGCGCCTTGGTGTAGGGGCGGGCCGCCAGATCGGCCGCGCTGACCGGAGTCGAAAGCCCGAGGGCCAGTGCCCCGGCCGCAGTCATGAGAAGTTTCATCATATGAGTGTCCCCAAAGGAGCGTGAAAATACGGCCTGTTGCCGCATGCTGCGCGAAATTAATGCTCGCCGCTCATCGCTGCTGTAGCGAGGCTGCAACACTGGCGAAGGCCCGCCAAAGTTGTTGATCCAGGTTAAGCGCTTGGGTTCCACTGAGAACAATCAACCCAACGGTTTGAAAGCCCTAACGGGATTTCAGGCCTGCGAGCCGATCCGTCGCACGGTCGATCGTGAATATCACCTCCAGCACGAACTGCATTGCCGTGTGTCGGTGATTGTCGGGATCGCTGACGACCACGCGAGCAATGTCTTCCCTGACCTGCTCGGTGCGGTAAGCGTTCGGCAGCCGCGCAAATGCCTCTTCCAGAGTCATCTGCATTTCATCGGCCTTTCCGCTGTCAATGATCATAGGCTGCTGAAGCTCACAGGGTCGGACATCCGCTGGAAATAATGGGGCGCCCGCGCGGACTCCGCCACGACTTCAACGGGTGCACATTAACCGGGTTCAACGAGACACGCTCCGCGACAGTATGGCGAGCCTACCGGGCTCCAGCCATCCCGAATAACTTCGCAACATCGAGGTCAACGTCGAGGCATTTCATAAGGCGAAAAGCCTGTAGCAGACAATCAGTCCGCTTTCACGATCTTCGCAGCAAGCTCGGCCACAGCGCGGCGCCCCGCCTCTGTCAATCCGCCCAGTGTCTGCGTATGGGTCTTTGCGCACTCGACGATCCTTTCGGCCACGTACTTCCGGGCGGGATGCTCGGCCAAGAGATTCGGCATCGACTTGCAGGCCCGCTCTAACGCCACGTCCATGTTCGAAATTGTCCGCGCGTTGAACTCTTCACTGATCATCATCACGTCCTCCGCCCGTCGTGCTTTCGCGGGCATACCCAGCTCCGTCTCGGATCTACCCGCGACGCCAATGATGAACCGCTAAGCGTCGAGGCGGGCAGGCGCCGAGGATAGGAAGCCTCGAGGCGCCGAGCATTAACAAGGGTTAATCCCCTCCGCCGGGCGCGAGGGGCTCGCTGTTTCAACAGACGCTCGTGGGCCTGCCGCTACTTGCCGAACTGCTCTGCGCAAGGGCGAGCGGAACACTGCCGAACATCCCGCTCAGAAAGGTCGCTATGTATTACTATTTTCGCTCCTTGCTTCGAAAAGGATCGGCCGCCTCGTCATAGCCCCGTCGGCTGCTGAAGAACATCAGCGCCATCAGGCCGCAGCCGATGACCAGCGAGAAGAACGAGCCCAGACCAAGTGCGATCCAGCCATTCTCGTCCATGGCCACGTCGTCCACGCCATTGGTGGCATTCCAGGCCCAGAATATGCCAAAAACCGCAAGGCCGAGCATGGCGAGCAACGCTGCGATGAGAAGAACATGACCGGGCTTGATGCTACTCATGGCTTGATGCTACTCATGGGCGGCTCCCTTTGCCGGGCAACCGCAGGGACATGCGACGGTTCCTGTTCAGCAGCTTTTTAGGCACTTTACTATCGCAACAGTGCCGTTGGACCGCGGGCCGCACCGGCTGCTTCAATGATGGAAGCCTTGCCGCATGGCTTCGAGGTTCTCGCTATAGTGCTGGTGTTCGAAAATCGCGCGATTGGCCATCCGAATCCGGTTCGTAAGGCCTTCTTCGACCATGATACGCTACGCCAGGAATACGCACGTCTCGAAATCATTGCGGATCGCTCCGCTGCGGGCCAGAAAGTCCCAAGCGATCTCATAGGCCTGCTCGGCAGCAGGACTTCTGTAGTCATTGAAGATGATCTTCGTCATCACGACCAATCCATACTGGGTGGTATCGTTCGGGCACTTGAAGTGAGGATCTCAAGCTCTCGAGCGCGTTGCAGCTGCAGAAGTGCAGATGAACAGCGGACGCGGGGTCGCCCGGCCACCGGACCTACCCCGCCGCTGCTGCTCCCCTCACAGTGACCCGGAGGTTGCGGGGTTCTTACCGGCAATCTTCTCGCGCACCCTCCGCTGCTGGTCGCTAGCGACGCCGGGCCATCAGGACCCCCAGCAGGAACGCACCGAACACCGCCTGCAGCGGCGCTGCCCTGGCGATTTCCCGCAGCTGATCGGACAATCCCGCTGTGGGACGGGAATCCGGATCAGGCCGTGCCGAACGCGACGTCGGTTCCGCCCCGCACGGTGGCTTGTGCCCCGCGCTCTCACCGGCGATATGGTCGTCTACAAGACCTGATGCTTCGGTCATTATGGACGCTTCTTTTAGATCCATGCCGATCCTCTGATCAATGCGAGGCAACCTGGCCTCCACCATCCGGTTCCAAGCCCGCGGTCCGTTCGGGTTCGCTCACCGGCCATGGAACACCCGTCGTGCTGACCTCGCATAGTTGCTACAGCATAAGGCGAACCGGACCTCCCGACGCGCGATCACTGCGCGCCGCATCGGAGAGCTGCCTGCGCACGCCTCCGGCACCTGCGCCCGAACCGCCGTTGGCGCGGTCCACTCCTTGCGCCGATGCTGTCACGATTTCCCCGCCTCTCAATTCAACAACGGTCTTGCGAGCAACGATGTTGAGTTCTCCCAATGTACGATGCCCCGCCCGGGCCGCCTCGATCAGCCGCTCGGCGACGATCCTGCGACTGGCGTGATCTCCGCCATTCGGCATTCCGCGGCAGGTCTCCTCGAGCACCATCTCCATGGTTGCCCGCAATCGTTCAGCGTTCTCGGTCATCGACGCCCTTTGTTACGCATCTGTTGCAAGTGACGATCATACTCCGCCAGATTGCTGCGAACATTCACATTTCCTAATTGCCTGACGCAGCCGTGGATGCCGCGCGTCGCCTTCAACAACGTTCCATGCAATGAAATCACGGAGGTCGAGGTCCGTCTGTGCAGGCCTGACTGATCAGCGATCAACCTCGCCGAAGACGATATCGAGCGAGCCTAGGATAGCCGAGACGTCGGCAAGCAGATGACCCCTGCAGAGAAAATCCATGGCCTGCAGGTGGGCAAAACCTGGCGACCTGATCTTGCACTTGTATGGCCGGTTTGTCCCGTCCGCGACAAGGAACACACCGAATTCGCCCTTCGGCGCTTCCACTGCAACGTAGACTTCGCCGGCAGGAACGTGAAAGCCCTCCGTGTATAGCTTGAAATGGTGAATTAGCGCCTCCATGGACCGCTTCATCTCGCTGCGTCTGGGCGGCGCAACCTTGTTGTCCTCCACGAGCACCGGGCCTCGGCCGTCCGACGACTTCAGCTTCTCGATGCACTGTCTCATGATCCGCACCGACTGCCGCATCTCCTCCATGCGAATGAGATAGCGGTCGTAGCAGTCGCCGTTCTTCCCGACCGGAATGTCGAAATCCATCTCGGCGTAGCAGTCGTAAGGCTGCGCCTTGCGCAAATCCCAGGCCGCGCCCGAACCGCGCACCAAAACGCCCGAAAACCCCCAAGCCCAGGCTTGCTGAAGTGTCACTCGGCCGATATCCACGTTACGCGCCTTGAAGATCCGATTGAGCGAGAGCAACCGGTCCAGATCGTCAACGACACGGAGAAATGGATCGCACCAGGCCTCGATGTCGTCGATCAGCTTTGGCGGAAGATCCTGGTGCACGCCCCCGGGCCGATAGTAGTTGGCGTGCATCCGGCTTCCGGACGCGCGCTCATAGAAAACCATCAGCTTCTCGCGCTCCTCGAACCCCCACAATGGCGGCGTCAACGCACCGACGTCCATGGCCTGGGTCGTAACGTTGAGAAGGTGCGACAAGATGCGGCTGATTTCGTGATAGAGTACCCTGATAAGCTGCCCTCGCCGCGGTACTTCGAGCCCGATGAGTTTTTCAATGGCAAGGCAGAAGGCATGCTCCTGAGTCAAGGGCGCGACGTAGTCGAGCCGGTCGAAATACGGGATCGCCTGCAGATAAGTCTTGGACTCAATCAGCTTCTCGGTGCCCCGATGCAGCAAGCCGATATGGGGATCGACGCGCGCGACGACTTCACCGTCCAGTTCGAGCACGAGCCTCAACACGCCGTGTGCGGCGGGATGCTGGGGGCCGAAATTGATGGTGAAGTTTCTGAGGCTGGGGGACTGTTCTGGCATCATGCTTCCGATCGCAGCCGATACCTTAACGGCGATCCGCGCGAAGCGGGATCACACAGGTTAATGGCTTGCCTCGAGCCGCGATGGTAATCCTGCGACCTGCCGGCGTTTTCCAGCGATAGATCTGGAATTTCTGTATGGCTTCGCCGTCATGCTTGGGCCAGACGGATCGCTTCTCGACGCGCGCTTTGTTCGGCCATGCTGGCTCCAGCCAGACATGCCGCGGGTGGGCGAAGCAGCGTGATGAATACGGCGCAAGTCGCGCACCAATAACATGCGTTAGTCATGGTCATATGGCTGAACTCAGAGCTGTCGATCGTCCGCGCTTGTTGCCGAGACGATCTCGACTGGACGCCGGAGGATCGGCGTCCCAGTCCCGGCTGACATCCTTTTCAGATGCTTTGCTTTGCAGATACTCTTGCCCGCAATGCTGGCCGAACGAGAACGAACGGCCCCAGGCCGGGACAAACCACCTGGGCTGGAGCCGCTCGGGGGCCAGGGACTCAAGGGCTCATGCGTCTGTAACGCATGTCAAGTCAATCAGTCTTGTCGGCCATCGGTTCTATCGTCAGGAGCAAGTCTCCCACAGGCGCCGCGCGCGGCGCCTGTGGGAGCGATTATTCCGCCGAGCGCTCCAGATTTCTGGCAACGATTTTTCTGTAACAGTCGAGGATCTGCCCGTCGTCGCCCCGAATGAAAACGGCGCGGCTTGCCGGTGCAGAACCGCGCGCTTCCGTAACCATCAAGAACTTCTCGTCGGCTGCACCGGTGCGGGCAGCGGCCCGCAGACCCTTGTCGATGACTTCCATGGCATCAACCACCAACGTCAACATCGAGTACCAGACGAACATGAAAAACCTCCAAGGGAGTTTGTGGTTTCTGTCCGAAAGCGCGCGAGCAGGCAGATCAAGCCGGTCGGGGCCGCCCATGTTCCTGACGGACGCTCGTCAGCAATGGTTTTCATTCCACCAAACGGCGATCGCCCTCACAAGATCAGTCCACAATTGTGTCGGCAAATCGGGCACTGCGACCCGAACGATGAATCGATCCTGAGTGGCGTCGCGAAACCACTCGGTCGCAGCGAAGTCAAAGCCAAAACTGCCGGCGTGACGGATTGGGTATCGGTTGCGCAAATGACCGCTCATCGCCTCGGCGGCCTGCCGCGCGCCCAGCTCATCGAGAGGCCGGCTGGAATAGAGCGTGACATAAAGACCGTGGACGAAGTGCAACTCAGCCGAGCGCGCGGGGAGCTCGCGCGCGAGAATGCGGGCCGCAAGACGGCCGTTGCGCAGAATAGCTGCAATGCGCGCCCTCGTCAGATCCCTATACTCCTTGCTGCCCACATAGGGCGGAAAATGCGCCGGGAGCGCCGCGCTCCCGAGAAGCCGGACCGCGTTGCGGGTTTCCCCAGCCAAACGCTCGATCATCGAGCGGGATGAATCGGCGGCGGTCCAATTGACGAAAACCGAAGAGCCGAGCCTGCCGTATTCGGCGCCGAGCGTGTCCAACTTGTTGTGGCTGCGGACCATGACAACGGGAACTCGGCACCGCCGCGCCCAACGCAAGACGCGCCGAATACGGCCTGAGCTGCTGGCGAAGCACGTCGTGTCGAACACCAGCAGATCGAGCTCAGAACCGTCGCAGCGCAACACCGCGTCAAAGGCGGCGGCGCGGACGCATGAATCCAGGAGAAGAATTGTAGGTGCGTCGCCTCGGTCTAACGTCCCGGACAGCGGCAAGGCCAAGCGGACCAGTCGATAGCGCGCGAGCAAGCGCTCGACGAGTTCGAGCGTCTCCCCGTAGGAGCCCGGCAGAACCAGGATGTCTGCTTTGGGAAAGATCAACCCGGAGGCCAGCAGCAGCGCGGAGATCGCCCCCATGCCAGAGGCCGAGTAAACCGTCTTGCTCGCACAGCCGACTTCGTAGACCGGTGGTCCGCTGACGCAGAGATCCGCCCGTTGGTAGTCGTATTGGAATAGGAATTGCCCGCTGGCAGGGCGCGCCGCGGTCGACCAGGCCGTCTCTGTAGCGTTCCAATCCTGGAGTTCATGCTCCGCACGCAGAGCAGCAGTCAGCTGAAATTTCGTCGCGATGACCTCGTCAACCGCGCGCGGACGGGACACCTGTTGAGGAGCACTCAGACCATCGCTGATCAACTGGATTTCGCGGTACTTCCTCTCCAGAAATTGTTCAATGGTCTCCATGCTTCTCTTGGTACGCCTCTCGGGTGTTTCCCTCGTCGTTAACGCTAGGCTCGAAACAGAGGTCCAATCGTCGGCAAACTCCGCTGAAACGAAGAAGGGTTTGAGCCGTTGATACCGCGCGTGGAACAGCGTGTTGGACATCAGCGAGGCCGGCATCCAGCAATACTGGGGGTCTGCTGTGAGGAAGGTTGCATGAGAGACGATCGCACCGGCAACGAGCCTTCACCTCTAATTATTTTCGGCGTCGCGGTCATTCCGATCATTGCGGTATTGGCGTGGTTTGCGTTTTAGTTCCGCAATGCACGCGCTTGGTGGGCATGATCTGACGCGCTAACGGGCGCGTCCTCACCTTTCCTTCTGAGAGGTGGACGGCTGCCCCGTCCGGCTTGTTCCGCCAACCTGGCCACCTGTGGCGCTGTTGCCAAAGCTATTGCCTTGGTTGGTCTGAATGGTGCCACCCACATTGGTCCCGGTCGTGCCTTGGGTGCTGGAGGAGTTTGCCAAGGTGCGGTTCGCGTCGGATGAGCTGTTGCTCTGCGCGAGTGCAAACGGGGAGCTCCCGAACAGCACGCTGATGATCACTGCCAAGTATTTCATCCTGCTCGTCCTTCCTGGTGAGGCTGATTTCATGCTTCCAAAGCGAAGCCCTCAGGTTCGTTCCTAACGAGGCCTGAGGGCCTGGTCGGACCGATTTGAGGCCGACGGCTTTAGGTTTATCGCGCCATCACTCCATGCGGACTATTTGGATCCGCCGGGGTTATTGACGACGTTGGGGGTGTTCGGGCCGGGGGCCGTCTTGCTGTCCCCACCTTTGTAAAGAAACAGCACGCCGAGCAGCACGACCAGAAACGCCACGCCAATCATCCAGGCCAAGGGACTGCGGGAGCGCCGCGCATCATCAGGCGACCGTTTCTCATTCTCGACTGTTGCCATCATGCTCTCCGTTGCCAGCGGGCAGAACCGCGGCGAATCGACATGGTTCCTCGCGAAGGATCTTGCGCGATTCAGCCTCTCGGAAGAGGGCACCAGCAGCCCGGCAGTCAGCTCGAGGGCCGCGAGCGCGACCATCGTGAGTCCACCATTGGCGCGCTGCGGCCGAGGGAACCAATCCTGTGATTTGCTCCTTATTCTCGTGATGCCGCGCATTTCGGCGAGGCGGCGCTTGGGACCGATGATGTTCAGGCAGAGCAACAAGGATGAGGACATCCAGGACCGCACCGCGGAGGTCGCCGCCGCCATTGCGGAAGAAGGCTTGCGATACGTCAGCGATGCAGTGCCCGGCTACCGCCGAAAGCGGTCAGGCACTTCCTTTACCTATTACGACAAGGAAGGAAAACGGATCACCGATCCTGCCGTCGTCCGCCGCATCAAGTCGATCGGGATACCCCCGGCCTACGAATTCGTCTGGATCTATCCCGCGCCGAACGGTCACATCCAAGCGACCGGTCTCGATGCGCGTGGACGCAAGCAGTACCGCTACCATCCGAAATGGCGGGAATTTCGCGAGCAGACCAAATACGAGCATATCATGGAGTTCGCCGCGGCCCTGCCCGCCCTGCGTGCCCGCGTTAATGCGGATTTGAAGCTGGAGGGTCTGCCCCGCGAGAAGGTGCTCGCGACAATCGTAAGTTTGCTGGAGAGGACGCTTATTCGCGTCGGCAACGTGGAATACGCCGCGAAAAACAAGTCGTACGGACTCACGACGATGCGACGCAAACACGTCGATATTGGGCGCGGGGTGCTTCGCTTCGATTTCACCGGCAAGTCCAAAAGGCAGTGGAAGCTGCAGGTCGAGGACAAGCGCATCGCGGCCATCGTGAAGTGCTGCGCAGAGATCCCCGGGCACGAACTCTTCAAATATCTTGACGACGACAGGTCGTCCCGAACGATCGATTCCGGCGACGTCAACGGCTACATCAAGGACATCACCGGACAAGACTTCAGCGCCAAGGACTTCCGGACCTGGGCCGGCACGGTGCTGGCAGCGCTCGCGCTCTCGGAATTCAAGAAGTACGACACTCAGGCGGAGGCGAAACGGAACATCATTGCCGCCATCGAGAAGGTGGCAAAGCAGCTCGGCAACACACCGGCGATTTGCCGGAAGAGCTACGTTCATCCGGAAATACTGAGCGCCTACATGTCCGGCGATCTGGTAGAGATGCTCGATACGAAGATCGCGCAGAATTTCAGGCTGCAGTACGCCAAGCTGACGTCAGACGAAATCATGGTCCTCGCATTCCTGCACAAGCGGCTGCGAACCCTAAAAGCCGCGGCCTGACCACGACGCTGCGGACTCAGCTGCATCGTCTGATGCCGCTCATTCAGATGAACGGCTTGCCCCCGGTGACGGCGACTGTCGTGCCCGACGTGTAGCTCGAAAGCGGGTCCGCGAGCATTACATAGGCCGTGGCGAGCTCCGCCGGCTGGCCGGCCCGCTTGAGCGGCACCTGCTTGCCGAAGTTCTTCACCGCCTCCTCTGGCATTGTCGACGGAATGAGCGGCGTCCATATCGGCCCGGGCGCCACCGCATTCACCCGGATGCCTTTCTCCGCCAGCATCTGCGCAAGCCCGCCGGTGAAGTTCTGAATGGCGCCTTTCGTCGTGGCATAGGCAAGCAGGATGGGGTTGGGCATGTCGGAGTTGACAGACGCCGTGTTGATGATGGCGCTACCGGGCTGCATATGCGGGACAGCCGTCTTGGTGAGGAAGAACATCGCATGGATGTTCACGTCGAAGGTGAGACGCCACTCCTCGTCGCTGATGTCGCCGATATCAGCGAAGGTGGCCTGATGCGCGGCGTTGTTGACAAGGATGTCGATGCCGCCAAGCTCCCGAACGGCGCGATCGGCCACGGCGCGGCAATGGTCCGCCGAGCGTAGGTCGCCCTCGACCAGAACGGCCTTACGTCCCTCCTTCTCGACGAGGGCGGCGACTTCCATCGCGTCGTCGGTCTCGCTGAGGTACGCAATCAAAACGTCCGCACCCTCCCGGGCAAATGCGATGGCGACCGCGCGCCCGATGCCGCTGTCGCCGCCGGTTATGATAGCGCGTCTGCCTTGAAGCCGCCCCGAGCCCTTGTAGCTGGTCTCGCCGTGATCGGGACGTGGATCCATCTTCGCCGTCGAGCCGGGCACAGGCTGGCGCTGGCTGGGAAAAGGGGGCTTTGGGTAGTCGGACATGCGTGCCTCACTTCGTCTGGACAGACTTGGCGCCGACGCCTTTCAACGCGTCCGCGACGCGCTTCGAGTCGCCACCGTGAAAATCGACCGACACCTCGATCGGACCGTCGAGCTTCTGGCCCGGCTCCGGCTCCGGCGCGACCTTCGCGTCGGCGCCGGCCGGACGCACGCCGGCCGTGTTGGCGGCACCCGTCGGCCGCACGACCACGTCATCCCTGGGAATGCCGCATTCCTGCACGACGTGCTCAACGGCAAGCTCTGCCGCGCGGCGCGTGTCGAATTCTGCGATGAGGGTGCTTTCCATCCGGGACTCCTTTCGGCATACGGCGCCTTACAACCACCCGGCAGGGCCCCGGTTCCTAGCCCGCGTGCATCTTGATTCGATCGAGGGCTACGCAATCACCTTGGCTGACAACCTGAGCCTTTGCCGCTTCAGCTCCGACACGTAGCGCTCGCAGTCGAAGAAGGCTTGGGGGAGGATGAGACGGCGTCAGTAGTAACGCGCAGGCAATGCCCACGCACCGAACGCAGCCTGGCGGCTGACCAACCTCAGAAGCGCCGGTTGCGGGTTATCACGAGCCCATGCCCCGTCGAGTTCATCTTTCAGCTCGTATTCGTGCGTGAGGCGATCGAGTCTCGTCCGGGACGGGTGGTCGGCGGCAGGCGCAACAAGCAGCACGGCGAGCCGGTTGCCATTGTCGTCCAGTCGCCAGCCTCGCCTGAACACGCGCTCGCCGTCCTCCCACAACACCTGGGAACTACCATCCGAGTATGCGACGTTCAGCGACTGCCGCACCATCCGTCAGACTCCGGCGACGGGCTTGGGTTTCGGCTTGAATTCGGCTGATCAAGCTCTTCGCGCGCCACACGCGCGGCCTCTGCCCAGCCTGGAGGAAGATACTCCATCGCCCGAGAAATGCCAGCCGTCCCCATGGTCTTACTGGATGCGGCAGATAGTTCGCGACGGGCGCCCGCACTCGATGGTCAAGAAGGCCCTACCGCAACCTATTTCAAATCAACATTCGCAAGCTGACAGAACACGACTTGCAATTCTTGGAAGCCAAGTTCCACGAGGCTGCGGAGGCAACGAAATAGCTTGTGAGCCGGCCCACTCTTCTACGCAGCACTTAGGGCCGCTGCTACAGCCTGGAGCTGGAATGCAGCCAACCAAAACCACTTAAGTGCCGCCTTAGACGGAAGCTTGTAGTGGCCAAAATTTCCGACCCGCCCGAAAAATCCATGATGTCAGTAAACTGATCGAGGAAACACTTTATATCTCGTGGCCTCATCGCGAGCCAACCAAGTTGATTCTTGGTCAGATCAGTCAGGGTGAACGGGTCGAGAGAGATTTTTCCGAAGCCCAACGGAATGGAAGTCCGAGCAAATACGTCGCGGAACATGAAGATGCCGCCATGCACGCCGCCGATAGCCAGGTCCTTCGGCCGATATAGCGATGTGTGGATTGAGAGGATATTCGCGACCATTGGGTGAGCACCTTCGCCGAAGAGCACGTACTCACCGTGACCGACTTTCTTCATCACCTTGGAGACAACCCGCACGCCGCGCTGATTAGGGGCCGCCCCTTCGTCTAAGGCCTCGTCAACGAGATCGCGAAGCGCTTCCTTTGAAATCTCTGGCATTAGCGATCTGTGGTTTCGTGGTTTTTGGAGATTTTCTACAACCCTTACGCGGAACCTCATTAGAGCAGGCTTTACACCCGTGTATACGTGACAATTCCTAGGAGTAATTGATACTTCACCTCAAAAACCTCCGAAACCTCGCTGCTCACCTGACGACGCGTCTATCGCTCGGTCTGATCACTCGCTGAGCGCGCCGAGTACGGTTTTGTCAGAAAATCCCGACGCCGGAATAGCGCCAAGCCCCCACGTGATCGCGGCAAGACCGGCGGCAACTGTGGCCGCTCCGGCCAAGTCGGACCGAGCGTTTCTTTGCTGGATTGACATCCTGGGCGTGTGATCTGCCTAAGCGGTGCATTCACAATGTGGATGTTTGTTAGTGAAGCTGGCGGACGCAAAGACGCCGAGCCGCTCGGCAAGGGAGACAAGCGACGTCCATTGTTCGCCGACGAAACGATCCTTGAGCGAGGCCGTCTTAGGACATGGACAGTACACTCATTTGCGCGCCGTGGTCACTCTGCTGGAAGGCCGCGGCTTCCCCAAATCGACGGCCTCATGGGCGGTCGATATACGCGCGCTGTCCGCGCGTTTTTCGATCGCGAATACGGTGTCCACGGCGAGACGCAAATATCGAAGCCGCATCAACCAGCGAACTTGGGAGTCACTTGGAAGTAGCGCGACCTTAAACGGCGGTGATCCTGCGACCATCTTTCATCGGCCCCTCTTGGCTCCCCATACCTTCACGGCGATCTCGACGATCCGCCGAACGACGCCCGGATCGCGTTTCTCCGCATCCCGGATTTGGCGGGCTTCATGGATTTCCTTCGGCGCAATCCCGATTTCTTTAGTGGTGGCCGGCAAACCTTCCCCTTTGTGTTTAGGATTTCCTTGCTTGGCTACGTCACCGCGTACCTGCGCAGCGTCGTATTCGTCGAGCTAGGCGGCGCTTCGCTTGTGCCTCGATATCCAGCGCGTCGGCCTGCGCGCGGTAGGCGGCGGCTTCCGCCCGGCAGCGTCGCGCAACCCGGCGCCTTGCAGGAAGGCCGGATGGTGCTGCGGGACGCGGAAAGCAACTGGGTCAGGGCCGAGCTCCTATCGCTTGCGCGGGAGACCTTATATCTTGTCGTGTCCTTAGATTTTGATCGATCGTTTTTGACAATGCTGACAAGTCAATCGGGCTTCCGGGTGGGAGCTTTGTTCATGCAAATCGATTTCAGGTGCGCCGCGCGCACCGAGGCGAGTGCCGCCGAGGTGGAGAAGTCCGTCTCCGATACAACAGCTGCGAGCAAACCCGCCGCCGCGAACGCCAACGCCGAAGACGCGCACTGGCCGCTCATTCCGTTTCCTGACGGTTGGTACGCGACGTCTTGAAACACGGTCGCTTTTTGGTCGATCTCAGTCAGTGTCGCCAGACGAACTGCCAACTGAAAGTCACGCCGAATTTTAGGAACACTTTTCAGCGCCGCAAGGTTTCTTTCCTCATCAAAAGGCTAGGCATTGCGGAGTTCTCTTCCATGGCTGCCCAGATCGTAATGGACCGCACAGGCGACAACAGGCACTTTTTTGAACAAGACGACCCTAAGGGGCTCGCCGAGGCTGAACGGCGGTTCAAAAAATTGACCGACCAAGGATTTACGGCTGCCACTTGGACGGCGGCCGGCGATCTCAAGATTGTACGGAAGTTTAATCCGGCTGCGGATGAGACGCTGTTCTACCCCCGCCTGGTCGGCGGCTAGACTGTTCGCGGGCGCGGCAAAATGTTTTTGTTCAGACGAAGGCGTTGATAGTACACGTTTGCGTGCTCTGCGTTCGCTCTATTTGACCTTCATCGAGCAAAATGGCCCGGAAGCGCGTGCGCGGCGTCTTCTGCTTGATGGTTATCTCCCGAGCAGCGCGCGCAATTCGATGCCAAAAACTATTTCGAAGTCACCGGTTCTCACACGGGCCGACGATATCGAATTCACTATGGAACCGTGAGCAATGTTGTAGAGGTCGACGCATCTGGGCAGCCCGCGATCGGCTGGTGTTTCGTTCCCCAATGTGCTCTGGCGGCTGGCGATGTGATGCTTGCCCAAAAGATCGCGCTCGAAACCGACGAAGTCGCAGTGCTCGCGCTTGCCCACAGGTTTTCTCCGAGATTGTCCCGGCTCCGAGTAGTGCGGCCTGCTTACTAGGCCGGTCACGGGCGGGCTTGCGATGCCGGCGGCCCCTTGCCGCGAAAGGGGCGTTTACGCGAGACATGGCGCCTCCGCGACCACAGGTAGCCTCAACCTAGCGATCGCCTTCTTGCAATGTAATCTACTTGTTAGCCTTACCGGGCAGCGCGATGTGGTCCTCTCTCGTGATGGTCTCCACATCTGTCACTGTTCGGGCAAACGCTTCGCGCAGCTGCTCCGCGTGAGCAGGGCTCTCCGTACGTGAAGCTGATGCCGCCCGGTGAAGATCTGCTGACTCGCAAATAGGAAGGCAGCAGCCGTAATAAACGGCCAACTGAAGCGTCCCTTACTGCTTCGTCCTAGTTCTGTCGAAAATGAACGCGGCTTGAAATACCCGCTCGACTTCTGTCCTCACTTCGACTGAAACGTCCTGCCGTATAGTGGCAAAGTCCTTTGCCAAGTTCGCAAGCGACCTGGCTGCCTCGACTTCGGCCTCTTGCTGAGTGTCGAATTCCAGACCTTCCTCGTCCGGGTACAAACCGGTGTCGTCCCGGATGTCGAAGTAGTACCGGGTCATAAGCCGCCCTCATTCGAGGGAGAGCAATAGAACAGATGTTCACCTGTTCCTATTCCGGCGGCTGTACCCCGGGCGATCTCAGCCAATCGCTGTGTGAGAGCCGGTCTCGGCTTGTCTGGCTTTGCGGAGGAGGATTTCGCGCTCAGGGCCGTGCGGAAGTCTCTTGGCTTCCTCTCTCAATCGCTGGGCTTCTTGGCCGAGACGTTCTTCGAGGGTGGTGGTCTGTTTAAACCTGCGACGACGTTGCGTCATGACTGGCCTCGTGCATAAGGTCCTAATCGTTTGGTTTGCATTCCTAATTTTAGCCAAGGCACTACGGTTGCTGTTCACAAATGTTGGAATCTCGCGCCCTCGGAAGAACTTTAGTTCAGCTGGAAAGCGGAGCGGGCAGCCGGAGGAACAAGCCATGGAAATGGACCTTGCGGAACAATTCTTTCTGGGGCTCGCATTCAAAAGCGCGATGCGCTGTTTTCGCTCTATAGCTGCTTAGCTGAAAGTATGGTCCGCCAGGTTGAACCGGCGGGCCCGGGTCATTAGCGCTTCGAGTGGCGGCTTCCACCTGAATTTGTAGGGCAGGTTTTTTTCAAACCTGAGTTAGGTTTTCGTTTTGGCCGGTAGCTCAATCTCGGCTGGGACTAAAAGTTTCAATGGGATCCCGCAGACCGTGCGCAAATGGCTGCGCCAGCGCGAGCCGCCAGATAGCCCGCGCCGTCGAGATCCTGTTGCCTAAGGCAGGCGAAAGCGCGCCGCCTGGTCGCCGAGCTCGAGGCCGACCAGGACTAGGGAACTACTGGCAACTGCCCGCCGCAGCACCTATACGCGGCATGCCCCACGCCTTTGAGTTTTGCGTTCCAAAGGCCGCTAAGGCCGTGCCG
Organism: Bradyrhizobium sp. S3.7.6; assembly: GCF_054061875.1. Lineage (NCBI taxonomy): Bacteria > Pseudomonadati > Pseudomonadota > Alphaproteobacteria > Hyphomicrobiales > Nitrobacteraceae > Bradyrhizobium > Bradyrhizobium sp. S3.7.6. The sequence goes on along the minus strand of NZ_JBSSEQ010000004.1, from coordinate 154,958 downwards.
GCCGGCCCCGACTGGATCCACGAAATCAAATATGACGGTTACCGCGCGCGCCTGGTTCGCGACGGCGACCGAGTCAGGCTCGAGTCCAAGGCCGGCCTCGACTGGACCTGGCGCTTCCCGTTCATCGTCCAGACCGCCCGCCAGCTGCGCCCGGCGCGGCTTGCAATCGACGGCGAGATCGTGGTGCTCGACGCGCGCGGGATCTCCGATTTCGACGCGCTGCATTCGGGCAAGCACAATGCCGAGGCCCAGCTCTACGCCTTCGACCTGGTCGGGCTCGCCGGCGACGGTCTGCGCCAGATGCCGCTATTCGAGCGCAAGGTCGAGCTCGGCAAGCTGCTGCGCGGCCGGCCGGAAGGAATCTTCGTCGCACCATTCGAGCCAGGCGCGATCGGTCCGGATCTGTTCGCGGCCGCTTGCGAGATGGGCCTCGAGGGGCTCGTTCCAAGCATCGGGAACGGCGCTATCGACCGCACACATGCGACTGGATCAAGATTAAGAATCGCGCGCATCCGGCCATGTCGCGCCGGTTTGAATGAAGCAGGCCCGCGCCAGGATTCGCAGCGCGGCCCGTCCATGCGTTAAATCGACCGCGCCCGCTACTCGGTCGCCTCGAACACAAAAAAACCGCCACGGTTGCCCGTTACGGGTTTCTCGTGCCCCTGAGGCGGCCTTAGTGCCTGCTGATCGGCTCAAATCTATCGAGCCTGGTTGCGCCTTCCCAAAGCTCAACCGCGCGCCCGTCTACAAGCAATTTGGCTCGCTCCCGAGCCTCCGCCTCGTCCTGCACCTCAAGGTCAATTCGAAGCGCTATATGCCCCTCGCCATCGATTACATATGCGCGAAACTCTCGCATGATCCCGCTCCAAAACACCGCCTCGCTCCGAAGCAGGAACGAGTTTAGAGCTGATCTAAAATCACGTCACTATTGAAATTCCGCCCGCCAGCGTGAACCGGCGGCCGGACTTGCTTTTCCACACCCACGACCAGTCGTAGCTCGCGCTCGTTCCGATTGCCTGCTTAGCTTGATGCCTTACCAGAGAAGGTTAGTGATCGCGTAGGCAACAAACGCGAGTAGTGCAATCCAAGCGAACGACACGCACCAAGTGAGTTGCTGCCGGTTTGATGGACACCCGGTTAAGCTAATCCCCCAGCTTGCGCTCGAACTCAACCGGGCTGAGATAGCCGATGGTCGAGTGCCTGCGGGTCGTGTTGTAAAATCGTTCGATGTAGTCGAACACATCGGCGCGTGCCTCATCTCTGGTTCGATAAATCTTGTTGGCCGTACGCTCGGTCTTGAGCGAGGAGAAGAAGCTCTCCATCGCCGCGTTGTCCCAGACGTTGCCGGAGCGGCTCATGCTGCAAACGATGCCGTGGTCGGCCATCAGGCGCTGGAACTGCTCGCTGGTGTACTGGGCGGATTCAATCGGTCGTCGCAACACTCGGAGGTTTGAGGTTGCGATGAACATTGTAAGGCGCCGATCGGCGCAATCAGGACGAGCCCCATTGCCATCGCCAGGACGGCCGTCTGTTGCAGGACGCAATGAACAGAATAAATTTTGGCGGGCGATTGCCGCGGGGCTAAGTAGCGAAGATGCTGCGCTGGAAGCCGGATTGTCACAACCTGTCGGAGGCAGATTATTCCGAAAGGCGGGCGGCATGCCACCAGCGATGTTCAGATCTTCGGCAAATGCGCTCTCCGGGCGGTACCTCTCGTTGGTTGAGCGCGAGGAGATCGCACTGCTCAAGGTGCAGGGCCATTCCATACAGGAGATTGGACGTCGCCTGGGGCGGGCTGCTTCGACAGTCTCCCGTGAACTGCGGCGCAACGCGGCCACCCGCGGCGGCGGGTTGGAGTATCGGGCAACAACTGCCCAATGGCATGCGGATCGATCCGCCCGCCGGCCCAAGCCGACCAAGCTTGCGCTCAATGCAACCTTGCGCACTTATGTGCAGGAGAGACTTGCTGGCGACGTCGTAGCCCCGAGCGGCGCTCCCGTTCTTGGTCCCGTCGTTCCGTGGAAGGGGCGCCGGCATGGCCCGCGCAAGGATCGGCGATGGGCCAAAGCCTGGAGCCCCGAGCAGATTGCCCGACGCTTGCCGATCGACTTCCCGGACGACAAGACGATGCGCATCAGCCACGAAGCTATCTATCAAGCTCTCTTCGTCCAGGGCCGTGGGGCGCTACGCCGCGAGCTGACGGCCTAGCGTGTATTACGGATGCCCAGAGCGCGCGTACGCAGGCGAGGCAAGGGTTTTGTCTCCCCGGAGATCATGATCAGTGAGCGCCCTGCTGAAGCTGCCGATCGAGCAGTGCCGGGACATTGGGAGGGAGACCTCATCCTCGGTCTTGGCAGCTCGGCAATCGGCACGCTGGTCGAGCGCACGACGCGCTTCACGATGCTATTGCACCTTCCCCGGTTGGCGGGGCATGGCGAAGCTCCGCGCGTGAAGAACGGACCTGCGCTCGCGGGACACGGGGCCGAAGCCGTGCGTGATGCGATCACGCGCACCGTCATCACCTTACCCGAAGAACTGCGTCGATCGCTGACTTGGGATCAGGGAGCCGAAATGGCTCAGCACGATCGTCTCAAGATCGATGCGGGTATCCAGGTCTACTTCTGCGACCCGCAAAGCCCTTGGCAGCGCGGCACTAACGAGAACACCAACGGATTGCTGCGGCAGTACTTTCCGAAAGGCACAGACCTGAGCATCCACAGCGCCGACGAAATATCCGCTGTGGCAGCGGCCCTCAATGCCCGACCGAGAAAGACACTAGGCTGGAAAACGCCAGCGGAGGCGCTTGACGAACTGCTGTCATGAGTGAAAATAATTGGTGTTGCGACGACCGATTGAATCCCCCCTGGCTGCCCTGGTCGGAGTGATGCAACAGCGCATCCGGCTTGCCGCGCCGCCAGACGGCCATCAACAATGCGTCCGTCACGAGCTGTGCCGTCATGGCGGCACTCATCGACCAGCCCACCACGCGGCGTGAGAACAGGTCGATCACCGCTGCGACATAGAGCCAGCCTTCGGCCGTCCAGAGATAGGTGAAGTCGGCGATCCACTTCTGGTTCGGCCGCTCGGCGGCGAACTGCCGGTCAAGGAGGTTCGCCGGTACGGTCTCGAGCTGTCGATCGCCGCTGTCCTTCGGCAAGCGCCGACGTCGCGGCCGCGCCCGCAAGCCTTGCAGGCGCATCAGCCGCTCAATCCGGTGCAGGCCGCAATCCGCCCCATCGGCGAGCAGGTCACGCCACACCCGGCGTGCGCCATAGGTGCGGTCGCTGGCGGCGAAGCTGGCCTTGACCTTGCCGCCGAGCTCCTCGTCGCTGCGGGATCTGGCGCTGGGAGAGCGGTTCAGCCAGGCATGGAAGCCCGACCGCGACACTCCCAGCGCATCGCATAGCCATGCCACCGGCCAGATCGTCCGGTGCTTCGCGACGAAGGCGAACTTCATGTCGCTTCCTTCGCGAAGTAGGCTGCGGCCTTTTTTAGGATATCCCGCTCGGCCTTCAGCTTGGCGACCTCACGGCGCAGCCGCTCGATCTCCTGCTGCTCCGGCTTCATCTGCCCGTGGCCGGGAAAGGCTTGCGCCGAGTCGGAGCCCAACTCCTTCACCCATTTGCGCAGTACGTTCTCATGAACATCCAGGTCACGGCCGGCTTGCGCCACCGACACCCCACGTTCCCGCACCAGCTTGACCGCCTCGACCTTGAACTCGCGGCTGAACTTCCGTCTTTTCATCGCCACCTCCGGCTTCATGAAACACCTAATCTTGGTGTCCATCAAACCGGCAGCATCTCAGTTGGCCTAACCCTGATTGTGAGCCCGCTCAAAGAGAGCCCCGCCGAAGGCGGGGCTAGGTGCGTGAGGACTACTTGTGGGCCGGAGAGGCCGGAGCATTGTTCTGGTTGGTTTGTCCGGTCCGCGTATTCTGGTTGGTGCTAGGCTGACCGGTGGATGGATTATTACTTTGCGCTGGAGCCCGACCCGTTGTCTGGGTCGGTGGCTGTTGCGTGCCAGCCTGACCCGAATAGGTCGATTGGTTATGTTGAGGCTCGCCGCTTGTGGACGGCTGGTTCTGCAAAGCCTGGCCGGTGGTCTGGTTTTGCTGCGCCGGCGCATTGCTCTGGCCGGTCGTGTTCTGCTGAGACGACTGGCCGTTCTGACCCTGTCCGACAGTCGTCGACTGCTTGGCACTGATCTGGTCGGACACGCCAAGCGCCGCGACCGTACGGGTATCGATAGAGCCGGTGGTCTGAAAACCTTCCTGTCGTTGGAAGGTGATCAGTGCCGTGCGGGTATCGGGCCCGAGGACGCCGTCTGCTTCACCGGACAGCAGGCCACGTTGAATCAGGACTCGTTGGACGATTCGAATCTCGTCGGGACCGAGATCAAGCGCGGCAACGCTGCTGCCGCCACCGCTCGAACTGCCACGCTGCACGTAGTGGGCCCGCGGGCCGGCGGGAATGACGTCAACAATTCGGCGGCTTCGGTCGGTAACGACGATCTCGTCACCCACCACGAAAAAGCTGTCGTCGCGGTAGTCCGGATAGACGTCGATCAACGCAGGATAATCCGAGACCGAAACCACGGAGATGTTCCGCGGCACGACTACGCCGGCATTAACCCGGAAGTTAATCGAATTTTCGTTGACGCGCACGCGTTCTACATCGCGTGAGTTCAGCACCGACTGTTGCAGCCGCGTCTGTTGATGCGCGTTGACCTGCACGCGACCAGACATGCTCTGGGTGGCCTCGCCCTGCGTTTGCGCCTGAGCGTTGGTCTGTCCTTGCGCCTGAGCGTTTGTCTGTCCTTGCGTGTTGACGCCGGTAGTTGCGCCCTGTGCACTCTGGTCCTGAGCGTTGCCGTTGGTGTTCGCGCCGGTGGTTGTCGTGCTCGGATCCTGCGCGTTCTTGCCTTGTACATTTTTGTCTTGGGCGCCACTATTGCTGTTTCGCGCGGGTCGTGGGCGTGTTCTGACCCCGAGCATTCTTGTCCTGGGCATTGTCCCTGGTATTAGCGTCCGTCGTCGAGCTCTTGTTCAATTCTTTCTGTTCTGCGCCTTGCGACTGATGCGTACGGTCGCGGTCACTGCGGCTCTCTCCGACAGTTTGGCCGTTCGGTCCGCTCTTGTCGCTTCCGGACTTGGACTGACGTGCATGGTCCTGATCACGATGACTCTGCCCGGCGGTCTGCTCCTTCCCTTGCTTCTCGTGCTCGGATTGCGACTGACGCGAATCGTCGCGCTCACGGCTTTGAACAGTTTGTTTGTCCCCCTTGTCGGCGGCTCGGCTGCTATCCTGCGTCGTAGAGGCCCCCCCGGCCTGGCCGCCATCGCGGCCCTGTCTCATTCCTTCGCTGTGGGACGCCCTACCTGTATCCTGCGACGTCGCACCGCCAGACCGGCCATATTCCGCAGCACCTTCGCGGGCCCCGCCGGCTCCGTTCATACCGCCGGCCCCTCCGCCCGCGCTCATTCTGCCACCGGCATTTTCACGAACGCTTTGCGCTGACGCCAGACTCATACCAGCGAGCAGCACTGCTGTGGTCAGCAGAAACTTGTTCTTCCTCGTATTCATATGATACTCCTCGGTTTGTTTCTTGGTTTGCTTCGATGCAATTGCGTCGCAACGCGACGGCCGCGATGTCGAGGGCAGAAGCCCCGGACATCGGCCCTCAGCGTTCTGCGCTGACTTCTCTCGCGGCTTCACCTACCAGTGATGGCCCGATGTCCGGCCAACTTCAACGACGGGCAAAAGTTGCAAACGCGCGCACCACCAAAAAGCTGGAAGCGCGCTCGCCAGCAATATGAGCCACGTACTGAGCCACGTACCTGAACTGGCGTTCATTTTGATGAACTCGCGTCCGCTGATGACGGCCGGCGTCACGGTCAGAAATCCTAAACGGCTGTTCCACGATTGCGCACTGCAGAAATCTTGCGAACGTAATCTAAAGGGCACTCACAAAGCCCATTCTGTTCCGCGCGGAAGAACAGGTGGCCAATTTGCCGTTCTGGAGATGCAAAAGCGGATTCCCGAATTTCCCTGCGCGGCCGGCCTGCGTGCGGGACTTGGCTTGCTGGCTATCCCCGGGCTTGGACCAGTCGTAGCTGCGGGATGGTTGGCTTCACGGCAGTTGGCGCTGCGGGCGGCGCCGCAACTGACGGCTTTGTTGGCGCGCTCACCCAAGCCGATGTGTCCGAGGAAGACGCGTCGCGCTATGCCGAATGCTGTCATCGTGGCGGAACGTTGGTATCGACGAGGGTAGCCGAGCAAGACCGCGCCCGCCTCGACACTCTTCTGCACGAGAATTCCGTGAACCTGCAGTAGCGAATTGCTGCCTGGTAAAAGACCGGCTGGAGCGGCTTCGATGCGGCAAGCCCCCCTCTCCCCGATGATTTGTCGTGAACGGGAGCTTTACGGCGCCGGCACAAAGGGACGGTAAGAAGGATACCCGACCCTTGGCTTGCGGGGCAGGCTCAGTGGCTTCCCACTGCGGCCCGCCGGGTTGAAATCAGATAAGTGAAATATGCAGCCAGCCCCGGCGAATGAAGCCTACCTTTGCTCTGCCGCGGTTCAATATTCAAATCACAATTGGTTAACGTGCATTCCATTTGGTGAGGGAGCTGGCAAATGGCGAGTCCTCAATTCTAAGCACAAGGCCGCAATTATCTTTACGGCCCGTCCCGAGGCAGCACTGTGCTCCCGATATCCAACCCTGTCTATGCAGCGGTGCAAGTTGCTAAATCGAAATTCGGCACTACACGCTGCGCTGCCGGCAACCATTGCTCGTAAGGCCGAATAAGATACCTGCACAAGTTTTAGATTGCATTTCAAGTCTGCCCTTTTTTGGAGCTAGCCCAGTTGCCATCAGTCATTGAATCCGTCGTGACTGGAGAATATGCGGGAGCTTAGACACCAGTTATTTGGAACACTGCGGTTCAAGTCCAGCGTCGACCCGCGCCCTGCGGCCGGCCTGGACAGCTCCGACCCGCTATCCGGGATGCTGCCCGAAAACTAGTGGCGCAGAGACTGCGCCAACGGAACACTTGGATGCCCTCACCGGCCACTCGAAGCCAGTCCCAGCTCCTTGCCCAGCAACGCAGGCTGAGAGAGACCGTTCCCAAGCCCATCCGTCTTTGCGGCGCCGCATCGTCGTTTGGAACGAGGCCAGATTTTGAGGTTTATGCTATAGTAAATTTTGCTCTATCAAAGCTTGGCTGCTGACGACGTGGTTCCGGCGAATGTCTATGGGAGAAGCCACTTTTCTGATTTCTGCATACGCTTGACGCTCCGGCCGAAGCAACTGCGGGTGACCGCAGAGGAAAGTGCCTATCTCATTCCGGAAGCGGCGCGGCTACAGTCTCGCTATTCAGGACCATCTCATTGAATCTGAACAGGCAGAACGATTGAATGAAGTACTCAGCGGATCTGACCTGCACCTCGTGAGCAATGCCGGCCACATGGTAACTTACTCCGATGGTGGCGGCTTTGCAGAGACGATCGATAATCCGAATATACGCTCTTCTGTAATGGGCCCGATGATGTCAAGCCTCCCGAGTGAACGTCACGCCGCCGAGCTCATGCTTCTGTTCGTGGTCGACGCCTGGCCGCCACATCATGCTGTCAGAGGGAGCGGTGAGCCTATCTAGATACGCGTGGTTCGTCGGACGACGGCCACTGGGCGTGTAACGGCTTCACCGCATCCACCATCCCGGCGACGGGACTTCGGGCACCGGGCTTCAGTTCATCCCGGTTGCGTTCTTGATCTCCTCCACGTCTTCTATGCTGCGATTGAGCCCGCTTCGGCCCATCGGTAGGTCGTGCCATCGACCCAGATCCGATGCAGGATCACTGCGAGCTTGCGTGCCAAGGCGACCTTTGCGCGCTTCGAGCCTCTCCGCTTGGCGACGTCCATCCCCCAGCGTTTGAGTTTTGAGAACCGCGTGATGCGCGATAGCAGAACGTTGGCGGCTTCGTACAAGGCCGTCCGCACCGTCTCATCGCCGGCCAGCGTGATTCCGCCAGTGACGTCCTTTTCTCCCGATTGATATTTCTTTGGCGTGAGCCCGAACAGCGCGCCTGCTGCCTTTGACTTTACAATGCGATGAGGATCATCAATCGCCGATTTGTAGGTGATGGCCACCAGGGGACCAACGCCTGGTACTGTCATAAGCCGGCTGCAGACTGCATCATCACGCACAATTGCCAGCACAGCCTTGTGTAGTTTTCCGTATTCTGCCTTCAGGGCCGATCGTGCCGAAAGCATCGCACCAGCAATGCGCTCCAATGTCGCCTGGCCTGCAACCAACTCTCGAATCCGCGCTTCGAAATTCCTTCGCGTCACCGGGCCAACCTTCAGACCGAAGCCGCGCAAAATCCCTCGGAACTTAATTCTACATCGATCAGCCGCCCGAGAAGCTGTTTGCGTGCGATCAGGAGTGCCCGGATCTCTTGCGCATCAACCGACTTTGCGTGTACCTGCCGAAACCATCCCATCCGGATCAACTGGGCGATCCCGCGGGCATCCTTGCGATCCGTCTTGACCGTCATTGCAGATAATGCGGCCTTCACGTGCCGCGTTTCCAGCAGAACTGTTTCAAATCCTGCACCTTTCAGGCCTGCATGCAGCCATTGCGACAGCGGCCCAGCCTCCAGCCCGATCCGCTTCACTGCAAAGCCGAGCGTCTCAAAAAACTCAACTAAGGCGTCGGGTTCGCTCGCGACCTTCGCTTCCTTCAGGATCTTACCCTGGGCGTCCACAACACACACGCTCGACAGTTCCAATGACACGTCGATTCCGGCATAATTCTCCACGGCTGTCCTCCGTCTCCAGATGCTTGGGGCCGACTCAAGTCGTGACCCCGTTTCATCATCTATCGGGGGACAGCCACCATCATGACCCCTTGCTCTGGAGCCGGGCCCATTACCGCATCTAGTCATCTGAACGCAAGTTCGCCACATTAGTTGATAGCTCGAATCTCTACAGAGGAGAGAGCTCGTGGCGAATGCAGGTGAACGAGGCCGGCCGATCGCGCCGTTGGTGCTTAGTCCGCAGGAGCGGGCGTACTTGGAGAGGCAAGTTCGTCGTCATCGCGTTGCCCGATCGCTATCTGAGCGCTGCCGCGCGATCCTGCGGTGTGCGGATGGCTTGCCAAGCAAGTCCGTGGCTGCCGAACTCGGCCTCCACGAACACACCGTTGGCAAGTGGCGTCGCCGATTTTTGAAGGATCGCTGTGATGGCCTGCTTGACGAGGCCCGCCCTGGCCGCCCTCGAACCATCAACGACGATCAGGTTGCTGAGGTAATTGAGCGGACATTGCGTACAACGCCACCCGACGCGACGCACTGGTCGATCCGCTCAATGGCTGGGGAAACTGGCTTTTCCCACACCACGATCCGCCGAATGTGGATGGCGTTCGGCCTGCAGCCGCACCGCAGCCAGACATTCAAGCTGTCGAGCGACCCGCTGTTCGTCGACAAGGTCCGCGATATCGTCGGCCTTTACCTGTCCCCACCGAACCGAGCCCTTGTCCTCAGTATCGATGAGAAAAGCCAGATCCAGGCCCTGGATCGCGAGCAGCCGGTCCTGCCGATGATGCCGGGCGTACCGGAACGGCGCACGCACAGTTATGTGCGGCATGGTACGACCTCGCTGTTTGCCGCGCTCGATGTCGCCTCGGGGTTCGTCATGTGGCGAACTTTAGATTCACGTGACTAGCTAGGACGTGGACTCATTGTAAGCGTCGTTCCGCTCCCACCTTTTCGGGGCAGATGGGATAGGCGAGTTTCACGATCTCTTTGAAGGGATCGGTTTGTGTCTATGTTTGACCATACGCTTAAGTCGGATGTAACGGCGCGCCGGCTGGAAGTGATCACGGAGACGGGACGACGTCGTTGGTTCTCCAAGGACGACAAGGCCCGGATTGTCGGGGAGACGCTGGTACCAGGCGCGGTCGTTTCCGAGATTGCACGGCGACACGGGCTGACCCCACAACAAGTGTTCACTTGGCGCCGGCAAGCGCGCCGGCAGCCGGCGCCGGGCGACGTCTGGTCTTTGGCGCGACATCGAGCTTCGAGCACGCCAGTCGTGAAGCATCAGCCGAATGCCGGCTCAGGAGGACGGACCTCGTACATTGAAATCGGCCGATTCCTGCCTGGGCTGTGCTGGCTGAGCGCCCTCCAGAGAACCCGCTCCGGATCGAGGCTTCCCTGACCATAGCAGCCGACCCCGACCTTCGACTGGTCTCGGAGCGCAGCCCTTACATGCGGACAGAGCGATGATACGCGCCCAGCCGCCAGGTGACTCGGCGGGCGGTTGGGTCGCGGTTTCAAATGCTCACCCCACCCGCAGATTTTCTGCTGAGTCTTTCCCGCGATTGTTCACGACGTCGAACCTGACTTTGGCGCCCTCTGCGAGCGACGTGTAACCAGCTTTCTCAACTGCCGAAATATGGACGAAAACGTCCTTGCTGCCATTGTCAGGTTGAATGAACCCGTACCCCTTTGTCGGGTTAAACCACTTCACTGTCCCCATAGCCACTTAACTTCTCCATTTTTCAAAAACGAAAACTAGTGCCGGAATTCCGACAAAAGAAAGGCTGGTCGCGGCGGCGCATGTCGGCGCCCTGGTCGGGCTTGCGAGGTCACGCGGGCCGTATTTACCCACCGCTCAAGCTTAATTTCGGAGTTTGGTTGCGCTGATCGCAGCGCTGACTACGGTTGAGTTCACCGGACAAATTGCCCCTGTCTGGGTCCAGCGTGGCGAAATCGGCGCGCCATCATATTCGGATCGCCGACTTCGTTCCTCATTAGCGGAGTTCAAGCCATGTGGCCCTTCGGCGTGTCGGCGCTGTGCCTAGCGCTCCTGATTGTCGGAGCCGTCGCCTTCATAGTTGTCAGTCTTGATTTTCCTGACGAGTCGAGGCCGTAGACTTACGGAATCGCCCAGGGCACAGGGTACTATGTGCCGAACACATTGCATTGCTGAGGCCATTACTGACGATGCTGGCGGGGTGCCCGGTAGGCACCATTCGGCGCGGTGTCGAGGAGATCGTCGCGTCCGTCGCCCGACGCCGCTCGGTTGGCGCAAGGGGGCAATCGCTGCGCTCAGCTCGGCGGGCGCGGATCTTTCGGAACTCGGTCTACCAGAATGTTCTATCTACTTCACCGATGTCCGCATCGGACCATCGGCATGCGCGCCGGCGATCCACGCTGATCAATGGGATTGGTCGGTCGGCTTCTATCCCGGCATGGAGCCAGGCACCGGGCGGAGGGCTATAGCCGCGACCTTTGAAGCGGCGCGCGAGGCGTTCGAGGCCGCATGGTCTGAATTGCGGCTCACCGTCCCCGAGGCCGCCTTTGCCGAATGGCGCCGTGATCGCGACTGGCGTGCGGCGATGGCAGCCAAGCGGGCGCGGGGTGAGAAGCGCGATAGTGAGATCAGATGATAAGGCTCGAGAAAGCCGGCCAGGATCTGCGCGTCTGCCAAAGGCGGCGCCGGCGTGGGGGTTTAGACTGGATTCACATACTTAAGTGCAGCCCAGGAAGCCGCCATTAAGGCGGCCCTACTTCGTGGGCCTACAACGGTGCACGGCGATGCGCCCACCCTCATTAAATTCCAGGGACGCGCTCACCATGCGATCGCGAGCAGGTAGAGGATGGTTGCGCCGTCTTCGCTGGGCTTTAGGTCATCCAGCCGCGACGCTGGGTATTTCTTCAAGTGGCGCACCCAATAGGAGCGCAAGCTCTCGCGGCCTCCGATCGTCACCTTGTCGCAGCTGCATTCGGTCACAGAATCATCGACATACATCCGCAAGATCGCTTCAATATCGCCAGCTCGGTAGGCGTCGAGCCAATCAACTGCTGCCGCCACCGGATCAAATGCCATGTGCCCCCTTGAAGCACGATCTAGAACCGCTCCACTGAACTCATCCTGAACAAATTGGTCAGAAGATGGGCCGCCAGGGCACATGAAAAGGGCCGCTGCTTTTGGTGCAGCGGCCCTTCATTTCCGGGTTTCAAAATTTTCGAAATGAAATCTGCCAGCCTCCCCGGTTTTGTCAAGATTTCCCGAGAGCTTCAGGTCCGGCAATAACATTTGTGAATCGGCGGGTAAGAACGACCCCGGACGTCCTGGGCTGGCTCCGACGCTCCCGGGCCGCCCGACGCGCCACTCATAGCGACGCGACAGCGAGGCGCAAACGATTGGCATCCGGGGGCAAGTCCCATTCCGGATTGCAGGCCGGACAGGGCGCCCCGGCGCCCCCACAGCTGCAGGCACGTGAGCCTTCCCAGGGGCGGTTCGGGTGGTTCTCGCAAACCAGCCGAGGTCGTCACAATTGGCGCACCTGCTGGCGACGGGGAAGTGCCGCGCATGCCCGAAGGATTTCAGATCAAGGTCAACAAGGATGGCTGGCGGCACTGTGGTGTCTCTATCGATGTGAGCGGCCCAGGCGCCTCCGGGGCTGGAGAGGAGCGGAGACGCCGGGACCGCCACGACGCACCGGCTCAGGCTGGGCGCCGGTGACTACTCTCCGCCCGCGGATTCATCGCGCGCTCTAACAATGTATAGTGTCTAGATTAACTTTGTGAGCATCCTCCGTTGCCCCTGCGCAACGCTCTCTGTGTTCCTTGGCGGAACAGAGCCGACGAAATATTCCTGACACAAACAGCTGCTTCCATGCCTTCAACCGGGCGCGGTGTTTGTATCCTTAGTTGTTTTCATTCCCGGGGCTGGCTTTGCTCGAACCTATTTTTTTGACGGGTGTCGATAGACTTTGGACAGGGCCGCCCCACAAAGGCGGCCCTTTCTTCTGCGGGCTTCACACCCTATCTGCGGCTTATACGTACCGCGTTCGAATTCTGCCTACCGACCGCCGCCAAGATGGTACCGGCGGGCCCCGACTGGATCCACGAAATCAAATAGGATGGCTACCGGCTGCGCGTCGAGCGCAAGGGCCGCGACGTTCGGCTGCTCACCAAGAATGGTCTCAACTGGATCCTCCAGGCAGCGCTGAAGAACCGCGAGCAGCAGTTCGTCATCCACGGCGAGGCGGTGGTGCTGGGAGTCGACGTCGGACTTCAACGCGCTGCACTTGCGCCGGCACTATGACGAGGTTCAGCTCTATGCGTTCGACATCCTGGCGCTGGACCGAGCTAGCATGACCGGTCTTGAAGACTGAACGAACACGGCGAGTCGATTTCCAAGCGGAAATATTCGTGTATGGGCGTGACCATTTCGCCCAATAGAACGAAACACGAGCACAGATTCAAGTTTTGGCGTCGGCCCGGCGCTTAACGTATGTGAATCCCACGCCACTCCCGTTTGGTTAAGATACTCAATGAGGTGGGTGTTGGAGTTATTTGAGGAATGCTGCTGGCGCCCTACACTGAGCGAGGCAGCTGCCTCCTGGACAGCCTTTATTTCTTGATTGTTCGTGGAGTGAGATATGTTGCTATCAGAAAAGTTCAACGAGCGAACCATCGCTAACATGGATGTGGCATTGGAACGGGCCTGCAGGCTCATGCCGGTTGCCTTCGAAGCACATCCGGCCCGGAAGTTCGTAGCGGAGAAGATTGTCGAATGCGCTTCGCTTCATACCCAGACCCTCGGCGGGCTGACGGAGGCTGGCAGACGTGCGGTGGCCGAGATTGCCGCTGAGATTGCCGAAAGCAATTGAGCTCAGCGTGTACTCATGGACCTGGGCTTGCCAAGGCAGAGATCTTACAGCTCGCATAGTGGACCGGCGAAACTCGGGTTTTTTCTTCGCGATCTTGTCACGAGGGTCGTCCGGGTAAGGACGTTACTGCCATCGACACGCTTGTCGCCAAGAATACCATTGTAGATTAGCGCGGGGTCTACACGAATATCTCCAAACACCGCATTCTGATGACCGCGGGCTTGGCTGTTGTGATGCAACGCTTGCAGGCGAGCACGCCGCCGATAGCCATTCAGAACGGTCTGCTGCGCGTGCGGTTCGTGGACAATTGGCTCCGAGCGCGATTCTAAAGAGATCAGTTACTTCTAGCCGCCAGTGGCAAATCAAAGCTTGCGATTTCAATCACGAAAATCGAAAGCTGCCATCGCGCTGACCGGCCCGCTGGGCAGATGCGCAAACCCCTATGGTCCGGCCGCTCCTTCGGATCATCCCTTAGATCGGAGAGCGGCCAACATTTGGCGGTGCCGCTCGTACGCGCTGGACGTTGTCCGCGGGTTACTGGATGCCCGGTCCAACAGCATGCGTCGTGGCGGCTTTGCGGGCTGCCGCAAATCGGCATTTCAGCTTTTTCGCCAAATCGCGTCGGTTGAGTCGTCTACCGGGCAGAACGGGGTTTGTTTCGGTGTTAGCGTGCATCATTGCCGACCACTAAAATGGGCGTCGGCAACTGAGAGTTCTTGCACTCCCGCCTTCAAACCGGGAGCGCAAAATGCTTCACACCAACGCGATACTCGCGTCCTTGTCTGCCAGTGACACGGCCGCTCTGAGACCTCACCTCAAAGCCACACATCTGCAGCAAAAAACAGTGCTGTATGAAGCTGGCGACACGATCAATGCCGTTTACTTTCCGCTCGGCGCGGTGGTGTCTCTCGTCGTGTCGCTTGCGACCGGCGAAGTGACGGAGGCCGCGATGGTGGGCAGGGATGGCGCTATCGGCATGGCGTCGGCATTGGACGGAAGAGTCGCGATGAGCAGAGCTATCGTCCAACTTGGCGGCGATGCCATGGTGTGCGATTCGGCTGCATTCAACGGCGCTGTCCTGCAATCAGTGAGTCTGATTGCAAAGGTCATGCGCCATGAGCAAACCTTGTTTGCGCAAGCGCAGCAATCAACGGCCTGCATGGCCAATCATGAAATTGATGCCCGCCTTTGCCGGTGGTTGTTGCGAGCCCGCGATTTGTCCGCAAGCGATCATCTTCCTTTTACACAGGAATTTCTCGCTGAAATGCTTGGCGTCCGACGCACGAGCGTGACCACCGTAGCGCGCACTCTTCAGGAAGCCGGGATGATCAAATACACGCGGGGCAAAATCGAAATCATTGACGTCGAAGGTCTGCGTGAAGGCGCCTGCGAGTGCTACGAAACGGTTAAAGAGCAGCACCGGAACTTGTTGGGCGAGCTACCGAGCACGTCTTAGCCGGCTTTGTAAGGACCGTGGAGAGGGAGCCCGTCATGCCACATCGTAAACTGATCGCGCGCTTGCAGGCGGTAGGTGCTCTATCTGAGCAAGATCAAGCCAAGCTCGCACGGATGCCGTACAAGCTCAAAACGCTGGGCAATGGCGAATATGTCGTGCGCCAAGGCGACAGGCCCACCTGTTCGACGGTTGTAATGAGCGGGTTTCTGGCTCGTCAGAGGGTGATCTCCACCCGCAATCAAATCTCTTCGTTCTATATCGCGGGCGATATGCCAAATTTGCACGCGCTGCACCTGCCTGTCATGGATCATGAGCTTTGCAGCGTTGGCAACTCGATGGTCGCTTCTGTGCCTCACGTGTATCTCAAGGAGCTCATGAATGACTCACCTGGGATTACGCAGGCGTTTTGGCGGGAGACGCTGATCCATGCTGCCCTATATCGCGAATGGGTCGAAAATCTTGGATCGCGCCATGCCTTGGGCAGAATTGCGCATCTCCTTTGCGAGATGGCAGGCCGATTGGAGCTCATCGGAGCCCTCGACAATGGCAGCAGCTTTCGTCTCCCATTTACGCAACAGAACGTTGCCGATGCATGCGGGCTGTCAGTGGTACATGTCAACAGGACGCTTCAGGAGCTTAGGCAGCACGGCCTGATCGAGTGGCGGAATCATATCGTCCAATTCCTTAATCGGACCGCATTGGAAGACATCGCTGAGTTCGACCGCGGCTATCTTCATGCGCTGGAGACAGACCGTTCCCCTATCCGCAGTGCGAAGGTTACCGCGTCAGTTTCCGCAACGCAAAATCAGGAACGGCGGCCCGAAATCCACCGCGACCAAGCGGACTGAGACGCCCTACTTCTTGTATTTCGTACTGATATGAATGTTGAAGATTGGCTTTGCCGGCTTCGTCGGTTACTTCCACGCCCCATTCTTTGCCGGGACGAAGCTTCCCATCGATGTCCTTGAAAAGCTGACCGGCATAGACCGTGGCCTCACGCCAAGCCGCTTCGTCGTCTGGCAAGTCCTCACTCTGGACGTCGGTGGTTGGATCTAGGTTGAGAACCTTGAAGAAATAGCGTGGCATGGCACGAGAATGCTCAGCGCGAACGAGCGTTCCAATTCAACGAAAGTTACTCGTCGCCCGCTCGCGGCCTGGTCGCTCAGCGGTGTTCCTGTAAAGACCGCCGGCTGCGCTCTATGAGGTCCCGGCTTTTTTCAATTTATGGCCCGCGTTTGCCGAAGAACAAGCGGCAAGTCCGCGAGTTCTCCATGCTCCCTGAGCGAGCGCTTGACCGTCCCCCGCCCAGGGAACTCGCCCTGCCACAAGAACACCATAGATTTTGACAAGCCTTCCCCACGCCCTCCGGTTCGCGAGGGTAAACCTCTAGGCCCCGGCTCATCCCCCATTTGAGCTGGGGCCCTTTCACTGACTCACATTTCCGGAGACCATGCATAGATCCCGGCTATGCTTAAGACCTTCGACTTTTGCCTGCGTACGGCGGCTAAAGCCGTGCCTGAGGGCCAAGACTGGTTCCACGAGATCAAGTACGACGGCTACCGCCTGCGCGTGGAGCGCAACGGAAGCGCCATCCGACTGATCACGAAGAACGGCCATGACTGAGCGCTTCCCCTGGATCGTGGAATCGGCCCTGAAGAACCGGGAGAGCCAGTTTGTCATCGATGGGGAGGCAGTCGTGCTAGGCGTCGATGGCGTGTCCGACTTCAACGCCCTGTCGCCGGACCAAGGAATGGATCAAGGTGAAGAACCGGGCTCATCCGGCGATGTCGCGAGAACTTTGATGATCGATCGCGAGCCACCGACACCAGCAAGCCGGTCGGAGACATAGAGCACCTGAAGGTGTTTGCGACCGAAGATGCGGCGACGGCATGGTTTGCGAAAAACGACCCGGGGGGCGTAGCCTTCGAGTATGAGGTGATTAGGCTTGACGCCCCTAGCCGCCCGACGATGAACCACGTCGGCCGCCGCACTTTGATCTGCATGGCGCTGATCCTCGCGCTCGTCGTCGTTTGGCAAATCGTCCGCTAAGTGGCACCCTGCTGACCAACCTATTGGGGCCGGCCCAGGCCCCCGCGCAAGCACCAGCGGCTGGATCGGCACCGAAGTAGCGCCTATCCTCTCCCCATGACCAATGATGCCGCCCTCACGCGCCGTCGCAGTGACAATCCCCACCAGGAGACTTGGTATATCTACTTCACGGATGTCCGCATCGGGACCATTGGCGTGCGCGCTGGCGTACCAATCCACGCCGATCAATGGCATTGGTCGGTCGGCTTCTATCCCGGCATGGATCCAGGCACCGGGCGAAGGGGCATAGCCGCCACCTTCGAAGCCGCGTGCGAGGCCTTCGAGGCCCCTTGGACCGAGCTACTGCCCACAATCCGTGAAAGAGCCTTTGCCGAATGGCGCCCGATCGCGACTGGCGGGCCGAGGTTGCGGCCAAACGAGCGCGAGGCGAGCTCGATCGTGAGATCAGAAACACGCTGATGCGCTGCGTCTGCGGGACCACATTCGACAGCTGGAATCCGGCGGAGGATTACCCGCACCGCGCGATATCACGGCCGCGCAGGCGGCCAATGGGAGACGCCGATGAAGCACGCCGCAGAAAGACCCTACGCGGACCCGGAGACGGCCGCGCGCAAGCTCGTCGAGCTCGCAGCCAACGTCCAGGCCGTGCAGGACGGTCGCATCTACATCGAGCGGATCAACGCGCCGTTCATGTTTGAGTTGAAGGGCAGCGGCAGCGAGTTCGGCGCAGGGCTCAAACACGCGGTCGCGCACGGCTGGCTGGAGCTCCACGAGAGTGGGACCTATGTAAGGCTCAAGAAAGCCAGCGAGGATCCGAGGGTCACATAGCCCGCCAAAGGCGGCCCCGGCATGGGGGCTTTTGGGGCATGGAGGCCGGGGCCGCTGGAGGTACTTGGACCCTGGGAAGACCAAGCGAGTGCGAGCTTACCCGCAGCTCAAACCGCCATTCTGTTCGCTTCTGCACATTCGCGATGATGTTCGGGATAGAAACTTGCCGACTTTTCCCGACTGGATTGACATGCTTAAGTGCAAAGTGTGCGACGGTTGGAAATAATTTTGCGTCACCAGACAATGGGTATCCAGACGGAGAGCGACCATTGAGTGAGCGTGCACCTTCGCAGTCGAGATTTTTTATACGGCAGGGAGCGAAAGGTTGGATGGTTTATGATCGAGAACGTAGAGGACCAGCCCTGATTGGGGCCGAGTGGGCGTCAGATCTTACCATGGCGCAAGCCGAACGCGTGAAGCAGATGCTGATCAGTCAGCCCGATGGGGAAGGTCTGACTTTAAGTAGAGGATTCATATGGCGCACTGTCTGATCGTTCGAGTTCACGGAAGGCAACTGGATCAACTCCGTGACGAAGCTTCCCGCATTGCACGAGGGCACAAGGTGGACTGGTGGATCGAGCGCGGGCGGAAGGGAACTCAAATCTGCTTTGAGGATGCTCAAGCAAAGAAAGCGTTCGCCTCGATCTGCGAAAATTTCGCCATTCAATATGCTGAGGCCTAGCTGAACGTCCGCAGCGTAAAGAGGCCGCCAATTACGGCGGCCTCTTTAGGTGATCAGCTGTCCGGCTGATCCACCTCAGGCGCTTGGGGGCTGGGGTCAGGCGCCTCTTCACTCTTGGCTGATAGATCTGCGGCCTTGGAAAGAAGGCCAGCCGCAACGTCTGGGTCCGTCGTTGCCTTAGCAAATTTCAGCAAGGTTGCCGCTTGGTCCGCGAGATACTTCTTCCCGGTCACTGTCCGTCCTCGTCACTCAACGTACGTGCGACGATTCCTGAGGAGGGTAGTAAGTTCCGAGAATTGTTCAAAAATGCACATAGCATTTTAGTTCCAATTGTTCCCGACTTGCCCCTAGGATCAAAGTCCTGATCTACCCTCAAACTTAGCGATATTGCGCTGCGGGTGAGGCTGTTTCAGTTATTTGACCAGGAGCGGTCTGCTCTTGTAAGCGTCGAGTTTCACTGCGAGGATCAAATTGACCTTTTGGGGCCGGCGGATCGCCTCGACCGCGACATCTATTTGGTGCTTGCAAGACTTCGGCGCGCGTGCTGGTTGCGCCTGGCGTGAGACGGATGAGGCTGACACCGACCTCGAGGGCATCCTGCAAAATCTCCTGTCTGGCCAGTACGCCTATCCAGTCCGAATTGTATCCTTCAATCCCATCGAGGGGTGGCCGCGGGATGCGACTTCCGACGTCGCGGATGCGCTGGCCCAGCGCGTAGCCGAGACCGACGCCGAGATCTCATCTGCGCTGCAACTTCATCGCCGCCAACGCCACACGACGCCTTGACATGCAGCTAGCGCTGCCCCTGCGCGGGGTCGCCTTCTGAGCCCGAGGAAAGGCCGGTGGCAGCCGGTACGATGACCGCGCGTTCAACTGTGACGATCTCCACTGGTAAACTCCCCTTGGCGGTTGATGCGGTCATAACGAAACGTGCAGCCATGCGCGTGGGCAAATACTCCCGCCTCTGCAATCGCGAGGGCGCGCGTGTTGCCAAATGCGCGCTCGAAGTACCGCTCTCGAATTATCAATTTCTGGTCCGCCCCGATCGCATCCAAAGCCTTCGCCAGCCGGAGCAGGTAGTTCTCTCGCGTTTCCATGAAGGCCCCGCCGTCCGTTGCTAGGAACCGTTACCGTCCAGCCCGGCTTTTACATGCGTTTCGGACGCATGAGGCTATTCAATTGGTAGCCCGAGCGGCTCCAGCCCTGGGCCCTCCCCCCGGCCTGGGGCCGTTTGCCTGGTGCAACGACCGGCCAGCGCCAGCGGACAAAATCCACACCCATGACCGGCGGTAGCGAGGGCCTTCCGCGCCGCCAGGAATCGATAATTTAACGCAGGTTTGCCTGAGCGGCTTTGGGAACGTTCTGTGGTGGCGTCGCTTGGACAGCAATGACGAGCACGACCGTAGTTCTCATTACAGGCATGCTGAAAGCGCTTCGCGTGGTGCGCATCTACGGCTTTATGGTCAAGCGCAGAGACGGTCTGTATTGCCCCGGCACCAACCAGCCGGCATGCTCGACCGCTTTGGCGGAGAGGATGGTTGAAGGCGGCTGGCTGGTGAAACACGGAGAGCGTTATCAGCTTACGGACAAGGGTTGGCAGGCAGGAGAAGCCGGTTCGGATGTCGGGTGAGCTAGATCAATCCCAGGGGCGCCCAGTGAAGATCACTCTGGGCGAGATGCGCGAAATGGGCTTGCGCGGCGTCCTCGTCTATTGCGCGGACTATCGATGCAGTCACCATGTCGCCCTGAGCGCCGATCACTGGTTCGACGATATGCGGCTCTCAGACATTGAGCAGAGGGTTGCTTGCAGCGGCTGCGGCCAACGCGGTGCGGAGGTCCGGCCGGGTTTCGAAAGCGGCAAGCCACCGCAATTTGCGCTCTCAAAGTGAGACACGGCCCCAACCATTAGCAAGCTGGAGCCGTGCTGTCATCACGCTTCCAACCCACGGAAGGAACAGGCCAGAAGCGACTCGAAAATGCTGCATACCCGAGAAGGTTCCTGGGTCGGCGGGCCTTCCCTCTGCAATCTAACGCACGTTAAGCAAGCCACAGATGTCAGGTCCGGTGCGACAGATTTGACTTGAAAATTACCGAATTTGCCGCCGTAGGATTTCCTGACCAGGGCTGGTTCCATATTTCAGTTGGATTTTTTACACGGGTATTTTTTTAGAATGAAGCCGCATGCGGAGACTGCTGCGGTGGACTGCCGGGCCCTTCAGGGTTTTGGAGCAAAAATGATCTTCCACGAGATCAATCGTGAGGCTACCTACCTTGCGGTGTCTGAGTTGGGTCAATCGCGTCACTATAATCGCGTGCCGCTCTCTTCCGCTCCACTCTGTGAACGGAAATCGTCAGACTGCACCGGCATGTCTCACTCGGGCCACAACCGGATTCCTCTTGGAGCGCTCGCCACATCGTATCGGCGCCTACGTCCCTCAGATTTGGCACCTCTGGAGTGAACAATGCTCCGCCGGAATCAGCGAGTGCGCCTACGCACTATGGGTGTTGTCGTCAGCGCTCTTCTCCGTCGTTCGATCACCATAAGCGATGTGGTGTTCATGATTACACAGCTTGTTAACATAATTGCACTCGCGATTATCCTGGTGCTTGCGCGGCGGTTCCGTAACCACATCTGCACCGCGCATGCGCGCCAGCTTCACGTCTTACGAGAGTTGTGTCTGGAAAACGTACTCAGCTAGCGTGCATGTCGACAGCCAGAGGCCGGTCGCATGCCAATTTCAGTAGGAAGATCATCGAGACGAAATTCTGCCTCTGTTGCGGCGGCGCTGGCGTTTACACGGCAACGGGTTGATGGCTTAGGCCCGTCTAGGAACGTTGGACCGCTTTCGTCGGGCGGCATTCAGCTACGAGCTGGCGCTCTGCTTCGGCCTTGTCTTTCGCCAAAACAGCGAGCGCGTCGTCAATGACCGTCAGCGCTGAGGATCCACAAGGCCTTGCAATTTGGCGAGGGCGAGCTGATTATCGAGGTCGCCTAAAAGCAGTGCATGCTGACGGGCCTTAATGGCCTCATCCAAAGCGACCTGCGCGGTGGCGCGCTTGATAGCAAGCTGTTCGCCTCGCTTCGTCAGCGAGGCGATGGTGGTTTCGTATTCCTGCATCGGTGATTTTCGGAAGGGATTTTTCATGCCCCGAGTGTAACCCGACGCGATGTGATTGCGCAGGTCTGCATCGTGGAGCCGTCCACATTCGGCGCAGGTTATTGTGGCGCACTCCACATTTCTCGCGCGTTTTCGGAGAGCTGGCGCGCGAAGCAGTGTGGGCAGAGAGCACACAAACATGCGAACGGCGGAGCTTACGAGTAAGCGCGGGATGGAGGTCGGAAAAGGGCCTCTTCGCATGAGGGAGGTGCTGTTATTAATATACCCCTCACTGCGGCCAATCCTTGTAGAGCGTGATGCCGATCATTATCAGCGAGTCGATTGCGACCGCTATCGGGCAGACAAACGGCAGCTCTTCCAGCACGCCAATAACAACCGCCCGGACGCGGAAAGTTCTCTTCATATGCGCAAAGCGCCAGCCTGCCGCACCCATCGACATCTCCGGTTGGCCCCCAGCAGCAGCGGTCTCACTCTCCAGCGGGAAGCGACGTTCGGCTATTGCCTATTCGGTTGTATCCCTAGATCAAGGTGAAGGAACCCTTGCAAGCCCACGTCCGCTTTGCTCTCAGAGGGCGACGTTGAGGCCCGACATGGCTTCATATCGGCCTTGGGCCAACTGGCGACATCATGGGGTTCTCTTCTAAGAGAAATTGAAGTGGAGAAGATAGAGCAAGTATGCGACTACGAGCGCGCCCTACGGCCACTGAAAGTCATAATAGAGGTTTGTCATCGCTCATCGGTAACCTTCCGGTGAATACCGGTGAATCCCGAACTCGTGGATCAATCGGTCGGCGAGGTTGGCGAACCTCGCTCGATGAAGCCCTTGGCCAGGGCATGATAGATACCCTCGTCGCAAATCATCCGCGAGGTTGCATGCGCGATCAGCGCAGCCGCCATCAATGGTACGACCATGCCGTGATTGTCGGTCATCTCGGTCACGATCACGAATGCGGTGATCGGCGCCTGCACGACGCCAGCGAAGTACGATACCATGCCGAGCAGCATGATCGCACCGAGCGGTGCGTCGTGGAAGATCGAAGCGACATTACTGCCAATGCCGGCACCGACGGCAAGAGACGGGGAGAAAATGCCGCCCGGTATGCCGCTAATCGCGGCAAAGGTCGTCGCCAGAAGCTTGAAGACGCCGAAATCTTGCGGCAGCGGCGAGCCATGATCAAGCGCTGTCTTCACCTGCGAATAGCCCGTGCCATAGATCGTATCGCCGGATATCAGGCCGCAGATCGCGACAGCAAGGCCGCACGCGAATGCGAACCACAGCGGATTAGCCTTGATTGCACGGCCGAGTGGATTCTTGAAGCCGCGAGCCATCGTGATGACGATCCGGCTGAATAACCCACCGGCCAGTCCGCCAACCACGCCGCAGATCGGAATGGCGAGCCAGTCCGCGCCGCGCGCAAGGGCTGCCGCGCTGCTGCCGAAATAGGCGTAGTTTCCGGCCAGCACGAGCGACGTCAGGCCTGCAGCGATCACGGCGCCAATAATGAGACTGGATGTGCGGGTTTCAAAGGCGCGGCTCATCTCCTCGATACCGAAGACGATTCCCGCCAGCGGCGTGTTGAAGGCCGCAGCAACGCCAGCGGCGGCGCCGGCCAGGATCAGCCCAGGCTGGCGGCGCGGCGAGAAGCGGCCGAGCGCAAACATGATGGAGGCGCCGACCTGAACGGTCGGCCCCTCTCGCCCTACAGAGGCGCCGCACAGGAGCCCGAACAAGGTGAGGACCATCTTGCCGATTGCGATCCGGATTGAGACGAGACGCTCGCGTTCACTCTGATCCGTCAGATGCCGCGCGGCGATCGCTTGTGGGATTCCACTGCCCTGGGCGTTCGGGAACAGGCGGATGGTCAAATAGGCCGACAGCATGAAGCCCAGCGGCATCACCGCCAGCACGACGTAACGGGACTTGGCAAGCAGGAGCGTAAAGCCATGCTGCGCGAGATCAGCGAGTTGAGCCAGAGCCACCGCCGCTGCGCCGACTCCGATCCCGCCGAGCAGGAAGATCGCTCGCCGTTGCCATCGTGCGGAGGTGATTTTGAATAGCCGCTTGTGGCGGTTCGAGAGGAGCGTCATGATAAGATCGAATCAAAAGGGCTCGGCTATAGGCCGCCGCTTCAGGCAGCATTAGACTTCGGTCATATTGTTTCAAGCTGGGTTTGGCTTAAGATCGCCTCATGCGGGGAATGATCATAGTCACGCTAGGTTTTTTAGTGCTGGCGCTTGCGTTCTCACGAACACACCAATTCGTGATCCAGCCGACGAAGCCGCTTCCCCCTGTGAATGCCCTCGCCGACTGAGGCGATCTTACCCCATTGAGCAGTGTACGCCCATTGTGTTGAAGTGTGGCGATTTAGTGAAGTTCTTCAATTCGGAAGCCCGGCTTCAAGGTAGGCGATCACGTCCGCCATAGCCCCCACAAGCAACTGATGCTTGAGTTCAAGGCAACGCGCGAGGTGGGCTTCGGGTCAAAATGCGAAGAACTCAGAGTGAGCAAAATCAGTCCGCTCCACCCCACCAAGCCGACCTCGATGAAAGGTGTCGTCACTTCGCTGATGGGCCATGTGTGGACGTATATGGACCCCGCCCGATTGCAACGACTGGCTTGATCAGGATCGACGGCCACAACTGCTGACGTATATCCGGCTTCTTGATGCGGCTGGACAACGTCTCCGCCGCAAGCCTCGATGGTTTTCGCCCGCTTCCACCTCAACGGCCCCGAGACATCGGCGCAAGCCATGCCGGTCCACACATCAGGTTCGGGAAGCGACGGGGTGACCGTTTCGCCATCTCCTGCCATTTGTTGCAATTGCCGGTGAGACCTCCTTTCCTTGATTGCCGCTTCGCTTCAGGCCGCCTTCACCGAAAGCGCCGGCTCATAAGCCGCGCCGCCTGTGAGCATAGCCCACACGATCCGCGCGTTCTTGTTGGCAAGAGCCACGGCCGCGACATTGGGATGGCGCCGTTGCCGCATCTTGCCGAGCCAGAGGCTTCGCGGATCCTGCTTGCCATTAGCACGGCTTAAAGCGGCGCGAGCTCCGTGAATCATCAGCGTCCGCAGGTATCGATCGCCCCGTTTGCTGATGCCGAACAAGCGGGCCCGCCCTCCACTGGATCGCTGCTTGGGTACCAGACCAAGCCAAGCCGCGAACTGTCGGCCGTTCTTGAAACAGCTTCTATCGCCCACGGCGGCGACCAAGGCTGTTGCTGTCACAGGTCCGACGCCTTCGATTTTGCCGAGCCGCTGGCACTGCTCACTCGTACGGAAGATTTCCCTTATCCGCCGGTCATAGGCTGCAATGCGGGTATCAAGCTCGGACAACTCCTCTTGCAGTTCCCTCATGAGCGCTCGGAGCATCTCGCTGAGGTCGTCATTGATGTTTCCTACGATGACCGCGAGGCCACGCCGCAGCTGCGCGATGTCACGGGCAATGACAATCCCATGCTCGGACAGAAGACCGCGAATCTGATTGACGAGCCTGACTCGATCGGCGACCAGGCGCCGGCGAATGCGGTGGACGGCCTGTACCGCCAGCTGATCGGTTGATTTCGGTGGCACGAAGCGCATGGACGGACGACCGACCGCTTCGCAGATGGCTTCCGCATCGTTCTGGTCGTTTTTGTTCGACTTGACGTATGGTGTCACGAACTGAGGGCTGATTAGTCGGACCTGATGGCCAAGCTCCGTGAGCACGCGAGCCCAATAGTGTGCCCCGTTGGAAGCCTCCATGCCGACCAGGCAGGCCGGTAAATTGGCGAAAAAGCCGGCCACCGCATCGCGACGTAACCTCTTTCGCACAACGACTTTCCCGTGGTTGTCGACGCCGTGAACTTCGAAGACATACTTCGCCAGATCTAGACCTATCCGAACGACCTGCATAACATCCTCCTTCGCTGCAGTTGACGCTTGAGATTCCACCGCGGCAAGGGCGGGGTCCATACCATTGGCTCCAGGTTGGCAAGAAGAATCTTCACGTCACAGCATTGGTCGGACAGCCATGTGTTCGGACTGTTTGCGCGGTTCACATGACCGCTGGCCATAATGCCCTCCGCGGATCAGATCCCGGTCAATACCTCGCATTCGACGATGCTGTGGCCCATGTGGGTTGTCCTGATCGCCGGATCGACCGGCACTGCATTACGTGCTGTTCGCCTTCCCAACCGTTACGTCACGCCGGGCTTTCCCGTGTGATCTCATTTCACGCCGCGAGGGCGGCGGGTTCCTTGTAGCGTTCGTTCCTGGCCATCATCGCCCAAGCCATCCGGGCGAGTTTGTTGGCGAGTGCGATAGCGGCAACCTTGGTGGGGCGCCGGGTCAACAATCGAGTGAGCCAGGGCCGATGATCGGTGCCATGGATCTTGGCATAGCGGATGACGGCGAGCGCGCCAGCCGTGAACAGGCTGCGGATAGCGATCGCCTTGCTTGCTGATACTGCCAAGCTTGTCCTTGCCCCCGCTCGAGTTCTGCTTCGGCACGAGCCCCACCCAGGCCGAGAAGTCCCGTCCCGATCGGAAAGCCTTGGGATCCGCAATGCTGGCGACCAAGGCTGTTGCCAACGCCGGCCCGACGCCGGGGATCACGTCCAGCCGTTTGCTCGTCGCGCTTGATCGATGCCAGGCGATGATGCGTCGGTCGAACTCCAGGATTTGGGCCTTCAATGCCCGCAATTGACTGCCGAGAGCAGCAAGACACGCACGGGCCACCTCGGGGAGCCGGCGGTCGGCTATATCGGCGACGACTTCCAGCAGTTGCTCGACACCCCCGCGCCCGACAGGGGCGACAATCCCGAACTCGGCGAGATAGGCGCGGATTGAGTTGATCACGGCCGTCTGCTGGCGGATGAAGAGATGGCGCGCCCGGTGAAGCATCAGACAGCTCTGTTGCTCGACCGTCTTGGTCGGCACGAACCGCATATTGGGTCGCGTGACCGCCTCGCAAATCGCCTCCGCGTCGGTGCTGTCGTTCTTCTGCCGCTTGACGTAGGGCTTCACATAGGCCTGAGGCATCAATAGCACCGTATGCCCCAACGCCTGCAGTTCGCGGGACCAACGGTGCGATGATGCGCAAGCCTCGATCCCTATAAGACATGGTGGCACCTTCTGGAAAAACGCCAGGACGTGCCGGCGCCGCAACTGACGGCGTACGACCACCTGGCCGGCTGCATCAACGCCATGCACTTGAAAGACCGACTTCGCGATATCCAGGCCGACTGTCGAAAATGACTGCATAGGCTGCTCCTCCGAATCGTGGGAGCCTCAGACGGCGCCCACTCCTTGGCACTCTCGTGCCGGTGGAGGAGCCGTCCACAGCATCAAAACCGGACATCAACCAGCGAAGGACCGTGGGTCTCACAGCACTGGCGTACACTGCATGTCTGCTGCGACGATGAGCGGCCCGTTGTAGGCAGTTCGCAAATCAGCGATGGCCGCATCGAGTTCAAACAGACCGAAATGACTGACGATGAGCTGCTTGACCGCAGCCTCTTGGGCAACGCGTCCGACGACTGCCGGTGTTGCGTGCAAGGGAACATTCGCACCGGGCGCGATTGCAAGATGCATGATCAGGAGGTTCGCGCCCTTTGCGAATTCGACGAAGCCTGGATCGGTGCCGTTTTGGTCGGAGCTAAACACGATCGACACATTTCCGGTCTGCACGCGATAGGCCAAGGTTGGCATATTTCCATGCGGGATTCCGTGCCGTGACTGTCGTTCCCTCGCGCTGCAAAACCACGGATGGATCGCTTTTGACAGCGTCAATCACTCCGACATCAAGTCGAACGCCACCCGCCACAACGCGCCCCATATCGGGCCGCACGCCGCTGCCCCCCTATGAGCCGCCTAACGCCGATCCGAGCACTGGAAATGCGCCAGTCTTCTCGAAGTCTATGGCTGAGTGGGCGGACTTCGCAGCTTGGTGCACGGCAGCACCTCAAGAACCTGGGTCGGAACCGGTCCCGGTGGCCCGGTACATGGCGCAGCTCGCCGAGGGGTACCAAGAAGGCCTCGACGGCCCAGCGATGCATCGAGAGATTTGGGCGCGCATAACACGGCCGGGCCGACCTCGAGCTTTTTTAGGGGGAAGCTCGACGGGCTTGGTAAGCCGCGGTCACGAGACGCAAGGATGGCTTCCATCCCGGGGGTGGCCGGTTTAGGTGGAGGGCCGTCCCGCGACCGCGGATTGGAATCCATCCAATCCTGATCTCCGACAGCTTCGCAGAACTCAGCCGGTTTGAGCGTTCGCTATGTCACTTACCCGACATTAACTTTCGAAGAGACGGCTCCACATCTTGGAGCGGCCTGGCCGATGCGACTCGTCAACATCCGACCGATGCGGAATCTCGCACTATGAAACCAATCAGCCATTTGGACGTACTAGGGTGAGCGGAGCGGACGCTTGCTTCCACAAAACGGGATCGCACCGCTAGACATGCGGCAGGGAACGACAGCGCGTTCGTGAGGGCGATATGCAAGAATGTCAGGAAGCAGAGCGGTACCGAGACAGGCGGGGCAATGTCGAGAACGGGCTAGCGACGTGGCGGACCCGCTGGCCAGGCAGGAATGGCTTCGATTGGCGGCGGAAATGGAGAAGCTGGCCGAAGCGGAGAGTAAGCGCGCCAGCCGTTCCGCGATGGTCATGCCGAGTAAGCGTTCACGGCAAGAAACAATTTGACTAGCTTGTAGCCCTAGGCGACGGCGACGCCGGCCAAGACCGCGACGGCGGTGCGCTCGATGAGCTCGAAGCCGCTCACGCGCGTTGCCCTCGCGCGATAGCCGGACCACACAAGGAGCACGTCCAGCCTGGATCCTGCAGGCGCGATCAAGGCGATGGTCATTGGCCAGCCTTGTTGAAGATATGCGCGGTGGCGATCTCGCGGGCGGGCTGCTCGCCTAGAAAGCCGGCGCGGTCGAGCACGAGAGAGGGACGGTCCAGAGCCGCCCCAATCTCGGCATTTATCGGGGACTGAGCGAGGCGGGAGTCAAAGAACTTTTCTGTTCACTGAAAGCATTTATGTTCCTAGCAATCATTGGCTTCAGCAAAACAGGTTGCCGAGCTGCCACCCATACGGCAGCGAATAGTTGTTGCGAGGTTTGCGCTGATTGTCAGTTTGCGCGTCCGCGCTCACATGGGGTCGATGATGTGGAGAACGTTTCTCGCCTCAGTGGGCTCAAAGAGCCCGAGCACACGTTCGCTTGGTGTTGAGTCGTGGCAAGCATCTGGCCAGCCAGCCAAGTCTACCATGGGTTGACTCTGCTAACCTCGGCGGAAAATCTTGCCCCGTTCGGCCGCGAGCGCAAGCTCCGTCCAATCGCGAGCAAGCTGCAACCAGCATTCTCGATCGACCTGGTCGAGGCTGTGAGTCGCCTCCTCCCGGCACGCCGCCGCCTCCTTATAAAATTGCTGAGCGGAGGCGGTCATCTTGGCATAGTGTGAACAACTTCCCAGGTAGACCGGTCTTCATCGTTGCCTCGGCACATAACCCGCAACACGAACGGAAAGCATGACGCGCATCAAAAAATCTTTTGACGGCTATGTTACTGGCAACACGATTTCGCCACTCCCGTTCCTATTTGCGACTGAGGCCCTTGAACGAGCTCGCCCGAAGTAAACCCTCGGAAGTGATGTCGTGGTATTCAATGTCTGCGAAAAACGTCGGCTCTACCCAGGTTGCCTTGGGCTTCTTGATTGGCCGGGTCAGCTTGGCTTTTGGACTCACGACGGTATCTAGCTTCTTACGGATCTCGCTGGAGACGGTGCGAGACGAGCCCGTCCCGACCTTGCCCATGTAGACAAGCTTTTTCCCTTCCTGCTTCCCCAGGTAGAGTGCGGCGACTCCGGGTGGGGTCATTAATGAACCCGACCACGGGGAATTTGCCTTTCTGAACGGCTTTAATTTTCACCCAAGCTTCATTCCGGTCCGACCGATACGGCGCCTCAACCCGCTTAGAGACGATACCCTCGTAATTGAGTTTTGCGGCGGCCTTGAACAGCTCGTTACCGTCTCCGGTCAGGTGTTCGCTGTAGAGCGCGGGCGCCTCGACGCAGTGGGTATCGAACAACTCCTTCAACAGCTCCTTACGGGCAAGCTGAGACGTTCTGCGGAGATCTTTGCCGTCCAACCACAGAAGATCGAAGGCGTAGTACAGCAGGCGATCCTGGCGGCGTCCTGCCAGCTCTGCCTGCAGTTCGGAGAAGTTGGTCCGGCCCTCGTGGATGACGACGACTTCCCCATCGATGATGGCCGGGGGAATATCGAGAGCGCCGCCGATGGCTGAGAACTTGCTAATCCAGTTGTGGCCGTTGCGGGTGAAGGCCTTTCGGGAATCCCAGTCGATATGAGACTGGACGCGGTAGCCGTCGTATTTGATTTCGTGAATCCAGTCCTCGCCCGCGGGGCTTTCATCTTGAGGGTGGTAAGCTGGGGCTGAATGAAGCCCGGCATCGCTCGCCTGGTACGCTTTGCCACTTACGCAACTCACAATAAAATACCCGCCACAAGGTTGGACCAACGATTCTACCAACGTTACTGAACGTGTCTCCTAACTTTGAAGCCGGAGACGCGTTCCACTAGTGAATACACCCAAACGTTCTCTACAACCGCGAACGCCTTTGCAGGTTGTGTTATTGAGAACGCTTCTCGAACGGCGCACAAACAGGATGCGATAAAACAGAACGCCCCCCAGATCGTCTAAGGAATGTCACTTCTGCTTCGGGTTGGGCCGATGCTGTGCGGCTTGTTCAGAAAGAATTCGCGGTTGCCGAAAGCGGCCTCTGCATATTGGTCAATCGCGACTTGGATGGCCTCGATGTGCGCCCTGCACCAACCTTCACGCGTCGAAAGCCGACGCGTCTGATCGAGCGACTTCAAGAACTCGGGAGCGTCCTCCATGTCGGAAAAATACTTCGGTCGCCTGGGCGCAGAAGTCATCGACCTTCGCCTGCATCCGGCTCAGGAGGGCTTCGGCTGAAGCTGTCCCTATCCCCGCCTGGTGTAACTGGAGGATTTCTTTGCGCTGGCGGCCTATTTGCACGCGCATGCGCTCGATCTCAGAGCGGAGGAATTCGAGGGTGGGCATGACCTAACCTGGGATTTGGCTCAATAGAACGAAACAAGAACTGAGAGTCAAGCTCTGCGGCGCCGCGAGCCGCTGTCCGGGAGACACAGCCCTACGCGAAGCGGAGAGCGCACAAAGGCATCTGGGTCGAACCGAAGCTGCTGGCGGAGATCGAGTACCGGGCCAAGTCCTCCGAGGGAAAGGTGCGGCACCCATTTTTCGAAGGCCTGCGCGAAGATATTTGATTATGCCGTGTACTCATCTGTGGACGCCCCGCGAGATGCAAGCGGTTTTTGAAGAAGATCCGCACGTAGTCGGATGCTGCATCTGTCCGGCCTCTGATGGTGCAGCGATGAAGCTGCGGCCCGTATGGTAGTCCGCAGACCGGAACCCAATCATAAAAGCGTGCTCCAGGCGCGATGAGTACATCTGGTTCTTCCGGCCCCCTCTCGCCGACTGTTGCGCCATACCCTCCTTCGACCGACTACATCTCTGACGACCTCTGGCCCGCAGTCTGATGCAGGACTGAAGCCTTGGCAGACCAGTGGGTCTCTATGCATAACCCCAGATACGCTGCTGGGACGCGCTCCGTAATTTGTGCCCCACGATCTCAACCGCCCGCATCAAGCTGCGTTCCTTAACCGGCCCCGGAGCGGGGTCGCGTTCCTATCGTTAGGAACACGGCGGTCTTTTAGGGAGCGTTAGATGCCCGCTGCACCCGCGTCCAGACTAGATCAGCGCGAAGCGCTCGCTACATCGCGCTTTAGCGCAGCAAGTCGCTGGCTGCCAAACGGTTGATCGTGGCGAAGCGCTGCTCGGCGCTGCCATCGAAATCTATGTCGGCCACCAGATCGAGCAGACGCTGATAGGCATGGTCGGCGACCGCGACCGGTAATGGCTCTTCGTCGAACGTATCGACATAGTTGTCGACGACCGTATTCAGCAGCCGACACAGACCGCGGTAGTCTGGCTCGTCCTTGCAGACATCGTAGAGTTTTTGCTGAAATTCGCGGAAGGTATGCAACCCGTGGTGCTGTTGCGAGAGCCACGTATGCAATGCGTTCATGATAGCCTCTTCGAATAGGGAGAAGAAGCTACTAACTTATACAGCCCGCGGAGAGCATCGACAAATGTGGTTTTGTCAAGTCCCTATGCACCATATGCAGCCGTGTCGGAACTCGACACTTTACCGTGCAGTCGATCGCCCGCCGCATAAGCCCGTCCAGCACAATAAGACGCCCCGCTGACCACGAACCGTCCAGCCGGATGATCATTTGGCACTCATGCCGACCATTTGTGAGGCGACCCCGGTCGGCAACTGCTTCCAAGGGTAACCCACCGTGGACCGCATGTTTCTGGCTGTCATCGTCTCGGCACTGCTGCTACTTACCGGCGCCTTAGGCTTGGCGCTCCGCGGACTTGGTGGATCTGATATCAGCGCGAAGCACTCGCTAATCACGCCCTCCCTCGTCCCGCCGTCTCCTGATCCTGCGACGGTGGGACAGGCTGCTCGTCCTGAATTTCGTCCAGGACGAACGGGCGAACCTCGGCCAGCTCGACCACCTGGGTGACTAAGATTGAGATCTGCGCTCACAGCAGTACTATTTCTGTCGACGCCCGACCGCAAAAGGAATGAGCCCCATCTCCCCGTCCCATTCAGATACCGCTGAGAGTATTGCGCTCCCGCGCATTAGTCGGAGGATGGCTGTCGGGAGGATGCGTCGCGGCCGCTTAGCAAAGGGCCGCGACGAGAAGGACGTTGGTTGCGCCGTGGCTTTTACTTCCCGCCGGATCCGCCGGCTCCCCCGGCCCCACCGCCCGCTTGGCTGCCCATATTGTTGGTGTTGGACCCGCCACCCGTTGGCTGCCGTCCCATGCTGTCTCCAGCTTGGTTCTTCATACTCGAAGCGCCGGTCGTTATCTTCTTCTTGCCGGCGGACGATGGGCCGACTTCACCCTGCCCGGAGGCGCCCGGCGCGGGCTGGTTGGATTGCGCGTATGCGCCCGTTGTTGCGAGCACGAAAATGCAGGCGGAGGCCAAAGCAATTTTCTTCATGAACGTCGTCTCCCTTTGGTTTCTAAGTTTTCGACAACGGCATAAAGGATGGCGGCGTTCCTATTGATATCGCGACGCGGCCGATTGTGACGAGTGCATGCGCGGGTGACCGGGAAAAAGCCTCACCCTCGCGTGGGGCTCGGGGAAACCCTGCACCCGGCCGGACGTTCCTAACGATGGGCAAGTAGCGACCGTAAAACGAAGCGAGCGTCGCAGATACGGAGCGCCAACTCAAGGGAATCGAGCCAATACAGCGATTCTGGAGGACGCCCATGGACACCGAAAAGCAACCGCCTCGAGATCAGGCCAAAAACAGCTGGCCGAGACCGCCGTGAAAACCGTGGCGGACAAAGCAAAAAAGGCGGCGGCTAGACGCATCCCCAAGTCAGTCAAGAAGGTGGCGACAACAGTCGCCAACGCTGCCGCGAAGAAGAAAGCAGTCAAAAAAGCCACCAAAAAGAAATCTGCCAAGAAGTCCGCAAAGAAGTCGGCCAAGAACACTGCGCCCAGGAAATCAAAGAAGGTCGCTAAGAAGACCTCGAAAACATCAGCAAAAAAGAAGGCCTCGAAATCGAGGCGCTGATCACCAGCGGCACCCGCAACCAAGCGCTGGTCGTCAGAGCGTGTGCCGGCGCACCGATGTCGCCTTCCTGCGGGGACCTGATGAAGTCGAGCTTGCCCACGGACTGTTCGACGGTTGCGATGACTGCAAGCGCCTGGTTGGCCGTCGGCACTTCGGTCGCTAAAACCGCGACATTGCTTCGCTTCCGAAATCCGATGATGTAAGTCAGAAGTTTCGGGACGGTCATGACGTCCACCTGCTGAAAGGGCGGCCCCAGCCTACGGTGCCTGTTGCTAGTTGGAGCCGCACTTCGAGCAAACGTTGTGATACTGGCCTGGAGCGCGATGCCAATGCTGGTCGAGAGCCAGCGTTCCTACTGAAGATGTGTGGAGGCAGGCTACCCGGGAATTTAATGTGGCGACGTATCGTTTGTTAGCGCGCGAGCGCGCCGAAAGCAGAGGATGGCGTCGGTGCGCTGGACAAGCCGCGCGCTCGCGGCCCCAGCCGTCCCCGGCCTCCTTTGTCCCAAAAGCCCCGGAGACGATTGAGGTTGTCGCGCGCTGCGTTACCGATAGAGCAGTGCAAGGATGATCAATGCCGGTGTAGTCTTGCCGACCGAGATAATTAGCACGATGAACATTCGCTCGTTCACGGCGTCCCTCACGGGACGAGAATAGACCTGGGGCAGGACGCCTTGGGTATACAAGTGAACAGATGAAACAGAGGGTAAGGGACATCTCGCTTCGGTGCGCTGGGCCGATCGGCGCGCTCGCGGCCCCAACGTCCGCCCCGCCTCCCGGCCTCCCGGACGCTTGGGGCTGTCGCGCGCTGATCAAGTACGACGCTGCAAAAATGCGCGTGGTTATCAGGGATAGTCCGATGCGCGACCTGCTTAGTCCGCGTGAGAAGCGATTATTGAGGCGCTTGGCTGCCCGGGAAGACTGACGCGCAGATCGCGGAGCGGCTCGGCGGCACCGCCAAGCAAGTTTGACAGCAGAAAGTCAGGCTGCTCGCGCGATTGCAATCAATTCGCCCGACGAGATCGCCGATGCAGCTGAGCGATGGGCGGCCTGGCCGCGCTATCGAGGCATCACGTAGAAATCTCGCTGGCGAAACCACCCCCACGCCTCGTCGGAACGGTCGGCGCACACCAGACGATACATTGACCTAAGGATCAAAGATGCGCCGCTGCTACTGGTCCAGGGTTAACGAATGGTTAAGCCGGATCTGGGAGGTTGCAATGGGGGTGACCTAAAACGAGGTCCACATGTTGAGGCTGAAGAAAGCTGCCCCGGTATCCCGCACTTTGAACATCGGCCAGATCGACACCGCCGAGTTGCTGCTGCACCGCGTGTACGCCTTTGGAGCGGCCGAGGGACATGCCTTCGGCGAGTCAGTGGGGCAAGACGCTGCGGGCTGGGAACGGGCAGAAATGGCGCTGCTACAGGCGCAGATCGACACCCAGCGCCAAATTATCAAGCTGCTCCGCAACGAATTGTCAGACGTGAGCAAGGAACGGGACGCTTGGCGCAGTCGGGCTCACAGGCTGTGTCGATCGGTTTCGACTGACCTCACAGCCACCCCGCGCCCCGGATCGTTTGCGGCATCTCTCCAGCAACGTCGAATACATTTCCGGCAGCATTGACTCAAACAACTGCCGCAAGGACCGCACCTCGCCGCCACCGGCTGCCAACATAGACCTGCACGATGTCGGCCAGTCGCGCAACTACACTCCTCCAAGTTACCTACTTGGTCCCAGTAAGGCTCTTTGCGCGCCGCTCCGCCTGCTCCAGCGCACTTTTCGCAGCTTGAATAGCGCGGTTGTGTGCCGACTCCACTTTCGACAGCGCATCGTTAACCCTGTGCCCGGTGTCCCTGTCCTCCTTTGGCAGAGCCTCCCAGGCTGCACTCTTGTCCTTATTCCTCGCGTGCTCGGTCATGATCAGCTTGCCGCGAAGGTCATCTATCTCCCCGCTGCGCTTGCTTCTGTTCTTGCGTCGGCGCATTCCACTACGCCTCCTCGCGCTCGTACTCGCGGCGAAGTTGTTTCTGTTAGGATTGTTAGCCATGGTTATCCTTTCTGCTGCAGGGGTGATGCGCCGGACGTCGCCAACCACCTGATGGAGGGGCAGTACAGCAGCCCGATCCGCATCGTCAGCTTCAACACCAGCGAGGGCTAGTCGCGCGATGCATCGGAGGACATTGCCGAGGAGCTACAGCGGCGCTGCGCTGAGTGCGGTGAGGCCCGCCGAGCCTCGAGGGCTTCCTCAAAGCCCACGGGCGCGGCGTCGATATCCAGCTTATGCTCCTCTAGCATCGCGCTCCACCGACTCCTATGATGCGGAGAGCAAATTCGGACATTAATCGAAAAAGCCTTTGGCTCAGTCCACCACCAATTGAAGTTGTTTGGTCAAGGAGCCGAACGTCTCAAGCTCCTTCTTGATCTGAGCGGCCATTTCGACAGAGGAATTTCCGACCGGTTCGGCCCCGAGTTCTAGCATGCGTGCTCTCGCCTCCGGCGAGTTGACGATCTCGACTACCTGATGATTCAGTTTCTCGACGATGGAGAGGGCCGTATCTGCGGGCGCCAACAAGCCGAACCAAGTCCCGACATCAAATCCAGGTATAGGACCCTCGGCGAGCGTGGGCACGTCGGGCAGTGCCGACGAACGCCGCGCCGTCGTGACAGCGAGCGCCCGCGTCATGCCGTCCCTGACCTGCGGTAAACCGGACGTGACGGTATCGAACATGACCTGCACCTGCCCCCCCATCAAATCGGCCAGTGCGGGCGCGCTTCCGCGATAAGGGACATGAACGATATCCGTCCCAGTCTTCAACTTGAACATTTCGCCGATGAGGTGATGCGCGGTGCCGGCGCCAGCAGTGCCGTAGTTCAAGCTGCCGGGCTTCTGTTTTGCCAGAGCAATAAACTCTTCCACGGTCTTAGCTGGCACCTGGGCGTTGACAACGACCATGTTAGGCACGAGGGCGATGACGGTAATTGGAGAGAAGTCGCGCCCGAAGTCATAAGGCACTCTGGAATAAGCACTCTGTGCGATGCTGTGATGAGTGGCGCCCATCAACAATGTGTAGCCATCGGGAGGTGATTTCGCGACCATGTCAGCGCCTATCGTTGCACCGGCTCCGGCACGGTTCTCGATGATAACGGGCTGCCCCCACGCAGCGGTCAGCGCCTGCCCGACGATTCGGGCAAGGACGTCTGTCGTCCCTCCAGCGGCGAACGGAACGATGATCTTGATCGGTCGATTGGGATAGCTCACGGCACGATCCTGTGCAGCGACGACAGTCGCGCCCACGATTACGCCGACAGCTGCTGCAAGGATCGTCCTCAGTACGCGCATCGTTTCCTCTCCTTTTTGTTATTCTAGCCGATACTTGAAGGCCGGCGTTTAGCCGAACTCCAAGGTCGTCAGCGACCGGCCGACTTCAGGTTAAGAGACTTCATAATCTGTTAAGAAGGCGGACGGCCAATTTAGTCCCACCCGCTGGGCCAAATATCTCAAAGCTTGCGGGCATGACAGGAAAAATCGGGATAAGTTCCCAAGATTTGCTATCAAATGACGGATTCATTCCAATTCCTGACCGTGGTCATGTATCCGATTTGAGGAGTGAGGCGGACATTCGGGCTTGGGTGACGTGATGCGTCCTCTGAGACGATTATCGCTGCCGCTTCTGTACGTTGATCCCAGTGTACTAAATGTCGAGCCAAAGCGGAGATAAGCGCCCGACACCATCGCCGAGCAGTCGAATGAGCAAAAGTGTAGGATTGCTGTGTCCGTAGGACCGTGACTTACTTCCCGTTTGCATGGATAGGGATTCCAAAAACCGCTTGTGCGATAGCCTCGCGGTCGATGTTCCCGAACGGGTCACGGGGCACCGCGTCTACGGCCGTCAATAGATCGGGAAGGTTGTGCTCGGGCAGATGCATCCCGGCCGTTGCCAGGATCTTATCGATTATAGCGTCGTCACTTTCGCTCCTTAGCTGAACAACGGCCGCAACGCGCTGACCCAGCATAGGATCGGGCACACCAAATGCCGCAGCATCCAACACCATGGGGTGCGCAATCAAGGCTCTTTCGACCTCGGTTAGTAAGATATGCGCCCCGGCGCGAACGATGACATCGGGCGCACGATTAGCCAGTGGCGCAACGTTCTTGAATTCTATCAACCGCGCCATCTAGGCTCCTTCTCGGCTCAGGTCATCCAATCTTCCAGAGAGACAGAGAGAGAGATCGAAACCTTTCTGTCGACCGGCCTTGTAGGTCTATTTTCTTCGAAGCCCCAGTGAGGTTCTTGCAAGATCGTAATTCATGACTGCACTTGGGTCATTGCACGGCAGCAATCAAATGCCCGGCCGGCTACGTCGTTCACCGCTCGTAAGTCCTTAAGGCGATAAGTTTGATCGTTCATCAACGCTACGGCACCGCTACATAAGTTCGCATTTTGATTACGATCGTAGCGGACTCCCGCCGATCCGACATCGAACTGCAATCAACGCTCATGAAATCTTATGGGTCAGTGATCTCGACTGCGGCGAACGGTATGTAGCCGCTTCTTAGATCGGCTATCAGAAAGAGGGTCCATGAAAATCGTCATCGCAACCACTCCGGCGCCCGGACATGTCAATCCAATGCTTGGGATTGCACGACTTCTCTTGGCCGAGGGTCACGAGGTGTTTGCGTTCACAGGGCGCGCCTTCGAGGAACGCATCGAGGCGATAGGAGCCACATTCCGGCCTATTCCCGCGAGCGCGGATCAGGACGTCGTCGACCCTTTCTCGAAATATCCCGAGTTCAAGACTCTGCCTCCCGGATTGGAGCTACTTCGCATCATTCTCGAGCGATTGTTCGTCGACCACATTCCAACGCAGCACCACGGATTGCAAGAGGTGCTACAGGAAGTCCCGGCCGACGTTGTCATCGGGGACGACTGCTTCCTCGGGCTACTGCCGATGCTCCTGCAGCCTAGATCGATCCGGCCACCTGTCGCCTGCTTCGGCACCTCCATCCTGCATTGGCCGCGGGAAGACGGAGCGCCCGACTTTCTCGGATTACCACCGGCAGCCAGCCCGGCTGAACATGCTGCAACCATTCGGGACCACGACAGAATCGTTCATCAGCCCCTTGCACTGCGATTGAACCGAAGCCTGCAAGAGTTGGGACTGGGACCGCTTGCAAACTCGCCATTTGAAGCGATGGTGAGGCTCTCCGATACATACTGGCAGCTGACAGTTCCTAGTTTCGAATTTCCTCGGGCATTACCGAAATCGGTGAAGTTCATCGGCACGCCGCCGATTATGCCGAACCAGGCAACGCTTCCGCCTTGGGCGGCAGACTTGGACGGCAAGCGTAAGGTTGTCCTCGTCACTCAAGGAACGGTCGCGAACCACGACTTCAACCTCCTGATTATGCCGACCCTGGCTGCCTTAGCTAATGATCCTGACCTCCTCGTCGTCGTCACAGCGGGCGGGCGGCCAGCCGAGGATATCCCGGGCCCGATCCCGGCCAATGCACGCCTCGCCAGTTATCTACCATTTGAATGGATCCTGCCCCGGGTCGACGTGTTTGTCACGAACGGTGGCTATGGCAGCGTCAATCAAGCGATGAGCTTTGGCGTTCCATTGGTCTGCGCCGGGCTGACCGAAGACAAGGCCGACGTCAACATGCGGGTCGGGTGGTCCGAGGTCGGAATTGATCTTAAGACAAACGCGCCGACACCCCAGGCCCTCCGCGAGGCGGTGCGGGCTGTTCTCGATACGGACAAATTCCGCCGACGGGCCTTGCTGATGTCTGAAGAATTCCGCGTTATTGATACCCGAGCTGAAATCATCCGCGACATCGGGCGATTGCAGCCCAAATCGGCCAACCGAGAACACGCAGCCTCGATGGCGACAAATTGATTATCGCGCCAAGGCCATCCAAGGAGGCGGATCGCCAACGATTGCCACCCGTGCCGTCACCGCATTGCGGGCGACACGGGTCCAGTTGCAGCAAACGCATCTAGTGACTGAAAAGGTTTCACTTCCGCCGGGCTTCCAAAACCGCACCCCATCCCGAACATCGCAACGAGCGACATTTGGAAACCGACGC
This sequence comes from Bradyrhizobium sp. S3.7.6, assembly GCF_054061875.1. Lineage (NCBI taxonomy): Bacteria > Pseudomonadati > Pseudomonadota > Alphaproteobacteria > Hyphomicrobiales > Nitrobacteraceae > Bradyrhizobium > Bradyrhizobium sp. S3.7.6. Next base: position 115,346 of record NZ_JBSSEQ010000004.1, on the reverse strand, counting down.
AACGACTGCGCGATCACTACAGGACGCATATCCGCATGATGCTCCTCGGTGTTATTTCACTGAAAAGATCACATGGCGCCGATTTCTCGTCGAAAACTGCTCGCCGCGACCGCTGTCAGCGGTCTCTGGACAACAGCTGCAGCCGCGCCGACGGAGTCAGGCAGCTCTATTTCTCAGCCGCGCCGACCGGGTCGCGGCTGATTCCGGACCTCGCAACTTGGCACGAGACCAACAGAACCCCGACATACTTGTACCATCTGCGACCGATCACGGATCTACCCAACCTGCGCTTTTCGTTCTCTGATGCGCATATGCGCCTTGAGGCAGGCGGCTGGACGCGCCAGGTAACCCGGCGCGAACTGGGAGCCGCAACAGCGCTCGCCGGCGTGAACATGCGCCTCAAGGCTATCATTTCTATCTGTTGATCATTCAGCGGTTGCTCTGGAAGAAGACTCGAATGTCGCGGTCTGCGACCACACTGAACTCGTCGATTCGCCTTTCTTTGAGAACTGTGACAGCGCAATCGCGATCTCCTCCACAACGATTGGCCACCTAACTACGTCCGCAATCCCAGCTGCCACGAGCGTCTCCGCCCCAATTTCCGAGGATCCCCTCGTCGCGAGGACAATTGGTGTCGACGGAAGTGATCGGTGGAGATCCGTCGCCAATTCGAGCGATTTGGTAAGCGAACCGAGCTGCCCTACAATCACAAAATCGAAGCGGTCGCGGCTCACCTCAACGGCCTCGCGAGCCGCTTCTGCTGTCATGTAACCAACGGCCTCGTAACCCAATGCGGCAAGTCTTTCTTCATCCCCGAGTAGCCGAGCGCTATCGGTCGCGACCAGCATCACAACCTCCCCCGCTCCGAGCGGATGCGCTGCTACGTCGGGTACGGCAGGTTGGACGGGTGCTGCGGCTAGCGGCAGCCATACATCGAACCGACTTCCCTCTCCTTGACCGCTCTGAACATTGATCCCTCCGCCATGGTCATGAACGATTTCGCGCACCGTCGCTAGCCCTAACCCATTTCCATCTGGTCGCGTCGTAAAGAAGGGTTCGAAAAGCCGGTCCAGAACAGCGGCCTCCATGCCTTTGCCCGTGTCGATCACGGAAATTCGGACGTACTTTCCGGAATCAATCTTGTCGTGACTAAGGGAAATCGCTTCCCGCTCCTCGCAGAGCTCCATAACGACCTCAATCCGGCCCGCATGCGCTATGGCATTCGCCGCATTGTGACAAAGGTTCATGAGCACCTGTTGCAATTGCACACCTTCTCCATCGACGGTCACATTATCCGGACAATCCCCGACCACGAGTTCAACTCGAGAGGGTAGCGAAACGCGCAAAAGCGCGATGGTCTCCCTGACCAGCTCAGCAATGCTGATCGGATTACGACGGATCTCGCGGCGTCGACCGAAAGCCAAAATTTGGCTGATGAGATCGCGCGCTCGCTCTGCGCTTCGCCGTATGCCGCCAAGATGAATCACAATGGCCGCGCCACGGGGCAACTGTTCCTCCATCACCTCGGTGTGACCTAAGATTCCGCCCAGAATGTTGTTGAAGTTGTGTGCTATGCCGCTCGTAAAGGTCCCAATTACTTCCATTTGGCCGGACTGCTGCAGGCGCCTGCGGAGGCGAACGCGCTCCTCCTCGATAGACCGGCGGTTGATGGCATGGATGAAGGTATCAAGCGCCATTCGCAGCAGGACGAGCTCGCCCACCTCGAAGAGGTGGCAATCTCGGTCGATCACATCAACGCCAAGCGCTATCAGCCGTCCCTGACGATCAATGCTGATCGCACATGCCCATCCGCTGATGCCGACGCCTTCCAGAGTGGACTTATTGCGCCCTGCCGGCAAGCGGCTGACGTGGGCCACGTGGACGGCGCCATCCCGTTCACCTCCCATCTGCACCGCTAGATGCGCCGCTGTATCCGGCCAGCCGGCCGGAAAGTCTCTGCGGAGCCTTTGCCAAAGATATGAGTGGCTCGTTGAGCCAGTTACTAGAAGGTACGCGCGATCACAACCGATACGCTCTGCAAACAAGGCAACAGCTCGTTCAATTTCGACATCAATGCGCTCTGGCATCGCGTTGATGAAATTCATTGAGATTTCTGAAAGCAGATGCTCTAGATCCGCCCGTCTCTTAAGAGCGTTAGCGCGCGACCTCAGCCGGATACCGAGATGGACGAGAAATGCTACCAATGACAACGACGCTATATACAGCAGGGTTCTATAGAGCCGCGCCTCTTTCCTGGAAGCGAGCTGCCTCTCGAGAATCATGTCACGAAGCTGGTCTTGATCTGCCTTGCCCGGCAACGTCATCATTTCCTTCAAAATCGTATCAATCGATGGGAGGAGACTATGCAACAACCGCCCGTGCGCAAGGAACGGCTCAACCTGCGCGGTATGCCCAGTTCTTGCAGCTTGAATCTCAAGGCGGTCTAGTCGTTTGGCCGCTTCGTTGACCGCGCTAGATGACGTATCGAGCGTCAAATATAGTATCGCGGCCGATGCCGCGCCAATCTCAATATTCAATTCTCGTAGATCGGCATTGACCCCAAGACGGCTGAAGAAGGACAATGAATTGTGGAGGGCGGCGTTCTGTCTCTTGAAAACCTCGATCAACTGCTCTTGCCGTTCCACAGACGCTGCCAGCCGATCAACTCTCTCGCTGGTCGCGCTATTGAACGACGCGCTTGTTCTGAGTCGTGCAACCGAACCATGCGAAGCGTCGATCCCCGTGACAAGCGGATCGTAATTCCGAAGTAGACCAGTGCGGGCTGTGAATACGTCGCGGTACAATGCATCCTGGATGAGCCCAAAGTGCTCGAGTTCAGACAGTGCCTGGTCGAAGAGCTCTGCCTGCGGGTTGATTGCCCGCCACAACAACCAGGTGAGCAGCACCGATAGGCCGAGAATAATCACTATCGATCGCCCGGCGCTCATTGTGTACCTCTGGCAATTGGTTTTCCCCGATAATTCCCGGTGAGTGTTTTCAGATAAGCGACGATTGATCTGACCTGTTCGTCTGTCAATGTCCGGTCGAGCTGCGCCATTGCCATTCGTCTCACCGCATCTTCGAGAGTGGCGGCGCTGCCATCGTGAAAGTATGGAGGGGTCGCTTCAACGTTGCGCAGACTAGGCACACGGACCCGGCTCGGTCCTGACATGACTAGGGGACTAAAAATGCCTTGGCGAGTAATGAAGTTCGCTCCAGCGTTGACCCCTTGATGGCATGAGCTGCAGCCGAGCGCTTTGAATGTGCGATAGCCTTCGAGCTCGACAACTGAAAGAGCTGATGCGTCACCCTCAAGCCAGCGGTCGAAGCGACTGCCCGGTGTGAGCAGGGACTGCTCAAACGTCACAAGTGCGTCGAGAAGGTTAGCGCGGTCGATTTGCCTTCCGTAAGCGGCCCGAAATAGTGCGTTCAGAACAATGTCGGATCGCAATCTCAGAACAGCTTCTTCGACGCTGCTGTGCATGTTGGTCGGGTCCATGATCGACGCTTCTGCCTGCTCGTAAAGACTGCGATATCGTCCCTCCCACGTCAGGCGATAGCTGAGCGCCGCATTAAATACAGTAAGTGTATCGAGAGGCTTGGGTGTATCCGCATGCTTTGTCTTGGACTCAATTCCATTGGTGCGAAGATCGTGGCAACTGGAGCACGAAACCCGCCCGTCGGCAGACAATCGCGTGTCGCCAAACAGGCGCTCGCCTATAGCCAATTTCTTAGGATCAGCGCGAGGTGGCGGGGGGATGGGTGTTATGGGCTCGGCGTCTTCCCATAGCCTTTCAGAGGGAGACTTATGCTCCAACGCCACCTGCGCGACTGCTGCGCTCCCACATAAGGCCGCCGCACTCACCACTCCTATGATTCGCCTGATCAGACCCCGCGGCCAGCATTGATGCCGCTCTCTACGTCGAAGCGCCCGAGTCATTATCCCCTACACTACTCATAACGTTGGCATTTCCGTCCCACTCAGGCGCTCCTCTACGTTCCGCTCGCGGCGCACACACCTCGGGTCTCGGATCGGCTCCGAGAACTCAACGTCCCAGTTGGATTTGCAGCTTTTATCAAGCAATGGCCTCCTTCTGCGTATAGCCAGCGTCGAATGAACGTACCGGGCTCAGCCGCGGACCGCCATCGGAGCCAAAGAGAAGCACATGCCAAGCAGAACGTGCGGAAAGCCGCCAACAGCGTCGCCGGCACATCGGCAGACGATTTCCAAAAAACTCGCTGACACCCCGAGCAAAACGGCATGCTTACTCAAGCGTAACGAAGATGTTGGGCGCCATTTATGTACTGGCCGCCGGCTGGTCTGGTCCTCCGGAGGCGATACCCACATGCCTCCAACCTCGGAACTATCGAAGGGTGTTCGCTGCAGTGTCATTACTTTCGCTCGCCGCTACGGTGCATGCACTCTGTAGCGATCATGTTTCCGAAGCACTTCCGAGAAGCGTTAGACAGCTACATTCGTAATGCTGAGCTGTTTCCGTCAGGACTGATGCCAATAACGCCTTTTTTCCTCATCATCGAATGCGCTCTACTGATAGCGTAAAGACATAACCAACACCTCGCTCCGTGCGGATAATTGATGGGGAGCTCGGGTCGGATTCCAGCTTCCGACGCAACCGAAGCACCTGAACGTCGATGCTTCGATCAAAGATGTCCTCATGAACACGCGTTGCCTGCAGGAGATACTCGCGAGACAGCGGCCTTTGCGGCGCGTCGACAAAAGCCATGAGTAGCGCGTACTCTCCTTTCGAGAGAGCGGCGGGCTCTCCGCATGAGTTAGTCAGGCGACGCGATCGGCGATCGATCTGCCATTGTCCAAATCGCCAGAGACCGCTCTCCGCCCCACGTTCCGTAACCGAGGCCCTGGCATCTCGACGCCTAAGAACCGCTTTGATACGAGCCAGAAGCTCCCTCAAGCCGAACGGTTTTGTCAGATAGTCATCCGCTCCCAATTCTAGCCCGACGACCCGATCAATCTCGTCCCGCCGATGACCCGTCGTAATGATGACTGGCACGTCCGACTGTGCTCGGATTTCGCGGAGCAGATCCAGACCATCCTCCTGTCCGAGACGGAGATCGAGCACCACGAGGTCCGGCCGATCGCGGACAAGCATGCCAAGCACGTCCTCTCGTCTCGATGCCGAGATGGTTCTAAAGCTATTTTCGTTGAGATAGCTTGTTACAAGATGCCTCATAGTCATGTCGTCCTCGACGACAAGACATGTAAGCGTCTGGCGACTGGTGTTGTCGGAAGGAAGCAATGGCACCCGGCGTCAGCTCCGACGCGACCGCGAAAGGGTTAGTTTGGCCAGGCTGAGCCAAGGATGATCGAGCAAAAGTTTTGGCGGACATAGTTCACATCCTTCAACGCCAGGACATCGGCCTTTACATTTCCGAACGTCGTCAGCGGCTTCCTGATAATGCCGTTGGCGAAGTGATCTATGATGTTCTCCTTGAAGTTCGTCTCGCGTGGATGATGGACGCAGACATGGTCCCGCTGCTCGTACGTGAAGTCGTGATAGGCGATGCCGAGCACGTCCATCTCCACGCCGGTGGTCACCAGCGCGATGATGGGGCGCATATGCTCGGGGATACCGGGCGTGGTGTGGAGTGCGATTGCGGTCCAGACGTCCTCAATATCGCGTTCCGGTACGCCGTAGCTTTTCATGAACTCGCGTGCGGCATTGGCACCGTCGACCTCGAAGCGCAGGTCGGCGCTCCAATATGTCTCGGTGAGGCCCATGTCGTGGAACATCGCGCCGAGGTAAAGGAGCTCCGGGTCGTACTTCAGCCCGCGGCGCTCGCCGGTCAGCGCACCCCACAGGAAGACCCGGCGACTGTGGTTGTAGAGCAGGTCGTCCTCGGTATCGCGCACGAGCTGCGTGGCGGCGCGCGCGATAGCACTGTCAGGCACGCGGATGCCGGCGATGACGTCAGACATGGAGCGATCTCCTTCGTGGGTAGTGAGTTGGCTGCTGGTCGCCATTAGGCATGGGAGCGCTGTTCTGGACAACAAACAGGCTGCTACGGATCAGGACAGCCGTACGGCGTTTGCTGACAAAAGGCCCGCGGGACCGTCCGCGGCAGCCAAGACACCGGTTGCCGTCAGAGCTATCGATCTATTCCGATTCCGGCCGCCGGAAGCTGGCGCGATATTGGACAGGGGTGACGCCAAGACGCGTGCTGAACACGATTCGCATCCGGTCGGCCGACCCGAAGCCGCAATCGAAGGCTACGGCCTTCAGCGGCCGGTCGCTTCCTTCCAGCATCATGCGCGCCGCATCAATGCGTGCGCGCTCGATGAACTCATGCGGTGTGGTCCCGGTCGCCTGCACGAAATGCCGGGCCAGATTCCGGGGGCTCATGCCGACGATGCCGGCAAGCGACTCCAGGGTGTGGCGCTCCCCGATTTTGGCCATGACATGATGCTGAATGCGCGCGATTGGCGATTCCGGATCAGCGGGCGCGGTGAGATAGGGACTGAACTGCGACTGTCCGCCCTGGCGCTGAGCAACCACAACCAGTCGCTTGGCGACCTTGAGCGCCGTTTCCGCACCGTGCCGCTGCCCGACGAGCGCCAAGCCCAGATCTATCCCAGCAGTCACACCGGCGGCGGTGATCAGCCGTCCGTCGCGCACATAGATTAAGTCCGGTTCGACTTTCGCCTTCGGAAACCTGGCCGCCAGCGCTTCTGCATCCTGCCAGTGGGTTGTGACTCGCCGATCGTCCAGGAGTCCGGCATAGCCGAGCACAAAAGCCCCTGTGCAGATCGATCCATAAAGGCTTGAGCGCCACGGCAGCTCCTTGATCCACTCAAGCAGGCACGGTTCCGGCTCCGCTTCCGGCGGCGCCGGAGCGCCGGCCACCAGAATGATGTCGAAGCCGCCCACTGCCTCTTCGAAGGTCAGGTCGGCCATCAGCCGTATGCCGTTCGACGCGCGCAGCGGACTGCGGTGAGCGGCAACCAACACTGTTTCATAGCGGTCAGCACTGCCGAGAAACGTGTTGGCCTCGCTGAACACATCCATCGGACCAACCACGTCCAGGGCTTGGACCCCCTCATAGACAACGATCGCGACAGCTTGTACCGGCACGTCTTACTACCTTTCCAGTCTGGCTGCCTCATTATGCAGGTAGTCTGGAGCCTGCAAAGGCCCGGCCCGATCTGGGGAGCAACAGAACGCACACGGTGCATCTTGGTTCAGGGATTTTCTTCGTCGATTGGCCCCCAAACCAAGCGGTCCATGAACAGATCGTCACGGCGACAGGCGGATCCGTCGCGCCGTCATCGTGATCCCGGCGCCCTGTCTGGGGACGTCAACGGCTCGTCCTTGGAATCGGCAACGAAGATTGCCAGTAAGCTGGCGGGCTCCGTCGCGCTCGCGTTCTCGCTGATGCTGTGATGTGAGCCCGGCATTTCGTAAAAGCCCTCACCTTGATGATAAACCTTCGCGGGCTCATTGCCGACCTGGCTGCGGATGGCGCCGGACAGTACATAGGCGTAGATAAATGCCGAGGCTGCATGGTGATGAGCCATCGATTTGCCTCTGGGAGGATAGGTCACCGTCACAGCGACTATCCTCTTTCCGTCGACATTTGGCAGTGCGTGCTCGAAGGCTACTTTCACCTGCTCCCGCTCCTGCGCGATGGCAGGCGGAGCTCCCAGAGCGATCGCAGCTGCTATCAGCGGGACGAAGGCTGTTTTCGTCGCTCTCGTTGCTGCTTTTGCCGTCATACCACGAGGGTTTGAGAGCACACCAATCTGATAGGCAAATCCGCGGATCGACATCATCGCATCTCCTCTTCTAACGAGTTCACGCAAACCACTTGAAACCAAGACGCAGGGCCGCGCGCTGATGGTCATGGTAAAGCTTCCGGTATAAAGCCCCGCCGCGCCATCACGCTCGGCCTGATCGGCTGCGGCCGCTGAGCTGCACCGAGAGCAGCGCGGCCAGACCGAATCCCGCAGCAACCAACGCGAGGCGCTCCGTCGCGCCATTGGCAATGACAAGAGCGCCCGCGGCGGCACCCATTGCGCTGCCGAGATAGATCGCGGAGGAATTCATTGAGAGACTGACCGGCGCCAGTGCAGGAGCCAACGCCACCAGCCGCGACTGCTGCGCGGTGATTAGCCCCCAGCTGGCCGAACCCCAAAGCAAAATGGCCGGCAGCACGACCACCATTGACCGTGCTGGTCCGAGTGCCGCGCCCAGTGAGAAGGCGAGATAGGCCGCGAGGGAAAGCGTCGCAGCAACGATCACGGTGTTGCGCCCGCCCCAACGATCCGCCGCGCCGCCGCTGAGCTGGGTGCCGGCCGCACTGGCCAGGCCGAAACCCAGCAGCACCGGCGCCAGCGTCTGCGGGGCAAGGCCGGCGATGCGGGCTATGAAGATACCAAGATAAGTGTAGACCGTGAAGGTGCCGGCCACGGTCAGCACGCTGGTCACCAGCACGCCCAGGATATCGCGGCGCTTGGCCAGCGCCAGACGCTCACGCAGGCCGACGGTGACGCCAGGCAGTTGGCGCGGCAGCCGCGTGAGAAGCCCAACAAGCGAGATCGCCGCCAGGGCCGCCACGCCGAAGAAGGTGGCGCGCCAGCCGAAGCCCTGCCCCACCAGAACGCCCAGGGGCACGCCGGCGATGATCGCCAAGGTCAATCCGGTTGTAATAGTGGACAGTGCTCGGCCACGCCGCTCCGAACCACCAACCGCGGCGGCATATCCGCTGGCTGCCGGCATGAAAGTCGCTGCGGACATTGCCAGCAGCAGCCGCGCGGCCAACAGTCCGGCATAGCCCGGCGCCAGCGCTGCGAGCAGGTTGCTCAGGGCGAAGCCGCCCATAGAGATTGCAAGCACGCGTCGCCGCTCCAGCCCGGCCGTCAACACGGCCATGACCGGCGCGCCGATGGCATAAGCCAGGGAGAACGCTGTGATCAGATGGCCGGCGGCGGGCAGACTGACGGTCAAGTCTCGCGCCAGGGCGGGCAGCAGCCCGGCGATCATGAACCCTTCAGTGCCGATGGCAAAAGCGCCCAGGGTTAGCCAGATGAGAGACGTCAGCGAGTTGACGCAGGGAGCTCGCCCGCGATCGGGATTCAACACAGAGTACGTCCCTGTCATGATCCTGAGACTTGCGATGGGGAATCTGGAAACGGAGAAGCAGCGATCAAGTCGCAAGCATTGGGGCACTTGAACCCCGGGATGAAACGTTCGCAGATGGCGGCGTTGACGGTGCCATACGTCGTTTCAGGCTTGTGTGCAAAGCCGGCGAAATACTCCTGGATAAAGCCTTCCTTGAAATTGATGCGGGGATACTTGGCGACGATTTCCTCGAGTAGCTCCGCGGGAAACTGATCGAACCCCACCCCGATTACATCGAGAAGAACACCGGAATGAGGAGCGCTACTTCGGGGCGCATATATTTCGGAATGCCGGGCGTGGTGTGCAGCGCGATTGCCTCCCAGACGGCCTGCACCTGATGTTCAGCGATGTTGTGGGTGCCAAGAAACTGTCGGGCGGCGTTCGCGCCATCGACTTCGAAGCGTTCGTCCGGGCTCGAGAACTTCTTGATCAGGCCGAGATCGTGAAACGCGGCGGCAACGTAAAGGAGCTCAGGGTCGAAGCGCAGTTTCCTCTGACGTCCCTGCTCGGCTGCGAACAGGTAGACGCGAATCGAATGGTTGAAAAGCAGATCAGTGGAATGCTCGCGCAGGATGTCTGTAGCCTCTTTCGCGAGCAACGAATCGGGAATGACGAGTGCATTGGACAGATTTGGTGCGGTCATTCGTTGTATCCTTTCAAAAGTAAGTGTGGGGCTTGGCGGCGCCTCTAGCACCCTACCGCCCCGAGGAGACTGATCGATCATCCGACGGCGAGCACGATCTTTCCTTTCGGCTGAGGCCGCACGCGTTCCAGCATCAAATGAGCCTCGCGCGCATCCGCAAGAGGTAAGACTGCCCCGACGTGTGTTCGTAGTTTTCCACCATCGACGAGGCGAGCAATCTCTGTCAGGTATTGGCTCGTAACGTTGACCAGAAAGAAGGTGGCTCCGACACCGTAGCGTTGTGCAAGTTGCTGATCCGGATTGGACACCGTCGAAATCAGCTTGCCGCCGCGACGAAGGACCTGGAACGACCGGCTTTGGGTTTCACCGCCGACCAGATCGATGACAGCGTCCACATCCCGTACTTGTTCCTCAAAGCGCTGGGTCCGGTAATCAATCACGATGTTTTCGCCGTGGTTGCGAACGGCGGCAGTATCACCCGTTCTTACCGTTGCGATCGTTTGCACACCTGCATGACGGGCCAATTGAACCGCGTAGGTTCCCACGTTGCCAGCCGCTCCGTGAATGACGACCCTTTGACCTGCTGGGAGTTGGGCGTGATCAAACAATGCCTGCCATGCGGTGACGGCAACGACAGGAATGGAGGCACCTTCAATGTGGGTTAGCGAGGTTGGCTTGGTCGAAACCATCCCTGCGGAAGCCACAGCATACTCGGCATAGGCACCGATAAACCGCGGGTTCGTGACCCCATAAACTTGTTCTCCGACACGCAGTTCAGAGACCCCGGCTCCTGCGGCGACGATTTCACCTGAGAGCTCCGCCCCCAGAGTGAGGGGGAGCGGTTGCGGCAAAGCACTCTTTCCGGCCCTGATCCAGCCATCCCACGGGCCCACTCCAGCGGCTTCAACCTTGACCAGCACCTCGCCCGGGCCGGGCTCGGGCCGCGAGACGCGCTCGAGCTTCATGATCTCTGGTGGCCCAAATTCGTGCACGCGCCAGGCCATCATCGTTGAATGAGCTCGCTCTTCGTTAGCCTGAGGAACGATGGTGCCGTTGGTCATCTCATGCTCCTTTTGCTCGATTCGTGATGCCATGTCCCAATTGCCATCCCGGCAAACTCCGCGGTCGCGCGTGCCATAGCTCGCATCGGCGGCGGGTGCTCGCTCGTAATCGCGTCGCGATCGTTCGAGGCGTGTTCAGAAACGGCTTTCTCAATCGTGCTCTGCCTCGGAAAGGGTTTATGTCGCAATGGACCCTGTTTTCGACAACCAATCCGATCCTGCGGATCAGGACAGCCGGACGTCGTTTCCTGACAAAGACGACTACCGAGCCTTCGCCGGCACACAACAGTGGCACCGCTCGTGCGCAAAATTCCTGCTCGCAATGTCCGCGAAGCGGTTATCGCTCAGGGCCACAAGCGGCGGTGAACGCCGGTGCTGCCCAGCGCCTGCTCTACCTACAGCCGACATCTCAATGGCTTGAACGCTGTACGGCTTGGAGCCAACTCCGGAAGTCGCTCGCGATCATCTTTTTCCGTAGCCATGGTCATTTACCGGGCTGAATATGCACATTGTACTCGGCATTGCCGGCGCCGGGATTGCCAGTGCAATCTTGAGCGCCTCGGTATCAACTTGGATGGATGGGTCCGCTACCTGATTTCCGGCTGCATCGGCGGGTCTCAATAATTTGGATTGTTCGTGCCGTACGGCCAACTTGAGGCTTCAGAATACTTTTTTGACCACTGGCCAGCGGCCTGCACACAAGCAGACTGTAGTCTCACAGATCGCGAATACGCTGGTCCATGGAGGGCCGTGCAATAGTCGAGCTATCATTAACGGAACTGCCGAAGTGGGCAGATTATTTCGAATGTCGGCCCGTTAGCGGCGACAGCATTTTAAGTTCGCACGATTGCCCGCGTCATTCCTGATCCAATTTCCTGCTTCGTGACCGACGCCCTCTTGCGGCTCGTGCGTATTTGCCCATCTCCATATCCGGAAGGCGACGCGTTGCAGGCCCCAAAAACCGGGAAACACGTCGATGACATCACAGGCCGACGAGACCGCGCAGACCACGCGCATGGCGAATATTCCGTACGATCAGCAGGCCAAGATCACCATCGAGCGCAAAGGCCAGACTGTGTTGATTGGCATCAACCGGCCCTACATCGACAACCGGCTGGACCCGGACGCCACAGAGACCCTGGCGCGAGCCTACTACGATTACGACCGCGATCCCTCCCTCCGTGCCGCTGTTCTGTTCGGCTATGGCGATCGCTTCTCCAGAGGTATCGATGTCGATGCCTACAAGGCCTTCGCTCAGTCCGGAAAAAAGATGATGGATGGACCCGGCTTTATCGACCCTCTCGGGCGCACCAAGCCGGCCCTCACGAAGCCCCTGGTTGTCGCGGTGCATGGCGACACCTGGAATATGGCACACGAGCTTTTTCTTGTCGGCGACATACGCGTGGCGTCGGAAGACACTGAGTTCGGTCAGGACGAGAACACGCACGGCCGTTTTCCCGGCGGGGGTTCAACGGTACGTTTTCCCAGAGAGGCCGGATGGGGCAATGCGATGCGCTTCATTCTAACAGGCGATCATTGGGGAGCGAAGGAAGCTCTCCGGATAGGAATGGTTCAGGAAGTGACCCCGGACCGGGATGCGGCTCTGGCGAGGCTGTCGAGATCGCCAGCAAGATCGCCGCATGCGGTCCTCTCGGCATCAAGACGTCGCTGACCTCCTCGCATATGGCGCTCGACGACTCCGAAACGGCGCTGGGCAAGCTCGACGACCAATATCGTGCGCTGTACGCGACCCGGGATTTCCGAGAAGGCCGCGATGCCGAGGCAAAAAAGCGTCCGCCCGTTTACGAGGGACGTTAGCGGCAAGCTATCGACGATGGCTTATTTGCTCAGGACGTCCGGATTCTTGGGCGCTGCAATGGCACGGGTGCGGTGATCCCGGGGTTGAGACGATCGCAGGCACGGACTGGGATCGCAGGCACGGACTGGCGCTCCGGTCAGCACGCCCTCGCGTTGTTCGCGCGGACCGAAGCAGAGGTTCAGCCGTTCATCATCCCGACGCAGAACCAAACCTCAGTGATTTCCCTCCGCTTGCATTGCGGGAGCCGACATCAGGTCGCAGACCGCATGAGGAGTACAAATGTGACCACACGCTCAAGCTGAGGAATGCTGGGACTTTCACAATCATTAGGTCATGAGTATTCAAGCCGAAGGCGACGAAAAAGTCCTCCGTCTCCACGAAATTAGCCGATCCAGGCCATTGCCGCTCGCGGCGGCCGGTATCATCTCCCCGGCGCCCCCCAAACAACGCGCCGATGTCCTCCGCGGAGATCCACGGAGACGGCTCCGGGCCGATCGGATCGATTGCTAGTCACGTGAATCTAAAGTTCGCCACATAAAGTCCGCTGAGCTTTATAGCAGAAGCGTTTGACGGAAGCCAAAATCTGGTCTGCGGACTTGGTCCATTTGAATGGCTTCGGTTTTCTGTTGTGCAGGTCGATGAAGGTACGGATGTCGGCCTCGAGCTGCCTGACGGAGGTGTGAACACCTCGCTGGATCTGTTTTCTGGTGAGTTCAGCGAACCAGCGCTCGACCTGATTGATCCATGACGCGGAAGTCGGCGTGAAGTGGACATGATAGTGCGGCCGACGGGCGAGCCACGCTTTGATCTTAGGTGTTTTGTGGGTGGCGTAGTTGTCCATGACGAGATGGACATCGAGGCCTTCAGGAACTTGAGCATCGATCCCTTTTAAAAACTTCAAGAACTCGACTGCCCGGTGCCGCTTATAGCATTTGCCGATGACGAACCCCGAGGCGACATCGAGCGCGGCAAACAGCGAGGTCGTACCATGCCGCACATAACTGTGCGTGCGCCGTTCCGGTACGCCCGGCATCATCGGCAGGACCGGCTGCTCGCGATCCAGGGCCTGGATCTGGCTTTTCTCATCGATACTGAGGACAAGGGCTCGGTTCGGTGGGGACAGGTAAAGGCCGACGATATCGCGGACCTTGTCGACGAACAGCGGGTCGCTCGACAGCTTGAATGTCTGGCTGCGGTGCGGCTGCAGGCCGAACGCCATCCACATTCGGCGGATCGTGGTGTGGGAAAAGCCAGTTTCCCCAGCCATTGAGCGGATCGACCAGTGCGTCGCGTCGGGTGGCGTTGTACGCAATGTCCGCTCAATTACCTCAGCAACCTGATCGTCGTTGATGGTTCGAGGGCGGCCAGGGCGGGCCTCGTCAAGCAGGCCATCACAGCGATCCTTCAAAAATCGGCGACGCCACTTGCCAACGGTGTGTTCGTGGAGGCCGAGTTCGGCAGCCACGGACTTGCTTGGCAAGCCATCCGCACACCGCAGGATCGCGCGGCAGCGCTCAGATAGCGATCGGGCAACGCGATGACGACGAACTTGCCTCTCCAAGTACGCCCGCTCCTGCGGACTAAGCACCAACGGCGCGATCGGCCGGCCTCGTTCACCTGCATTCGCCACGAGCTCTCTCCTCTGTAGAGATTCGAGCTATCAACTAATGTGGCGAACTTGCGTTCCAGATGACTAGTGGCTTCAGAAGGTCTCTTCTTCGACTACGGAGCGCTGATCTCGGCACATTTACGCGCAGTTCGCGCGTTAATATGCAATGCAACCTAAGATACCCAATATTCTGAATTGTGGATGCGCGAATTTTCTGGGGCCGCCGGTTGCCACGGGCGGATTGTGGAAGAAAACCGACCCGCCCCCCGGCCATAGGGCCAACGAGCCATCACATGGACGCGCTCCGACGCCGGTACCGGGTTGTGCAGTTCGGTGTCAGAGGCAAACGCAACACCCAGATCGAGGACATTGTCCTAGTCGAAGTCCGGAGTGACTCCTGCCGCACCAGGAAGGAGAAGGCTTCTGCAATTCGCCTAGCGACCGGCCATATAATTCAGACGGCCTCGCTAGAGTTGCGCTTCTTCAATACCGAAAAGCGAGACTCGACTGACGCCTGGCTCCGGCCGAGTGCGGCTGCAATGTCTTTGAATGACGCCCCGTTCGCCTTCATCTGTAAAAGCTGTTCTTCGTCCTCTGCGGACCAAATTGTCGAAGTTTTAGAAGCCCCAGTACGGACCATTCCCCCCACCACTTCTTTAGACTGTCCAAGTGCACGCTGTGAGGCAAATTATGGCAGCCATTCGTCCTCCTACAACCGCTTGTAAGTTGGACGATCGTTTACCGCACGCTGCGATTAGTGTTCTGCGTCTTGCTGATAGCCTGTGTTCACTAGTGGACCGAAGCTGGGTGAGAAGTAAGGCTGCATCAATGGGCGGCCGCCCCTAAGCAGCATCCCTCTCGTCGCCTGCCTTGCCGGCAGCGCGGTCTGGGTGTTCGGCGCTAAGCCGATTGGGCTGCGGTGGAGGGGTGTCCGTTTTTTCAAAGCCGATAATTTCTTGCGGGCCGGTCGGGCACCCGCGGACGCGACGCCGCAGATTTCGCAACTATTTTTGCCTGTGCACGTTTCTGGAAACCTGCGGGATAACGCGAGTGAGTGTGCGGCCGGAATTTAGGGCCGGTGGCGGAAGACCTTGAGTCGGCCCCTCCCCGGCATGTTTGGTTTCAATTTTGCACGCGACTGCGCGCCCTTGGGAACAACGGTCTGTAGCCGATGGTGTGAGAGTGTGTTTGGCCCCCACCCTTGCAGCCACGGCACCAGAGCCCTGGCCCGCTTCCAGCAGCACATCTACAGGCACCCAGTCCCAGCGTCACTTGCACAGCTCGCGGTCGTAGCCTTACGCGTGCAGGGTCTCGCCGTCGCATTCATCTGCGTCTCCGATACTGTTGATATTAATCACGTTCGTCCCCTTCGTGAAGTGGCCGCGACAGTCCCTTGCGCGCGCGAGCCAGCCACAGTGAGAATGTCCCTTGAAGATAGATGGGGAGGGGATTTGCTCTATGTGACGCGCGCGCAAGGGACTCTTGCGGCCACTTGCTATTACTGCAACGAGCCGGAGATAATCCGGCGGACCTCCTCACGGCGCGCCTTCTCTGCCTCGGCGCGGTCAGCGAACAGTTTGTGGACCGATGGCAGAACCTGCCATGTCGAGGAGTCGCGTCGGCCTGTTTGCAGGGGCTCCAACCAGCCAAAGGCATCCAACTGCTCCAGAACCGCTTGGGCCTGGTCCACATCCATCCTTCGCAATATGCGGTCGCCGCGCCTGACATCCCGCACCGATATAGTTTCGAGTTTGTGGGCCAAGATAAAACCCGCTGCAGCCAGCACCATGTCGTGCCGATCTGACAGACCGAGGATGTCGACATAAAACGCAACAGCGTGTGGAAATAGGAACTTCTCAAGGAAAGCTGCGGCTCGCTTGGCGGTGTCTTCCTTGATTATGGATGCAGGGCGCGCCCCCTCGCTCTCAATGCAGTGGAAAACAATGCAAAGCCGGGCGAAAAGGCCATCGTACTTCCCGAGGTGAGAGACAAGTTTCTTATTCACCGCCTCCCATGCACACTGCATCTCGAAATACTTCCGCGCCAGCGAGCTGCGCAGATCCTGCGCGGCATCATCGAACTGTAGCGGCACTTCAACATAGCTACTGTGCGTACCCTCTCCGGTCGGCTTGCGTCATCGCGTCAGGCGGGCCACGATAGCGTCATATGCGGCAGCGGCATCTGGCATGGGCTTATCGACACCGGCACCAGCGGCGCCGAGAACGATGGGAAATAGCCTCTGAAGCAAACCATCATCATGCGCTTCGGCAGCGAGAGCGCGGATCGGCTCGGGCTGGATGCCGCCTAAGAGCGAGACCGAAAGATTTTCGATCAGTACCGCACCGCGCCCAATGCGATTCACCGTGTACGGGCCGCCGTTGAAAGATTGCAGCCAGAAGCCCCGGTGCTCTGAGCAACATTTGCGCGAGGATTAGGGCGCTGGGCGACTGGCAATGTTCAAAATGTTCAGCACCTTGCAATTCGGATTTGAATATTCACGATCGTCCATATTCAAGCGAAGGACCCGTCGCGATCAGCACCGGGTCCTTGTCTCTTTGCGAGCTTCGAGCAGCAGCTTTGCCGCCTGGCTTACCGCATTGGTGAAAACTCCTTAAAATCGGACTTCAAGAAAGGTTCCGTGCACAGGCGCGGGTTGTCTCGTCATGGGGCCGGCGGCCCATGGCGCCAGCACAAACTCGTTGAAATCGCGCTGGGTTGAGTTGGTTTGCAGAGCAATATTATTCTTAAGGGAGCGAAGAAGATATCTCCAAGCTCAAGAGCCTGGCGGGGACGATGCCAGTTGGCCAGATTGCCGCTAAACTGGGCCGGACCGAAGGGGCTGTCATGGTAGAAGCTTCGAAGCTAAAGCTCTCGCTTCGCTTTCATCGAACGCAACAGCCGCAACCGGCCTCGCCGTAGCTCTTCAGGGCAGCCGGTGGCTAACGCCCGTTGAAGCATAGCGTGGTTATAGGCGAGCGCAGTGTGCCTGCCTGCTTAGTAGACGAGCGAGAAATCTGCGCAACAACCTGCCATCCCACGAATGGTAGGCGCGCGAGCCTTGCTCCAAAAAGCGCAAGTATACCGCGCGCCTTCGGCCGCCGCCTACAGGACGCACGGCAGCCGGATTGGGCAATCCGTACGACTTGTTGCCCGCTCTCAACCGAAAACGGCTGCGGAGCCTTCGCTTGATAGGCATGAATCGCGCGATTGGCGATCATCATGGGTCGGCGCTCCCCGGATCGAATTTGGTCTTCAATGAATCGAATGAGAAAGTCCGTTGACGTTTCCTCGTTGCAAAGCTGCCCTGACCTCTCAAGGAAGCCCAAGCGATGTTGAAAGAGACCTCGATTGCGCTACCCATAAACATGATAGGGAAACGCTGGGATCTCGCCGCTGTTCCTACTTGCGGGTTAACCTTCACTGGACTCGGCTTCATGGCGAGCGAGGACCTCATGAGAATAGCGGCGGCCGGAAAGGGCTGCGTAGAGTTCGGTTGAGTGGAAGATGGGCGCCCCAACGCATGCGGACGGCCTGCGTTGCATGTCCGGCTGCGTCAGGCCGCTTGCTGTGATCGTTGTCAAATGGGCCAGGCCGCCGACAACGTGGCGTCCATCGAAGCGTTTGCGACGCTGGATCTCCATGCAGTGCAGTAGATAAGATTCGGGATCGACCTTCTCCACGTCGGCAATCAGGTCAAAGCCTGCCTCTTGAAACTCCTGGCGCGATGGCGGCGGCCTAATTCATGTCGCTTTGGAATTGGTCCAGCTTAGCGCCGAGCTGGACGACGAGATTTGATAATTCGGATGGCGATCTGGCTTATTGAGCCACTTGAAACCTAGCGTCAGCATTTACCCTACCGCTCAAGCTTAACTTCAGGCTTCCATTGCGCCATTCGGCGGCCCGGTTACGCTGTCATAGCCGGATGAGTTGCCCCGTCCGGGTTCAGCATGGCGGAGTCGGCGCGCCATCATACTCGGCGCGTCGGCTTCGTGTTTCCCAGGGAGATCAGCGGTGTGGCCCTACGGAATCGCGGCGCTACGCGTTGCGCTCCTGATCGTCGGAGTTTTCGCACTCGTTATTTTCAGCTTCGATTTTCCGGACGAGCCTAAGGCCTAAGTTTAACGGTGAGGCGCGCCTACGAGCCGTGTCGCAAAGGCTATAAAGCCGTTTCCGCCTTGAACCACAAAACCGCCGCTCGACTTTTTGATGCTACACCTGATGCTCCCTGCCTGGCGGTTGCGAGTTGGCGCTTGAGTTTGAATGGCAGTTGCGCGATTTGATTTTGAAAGTCGTTGTTGGGCAATGCTTCTCCGTCGAGCGAATACCGGCTTACGGTAATTTAATCCGCGGTATGTTTGCTCACCACGATCCATGTTGTTAGACTCGTGCCATCAACATTGATGGAGCGCCGCCTTGGCCAAGAAGACAAAGAAAGCTGTTCGCCGCGAATGGACGAAGAGCGACATCAAGGAACTCCGAGCGCACTCAAAAGCATGTACGCCTGTCGCGAAGATCGCCAAGATGACGAAGCGAACCGAGGGCTCGCTGCGTCAGAAGGCGCTCGTGTTGGGGTTTGGATTAGGCCATCAGCGGTGATTGGACGGCTGGTTGCCTTGATCGTTGTGGCCATTTGACGCGGGTATGGAAAGATAATGCCGTTCGCATAGCCAAGTTGAGCAGTCAGGCGCAGACTCCGCCATCAGGGCGAGGCCATATGTGACCTTATTCTGGGGGTTGAGGGCTCGCCATTTGCCAGCCCTGGCGGGCCCTCCTTCAATCAGCAAAATTGCACCTTAAGTTTTTTCCAAGTGTGGCTTCGATAACATTGCGCTCCGGTACGGTCCCGGTAGGCTTTATTTGCCGGGGCTGGACTTCATATTTCACGTTTTCATTTTAACCCGGCTGGCCGCAGTGGTTCGCCGCTGCGGCCTTTTCGCGTTGACGAATGCTAGGCAACCAGACGCGCTGACCAACAAGCCTCGTACGCTCATCGCGCAAACCGGCGCCTCAGCCAATCGGCCGTCAGGCTCAGCCAAGCTTCCTTGTCCGGCTGTCTCATTGCTCTATCGGCCAAACGGCGGCATTCTTCGGCTTCGGTTCGATAGCGGTCGGCTTCTTCCTCTCTCATCATTCCAATCCCAGCGAACAAAACTTAGCAACCGCGAGCTAATTTGTCGTGAAGGCGATGTAGCGACGCACTGCACCATCGTCTTGAGTGGTTTTGTTGCCCGATACAAAATCATCGGCGATCGCGAGCAGATCCTCTGTTTCCATGTTCCGGGAGATTTCCCAGATCTGCAGACCCTCCAGCTTCGGGTACTCGACCATAACATCGTGAGCATTGGCCCGTCGCGTGTTGGCCAGGTCCCTCACACGCAGCTTCAGGCAATTCTCGACGCCTCCCCCAAACTCGCACACGCGTTCTGGCGCGAGACTCTTAAGGAGGCAGCGATTTTTCGGGAGTGGGTCTGCAACGTAGCCGCGCGTGACGCGCTGGGTAGCATCGCGCATCTGATCTGCGAAACTGCAACTCGGCTTGACGCTGTCGGCCTGGTAGAGAATGACAGCTTCCAGCTCCCGTTTACTCAGCAAAATATCGCGAATGCTACGGGCATTTCGGCTGTCCATGTGAATAGGACGCTTCAGTTGCTCCGGAGCCGCGGTCTAATCAAGTGGGAAGCTCGGACCCTGGAACTGATCGACTTCCGGGAACTAAAGCGGATCGCCGACTTCAGCCCGAACTATCTGCACTTGCATCCGGAGCCGTCGTCAAGACGGGCAGTATAAGAATATTTTTGGGCACTCCTCCGAGACACGATCCACGCTGAACCAGCGCGACAATTTCGGCAAGAGCCCGAGCAAATTAGCAGAAGCAGTGATCAGACACGGTGTTAATCTTGCCGACGTCCGGTGTTGAGAATTTCGAGCTTTGACTGAATTGATCGAAAAGTGTCCTGAGTTTTGGCGAACTCTGTTTGAAGCTCGGACCACAGCATGCGGCTGCGCAACGTTTGCCGCTGGCAGGCTTGAATGGCGCGGTCTGTTGCGTGACGGCTGGCCCGGACGCTCACCTTTTGACGCGGTCTGAGTATTTCTGAGAAGGGAATGTGCATGAGAGTGCGGCCACTCTCGTCGGCAATTTCAACTTCGTCATTGGTGGGATCATCATGGGCTCGAAACATTTCGAACGAAATCCCAAGCACCGCCTCATAGGCGTCGAGATAGGCGGCCTCAAGAGAGGGAAATACTGTGCCGATCTCGTCCCTGCCGACTTCGTCGTGCGAAGTAAAATGAAAGAAAAAGCGTGGCATTTGGTTGCTTCCTCAATTTCAAGGCCGAAAGGGATCGGAGAACACTACTCTGGTATCTCGTAGAGCCGCGTCGTACTCGGCGACACCACAACCTTGTCAGGAGATGCTGGACACTTGGACCAGCGCGTGTCCACACTTTAACCCGGCTGACCTGCCCCTGCCGATTTCCTCCAGTTGAAGTTAGAGTCCGGCCTTCTGAAGGACGGACAGATGAAGCGAGCCAGGTTTACGGAAGAGCAGATTATTGGCGTGCTGCGTGAGCATGAGGCGGGTGCGAAGGCTGCCGATTTGGCGCGGAAGCATGGCGTCTCTGAAGCGACGCTGTACAATTGGAAGGCGAAGTTCGGCGGTCTGGACGTCTCCGATGCCAAGCGGTTGCGGCAACTCGAGGACGAGAACGCCAAGCTGAAGAAGCTGCTGGCCGAGCAGATGCTGGATGCTGCAGCGCTACGCGAGCTTTTGTCAAAAAAATGGTAGGGCCCGTCGCCAAGCGCGAAGCCGTCGCGCACCTGCAGGCCGTCATGGGTCTGGCGGAGCGGCGGGCCTGCGGCATCGTCGGCGCTGACCGCAAGATGGTTCGGTACCGATCGTGCCGACCGCCGGACACCGAACTACGCGGCCACTTGCGCGAGCTTGCTAATGCCCGTCGGCGGTTCGGCTACCGCCGGCTGTTCGTGCTGCTTCGCCAGCAGGGCGAGCCGTCCGGGCGGAACCGGATCTACCGTCTGTATCGAGAGGAAGGCCTCAGCGTGCGCAAGCGCCGGGCCCGCCGCCGCGCCGTGGGCACCCGAGCGCCGATACTGGTCGAGGCTCGGCCGAACGCCCGGTGGTCGCTGGATTTTGTCCACGACCAGTTCGCCAGCGGCCGTCGCTTCCGGGTCCTGAATATCGTCGATGACGTGACCCGGGAATGTCTGGCGGCCATCCCCGACACCTCGATCCAGGGGCGGCGGGTGGCACGCGAACTGACGGCGCTGATCAATCAGCGCGGCAAGCCGGGCATGATCGTCTCCGACAACGGCACCGAGTTCACCTGCAATGCCATGCTGGCCTGGTCGGAGGAGAACAAGATCGACTGGCACTTCATTGCGCCGGGCAAGCCGATGCAGAACGGCTTCTGTGAAAGCTTCAACGGCCGGATGCGGGACGAGCTTCTCAACGAAACCTTGTTCTTCGGCCTCGATCACGCCCGCGCCAAGATTGCGGATTGGGTCGGCGACTACAACGGCCAACGCCCGCATTCCTCGCTCGGCTATCTGACCCCTGCGGCCTATGCCGCCTACCTCACCGCAACGTGCGATCGGCTGCGCAACCCCGACCAGCTCCGCCGATCGCACGTTGCTCACACCGCGCCAAACGGCGTAACATCCGCCGAGACTCTAACCGCTACTGGGTGAAACTTCAGGGGCAGGTCACGGCAGATCAAGCCCGGTGCCAAGTTCTCTTTACTTCTAAATTTGGCAATTCGCGGCCCTATCTGGGCTTTCCTCTGTTGCGTGTAGCGATAGCCATTCAAGACACAAGGAACCGAAAAGGATTGGCAGGTTCCAATTTTTCAATGGTTGGGCCATTCCGCTCGCAAGCATCGCGCCATTAAGCCGTTGACAGCGCTTGGGATCATCCCGAGGATGGCGGCGCGAAGCTGTCCGCATTGAAGGCGATGCAGCACCCGCTGTAGATCGCGATTTGCCATGGAAGCATCTGAGTTTCCCATTGTCGGGATTGGCGCCTCGGCCGGCGGCATCGAGGCCCTCGAGGGCTTCTTTCGGGGGCTGCCGTCGGAGCCTGGCCTTGCTATCGTGATTGTCACGCATCTGCCACCGGAGAGGGAGAGCCTGCTTCACGAGGTCGTCCGCCACCTGACCGCCATGCCGGTCACGACCGTGACCGATGAGACCGAGCTCAAGCGTGATTGCGTCTTTGTCCTGAACAGCAGTGCCATTCTGACCGTCAAGCGGCGACGGCTGATCGTGCGACAAAGCGGCAGCCGACGCGAACGCAAGCCGATCGACATCTTTTTCAGCTCACTTGCGGCCGATGCCGGCGAATTGGCCGTCGGCGTCGTGTTATCGGGCGGCGATAGCGACGGAACACTCGGCATCAAGGCGATCAAGGAGCGCGGCGGATTGACTTTCGCTCAAGCCGGCGATGGCTTCGGCCCCGGCCACCCAGATATGCCCAATAGCGCCATCGCGGCCGGCTTCGTCGACTTCGCCATCCCGGTCGATGAGATGGGCGAAAAGCTGGTGCAATTCGCCCGGGGCGGGCTCGATTACGAGGCTCTGCTCGAACCGTCCCAGGGTGATGCGAAAAAGCAAGGTATCCGCGAAGCGATGCCGGAAATCTATGGCCTTCTGCGCAACCAGGTCGGACACGACTTTAGCGGCTACAAGATCAACACCTTCATGCGCCGCGTCGTCCGCCGAATGCAGGTCGCGCAACTCACGTCTATCGAAGGCTATCTTGAGCGACTGCGGCAGGAGCCGCAGGAGGTGCATGCGCTGTTCCGCGACCTCTTGATCAACGTCACGAATTTCTTTCGCGACGGCGAGGCGTTCGAAGACCTCGCAACCTCCGTCGTACCGAAATTGTTCGAGGGACGTGGCGCGGACGATACCGTTCGGGTGTGGGTGCCGGGATGCGCTACCGGCGAGGAAGTGTTCTCGATTGCGATATTGCTGCGCGAGTATATGGACAAGCTTTCGGCAATTCCGCGGGTGCAGGTTTTCGCGACCGACATCGACGAGCGCGCACTTGCCGTGGCAAGAGCCGCCCGCTATCCGGAAGCGCTGCTGGACAGCGTCTCTCCAGAGCGACGTAAGCGGTTTTTCTTGCTCGACGGGGGCAGCTATGTCCTTAGCAAGGACGTCCGCGAACTCTGCATCTTTTCTCCGCACAGCGTCATTCGCGACCCGCCCTTCTCGCGGATCGATCTCATCTCATGCCGTAATATGCTGATCTATTTCGGCGTCGAGGTGCAGAATCAGGTGATTCCGACCTTTCACTATGCCCTGAGACCAGATGGATATCTCTTCCTGGGCTTGGCGGAAAATGTCGGCCAGTTTGAGGATCTTTTCATTCCGGTCGAAAAAAAGCACCGTATTTTCCGGCGGCGTTCGGACGTTACCGCCGGAATCCGCCTTCCGGTCATGCTGAACGCCCTCAGGCCGGGCAATGTCAACGATCTCGTTCCACGACGGCTTCCGCTGGCCGGAGCGACGCTGCGCCGGGCGATCGACGAACATGTGCTGGAGCGGCTTTCGCCAGCGCATGTCGTAGTCAATCGTGACAGTGACATTGTCTATTATTCCAACAAGACCGGAAAATACCTGGAAACGCCCGCAGGGGCGCCAACGCGCCAACTGCTGACGCTGGCCCGCAAGGGCTTGCGGCTCGAATTGCGGACGGCGTTCCGGGAGGCCGTCGAGACCGGCCACGGCGTCTCGCGGGAAGGTGTAGCGGTCGAGGTCGAAACCGGCGGCATGCAAATCGTCAACATTCTGGTCGAGCCGCTGCAGGACGGTGGCAGCGAGCCACTCTATCTCATCGCGTTCCTGGATCACGGCCCGCTTCTCAGCCAGGAAGACTCTCTGCTGCGTGCCCGGACCACCCAGGAAGGTGACGCCCTGCATGTCGAACGCGAGCTTCGCGACACCCGCGATCGGCTGCAGTCGATGATCGAGGAGTATGAGACGGCGCTGGAGGAGCTTAAATCGTCAAATGAGGAGTTGGTGTCCGTAAATGAGGAAATGCAGTCTACCAACGAGGAACTGGAAGCTTCCAAGGAAGAACTGCAGTCGGTGAATGAAGAGCTGCACACCGTCAATGCCGAGCTCAGCAACAAGGTCGAGGCATTGGACCGCGCCAACAGCGATCTGCAGAACCTGTTCGACACTACGGAGGTTGCTACTATTTTCCTCGATAAGTCGCTGACAATCCGCAGCTTTACTCCGAATGTTGCGCGGATTTTCAATATCCTGCCCGGAGACCGAGGTCGCCCGATCACGGATCTGGCGGGTCGATTGAACCTCGCCAGCTTGGCGGATGATATCGCGCATGTATTGGCGGAACAGAATCGGCGCGAACGGCGGGTGACGACGGAAGACCACACGACACACTATCTCGTTCGCCTGTCTCCCTATCGCGGCGGCGATCGCCAGACCGAAGGCATCATCATTGCGTTCGTCGACATCACCAATATCACCCGTGCCGAAGCGCGCCAGGACGTGCTGATCGCTGAACTTCAGCATCGCACCAGAAACCTGTTGACGGTTGTGCAATCAATTGCGCACCAGACGATCGGAAAGGGCGGCCCTCTGGAGCAATTCACCTCAAGACTCGCAGCTTTGGGGCGCGTTCAAAGTCTGGTCAGCAGGGGGCAGACCGATACGGTGGATTTGGGCGAACTCGTCCGTCTCGAACTGGATTCCCTGGGAGCTCTTGAGGGAGACAAGGTTCGGATCTCCGGGCCTTGGTTACCGCTGCCCTTTGAACTTCTCCAGATATTTGGCCTCGCCGTTCATGAATTGACGACCAATGCGCTGAAACACGGCGCACTCAAGCAGCCGACGGGTTCGCTTTCGATTTCTTGGGAGTTCCGACAGGATGAAAAACAATCGCTTATTGTGTTTGATTGGAATGAAGCCGGCGTCGCCATTCCTGCGCCCCCCCAAAAGAAAGGATTTGGAAGGGAATTGATCGAGCGCGCGTTGGCGTTCACCGCCGAGGCAAAGAGCAACCTGATCTTCGGGCCTGATGGCTTGATGTGCCACATTGAACTTGCGCTTCCTGAGGGGCTCGATCGCCAAACAAGCCATTAGCAAAATCGTGTCCGATCACGGCTGAACAAGGCGCCCGGGGCGACTGGGCCCGGAAGATGGAAGTCGATCACCCCGTCTGGCCCAACCACGGCTGGCGCCACCGCTGGAAAGCCGAAGCGCGGCTATCGAGAGCCGAGCCCCGGCTGACCTTGCTTGAAGATCTGGGAATCTGCGACGGCATCGCGGACCGCAGCCGCCCCGGAGCAACGACGACCCATGAAAGCGCAGACGACCGGACGATGGCCAATCTCGATGTCGCTCTCGAAGAAGCTTGTCGATCTCTCCCTCATGGGGGCGACCACGAAATTAGACGGGAGATCGCACAAAAGCTGCTCGACTGCGCCGTCCAAGGCAACAGGACGTTGTCCAGATTGACGGAGGTCGCGCGGGCGGCACTCGCGGAAGCAATCAAGAAGTCCGCCTAACAGCACGACTCCAACGATGCTCCGCCTCCTGATCCGCGAGCCAGCAGCGGGGCCGCGTCATCGGCTTGCATGATTGGACCTCGCATCGCTCCCGCGTTGAGAGACGTCCCGAGATTGGAACTGGTGGCCCTTCCCAGTCTTAAAACGAATATTTTCCAATCGACGGGAGCACGACATGCCTCGTGGCGACAAGTCAAGTTACACGGACAAGCAGAAGCGGCAGGCCGAGCATATCGAAGAAGGTTATGAGCACCGCGGGGTTCCGGAGAAGGAAGCCGAACGGCGCGCCTGGGCGACCGTAAACAAGGAAACCCACGGCGGGAAGAAGAGCGGCTCGGGTCGCGGCACCGAGGAAGATCATTCGCCGTCTCGCAAAGGTGGCCGATTGGGCGGAGCCGCCTCGGCCAAGCGGCCGGCATCGGAGCGCTCGAGGTCGGCCAAGAAGGCGGCCAAGACCAGAAAGCGACGCGCGGCGTAAGTCATAGAGAGCAAGACGGGTCTCGAAGCCGTCTTTTTCCTTGCAGCACTTGTGCTCCTCTCAGCTATCGCTATCGGAACCATGGGCAGGCCTCCGTGACGTCTTCCACTCGGCGACCTTCTGCAGAAGCTTGCGGGCAAGATCCTGCTCTGTCGTCTCCAGATGGCTGGCGGACGAAACTGCAGTGTTCATCGTGGCGGTCTCCTAGGCTGCAGCACGGTCGACCGGCCTCAGCCGCATCGGTTTTCCGCCGGGAGGATTCGCGGCCGCTGGTCCAGGGCGCAAAGCGCCTCCAGAATTTCGTCGATGGTGACCGGCGCCCTCAGTCCGTCGAGCGCCCGCAGCGACGGGCACGAGGCTATTGCGGAAGCGTCAGAAGCCCATGAAGCCAGGATGGCCCGCTTCTCCGCGAGGCTGAGACCCGAATCGGAGACCACGTCGCGAGGATGTCCTTGGTCACTTTGACGTCCTGGATCCCGTCGAAATACTCCTGCTCGGAGCGCACTTCATAGGGGTAGCGCAGCAGCGTCCGACGAGCCCCTTGTCCATCGGGCTCGAGCGCGATGATGTGCTCGCGGTTGGTCAGCACGACACGCCCGATCGCGACCTTGTCCATCTCGCGGATGGTCTCGCGAATCACCGCGAAGGCGTCGCGCCCGACCTTGCCGTCGGGGCGGACGTAGTAGGGGCGGATCAGGTAGCGCGGGTCGATGTCGGCCTTGTCGACGAACTCGCGAGCTCGCCGCGGTCTTCCCGAAGCTCCGGATCGAAGCAGGGCAGACCGAGCGCGCGATAGATCTCGGCCTCGTCGCCGGCGATCAGGGTGCGGCCCTTGTGCAAGCCGTCGGCCTCCAACTGCATTCCTTTCTCCGCAGCCAAAGCCTCGAGCTGTTCAACGTGAGCGGCAGAGCCGGTGGCGAAAAGAAGGGTGGCGCCGAAGTGCTTGCGGTCGGATAAGCGGATCTGCAATCCATCCGCCGCGGACGCCTTCGACGTTTTGGCGTCATGGGCGCTTCTGCAACGATCGTGAGATCACCGACGAGTTCGCAGCCGCGGCGGAAATCACCTGCGATCGTGATGCGCTTGAGCTCGGGCCGGGCCTTGCGAAGCGAGTCCTTGGCGTTCGCGAGCAGGACAGCGGCACGGTGCAGGTGGAGCCGGCCTTCTCCGCTTTTCGCGATGGCGAGGTTCTGCAGGATCTTGGTCTGCAGCGCGGCGCCAAGTCCCTTGGCCTTCTTGATGCGGTCGTCCTTGGCGGCGGCCTCCAATTCCGCAAGCGATGCGATATCCTTGTAGAGACGCAGCACTTTCTCGGGGCGGAGACCCGGCACGGCGAGCATCTCGAGCACGCCCTCGGGAATCTCCTTCCGCAGCTTTTCGAGGCTTGGATGTGTGCCCGTCTTGTCGGCGATCGCATCGCCGATGCCGGGAATCTCGGTGAGCCGGTCTTCGGCGATGAGTACATCGAGTGGGACGGCAAGAGCTGCCAGGCTGTCAGCGGCCCGAGATAGGCTTTTGCCCGGTAGGGGTTGCCGCCACGCAAGGCGGTGCGCTGCGCATATTCCCGCAGCAGGCTTGCTACGCCGCGGGTGTCGAGGGAGGGCACTCAACAGGCCTCCCGTCCTGCGTCCTGCGACCTCGGCGGACCAAAGCGATTCCCAGCGCCCGCGCCTTCGCCGGGCGGACGGTCGAGAGACCTCTCAAGCTTCTGGGCTGCCCGGAAGTCCTCAAGGTGCTGCGTATTCGGGCCGTAAGCGGCCACTTTCTTGAGGAGATTATAGATCCGCCCGGCCAGCAGCTGCAGATGCTTCATCCTGCCGTGCGGCATGGATCGAGCCTTACATAGAGCGCGGACGTAAGCCCGGAAGTAGTCGAAAGCGTCTGACATAATGTCGATAACGCCTGGTCTCCCTATAGTTCGGTTGCTGGCCTCGCTGGGAGGGCGCCCCCAAAGTCCTCGCACATTCCTTGAGAACGGATGCTGCACCTTTCCCACGGCCGATTTCGCCCGGTCCTCAATCTCCGCCAGCAGCGTCGGCTCGACCAAACGCCTAGGAACGAAACGCAGCAGCATGGCTTCTTCGCTAAAGGAGTCGCCCATGAAACCCTCAGGCATTGCACTTGTCTTAGCTCTCGTCATCCCTTGCGCAGCATTTGCCCAAGGTGGGGGCGGAGGCGGTGGAGGCGGCGGCGGTGGTGCCGGCGGATCTGCCGGTGGAAGCGCTGGCGGTGCGTCGTCCTCTGCAGGTGCAGGGGGTTCGACTGCAGCATCTCCGTCCGCTGCAGGAGCCGCAGGCGCTGCGAACTCGGGCGGGACGGCAAGCCCGTCGGCTACTGCCCCGAATGCAAATACCAATCCAACCACCGGCACCACCAATGCGATAACCGGTATCACCAATGGCACTCCCACCCCTCAATCCGGGCTCAATCAGAGAGCGGTCAATGGAAACAGCACGAATGCCGCAAGCCCCGGCACCAATGCTGCCGGAACCGCAGCTTCATCGGGAACGCCTGCTGCTAATACCCAGGGGGCCGCCGCGGGCGGGATCGGTCGGCCGACGACCACTGATCAACACGATAGTGACGCCACGATCGATAAGGAGAACAGCAAAGTCGACCAGACCGTGAAAAAGATATGCAAAAATTGCTAAAGCATCGACGACAGAGGTGATGGGCCACAGAACCTTCGACGTCCGGCGCGACGACGCGAGGAACAGCGCACAGCAGTGGAGCGTTTTGCCCCGCTCTGCCGCCGGGATAGGACAAGGGTAGAATGACCGAGAAGTTTGACCCTGCCCCGCCGGACAAGCACGCGCAGAATCCCAAGCAGCACATCCGGCGTGACAAGGCGAAGGACGACGAGTTGCAAAAGGGACTGAAGGACAGCTTCCTTCGGCAGGGCGGCATCATCTAATGGTTGGAGGAGCGGCCCGCCGCATCGCGGAGCCGCTCCTGCAGGAGGCGGTCTACGCCGCGGTGGACGCCTTGGCGTTGACACACTTGCGCAAGGCAACCGTGTTCAGCTTGGTATTAGATGGCCGGGCAGTGCGTCCCGCTCGGCTCCTTGCCGAGCTTGGCGAAGACCTTCTCGAGCCGCTCGACCTGCTTGTTGGTCTCTTCGAGATGGTTCTTGAGGCCGGTGACGAGATCCCAATTGGTCGCCTTGTCGATCATCTTCGGCAGAGCTTTCAGAATCTGCTGCTCCGCATAATACATAATAGATGTCCTGAAGACCATGCATCAGCAAGTCTTCCATTGATTTGATGTCCTTAGTGAGATGTCCTTGGTGAACAGTCCCATTTCGAATGTCTCCCTTCGCGAACTAAACTAAAGAGATGGAACGCCAGCGAACGTGGGTAGTTCCCTCTTCGAGCAGGACCGGGAGTTATCGAGATGGCCGACGAACGCTTTGCCAAACTGTTGGGTCAGGCGGCTATGGATGTGTGGTGCGATATGCCGCGTGACATCCAGGAGGCGCACGTTCTAGACGGCAATGAAAGATCACGCGGGAGACCGCGAAGCCCTGGCACGGCTGCCGCACGACCGTCATCCACGGACGGCGCATCCCGCCAAGCCCGGTTGAATTGCGGACGGATGCCGTCGCGATGATCAAAGCGTGCCGCGAGTGCTGATCATGGTGCCCATGGAAGCCGAGTCAGTCGGCGAGCTTCCCCGCGGAGCGCAGTGGCAATACGAGGCGAAATGGGATGGATTCCGGTGTCTGCTCATCCGAGAGGGGCAGCGGATCAGGATGCAGTCGAAGGGCGGCCGCGACCTCGTCCGCTATTTTCCGGAAGTCGCCTCGGCGGCGTCGGCTCTCGCGGCCGACTCCTTCATCCTCGACGGAGAGCTGATCATTCGGCTCGACGACGGCTATTCGTTCG
The DNA here is from genome assembly GCF_054061875.1 of Bradyrhizobium sp. S3.7.6. Classification (NCBI taxonomy): domain Bacteria; kingdom Pseudomonadati; phylum Pseudomonadota; class Alphaproteobacteria; order Hyphomicrobiales; family Nitrobacteraceae; genus Bradyrhizobium; species Bradyrhizobium sp. S3.7.6. The sequence goes on along the minus strand of NZ_JBSSEQ010000004.1, from coordinate 85,138 downwards.
ATGCCTTGCTTCAGCGCATCCACCCGGCGGCCAGCCGGGTGAAGCGCCTCGCCGGCGAGACGCCAGCAAACTTCATCGCGTTCGATTTGCTGCGATCGGCCGACACGGACCTCTCGGCGTTACCGCTCGCCAGACGGCGGCCCGCACTCGAGACTTTCGCGCGGCGCGAGTTCAGAAGCAGTCATGTGTTCTCGCTGTCGCCCGCGAGCCGCAATTACGCGGAGGCAAAGCGGTGGCTCCAACGTGTGGAGGACGGCCACGATGGCGTCGTCGCCAAGCGGCTCGACCTCGTTTATCGCGGCGGCACGCGCGACGGGATGCAGAAAATCAAGCTGCTGCGGTCGGCTGACTGCGTGGTCGGCGGCTTCAGGTACGGCGAGAAGAAGCTGGGCAGGCGCAAGGTAATCGGCTCGCTGCTTCTTGGGCTCTATGATGAATCGGGGCTTCTGCACCATGTCGGCTTCACGTCGGCCATCGGCAAAAATCGGCGAAAGCCCGCCGGGGAATGGTCGTGAAGCCGGACGATCGACACGGGTGTGAGGTCGCACCTGGAACGTGACGCGCGAAAGCGGGGTTGGGAAGAACAGACATCGAGGAGGGAGCCCAAATGGCAAAGCCGACGGAGGATGACATCCGGACTCGCGCGCATGCGCTCTGGGAACTGGCAGGCAAGCCCGAAGGGCGGCAGGAGGAGTTTGAAGAAGGTGGGGTCTTACCGAGCGGAGCGGCCACTTGTGGCGGTAAGACCACGCGTTCTTCCACACCGGGGCGCGAAGCGGAGCGAGAGCTTTCGGCCGATCCGGCCAACAACGCCGAAGAAGCCTCCGAGACGTTCACGGAATAGCCGATCCGCTTGGTCGCAACGACAGGCGCCGGTCACCATCGAAACGGGACCAGGCCTCGAAAGACCCGTCGCTTTTGGAACTGCCGACCCCTTGCGCGATTAAGCAACATCTTCTCGCACACATCGCAAAACGGCGGAACCCGGCTCCGCCAAGCATTAGCCGTCATGTCAGGCCAAGCATTAGCCGTCATGTCAGGAAGGAGATCGTCGTGCTCAAGAGAACAATGCTGGTTGGCGCCCTGCTGGCGGTCAGCTGGACCATCGCCTTGGCGGGTCCCTGCAACACCGCCAACCGCGACGCAGGCTCAGGGCCGGTCCCGACCGGCAAGGCAGCCGAGACAACCGGTACCGCTTCGTCAGCTGCCAAGGAGCACCCGCCGACCTCCGCCATGAACAAGGCCAGCTAGACCACGGCGACGTCCTCGCAGGACGCCCAGCGTCAGATGCAGGGACAGCCGACGGCCGCCGAACAGTCGAAGACGGCGACGGGACCCAGCGACAAGGATTGCTGAGTCATCGGATTCCAAACGCGGACGAGAAGGAGCCGGCCTCGCTGCTTCTCGCGCGCGACCCCTGGAGGACCACAAAAGTCTGGACGCTTTGCGATGGGAGCAATGAGTCGATGATCCACCACGTCTCCGTCGGAACGAACGACGTGCGTCGGGCGCGCGCGTTCTACGATCTGCTGATGGCGTTGATCGGCTTTCGGATTCTCAAATCCTCGGGTCGCGCCGTTCGCTACGGCGCCTCCGATATCGTCTTCAGCCTCGAAACGCCGGTGAACGGCGAGCCCGCCAGCGCGGGCAACGGCGTGCATATCGCCTTCCAGGCGCCCGACCTGGAGACCGTGAGGCGCTTCCACGGCGCGGCCTTGGCGAATGGCGGGCGCGACGAGGGAGCGCCGGGCATCCGCGAACAGTACAGCGCCAATTACTATGGAGCCTTCGTGCGCGATCCCGACGGCAACAAGATCGAAGCCGTGACCTACACGGCGCGGGAAAGCTTCGGTCTCTGATCGGGCCGAGCGCTTCAGGATGGAACGCCGATGAGGGACGCAAAGACGCCGGAAAGCCAGATCCGGCATGCCGTTCACCTCTGCATCGACATGCAGAACATTTTGCGCCCGGAGGTCTGTGGGAAACGCCATGGATGGAGAAGGTTCTGCCGACGGTCGCCGCGATCGTCTCGCGCCACCAGGACAGAACGATCTTCACGCGCTTCATCACACCGCTGAATCCCGAAGATCGCCCCGGGCAGTGGCAGGTCTACTTTCAACGCTGGCGCCAGGCAAACCGCCTCCAACTTCCGCCGTCGGCACTCGATCTCGTGCCGGCGCTGGCACGCTACGTTCCTCCCGCCCGCGTCGTCGACAAACCGGCCTATGCCGCATTCAGCAATCCGCGCCTTGCCGCCACGCTGGCCGAGAAGAGCATCGGGACCGTGGCGATAACGGGTGCGGAGACCGACGTCTGCGTTCTCTCGACGGTCCTGAGCGCTGTCGATCTCGGCTTCAGGATTGTGATCGTCGAAGACGCGTTGTGCAGCTCGTCGGACGCCGGCCACGATGTGCTCATGACGATGTATCGCACGCGCTTCCACGGTCAGGTCGACCTCGTGACCGCGGAAGGGCTCGCGGAGTTCTGGCGGGAATAGGCGTCCGGTCGTTACCCGGCCGCGCCCCGGGTCAGCGCCGTTTCGCCGTCTTGGTTTGCCGGTTGTAAGGCGAGCGGTTGACGGGCCGCAGCGAAATTCCTTCGCGCTGCGCCTTGCTGCGGATGGCCGCGACGGGGCGCTGAAGCTTGATGCTCATGACGCCGGTCGGTGTGTTTCCTTTCGCAAGCTGTTTCAGCTTGCTCACATCCGCAGGCGTCCATGGCTCGCGCGTGCGGCGCTTGTAAGCGGGATTCGCCTTGCGTGGTCCTTTGCGACCGATCGGTGAGCCCGGCCGTTTCCATGCTGCTTTCGCCATGATGCCCTCCTTCAAGTCCTTCATGAACATGCGAATCACCATTTCGGTTCCGGCGCAGTGGCATTCGCCAAGACAGGTGCAGGAACCGCGCACTGCGCGCCGGGTTGGTCGAGTGTACTGATCTGTCGAGGCACCAGCATGACGGACGTCGACGTTCGCAGGGGGATGCCGCCCGTCAAGCTGTCGCGCGAAGCATTCGAGCGGCGCTACAGGAGCATGATTCGCCGATCCCGATTACGATCTCGCCGTGGACTGGCTCGCCGCGCGCGATGCGATTCTAGAGGCGCAGCGGCGGCACGACGATGCCGACGCGACGCCGCGCATCCTCATCGTCAATGGCGCCGCGCGCAGCGAGCACACCTGTCCCGGCGAGATGTCTAAGACCTGGCGCATGGTCAAGCTGGCCGCGGCGGTCTTGGTGGCGATGGGCTATGCCGTCGATATCCTCGATCTCTCCCGCCTGACGTCGGAGTTCGGCAAGACCATCTATCCGTGCAAATCGTGCGTCTCCACCGCGATGCCGCTCTGCCACTGGCCGTGCAGCTGTTACCCGAACTACGCGCTGGGTCAGACCGGCGACTGGATGAACGAGATCTACCCGCTCTGGGTCGCGGCCCACGGCATCCTGATCGTGACGCCGGTGAACTGGTATCACGTCCCTGGCGGTCTCAAGGCGATGATGGACCGCCTGGTCTGTGCCGAGGGCGGCAATCCCGATCCGACATCGACGCACGGCAAGAAGGCGGACGAAGCCAAGGCGATAGAGCTGAAGGGCTGGCCTTATCCGCGTCATCTCGCCGGCCGGCATTTCGGCCTCGTCGTTCACGGCGACAGTGTGGGTGCCGAGAGCGTGCGGCGGACATTGTCCGACTGGCTCACCGACATGCACCTGATCTCGGCTGGCCCCTTTTGGCGAGCTCGACGGTTAGTCGGCTATATGGAGTCATACGCCACGTCGCACCGCGACCTGGATGAGGACGGCGAGTTCCGGCAGGAGGTGCGCAATGTGGTGCGCGCGCTCGGCAACGCAGTTCGGCTGGCGCGCAGCGGGCGGCTCGACCAGCCGGGAGCCGGTCTTCAAGATCCAAATCCCAAATGATGAACGTCGGGAACGAGGCACGCCGGCCTGCTTTGACTGGACAGCGTCGAGAGCAGAGTGCATCCGGAAGGAGAGACGCGATGCCAAAATCAGAAGACATGACCCGCTGCATCGAGCTGTGCCTGGGCTGCTACCGGACCTGTCACGGCATGGCCATGAACCATTGTCTCGAGACCGGCGGCACGCATGTCGAGCCGCGGCATTTCCGCCTCATGATGGCCTGCGCCGAGATATGGCGGACCGCCGCGCATTTCATGCTGATCAACACGCCGCATCACGGGCACACGTGCGGTGAATGTGCCGGAGATCTGCGCCGAATGCGCCCAGGATTGCGAACGGATTGGCGGCATGGACGAATGCGTCGCCATGTGCCGGTCGTGCGCCGAATCCTGCCGCGCCATGGCTGCTTAAGAATGATGGCTGCTTGAAGAGTCGCTGCTGCAGGAGACGTTCATGCTGGAAGAGAAACTCAAGGAAGCCATCGTCGGAGAGCTCAAGCGGCAGGCCGCCAACCGGCCGCAATCGCTGAAGGTCGACTCCTGCGAAGAACTTGTCGTCAACGGAAAGATCGATCTTGCCGAGCTGGCCATGGTAATCGCCGGTTCGGTCGCGGGCGAGCCGTAGCTCCGCATCAAAGCAGGGCCTTCAGCTTCAATGCATCGGCTGGCGCCGCGCTCTTCTGGTCGTTGTCGAAATAGATGTAGACGTCGCAACCCTGCCGCTTCCACGATTTGATCCGCCGTGCCCATTGCGCCAGCGCCGCCGACGAATAGTGGCCGTGATAGCGCCCGCCCGGTCCATGCCCGCGCACATAGACGAAGTCCGCGGTGCGTTTCCACGGCGCCGGTGCGTCGTGATGGTCCGAAAGGCAGAGCGAGATGTTCTCGTCGGCGAGCATCCGCAGGATGCGGGGCTGATACCAGCTCGGATGACGGAATTCGAAGCTGTAACGCCGCTTCCCGGACAGCAGCTTGAAGAAGGAGGCGAGCCGGTCGGCGTTTGCCTCGAATTGCGGCGGCAACTGGAACAGGATCGGTCCAACCTTGCCGCGCAGCCGGGAAATACGATCCTCCAGCAGCTCGAGGCTGTTGACGGAGCGGTCGGACAGGCGCTTCCAGTGCGTGATGAACTTCGATGCCTTCCATGCGAAGACGAAGTCGCGACCGGTCTGCTCGCGCCACGCTGTCACCGCTTCCGGCGTCGGCGTGCGGTAGAACACGCCGTTCAGCTCCGTCGTCTCGAACTGCCCGGCGTAATAGCGAAGCTGTTCCTTCAGCGGCAGGGCCTCGGGAAAAAACGGGCCGCGCCAGGAGTCGTAGTGCCAGCCGGAGGTTCCGATCAGAACGCGCGCCATGGGTCTCTATCGCAACTCCTGTCTTAATGCTCGCGCGGAGAGAACAGACTGCGCCAGCCGGGGAGGGAACGTCCGTGCAGGGGATACGTTGCTGTCGGCATCGAAGGCTCGATCTCCGTGCCATGCAGCAGGACTGGATACCGATGTACGCGCTGTTCGAAGGCAACAAGCAGATCGGCGATCCCTTTCCCACCGAGAAAGAGGTGTGGGAAGCCGCGCTGATCGAGGGACTGGTGACCGACGTTCCCGTCGCGGACGAGGAAGGCGGCCAGCTTCTGCCTGCTGGCTATCACGTCGCGCGCATCGACGAGACGTTCGAGCCGAAGCCGGACTGGAAGCTGCCGCGCGAGATCTCCTGAGCGGGCCTAGTTCGACGCCAGCGCCGCCTTGGCGACCTCGGCCATCCAGGTCGAGGCGACCGGGAGGACCGCATCGTTGAAATCGTAGCGCGGGCCGTGCAACTCGGCGCCGTCGCGCAATTCACCGTTGCCGATCCAGACGAAGGCGCCGGGACGCTGCTTGAGATAGTGCGCGAAATCCTCGCCGGCCATGCTGGGCGCGAGTCGCGCCGCACCTCCGCCCGGCACGTCGGAAGGGTAGTTCGCAGTTATAGGGGGAGACCCGCTTCTCCGCGGCGAGGCGCGCAAGGCCCGCCTCATCAAGGCGTATTGACCACCACGCCGACGCCCATCACGATCTCGGGCGTGACCTTGACGCCGAAGCTCGTCGCGATCCCGGCGCAAATTCGTTCGATGCCGTCGAGAATGACGTCCTTGACCATGCGCCCCGAGGGCGCGAACTATCAGTGAGGGAGGGTCTCACCCGGATAATTGTCGATTGGTCCGGAAGCTGGCAGGCGGCTCGGTCGGGTAACTGGCTGGGTCGGAGCCCTGCGACAAAGGCGGCCTTGGGTCGCTGAGCGATCCGATGGGCCGTAACAAAGTGAAGCCCGAGCAGGCCTCGAAAGTTCTAATGCGGATGCCGACCCTCCGGTCATTTGAGGAAGGCCGCACGTGTGGGGAAGCAATCGACACGCGCACCCACGCGATCCGCCGGGGTAGTGGGCACGGCACACCGTGACCACAGCCTGATGCGATGTTGAGGCCGCTACCCTCGTCCGCGACGTGGGAGTCGGACGGGGCAGTAGGAGCGTTGATGCCGGATAATGCCGGTGGAGCAAAGGGCCCCGACTTCTGGTGCGCTTTTGAAGATGGTGAGGTGAAGGTGATTGGTGATGAGCCTGACAACGCCTGATAAGATCCGGAGCCTTCAGAGAAAGCTCTACTGCAAAGCGAAGGCGGAGCCCACCTTCCGCTTCTATCTGCTCTACGACAAGATCTGTCGCGAGGACATCCTAGACCACGCCTATCGGCTCGCGCGCATCAATGCGGTTGCACCGGGTGTGGATGGGATGACGTTTGCTCGCATCGAGGAGCAGGGCCTGGAAGCCTGGTTGGCGGGCTTGCGCGCGGAACTGGTCTCGAAGACGTACCGACCTGATCCGGTGCGGCGGGTGATGATCCCGAAAGCGAATGGTGGCGAGCGTCCGCTCGGCATTCCAACCATTCGTGATCGTGTGATTCAGACTGCCGCCAAGATCGTGATCGAACCCATCTTCGAGGTCGACTTCGAGGACAATACCTACGGCTACCGGCCCGCTCGCGGGGCGGTGGACGCGGTCAAGGAAGTGCACCGGCATTTATGCCGGGGCTATGCCGACGTAGTTGATGCTGATTTGTCCAAGTACTTCGATACGATACCGCATTCCGAGCTGATGAAGTCGGTAGCCCGGCGTGTGGTGGATCGAAACGTCCTGTGCCTCATCAAGATGTGGCTGAGGGCGCCGATCGAGGAACGGGACGCGGACGGAGCCCGGCGCATGAGTGGCGGCAAGCGAAACACGCGTGGCACGCCGCAAGGCGGTGTCGCAAGTCCACTGCTGGCCAACATCTACATGAACCGGTTCCTGAAGCATTGGCGTTTGACTAGATGCGGCGACACGTTCCAGGCTCACGTCGTCTCCTATGCCGATGACTTCGTTATCCTCAGCCGCGGTCGTGCGGCGGAGGCATTAGCGTGGATGCGATCGCAGGGATTTCGGGTTCTGGACCAGTCCAGCGCGGCCTTCCCCCCGGCGTGTGGAACGATGCCACGCCGCACTTAAGGTGGGCAAAGGAAGGTGCTTTAGATGGCGTCAGCAGTCAGGCGGCCGGTCGTTCTCATCGTCGAAGACGAATCGCTGCTCCGGACCAGCGGGGCGGAGATGGTCGCTGGCGCTGGTTTCGAGGTGGTCGAAGCTGGCAACGCCGGCGAGGCGATCGCCGTCCTCGAAGCCCGAGCCGATATCCCTATCCTCTTCACCGACATCCAGATGCCGGGATCGATGGACGGCCTAAGGCCTGTACGGTTCGTGCGCGACAGATGGCCCCCGATCAAGCTCGTCGCCACATCGGGACGCGTGCCCATCAACGAGGGCGACCTTCCGGAAGGCGGAGTGTTCATCCCCAAGCCCTCCACCGCCCCAACGATCGCCGAGGGTCCTCGGAAGCCTGGCCGCATGTCCGCAGTTCGACGTCGCGTCCTGCCTCGCGTGGAGGCGCTCCATTTAACCTTCGCCTGAGAATGGCCCTCGCACGATACCGGATTTTTCTAAGTCGGCGGTCACTAGCGTGGGTGCCGGCGGCCGACGGATGTACCCGGAACGGTTTAGACCTCTCCGGGAGACGATGGCCTCTTTGGCGTTCATCGCGGACGTCAAACTTAGGAGGTCGGCTAGGGGGCCAAACCCAGACATGAAAAGGCCGCCAACGAGGCGAGACTCAACTCAAATGTCTGCGGAGCTTCTTGATACCCTCCCGCAGATCGGATGCGTACTCTTCGATAATCTGGCGCGCCTCCGCCGAGCGGGAAGGCTTTGGCTCCGGCACGCCGCCTTTGCTTGGGGCTGGTTGGTCGGGTTGGTTCATGAGTTCCGTGGTTAGATGAAAACCAAAAGGGCCATTGAGTTAAATCAATGGAAGCCAGTTACGATGGGCGGATGGAAAGAGGCCTTAGCAAGGCGACCTTAGGTCCCCGTATTTCGTTGGGACAGGCGGGCATGTCCCAAAGGTCTAGAGTCGGACATTCCGCCTGCGCACGTTTAATTGGCGTGGTTAAGCACCGCAAAGTGAATTGAGCGCAGCGTTCAGTGTGTTGTGGCGTCTTCGATGATCTGCACGCTTGCACGAATGCCCGCCCGATGGAGCTTCAGCAAACCCTGCGCTAGTTGCCGAAGGTCATTTCGGGCCGGTCCGGGGGGAAGCTTCCGCGCCCGGCGAAGTATGTCCGCAACCTGCACCATGATCGGCATTTTAGGAGTTCGAACTTTCATTGCTCGCTCTTGGGCGTAAAGGTCGCCACCTGACGCGTCTCTTGCCATAGCTCTATCGCGTGCCCGTCGACCAATCGCTTAGCGCATCGAATGGCCTCGTCGTCGTCGCCGCAATTGATCTCGATACGATTGGCAACGTGGCCGTTGTCGTCAATGACGTAGGCGTAATATCCCCAAGGCATGGTGGACCTATTTCGGGCTTTGCACGCCGCGCGCCTTTAGCCAATCGTTCATCTGAGAGGCGGCTTCTGCCTGTCGTGAACGGCGCAAAAGCAGTTCCCGCGCCATACTGCCGACCGGCTGCTCTTCGGCCGCGTACCTATACCGCGCAGCCTCTTGCGCTAATCGCTCTTCAAAAGTCTCTTTGTGTTTGATCCGGCGGCGTACCTGGCCCATAGCAAACCCATCTGATAAGCTGGCCACGGAACCGTTTTTATCTCCCAGAACTGAGTTGTGTCTGTACGCCGGATGACTCAAAAATCGTGATTTTGGGCGGGTTTGATGGTGCGTCACAGCATGGGAAGTGCTGGCTTGGACGAGACAAAAGAAGACACAAAAACAGACCGCGAAGTGTCAGCCACCGTACGTACTCTCGACGTTTAACCTGTTAGGATGTGTTCATTGCCGACCACTGTATCGGGCGTCGGCAACTGAGAGTTCTTGCACTCCCGCCTGCATGCGGGAGCGCAACACATGCTGCAATTAAACGCGATTCTTGCGTCGTTGCCAGAGGGCGACAAAGCAGCCCTGAAACCTCATCTCAAAGCCATTCACCTTCAGCAAAAAACAGTGCTGTATGAGACCGGCGACACGATCAGCGCAGTCTACTTCCCAACAAGCGCAGTGGTCTCACTGGTTTCGACGTTAACGACCGGCGAAATGACTGAGGCCGCGATGGTCGGTAGGGATGGCGCTGTCGGCATCGCGTCGGCATTAGATGGAAAAGTCGCAATGTGTCGTGCCATTGTTCAATTGGGCGGCGATGCGATGGTTTGCGATCCGAGCGCGTTCAGAAGCGCTGCAATGCAGTCAGAGAAATTAATTTCTAAGATTATGAGACATGAGCAGACCTTGTTCGCCCAAGCGCAGCAATCAACAGCTTGCATGGCCAATCACGAAGTCGAAGCCCGGCTTTGTCGCTGGCTGTCGCGGGCCCGCGATCTAGCCGGATCCGACCAACTTCCTTTTACTCAGGAATTTTTAGCTGAGATGCTCGGTGTTCGGCGTCCAAGCGTAACAACTGTTGCGCGTACACTTCAGGAAGCCGGAATCGTTAAGTACAGGCGCGGCCATATAGAAATCGTCGATGTCGAAGCTCTGCGCGAAAGCGCCTGCGAGTGCTACGAAACGGTCAGAGGCCAGTATGAGCAATTGCTCGGAGCGCCGCTTGGGGGTTAGTCACTGCTGTCGATTCGGATTGAACGGCCCCCCGAGTCCAACGTCTGGCCGGGCGCGGCGTTACTCTTCCCGAATGCGTTCGCCGCACCTGTCGCACTGATAAAGCCGTCCCTAAGCGGCTAAGATCGCCTCGTAGCGCGGCGCACAATGTATCTCTGCTTTTTCGCTGGAGCGTGTGATGTCGCCTTCGGGTCAGGAACGCTCTTTTTTGCGTTCACCCGCAACTTCCGGTCTGCCCCTATCAATCGACATCTAGCTGCGTCGCAGCGACGGCCAACATAGACATCGTTGGCACAAATTCTAAAGACACGGACTTGAGCACCCATATTGGCCCGGTGAGGACGGAGAAAGCTGAGGCAGGGCCATTCGTTCCTCATGAAGACGATTTGAGGCTCGGTTACGCCAGCCGTCGCGGCAGGCTGTTGTGGATCGTGCAGGCCGCCAGGGCGGCATGACCAAAGGCGACGGAAATTTGATGCAGATCCGTCACGACGTCGCCGATCCCGTACAGACCGGCTACCGACGTACGCTGATGATCATCGACCTCAAGATAGTCCTGCTCGGTATGCGCCGCGCCAAGCGACAACGCGAGCTGCGATCGCACTTCGGCGCCCATCGCAGGGTAGATGACATCGAACTCCACCGTTCTGCCCTCATAGACGGCTTCGAGCTTGTGACCGGCTCGCCGCAAGCTCAGATCGGATGCTTCGACGAGGTGAACCCCCGCCTCGGCAAGCCCGGGCTTCAGATTGTCCCCATTCAGCCGGGTTGCGAGCAGTGTCACGTCCCGAGAGTAGCCGCGCAGGAACAGGGCCTTGGCCGCCGCCTGGTCCAGCGGCCCTACGACGGCGATGCGACGTCCGATGGCCTCGTGGGCGTCACAGACGGGGCAGTATCGCAAGAGCCCGTCGGCCACGGCCCCGCGCCATTCTTGGAAGGGAGGATGGGTGTCGACGATCCCGCAGGCGAGCACGACGGCGGCCGCATCGATCGATTCCCCGTTCCAGGTCGCACGAAAACCACGCTCGCTCCGCGCCAGGGCGGTAACCTCGGCGCGAATCACGGGGACCTCGAGCTCGGACAGTTGGGCGGACATCCGCGAAAGCAACTCCGGTCCGGACAAGCCGCCGGTGAAACCGGGCAGATTATGGCTGCGCGGAATCAGGGCGGCGCGGCTTGCCTCGGCGTCGACCAGGCAGACGCTACGCCGGAAGCGCGCCAGATAGATGGCAGCCATGAGCCCTGCGGGGCCACCGCCGACGATCAGGCAATCAAGGGACATCGCGCTCCATCAGGTCCGCTCTCGCGCCAGGCACGGCGCCGCTACAACAGGTTGACGGGGGTCCCGTTCCGGGGGCCATCGGAAGCGACGACCAACCTTCAACGAAGCTGCTTTGCATAGGAACGACGTGCTCCATCCGGTCTTCCTTCGCGACGTCAGCGGACAGCCGCAGAGGGCCGCAGTCTACCGGGCCCGCGAGGGGCGCGGTGAGAAGGACCGGGACAGCGAGTAAGTCGGCTGACTGCTTCCAGCGCAATCAGGAACGGGATTACCGAGCTGCAGTTGGCATAGCAGACAGGAGTTGCCGCCATGCGCCGCTCGAAGCCTCACCCAATCCGCAACAAGCTCGACCTGACCGACTCTAGCCAGGTGCGCCTCGTCCGAAAGCGCTTGAAACTCTCCAATGCCGAGCTGACCGCAATCGTCGGCCGGATCGGCAACTCGCTGTCCGCGGTCAGCAAGGAGGCAGAGAGGGCGACCGAACTGCCCGAGCCGGCCGAAGTGCCGCCTGCCGCAGTGATCGCTTCGGCAACCGGCGGCGAGCAGATCGCAACCGATGCGGCGGCGACCGCGCCTGATTCCTAACGGTTTCCTGTGGGGGCACCATGGATCAGCCGGTACATTCAGACGAGGCCCCACCCGGGTGGCGTCGAGCCTGCGCCGCACCACTGAGGCAAGCGTTTCCGCTGGGCGCCACTTGGGACGGACTTGGCGTGAACTTCGCGCTGTTTTCAGCCCATGCCACCAAGGTCGAGCTCTGCCTGTTCGACAATGCCGGCGAAACCGAGATCGAGCGAATCGAACTTCCCGAATACACCGACGAAGTCTGGCACGGTCGACGCACTGTCGTCGTGCTCGCAGGCGCACCCCGCCCGAGACCGACGACTCCAAGTCAGCCACCCCACCTGGGCAAGGCTTAGCAGGACGACCCAGATATGTAACAAGATGCACCGCTACGACTTCGCCGTGCCAGGCTCTGCCATCTTGCGATGTTGCCTGGCCAGCATCTCGTTCGGCGTGACGTTGGCGACCGTGGTTTGGATCCTGTTCTTCAGCCCTGTGACGATATCGGAATCCCCGCGCAGCATCGCATCAAAGCCGGCCTTGGCGACGTCGTAGGCGCCGTCCTTCGGCTCGGTGCCGACCTTGGTGTCCATCATCTCGGCGCGGCGGAAGAACTCGGTCTCGGTGGCGCCCGGCATCAGGCAGGTGACCGTGACGCCGCTGTCGCGCAGCTCTTCGCGCAGCGCGAACGAGAACGAGTCCAGAAATGCCTTGCTGGCGTTATAGGCCGCCTGGAAACTGCCGGGCGTGAAGCCGGCGATCGAGCCGGTGATCAGGATACGTCCGGCATTGCGGCGGAACATTTCATTGCCGACGCGGTGGATCAGATACAGCGTGCCGGTGATGTTGGTGTCGATAAGGTGTTTCACCCTGGCAAAATCCTGGTCGAGGAATGCCTTGCCGAGGCCGATGCCGGCATTGGCAAGGAGAGCGTCGATCGGCCGGTCTCCGATCGCGGCGCAGAGCTTGTCGACGCCTTCCGTGGTAGCGAGATCGGCCTCGACTGGCTCTACGCTGCCGCCGAGCCTGCGCAGATCGACGGCCACCCGCTCGATAGCGGGCTCGTCCGCGGCGATGACGAGATTGAAACCGGCCTGGGCGCAGCAACTTGCGAGCTCCAAGCCGATACCGGTGGAAGCGCCGGTGACGACGGCGAGTTGGTTGGCGGGCATGAGTGCGTCCTCGCTTGAGCTGATCACGCCCAACCCCTGTCTTACTCTCTCGTTCCTATTTGCATTGCTTTTCGCGCGAACCGGTGCAGCGCGAAGAATTTGCGCGCGGCGATAGCAACTATCGTTCATCTCTTGACTTAGATGCCAACTGGTTCAGCCCGGAGGACGGAAGATGAAGGCGCTGGTTTGGCACGGCAAGGAGGACGTCCGCTGCGACACCGTCACCGATCCGGAGATCCAGGACCCGCGCGATGCCATCATCAAGGTCACGAGCTGCGCCATCTGCGGCTCCGACCTGCACCTGTTTCACAACTTCATTCCGGGCATGCTTCCGGGCGACATCATGGGCCACGAGACCATGGGCGAAGTCGTCGAGGTCGGCCCGGGCGTCGACGGCAAGCTAAAGAAGGGCGACCGCATCGTCGTGCCTTTCACGATCATTTGCGGCGAATGCGACCAGTGCAAGCGCGGCAATTTTTCGGTTTGCGAGACCACCAACCGCAACCGCCATCTGGCCGACAAGGTGTTCGGGCACACGACAGCAGGCCTGTTCGGCTACACGCACCTGACCGGCGGCTATCCCGGCGGCCAGGCCGAATATCTGCGCGTGCCCTTTGCCGGCGCCACCCATATCAAGGTGCCTGCCGGCATTCCCGACGAGCAATTGCTGTTTCTCAGCGACATCTTCCCGACCGGCTGGCAGGCTGCCGTGCAATGCGACATCGAGCCGACTGACACGGTCGCGATCTGGGGCTGCGGTCCCGTGGGACAGATGGCAATCCGCAGCGCCATCCTGCTCGGCGCCAATCAGGTGATCGCGATCGACTGTTTGCCCGAGCGGCTCAGCATGGCCGAGGCTGGCGGCGCCACCACCATCAACTTCGAGAACGAAAGCGTTCTGGAGCGGCTCAAGGAGCTTACCGACGGCAAAGGGCCTGAAAAATGTATCGATTGCGTCGGGATGGAATCCCATGTGATGGCTTCCCTGCCCGACACTCTGCTCGACCGCGCCAAACAGATGGTGATGGTGGAGAGCGACCGGCCGCACGTGCTGCGTGAGATGATCTATGTCTGCCGGCCCGGCGGCATCATCTCGGTGCCGGGCGTGTACAGCGGGTTCTCCGACATGCTTCCGATGGGCGCGTTCATGAACAAGGGCCTGACGATGCGTACCGGCCAGACCCACGTCAACCGCTGGACCGACGACCTGCTCCGCCGGATCGAAGAGGGCGAGATCGACCCGTCCTTCGTCATCACCCACACCGTCCCGCTCAGCCAAGGCCCCGAGATGTACCAGGTGTTTCGCGACAAACGCGACTCCTGCGTCAAGGTTGTGCTGAGGCCCTGAGGAGTAAGACCATGTTTCATTTCTCCAATATCGTGCGTACCAAGGGCGACCCGAAGATCGTCGCGGGCGGGCCGAGCCTGAAGCGGCCCGAAGACCAGCTCGCGCGCGCGTTGGGCTGGTTCAGCATCGGTCTTGGCATTGTGGAATTGTTCGCGCCGCGGCGCGTTACCGAAACGCTGGGCATGGAAGGTCGTGAGACGCTGGTCCGTGCCTTCGGCGCGCGGGAGATTATGACCGGGATCATGTCGCTCTCGGTCGACAAGAACGCCGGCCTGTGGGCTCGTGTCGGCGGCGACGGCCTCGATGCCGCCGCGCTGCTCTCCGGCCTGACAGCGGACAATCCCCGGAAGGGGAACGTCGCACTGGCGCTGCTGATGGTCGGCGGCATCGCCGTGCTCGACTACCGCGCCGCGCAGGACACCAAGCCGCGGCGGCCGCCGCGCGATGCAAGGCGCAGGCTCTATCCGACCCGCAGCGGTTTCCCCAAGGGCATTGAGAGCGCGAGAATTGCGGCAAAGCAGATCGCAGCGCACGCCAAGACGGGAAGGACCTGAGGAAGCACGACGGGGGTGAAGCAGGGCAATGAGCGTCGAGGCACGTGACGAAGGAGCGTGGTGGGAAACCGCGGTCATCTACGAAATCGCACTGATCTCGTTCCAGGATTCGAACGGCGACGGCAAGGGCGACCTCGCCGGGCTGATGTCTCGCATCGACTACCTGAAATGGCTTGGCGTCGACGCCGTGTGGCTGACTCCCATCTACAGGAGCCCCTTCCGCGACCTCGGCTACGACATCTCCGACTATTGTTCGATCGATCTCGTCTTTGGCAGCCTCGATGAGTTCGACGACCTCCTGAAGGCGCTGCACGCGGCGAATATTCGCCTGATCCTCGACCTCGTGCCCAATCACACCGCGAACGACCACAAGTGGTTCGTCGATAGTTCGAGCTCACCGAACAGCGCCAAAGCCGATTGGTACATCTGGGCCGATGCGGCCGAGAATGGCGGTCCGCCCAACAACTGGCTGAGCCGCTTCGGCGGCAGCGCCTGGGAATGGTGCGAGGCGCGGCGGCAATATTATTATCATTCCTTCCTGGTCGAGCAGCCCGACCTGAACTGGCGCAGCCCGCAAGTGCGCGCCGCGCTCGCCGATGTCATGCGCTTCTGGCTCGACCGCGGCGTCGACGGCTTTCGCGTCGATGCCAGCGCAGTTTTGATCAAGGACGAACTTCTGCGCGACAACCCGCCCAACCCAAACGCTGAGGGCAAACCGCCGCCGCAGCGTCAGACGCCCGTGTTTACCGACGACCGGCCGCAGACGATGGGCTGCATCGAATTCATCCGCGAGGTGATGGACAGCTATCCGGGACGGATGTTGTGCGGTGAAGTCCAAGGCAAGACCGACCGGATCGGGCACTTTTACGGCAACGACCGCCCGCGCCTGCATTTGCCGCTCAATTTCGCGCTGCTCGACTCGCTTTGGGACGCACTGTCGCTGCAGGCAACCATCGATGCGTATTTCAACGCCATCCCGGAACATGCCTGGCCGGCGTGGGTGATCGGCGGCCACGACAAGCGGCGGATCGCGAGCAAGATCGGCGAAGCGCAGATGCGCGTGCTGGCGATGCTGCTGATGACGCTGCGGGGAACGCCGTTCTTCTTCGCGGGCGACGAGATCGGCCGCAAGCGCGTTCCTATTCCCCGCGACCGCATCCGCGATCCCTTCGAGAAGCTAGTTCCAGACCATGGCCTCTGCCGCGATCCCGAACGCGCGCCGATGCGATGGGATGACAGCACCAACGGCGGATTCACCACCGGCAATCCATGGCTGCCGCTGGAGCCGCCCGAGGGTGCCGCCAACGTGGCGGAGCAGCAACGCGACGAACGTTCGATCCTGGCCCTGTTTCGCGCATTGATGGCGCTGCGTCGTGAGCATTCGTGCCTGCACTCGGGCGGTTATGAGCCGCTTCGATCGCAGAACGACGTTCTTACCTACAGGCGGATCGATCAGCGGAACGACATTCTTGTCGCGCTCAACATCGCCGCCGAGCCGCGGAAATGGCGCTGGCAATGCCATGGTCGTTTGCTGATATCGACTCATTTGGACCGGCCACCTGAATCGTTACCGGACGCATCCGTCCTGCTTCGCGGCAATGAAGGCGTGATCGTCGCGCTCGCGCCGCGGTGAGGGTGCAGGAAGGGAACCATTCGCGCGTCAGAGAGTCTCATCAACGCTTCCGGCGTCCCCCCTGCTGCCGGAAGCTTGTTGAACGAAACCGTGGCTCCGGCGCTCATTCACCCCTTGGGCGCCGGGTAGCGGCGAGAGGTTGGAGGCGGACCATGAGCAAGACGAAGGACCTGGGGCAGCGGATCACCGGCAAGGCGAAACAGGCCGTCGGCGAGATCGTCGGGGATCAGGATCTCCACGAGGAAGGCAAGGAGCAAGCGGAGCCCGGCCGTGACGAACAGGGCAAGCCCGGCGAGTTCAATCCGTTGAAGAAACTCAACCAGCTGACGTGAACGCCGCCGCGCCGTCAACCATTTTCAATGCACGCCCCGCTGATGATGGCCCCTCGCGTCGGCGCTCGCGCTGGATCGCCGCTGCCGAACTCGGCCTTATCAGCAGCTCCTTCTCCACGGTCGTCAGCCAGCTCTTCGCCGCCCGCATCGGCCGCGATGCCGCGGTCGACTGGATGACCGGTCGCCGCCATTCCCGCGCGCGATTGGGCGCTCGGTCCGGAGCCGCCGTGGAGCGCAATCATCACAGGGATCGCCTTCCACCAAGCGGACTTTTCCTGGGCGGTCTTCTTCTTCGGCGTGCTCGGACGCTGGACCGCGGATTTGCGCCCGTCCGCGATTCTGGTGCTCGCCCTCCCCTGGGCCGTATTCTCTTCGAGTATGGAATGGTTCGTGCTGGTGCCGCTGTTTCCGTTCTGGCAGCCGCTGTTCACACTGCTGCAGCCCTACTGGATTGGGCTGCTCGTCCACGGCTCCTCGGCGGTGATGTATCCCCTGTTTGCGCGGCTGCGCTGGAGGCGAGGCGCGGCACCCGCGCGCGATGTTCGCTTCACCAACGCCTGGATCACGGCAGCACTGGCCGTGATCGCGCTGCTTGGCGCGGTCGCGCTGTTCGGTAGCCACGGTTACGAGCCGCCATGGATGGGGCGAGACCGGGATGCGGACCAGACTTACATCCGTCATATGACCGCGCATCATGCCCAGGGCATCGAACTGGCACGGATCGCCGCGGAGCGCGGACAGGATCCGCATCTGCGAAAGCTCGCGATGCTGATGGTCGCGAGCCAGGCCGGCGAGAACCGGATTTTGGAGACCTGGTGGCTGAGCTGGTTCGACAGCGAGATGCCCGATTGCAGCACGGACGAACGTGCGACCATGCCGGGCTTCTTGACACTGGTCGAGATGCGGCAGGTCAAGGCGGCGCCGGCCGACCAGTTCGACTCGATGTTTATCGATGCGATGAGCAGGCATCACGCCGGCGCCGTCAGGATGGCCGACCAGATGTGGCATGACCACGGAGACCTGCGCCTGCGCATCATGGCTCATGCCATTCGTCACGAGCAACAGGGCGAGATCGCGCTCATGCATGGCGCGAGCGGCTTTGCCGCCGTCGCCACGGCCTTTCGCAACATGTTGAGCGACAACGTCAATTGAACGCGGGGAACCTAGGTTCGACGAGCCGATTGACGATCACAGTTCCTGAACTCAAGCGATCAGATGAAGCGGATGCGCATCGTTCTCCTTGGTCTTGCAGCCGCCTTGGCGGGATGCCAGCGGGAAGAGCGGCAGTTGCGGCTCGACCCGCCGATTGCCAATGCGCTCGACAAGGTCGCGCTGATGCCGAACCGCATCGGCGGCGCGCCGCCGGAGGTCTATTTCGCGCTCGACAAGCCCTATGAGACCAACGCCTACAATCTCAGCCAAGGCAAGCGGCTCTATTCGTGGTTCGGCTGCAAGAGCTGCCATGGCGACGGCCAGGGCGGCAGCGGCCCTGGCTTCCTCGACGGCTGGTGGTACTACGGTCCCGAGACGGTCTCGATCTTCGCCTCGATCCGAGATGGGCGGCCGCACGGCATGCCCCCTTCGGGGACAAGATGACCACGGATCAAATCTGGCAGCTTGCGGGCTATGTGCAGACCATCGGCTCTTATGAAGGCAAGACCGCCGCGCCGAGCCGCAACGACGAGAAGCAGACACGGCCATCCGAAAACCGCGCACCGGCAAAGCTGCTGTTCGACGAAGGCCCTTCGCCCGTCCATCCGGACCAAGGACCGACACCGTGATCCGCGCGATCGGCAAAGCCGGTTTGAGCGCGATGCTCGCCGCGCCGCTGGCAGCCTGCGGCGGCAACTGGCAATCCGCGCTCGACGTCCACGGTGCCCCCGCGAACAGCCTCAAGCATCTTATCATCATGATCGTCGCGATCTGCTCCGTGGTCTGGATGTTGGTTATGGTCGCACTGATCGCCGCGTTGTGGCACAGCCGCGACGACCGGCCCGCCGGACCGGCGCGCGGGAACGAGCGGCGGATAACCATCGCGGTGATCGGCGCCGTCGTCGCAACGGTCCTGATCATCAGCACGTTCACCATCATGAGCTTCGTCGCGACACGCGCGCTCGCGGTCGCCGGGGAAGACCATCTGACGATCCGGGTGCGCGGCCTGCAATGGTGGTGGGGCCTCGAATATATCGGCCCCGATCCGTCCAACAGGTTCGAGACCGCCAACGAGATCCACATTCCCGTCGGCCGCAACGTGCGCCTCAAGCTCGAGGGCCTCGACGTGATCCATTCGTTCTGGGTGCCGAGTCTCGGCGGCAAGCAGGATCTCGTTCCCGGTCGCTCCAACGAGCTCACCATCCGCGCCGAGCACGCCGGCGTCTATCGCGGCCAGTGCGCGGAATTCTGCGGCATGCAGCACGCCCATATGGCGCTGCTGGTCATTGCCGAACCGCAGGAGGATTTCGACAAATGGGAGAGTGCGCAGCGGCAGGCGGCAATCCAGCCGGCCGAAGCAGATATCGCCTCTGGCTTGCAGACTTTCCTGGCAAAACCCTGCGCGGCCTGCCACACGGTGCGCGGCACCGCGGCGGCGGGTAAAACCGGGCCGGACCTTACCCATGTCGGCAGCCGCCGCACCATCGCAGCCGGCCTGTTCGAAACCACGCGCGGCTCGCTCGCGGCTTGGATCGCCGATCCCCAGACCATCAAGCCCGGCAACAACATGCCGATGGTGCCGCTGACGCCTGACGAGCTGCGCGCGGTGTCCGCATATCTGGCGAGCCTGAAATGAAACATCCCACCACGGCGTTCGATACGGGAGACATCGATCTCCAGCGCGCGCGTTTGACCGGTGCGCTAGAGGAGACGTGGAAAACGCCATCCGGATTCTGGGGCGCGTTTGCAACCGTCGATCACAAGATCATCGGCCGCCGCTACATCTTCACGGCCTTCGTCTTCCTTGCCCTCGGCGGCGTGCTGGCCGCCCTGATGCGAATCCAGCTCGCGCAGCCGGAGGCGCGCCTGCTCGGTCCCGACCGTTACAACCAGATCTTCACCATGCACGGCGCCAACATGATGTTCCTTTTCGCCGTGCCCGTGATGGAAGCGGTCGCGGTCTATCTCGTTCCGCTGATGGTCGGCACCCGCAACATCGCCTTTCCGCGTCTGAACGCCTTTTCCTACTGGATTTATCTCGCCGGCGGCGCACTGCTCTGGAGCGCTTTCGCTCTCGACATGGGGCCGGATGTCGGTTGGTTCGCCTATGTTCCGCTGTCCGGCCCGCAATATGCCGCCGGCAAGCGCGCCGACATCTGGGCGCAGATGATCACGTTCACTGAGGTGTCCGCGCTCGCCATCGCGGTCGAGCTGGTGGTCACGATCTTCAAACAGCGCGCGCCCGGCATGACGCTCGACCGCATTCCGGTGTTCGTCTGGGCAATGCTGGTGACGTCCTTTCTCGTGATCATGGCGATGCCTGCAATCATGGTTGCCAGCACCAGCCTGATCCTCGACCGTCTCGTCGGCACGCATTTCTTCAATCCGGCCGAGGGGGGCGACGTGCTGCTCTGGCAGCATCTGTTCTGGTTCTTCGGCCATCCCGAGGTGTACATCATCTTCCTACCTGCAGCCGGCATGGTCTCGACCATGCTCGAACCCTTCGCACGGCGACGGGCCTTCGGCTATCTCGGCCTCGTGATGGCGCTGATCGCGACCGGCATCCTCGCCTTCGGCCTGTGGGTGCATCACATGTTCGTGGCGGGCCTGCCACGGCTCGGCGACAGCTTTTTCACGGCGTCCAGCATGGCCATCGCGATTCCCGCCGGCATCCAAATGTTCTGCTGGCTGGCGACGCTGTGGGACGGGCGGCCGGTGTTCAAGACACCCCTGCTGTTCATCATCGGCTTTATCGTCACCTTCGTGATAGGCGGTTTGACCGGCGTGATGGTCGCCTCGGTGCCGTTCGACACCCAGGTGCACGACACCTATTTCGTCGTCGCGCATTTCCACTACGTGCTGATCGGCGGCGCCGTGTTTCCTCTGCTCGGCGCTATCCACTATTGGTTTCCCAAGCTGACGGGACGCATGATGAGCGAGGCGCTGGGGCGATGGTCGTTCTGGTTGATCATCGTCGGCTTCAACGCGACCTTCTTTCCGATGCATATCCTCGGGCTGGAGGGCATGCCGCGCCGCATCTACACCTACCAGCCCGACCTGCCATGGCACGGGCTCAACCTTTTCGTCAGCCTGAGCGCGGTGGTTCTCACCGCAGGCTTCCTGCTCTTCTTCATCAATGTGCTTTGCAGTGCGCGCTTCGGAGAGGTTGCGCCCGACAACCCCTGGGACGCAGCCACGCTGGAATGGGCAACGACATCGCCGCCGCCAAGCTACAATTTCGCGATGATCCCGGTTGTCGGCAGCCTGCACCCGCTGTGGGAGAACCGCGACATGCTTGCGGTGGCTGACGGCCTGCGCACCGATCGCCGCGAACTGGTCGTGACCTCGCTCGCGACCGCGGAACCGCAGGCGCGCGAGTCCTCCCCGCAACATTCGATCTGGCCGCTCTGGGCGGCGATTGCGACCACGGTCATGCTGATCTGGTCGATCTTCTCGCCCTGGGCCGTAGTCTGGGGATCGATCCCCGTTGCGATAGCACTGAGCGGCTGGTTCTGGCCCAAGGGCACGCCGGAGGACGAAGCATGAGGGAAAGGATCGTCCTCGATCTCGGCAAATTGCCATTGCATGGCATGGGCGCAGCGAGCCTCACCTGGTGGGGCACGCTCGCCTTCATGCTGATCGAAGGCACCGGCTTCGCCCTCGCCATCGCCGTCTATTTGTATCTGATGAGCCTGGCGACGGTCTGGCCGATCAATGCACCGCCGCCCGGTCTGCTGCCGGGCACGCTGGTGACGTTAATCCTTCTGGTCAGCTTGGTGCCGAATATCCTTGTCTCGCACTGGGCCGAGCGGCAGGACCTGCGCAAGGTGCGGATTGGGATGGTGATCATGTCGATCCTCGGCATCGCTCCGCTGATCGTGCGCATCTTCGAATTCCCCGCCCTCAAGGTGAGCTGGGACAGCAACGCCTACGGCTCGGTGGTGTGGATCCTGCTCGGCCTCCACACCACCCACATCATCACCGATCTCGTTGACACCCTGGTGCTGGCCGCACTGATGTTCACGCGGCACGGTCCGAACTCGAGGCGGTTCGGCGATGTCCAGGATAACGCCATGTATTGGAACTTTGTCGTCGCGACCTGGCTTCCGATCTATGGCTGCATTTATTGGCTGGCACGGCTATGAGCACATCAAAGCTCCTGACCAAGCTCTCAATCTGGGCAGGTCTCTGGTTCGCGCCGCTGATCTGGGCTGCCAACATGCAGCTTGGACAGATCCTGCCGTATGCTGATTGCCGCTCGCAGCTCCACATTTCCGCCATCACGTCATTCGTCGGTACAGCGCTCGCCTCTCGGCAGGTTTGACCTCATGGTTGTTTCCGCGCCAGACGGCTGGCAATGCCGAGCTTCGGTCGGCCAATGCCGACTTCGGCGCCGGCGTGAGCGCACTCTCCGCAACGATCTTCACTTTCGCGCTGCTGATGCAGGGCGTCGCATCCCTGGTGCTGACCGGATGCGAAAGATAGCCCTCGCCACGATCGCTCTGTGCGCGCCCCGCGCAGCCTGCGCGCATGGGTCGGCGGCTGATACGGCGGTGCCGAACTGGACGTTCGATCCGTGGATCGTGCTACCGCTCGCGGTCTTTGGCCTCATGTACGGCATCGGCATTCTGGTGCTGGCCCGGAAAGGCCGCAGATACATGTGGCGAGATGTCGTCTGCGGTGCGGGCTGGCTGGCGCTGGCCGCCGCGCTGGTGTCGCCACTGCACTGGCTTGGAGAACGTCTCCTCTCGTTCCACATGATCGAGCACGAGATCCTGATGGCCGTCGCCGCACCGCTGCTTACAATCGCACCGCCGGTCGGACCATTGCTATGGGCCTTGCCGCGACGCATGCGCCTGGCGATTGGCCAAGCGATGCGGCATCCGCTCACCACGCGGCTCTGGACCTCGCTGAGCGCGGGCCGCAACGCGACGCTCCTGCACGGGGTCGCGATCTGGGCCTGGCACGCCCCGGCCCTGTTCGATGCTGCCGTCGAGAATGCCTTCCTGCACCGGGCGCAGCATCTGAGCTTTTTCCTCACCGCGATCCTGTTCTGGTGGTCGGTATTCCGACGCAGCGAGACCGGCGCCGCCGCTTGGCACGTGTTCGTGACGATGCTACACACCAGCATCCTCGGCGCGCTGATGGCACTGGCGCCGCACCTGCTCTACCGGCAGCAATCGGACGCCGTGGCGGCGTGGGGCCTGACGCCGCTCGAGGACCAGCAACTGGCCGGAATCATCATGTGGGTACCGGCGGGAACGATCTATGCCGGCGCCGCGCTCGCGCTGATCGCGCTCTGGATCCGGCGAGCCGGTCAACGCAGGGAGCAGCCCGATGCCCTTCACATGCTCTAGACGGACAGCTGTCGCGATTGGAGCGGCGGGTCTCCTCGTCGTCGCGGCGGGTGCGGCAGGCTTCGCCCGGAGTGAGCGTCAGCAAAATGAAGCGGTCGCCCGCGCCATGACCGGGGGCGATCCGACCCGTGCGCCGGCGTTGGTCCGCCGCTACGGTTGCGCCGGGTGCCACGCGATCCCCGGCATTCCCGGCGGCGACGGTCAGGTCGGCGCTTCGCTCGCCGATCTCAGGTCGCGCGTATACATCGCCGGCGTTGCGACCAATGCGCCCGACAATCTGGTCCAGTGGATCGTTGCGCCGCAAACCTTTTCGCCCCGCACCGCGATGCCCGCCACCGGCATCACCGAATCCGAGGCGCGGGACATCGCGGCCTATCTCTATGCGCAATGAGCATATTTCAGGGGTTCGGCGTCGGCCGGGATGGCAACGATTTCACGAAGGCCGCAATGGCCTCGCGATCGCTCTCGGGCAGCATGGCCGTGTTCGTGACCACGTCGGCCATCGACGAGCCGACCCTGGCGTGCTTTGGCGTAGTCCCTGTCTTCAGCATCTCCGCCAACTGCGGCTCCGACCAGTCGCCAAGGCGCGCTGCCGTGATGTTGGGATAGAAGCCGGCACCGACAGGATCCTGTCCGCCGGCATAGCGCGTACTCGCCTTGATGCCGCCGAACATGTCACGGGACGAATGGCACTCCGCGCAATGAGCGAGCGCCTCGCTCAGATAACGACCGCGATTCCATCTTTCATCATGCGCCGGATCGGCCGCAATCGGACCCGGCTTGAAATAGAGAATCTTCCAGAACCCGACGAAGCGGCGAATCCCGAAGACCAGGTTGAGCTCGTGTTCCGGCGGACGCCCCTTCACGGCGGGCAGCGTTCGCAAATAGGCCATCAGATCCTGCACATCCTCATGACGCATATGCGCGAAGCTGCCGTAGGGAAAAGCCGGGTAATAGTGACGCCCGTCCGGGGATACGCCACGCAGGAGCGCATTGGCGAGATCCTTCGCTGTCCAATTCCCGATACCGTCGGCCAGATCCGGCGAAATATTCGGCGCCCGAAACGTTCCGTAAGGCGACGCAAGAGCGAGCCCGCCACCAAGATGCAAGCGATCGGACTGGCCCGGCGAGGCATGGCAGGAGGCACAATCACCCGCCGCAAACACTAGCTTGCCCCGCACCGCATCGCCGCTGTCGGACACGGCCTGCGCTTCCGCCGAGGCAAATCGCGCCGGCGCAGTAATGAACCACACGCCGGCAACGGCCACGCATAAACCGATAATTCCCGACACTAACCAAAGACGCCCGCGCATCCGCTTTTCGTATCCCGTTCGCCCCCTACTCCCGCCAGAACTCCGTCAGCTCTTCCGCGGTCATCAGGTCGACCTGGCCGTGAAAGCGAGTGCGGTACATCGTCATGAGCGCATCGTGGCCGACGTCGGACGAGCTGCATAGCGCATCCTCGACGATCACGACCCGAAAGCCGAGGTCGACGGCGCTCAGGACCGTCGAGAGCACGCAGACGTCCGTCTCCGCGCCCGTGATCACGACCGTGCCGACGTTCTTCTCGATCAGCAGGCCGGCGAGCCCGGGATTGCTGAATGCGGAATAGGCCGGCTTGTTGATGACGGCGGCGGGCGGAACGAACCGGCTCAAGGCGGGTACGAGCTCGAGAGCGGATGGCGAAAGATGCTTTCGGGTCGCCTGCCGCCAGCGACGAAAATAGCTCTGCCAATGTCCCGGGCGATCTTCCGGGGCCTGCGGCGTGATGAATCGCGTGAAGATCGTTCTGGCCTGATGGCGCGAAACTATCGAGGCGATGGTCGGCAGGACGCGTTCCATCCAGGGCGTCGCCCACAAGCCGCCGGGAGCGAAAATGTTCTGCATGTCGACGCACAAGTGAACGGCCTCGTTGATGTCGACAGTTTCCGACGCGCTGTCTCTCATCGTCCTGCACCCCGGGCCAAGTGGGTATCCACCACGGCGTTCACGATGCCGTAATCGGAGCCTCTCCGCCCTCGAGGATCTCAGGCGGGATGTCCTTGAACAGGCGAACCGAAACGGATTTTGCCGCAGGGACCTTGCTGCCCTCCGCGTGATGCCAAAGCGGAATGAGCACATTGCACTCGGGATAGTAGGCCGCGATGCTTCTGCGGGGGATGCCGTAGGGGACAACCTGGAGCTCGCTCAAGCTGCGCTCGACGCCATCGCCCGCCTCCGTCACCAGCGTGACGGTGTCTCCCGATTTCAGTCCGTCTACCTCCATGTCCGCGGGGTTCATGAAGACGACATAACGGCTGCCCTCAATGCCGCGAAAGCGATCGTCTTCGGTGTAGATCGTCGTATTGAACTGCCCGTCGGCGCGCAGTGTCATCAACTCGTAGACGCCGTCCGTTTCGCGGGGCGGCGCGAAAGCCGATTTTGGAACGGTGAAGTTCGCCTTGCCGTTCGGCGTCTTCCACTTCCGCTCGCGCGCCCCGAGCGGCCGTGGAAAACCGCCGGGTTGGAACATGCGCGTGTTGAAGTCCTTGAACTGGTCGGGATAGGTGCGCTCGATGGCATCGCGAATCCGCGAATAGTCGGCGATCCAGGCGTCCCAGTCGATCCTGGGATTGGGCTTCAACGTCGCCTTTGCCAGAGCGGCAACGATTGCCGGCTCGGACAGCAGATGTTCGGCCACAGGCTTGCGCTGGCCGCGCGAGCCGTGAATGCAGGCAGTGGAATCCTCCATCGACACCGCCTGCTCGCCGCTGGCCTGCCGGTCGATCTCGATCCGGCCCAGGCACGGCAGCAGATAGGTAACCTCACCCGGCACGAGGTGGCTGCGATTGAGCTTGGTCGCGATTTGCACTGACAGGCGCAGGCCGGACCACGCGGGCTCCATCAAGGACCGCTCGGGAACTGCCCGCAGGAAATTGCCACCCAGGCTGACGAAGCCGCGAACGTCGCCCTTCAGGATGCCCTCGCAGGCATCAACCGTGGACAGTCCCTCCCATCGCGGCGGCTCGAAGCCGTAGAGCTCGGCAAGCTTGTCGAGCGGCACGAGCTTGGTTTTCTCGGAGATGCCGACCGTGCGCTGGCCCTGGACGTTGGAGTGGCCCCGGATCGGCGAGATACCGGCCCCGGGTTTGCCGATGTTGCCGCGGAGCAGCAGCAAATTGACGATCATCTTGTTGGTCTCGACGCCGTGCTTGTGCTGGGTGATGCCCATGCCATAATTCGCGATCACAGCCTTCGCGGCCATGTAGGTGTTCGCGGCTTCGCGCATCGCGCCCCGTGAAAGTCCTGACGCCCGCTCGACCTCGTTCCAATCCTGCGCGCGGCAGAAGGCGGCAAATTCCTCGAAGCCTGCCGTATGCTGCCGAATGAACTCGACGTCGATGACCCGCGGATTGCCATCCGCCCGCGCGAGATCGTCCGCCTCGATCACCCATTTGCAAATCCCAGTGATCGCCGCCGCGTCGCCGCCCACCCGCACCTGATAGTATTGCGAGCTGATGCGCGTGCCGCCAGCGATCATCTGAACCGGATTTTGTGGATTGACGAACCGCTCCAGCCCGCGCTCGCGCAGCGGATTGAAGGTCACGATCGGCACGCCGCGCTGCGCCGCCTCCTGGAGCGGATGCAGCATGCGCGGTGCGTTGGTGGTGGTGTTGTGGCCGAAGAAGAGGATGCAGTCCGTGGTCTCGAAATCTTCCAGCAACACGGTGCCGACCGGGACCCCGATCACTTCCGGGAGCGCCACCGAGGTCGTTTCGTGGCACATGTTCGAGCTATCGGGGAAATTGTTGGTGCCGTACATGCGGCCGAATAATTGATACATGTAGCTCGTTTCGAGCGAGGCACGGCCGGACGTGTACATCACGACCGAACGGGGATCGAGCCGGTTCAGCTCCGCGCCGATGTCCCGGAAGGCCTCGTCCCAGCCGACCGGCCGATATTTGTCGCTTGCCCGGTCGTAACGCATCGGCGTCGTCAGGCGCCCCTGCTCTTCCAGTCGATGATCGGACCAGTCTCGCAATTCCGCCAGAGTATGTTGCACGAAAAATTCCGGCGTCACGGTCTTGCTCGTGATTTCCCAGGCGGTCGCCTTGGCGCCGTTCTCGCAGAATTCAAACGGACGCGGCTTGGCCGGCTTAGCCCAGGAGCAGCTCACGCACATGTATCCATTGGGCTTGTTCTGCTTGAGCAGAATCTCGCTGCCGAGGATCGCGATCTCTTCCTGCGTAAGAATGCTGGTGACTGCCTTCAGCGAACCCCAGCCCCCGGCTGGACCATCATAGTTTTCAACTTTTGCCTTTTGCCTCATGGCGGGCCTCATCTCCGCAAGCTCGCCTTGAGAACCGGGGAGGTGATTGCAAGTTCCTGCACGTTCGGAACCTTGCCGCGACTCGCGCGTCGATAGATCGTCGTAGGACAAACATCATGCACGGCTCTCACTTCCCTAGCCGCGATTGCTCACCTGGACCGACGGCCTCGGTCAGGATGCCGAAGCTCACGTCGAGCTGTATGCGGGGCGAGCGCGTGGTGGCCGAGGAATGTCCCGTCGCCCTCGTCTACGACGGAACGACCGTCGCGGTTCTGATGGCCACGCCTGCCGATCTGACCGACCTCGCCCTCGGTTTCAGCCTGACCGAAGGAATCATCCAGGACATCGGCGAGATAGAGGAGCTTACGGTCGTTCCGGGCCCCCACGGCATCGAACTGCGCATATGGCTGCGGCCGAAAGCCGGACGCCGGCTGAAGGAACGGCAGCGGCAATTGGTCGGGCCGACCGGATGCGGCCTGTGCGGGATCGAGAGCCTTCGCGAAGCCCGCCGCATCGTTCGTCCTGTCGTGCGGCAGATCCGCCTCAGGCCCGGAGAGATCGGCGCCGCCGTTGACACCATGGCCGCGTCACAAGCCCTCAACCAGCAGACGCGCGCCACCCACGCGGCGGGTTTCTTCGTACCAGGCGGCAGCAACATGACCGTGCGTGAGGATGTCGGCCGACACAATGCGCTCGACAAGCTTGCTGGTGCCCTCGCAATGGAGGGGACGCCGGGACGCACGGGCGCCATCATCCTCACCAGCCGGGTCTCGGTCGAGTTGGCGCAGAAGACCGCGGCGATCGGCGCCGGCTTCATCGTCGCGATCTCGGCTCCGACCGCGCTGGCAATACGCACAGCCGACGCCAGCGGAATCACGCTCATCGGCATAGCGCGGGGCGGCGAATTCGAGGTCTTCAGCCATCCGATCGGACTCGTCTTCGACGACGAACCTAACCCGATGCCGCCATAGCAGCGGCAGTCCGCGTTTGACAATTGCGGCGAGGCACAGCCCACTGTTGAACGGCCTCAGCATTGTGCGCCGGCAGGAAAATTCGCTCCAACTCGGTGAGCGTGCGGTCAGGACGATGACGGGATGTAGAGTGATTCTGCTTCAAAACGTGCCAAGCCGGCGAACCCACCATCGAGCGTTCTTTTATAGCAGGGCGGACGTCGCCGGCGCTCTGCAGCGCCGGCTTGTGGCATCGGTCCGCTTCCAGGCCGGTTTGAAGCGGCAGTTGCTCTCGTCGGCGGAAACGGGCACGGCCGGGATTTCCTTGCGGAGCTTCTCCAAGCTGGGATGGATTCCGGTGCGGTGGAGCTTGGTGATGATGTCCGCGATCGCCTCGCCCATGCCGGGATCTCGCTGAGACGGCCTTCTTCGATCAGCCGGTCCAAGGGGACAGCAAGCGCAGCCAGGCTGTCGGCCGCACGCGAGTAGGCCTTCGCCCGGTAAGGATTGCCGCCGCGCAGCGGTGCACTTATTCGCGAAGCAGCTGGCGACTTCGGGTGTATCGGCCTTGGCCATGGCTCGCTACCTCACGGAGAGCCGCTTGATCGTCTTGATCGCTTGGCCGGGCCCACGCCAGCCCAGAAAGTCGATCTGCTTGTCTTCAAGCGCGTTGGTGGCCCGGAAGAACTGCTCCAGTTCCTCACGCGCTCGTCCTGGAAGATTGCGGACATCCTCCAAATCGGTTTCCAAGGGGGAACGCTCGGGGACTGCGAACACGCGATCGTTACGTTCCTTCTTGCCCTTGCTTTTCTGTTCGACCTCGAGAATGCCGACGGGCCTGCAGCGCAGGACGACGCCGGGAAAGGTCTGGGCATCATGGATGATCAGAACGTCGAGCGGATCGCCGTCCTCGGCTTTGGTCGAGGGAATGAAGCCCCAGTCGTAGGGATAGGCGAGACCGGTCATCAACGGCTTCGCCAGCGCGAACACTTTCAGGTCCGGATCGAATTCCAGCTTGCAGGTGCTTCCGCGCGATGTTTCGACGACGGCATGAATGTGTTCATCGTCGGCCCAGGTGGGAAGCTTGAGCAAGTTCGTCATGGTCATACGCCCTTGGTCGCTGCGACCGTATCTGCCATTCGGGCGCCCCGGGCACCAAGTGGCTCCGGCGCGCCGGTCGTCGTGTCGCGCGCCGTTTGGTGCTCCATCTCGGCGTTCAGCTCCGCTCCCAGCAGGATCACGATGGCCGAGATCCAAAGCCATGTCATGAAGCCTATCGCCGCACCAAGCGACCCGTAGGTTTGGTTGAAAGTGCCGAAGTTGGCCGCATAGAAGGAGAAAAGCGCGGAGGCAACTAGCCAAAGCAGCGTGGCCACGATGCTGCCCCATGTGAGCCATCTCCAACGCGGGGCCTCGCGACTGGGCCCGAAGCGGTAGACTGATGCCAAGGCGAGCGCAACTGCAACGAATAGAACTGGCCATCTCGCCCAGCGAACGACGAGCTCGGCGATGTTGGACAACCACATGTAGTTGAGGATGACGGGTACGGCCACGACCGCACCGAGGGCGATCAGGACGAACGCGATGGCGGCGAGCGTGAACGACAGCGAAATCGCGTTGAGCTTCACGAAGCCTCGCGTTTCCTGCTCGCCATAGACAATGTTTAGGGTGTCAAACAACGCCTTCATCGCGGCATTCGCGCTCCACAGCGAAATCAGAAGCCCCACCAGGAAGGTCAATCCAAGCGTTCGGTCGCCCTTCGTGGCTACCCGCGTGAGCTGCTCGCGCGCGATTTCGATGGCGCCACCTGGGACGAAGCCGGAGATATCGTCGAGATGCTTGGCTATGCTGCCCGGGTCAGAAAAGAAGCCGTAAATCGCGACGAGAGCGGCAAGCGCGGGAAAGATCGCGAGAATGCTGTAGTAGGTCATGCCGGCGGCCAGAGCCAAAATCCGGTGCCTGCCGATGTTGCTGTAGACGCGCAGCAGGATGTCCTTCCAGCCTTTCGCCGGAATCTCGCTGGGCGATGTGGCGTGTCGGCCGTGGTCTCCGCTTTCCATGGCCAAGCCGGCCGCCGAGGCGTCGCCCTTTTCTTGGGGCGGCATCGGCGACGCGTCGTCACTCGGGGGCGCACCACGGTCGATCACGAACGCCACTGCCAGCAGGCCGAAGGCCGCGGCGATACTCCAAGCGCTCAAATTCGATTCTTCCCGGCGCACGTTCTCGACCCTGGCCATGAACTCCTCCAGGAAATCCAACGGTGGTTATCAAGGAGGAGTTCCAATGGAGCTGAGAACCTTGGTCGGCTCCGCAGCACGGCTCAGCGGGAGCAACATCCGGACGCGAATCCCAGCGGCCCGCACGCTGGAGGAGGTTAGCTCCTGATGATCAAGCGGTAGTTTTACGATAAATCAGATCATTGCTGTTCACCCAACGCCGAACCCGTTCCAGCAGTCGGTTTTTCTGAGTCCTTCGACGCTAAAATTGACGGTGGCGATAACGAAGATCCAAACACGCGCCGTTTGATTCTCCGACCTGAGAAGGCGAAGCCAAGACGTTCCACGAGGCAGTCCTGCGGGGGCGCCTACCGGCGAGAGGCAAGGATTGGACCCGGAGATTTTGCTTGATCGGCGGGGCCGCTCTGCAGCGCCGCTCGCCGTTCGGCGACGGCATGATCGAACAGTTCAAGGACCAGTCCGAATGCGGCCAGGTCATCTTGTTCGATCGCTCCATCATCGTAGCACTTCAGGGTTTCGCCGATGATCGCGTCGACTTCCTGTTGCGATGTCAGAAGGTCCTGTTCGGACCCGGCATCGCGAAGCTCCGAGACCACGGCGAGAATCCGGTTGCGATGGCTGGTGGTGTCGGCCCGCTCGTCCCGGTTCAGATAGCGACGCAGCCAGGCGGCGGCCGAACCGATCCCGGAAAGAAGAAGCAAGGCGAACCAGAAGTAGTCGCCGTACTTGTCCAGAAAGGTCCGCTCGGTCCCGTTGATGACCGCTGCGGCGCCCCGGTGCACGGAGGGCTCGGCCTCCTTCTCCGTCTCGGGCTTCGTGATGTGCGCGGCGCCGGCGACACGTTGCGTGATCGTGTCGCGGACAGCGAAAAGCTGCCGGTAGAAGGCCGCCGCCTTGGCTTCTGAAAGTTTTTTTCTGGCCAGGATGAGATGGTTGACGCTGATGGTGTCGACCTTGTCCTCCGGCCAGGCCGGTTTCGCGTTGAAGACACTGCCCGGAATTTCCTCGGCTTCGTAGCGGGCGTTCTTCAGAGCGATCGCCTCGGATGCTTCGAGCGGAAGAAACTTCGGAGCTCCGCGCGATCGCGAAGTCGCGGCGATCGCGGCGGCAGTGATCTTGCTGTCGAGCGGACCGACGGCGAGATAGGCATCGAGGGTGGCGTCTTGCGCAAGTTTTTCGATTTCTTCGGTCCCGAATTGGACCGTCGCTACCTTGTCCGGCTCCACTCCGGAGCCCACCAGAATGGTCCGTAGCAGTGCGAGGTTGGCTCCGGTCCGTCCTATGATGCCAACCTTGCGACCCGCCAGATCGGCGATCTCTCCGATCCTGCCGGTGGCCTTCTTCTTGGAGTCTTTGCCCGGTCGCCCGGAGGGCGACCACAGGACGACGTAGTTCTTGCGCAGGACGGCCAGTGTCTGCGCGTCGGCAGGCATGCCAAGGTCGCCGCGACCGATTGCCAGGTCGGCTTTGCCAGCGCCCAGCAGAGCCATGGATTCGGCCGCTCCTTCCGTCGTGATCGGGGAGAGCCTGACCATCCTGCTTTCTTCTCCGAAAGCCTCGGCCATCGCTTGGACCACCTGATGATCGTCGCTGCCTGCGGGTCCGACGGCGATCCGGAGGGTCTCGGGCTGCAAGACGTAGAAGAGCGCGGCCGCAGCGGCGCCGAAAACAACAAATCCCAAAGCCAGCACGATCAATAGCCGTCGTTGGCGTCGATCGTGAGCACTCCTGACTGGATCCGAAGATGACATCAGCAGACCCTACATGAACGAACGCCTGCTTGGGAGCTACAACTGCGCCGCCGATAACTTGGGCGAACCAGTGTCTGGCCGGAATGTTCCGTCGCGCGAGAACGAGTTCGCGAAGGGCCCGGATTCGACTGCAAAAGAATACTTCTTCGGGCGCCCATGGGGGGACCTTGCCATCATTCGAAGGTTCTCGACGCTGCCGCATATGCCGGCGAGGAGAAAAACATGAACAAGCTTCTACTGACCGCGATGGCGGCGATGATCTCGACCGGCGCGATGGCGCAGTCCACGGTGGTCACCACCACAGGCACCGGCCATGCCGCTGCCGTTCAGATCGAGCCCGAATACCGCACCAAGATCCGTACCTACGTCACCGAACACAACATCCGTCCGATACAGAGCCGCGAGAAGATCGTCGTCGGTTCACCGGTGCCGCGCGATGTCGAGCTCGAGGCAGTGCCCGCGGAATGGGGCCCCTCGCTCACCAAGTACCGCTGCGTCTACTCGGGCGAACGCGTGATGCTGGTCGACCCGTCGACGCGCACCGTGGTCCAGGAAGTGGATTAAGCGAATCGGGGCGCGTCGCCTGAAAGCGGCCTGCCCCGCTCAACGTCCGGCACCAGCCGCAAACGCGATCCTTCATTCCGAGAACGGCGGTCCATGCCGATCATCCGATATTTCGTATTCGTAGGCGGGCTTCTGCTGACGCTGCTCTTTGCCGCGGACCGGTACCTGCCGGCCCCGACCGAGCGCGAAGGCGCGACCGATCCCGACAGGACGACCATCCGGATCAGCTCGGCGAGAAGTCTTCCGGAGAAGATCGTCTTCGACATGCGTCCGCGCGCCGACGCCCCGAAGGTCGTGCAGGCCGAGCAGATGCCCGACGAACCGCAGCAGCCGCTGCGGGAGGCGATGGCCGCCCTCCCTGCGGCGCCTCCTTCCGAGATCAAGAAGCAGACCCAGTCCCGGGCGGAGCCGCGCCCGCATGTCAAGCGACTGACGAGGATGTCGAGAAGAACTCCCGAACGTCGGCTGGCCTTCGAACGGCACGACCCGTTCTTCGGCGACTGGTGAGCGGATGGCCGGCCCCAATGAAAAGGCCGCGCCTTCGGGTGCGCGGCCTTGGTTGCGTTCGGATGGACTAGTTTCACCAGTGGTGGTGGCGATGCCAGCGGTGCCGCACGACCGGATAGGATCCGCGGTAAAAGGCGTAGGCGGGACGCACAGCGCGGCGATAACGGTGGCCGTAGGATACGGGCGCCGTGTAGTAGGTCGTGGTGTAGCCGCCGCCCCAGCGATAGGGTTCGTCGTAGCCATAGTCGTAGGCGGAAGGACCGCCATACGACCACCACTACCGTGGTAGGCGACGGCGTCTACAAGACCAAGACTGAAGCTGAGTCCGCCGTGAAGACCACCAAGGTCTGCACCGCCGAGGGCGAAAGCGGCGAGGGCGCCGCACACGATCAGCTAAGAAGTGCACGGGGCTTGTCACAGATGTTCCAGTTGGGGACGAGGAAGGCGGCCAGCTCCTCCGGCCGGCTATCACGTCAAACAGGTCGATGAAGGGGCGCATCCGCGCGGGGTGAAAGGACGCTCCTGACGGGGCGCGAGCGATCAGGAGTTCAGGAACCTGCAGGATGCCGCTCTATCCGACAGCGACGGACATTGCTATAAGGCTCGCGCTGACCATGCTGGCCGGTCGACGCGCGATTTCAGGAACAATCGCGGGCGCCCGACGACCACAAGACTGCGGAATTTGTGTTCAAGTGGGGTGGCGACGGCCAGAGCCCGCCAGTTGCCGCCTCTCAATATCCTGCAACTCGTCGAACGCAAGTTCGAGATCACATCCTTCGAGCTGACGACCGACAATGGACGTTGAGCACCGCGCTACGCAGTGCCACGGTCAGCGCCAGCAAGGGCAGCAGAGCGAGCCAGGCTCCGACGAGCGCAATCGGTGGGAGCGCGTTGCGCTCGTTCAGGCTGTTCATCCGAATCTGCAGCGGCCAACTGTGCACCCGGACGACGGGTGAGGGTAACCTGTTCGAGCTGCGAAGCGGTGAACGCTGCCTGTGCTGGTCAATGAGCGCGGCGGTCCGACCCATGGCTTTCGCGCGGGGTCGCTTTGTAGAGGGCACGTGCGAACACTGGATCGGCAAATTGCGCACTCTGGGTCTCCGAGGATGCCCGGAACGAACATGCGCGGCCGATGATGGTTCCAAGGGACAGCGGCCACCCGGAAAGGATTGTCAGCCCTCTGATCTTTACCAGCCGCAAGCGCTCGAGAGTATAGGACGATGCGAGGCAGCCAATCGGACCTCGCCGATATCCGGAACGCTGTTCACCTCTGCACGGAGATACAGAATCTTTGCGCCCGGCCGGCTCTGGGAAACCGCGCGCTGCAGCAGGATCATGTTGGGAATATCGTCCTCGCCGGGTGGCCGCCGCACTCAAAACCGTCGACGCTGACGGCGTCGCAACCGATGCGCTCGGCCCTCAGAGAATGGCGCGGCCTAATGCCCCCGCGCCGGCGCGCCGAGGTCGATCGGGCGCAACACGGCAGCAGTCGGAATCATCAGCACGGCAATGATCGCGAGCATCCAGAACACGTCGATATAGGCGAGGAAGTCGACCTGCTGCTGCAAGGTCTTCCCCACCCAGGCGATCGCCTGCGCGGCCGCGTCGCTCGGATTCGAGCCCTGGGCCTGGAAGTACCGTGTCATCGCGTCGATGGTCTGCTGATAGCCGAGATCGGACGGCGCGGCATGCTCGATCAGGCGGCTTTGATGGAATTGCTGGCGCTGCGCCAGTACCGTCTGCGCCAGCGCCACGCCCATGGAGCCGCCGATATTGCGAGCAACGTTGATCAGCGCTGACGCCTGGTTGGTCTTGTCAGACGGCACGCCATCATAAGACGCGGTTGTTACCGGCAGGAACAGGAATGGAAGCCCAATCGCGAGGAAGACGCGTGCCAGCGCCGCGTAGCCATATGTGATGTCGCCGTTCAGCCCGGTCAGATGCCACATCGAGAATGCAACCACCGTGGCGCCGAACATGATGAGATATTTCGGCTGCACCGTGCTGACGAGCCGGCCGACGACCGGCATCAGCATCAAGGTGGCGATGCCGCCGGGCGATAGCGCAAGACCGGCCAGTAGTGCCGTGTAGTTCAGCTCGGTCTGGAGCAGTTGCGGCAGGATCTGTGTGGTCGAGATCAGCACCGCACCGGTGCCGAGCATGACCAGGAAGCAGGCAGCGAATTGCCGCCGGCCGAGCAAGCGGAGATCAATGATAGGCTCTTCGCGTGTCAGCTCCCACGGGATCAGTGCAAGCAGCGACACAGCTGACAGCACAGCGAAGAAAATGATCATATTCGAGCCGAACCAGTCGTTGCGCTGGCCCTCATCGAGCACGTATTCGAGCGAGCCGAGCCCGATCGCGACCAGTGCGAAGCCGATATAGTCGACCTGCACACCCTTGCTCAGCAGCTTCTCCCGCTCCTCCTCCGCGCCCGACGGCTCTTTGACCAGCGTGCCGACCAGGAACAGCGAGAGCAGCCCCATGGGGACGTTGATCAGGAAGACCCAGTGCCAGCTGTAGGTATCGGTGATCCAGCCGCCGAGCGTCGGGCCGATCACCGGCGCGACGACCACAGCGACGCCGTAGATGGCAAACGCCTGTCCGCGCTTCTCCGGCGGGAAGGAGTCGGCGAGGATCGCCTGCTCGCTCGTGGCCATGCCGCCGCCACCCAGACCTTGCAAGATACGGAAGAGCACCAGCGATTGCAGATTCCAGGCGAACCCGCACAGCAGGGAGGAGATCGTGAAGGTTGCGACGCAGATCATGTAGAAGCGCTTGCGGCCGATGACGGTCGACAGCCAGCCCGAGATCGACAGTACGATGGCGTTGGCGACCAGATAGCTGGTGATGACGTAGGTGCTCTCGTCGATGCCGACCGCAAGCCCACCGGCGATGTGGCGCAACGCGACATTGGCAATGGT
Organism: Bradyrhizobium sp. S3.7.6; assembly: GCF_054061875.1. Classification (NCBI taxonomy): domain Bacteria; kingdom Pseudomonadati; phylum Pseudomonadota; class Alphaproteobacteria; order Hyphomicrobiales; family Nitrobacteraceae; genus Bradyrhizobium; species Bradyrhizobium sp. S3.7.6. Next base: position 48,468 of record NZ_JBSSEQ010000004.1, on the reverse strand, counting down.
GGTGTCGAGCACCTCCATGAAGGTCGCGATCGAGACCACGAAGGCGATCAGGTAGGGATTGTGCCCGCCAGCCGCCGAGCGTTCCGGCGACCAGCCACCGGCCGATGCGCCGTCTTGCGTGGTGTCCGTCATCGCACCCGCGTCCAGGGCACGACCGACATGCCGGGACCAACCGGCAGATCGGCCGGCCAATTGTCGACCACGATCTTCACCGGCACGCGCTGCACCACCTTGACGTAGTTACCGGTGGCATTTTCAGCCGGCAGCAGGCTGAAGGCGGTGCCGGAGCCCGGCTGCACGGAATCGACATGGCCGGTCAACTTCTGCCCGGGATAGGCATCGATGCGGATCTCGACCGGCTGGCCTGGCCGCATGTCGGCAAGCTGCGTCTCCTTGTAGTTGGCGACGATCCAGACCTCATCGGGGACGAACATCATCAGGCTCTGTCCGGCGGTCACGAACGTGCCCTTGGCGCCCGAAAGCTTGACGACGCGACCGGACTGCGCGGCAATGAGGCTGGTGTATTGCAGGTTCAGGTTCGCCTGATCGAGGTGCGCCTGTGACTGCTCGAGCTGCGCCTTGGTGCCTTCGAGCTGGGCTTGCAGCGTCTTGATGCCGAGTTGCGCAGCCGTCACCGCGGTCTTGGCGCGCTCGGTGTTGGCTTGCTGGGCTTGGAGATCGGAGCGGGTCTGCTGCTGGCGCTGCACGGTGCCGGCGCCCTTCTCGACCAGATCCTGGGCGCGCGCCGATTCTTCCTGTGAGAACTGAAGTTGGGCCTGCGCTTGCTCGAGCTGCGCCTGGGCCTGCTTGATCTGCTCCTGCTGGGAAACAATCTGCGCCTCGACATTCGCGACGTTGGCCTTGGAGACCTCGACCTGCGCCGCAGCCTGATCGACAGCGATGCGATAATCGCGCTCGTCGATCTTGGCGAGGAGATCGCCGGCATTGACATGCTGGTTGTCCGTGACCGGGATATCGGTCACGTAACCGCCGACCTTCGAGGCCACGGAAAAGCTGCGCGCGGCGACGAAGGCGTCGTCGGTGGATTCATAGCGGCGAACTTCCAGCCAATAGAGCAAACCGCCGACCAGCGCTGCGATCAGCACGATCGCGCCGACGGTCGCGAGCAGCCAGTGCTCGGCGAGCCGCTCGCGCAGAGGCGGGGTCTTGTCCGGCTTGCCGGGCTGTCCCTTGGTCTGGTGCTTGGGGTCGGGCGAATTCGTTGGAGCTTCGGCCCTCTGCGGTTGCTCCGCGGACGGCCCACGCTCCCGGGTTTGAGCATCCACGGTGAACACCTCGATCGCGACTTTTGGCTAGGCAAACGGCTTGGCCATGCGAACGCCGGGAACCTAACCCACAGCCCTGACGCATAGTTCCGGGTCCTGAGAGCACCGCTGTCATCCGTGAATGCATTGCAAAAAAAGCAAGCGCGGCACTGTTGCTACCGCGCTCCAGAAAATGTGCACACTCTGTTAGTGCGTTTTGGTCTCGTGCCATTTCTCCAGGTCCGGCTTCTTGTCGCTGGACTTCTGCTCCTTCTCCGGATTGCCCTTCCAGGGCTTGTCAGTCTGGGCGTGCGATCCCCAATCGTTCTGCTGCCGGGGATCGTCGTTGGGCTTTTCCTGGCTCATCGGATCTCCTCTCAAGTAAAAGGAACGCCGTAGTAAGCGTTGATACCGCGCGGCGGCGTCATCGCCCCAGTTCCAATCGCTGCGCTCGCTGTATTTCGGCGCACCTTCGAGCGCCTTCGTTCATCAGATGCTCCTGATCAGCCACATGTCAGGACGACCTTGCCCACCGTATGGCCGTGCTCCACAGTCGACAGGGCCTGTGCTGCCTGTTCTAGCGGGAACGTGGCCTGAATGTGCGGTTTGAGCTTGTCGTTTTCGGCGAGCTTCCCGATCTTCGCGAGCTCTTCTCCGTCGGGCTCGACAGTGTATCGCATCGCGGTGACGCCCAGCGATTTCGCGCGGTCCTGCGAGGGCTCCGTCAAGGTCGAGATCAAACGGTCGCCCTTGTTCAAAAGCGCCCAGGAACGCTCGCGTGTCTCGCGGTCGGCCCGGCGTGTAGGGAAGGCGATCCTCCTGCACGGCGGGATATTTGCCAGACCTGATCTTGAAGTCGACCGGATTGACGCTGGCTGCCCGAACGGAAACCAGGATCTGACCGGCGTCGGGACCTGACTGTTCGAGCCGGTCGACGCAGAGCACGTCGTTGCCGCCGAACTGGTGAAATCGAACCTTGATGAGTTTTGCCATACCGGCTGACGCCGAAAGGCGGCGAGCGTTCCTATGGGCCGGAGAAGTCGCGAAGGTGTACAATGCTGAAGGATTTCGGTCGACAGCGAGACCGCCTCCTCCACCACCCGCCTAGGAACCGTGCCCCGAGCCTCGGGTTGGACGGATTGGACCAACTATCGAGAAGCCATCATGACGGAACCGGACGTTCGCAAGGGAATGCCGCCCGTCAAGCTGTCCCGTGAGGAATTCGAGAGCCGTTACAGGAGCCAGTTCGTCGATCCTGCCTTCGCCCCGCTAAAGTGGGAACTCGATGCGATCGTTGGGGCTGCCTGGGATGCCTACAGCCATTCGCGCAAATCGCCAGTAACGCGGAAGGCGGGTGTGGGGTTCGCCGATCCTGACGACGAGCTCGCCGTCGATTGGCTGGCGACGCGTACCGCCATCTTCGAGGCACAGCGCCGGCACGACGACGCTGGCGCGACGCCGCGTATTCTCGTCATCAACGGTTCGGCGCGCAGCGAGCACACCTGTCCGGGCGAGATGTCCAAGACCTGGCGCATGGTCAAGCTCGCCGAGCCCGTCTTCGTCGAGATGGGCTTCGCCGTCGACATCCTGGATCTTTCCCGCCTGACCTCCGAATTCGGCAAGTATATTCATCCCTGCAAGTCGTGCGTCTCTACCGCCATGCCGCTCTGCCACTGGCCGTGCAGCTGCTATCCCAACTATTCGCTCGGCCAGACCAGCGACTGGATGAACGAGATCTATCCGCTCTGGGTGGCAGCCCACGGCATCCTGATCGTGACGCCGGTGAACTGGTACCACGTGCCGGGCGGCCTCAAGGCGATGATGGATCGCCTAGTCTGCGCCGACGGCGGCAACCCGGATCCGACATCGACGCACGGCAAGAAAGCCGCCGAAGCCAAGGCGCTCGAGCTGAAGGGCTGGCCTTATCCGCGTCATCTCGCCGATCGCCATTTCGGCCTCATCGTTCACGGCGACAGCGTCGGCGCCGAGGGCGTGCGTCGAACGTTGTCCGACTGGCTGACCGACATGCACCTGATTTCGGCCGGCCGCTTTGGTGAGACGGACGGCTATGTCGGCTACATGGAACATTATGCGACCTCCCACCGGGAGCTGGACGAAGACCGCGCGTTTCAGCAGGAGGTGCTGAATACAGCCAAGGCGCTGGGCCGCGCTGTGGAGCTCGCCCGCAGCGGTCGGTTTGAGGATCCGGGGGCCGAACTCTCGGATCCGGATCCGAAATAAGGAGCGACATGCCTGTCGCTGCCGATCGCCGCGGGTTGATCGCGGTCGTCAATTGAGGATGTCGTCGGGTGAGCCAGACGGCGGAAGGATCGTCGAAGACTATCGTCTATGCCGCGCTCGTCGGCAACCTCCTCGTTGCCGTCACCAAGATCGGAGCTGCTGTCTGGACCGGAAGCTCGGCGATGATGAGCGAAGCCGTGCACTCGGTCGTCGATACCACCAATGAGGTGCTGCTGCTTTACGGTTACTATCGCGCGAGCCGTCCGCCCGATGAATCCCATCCGCTTGGCTACGGGCGCGAGCTGTACTTCTGGAGCTTCATTGTCGCTCTGTTGATTTTCGCGCTCGGAGCGGGCGTCTCGCTCTATCAAGGCGTCCTCCACGTCACCGCGCCGGAGCCAATCGAAGATCCCATCGTCAGCTTCATCGTGCTCGGCTTGTCCTTCGTATTCGAGGGTATCTCGTGGCTTTTCGCCTGGCGGCGCTTCCGGTCGGAGACCTCGCGCCTCGGGTGGTACGAGGCCTTCGTCCGCAGCAAGGACCCGCCCGCCTTCATGGTGCTGCTAGAAGACAGCGCGGCGCTGGTCGGCATCGTTATTGCGGTTGTCGCGACCGCAGCTGCGGTGTTGTTCGCCCAGCCGATTTGGGACGGTGTTGGCTCGATCCTGATCGGCATTCTCTTGGGCATCACCTCCATCGGGCTCGCCAGGGAAAGCAAGAGCCTGCTCATCGGCGAACCCGCTCATTCTGATCTGTCACGATCTATCCTCGACATCGCGCGACGGTCACCCGGCGTGCTCCGGGCCAACGGGCTGCTGACGGTGCAGCTGTCGCCGGCGGAGGTCGTGGCGGCGCTGAGCGTCGAGTTCGCGGACGACAAGCGCGCCGATGATATCGAGCAGTGCGTCATCTCGATCGAGACCGAAATACGCAGACAGCATCCGAACGTCGCGGCTCTGTTCATCAAGCCGCAAACGAATGCTCGGTATCACGCCGTGCGCGCCAGGCGCTGGGGTACGGGCGCCTGAAACACCTTGGCCAGGAACCAAGCACCCCAGCTGAGTCGACTGAGGTTGATGGCTGTTGCCTGTCCCAACGATCGTCCTGCGAAAAGGCGCCTCGGCGTACCATTAACGGCACGGGCTCGTGGTGTCTTTCCAGGCCGATGAAGCCTGACGCCTCTGTCCGGGCGGCCGTCCGGACGGGAGCGACGGCTGAAGCAACCCTGCACCTCCGGTGACTACTCGGCCATCGGAACGCGGGTTTCCTTGATTATAGGCGGCAGATTGTGGGCCAGCACGGAACCTGATCGCGTGCCTAGCATTGAAGTCGCGAAGAGGAGACTTCACATGAATGGGATCATCTATCTCGTGGGCCTGATCGTAGTCGTCATGTTCATCCTGTCGCTGTTCGGTCTTCGGTAAGACGCCATGGCCATTGAACCGCTCTCCGGGATCGAAACCGAGACTCTCCCAGCCACCGGCCTGACCAGGCCATGGGGGTTGCAGTGGACGTCCGTCATTGTCGGCGCCTTCGTGGCGATGGCGTTGTCGCTGATACTGATCTCCTTTGGGACAGCGCTCGGCCTAGGCATGGCCTCCGCTGCGCCGACCTGGAGGGATGCCTCCGTTGCGCTATGGCTGTTGTCGGGTGTCTACCTGATCTTCCAATCCCTTATCAGTTTTGGCTGCGGCGGCTATGTTGCCGGGCGCGTCCGGCCACGCTACGCTTCGGCGACCGACGACATCGAGACGCGGGACGGACTGCACGGCGTTGCTGCCTGGGCGCTGGCGGTCTTGATCGGCGCCGCTCTGACCGCATTGATAGCGGGCGCCGCAAACCGTCCGTCCGCAACTACGCAGCCGCCGTCGGCTACCGAACCATCTGTCCTAAGTTACGAGCTCGACCATCTTTTCCGCGCCCCTCGGCGGCCGCCGAACGTTGATCTGACGGGTGAGCGCGCTGAAGCCGCGCGAATTCTGGCAACCGCTTCGAGCCACAGCGGGGTCCTTCCCGAGGATCGCGCCTATCTTGTTCAGCAGGTCACGGCGTTGACCGGGCTGGCAGCGACGGACGCCGAAAGGCGGGTAGATACAACGTTGGCCAATGCCAAGAGCGCGATCTCAAGGGCCCGTGCGGCGAGCATTATTATCGCCTTCTCGACGGCTGCAGCATTGTTGTTCGGGGCTGTCGCGGCTTGGGCCGGCGCGGAGGCCGGAGGCCGGCATCGCGATGGCGAGCCGATTGCCGAATGGATGGCCCATTCTAATCGCTGGCATAAGAGCCGTGTCGGGGGTCTCCGACCTCTGCCGTAATGCGTTGCTACGAATTGATAGCAGGCAATGGGGCCTGCTATTAACGATCAACTCAGTCGCACTCGACAGAACGCTACCCACGACCAAATCTCGGATTGCCATGGGGGTAAGCGACCGAAAAATGCGACGCGAGTAAATTGATTGCAAGCACCTCAGTAAAGTGGCTCCTGCGGCAGGCGCCGGGACGTTCAGCATCATCGACGCGGCACGCCAGTTCTTAGGAACGTCCGCCGCATGTAGCTTCGGTTGATTAGCATCAACGTCAAACGGAGTTGAAAAACAGCGGCCAGGGCGGGCCCCAAAATGTTCGTTCGGGCAAAAGCCAAGATCCAACCGGTCGCTAACATTCCGCCTTAAGGCCTGACAACGAAAAATAGGCTGCCGAGTTTATCTCGGCAGCTTGTTTCTTTTCATTGTCTTCAAGTTCGCTAGAACCGACAGATCGAGGCGCGCATTACAGCCCTTCAGCGACGTTGTCTGACCGCATCCTTTATCCTAAGCCGAACCACGGTCTCAATGAGAGGGGCACGGGCGCTTCGAGTGCTAACCGATGTTGGGCCTTATGCACGGTTCCCAAAACGGAGTGTCGCTGGGAATGCAGGAACCAGGGGCGTGCCCGACATTAAACGGCTCGGCAATCCGCCAGGCGCGCAGGAACATCATCCGAAACGCGCCGTTCTCCGTGTTCGAACAGAAAACCGGGAGCCGCCCCACCATGGCCCAGACAGTCTCCGACTTCATCGTCCAGCGTCTGCATCAGTGGGGCGTCCGCCATATCTTCGGCTACCCCGGTGATGGCATCAACGGCGTGTTCGGCGCGATGAACCGGGCGGAGGCGAAGATCAATTTCGTACAGGCCCGGCACGAGGAGATGGCCGCGTTCATGGCCAGCGCCTATGCGAAGTTTTCCGGCGAGCTTGGCGTCTGCATCGCCACATCGGGACCCGGTGCCTCACATCTCATCACCGGTCTCTATGATGCGCTGCTGGACCACCAGCCGGTGTTGGCGATCGTCGGCCAGCAGGCGCGAAACGCGCTCGGCGGGAGCTATCAGCAGGAACTCGATCTCGTCTCGATGTTCAAGGACGTCGCGGGCGCGTATGTCGAGCAGGCGTCCTCACCCGCTCAAGTGCGTCATCTGATCGATCGCGCCGTGCGCATCGCGCTTGCTCGCCGGGCCCCAACGGCCATCATCCTGCCCAACGACCTCCAGGAAGAGCCCTACGAAAGTCCGCCCCGCGCGCACGGCACCCTGCATTCCGGCGTCGGCTACAGCGCCCCGCGCGTGATACCGCGCGAGGCCGAGCTCGATCGCGCCGCGGAAGTGCTCAACGCCGGCAAGAAGGTCGCGATACTCATCGGCGCCGGCGCATTGCATGCCACCGAAGAAGTGATTGCGGTCGCCGATCGCCTCTCCGCGGGCTGCGCCAAGGCGCTGCTCGGCAAGGCGGCACTGCCGGACGACTTACCATGGGTGACGGGCTCGATCGGCCTGCTCGGCACCGAGCCCAGCTACACCATGATGATGGAATGCGACACGCTGCTGATGGTCGGTTCCGCGTTCCCTTACGCAGAATTCCTCCCGAAGGAAGATGCCGCGCGCGGCGTGCAGATCGACATCGATGCCGGCATGAATTCGATCCGCTTCCCCATGGAAGTCAGCCTCGTTGGCGATGCCGGGGAGACGTTGCGGAGCCTGTTGCCGCGGCTCGCACCCAAGAGCGACGGCGCCTGGCGCAAGGGCATCGAGAACGACGTCGCGAAATGGTGGAAGACGCTGGACGACCGTGCGCATCAGCCTGCGGCGCCCATCAATCCGCAGCTGGTCGCCTGGGAACTGTCACCGCGCCTGCCCGAGCGCGCCATCATCACCAGCGATTCCGGCTCCTGCGCCAACTGGTTTGCGCGCGACCTCAAGATCCGGCGCGGCATGACGGCCTCGCTCTCCGGCGGCCTCGCCTCGATGGGCGCCGCGGTGCCCTACGCGCTCGCCGCGAAATACGCCCACCCGGAACGACCCGTGATCGCGCTGGTCGGCGACGGGGCCATGCAGATGAACAACATGGCGGAACTGATCACCGTCGCGAAATACTGGCGGTCCTGGCGCAATCCGCATTTTGTCGTCTGCGTCTTCAACAACGAAGACCTCAACCAGGTGACCTGGGAACAGCGCATCATCAATGGCGACCCCAAATTCGAGGCCTCGCAGCAGATTCCAGACGTGTCCTATTCGCGGTTTGCCGAGATGATCGGTCTCACCGGCATTTTCGTCGACAGCCCGCAACTGCTGGGCTCCGCGTGGGAGCAGGCGCTGGCGAGCGAGACGCCGGTCGTGCTGGAGGTGAAGACCGATCCCGAGGTGCCGCCGCTGCCGCCGCACATGACGTTGCAGCAGGCCAAAAACTTCTCGCTCGCCCTGATGAAAGGCGACCCCAATGAGAGCGGCGTGATCGTGGGCGCAGCACGCCAGGTGCTGGAAAAGATCATGCCTGGAAACGAATGAGGTGAACCATGAGCGATTTCCGTGACATTCAACATGGCGTCAACGATCCCGTCGACGGCGTCGATGTGAAGCACCAGATCAATGCCAATCAGACGCCACACGAGCGGGCGCAGCATCATGCCGACGTGCGCGCGACGCCGTCGGCCTCGCCGTCCGAACCTTTCCTGCCGGAGCGACTGCGGCGGAAGCCGACCGATCCGATCAATCCCCGCACCGGCCGCAACCCGACGGATTAGGAACATCGGCCCCGGCGCGGTGTTGGTCGGCGCAAAGATTCGCGCGGCAAGCGGCCGCGCGGCCAATCAGAGGGACCGAACTATGAAACGCACCATGATCGCCGCTGCCTGCGTACTGCTCGCAGGCCCAGCGCTCGCCCAGTCGCTTGGCGAGAAGACCGGCGTGAACTCGGCGCTCGGCGTCGCGCCGACGACTGCCGATTTCGTCAAGGAGGTCGCCGTCAGCGACATGTTCGAGATCGAATCGAGCAAGCTCGCGGAGCAGAAGGGCAACGCGCAGGAGAAGAGCTTCGCTCAGCAGAAGGCGAACTCGGACGGCGTCTTCCATCCGAGCTGCGAGTGTGGTCGTGCCTCGTTGTAATCGGCCCGCCAGCATCCGAGCGCGACGCGGGCCTGGGCCAACGACGTGAACAGCGTCTCGTTCAACAGTTCATCGCGCAGCCGGCCGTTGAAGCTTTCGATGAAGGCATTCTGCATGGGCTTGCCCGGCGCGATGTAGTGCCATGCCACGCGGCTCTGATCAGCCCATGTCAGGATGGCGTTGCTGGTGAGCTCGCTGCCGTTGTCGCTGACCACCATCTTCGGCTTGCCGCGCTCAATCATCAGCCGGTCCAGCTCCCGCGCCACCCGGGGGCCCGAGAGCAAGGTATCGGCCACCAGCGCCAGGCACTCGCGGGTGCAGTCGTCGACCACGGTGAGGATACGGAAGCGGCGACCATCGGTGAGCTGATCCGATACGAAGTCGAGCGACCAGCGGTCGTTCGGCGCCATCGGCACCGTCATCGGCGCCCGGGTCCCGATCGCCCGCTTGCGGCCGCCACGGCGACGCACCGCAAGCTTCTCTTCCCGGTAGAGCCGGAACAGCTTCTTGTGGTTGATCACATAGCCCTCCCGCTTGAGCAGAACGTGGAGGCGCCGATAGTCAAAGCGGCGGCGCTCCTGGGCGATCGCCCTCATGCGTTGGCGAAGACCGGCATCGTCCGCCCGGGTCGTCTGGTATCTCATGGTCATGCGACAGCAGCCGATGGCTTTACACGCCCGCCGTTCGCTCATCCCGAAGGCGTCTCGGAGATGGGCGACAGCTTTCCGCTTGGCCGCGGGCGTCACCATTTCTTTCCCACGAGGTCCTTCAAGGCTGCGTTGTCCAGCATGGCGTCGGCCAGCAACCGTTTCAGCCGCGTGTTCTCGTCCTCCAGCGTCTTCAGCCGCTTGGCCTCCGAGACCTCCAGCCCGCCGAACCTGGCCTTCCATTTGTAGATGCTGGCGTCGCTGACGCCATGCTTGCGGCACAGATCGGCGACCGACACGCCGGCCTCATGCTCCTTCAAGATCCCGATGATCTGCTCTTCCGAAAAGCGGCTGCGCTTCATGCTCTGGTCCTTGTCGTGGGCCAGAACGAACTTCAAACTGGATTAAACCCGCGGGGCAAGGTCATCCCGCATGAACTGAGATCAATCGCACGCTCTGCGATGTGGACGATGATTTCAGGTAGCAACTCCAACCAACAAACGTCTAGCTGGCGATCTTCCAGACCTATACTCAACGGGCGTCGGCCTGAGAACAATTAGCTCTCCGCTCGTTGTGCTCTCCTAAGACCGCTTTAAGTTGCGGCGACTACGCCAGCGCTTGCGCGAAGATGTCGAGATCCGGCGAGCGCGCAGTGCCATTTGCACAGGAGATGGGAGGAGCGCGAAAGCGATACCGAAGAACTCGGACGGCTCACGGCGGAGAAGGGGCCGGAAGACGGCATACGCATCGCACGCGCCGTCGGGATGCCACTTAGGATCGCAGCCAAGATACCCCGCGCGGAAACGGCCTACTTCAAGAAGAAGCTCGAACCCAAGTTCGACGGCGAAGAGATCAAGCTTATCGGCGAGGTGGACGTTCGCAAGCAGGCGTTCCTCGCCGGCGCCGCCGCGCTCTTGTTTCCAATCGATTGGCCTGAGCCGTTCGGCCTCGTCTTGATCGAGGCGATGGCGTGCGGTACCCCCGTGATCGCCTACCGTTCCGGATCGGTGCCGGAAGTCGTGGAAGACGGCGTCACGGGCTTCAAACCACGGTCAAACAAGACAACTCAGCAATTAAGTCGGGCGCCAAGATCGGCTGCGGCTCCGCGCTCGGTTTCTGCGATCAAACGCCCTGAGGTAAGTGGGCGTCTTCATTCTACCGGGCCGGCCGGTAGAAAAAGAAAAGCCGCCCAACGGCGGCCAGTTTTTGTATTGCCTCTTCTACTTGTTCTTGAGGGCATCAGCGGCGTCGCGCGCTGCGTCCTTCACGTCTCCTGCAGCGTTATGGGCGGATCCCTTGGCTTTGTCGATTTTGCCTTCTGCTTCCATGTCTTTGTCACCAGTAAGCTTACCGGCACCTTCTTTGATCGCGCCTTTTGCCTTGTCGGCAGCGCCCTTCACGTGTTCGCGGTCCATGATCGTGTTCTCCTTTGCCGATCCGGATGACCAGCCAACGAAAGCTTTGCGAACTAGTTCCTTCAAAGAGTGCTGGCGTTACACCAATCTCGCGGTCGCAGCTCTGTAACGTTGGTCGGCTGCCAGTCCTTGCTCGCAGCGACGATGTCCTGGACTTCGCCGTCGCGGCTTCTTCGTTTTTATTAGGCACGTCTTCTGTTGGCCCGAAGCCGGCTGCAATTGAGGGGCAGAGCAAGTCCGCTCTGCCTGGTTAGTTCAGCCTGCTGCGCTACTGCAAGTACACCTGCTGCGACCTTGAAGCCAGCTTCGAGAAGGGAAGTGAAAAGCTCGGACGGCATCGGGTAGACCTGGCGGCGATTGGGTAGGCGGGCTGGCGGCGGGCGAGATAATGCCGGACGAACGCGCGCGTCACCTTCGACGCCGTGGCCTTCCACCAGCATGATGCGGTCCTGCGGCGCTTTGCTGAAGTGGTGTCCGCGATCGGCGGCGACCGCCACCACCGTTCCTTGGAGCGAGAGTTCTTGCGCCGGTGGCATTAGGCCGCCCTGGCGAGCGAGCGGCGCTTCTGGCGAAGGTAGCGCGATCCCCGGAAGGGTCCTTGCGTCCAGGATGTCATTCGGAGCACGGTTTGATCCCTCACGGCGCCGAAGGTTACCCCCTCCGAGAACTGAGCGATCTTCCGGATTGCCGTATTAAGTTGATGAATTGTGGGTCTCGGAAGCCGTTGGGTTTATTTGGCGCTTATTCACTGTTCTATGAGAATGACTCGCAACAGGCCGCGACGACAGTAAACGCTAGAGTTCCATTGGCTGGGAAACCAATTTTCAGATATTTGCCACAAAGCTTGGCGATCACCGCCCCTATTCCCGTCGAGGGTGTCGTGACCCGCTACTCACTCGAAAAATTACGTCGGCGCTATGTCATCGAGGGCAGGCCTCTTGAGGCGGGCCTTGAGGAAATGCTGCGCGCCGACGGCCGCGCGGGAGCGCGCTCCATCCTTGCCTCGATTGAAAAGCGGCGCTTTGAAAATCGGTCCGAAGGACAGCGGCTTCGCAAGATGCTCCGCTTCGAAACACTTCTCTGGCAAGTGGGGCAGGAAGCTATCGCGGGTGTCGATGAGGTCGGAATGAGCCCACTTGCGGGCCCGGTCGCAGCTGCCGCAGTAATATTCAAGCCCGGCACGCGCATATTTGGGATCGACGATTCAAAAAAGCTGGACGCGAATTCGCGCGAGTCTCTCGCGGAAGAGATCAAGGAAAAGGCGGCCTCATGGTCTGTCGCGTTTGTCGAGGTTGAGGAGGTCGACACCATCAACATCTACTGGGCGGGCATCCTTGCCATGCGACGGGCTGTTGAAGGGCTGGGGGTGACTCCGCAGCATCTTTTGATCGATGCGAAACGCTCGAAAGACATCGCGGTCCCGCAGCAGGCGATAATCAAGGGCGACACCAAATCCGTGAGCATCGCTGCCGCGTCTATTTTGGCGAAGGTTTCGCGCGATGCGTTGATGCGAACGCTTGACATGCATCATCCCGGCTACGGCTTCGCCGACCACAAGGGTTATCCTGTGCGCGCCCATTATGCCGCTTTGGCCAGACTAGGCGCATGCGCTGCCCATAGACGTTCGTTCGGCCCTGTGCGTGAAGTCCTCGGCTTGCCGCCGTTGCCACCTTGGCCTTTGCCATCGGAACGCACCGATGTCCGTCAGGGGACGAGGCTTCGGTGCTGCGCGCTGGGAGCACTTGACCGCTTCGGTCTCCGACAAGTCCCCTACTTCGTGGGCGCACCGGTTGTGGTCTCGCTAGGACGAGCGGTCATTGTGACATCATGGCCCTCTCGCAGCGCGATTGAAGCCGCCGCAATTGCGGCTTCGAACGCAGCTTCCTTCGTGGCGTACTCATTCTCCGTCTTGCCGTCGTGGCGCATGCGCCACGCGCCGTCTTTTCCAAATATCTCGTATTTCGCGATTCCCATAAGTTGTCCTCCTAGCTGGCGTCGCGGCGCTCCGCCGGCGTCGCGGCGCTGGCTTGCCATCGAGTTTCTTTGCTCCGTTGTCCGAGCGTGAGCGTAATTGTGCCGCCGCCGATCCGACCGCGGCGATGCGCCTATCGCGACTGACTGCAGTACTCCACGCCGTGCCTAATCCGCCATTTGTTGCTTCTTGGTTTGTCGCAGTGATACAGGAGCTGACCAGTGGTTTCGTCAGCTTTGAGCGTGCTGCCAGTGTGAGATGATGTCGGCGCCGCTCTTATTGAGATGCACGTGCTGATCGACGTGATCGACCCATGAGAGCGGAATAAAGTGATGATGCTGACCGTCCGGCGAACTCTGCTTCGTCAGCTTGATCTTGTCGGTTCCATCCAAGTGATCGACTTTTCCGACCATCTTCCGATCGGACGAAATCACGTCCATATGTTCCTTGATCTTCGAAACGTCTGTCATGGGAATCTCTCATTCAGCAATCGTATATTCGGTCGGTCAGCGAAACTTTCGATTGCTTCCCGACGCTCGGCAACCGCCGATCAGGCCGCCCGGGCGAGCGAGCGCCGCTTCTGGCGGAGGTAGCGCGTGATCTCCGGAAGCGGCATCGCGTTCAGGACACGGTCGGCGGGGACACCTCCCTTCCGGGCCATCTCGACGCCCCAGTGCATGTGATCGAGCTCAGGAATCGAGTGCGCGTCCGGATTGATGCTCAGCATGCAGCCGAACTCGAGCGCAGCCCGGTGCCAGCGCCAATCCAGGTCGAGCCGCCACGGGTGAGCTTGATCTCGACGACGACATCTTGCTTGGCGCAGGCCCGGAGCAACTTCTCGATGTCGATTTCGTAGCCTGGCCGCCGCTGCAGCTGCCGCCCGGTCATGTGACCGATGATGGTGCTGTGAGGATCGGAGATGGCTCGAAGCAGGCGCTGGGTCTGCGCCTTCATTGAACAGAAAATTTCTTTAGCTCCAATGAGCAACATGCTGCGATGCGCACGCCGGCAGCCATCTAGCACCCGTAGGAACCCTAGGTTTGCATGCACAGTCGCTCTGATGCGATGGAGACAGCTGAGGCAATGCCCCGAGCCAAAGCGCACGCCGCCGCTATTCTGCGGGAATGTCACAAAGCCGAGACGGAATTGATCGGCAAGGCCGTGGTGCTGACGGACGGGAAGGCAGGAACTGTCGAGGAATTGTGCTTGGACGAAGCGCACGGTTTGCGTCTTTCCGTCGCTGGCCATCCCGGGAAGTGGCCCGTCTCGACGATCAAGCTACTAGAGCGATAGTGCTTACAGACCGGCGCGCCTAATGGCCTGATGTTATCGGCTAATCGCAGCGCCACGCTCAGTCCCTCAATAGATGCCGGGACTGGGGCGGTGATACTGCACCAACCGCCTACTTTGCGTCGGTTCCCAAGCAACCATAACAGAAACCGGGCGAACCGACCTCTGCTAATGCCGTTTCCCACGCCGCGGCGGAGTCATGAGTCCCGTTGACTTACATCAACCTAACGCGCCGCGGGCGCCGCAATCTCCCGCGCTCGCAGAGTTCGTAGAGAGGATGCTGTCATGCTTCACTATATTCTTGCTGCAATTGCAGCACTTGTTCTGCTCACCGCCAGTTTGATTCCAGACGATGCCTATGCCCGCGGTCGCGGCGGTGGCGGCTATCGGGGCGGTGGCGGATTTCACGGAGGTGGTTACCGCGGCGGCGCTGTCGCCGGGCGAGGCTACCGGGGCGGCGCTGTTGCAGTTCGAGGAGCCCGGGGTGGCGCTGTTGCGGTGCGCGGCGGACGCTATGGTTATGGCGGCTACGGGTATCGGCGTTACGGTGTCGGTGCGGCGGCGGTCGGCGCCGCTGCTGTCGGCGCTGCTGCGACAGGCGCCTACTATCGCGGCGGCTGCGGCTACGACGCCTACGGCAACTGGATTTGCCCGGGCTATTAGTCCCGTATTGAGGCCGCCATTCACTCGTCAGCAGCAGCGATCTGCTCTCGAAGTTGCCGAGCGCGTTCTCTTGCTCGCTTCCCAAGGCGAGCGTGAACCGATCAGGATAAAGCGACACCTGCTAAATGAGTTTTTGGCATCCGCTGCCAGCGAAGCCAACCGGGTCGCCCCTTCGCCTGATCGACGGTGAGCCTGCTAAGGCGATCAAGTGCCGCTGGTAACGCCCTGCGGGTTCGATCGTGGCTGCCATGCCACCACTGCCGCTCATCGGCGCATTCCCTGCCCCTTGGCATGTCGCCTTGTGTTGGCAGATTTTGTTGCAAAAGTCAGTTGAGACGAGCCGGCAAGCGTGATTCCGTTGTGTTGACGCGAATCGCGACGAGGTCGATTCATGATGGGCCGTCTGAAGAGTGACCAAGGTCAACTGTTCTACGCGTTTCATCTCAGCGACGCGGTTCCCGAAGATCATCTGGTGCGGAAGATCGACACTGCTCTCGATCTGTCTTGGCTTCGCAGCGAACTAGCTCCTCATTATTCGTCCATGGGTCGCCCGTCGATCGATCCAGAGCTGATGATCCGGATGCTGATCGTGGGGTATGTCTTCGCGATCCGCTCGGAGCGGCTGCTCTGCCGTGAAGTGCAGGTGAACCTCGCCTATCGGTGGTTCTGCAAGCTCGGTATCGAGGATGCTATCCCGGATCATTCGGCCTTCTCGCGGGCCCGCAATGAGCGCTTCCGCGAGGGAGATGTCGTTCGTCGCGTATTCGAACATATCGTCGAGGCGTGCATTCTGGCCGGTCTGGTTGGTGGCGAAGGTTTTGCGGTAGACGCGAGCCTGATCCAGGCAGATGCCAACAAGCAGCGCTCGATCGCGGGTCAGGATTGGCGCAGGGATCGCGATCCGGCGAGGTCAAGCCGCGCGGTGAAGGAGTATCTGGCAACCCTCGACGATACGGCGTGGGGTGCGGCCAGTGAGGTTGTCCCGAAGTTCATCTCGCTGTCCGATCCCGCGGCCCAGTGGACCGGAGCTCACAAGGGACCAGCGTTCTTCGCTTACTCCGACAATTATCTCATCGATGAGATCGTCTCTGCGGAGGAATCACCTTCGCCATTCCGGCCGTTCAAGGTCGGACCAATTCCTTTGATCTGAAAAACGGTCTTCACCACAAGCGCCTTATCGAGGTCGCCGATCAATCGATTACGCTCTTGGTCAATGTCAGGTGAAATCCTGTGCGTGATTTGGCCGGTATCACGGCTTATGGTTCCCAGTCCTCCCAGAGCCGAGTGCGGCGGCGCAACTACGCGGGATCTGCCATCGCTGTTTTACGGTGTTTTTTGCTCTGCCGGCCGAATTTGCATAGTCCTGACGGGACTTTTTCGCTCCAGAACAGCAGTGCTCCCCAATGACGCGTGAAGAACATCGTCACGGGACTGGTGTCCGTCGAACCGAATATCAGCCCGAGAACCGGAACTGGGGGAGGCCGCAACGGGTGTGCAAAATGCGGCTGACGCTCAGGGCTACGATGCGGCGGGCCAGAACTTCAAGGTCCATCTAGCACCACCGCGTCTTTGATTTTCGAGCCGTCCTTGTTGAAAACCGACACGGTGGCATTCGGCGGCTCCTTGGCGAAGCTGTCATCGCTCTCGTTGCTGGGTGACCATTCCTCCAGCAAGTCTGTCGTGAGCGAATGGCCCGCCGCTCGTACCGGCCGGTCAGCAAACACGATGGAATTTGGTGCGACGCCCACGAGCGCGAGCTGGCCGCCCTGCAAGGTGGCTCCACGAGCATTCATCACAATCAGAGACGGAACAATTTCTGGCTTGTCTCCGCCGATCGCCTTCTCCAGCGGCACGTGCTGGGCCACGGCCGGCGCAGAACCGCAGAGCAGAAGGGCGACAAAAATCATCAAGTTGGATCGACTCTTGATGGTCATCATAAACTCCTCGAGTTACCGTTAGAGCGCATCGCTTCATGTTTTGCCAATTTCGCCGATGTGCTGCAGCTGCACTATGCACTTTCAGCAGCTCCCGCTTGACCACACGAGAGGCACCCAAAAGGGCGGGAGCTGGCCGAATTTGCATAGCGCTTGGCTAAGCCTCGGTCTTCACTGGATACGGTAGATCGTTCCGTTGTCTGCAGTCTGTTGATCTGACCGTCGGCGAGACCGCAGCAATCGGCGCAAGGGCGTACTTACTTCCAGTCACGACAAAGGATAGGAGCCGAAGTCATGTTGCAGGCAGGTCGATTAGTGGCAGGCCCTGCCTTGCCGGCAATGATGGCTGGGCCGGGCAATGCCGCAGAACAACAATTCTCGTGCAAAGGCGAGGTCGTTCAACAAATGCGTGACCCGCCATCCAACCGAAGCTAATCGACCTGAATGTCACTTTGGGCGACAAGAACAAGATGTCCCTGACCATCGGAAATGGCAAATCGGTTGCTCCCCACATTACCAGCAACAACAAAATCCAGCTTAAGTTTGTGACGAAGGAATTCGTTGGAGAATACTTCCACTATAGGGGCGACCTGTTTCTCATCTACAACTCCGGACCTCTTGCGCGGCTCAGTTGCTCCCGCGCCTGACCCAATGTATGCCGACTGATCATTTGGCGAATGTCGGCGCTTTGATGCATTCGCTATGGATCCGCCAGCGTCGACAAGGGGCGTCGCTCCATTGCGCGCAACTCTCTTGCTCTCCTCGGGCCAACGCCCTCGTGCCGTCCGCAGCCACCGTTCGGGGTCGGGCACGTGGCAACCGCTGTCCGAGACTTCCAGGACTATTGGGCCCGCGCGAAGCGATGCGTCGCGCGTGTCATCATCGCCGACGCTAGCGTGGAGCACCCATGAGACGCAGCATCATATGAAGAGATTGATGAAATTGAGATAGAGCGACAGCGCGCCGATCACGGCCTTGCGACCGTTCGAAGTAGCATCATCGCTTCCATCATACATTTCCTTGATCCGTTTGGTGTCATAAGCCGTGAGGCCCGCAAAGACGCCGACGCCGACAACGGAAATCATCCAATCGAGCCCGCTGGATCTCAGGAACAGATTGACCAGGCTCGCAATGATGACGCCAATCAGGCCCATAAAAAGGAAGGTGCCGAAACCCGACAAGTTTCGCTGGGTCGAATAACCCCAGATGCTGAGCGCGCCGAAGGCGGCCGCCGAGACAAAGAACACCCGCGTAATCGAAGACTCCGTGTAGATGTGAAAGATGGTCGACAGGGAGATCCCGACAAGCGCCGCGTAAAGAAAGAACAATCCTCGCACGGCTTCGACCGACATTGTGTTAATTCGCGCGCTGATGAAGAACACCAGCGCCAACGGGGCCAGCATCAACACCCACATCAGCGGACTTTGAAGCAATTCCGGGCCGGTGACCTGATAGGTCAAAAACGCTGCAACGCCAGTCAAGCCGACCCCGACGGCCATGTAGTTGTAGACGCGCAGCATGAAAGCGCGAAGGCCGACATCTATTGCGATGGCGTTCGCGGAAAGAGGGGCAGCAGGTGCATTTCCATCGTAGTTCGACATGGGTCGCATCCTTTTGATGGGCTTTATCGGTGCCGCTGCTCACGACGATGACGCTCGACAACCGCGACTTGGCAGACCGGATCGATCCTTGCGGACATTTCAGCAGCCGCGCCAAAGACCCCGGCTGAACGATCTAAGTAGAGCGGAACCCTGCGCGTTACTATGCGATTTCGGCACGCGTCGAGACACGTGTCCGACGTTCGATGGCGACGGCCGGCAAAGCCAATATGAATTTCTGCGCCCAGCGAATGTTTTCAACGAGCACAGAAGATCGAAATCCACGCGCAAGGTGATGGGAGGATGGGTCGCATGCGCCATCTGTGACACCATTTCGCTGTCGAACGGGTGCTTGAACATTCCTGGCAACAACTCGTATAGCGGCCTCACCGATTTCATCGGTGGCGTGCAGGCGGGCTATAACTTCCCGGCCGGTCACCTTCTATTTGGTGTTGAAGAGTTCGGCGGAGCCGGCTTTGGTCATCCGGCCCTCGCCAGCACTGGGTCGGCACGGTGATGGGCCGCCTCGGCCTCGTGAATGATCGATGGCCCGTGTTCGCCAAGCTGGGCGGCGGCTGGGTGCATAGCAACGCGACTTTTTGGAACGGGTTTAGTACCAGCAGCGGTTGGTTGGCGGTGGCGTCGAATGCGGCTTCAAGCCGCATCGGGCGGTCAAGCTCGAATACGACTATCTCGGACTGTCGAACTGGAAATCTCCTACGGACCCTTCGGTGGCTTTGAACCGCGATCTTCAAATGGTCAAAGCCGGGATCAATTATAAATTCCGGAGTGGCGTTTCTACTGCAGCGGAGCCATCGACCGCTGCCGTCTCTCACGAGCCTTCGGAAGATCTGCAGGAGGCATCACAAAACCCGATCGCGGACCTTGTCAGCGTGGTGTTTCAGAGCAACACCAATTTCGAGCCGGCCGATTCAATCGCACGCAGGAGTATTCAACATTCAGCCCGTCGTGCCGATGCATCTAAGCGATGACTGGAACCTGATCTCCGTCATTGCGCTGGTAAGCCAGCCAAGTCGGCTGTTCAACAGTAATTGCCAATGGCGTTGGGGACATCACGCAGTCATTGTTCTTCTCGCCTACCAACCCGGGCAAACTCATCCGGGGCGCTGGTTCGGTCTTCACCATTCCGTCCGCCAACGATCCGATCCAGGGGACCGGCAAGTTCCTGTTCGGTCCGACGGCTGTCTTCTTAGTTACGCCGGGACATTGGGTGATCGGTGTTTTGCTCAAAACCAATGGTCAATCGGTGGCAATCCCCTGCGGCCGCCCGTCAATGCCTTCCTTGCCCAGCCATTCCTCAACTACAACATGGCGCACGGCTGGTACTTGACCACAGCACCGATCATCACCTCGAACTGGCTCGCAGCCTCGGGCGAGCCGTGGACTGTGCGGATCGGGGGCGGCTTTGGTCGTGTTTTCAGAGTGTGTGATCAGCCGGTGAACGCATCGATTGCTGGCATTACAATGCGATACACCCGACCGGCGCTCCGGCCTGGCAACTACAAGCGTCCGTCCGCTCCTATTCCCGGTTAAGTGACGAACCGAAAAGCAGCTCAGGATTATCGTTACGTCGCTGCGGAAGCGCGTCCACCGGTGGTCCCGAAAGACAGCACCTACGGTCCACCTTCTTTCATTCGCGCCCCTTCCTTGTGCAGCGATGCGGCGAAACATCAGCGATGTTCAGGAGTGAGTCTTTCACCAGCCTGTCTTCGAGCGTCGCACCCTGCTCGATCGGAAAAATCCGGATTGGAACCCGGGTTTGGGCGGCTTGGGAGAAAGTCCGCGCGTTGAAGCCTTCAAATGTTATGGGTGTTTCCTGAAAGTATACCCTTCTTTTACCGGCAACATGTTCGTTGCTGGTGCAATCAGAAGTATGGGCTTGAGTATGGGCTGCCAAACAGCGAAGCGGATTGCGTACTGATCGATCAGAACTTCTCGGCCTGTATGGCGGAGAGAGTGGGAGTCAAACTCGCGATTTTTGACTCGACGACTTTCTCTGGCATGCCCTCAGCGTTCCCTTTCCTGAAATCTCTCGCGCCCGCCAGTCTGGTTTCGCTTGACATCGACTTTATCGCTCTCGGATCGATGTCGATCTTGAATCGGTTCTGCCACCGTCGCGCGCGCGAACGAATGTCCCCGCTCGAGATGTCCGGCAATGCGGTCCTTGACCGCTTCCATGATGTTTCGCCGCGCCCGCTCGTCCTCCGGAAACGCGCGTTCTACCAGCTTCTCAATGATGACCATCTTCGATTGTGCCGCGATCAAATCGGCATCACGCGCCGCCGTCTGCCGATCGGCCGAGCGGAATTTCTCCGCCGTCACACGCCAGCGGTTGCGGGGCACCTGCCGGCGCGCGGACCGTGCATTTCCGGTTGCTGCGTCGATGATCTTGATATCTTTAAGGACGCGTTCGACGCCCTCGCGGCGCACTTGGACTCGGTCGCCCGGCCCTGTCTTGCTGTCTGCGACCGCCTTTTCCAGACCCACGCCCCACACTTTATGCTGCTGGCCATTGTCGAGCTCGAGAGCCAAGTAGGTCGACATCTCGGCGTTGTTCCGATTGCCGTAAGGTGCCCGGACGAGCTCGATCAAACGTCCCGAAACGCCTTTGTCGTAGTCGACTCTTGCCGAGGGCTCGTCCCTGTCAAAAGCTGAACGAACCTCCTCCTGATGCGCGCGAGGACGTGTTCGGTTCCAGACGGCTTGCCGATCAGCCAGCGCCTGCCGATCGAGATCAGTCGGCTGATACCCCTGCACTTCGATTCCGCGGGTACCAGCCTCAAGCCAGACCTCGCGTCGGAATTCCGCGGAGCCGCGGACGTGAAGTGCCTCCCATTGGCGATGTTGTGCCACGCTGACCATGTCCCGGATTACTTCCGCTGCGGCCAGCCGGGTGACCAGTCGATCTTCCGTGATTTTGAAGGCCAGATACTCGCCACGTTCGTCGGCATAGAAGCGCGTTTCCCCGCTATGCCGGTCTCTTCCGGTCTCATTTGAAATGACGTAATATTTGCGACTGATACGCTCGGGGAGCGCATTGTCATCAACTATCGCGGCGGACGACCTGGCAGCCGACTTTGACTTCGCTTCCGCCTGGTCGCCCGGTTCGTTTCTTCCCGAATCGCGCCCTGTGCGATCTTGCCGTTCAAGGCTGAAATCCTCGCCGTTGTCACGCTTGTCGTTCATGCTGCTGCCCGGTCTGTTTGCGGCCGGACCGTCGCGCCGGCGGAATGGCCTGGGCGTCGATGTAGTTCAGGGTCCAGGCCTTTAACTCTTCCTCGGAGAGCCCTTCGAGGTCCACGTCCACGTCGCCAAAGTCGAAACTGGCGCCGGCAGGAATGGCGGAGGGGTCGGCCACCTCCTCGTCGGTCATGGGGCGCGTCCGGAATACCGCGCGCAATTCGGCGATCTCGGAGCGCAGTTCCTTGATTTCGGCGTCGAGCAGCGCATTTGAACGCCCTTTGGGCATCCGCGGAACGGGCGCCGGCAGCAATCGCTTTAGAAAACGCCTGTCTTCGTAGTAGATGATCTTGTCGGCGATGATGGGCGGAATACCGGTGCCAAGAATGAAGGCCTTGGATCTCGGGAGAAGTTTTAGTTCCTGCGGCAGCATCAGGGCGCGACGATGTTCGGAGATCGTCTCACTAGTCGAGCGCATCGCCAGCCCTTTTGGTCCGCTGCGGCTGCGCGCGTTCACGGTCTCGTAGCCGATACGCTCCGAGAGCTCATTCGCCACGTCCTGTTCTTTCGGTGCAAACACGACCTCGACGGCGTGATTGGTCATGAAGTTGCGCGCGGCATCGACCCCGTAGATCGCGCGCAGCTGCGCGGGGCTCTGAACTACAGTGAGGAGGCGAATGCCGTATCCGGCGATGAAAGCCACTGCTTTCGCGAGCACGTTGACATTACCCAGCGCTGGAAACTCATCGAGCAAGAGCAGCACCTTGCGATTGAGTTTGGGGTTCTGCTCCGGCAGTTCGCGGGTGTTAAGATCGACCACCTGCTGGAAAAACAGATTGAGGAGCGGGGCCATGCGGTCGAGATTGTCTGGCGTGACCCCGAGATAGATCGACATCGGTCGTTGCCGCAGCTGCCGCAAATCAAAATCGCTCGTCGATGTCGCCGCATCGATGCGCGGGTTGAGCCAGAGACCGAGCCTCGCCGTGACTGTCTTGCGCACCGAGCTCAGGGTGTTTTCGGAAGCGGCGAGGAAGTCGTTTAATGCCGTTATGCAATGCCGCGACAGTGGCGAAGGGCCTGACTTGCGAGCGGAGATGATTTTCTCGAAATGGGACTTGAGGTCGCTGGCCGCAGACAGCTGGTGCAGAATCTCGCCGATCGTCAGGGGCAAGCCAGGCGTTTCCGCGACGTAGCCTCCGATCGCGACAAAGGCCGAACGTGCCGCCTCGAACCAGAATGGGTCGCCCCGGCTTTCCGCCGGAAACAGCATCACCGCGATGCGCTGCAGATCGTCATAGAGATCGGCGGGATCGCTGCGCACATAACCTAGTGGATTATAGCGTGCCGTGCGGCCGCTCTCCTCGAGAGGGTCGAACAGATAGACCTCCTGCCCATGCGCTGCACGAAATCCCGCCGAACGATCCCAGTTCTCTTTCTTCACGTCCAGCACGACAACTGAATCCGGCCAATTGAGTAGGTTAGGAATGACATAGCCAACGCCCTTCCCTGCGCGGGTGGGGGCGTAAACCAGGACATGCTCGGATCCCCCGAAACAGAGCAGCGCGCCGTCTTTGCAGCCGAGCAGCACGCCCTCCTTGGATCGCAGGCCAGCGGCCTTGATCTCGCGCGCCGAGGCGAAACGGGCGCTGCCATGAAGCGGCAGAGGACGCTGCCGGAGGATAGCGCCGAGCAGGCCAAAGACGACTATCACCCCGGCTAGAGTTGAGAGCGTCAGCCAGCGGTCAAAGCGTGGGTCCGTGCCGTACCGGGGCCAGCCCGTGGCGATCTCGGACCAATGGATGCCTCCGTCGTGATGCCTGAGCCCGAGCAGCAGAATATTTGAGGCGACCAGCAGAAACAGCCCGATGGCGCCGACCGCAAGCGCAGTACCGAGCGCGAACCTAGTGGGCGTGGTCGCGTTTGCGAACGGGGTCATAATAGATTTCCGAGATGCGGTACCGGCCGTCTCGCTTCTGCATCTGGACGACGACGTCGACGAGAAGCAGCAGGAGCGAGCGGATATCGTCGCGATGAAGGTCACGGCCTTCCGGGCTTTCCTTCACCAGCAAGGTCAGTTGCTCGAAGGCAAGCCGGGCACTGTCGGCATGGACCGTCGTGATCGATCCTGGATGTCCCGAGTTCACATTCCTTAGATAGAAGAATGCCGTTCCATCCCGCAGCTCCTGCAGCAGAATCCGATCTGGCCGCATCCGCAAGCACGACTCGAGCAGTTCGCGCGCTCCAATCTTGGCGACGCCCTGCCCGTCCTTGGCATAGAGCAGCCGCACGCAATTCTGATGGGGAATGACAAGCTCGGCAGTATCCTCAATCGTGATGAGCCGCTCATGCGACGGAATCGCCGCGATCAGCGCCTTGGACAGGGTGGTCTTGCCGGAACCGGTTGCACCAGAAATGAGAATGTTGCGGCGGGCCCGTACCGCAAGCTCGAGAAACTCGCGCCAGGCGCCGGCTTCTTTCAAGGCAAGCAAGCGATGCTCGTCCGGGCGGAGCTCATTCCCCGTGACACGGACCTCGTCAAACAGTCTTGCCTGCTGGAAGGCGTCAAGCGTCATGGTCAGGGTCGATGGCTTGCGGATTGTCAGGCTGATTGTCCCGGCTGGGACAGCCGGGGGGATCACGATCTGACAGCGCTCGTCGCCGATCAAGCTGGTTGACACCACCGGATGCTCTGGACCGACGTCCTGACGGGTGTGACCGGCGGCGGCAGTTGCCAGATGCGAGAGGTAGACATGCGTCAAAGCCGGCGCCTCATGCCGGGTCCAACCGCCCGGCCCTTCCACGAAGATCTCGCCCGGGCGGTTGACGACGATTTCGGTCAGGGTCTTGTCCGCCAGGTAAGGCGCCAGCGGCTCCAGATAGCGCTCGAGCACCAGGCGGCCACCATCGCGTTCAATCGACGTCACCTGGGTCATTTCGTCACCGGAGCCGGGGCCACTATGCCAGCAGGGATGGTGCGGTCGAGAATCTGGGTCCGGGTCTCAATTCGCCGAAGTTGATAGACCGAGGAGAAATCGACGTCGCGCGCGACAAAGATATTGACGAGCTCGCCCTGATTCTTGTTCAGCGTCGGCGGGATGTTGATCGACTGCTCAACAGCAATGGCGGCGGCGGTGTTCGTGGCCCCCGCGGTGTTGTTAATCTGGATGGAGCCGTCCTGCATCTGCTGACGACCGATCGATGAGGCATCGCTGACCATTGAGAGCAGGAGCGCCGAGCCAAACCGCTCAAAGAAGTGGGTGTCAATGTCGCCGTCGAAGCCGGCACGGCCCAGCGCATCTGTGGCCGGCGAGGACAATGCTGCAATCACCCCTGTTGGCGTCTTGGCGCGGGTCCACAGCACGAACAGGCGTTTTGAGCCTCGCCGGACATTCCCGCGATACTCGCCAACCACCTTCGTGCCTTTTTCCATGAGCACCACGTTGCCGGAATCCGACATCACGTCGCGTATGACGACGCAGGAGACGAAGCCGGCCACGTCTGAGGACATCGCGGTTTCGAGTACGCACGGAATTGAAGTACCCTGGGTGACCAGCAGATTGCGGTTGGGAAGCCGCGCGGCGCGCACGCCCTCGATCGGGGTGGGCTTCAGTTTGTCGGCAAGATCGTTGCGCGGCCCGCCCCGTCCAAACTCATAGGGCTCGGTCAGGACGCTTCCAGTGGCGCTATCGCGGGCGGGGCGCCCGGAAGAAATCGGCCGATTATAAGCGAGCACCGGCGCCCGCCGCGCGCTCTCCAGGAGCTGGTCGGAGGCGGGTGCCGGCGCCGCTGGCGCGGCCCCGACCGGCGTGGCTGCAATTGAAGCCGTGGTGATCGGTGCAGACGGCGGTTCCGGTGCGGGCTCGAACGCCGCCGCCGGCCTAATCATCAGCTTGCGTGCGGAATCGCTCACCGGCTTATCTCTCTTCCAGGTGCTCCAGATGATCAGAAAGGCAAAAGCGGTAAGCGCCAGCGCGCCGAAGCCGCGCTTGAGCATCGCCGTTCGACCATTGTCCCCGCCTCCCACAGGGGTAATGCCGCGGTCGCCGGCAATCGTCTCATCGTGATGCTCGGTCATGTCGCGCCCGCCTATCTGACTTCAGGGATGGAGGTGATTTCTTCGCCCGCCGCTCGATCGAGGGGCTGGTGGTATTGGTACCGGGGTTGATTCCCACCGCATCGAACGCCTCGTTGAAAATGCAGAGCACGTTGCCTCCTTTGCGCAGACGAAACTCTCGTGCTGTGGCATGAACGACCACCAGTTCGCCGCGGACATCCTTAGGCACGAGACTTTCTGAGCCGTCAGAGTTGATCAGGTAGATCGCCGGGACCTCGCGATTGCCCGCGAAGCGGAAGGTGGTTTCCTTGCCGTCGTCGAACACGGCTTCCGGCTCAAGATCGATCGAGCCCTGAGCGGAGAAACGCCAGTTGCGGGCGCCATAGGCATGATGCAGGTCGAAGGTTTGCTCGATCAGTGCGCCTTCCCGCTCGGCGCCACGCGCGGCCGCTTCCATGCGTCGGCGCTCAATCTCATCACCGGGATAGGCGAACCGGACCACGAAATAACTGTCCGCAAGCGTCGCCTCGGCGATCGACAATTCGAACTGATAGGAGCGCTTGCGCCCATCGGGGCGTGTGGTCACAACCTGCAAATTGGTGGGCGGATGCTTTTCCCGCGGCTTGAGGAACAAGATCGAGCCTGCCGGGGCAACCTCCCATGCCACGGAGTCGCCGATCGCGACATGCGCGACCTCCTCGTCATCAGCAAACAAAATCTGGGTTGAAGCCCGGATGACGCCATTGACCCGCACCACGTTGGCCGGATCGTAAGTGACCGTGCGCACCCGAGCGTCATGTTGACCAGGTGCCGGCTGCTGCAGCGCCAGCACCGGCCCCGCGTATCCCAGCGCAAAGATCATCAAAAGGACGAAACGTTTCATGGCACGACCTCCGGATCGGCGCGATATTCCGAAACCAGGAAGCCGAGGGGATTGATAAGACGGTCGGCAGAGGACATGGGCGCGCTGGCATAGGAGAACGTCAGGGTCGAGACCCAATGGGTGATGCGGGTTTCCTCGCCCTTGCGGCTCTCCTTCATGAACCGCACGGATGCGACATTGTCGGCCAGCAGCGAGATCGCCTTGATGCGTACGGTGGCGACCCCGAAACGGCCTTGAACGACCTGCGGGCTTTCGGGATTGGAGCCGCGGTACCACGCCGCGAAACGGGCTTGCTCGCCTGCCCCGGACAGCAAGGAAATGGTTCGAAAATTGGTTTCCGCCTCCGGATAGCTGTAGCCCTCGCGTGCACGCACGTAGCGGCCGAGAAAATACTTGGTCACGGCCTCATCGTAGCGCGCCGGCGTCGATTTGAGGGCGGAGACGGTGTCGACAATGCCGGTCGCATTATCGACACGGATGACGAACGGCTCGACCGTCTTCAGCGGCGCAAGAGCCGCAACCGCACCGACCGAGGCGGCCGCCAATACACAGGCACCCGCGGCAACCACCCATGCCGTTCGGCGCGAACGATGGGCCGACAGCAACAGATCCTGTTCCCACCGGCGCGCGTTGTCGAAATAGGTCTTCAGATCATCCTGCCGGACCATCTCACGCCTCCTTGCCGCAGGCGCGGTAAGAGGCTGCAATGTCCAACCGAGAGCTCGAATTGGCGGTATGGCTGGATGGCGCCGACGGCCCAATCTCGCCCTTGCGGATGATGGGTGCTGGCCCGGACGGCGGAATTGGCGCTTCGGGCGCCACCAGCGGCGTGCCGTTCTCCCAATCCCAAAGTGAACGATTGAGTGGGCGGCGCGTCAGACCGTCACAGGACGGCGGCCCCTTTGACCAGTTCGCGCAGGCCCCAAGCTGCCATGCGATAACGCAAATGATGAATAGTCGACGCCACATCGTTCTGATGCCCCTGTCTTTCTTGTCGCTTGATGCCGGCGATCCTTGCTTACGCTGTCGTAGTGCCCTGGGATCGGATCCGCCGCATACTGCCGCCCTGCCGGCTGGCTCTGACTGCAGCAAGACCCCGGCTTGCCGACCAGCGTGCGCCGGCATACGCGCCGCCGGCTGCGGCCGTGGCATTGGCAATCAGGGGACTTGTGACCAGCCGGCTTGCGAGCGACGCGCCGCCCCCGGCAAGACCGCCTGCGATGATCGGCAGTTGCAGCGAGATGTATCCGGACAGACCGAGCACGGCGCTGATCGCAACTGCGGCGACCACCATCTCGCCGGCTGTACCCGCATTGGCCGCGAACCTGTCGATGAAGCCACTGACGGTTGTTAGCATCAGCCCGACCAACGCGACGACGAGCACCAACAGAATGACGAAATTGGCGACCTGCCGAAGCCAGGCTTCTGTGAACGGCCGCGTGGCCTCAAATAGCCCGAGCGCAATGAAGATAGGGCCGAGCGCGATCACGACGCCGAGACCAACCTTGGCGTAGAGCAGGATGGCAAATTGCAGGAAGGAGCCAACCGCCACGAAGACCAGGAGAATCGCGGCAATCAGCGCCGGCGCGATGTTGGTCAGACCGGCTTGTTCGTAGATCTTGTTCGCAACGTCGATCCCTTTCGAGAGAAGCTGATCGAAAGGCGCTCCGGAACTGGTATTTAGTCCTGAGCCCGCTAATGCATTGCCGATTTCCTTGGGCAAGGAGTCGAAGAACAGGCCTGTGACGTATTGCTGGAACGCGCTTGAATTGGTCGCGAGCAGAACCACGACCACGATCCGCATCGCCCGCCAGGCGAATTCCATGATCGGTTCGGAAATCGCGCCGCGCATCACAGCAAAACCGTAGAGGACGACATAGAGCATCACGGCCACGCGAAGCGGGCCATCGATGTACGATGCCAGATTCGAAACCGACGTCGACACGAACGCCGTAATGGGTTGCTCGAATTCCTTCAGAAAACTGTCAAAGACGTCAATGGCCATCGCAGCGGTCCTTACTTCAGGGCGTCTTTCATCTCTTGAATGGTGACCTTGTTACGCGCTTCATTCGCGTTGATGCAGTTCGCTGTCTTTCCCAGTTCTCCGGGATTGTCGCGGCATGCTTTGAGCGCCATGGCGAGTTCGTCCCGATGGTCAAGAAACCAGCCGACGGTCTTCGTCTGCTGACTCCGATCCTCGTTACAGCCAGTAAGAGCGGCGGCGACAGCGATCACCAGAATGGATGCTTTGATTGTCATTGCAGGGCCGCCTTCATTTCATCAATCAGTTGTCGTTGTTTTTCGCGCTCCCGCTGCCCATCCATGTCCATGCGGGCCTGCTGGATCATCGCGAGGCCTTGCATCCGGAGCACATCGTTCTGCAGCAGCGCCTGCTCAGCCTGCAGCCGCGCGGACAAGTCGAGTGTCTCCTTGACATCGGTCGCCGTGCTGATGCGGGTTCTCAGTTCCTCAAGTGCGTCGATACGCTGCGAAGCGGTGTCGTACACAGCCTGGCCCATGGAGTGCTTGGCGCCGGTCTGCCGCGCGATCCGGTCGAGCTCGCTCTGATAGTATGAATTGCCGCTGTTGCCGGCATATGCGCGGTTCTGCGACAGATAGCGGTCGATCGCGTCGGCGAAGTTGCCGCCACCCTGCCCCGCGACGAGCCGTTCGATATCAGAGAATTGTTGGGGCAGAACTTTCCGGAACTGCGGCGTGTTCAACAGCGCTCCAACGTCGTTTGCGTTGGTCCGCTTGTTGAAGCTGTCATAGAGCTGCTTGGCCTGGTTCAGTTGATCCTGCGCCACCTTGAGATGCGACGTCAGGGTCTCGACCTGCCTCTTCAGTTCCGTCAGTTGCTCAAATTGCCTTGCAAAGACGTTAGGGTCGAACACAATCTCCGCTTCTGTCGGAGAGGCCATCAGGAGGGCCGCTACGGACGCGGAGGCAAACACCGCCGACCTTCGCCGAACCATCATCGGACGTTCCTCCGCTCCGCGTGAAATACCGGCAGCCATTGGACCGGATCGTCGCCGTGCTCGCTGCGAGCGATCGAGCAGTTCGACCGTTTCCGTCCGTCCCGACAACACGGCGAGTGCGTCGTCGAAACCGTTGAGATCAAGTTCCGCCACCACCGAGTTGTGGCCCTGCTTGACCAGGAACCGCCGGCTTTCGGGCGCAAGCTCCTCCTTGATCAGGCGGAATTCAGTGTCCGTCAGATGGAAGCCGTCGACGTAGTCCGAGCGCGTCCCACGCGCGTTCGGGAGGAAGATCTGCGTCGGACATTGTTCGACAATCGTGTGCGCGATCGGCGAGGCCAGCGCATCCCGGGGCGACTGCGTGCCGAACACCATGACGCCGTTCTGCTTGCGGATGGTTTTCAGTTTGTTGTTGGCGAGATCCCGAAATGCCTCGTCACCCAGTGCCTTCCAGAATTCGTCGATGTCGATGATCAGGCGCCGCCCGTCGATCAGGCGCTCCACACGATGGAACAGATACATCATGAGCGGCGTGCGAACGGTGGGATGATCCAGCAGATCGGTCATGTCGAAGCCGATGAACCGGGTCTTTAACCCGATGGCATCCTGCTCGCCATCCAGCACCCAGCCGAAAGGCGCGCCCCGGCACCATCGCTCCAACCGGGCGCCGATCCCTTCGCGATCCTGTTGGCCGAGAAAGGCCCGCAGCGCCCCGAACGAGCGCTCCGCCTGCCGCAGTTGACCAAGAGCGCGTAACCCGGAATCAATCCGCTCCTCCTCGGTCACCGTCAGCGGCCGGTTTTCCGGCGTGACGAGTTTCCGGATCAGTGTGCCGAGGAAGGACAGGTTCGCCGGCGTCAGCTCCAGCGCCTTGAGCGGCGCGCAGCCCGTCACAAGGCCGTTGTGGAGCGCCAGATAGGTCCCGCTGGCGGCGCGTACGAAGAGTTCTGCGCCACGGTCCTTGTCGAAGAACACGTAAGTGGCGCCAAGCCGCTCGGCCTGGGACAGCAGGAAATTCTGCACGACGGTTTTGCCGGAGCCGGACGGGCCGCAGATGAAGGTGTTGCCGAGGTCGCCGTGATGGAACGAGAAGTAGAACGGCGAGCCGGAGGCTGTTTTGAGCATCGCAACCGCCGGACCCCAATGGTTGCCGGCAGCCCTCCCGGTAGGATAGGTGTGAAACGGGGAAAACGCCGCGAAATTGCGGGAGCTGATCGCCCCCGTTCGTGCCCGATACTTGAACAGCCCGGGGAGCTGCGCCCAATAAGCCGCTTCAAGTCCAAGATCTTCGCGCGCGACCACGCTACCGGCATCGGCCAGTGCCCGTCGTGCCACGCTCATATTCCCCTGTAGCTGGGAAGGCGTCTCCGCATAGATCAGGAGCGAGAGGTGATGATCGCCGAGCGCGAACCTATTGGATTCGAGATCGTCGAGCGCGTCAGCGAGATCGTCGATTTGCGAGGCCGCCGGATCCTGCGCCGAGACCAGCTGGTTCTGCTTGCGGGTCAGAATGGTCTTGGCGTCGGCTTTTGATAGAAACGCAAAAGATTGCGTGAGGATAATCTCGAACGGCGCGGAAAGCAGTGCATTCAGCAGCCCAGGCCGGGTGGACGCCGGATATTCCTTGATCCCGAACATGCCAGCGAAGCGCGATCCGCCGGCACCGCGGATTTCGATGGCTTCGCGGCCGAAGATGACTCGGTTTGAATAGAGCGCGGGGCCGATCGGCCCTTGCGGCAACGGGACCGGCATCCATTCCCCGCTTGTGATGGCGTGGAGCAGTTCCATGGTTTCTGAAAACATGATGTCGTTGCGCTCAACCAATCCAAGGGTGTGGGCACCGTAACGCTCCAGTGCCGCGACCAAGTCGCGCCTCGCATCCTCGAGCCGCTTCAAGGCATCGCTGTCGACCTCGAGGGAATGCCCAACGTTTCGGCCAAGCTGCTTGAAGAACGCCGCGGCCACGTCCGTGGTGGCACGACCGGGATGCCAGACCAGCGTCAGATAGAGATCGTTGCGAAAGAGCGCCTCGTTGCGGAGCCGGTTGCGATATTGCGCGTCGAGCGCGGCTGCAAATGTCGAGCGGAACGTACCGGCCGGGTAGTCCGACGTTCGACGGCGCACCAGATGGGTCCATAGCGCCAGCCGTGGATCCGCCACGTTGCGCAGCGTGAGGTTCAGCTTAGCGTGAAGGTCGTTCAGATCCGCCGTCTCGGCGGTTTCGAACGAAGTGCCGTCGAGCCTGATCACCGTGAGCAGCGCTCGTGTCGTGAGACTAATCACCGTATCCGTGACATGCCGGCCGAACGGCAGGTGGACGTCAGGCCCGATCTCTCGGGTCTTGAGCGCTGTGTTACGCATAGCCAAGGTCTCTTGTTCGATAACGCCGAACGAGCTTGAGCGGCGTGCAGGACGATCCGCCCCAAAATGACGCGTTGCGCGTGCGCCCTCGCGTCTCGATCCAAGCAAGCAGAATCCGGAACATGTTGGGGTCGTGCCGGCAGATGATGCGGCAAAGGCCATGGATCGGAATTGCGACCAAGCCGTAGAGAATGCTGCCAGCTACCAGAAACAGGATGCAGGAGAACATCACATTGAGCGCCATAGCCTCCATCGTGACGCCGGCGACCATGGCCGGACGCGTGCAGGCCAGGAACAGGGTGTCCTCCGTGAGACGCGCGGACTCGGTCATCAATGACCCCCAGTCAAGGTCGAAACCACCTCGGAGGCGCCGAACGTGATGGCCACACCGAGCACGACATAGGCGGCCTTGCGCAGATCGAGGTAACCGAACATCCAGGCGATGCCGACGATGATGACGGCCAGCGTCGCCAGCAGGCGGGCGACGTTGCCGGTCAGCATGTTGACGATGTTCTGCAGCACGCCTTCGATGTTCGCGGTCTGCGCAAACGCGGGCTCGACCAGCGCGATGCTGAGAACGGTGCCCATGCAAAGGAGGGCAGCGGAGTGTTTAACAGGAGAAGTCATGGCACGGCTCCGAGTGGCACTGCAGCCGGACCCCAGCCCGGACCGCGGTTGAGTTGAGATGAAAAACGGCGATTCTCATCGTTCGTAAACAAAGGCTGACGTGCCCATTCCCGAGCGATAAACGTCCCAGGGCCGGCGCTCGCGGGCAGAGGCTGCGGGTGGATTGATTGTCGTATCGCCGGTGGGGCGATCGCGACCGGTAGAAGCCATCGGCTCGATGCGAGGTTCCGAGACGTGACCGGATGCGTTCGGCGCGAAGCTCGCGACAACCTCGGCAATCGCCTGGTCGCGGTCTGCGCGTTTTATACTCGCCGTTTGCAGTCGCGCATCGAACAATCTGCCAAGCCCGGCAATGTGCTGGCACGGATCGAAGGTGGTACTAGCCGTCAGCCCGGCGTTTCGTGTTTCCGCCGCATCAAGTTGACCGAGACCCGTTCGGACTTGCTGGCCAGTCGCGATGGCCTCGGTTGCGAGCTGGATGGCTTCGTCACGGTCGGTTGCCTGAATCGGAATCGGTTTGCGCCCCTGAATCGTGATGAGCAGCGGCTCGAACGTGCTCGCCTGCCGCACGATTGTCGTCAGTGGCCGGGCCATCGCGGTCGGGGCGCATCGTTCGATCAGGGCCGCGAATGCAGCAGGATCCATGGTTGAGAGCCTTCTTGTCAGGAGCTGAAGACGTTGGATGCTAGGCGGCGATCGCCAGGATTGATGGCGCGTCAATCGCACCCCTTGAAATCTGCCCGGTCGCTCGGATCGCGCCGAGAGCCTCCTCGCTGATCGGCAACAATCCAGCGACGGCTTTGGTCACCCCGATTTGACGAGGCGTCCCGAGGCGCTCGAGATGCCATCCGGCCCGGCGCAGGATGCGTTCCATGCGCAGGTCAGTGACTGTTGCGATGGCATGAAGATTGTGCTGCTGTCCCCATTCGATCATGGCTGCAAACAGCAGGAACGTCGCTTTGCGCAGACCATTCTCTGCTGTTGCCGCCGCACTCTTGGTGTCAACGCAAAACCGCGAGCTCTCCCAGATCGTGGTCGCCACCGGCGCCGGGTTGCCATCTAGCAACATCGGGAACGTATCGGCGAGCATGTTGCGCCCGGTGGTGGGCAGCAGCCGAACACAACCAACAACGTCGTTCTGCTCGAGCACCAGGAGATAAGTTGGCTTAAAGGTGTCGTACTGATCGATCTCCAATCCGTTGCAGACAGAGACGTCCCAGTCGAGCCGTTCCTTGAACACACGCCCTCGCAGGCGGTGCATTCCTAGCGTTAGTTCGGAGTCGCGCAGGAGTGCCGCACGGCTACGCACAATGACCTTCATTCTTAACCTCAAACTTACGAATCACAGCTTCGAGATCAGGAAAGCAGCCACGGCCACGGCGTTGCGCTGTCAGTTCTGACAGGGCGCTATGGATCTGCTGGGTCACGAACCGTGGTCGCAAGGCACGGCTATCCGCGCGCGCACTTTGGAAACTGTATAAGTTGTTCCGTGATGCGCTGGTCTGACAGCGCAGGGAATGAAATTCCTTAGCCTCTACACGTGGAGAAATATTTTGTTTTGGGTGGCTGCAGTCAGAGGTTGTTCTCGTCCGTCGTATGTCCGCGTTACTGCTGTAGGTTTGACAGGGTGATATCCAATTGTTCGTGCCGCAAAGCTGCCGCAACGTCGCAATAAATGTCTGCACGTAGAGCGCGAATCATCCGAATATTCGCGTTGTGGGAACTAAGAAAAGACTGAAGTGGCGCAATGAAAGATGTCAAAAGAGCATGCGATGAATTCGTCGATTGTCTGCACGCTGCCCATACGGAAGATGATTTTCGGCGTGTCGCGGAACGAGCTGCGCATGCCCTGGGATTCCGGTGGTTTGCCTATTTTGGTCAGCGCGCCAATGGCCCCATTCTGATCTCATCCTATCCGAAGAGCTGGACCAGCCACTATTTTCGCGAAGGCTATCACAACATCGATCCCGTTCTTCAGGAGCCGCGAAACACGAGCCGTG
The DNA here is from genome assembly GCF_054061875.1 of Bradyrhizobium sp. S3.7.6. Taxonomy (NCBI): domain Bacteria; kingdom Pseudomonadati; phylum Pseudomonadota; class Alphaproteobacteria; order Hyphomicrobiales; family Nitrobacteraceae; genus Bradyrhizobium; species Bradyrhizobium sp. S3.7.6. Next base: position 13,924 of record NZ_JBSSEQ010000004.1, on the reverse strand, counting down.
TGTTCCTGTGGGATGGACGTGAGGCGCGAAGCGCAAAGTCGGCGAAAGAGCGCCGCCTGTTCGATGATGCGCTCAGCTTCAAGATCAGGACCGGCCTGACCATTCGCATTCCCTCAAGCCAAAACCGGTTTGCGGCGTTTGACCTGCCCCTGCCGATTTCCTCCAGTTGAAGTTAGAGTCCGGCCTTCTGAAGGACGGACAGATGAAGCGAGCCAGGTTTACGGAAGAGCAGATTATTGGCGTGCTGCGTGAGCATGAGGCGGGTGCGAAGGCTGCCGATTTGGCGCGGAAGCATGGCGTCTCTGAAGCGACGCTGTACAATTGGAAGGCGAAGTTCGGCGGTCTGGACGTCTCCGATGCCAAGCGGTTGCGGCAACTCGAGGACGAGAACGCCAAGCTGAAGAAGCTGCTGGCCGAGCAGATGCTGGATGCTGCAGCGCTACGCGAGCTTTTGTCAAAAAAATGGTAGGGCCCGTCGCCAAGCGCGAAGCCGTCGCGCACCTGCAGGCCGTCATGGGTCTGGCGGAGCGGCGGGCCTGCGGCATCGTCGGCGCTGACCGCAAGATGGTTCGGTACCGATCGTGCCGACCGCCGGACACCGAACTACGCGGCCACTTGCGCGAGCTTGCTAATGCCCGTCGGCGGTTCGGCTACCGCCGGCTGTTCGTGCTGCTTCGCCAGCAGGGCGAGCCGTCCGGGCGGAACCGGATCTACCGTCTGTATCGAGAGGAAGGCCTCAGCGTGCGCAAGCGCCGGGCCCGCCGCCGCGCCGTGGGCACCCGAGCGCCGATACTGGTCGAGGCTCGGCCGAACGCCCGGTGGTCGCTGGATTTTGTCCACGACCAGTTCGCCAGCGGCCGTCGCTTCCGGGTCCTGAATATCGTCGATGACGTGACCCGGGAATGTCTGGCGGCCATCCCCGACACCTCGATCCAGGGGCGGCGGGTGGCACGCGAACTGACGGCGCTGATCAATCAGCGCGGCAAGCCGGGCATGATCGTCTCCGACAACGGCACCGAGTTCACCTGCAATGCCATGCTGGCCTGGTCGGAGGAGAACAAGATCGACTGGCACTTCATTGCGCCGGGCAAGCCGATGCAGAACGGCTTCTGTGAAAGCTTCAACGGCCGGATGCGGGACGAGCTTCTCAACGAAACCTTGTTCTTCGGCCTCGATCACGCCCGCGCCAAGATTGCGGATTGGGTCGGCGACTACAACGGCCAACGCCCGCATTCCTCGCTCGGCTATCTGACCCCTGCGGCCTATGCCGCCTACCTCACCGCAACGTGCGATCGGCTGCGCAACCCCGACCAGCTCCGCCGATCGCACGTTGCTCACACCGCGCCAAACGGCGTAACATCCGCCGAGACTCTAACCGCTACTGGGTGAAACTTCAGGGGCAGGTCACGTTCACGCTGGCGGTGGATGAGCGCAACCTTGGACTCGATCGCTTCGTCGAGAGCTCGCAAGATATGTTGCAAATGGTGGGGCTCACCTACCATGCCCATGTGAGCGCTGCCGGAATTGGACGGACGCCTCGGTATGCTCAGCAGGTCTGCACCTTGACCCAGCGTGAAAGGCAATGCCTGGGGTGGATCTCCGAGGGCAAGACGATGCAGGATATTGCCCAGCTCCTCGGTGTTCGCCCGCGGGGTGTAAAATTTCATTTGGATAATGCCCGGCGGAATCTTGCTGCATTAACCCTCCCGCACGCTGTGGCTCTCGCGCTTCGGCAGGGATTGCTCCCGTAATGCGCAAAACGGCTGTCCGGTTTGCAAGGAGTTGCGAAGATCGACGGTTCAATTAGGGTAGGAGTACCGGGCGGTCGCACTCAGGGCGCGGGATTCTTTGGTACATAACCACGGCGTGATTTGCGGACGAGCCAAGCCTCGAGCGCTTCGACGGCCTGGACCCTCCCGGCAAACAGATCGATCCGCCGGCGGCCGCGGTGGCCCAGACGTCCCCATTCGCGCACCAACGCCGTATCACCGAACAGAGTCGGTTCAATCGTGAGGACATAGAACCTGGCCATATTGCGGGCCGGATCGCAACGTTGGAGCACGAGGTATGGCACCGTGAGTTCAGACATGCGCAAGAATCGCACCTGTCGAAAACGTCGTCCAATTAAGTTATCGAATCGATCAGGCCTATCGATTCAGAATGTTAATACCGGTGATGAAAGCCATTGAGGGTGCTCAACGAGCGGTCTCCGAAACTATAGGGTGTTGTGCGCCTCTGACTGCGAACAAAGTGGGCGTCGCCCTGCGGGCCGGGCTGGAGGCTGCGCTGAAGCCCCGCGAGCGGGTCTTCCCCTTGCGGGCTGCCATCCCTGACGCGAAACGGCCCGAGTCCCCGAACAAGGCAGCTGCTGATTCATCGGAAGCTCCCGCGTATTCGCGTCGGGCCTGAACCCCCTAAATGCAAGCGATGCCTATGGTCTCGAGGACATCGAAGCCCAATTGCGCGGAGTAATCGCCTGGTGGGCAAATCGACTGTCGCTCCGGACAAAAGACGGCGGCTGTTCTCGCAGTCAATCAGACCGATACTGCATCCGCGGGCGAACGATGTGCGTTTCGGCTCACATGCTTCCGGTGAAGGACCAACTCCGCTCTCGAATGGGCTTCCTTGGTTCTGGTGCGGCCTTCTACGATCAACCCGCAAGGGGTTCGCTACGCAAGCGTGCGACCTCTTCGGCTTCGCCTCTCGAGGTGACCGCGACCGCCCCCGAACACGTCGGCGCCTGTCGAGCGGGGATGGTCCCCGCCGCAAGACGGGAGCCTTTCAATGTCGCACACTCTCACCCTCGCTCAGAACCACGCCTTCGATCTTGCCCGCACGCTGATGGTGCCGGTCATCCTTTTCCAGGCTGAGAGCGAATTCGGTGTGATGGTCTCCAGCGAATACGACGGGAATCAGGATGCGATCGTCCATGAATACGATCCCTGGTGCCCGGCTCATTGAGCCGGGTGACCGGCTGCCGCTGGCGCCTTGCCGGCTGCAAGGGAAGCTTCGCCGCGCCCACCTAGCTGACAAATTCGACAGCTTGTCCGCGCGCCCTTGCCTCCGGCAGGCTTCGCGGCCGGTCGGGGGGACGTGCCGCAAGGCTAGGAACAAGTGAGACCAACAGAAGAGGGGCCGGACGTCGCCTGCGCGACCCGGTGCAGATAAATGGACAAGCAAGAAATTGAAGAGCTGCGTAAAAAGGTTGGTTGCGCAGCCCTGCTCGAGAAAGACGGCTGGAAGGTCGACGTCAAGGAAAGCACCCGGCGGGCGATCAAGTATCGCCGCGACACCAACATCATCATCGTCATCCACCAGGGCCGCGGCTGGTTCGATCCATTGTCGCCGGCGAAAGGGGACGTGTTTTCGCTAGCCGAACACCTCGGTGCTGGTGGTTTTGTCGAGGCGTGCGGCCGTGTTGCGGATGTGGTTGGCTTCGTTCCTGCGGCACCAGCGTGGCAGCGCCCGGCAAGGGCCAAGGCCCTTGCGTCGATTGTAGAGCGGTGGGGATATCGCGTCACGCTGCGGCCCGGCTCGCCAGCTTGGCGCTATCTTACCGGCGAGCGCGGACTGCCGGCGGACATCGTGAAGCAGACGGTCGCTAGCGACCTGTTGAGAGAGGGCCCCTAGGCAGCATGTGGGCGGCGCACAGCAATTCTGCTGGAGCGCTCACAGGTTGGGAGGAGCGTGGACCGTCGTGGCGGGGCTTCGCCACGGACGGCAGCAAGGAGCTCTTTCGCTTCGGGTCGGAGGGGGCCGAGCGGATCTGTATCACCGAGGCCGCCATAGATGCGATGAGCCTCGCCGCAATCGAGGTCCTGCGGCCTGACACCCTTTATGTCAGCACCGGCGGCGGTTGGTCGCCCGCGACCGATGACGCCATCCGCGGCCTCGCCAAGCGGCCCTACGCTTGGCTCGTGGCAGCAACCGACAACAATCGGCAAGGCGAGGTCTACGCCGACCGAATTCGTGCCATCGCCGCAGATGCAAGTGCCCGGTATGCCCGTTTGCGGCCGCGCGCCGGCGACTGGAATGAGGATTTGAGCGCCTGACGTCTAACTGATGCGGCTCGCCAGGGTGACGCGCCGGCTGCGTGGGGGCCGGGCCAAGGCCTTCAAATGAGTGGGGTCTCTGACGCCCTGGCGTTGAGCGAAGGAAGAGGGGATCGAACAATGAAGGAGGGAAGATGAAATGGGAATGCAGCGCTGCCGCATGCCCGGCCGGCGCGTCAAGGGTGAAGCTTCGCCCGCGTTCCGCGGCCCTTGACCCGCCGGACCTTCGATGCGGCCGGCGGGGGAGGTGTGATGAAGGACTGAAGTGACGAAGGGATCAGGCGGATCGCTCGCGCTGTCAGTCCGGCCAGGCCAAGAGGAGCCGCCCATGCACACCTCCCCCAGCATCCGCAAAGTCTTCGAAGGCGTTGCGACGCGCCATGAGATGCACCGCTTGTTCAACCGCCATCGTGGTGACCCCGCGATGGCCGAAGCTGAAGGCCAGCATCTCTTCGCCGGCGAGTGGTTTGAGATCAACGAGCGGGAGCACGACTACATGTTCGAGATCCTGCCCCCGCTGTTCATGCGCACCGACATGTTCGCGATGCGCGAATTCATGACGGGCAGCGTCACCAGCATCTTCTTCACGCTTGCCATCGACGGAAAGCGGCGCTGGTTCCATGGCTATTGCGATCTTTCAGATCGGCTGTCGCCGGAGCGGATGAAGGCGGCGATCATCGAGCACGAGTCACGGCCCGTGCACGCGATGACGCGCGACGAGCGGCTTGACCACATCTGGTCGAGCACGCATGACGATTATCGCGGCTATGCTGGCGAGCGCTGGCCGCAGGCCATGCGCGGCCGCCGCACTGTACTCGTCTATGCCGGCCAGAGCGGCACGGTCCTGAAGCTCCTCGACGACCTCACCGAGGCAGAGATCGCGGCCAAGCTGCCGGTGCAGTTCCGCCATCTGCCGGAGACGGCCGCGGCCTAGCCCGACCTCCCCTCCCCGCCCCGCGGCAGCCCGGCCTCGCTCGGGGCGTCGCATTTCCGCACCCGGCCCTGGCGCCGGCTCTCCGTCAATCCCGCAACGCCGTGCCGTCCGTCGCAGCCCGCGCCGGCGGACGGCGGCGCGCGCCCAACTGGAGGACATTTCCCATGGCGCATGACGATCCTTTCACCCTCGACCTCTTCGGCAATACCGACCTTTCATCCAGTCTCGGCCTTGGCGTTACCGCGTTCGGCCCCGATCCCGGCGGCGACGACGATCATGATGACGATCCGCCGCCGTCGCCGTCGGTCCCCGCAGGGCCGGCGGTCTCCCGCCGACCGGGCGAAACCGAGTTCGCGAAGGGCGGGGACGCGATCGGCGCCGATCTGCAGGATGCGATCGACGATGCTGACTACGCCTCGCTCGCGCGCTGCACGCAATACGCCCATTTCACGCCGGAGTTCATCGTGCGGGCGATCTGGGCGGCATTGCTGCGGTTCGGCTGGCGCGGCGGACGCGTGCTCGAGCCCGGCATCGGCACGGGCCTGTTTCCGGCGCTGATGCCCGAAGCGCTACGCCATGTCTCGCACGTCACCGGCGTCGAGCTCGATCCCGTCACGGCGCGCATCGCGCGGCTGTTGCAGCCGCAGGCGCGGATCGTTACCGGCGATTTCGCGCGCATCGATCTGCCGGCGCGGTTTGACCTCGCGATCGGCAATCCGCCCTTCTCCGATCGCACGGTGCGCTCGGACCGCGCGCTGCGCTCGCTCGGTCTGCGTCTCCACGATTACTTCATCGTTAAGGCGATCAAGCTGTTGAAGCCGGGTGGCCTCGCCGCCTTCGTCACCTCGCACGGCACCATGGACAAGGCGGATGGCTCGGCGCGCGCGCTGATCGCAAAGCATGCCGATCTCCTCAGTGCCATCCGTCTGCCGGAAGGCAGCTTCCGCGCCGATGCCGGCACCAACGTCGTGGTCGACATCCTATTCTTCCGGCGGCGCAAGTACGGCGAGCCCGAAGGCGACATATCATGGCTCGACCTGGAGGAGGTGCACCCGGCGACCGACGACGAGGGCGCCATCCGCGTCAACCGCTTTTTTGCACGCCATCCCCGTCGTGTGCTCGGCGCGCACGCGCTGACCTCCGGCCCGTTCGGCGAGACCTACACCTGTCTACCCAAGGCCGACGAGGAGCTCGCGGCTGCGCTCGCCGACGCGATCACCCTCCTTCCGGTCGCAATCTATGATGGCGAACCGGAGGCGATCGACTATGACAGCGAGCACGAGGCCGTGCCAGCGAAGTCGGAGAGCGCGGCGAGCCTCACGGCGCGCGAGGGCAGCTATTTCCTCGATCACCGGCATTGCCTGATGCAGATCCTCGACGGGAAGCCGATCTCTGTGGCGGTGCGCAAGGGCCGCAGCGCCGACGGCATTCCGGAAAAGCATGCCCGGATCATCCAGAAGCTGATCCCGATCCGCGATGCGGTGCGCGACGTGCTGAAATGCCAGGAGCTTGATCGCCCGTGGAAGGATGCGCAGGTCCGCTTACGCATCGCCTGGTCGAACTTCGTGCGCCTTCGGGCCGATCAACACGACCATGGTGTCGACGGCCGAGGACGACGAGACCGGTGAGGTCCGTGAAACGCACCGCAGGCCGAACCTCCAGCCATTCCTGGACGATCCGGACTGCTGGCTGGTGGCTTCGATCGAAGACTACGACCTCGAATCCGATACGGCAAGGCCAGGCCCGATCTTCACCGAGCGGGTGATCGCCCCGCCGGCGCCGCCGGTCATCACCAGCGCCGCCGACGCTCTGGCCGTCGTGCTCAACGAGCGCGGCCATGTCGATCCCGATCACATCGCCGAGCTCGTGCATCGCGATGCGGACGACGTGATCGCCGAACTCGGCGGCACCATCTTCCGCGATCCGGCCGATGGGTCGTGGCAGACCGCCGACGCCTATCTTTCAGGCGCCGTTCGATCGAAGCTCGCGGCGGCGGAAGCCGCGGCCGCGCTCGACCCCGAATATGAGCGCAATGTGGCGGCCCTGCGCGAGGTGCAACCCGCCGACCTCCGGCCCTCAGACATCACCGCGCGGCTCGGCGCGCCGTGGATTCCGGCTGCCGATATCATCGCTTTCGTCCACGAGACGATGGGCGTGGAGATCAAGATCCACCACATGCCGGAACTGGCGTCGTGGACCGTGGAAGCCCGCCAGCTCGGCTGGATGGCCGCCGGCACATCCGAATGGGGCACCGAGCGGCGGCACGCCGGCCAGCTTCTGTCCGATGCGCTCAATTCCTCGGTGCCGCAGATCTTCGACACCATCAAGGACGGCGATAGCGAGCGTCGTGTCCTCAACGTGGTCGACACCGAGGCGGCAAAGGAGAAGTTGCACAAGATCAAGACTGCCTTCCAGAACTGGATCTGGTCCGATCCGGATCGGACCGATCGCCTGGCGCGGGTCTATAATGACCGCTTCAACAACATCGTGCCGCGCGCTTTCGACGGCTCGCATCTGAAGCTGCCGGGCGCCTCGGGCGCATTCGTTCTCTACGGACATCAGAAGCGCGGCATCTGGCGCATCATCGCCTCGGGCGCGACCTATCTCGCCCATGCCGTCGGCGCCGGCAAGACGATGACCATGGCGGCTTCCATCATGGAGCAGCGCCGGCTCGGCTTGATCGCCAAGGCGATGCTCGTCGTTCCCGGCCATTGCCTGGCGCAGGCGGCGCGCGAGTTCCTGGCGCTCTATCCGGTCGCGCGCATCCTCGTCGCCGACGAGACCAACTTTACCAAGGACAAGCGGCATCGCTTCCTGTCGCGCGCCGCGACCGCGACGTGGGATGCGATCATCATCACCCATTCCACCTTCCGCTTCATTGGCGTGCCGTCCGCATTCGAGCAGCAGATGATCCAGGACGAGCTCGAGCTCTACGAGCAACTGCTGACCAAGGTCGACAGCGACGACCGCGTCTCGCGTAAGCGGCTTGAGCGGCTGAAGGAGGGCCTGAAGGAACGGCTCGAAGCACTCGCTACGCGCACGGACGACCTCCTCACCCTCTCGGAGATCGGCGTCGACCAGATCATCGTCGATGAGGCGCAGGAGTTCCGCAAGCTGTCCTTCGCCACCAACATGTCGACGCTGAAGGGCGTCGACCCCAACGGCTCGCAGCGCGCCTGGGATCTCTATGTAAAGTCCCGCTTCATCGAGACAAAGAACCCGGGCCGCGCGCTGGTGCTCGCCTCCGGCACCCCGATCACCAACACGCTCGGCGAGATGTTCTCGCTGCAGCGCTATCTCGGCTACGCGGCGCTTCTGGATCGCGGGCTGCACGAGTTCGACGCCTGGGCCTCGACCTTCGGCGATGTCTCGACCCAGCTCGAGCTTCAGCCGTCCGGCAAGTACAAGCCGGTCACGCGCTTCGCGACCTTCGTCAACGTCCCCGAGCTGATCGCCATGTTCCGGTCCTTCGCCGACGTGGTGCTACCGGATGACCTGCGGCAATATGTGAAGGTTCCGGCGATCTCGACCGACAAGCGGCAGATTCTGACGGCAAAACCGACACCGGCGCTCAAGCGCTACCAGGCCCTGCTCGACGCGCGGATCAAGGCGATCGAGACGCGCGACCGGCCGCCGGAGCCGGGTGACGACATTTTGCTCTCTGTCATCACGGACGGACGGCATGCGGCGATTGACCTGCGTCTGGTCGACCCGGACTGCGATAACGAGCCGGACAACAAGCTGAATCTCCTCGTCGGCAACGCCTTCCGCATCTGGAAGGAGACGTCAGACAACAGTTACGTGCGCGCTGACGGCAAGCCGTACGAGCTGCCGGGCGCCGCGCAGATGATTTTCTCCGACCTCGTAACGATCAGCGTCGAGAAGACGCGCGGCTTCTCGGCCTATAGCTGGATCAGAGACGAGCTCGTCCGCATGGGCGTGCCCAGATCCGAGATCGCCTTCATGCAGGACTTTAGGAAGTCCGAGGCCAAGCAGCGCTTGTTCGGCGACGTGCGCGCCGGCAAGGTCCGCTTCCTGATCGGCTCCTCCGACACGATGGGCACCGGCGTGAACGCGCAGCTCAGGCTGACGGCGCTCCATCACCTCGACGTGCCGTGGCTGCCGTCGCAGATCGCGCAGCGCGAGGGCCGGATCGAGCGTCAGGGCAACCAGCACGATGTCATCGACATCTTTGCCTATGCCACGGAGAGATCGCTCGACGCGAGCATGTGGCAGAATAACGAACGCAAGGCCCGTTTCATCGCCGCGGCGCTCTCCGGGGACACGTCGATCCGCCGGCTTGAGGACCTCGGCGAAGGCCAGGCCAATCAGTTCGCGATGGCCAAGGCGATCGCCAGCCGCGACCAGCGGCTGATGGAGAAGGCGGGACTGGAAGCCGACATCGCGCGGCTGGAACGTCTCCGCGCGGCGCATATCGACGATCGACACGCCGTCCGCCGGCAGATCCGCGACGCGGAGCGCGACATCGAGTTCTGCACGCGGCGGATCGCAGATGTCGGCAAGGATATTGAACGCCGCGTTGCGACGGCCGCTGACGCCTTCGCCGCGAGCGTGGCCGGCAAGCGCTATGTGGAGCGCAAGGAGGCCGGTCGCGCGCTGATGAAGGAGATCCTGACCCTCGTGCAGCTTCAGCAGGAGGGCGAGATTGTGGTCGCGACGATAGGCGGCTTTGACCTCGAATATTCCGGCGAACGCTTCGGCCGCGACGGTTACCGCTACACCACCGTGCTGCTACGCACCGGCGCGGGAGCCGAGATCGAGCTGCCCGTCACGGTCACGCCGCTCGGCGCGATCTCGCGACTGGAGCATGGGTTGGAAAATTTCGAGGGCGAGATCGAGCGCTATCGCCAGCGTCTCGCGGATACACGCCGTAGGCTCGCCTCGTATCAGGCGCGCGAGGACGGCGACTTCGCCTTCGCCGCCGAGCTTACCGAGAAGCGCCGGCAGTTGGCGGAGGTGGAGAAGGCCCTTGCGAGCGATGTGGAGGGGAGCGGCGAGAACGCCATCGCAGCGTGATGAAGAAGGAAAGCCGCTCGCAGATCGGCCAAGCCGGCAACGCTGACGCTCAACCGCGGCCTGCGCGATCCCGGCCCGTCGTCCTTCGCAGGGCTTAAGAGCCCTGCTTGTCCGGCCGGACAAGGATGCTCGGCCGCTGTTGTGCCGGCCCGACCGCTCCGCGGGCCGGGGGATGTCTTCGGAAAGAAGACGGAAAAGGACGCGCGAGCCGCGGTCCGCGAACCCCGAACAGGAGAAATCCGATGCAACTCATCAAGGTCGATCCGCGTGCGCTGAAGGAGAATCCGGACCGCATGCGCCAGTCGAAGTCGACACCGCAGGCCGACGCCCTGCTGCTGGCGACGATCAAGGCCGTCGGCATCGTCCAGCCGCCCGTCATCACGCCTGAGACTGGCGGCGGTAACGGCTATGTCATCAACGCCGGTCATCGCCGCGTGAAGCAGGCGATCGCCGCCGGCCTCAAGGAGATCGACGTCCTCGTCGACGAGGCGGCGAACGACAACGGCGCCATGCGCTCGATGATCGAGAACATCGCCCGCGAAGCGCTCAATCCCGTCGACCAGTGGCGCGCGATCGAACGCCTCGTCGGTCTCGGCTGGACCGAAGAAGCGATCGGCGTCGCCTTGGCGCTGCCGGTGCGGCATATCAGAAAGCTCCGCCTCTTGGCGAACGTGCTGCCCGCCATGCTCGATCACATGGCCAAGGGCGACATGCCCGACGAGCGGCAGCTCCGCACCATCGCCTCCGCCTCGCTGGATGAGCAGAAGGAGGTCTGGAAGAAGCACAAGCCCTCCAAGGCCGATCCGCAGGTGTCGTGGTTTAGCGTGGCGCAGGCTCTGACCAAGGCCCGGATGTACGCACGTGATGCCAGCTTCGGCGACGACCTCGCCCAGGCTTATGGAATCCAGTGGGCAGAGGATCTGTTCGCGCCAGCAGATGAGGACAGCCGCTATACCACGGATGTCGAGGCCTTCCTTGGCGCGCAGCAGGAATGGATGACGAACAACCTGCCGAAGCGCGGCATCATCGCTGAGACGACGAACTGGGGCGATGTCAAGCTGCCGCCGAAGGCAGAGCGCGTCTACGGCAAGCCCTCGAAGAGCGATTGCACCGCGATGTATCTGGATCGTGACGGCCGGGTGCAGAGCGTGCATTACCGCATGCCCGCGGCGAAGAAGGCGACGGGCAAGGCTGCGGCGGCCGACAGCGACGCTGCGGATGAGTCCGCAATAGTTTCGATGCCGCGTCCTGACGTGACGCGCAAGGGCCTCGAGATGATCGGCGACTTCCGAACGGACGCGCTGCACGAGGCGCTGGCCCGCGCGCCGATCGAGGATGACACGCTGATGGCCTTGTTGATCCTCGCCTTCGCCGGCCTGAACGTCTCGGTCGATTCGGGCAGCGGCGGGACCTACTACGGCAACCGGCGTTTAGCACGCCATGCTGCGTCGCTATTCGATCAGGATGGCAAGCTCGTCATCGATATCGACACGCTCCGCGTCGCGGCGCGCTCAACCCTCACGGAAGTCCTGTCGTGCCGGGAGAACCGCAACGCTAGCGGCATCGTAGCGCGCATCGCCGGCGATGTGGTCGGCGCGGACAACTTCCTGCCGAACATGGGCACGGACGATTACCTGTCGTGCCTGTCGCGCGCCGCGCTCGAAGGCTCGTGCAAGGACACGCCGGTTCTTCCGCGCCAGAAGGTGAAGGACACCCGCATCGCCCTGGTTGAGCACTTCAGGGAGGGTCGCTTCGTGCATCCAGCCGCGTTGTTCGCTCCCGACAAGGTCGCCTTGTTGTCGTGGCTGGCGAAGAACGCCGTCGCCGAAGACGACGCGGCCGACGACCAGGTGGAGGACCCGGAGGCCGGCGATACCGACGATGGCGAAGCCTTGGACGACGAGGCGTTCCGCGAGGCGGCGGAATAGTCCGCCCGGCATCGCCAATCCGAACAACACGCCGCTGCCGGTTGATCCGGCGGCGGCTCCGTTTCGCCCCCATGAACAGGAGGACGTCATGTCCGCACAGTTGATTTACGACCTCGCCCCGCTCGGCTCGCTCGTCCGGTTTTCCGACGGCACGCCGCGGCCGCCGGAGCGGCACCGCAAGAAGCTCGCGGCCTGGGAACACCGCAATAGCGGCGGTCGCTTGATCCGCAAACAGCCCGAACGCCGCATCGGCAACACGGTCATCGGCGCAAGCTTCACGCTGCATTCCGGCGACTATGGCGGTGGCGGTGTCGTGGTGCTTCGCGTTCACCGGACCTTCCCGGTCGATAGCGACCTGGCGTTCGTCGTGACCGAACGCCCGAAGCTCGGTACGGTCCGCGTGCTCGACCGGCCCGGCGAGGATGCCGAGCTGGTCTATCTCGCCGGCAGCCGCGCCGATGCCGAAACCTGGCTGCAGAGCCACGGCTATCCAAATGCCGTTCTCGACGAGGTGACGGCCGATGCGGTCGCGGCCGACGTCGCGGAGGGGAGGACAGCCGCATGACCGCGCCCACACTCCCTACCACTATGACCGATGACTCGGCCGCCGGATTTCCCGAGGTCGAGTTTGGTCGCAGCAGCGACGGCTTCCTCGCCGCGCGTGTTGCCGACACCACCTTCGCCATGCTGCCGGCGCGCGACGGTCGCCATTATCTCGCGACCGGCTGGTGCGTCGGCCGGCCGATCTCCGAATGGAAGCTCTCCGACTTCCACGGCCGTTCGGGCGACCTCGCCGACGAGGCCGCCTTCCGCGCGAAGGTGGCGGAGAACGCCGAGCACCAGCGCGAGAAGCGTGCGCTCGGCCGCCGCGACATCGCCTCCACAGCGAACACGCCTTGGGGCCCATCGCAGGGCGCGACGGTCTATGCGGAAGGCGTCGTCTGCCATTCGACGGCAGGACACGGCGGCTTTCATCTTTCCGCCGAACGCAACCGCAGCGTCCATTCGATGCTGCGCGCGCGGGGTGGCTGGTACGAGGAGGACGAGGGCTGGTCGATCGTGGCGATCACCTTCCCGAATCTGTTCACGAGTTACGAGCGGCGCTGTGCGGAGCGCACGATTAGGGATAGTTGGCCCGATGCGTGGGAGGCGATCTTTGGGACTATGCTCCAGCCTGGCGAATCCCGGGAGAAGGATCGGCGCGCCTTCGAGCAGGAGCATGCTGGCGACTGGATCGTCGTGGCGGCGACCGCCTCGGACCAGCAGCCCGGCTTTGTCGAAGTTGTCGCCACGCCCGGTGGCAGACGCGGTGCAGGCACCGAGGAGCGGCGCTTTCTGGTCCCGTCCGACGAGTATCGAATGGGCCGCTTCGGCTTCGTGGTCGATGACACCCACCACCAGGTCTATTCCGGACCGTCGAGCTTCGTCGCCTGGCAAGGGAGAAGATCGCCATGAAGGCCTCCTCCGAACGCCTCGACCAGCTTTCGCGCATGGAGGAGGCTCAGCGCCAGACGCAACGCCAGCTCGACATGATCGACCGGCAGATCATCCGCCGCATGACGACGCTGATCCCGCAGCTTGGCCGCAAGCGGTTCGGATTCCGTCACGAGAAGCCGCCTGACCCGAGGGCTTTCCTCGAACGCTACCATTCGAACCTTGCGGCGATCACCGCAGAGCGCCAGCCGGAGATCGATGCCCTCTCGCGCAAGCTCGCCCGGCAGGATGCCGCGATCGAGGCGCTGCGGGCTCGACACGCGCCGATGTCTCGACCCGCTCGTGACGACTCGGAGCGCACCCATCGTACGGACGACTGTCGCAGCCCGGCCGAGTGTCGCCCGGTGAAGCGCCATGGCGCGGCGGCATAGCGGGACCGTGCCTGAATTCGCGGCTCGTTTCGGCGAACGTCTCGAGCATGGCGCGGCGGCGGCGGTCTGCCAGGGTGAATCTTTCCGGCATCGCCAACCCGGCCCCGC
>NZ_JBSSEQ010000003.1:0-333517 GCF_054061875.1 Bradyrhizobium sp. S3.7.6 | reverse complement strand
GATTGAAAGTGTCGGTGTCGCTGGCCCAGGTCTCGAACAGGGCATTGTTGCCGCCGGCGAGGGTGTTCACCTGAATGAAGAATTGCCAGGCAAGCTGATCCGGAGAATTCATCGCCGGGTTGGGCGTCGATTGGGCCGTTGCCGGAACAACAGGAAGCAGACACAAGCCGCAGCCGAGTGCGGCGTTGACCAGCCGTCTCATCATCGTCCTCCTCGAAAATCCCCGATGCGGGCTTGGGCTGCCAATGGCGGATTGGCCCGAACAAATTTTCGGCAAGACGTCGTCAATGTCCATCGGATCACCGATAAAGGCAATGTGGCCGTCGCGGTCGACGACGAACGATCTCGGAATCCCAAGAGAAGAGCTGGCATTCATCCAAAGCTTGTCCATTGCGCCGGTACTGTCGAACCCGATTCGATAGTTCAGATTTGAGAACTTTTCAGTCAACCATGCGTCCAACTTGGCGCGAGCCTCATCCGCCGTTGGTGCTTTTTCATTAGCTGCGACTCCGACGATCTCAAGCCCTTCGTCTTTGTATTTTGCTTGCAGCTCTATCAGATGGGGCATCGCCTCCTCACATGGGTCGCACCAACTTGCCCGAAATTCGACGATGTACAATTTCCTTAGCTTGCCACGCAGCCAGTTCTCGACTTTGAGCGAAGGAGCCAGGGACGCCGTGCCTAGCATCATGTGTTATTCTCTCCAAAGTTACTTGTTGCGCGACCTTGTCGGTTCACCTTAGTTAGCAATCACCGTGCCAGGCTGTCCGCGCGCACTAAGCACATGACAAAGCTTTGAAAAACATCCACACGCCCAGTAGGGTCCCCTGTATGTAACCTGACATGCTTTGCGTCGGCGTCGGATTTTGGACACGCATCGCGCCCTTCGTGCCGCCAGAAGATCGTCATGCGAATGACGCATCCGTGAGCCGCGCTGCGCCAGCCGCTACGGCCGCGCGAGCGAGAACGGTGAGGAAGCGCAGGCCATTCCGTTCCTCAAGCGCTTCACGGTCTTCAACAGCGATCAATGCGACGACTTGCCTCCAGAGATCGCAACAACGGCGCCGCCTCCGCCGCCAGGCCTGATCGAGCCGCAGGTCGAATATCTGATCAAGGCGACCGGCATCGACTTCCGCATCGGCGGCAACCGCGCCTTCTACCTGCCGACGGAAGATTATGTGCAGGTGCCGCCACCGCAAGCCTATTTTGAACCGATCAACTGGCATCGTACGGCCCTCCACGAGCTAGCACATGCCAGCGGCCATCTGGCGCGTCTCAACCGTGACCTTTCAGGCGGCTACGGGACCAAGAAGTATGCCTTCGAGGAGCTCATCGCGGAGATATCGTCTGCGTTCAGTTGCGCCTCGCTCGGTATCGTGCCGACAGTGCGGCACGCCGACTATATCGTCTCCTGGCTGGTGGTGCTGCGAGAGGATAATCGCGCGATCGTGCGAGCTGCTTCGCAGGCCAGCAAGGTCGCGGATTATCTCCTTGGCTTCCTGCCGGAAGTAACCTTCGACATGACGACCGAGAGAGTGGAGCAGGAGGCGGCGTGAGTTTCTCCCCGTTGCCACGAATAAGAGAGTGAGAGGTGAGCGGCGGTTTTCGCGACGGGTTGGAGGCCGAGAGAGAGACTCTCGGCTGCCCGTCGTGGAGAATCGATATGACGAAGGCTGTCCAAACGATCACGTTGTCGCCCTCGCGTGATATTCCGTTCAACAAGCTGGCCCTCAGCCAGTCCAACGTCCGGCGTGTGAAGGCGGGCATTTCCATCGAGCAGCTCGCCGAAAGCATCGCCCAGCGTACGCTCCTGCAAAGCCTCAACGTGCGGGCGGTTGTGGACGCCGAAGGCAATGAGACCGGCATCTTCGAGGTGCCGGCCGGCGGCCGGCGCTATCGCGCGCTGGAGCTTCTCGTAAAGCAGAAGCGCATGGCGAAGACGCAGGCGGTCCCTTGTGTCGTAATGACAATCCGCATCGGATTCTCATGAGCTTGCATCGCATGCCCCGTGTGGCGAGGCAGCGGCGCCGGCGACGCGCGGCAATGCTGCACTGGGCGCGCGCCGGGGGAAGGCCAGCGTGCGCCCACCTGAACGCGCGGGACGCGGCCGCGTGCCCGCGCTGCCGTTGCCCGCCAAGCGGCTTCAACCGGTGTGCCTCGTCACGTGCAAAGCGACCGATCGGCGTCTCGCCGGTCGTGCCGTGGATACGCAAGTTCGCCACCTCTCGCTCCCACTCGGCGCGATGCGCCTCGAATGCCACCCAATTCGCGAAGGAATGCCCCGCGATCGCGTTCTTATTGACGTAGTCGACGCCATTCTCCGTCTTGCTCTTCGTGCGTGCCCGAGACGGCGCGTAACGCGACGCAGTGGACGCGGCGGCGCCGCGTGTCATTGCTGCCGAGCAGCCGCAACGCGAGGTCGGTTAGCGTCAATATTGATGCTGGAGTGCGGGTAATCCTTAGGGCAGAGACATTGTTTAGAAGGAATGCCAAGCACCTACCTGGGTTGGCAGGTTCCAAATTGTCCTGCGGCGCTTAGACTGGCCGAGCGAATGCAACTCGCAAATTTGGCGAAACAATCGACGCCAATAAAACGAACCCTTCCTTCGGAAAGGGCGGGATCCAGATGACGCTCTCATGCCGAAAGCACAAGTACTAGCCAGATCCAGCTCCAAGGGTCAGGGGCCTCCCAGCGAGGAACCTTCGTGCGAAGCGGCCGTCGAAGGCGGCCTTCCGAGGCGGGATGAGAGCCGGAGAACGACACTAAAGGCCAGATGAATGTTCGGGGGTACATCCATTCCGCTCACGTCCAAAGGTACCCAACCTGCAACTCCGCGTTCGAAAAGCGGCATCATGACAACGGAGCCGGGCGTCATCTCGGCGAACGCAAGCATTCGGGCAAGAACCGTCTGGACAATTGTCCTCGGCTTTGCCGCCGATCCTTTGATGCGTTGGAGTTGGCCGGACCCCGGGGCAATATCTTGGCAGCATGACTCAGTTCATCAAGGCCTGTGGCGGACGAGCATTCGAGCATGGCACGGCATACGTCACGGGAGAGAGTCGCGCCGCGGCCCTGTGGCTGCCTCCCGGAGTGCAGCAGGATGAGGATGCGCTGGACGCCATCATGGCGCTGTCCCTGCGCCCGGAAATCAGCGAACATATGGCACACCTACGCCAGGGAATGGCCGAACATCATCCCTCCGAGCCACATTGGTATTTGCCCCTCATCGCTGTCGATCCGAACTGGGTCGGACAAGGGCTTGGCACATTGCTGATGAAGTACGCTCTTCAACGATGTGATGAGCAGGGCATCGCTGCCTACCTCGAAAGTTCGAATCCTGAAAACATTCCCTTTTACCAACGCCACGGGTTCAAGATTATTTGAGAGATACAGCACGGTTGCTCGCCGCCACTCACGCCGAAGTTGCGAAAGGCGTATTGAGCGGAATTCGGAGACGCTTCGCTTGCTGCGGCTCCCGGACGCCGAGCGTGAGGCCAGATTTCGCCGCCGATAAAGGTGCCAGCTTTGAGGCACTTCCCAAAGACGAGCCGCTCCACACGGCTGCGGCCTATAAGGCTGAGGACATGCTTGATGTCCTTCGCCTCGTCTCCGCACCGACCACGTTGCTCGGGGATGCGCGACCGAGGAGCGTCTTATGCTAGTCAGAATGATTGAGTTCGCCACCTGCCATAGCTTATACGCTCTTATTTGGCACTTGGTACCGGTCCGAGGACAGATGGCCTCCGTATCCGGTCGGACTCTTCAGCAGAGCAATCCGTTCGCGGAGATCTTGCTGAGGCAATTGCAGCCAAGCATCGGCCGATACCGCGCTGACGTGAGTAGGAGCGGATTGTCATTGACGGCGATTGCTTTGCCTGAGTTCGTCCCGGCTGTTGGGACTTGCGCGCTTGGGCGGTAGTACCGACGGGAGCTGGCGCGGAGCCCTCCAGAGCGCAGCGCCAGATCCTGGCGCCGATGGCAGGTGAAGGCGAACTCCGAGGGCGTCTTCCATCCGAGCCGCGAGTGTGGCCGTGCGGCAGTCCGCGGTCTGCTTCCAGTAGCTCGCCTGTGCGTGCCACGGAACGTCCTCTAAGGTCTTCCCCTGGCATAGTGATCTGGCTTTCTATGCTCTACGCTGCGGCTGCACCGGATGCGGTACGCGCCGGCCGCACTTGTTGTGCTTTGCGCGGCGATGCGTGGCAGGGCCGATGTTGTGGATCTACGATGCTGAGCTAGCGGTTCCGGCCGCGGAGCTGAAGGTGATCGTGGTCAGCACAAGTGCCATAGTCGTCGCTGGCCTGATCTGCACTCGCGTTCGGACCCTTTGCGCCGGCGTCAACAGCAAGCACCACAAAAGAGGCACTTTTTCAAAGCCTTGCTTCGCGAAAAGGCCACGGCGAGCGAAGATCGCGAGAGGCTCCAAGAAGTCAAGCGGTTGCGCAAGGGAGAACTGTCCCTTCATGACGAATTCCGAACGAGGTCGTTTATGATCCGTCCGCTTCCTCTGAAGGGGTCCCTTCTTTGTCCGGCTGTATTAGTTGGGTAGCTTGACCATCCGGCCGCTCGCCAACAACATGGAACATACTGGCCGTATATCGCGCGAGCCTCCCGACCAAACGAATGCGCTCAAACTCAGGTTTCGGACAACTCGAACGATGTCGCCCACGGGCAGGACCGACCTCGCCGAATTTGACGATTACAGGAAAGCGCTTGGCCGGTGAGCATGCCGTTGAACCATCTGGTTTTACCCGAGCCGAGATAGCCGGTTAAGTACCGTGGCGCGAATCTGCGTCGCAGCTTCAGCGTGGGCGAGTCCTTGGATTACTGACGGCCTCCTGGGACCTTGCCACTGTATGTAATATTAAACATGAAATCCGCGGTGCCGAAAGCGCAGCACCGTTTGGCGCGCAATGGAAGGCCGAGTTTCGTCAACTCCTGCAGCTACGTCAATCATGAGGCTGGCTCCTTTTGTGTCTCGATCGACGGCGGTGGCCCACCGTGGATCTTTGCCTCAAAGCTCCGCAGCCGCTGATAGATCGAGATCAGTTCGACGATCGCGCTCCACGAGTTGACGAGATACTGAAACGAGGTTCGCACTTGCGTGAACGCGTTCAGGATCTGGTTCATCGCGCCGAGGGTGATCTTGCCCGCGATGACGGTGGGCGCGAGCAGCAGGTAGGAAAATATGACGTCAGTCTGCAAATAGACGATCCGGCCGATATTGAAGTACATGAAGTTCAGATAGAGCCGGAAGTAATTCCTGCGGATGTCGCTAAACAGCACGCTTAATCTCGGCGCATTGGCGCGCGCCGCATCATCCTCGCCGAGCACGAGCTCCTTGCGATAGGCCGCTTCGACCCGCTGGTTGAAAAATTCGATTCCGGGCAGGCGGATGCCGATAAGCGCGAGAACGCCGGTGCCCAGGATCGACCAGATGACTGCGGCGAACACCAGCGGATAGGGAATCGAGCCGAACAGAGGCAGCGCCGTGACGTTACTGGACAGCCTCACCAGAACCGGCAGGAAGGCCAGGAGCGTCAGCACCGCGCTGAAGAGATTGACGCCTAGACCTTCCATGGTGCTGGCAAAGCGCATGGTGTCTTCCTGGACGCGCTGGGAGGCGCCCTCGATCGTGCGCAGTCGTGGCCAGTTGGCGACATAGAAATCGTTCATCGCCGTGCGCCAGCGGAAGATGTAGTGGCTGACGAAAAATCGCGTCATCACGCCGACTACACAGCCACGAGCGCGATGCCGGCAAAGGTCGACAATTCGCTGTAGAACTGCTCGACCGTGACCGGCGCCGACTTCGAAAGCGCAGCCTGGATCAGGTCGTAGAACGGTCCATACCAGCTGTTGATCGCGACTGAGACCTGGACCTGGAAGTAAGAGGTGAACAAGATCAGCGCCGAACCAAGAATGGACCACGTCGCCCAGGGATGCGGGGCAAGCAACATCCATGCGGCCGCGAAGACCGCAACAGCTATCGCAAAATAGAGATCGAACCACAGCGCCGGAGCCGACCAGAACGTCGCAAGCCCGACCGGCTTGTCCGGGGCTTGAAAGAAATTGCTGGCAAATCCATACCAAAACGCCATCGCCAACGCCGTCCAAAGGTTGACGACGCAAAGAACAACTTTGGTCGAGGGAAGAATGAAACAAACATGCTCGCTGTCCTTTATCGATTTATAACTTCTGCGCAGAAGATGAACTCACCGCGGTCATTGGCCACCTCATTCCTGACAAGAGGCTACTCGCACGCACACCCAAGCGCTCGCGCAAGGGTCATGGAGCATCCAATATCTGGCGGCAGACGCAGGAACGGTCGGCAAGCGTATCGGCGGTCTGGGCATTGGCAGTGTGGTAGGAAGCCTCTGGTGGAGAACGGCTCGCTGACCCAATAAGCAAAATCCTTCGGGCCGCATCCTTCATCCGCCGAGGGCGGAGGTTGTGATTCGTGTGCTCTGTCCACCGCGGGACACAGCGGCATCTGCGACGAACGGGTCAGCATCTGCAAGACATTGATTCAATCGAATAGACTTCATCTGATCTCTCGGGCCAGTAGGTGCAACACGAGCATGGTCGTAACGGGGTCTTTAGTGGCGGCACGGGACAAGAGCAAGAGTTTTGCAAACCGCTTCACTCTTCTCACTTGCGGTGTCACCATCTGACTTGCCGTGCGCTTACTCCGCGGAAATCAGCGGCCCGCTGTTCGCTTAGTCTTACGCAATCCACGCTCGCACGCGAAGGAGCATTGCCACGCTGTTCGAGATGATCTTCAACGCCGCAACCTGACGCAGCGTTCGGTTCACGCATTTCTTTCGGCGCAAATGTCGCGATGCAGTTAGAGCAATTCCCGCCGACGTTGTTAAGACCCACGAGGCTCGAGGACACTCAAGACATGAGAATAGAAATGAAGAACTTCTTGCTTACGACTGTGAGCATGGCGGCGCTTAACGCAGTTGCGCCCGCATTTGGTGCAGATCTGGGTGCGCAACCTCTCTATACCGAAGCTCCGCAGCGGCGTCGCGGCCGCAATTTACGACTGGAGCGGCCTCTACGTAGGTATCAACGGCGGCTTGCTCAAGGCCGCACGCCTGAGGGCTGTCATGATGCTGCCGGCATGACCGTAGGTGGCCAGATCGGCTATCGATGGCAGATCGGCCAGATCGTGCTGGGCGTTGAAGGCGAGGGGAACTGGGCTGATCTGAGCGGATCCGCCCGGTGGCGGATCCTGGCGGGCGATTTCGAACGCCCGCTCACGGGCGTGCGGATCTGCGCGGTCCTGCATCCAGCCGTGGTACTCACACTCGCGGATCGCGCCTGCCTCCTGCAGCACGGCTATCGCCCACCCCCGCACCGTGCGGATCGCCGTCCGCCTCTCCTTGGTCATCAGCATCAAGATCGCTCCTCCGCGCGGGACGAATCCTTACAACCCTCGATACGTTCCGGCCGCTAACACAGAGCAGGGATTCCAAATCGTCGGGACGGGTGCTTGTCCACGTGTTCCGCCGACCTGTGCAAAGCCAGGCACGCAGCAATCTTGTCTTCCTTGTCCGCGTCGCGCATGACGACTTTCAGCGCCTCGCCCGGTGCATGGCCAATCACCGAACTTGGCCAGGTGGCTCTGGCGCGGTTTGGGCGACTCACGCTACCCATCATTCCCAATCACCTCACTGCACAATGGGAATGAAATGGTTGCTGCCACCCGTGAATTGCCGGCCTCTGGTTACGCGCTTGAAGTGGACGGCCGGCTCAAAGCTGAATTTGCAACCAGAGACGGCGCTAGGGCGGTTGGCGAAGAACTAAGGAAGGGTTTTCCCCTGCTTCAGATCAGGATCTATGACGCGCAAACGACCATCAGTACACTACGGGCGCATGCCCGAGCCGATTACGCCTTATCAAAAGGCGGCACAGGTTTGGGACGAACGCATTGGATCTGCCCGCGTGCAGGCCAAGAACTGGCGGCTGATGGCGTTCGGCTGCCTCATGCTGTCAGCCGGTCTTGCTAGTGGGCTTGTTTGGCAATCGACCCAGGGATCGATCACGCCCTGGGTGGTCGAAGTCGATCATCTCGGCCAGGCCCAAAGGGTTGCGCCGGCGAACATCGACTATCAGCCAACAGACGCTCAGATCGTCTACCATCTAGCGCGCTTTATCGAAGATGTCAGAGGCCTACCCGCGGACGGCATTGTTCTGCGCCAGAACTGGCTCCGCGCCTATGATTTTACGACCGATCGCGGCGCCGCGGCGCTCAACGACTATGCGCGCAACAACGATCTCTTTGCGAGGTTGGGAAAGCTCCAGATCTCCGTCGACGTCTCAAGCGTCATTCGCGCGTCTTCAGAGAGCTTCCGGGTCGCGTGGACCGAGCGAACCTACGACAACGGCTCGTTGAGTTCGACCGAGCGTTGGACTGCCATTCTTACTATCGTGATCGAGACGCCGCGCGATGCCGAACGCCTGCGCAAGAATCCTCTTGGCGTTTACGTCCGCGCCATCAACTGGTCAAAGGAGTTGAGTCAGTGACCAAGACGCCGTCTGACGTTCGTTCGAAGGGTCGCATCCTGCACATCGCGCTCAATTCGCCGTGATCCGAATCCGTGACCTTGAGGCGAGCACTTCTGTCTTCGCTCTTACTTTGTTCGTCGGCGCTCGGTGGATGCGCGACCTACATACCGCCGGAGATCAGCTATGACACGGAAGTCCCGTCGCTGCCGACGCCTCCAGCGCCTCCGGACGACAGATCACGGCCGCTCCACGTTCCGCCGTTCTGGAAGCCGGCTCTCGGCGGCAAGTCGGGAGGCAAGGAAGACGCCGAACCCGTGAACCGGGTTGAGACGGCAAACAGCGCGGCCCGGGTCGAACCGCGTAAGCGGGGGTATTTCAACGCAGCGCAAATCTACGCCTACAGTCCTGGGGCTCTCTATCAGATTTACGCCGCACCCGGGCAAATCACGGATATCGCGCTCGAGGTCGGAGAGCAGTTGACGGGATCAGGACCGATTGCGGCCGGTGATATCGTACGCTGGGTTGTGGGCGGTACCGAGAGCGGGAGTGGCGACACGCGACGGGTCCATATCCTGGTCAAGCCAACCCGCGCATCGATCGAGACCAATCTTGTCGTCAATACTGACCGGCGCACCTACCTGGTTGAGCTCCGCTCCCGCAAGCGGCCATACATGCCATCCGTTGCCTGGTACTATCCCGAAACGGTACGCGAACGGTTGCGATCAGCTGCTCTGAAACCCGTTCTTCCGGATCCGGCGCAGCGTATCTCCCGCTATGCCATCGAAGGCGACAGTCCTCCTTGGCGTCCGCTCGCCGCATATGACGATGGCCGCAAGGTCTATGTCGAATTCCCCAAAGGTATCGTTCAAGGCGAGATGCCGCCGCTTTTTGTAATCGGCCCCGACGGCAAGACCGAACTCGTCAATTACCGCGCCTACGGCAACGTCTTGATCGTCGATCGGTTGTTTGCAGCCGCCGAACTGCGACTCGGCGGTGAGCACCAGCAGAAGGTCAGGAATGTCGACAGACAACGACTACAACAACGCCTTTTGCCTGCGCTGTGAGCGGTTGGATCGGAGCTGCTAAGCGATCCCGTGGCTTTGGGACGTCGTCCTAGCGCGGAGGCACTCTAGGTCATCGTTGTACTTGTGGGTCGCGCAGCGTGCGCGGCGAACGAGCACGGCCTTCTGAATGGTTTTTGAGCGTTGCGGCAAAGGCCGCGACATTAGGGAGGAGAAATACAATGCTGAAGCAGAGCTACGCAGTTGCTGTTGCAGGAATAGCCGCGCTGTCAACGACCCCTGCGCATTCTTACGAGGCAAGTTCAGCCGTGGCAATGCCCGGGCTGTTCATCGGAACGGCCGCAGCGGCGCCACCGCCGGGCATCTACGGCTTCGATCGCGTAAGTACGCTCCAATCGAACATCGCGGGCCCGGTGACCAAGGTCATTGGAAACGACACGGGCCTTCAGGTCGGCGCCATTACCCATGGCTTTCTGTTTGTCCCAGGCTGGACATTTCTCGGCGGTACCTATGATGCGGCGCTGGCCGTGCCAATCAGACGCAAAGTGTCGGAAGTCCGGTCAACACCCAGGCAAGCGGCATGTACAACACCTATATCGCGCCGATCGAACTGAGCTGGAAGTTGGGAGATACCGGATTCTTTACCAAGGTTGGTTTAGGCACGTATTTGCCGGACGGCACTCAAACAGGTCTCGCCAAATTGAGCAACGTCGGTGATCCGTACTGGACGTTCATCCCGCAATTGTCGTTCTCCTACCTGAAGAACGGATGGAATTTCACGGCAAATGTCTACAATGAGATGAATACGGCAAGTTCCGTGACCGACTGCACCACCGGCAACATCTTCCACGTCGACATCACGGCAACAAAGCAAATCGATCGGTGGACCATCGGTCCGGTGGGATCTATGTCGGGCAGATAACAGGCGACAAATCGAGCGCGTTCTAACCGGATCCAGAGCTCGAACCGCTATGATCGCGTCGCGATCGGCGCCCTAATAGGCTACGATTTTGGCCCTGCGCAAGTTCAGGTATGGGCCACGGAGCAAGTCTATACGGCGACATCCGGTGCGACCTCCAGAGGGCCGGTCAATCTCTCCTCCGTTCCAAATGGCTTCAGCCTGGCCGCGACTCTCCGTTATCGCATCTGGGCTCCAGATCAGGAGACTCCGCCGAATAACCGGCCCTTCTTCGTAAAGTAGAACCTGGTCAACGTCGCCAACTGTCCCCGGCGATGCCCCGCCGGGCATGCGGACGAAGCTCGATGCCGCGGTGCATCTTGAAGATCCAAAGATCAAGACTGGCAGGCCGGAACGTCTGCTATTCCTCCATAGACTGGCCAAGGCCGCCGCTGACCTGTGCGGCGGCCATTTTTCCGCGTTCTTCCCATCGCACCTTGGCTTGCTGTACGCTGGCGAAGTCAAGTGGCCGGGCCATGTTCATGGAGACCTCGTATTCAGCTCGAGCCGCACACCCGCTCGAGACCAATCGCAGGCCGCCCCGACTGCCTCGACAAATACATCTGCCGAAACGTACTTTGCATTCGCTGTAAACGGCCGAGATTCTTGACAACTAATGCACCTTGCGGAGGCGCGTATGTTTACGGAAGGTCAGATTCGACGCTCAACCGTTTCGGCGTTCGTATCGGCAGTGCTGAAATATACCGCGTGTTAGAGCAGATCCCGGAAATCGCCGATGCATTGGTCATCTGTTGTGAGATGTCCGGCGGCGAATTCTACATGCCGCCGTTCGTTGCTCTCAAAGCGGGACTGAGACCCGATGGAGGCTTGAAGGATCGAATCGCTGGCAAGCTGCGTACCGATGCCAGTCCTCGGCATGTCCCGGATGAGATCATCAGGCACCCGCCATTCCTTACACGTTGACGGGCAAGAAGATGGAGGTGCCGTGCGTAAGGTGGTCATGGGTGTACCGTTGGAGCGGGCCGCAAGCACCGACGCCATGCGGACCCGGCTTCACTGAATTGGTTTGTGGAGTTCGCTGCGCGGGGTAGAGCGATGCGCGGCTCTGTCTAGAGCGGCACTAGTAGCCTGTTATCCAGGTTGCTTTGTCAGGAGGGCGTTGTGAAGCTCGAAATCGTTCGCCGGCGCCAAGGCAGAGGCTGCGCGACGCAGCGCTGTCAATCCCACTACTTCGACCGCGGCTTCATGCCCTGTGCGAATATCCTTGCGACGAACTTGCCGTATTCTTTCGTCAATTCAGCATCGAAGCGCTCGCGGCCGAAGACTTGCTCAACGAACCCTCGTTCGCGAATCGGGAAAGCGCAGATGGCGATCACCATCATGCGAAAGAACTGAAGCTCCCTTAGCGTCATTCGAATGCTATCGGTACTGCGGATGGCTTGCTCAATTCGAGCGGTCGGGGAGTCGATAAACGCATCTCTGATCTTGGCGCCACCGGGAGCACCGAGTCGGCTGATTTCCCTCACCAGGAGATCGTGCATGTAGGGAACACTCTCGATGATCCTCATCATCACGGTCATGACCTGATCGATGAGATCCTGGATGTCCCCGCTAGGAGGAATCTCGTACTGGCTCCTCTTGAAATCGTCGATGAATGTCAGCGCGACCGTGCTTAGAACGTCGTCCTTGCTGCCAAAATAATACCGGACCAGCGCGGGATCGACCTTCGCCGCCCGGGCGATATCGATGCGGGATATCGCGTCGGGCGGACTCGTTCGGAGCAGTTCTCGCGTGGCCGCAATGATCTTCTCCCGCAATGCCTGCGAGTCATCCTTGGGCGGGCGCCCCTGCCGGCGCTGCGTCTTCGGCTGTTTGGTCGCCCTCTTACTCATTCAAATTGCGTCGGCGCGCACGGCGTATGGCCCTTGACACTCTTCTCTCCTTCATGGCAAGAAACTCATAATTCCTCTATAAAGGAATTAATTAGGCGGCGCTTCAGGCGGCAGATGACCCGGGGACGGGCCGGTCGACCCGGTTTCCGTGAAGATCGCACGATGCGCTGACAGAAACGGGGTGAGGGAGGGGATCGCCCATAGGTAACACGGCACTTTGGCGATAGCCCGAAACGAACATCCATCCGCCAGATGCCTGGCAAGCGCGCGTGGACGCGCCGCCCTGACGCGCGGCCGCTCATCGCAAAATTTGACTTTCTCCAGGAGAGAGACACGAATGAAGCTCCTCAGATACAAGCACCAGAACCGTGTTGGTGTCGGCGCGTTGGCCGAGCAGGCGGTCGTCGATTTGACTGACGTGGCCGGCGGTGCACGCGATCTGGCCCCTCTGATCGAGGGGTGGTGCGCTCTTAAAGATGTTGTGGTCAGACATCTCCGCGCGGCACCCCGGATTCGCCTATCCGACGTCAAGATTCTCGCACCCATAGCTCGCCCCGGCAAGGTGCTGGCGATCGGCTTGAATTACGCCGACCACATCCCGGAGACCGGCAGCAAAACACCCGAGCAGCAGCTATGGTTCGCGAAAGCGACCACCGGCATCAATGGTCCTTACGACCCAATCGATCTTCCGATAGCTTCGTCACGGCTCGACTATGAGGCCGAGCTGGTTGCCGTAATTGGCCGCCGCGCCAAGCACGTCGCCGCGGCCCACGCGCGCGGTTGCATATTCGGGTTCTGCGCCGGAAACGACGTCTCGGTCCGCGATTGGCAGCAGCATAGTTCCCAATGGTGCGTCAGCAAATCGTTCGACACGCACGCACCGATTGGGCCCTGGATCGTTACTTCCGAGGAGATCGGAGATCCTCATCATCTGGACGTAAAATGCCTGGTCAATGACGAGATCCGCCAGCACTCGAATACCCGCCACCTCGTTTTCAACGTATTCGATCAGGTCGAATACCTCAGCCGCGCAATGACGCTGGAGCCCGGCGATCTCATCTTCACCGGGACGCCTGGTGGCGTTGGTGCGGCGATGAAGCCGCCGGCCTTTCTGAAGGCAGGGGATCGCACGCGGGTCGAAATCGAAGGGATCGGGTTCATCGAAAACACAGTGGTGCCGCAGCGCATCGACTCCGGGAGCGCGAACTGATCGCGCTGACCGAATCTGCAGATGATGGAGAAGCGTAATGCCCAAGGTCTTCCGAATTGGCTACATCGAACTGGCTGTCTTGAGAAACCTGCATTGGACGATGCCGATCGCTTCGGCAGTTGCATTGGTCGGTCCCGGTCCGGTATCGGCTGCGGACCTCTCCTATAAGGCTCCGGCCCCGGTTCAAACGGTCGGCAGTTGGACCGGCTTCTACGCGGGTCTGAACGGCGGCGGTGGCTTCGGCTCGACCGGCGCCAACGAGTTCGGCATGAGATTTGGCGAACTCGGCTTTCCCGGTGCGATGGGCGTCTACGATCTTGGCCACACGATGAGCGGCGGCCTCGCCGGCGGCCAGGCTGGCGTCAACTGGCAGATCAACAATTGGGTCTGGGGTTTCGAGGCCGATCTCGACTGGGCCAACATCGGCGGTCGCCAGACAATTTCAGGTCCTGTGGTGGCCGCGAACAACGGGGGCAACAGCTTTCCGGGTAACTTCGTCACCGCGAGCCAGACCATCGACGCATTTGGAACGGTGCGTGCCCGGGCCGGCTTCCTGGCGAGGCCCGACCTCCTGCTCTATGGCACCGCCGGCCTCGCTTATGGTGACGTGGGCGCGCAAGGCGACTTCCATCTTCATAGACCGGACGCCTTCCGGGATTTCGGAGCGTCAGGCCACGCATTCCAGGTTGGCTGGACCGCCGGCGCGGGCGTCGAGTACAGGTTCGCCCCGCACTGGACGGTCAAGGGTGAATACCTCTACTACGATCTCGGCAACCACTCGCTGACATCGGACTACGGAACGCCGACCATGGTGCGTGGATTCCAGTCGCAGTATGATTTCGCGACGCATGGCAGCATCGCGCGCGTCGGCGTGAACTATCATTGGGACGCAGCTCCCGACGGGGTCGCGGTAGCGACGCCTGGCATGCCGGTGAAGGCGCTCAAGGCGCCGCCGCCGCTTGTGCTGTCGCCATGGATCATTGAAGTCGGCGCGCGCTACTTCTACAGCTCCGGGCGTACCCGTTACACGCTGGGCCATCCGTTCGTGCCCGGGCAGGTCAATTCGCAGTTGACGTACAAGAATCTCGGCAGCCACGCAGGGGAAGCCTTTGCCCGGCTGGATCATCTTTCCGGATTCTTCGCCAAGGGCTTCGTCGGCGCGGGCAACATCAACGGCAGCATCAACGACGAGGATTTCCCGCCGGCGATGCCGCTGTATTCCAACACCGTCAGCAACGTCAACAACGGCAGCCAGGCCTATGGCACCGTCGATGCCGGCTACAATTTCTGGAAAGGGTCGAGCTTCAAGGTCGGCGGCTTCCTCGGCTACAACCGGTTCTACGAGAACGTGAATGCCTATGGCTGCACGCAGGTTGCGGGCAATCCGTCTATTTGTACCCCGGCGGCTTCCGGGAGCGTGCTGGGTCTCAGCAAGACCGAAACCTGGGACTCGCTGCGTGTCGGCTTGAACGGTGTGATCAATCTGGCTCCGCAGTGGAAGCTCACATTGGACGGCGCCTATCTGCCCTTCGTCCACTTGAGTGGCTTTGATAACCACTGGATGCGGCCGGACATCAACCCGGAGCCGCAGTCGGGCGATGGCTGGGGCTACCAACTCGAGGGCATCGTCTCCTATGATGTGACGCAGAACTTCAGCGTCGGCGCGGGTGGCCGTTACTGGTACGCGAAGACGGACAACGGCACGAGCAAAGTCCATGGCGTGCTGGCGGTCCCGACGACCTTCACCTACGAACGCTTTGGCGGCTTCCTCCAGGCCTCCTACAAGTTCGGCGAGCCTCCCGCCGGGGCGTCCGGTACTGAGCCGAATAGCGCTTGTCATTCGGCCTGCAATATTGACCCCCTAAGCCGGGGGATCGGCGTCCAAAATTGACCCCCTACAGGTTGGTCTGTTGCGCTGCCTGCTTCGTAACAAAGCAGGTGGTGGGGGATGCTGGTCGTGGAGACGATTGCGCGGATTCGGCGCGAGCACTTCATCAAGGGCAAGACGATCAAGGAGATCGCACGTGACCTGAATGTGTCGCGGAACACGGTCCGGAAGGTTCTGAGGTCGGGAGAGACCTCCTTCGAGTATGAGCGGCAAGTGCAGCCGCGGCCAAAGCTCGGACGATGGGCAGTAGAACTTGACGGGCTGCTTGCGGCGAACGTGGCTAAATCCGCTCGTGAACAGCTGACGCTGATCCGGATCTTCGAAGAACTGCGCGGCCGCGGCTATGAGGGCGGCTACGATGCGGTGCGGCGTTACGCCAGGCGGTGGAGCAAAGAACGCGGGCAATCGACCGCGGCCGCTTATGTCCCGCTGAGTTTTGCGCCGGGCGAAGCCTACCAGTTCGACTGGAGCCACGAGGTGGTCTTGCTGAGCGGCACCACGGTGATGGTGAAGGCCGCCCATGTCCGGCTCTGTCACAGCCGCATGCTGTTCGTGCGGGCCTATCCGCGGGAGACGCAGGAGATGGTGTTCGATGCCCACGACCGGGCGTTCGCCCTGTTCAAAGGCACCTGCACCCGCGGCATCTACGACAACATGAAGACCGCCGTAGAGACGATCTTCGTCGGTAAAGGGCGTCTCTACAATCGCCGCTTCCTGCAGATGTGCAGCCACTATCTGGTCGATCCGGTCGCCTGCACGCCAGCGTCCGGCTGGGAGAAGGGGCAGGTCGAGAACCAGGTCGGGCTGGTCAGGGAACGCTTCTTCACGCCGCGGCTGCGGTTCAAAAATCTCGACGAGTTAAACGCCTGGCTGCTCGACAAATGCATCGCTTACGCCAAGGCTCATCGCCATCCGGAGCTGGTCGATCAGACGATCTGGGAAGTGTTCGAAGCCGAACGCCCCAAACTCGTTCCCTATGCTGGCCGCTTCGACGGCTTCCATGCAGTTACGGCGTCGGTCTCGAAGACCTGCCTGGTGCGCTTCGACAACAACAAGTACTCGGTCGCAGCCAGCGCAGTCGGACGACCCGTCGAGGTTCAAGCCTATGCTGATCGCGTCGTAATCCGTCAGGATGGACGCATTGTTGCCGAGCACCCGCGATCCTTTGGCCGCGGCGATACCGTCTACAACCCCTGGCATTATGTGCCGGTTCTCGCCCGCAAACCCGGCGCCTTGCGCAACGGTGCTCCCTTCAAGGACTGGGTGCTACCGGCCGCGATCGAGCGGATCCGGCGCAAACTCGCCAGCACTGATGACGGCAACCGGCAGATGGTCGATATCCTCAATGCGGTGCTGACCGACGGCCTTCCCGCGGTGGAAGCTGCCTGTGCCGAAGCACTCAGTCATAGCGTCCATTCCGCCGATGTCGTGCTCAATATCTTGGCCCGTCAACGTGAACCCGCCCCACCGGCCAACATCATGACGCCGGCCGCACTGACGCTCCGTCATGCACCGATCGCCGATTGTGCCCGCTACGACAACCTCCGGAGGACCATCTGATGGAACGAATCCAAATCTTCGACCTCATGGGCGAACTCAAGCTCTATGGCATGAAGGCTGCCTTCGACGAGATCATGGCAACTGCCATCAAGCGCCAGCACGAACCTCAGCGCATTGTCGGCGACCTGCTCAACGCCGAGATCAACGAGAAGCAAGCCAGGTCGATCAAATACCAGCTCACCATTGCCAAGCTTCCGCTTGCCAAGGACATCGCCGACTTCCAGTTCGACGGCACGCCGATCAATCAGACTCTCGTCAATGATCTTGCTGGCGGCGGCTTCATCGCCCAACAACGCAACGTCGTGCTGGTTGGCGGCACCGGCACAGGCAAAACCCACCTGGCCATTGCCATCGCCAGAAGCTGCATCCGATCCGGTGCCCGCGGCCGCTTCTTCAACGTAGTCGATCTCGTCAATCGCCTCGAGACCGAGACCCGCAACGGACGGCAAGGACGGCTCGCCGAGCATCTGACCCGGATGGACTTCATTGTGCTGGATGAACTCGGCTATTTGCCCTTCGCCCAGTCCGGTGGCCAGCTTCTCTTCCACCTCGTCAGCCGGCTCTATGAGCGCGCCTCCGTCATCGTGACCACCAATCTCGCCTTCGGCGAATGGCCGAGCGTGTTCGGCGACGCCAAAATGACCACCGCGCTGCTCGATCGGTTGACCCATCACTGTGACATCGTCGAGACCGGCAATGTCAGCTGGCGCTTCAAAAGCCGCGACGACGATCACGCCACCCGCGCTCGTCTCGTCTCCGCTATCCCGGCCAGCTCCAACGAGCCGAGCGCTACCGTCAAACCGCGGCGCACGAAGGGGTCAAAATTGGACGCCGATGTGGAGTGGGCCCCTCGGAGCAGACGGGGTCAGGCTGCTGGTTTGACCGTTCGCCGGGTGTGTTGATCCTCGAATTGCACAGGACTGAGAAACCGAGTGCCGAGTGAAGCCGTCGACGGTTGTAAACCTCCTCAAGGAAGCGCGGAAGGTTTTCGGCAACGTCGATGAAGGTTTCGAATGCCATCGGATAAACGGCTTCGACCTTGAGTGTCTTCATGAAGCTCTCCGCCGTGGCATTGTCGTATGGGTTGCCGCGCCGGCCCATGGAGCCGATCAAGCCGTGGGCGGCAAGATGATCGCGATAGGCAGCCGCAGCGTATTGGGCGGATTCAAACGGTCGTCGCAACACTCGGAGGTTGGAGGTTGCGATGAACGTTGTAAGGCGCCGATCGGCGCGGTCAGGACGAGCCCCATTGCCATCGCCAGGACGGCCGTCTGTTGCAGGACGCGATGAACAGAATAGATTTTGGCTGGCGATTGCCGCGGGGCTAAGCAGCGAGGATGCTGCGCTGGAAGCCGGATTGTCACAACCTGTCGGAAGCAGATTATTCCGAAAGGCGGGCGGCATGCCACCAGCGATGTTCAGATCTTCGGCAAAGGTACTCTCCGGGCGGTACCTCTCATTGGTAGAGCGCGAGGAGATCGCACTCCTCAAGGTGCAGGGCCATTCCAGGCAAGAGATTGGACGTCGCCTGGGGCGGGCTGCTTCGACAATATCCCGTGAACTGCGACGCAACGCGGCTACCCGCGGCGGCGGGTTGGAGTATCGGGCAACAACTGCCCAATGGCATGCGAATCGATCCGCCCGCCGACCCAAGCCGACCAAGCTTGCGCTCAATGCAACCTTGCGCACTTATGTGGAGGAGAGACTTGCTGGCGGCGTCGTAGCCCCGAGCGGCGCGCTCGTTCCTGGTCCCGCCGTTCTGTGGAAGGGCCGCCGGCATGGCCCACGCAAGGATCGGCGATGGGCCAAAGCCTGGAGTCCCGAGCAGATTGCCCGACGCTTGCCGATCGACTTCCCGGACGACAAGACGATGCGCATCAGCCACGAAGCTATCTATCAAGCTCTCTTCGTTCAGGGCCGTGGGGCACTGCGCCGCGAGCTGACGGCCTGCTTGCGAACCGGGCGTGTATTACGGATGCCCAGGGCGCGCGTACGCAGGCGAGGCAAGGGTTTTGTCTCGCCGGAGATCATGATCAGTGAGCGCCCTGCTGAAGCTGCCGATCGAGCAGTGCCGGGACATTGGGAGGGAGACCTCATCCTCGGTCTTGGCAGCTCGGCAATCGGCACGCTGGTCGAGCGCACGACGCGCTTCACGATGCTATTGCACCTTCCCCGGTTGGCGGGGCACGGCGAAGCTCCGCGCGCGAAGAACGGACCTGCGCTCGCGGGACACGGGGCCGAGGCCGTGCGCGACGCGATCACGCGCACCGTCATCACCTTGCCCGAAGAACTGCGTCGCTCGCTGACCTGGGATCAGGGAGCCGAAATGGCTCAGCACGATCGTCTCAAGATCGATGCGGGTATCCAGGTCTACTTCTGCGACCCGCAAAGCCCTTGGCAGCGCGGTACTAACGAGAACACCAACGGGTTGCTGCGACAGTACTTCCCGAAAGGCACAGACCTCAGCATCCATAGCGCCGACGAGATATCCGCTGTGGCAGCGGCCCTCAATGCCCGTCCGAGAAAGACACTAGGCTGGAAAACGCCGGCGGAGGCGCTTGACGAATTGCTGTTATGAGTGAAAACAACTGGTGTTGCGACGACCGTTTGAATCCGCCTTGTGATCCACGATCGGAATGATGCACGCAGCCGGGAGGTGGTTTGCGGCCTTCGATCGCGGCGGCCAGGGCCGCGAGCGTCAGCCGGGCGTCGATCGAGCGGCTGATGGCGTATCCGACCACTCGCCGTGACCAGGCATCCAAGATGACGGCGACATAGACAAAGCCGCCGGCGATGGCGACATATGTGATATCGGCCACCCAGAGTTGGTCGGTACCGGTGGGAGTGATGTCGGTGGCGAGA
Source organism: Bradyrhizobium sp. S3.7.6 (assembly GCF_054061875.1). Lineage (NCBI taxonomy): Bacteria > Pseudomonadati > Pseudomonadota > Alphaproteobacteria > Hyphomicrobiales > Nitrobacteraceae > Bradyrhizobium > Bradyrhizobium sp. S3.7.6. Next base: position 313,655 of record NZ_JBSSEQ010000003.1, on the reverse strand, counting down.
TTCGGGAAGGTCGGCTGACCGTGATCGCTGTCTGTTGTCACCATGAAGCGGCGACGTAATCTCGGCTGAAGGTCATGCTCACGCATCAGGCGGCGGATCTTCTTGTGATTAACGATCAGGCCCTGCTGGCGAAGCGCAGCCTGGACGCGACGCCAGCCATAGTGCTCGAATTCGTCGCAGATAGTGGCGATCGCCTCAACGATCGCAGTATCATCGGCCGCCTTCTCAGAGCGGTCATAGTAAGTCGAGCGCGCAATCCCCATCAGCCGACATCCTTCCGTGACGGAGAGGCCGCGGGGCCGGTGATCGCGGATGTAGGCTCGCTTCTCCTCCGCGGTCGTGCATGCAGAGCCCCCTTTAGAAACTCGAGCTCCAGGGCCTGTTTCCCGACCAGCCTCTCGAGGGCGGCAATTCGCGCCTCATAATCCTGGAGAAGATCGGCCGCCGCCAAATCTTCATCGAGAGCGCCTGCCTGAAACTTCTCGACCCAGATCCGGATCAGATTGCGGGAGATGTCATGCCGCTTCGCGAGCCCGTGCAGCGTCTCGCCGCTCAGATACTCTTGCGACACCTGCCGTTTGAACTCGACGCTGTGGGTTCGGTGCTTTGCCATGGGCCTTCATCCTCTGAAAGCCCGGCCGTCCGGTCAATTACTGAAAGCCAACCTGTCCCCCCTGGAGGGCCCACTCCAATGAGGGGTCAAATTTACAGACGATGACGTAATTGCGGTCAGCGCTCGGGGCACGAAGCTCCCTTATCGTCGAGCTCTCGCAATCAAGCGATTCGGAGGAGCTGTCATGAGGCAATACGTCGGCCTGGATGTCTCGCAAAGGGAAACTTCAGTGTGCGTAGTCAACGAGACGGGTCAAGCGATTTTTGAAGGAAAGGCCAAGTCTGATCCCGGCGATCTGTCCAAGCTGCTTTGTAAACATGCGCCACTGGCGGAGCGTATCGGCTTTGAGACAGGCGCGATGGCGAGCTGGCTTTGGCACGAGCTTCGTAGGGTTGAACTCCCCGTCGTTTGCATCGATGCAAGGCATGCACACGCAGCACTGTCGGTCCGCATGAACAAGAGCGATCGGAATGATGCTCGGGGCATTGCCGAACTGGTGCGGGTTGGGTGGTATCGCGAAGTCAAAATCAAGAGCGAGGAGAGCCAGAAGGTTCGAGCGATTCTTGTCGCGCGATTCCGCCTTGTGTCCATGCGCCGGGATATCGAGAACCAGGTCCGCAGTCTGATCAAGGAATGTGGGTTGCTATTCCCTCGCGCCATTGGCCAACAGTTCCGTAACCAGGTCGGCGAGCTATTGGGCGAAGGTCATCAACTCCTCAACGTGATCGGGCCGCTCCTGTCGATTCATGAGCATATCTGCCAGCAGCAGCGCAAATTCGACGACGAGGTCCGCCGATTGGCAAAGTCTGACGAGACGACGCGTCGCCTGATGACGGTTCCTGGTGTCGGCGTGGTGACTGCCTTGACGTTCCGCCATACGATCGATGACCCGTCCCGCTTCCGATCGGCCTCGACAGTCGGCGCCTATCTCGGCCTCACACCTCGGCGCAACCAATCGGGTGAAACTGACACTAGTGGCAAGATCTCCCGATGGGGCGACAGGCTTCTCCGAACCTACCTGTTCGAGGCAGCGACCGTCCTTCTCCATCGGACCAAAAAATGGTCTTCCCTCAAGGCCTGGGGAATAAAGCTCGCGAAGCGGGTCGGTATGAAAAAGGCAAAGGTCGCCATTGCGCGCAAAATCGCTGTGATCCTCCACTGCATTTGGGTCGATGGTACGTCGTTCGACTGGGGCCACGCGCCGGCCTGACCTCATTTTGCAAGTTCCTGGCCCGGTCCGCCGGGCCCGGCGATGTCCCGCTGGGACGGTGGTCGTGGTGACCTCGGTCAATCGGCTGGTGGCGGGCCTCGCCCGCACGCCGTTGCAAACGATGAGGCACCCGATCCGGACATCATCATGAGGCGCTTGCGACCTCGGAAAGGACCATGACCCCAGCGACGGGCAGTTGATCGCATTGAGATTTAGGTAACGGCTAAGCGGCCCACGACTACCGAGCTGGCTATCGATCTACCAGCCGCGCTCGCCCCCGTCTCCGCAACCCCGACCCGCTCCGACGGGTCGAGCGCTACCGTTTTGCCGAATGGCTTTCAAAAAGAGAATTGACATCAATCCGCAATTAAAGGGCCGATTGACACCGTCAGTTCATTCATGACGCGTCCAACGCAACCTCGAATGGGCTGATCAGGCCCGAGGGCCGGCAAGAGCCTCGATCGCCTTCCCGCAACGGCTGCGCCTGCTTTTTTCCCCTGCCGCGAAGGGGCGGCATTCCTCGCGGAAGACAAAAAAGCAGGCTATCGCCGTCCTCCGCTGTCGCTGCGGGCCTGAAGGCTGCGGGCCGATCGCTCCCCGGGCCAAGGATCGCCATCGAGGCTGCGATGGGCGCGGCCCGAGCAACAAACGGAGACTACCATGGCTACCATCGGCACCTTCACCGCTTCGGACAATGGCTACATCGGTTCGATCAAGACGCTGACCCTGAACGTCAAGGCAAAGTTCGCGGCATCCGAGAAGGACAACGACAAGGCGCCCGACTACCGCATCTTCGCCGGTACGACCGAGCTCGGTGCCGCCTGGAAGAAGACCGCCCGCGAGACCGATCGCGAATACCTCTCGGTCAAGCTCGACGATCCGACCTTCCCGGCCCCGATCTACGCCTCGCTGGTGAAGGTCGAAAGCGACGAGGGCTTCGCCCTGATCTGGTCCCGCCGCAACGGCGACTGATCCCGCGGGATCTTCAGCCCCGCCTCCTCGGAGGCGGGGCTCTTTTGCATTTCTTGCGCCGCTTTGCAGGAAGAAAAGCATTTTTTCTTTGAGGAGATTGCTAAGGGCTCCGCCCTCGCGCGGCCAAGGGTGAAGCACGCTTCGCGTGCCGGCCGGAGCGGTATCCCCGGTCTTCCGCGCAAAGAATCTTCATGACGACGATGTCGTCAGGCGCGTGCAGACGCGCGCTTCCGCGCGCCCTTGTCAGGCGGGTGATCCCCCTCCACTCCGGCCGCCCTTGCCCTTGCTACCCAGGTCTCGCCGACGGGCAGGGTTGCAGCGCAGCGCTGCGCTTCAACCTCAGCCCATAGGAGAATGACCATGAACATGATGACTTTGTCAGAAGGCCAACAGTCTGCTTCCGGCGGTTTTCGCGTGGACGTATCGCGCGGCCAGCGGATCGGCCGCGTGTCGTCCGAGTGGTTTGCGCGACCGGATGACGAGCGGTATTTGAACCTGCCGGCCCTGTATGAGGCAGTGCGCGGACGAGCCGAACGCGCGCAGGCACGGACGGTGGAAAGCCGCACCATCCGAGTGGAGGCGAGCCGGGACAATGCCGAGCGGCTGGCCCTCACTGTGCCGGGACGTGATGAGCCGGTGGCGCCGACCCATTGGAGCTTTGGCCAGTTGTGTGCGCAGGTCGGTGCGCCGACCTCCTATCTGAGGCAGCTTCCCGCGGCCTTGTCCGCCATCAACCTGCAACACGGCTTGCTGTCGCATCGCGCCGAACTCGTGAAAACCTTGGAGACCAATAACGGACGCATCGAGCTTTGTGCGGTTACTGGGCCGGACTATGGCCGTATCTGGGATCATGAGTTGATCGCGGCCGTCATCAAGATCGCGGGCAACGGCACAAGTGACACGCGTTGGAAGGTCCCCGGCGTGATGGACTGGGCGACCATGACCCACAATCCCTTTGTGGACGTGACCAAGGAAACGACCACGCTCTACGCTAGTGACCGCGACGTGTTCCTGTTTCTGGTCGACGACACCAACCCAATCGAGGCGGGGCGCCTGCCGGATGGATCACCGGATTTGTATTTCCGGGGGTTCTATTGCTGGAACAGCGAGGTGGGGAGCAAGACGCTTGGGATTGCGAGTTTCTATCTTCGCGCCGTCTGCATGAATCGCAATTTGTGGGGTGTCGAGAATTTCGAGGAGATCACCATCCGGCATTCCAAATTTGCCGCACAACGCTTTGCGCACGAAGCCGCCCCTGCGTTGACGAACTTTGCCAACTCGTCACCCGCACCATTCGTCGCCGGCATTAAGGCGGCGCGGGAGCGGATCGTTGCCCGGACTGACGACGACCGAGAGACCTTCCTCCGCAAAGGCGGGTTTTCCAAAGCCGAGACAGCGAAAATCATCGAAACCGTTCTAGGCGAGGAAAATCGCAAGCCGGAAAGCATCTTTGATTTCGTGCAGGGCATCACTGCGTTTGCCCGCGGCAAGGCTCATCAGGATGCCCGGCTTGAGCTGGAAAGCAAAGCAAAGCGCTTGATGGAACGCGCGATCTGAAGGTATAGGCCGCGTGACCGTTTTTCGGTTGCGCAGCCCAGTTATCCAGGCCTGATGTGCCGCCGCCGATCTGGCAAGCCGGATCGGCGGCGGTGACGCGGATCCGCATCCGGCGCTCGCCGGGCCTTCGGCCCGGCTCGCGGACGATCTGACGATCGTTTTTTCAGCATTTCATGGAACTGATAAGCAAAAGTAGCGGCACGAGTCGCCGCTCTCTCCGCTAAGCCTATCTAAATCCGTTTCCGAGTTGATGGAAGAAACCTCCAACCGCCCCGACGGGGTTGGTCGCCAATATCGTAACGCTCTTGGCCAATTCACCAGCCGCATGTCCAACACCACTATCAGTTGGGAATGCTTTCTTGGCCAAATCGCCTACGTCGTTCGCGACCTTCTTAGTTGCTTCGTCGTACTTTCCGGCTTCGGCTTGAATGCGGCCAAGAAGTTTGACAACCTCATTATTCTTCCCGGGACCCTTGGTGATGTCGTTCCAGGCGTTCCTTATGAACTTCATGATCTCCCCGTTTGGTCCGATCTCCAGGTCGCCAACTTCGATCCGAATGCCGGGCAAGTCAGGGCAGGGTTGTCGCATAGTCGCATTCCAATGATCGGTTGCTGCCTTTCGCAAGCGATCCAGGAAATCACTCGGCGGCGACGGGAATGGCTGATTGGCCAGCGAGACGCTAAAGCTAGTCGAAATTCTATATCCCTCAGTGGTGAGTTCGGCAGCAAGATCATCCAACGATAGCGATGCGAAGAGACCCTCGACGATGCTCAACGGCGCCGTCGAGCGTTCTTCCTGTTTGGTTGGAGATACGAGCGGCATCACGATAGGCGCGCCAGCAATAAGGGACGGCGCAAGGGGCTTCTCGCCGATGAGCGCGCCCACTTTGGCTCCGATCTGGGGGACAGTGGCGACTCCGTCGCCGATCTTGAGCTTGCCATCGGTTCTGGCATCAATATCGAGCAGCCCGCAGCTCAGAACTGGTCCCGCAAGCGCAACCGAGTGCCCCTCAAATTCGAACTTCGTGGTTCCGAACCAGGCATGGAGCGTTGTGCTCGCCGAACCCTGCATTCCAATCGACGTCCCGATACCGCCACCAATTAATGGATCGAAGTGGACGTGAACGGGCGCGTTGAATGATGCACTGACAGGTAAGATCAGATAGGGTCCATGCTCTTTGTCGAGAGCGGCATTGGGCTTTGCAAAGCTGACATGGCCTTCGATTCTTCCGGCATCCTGGATCTCGGCGAAAAAGCCGCCTTCGCCAAGAATGTCGTCGCGCCACTTCTTATCAAATAGGCGGCCCGAGATTGATTTCCCCTGAATTGAGATGTTGAAGCTGGACAAAGCAGTGGCAAGTTCGTCGGTCAATTTCGCGAACGCTTGACGCCCGATAGTGACGGCCACGTCCCGCGCGAAAAGCTTGTCCAGCACGCTTGCCTTCGCAGCAACGTCCTGGCTCGCTCTGTCGAGATCGTCTGCCTTCATTTCGTCAGGCAGGGTAGCCGCAAGGACATTTGGCGTTTGGCGCGTGGGACCTGGCGTTGCGGTCAAGACTATCCCTTTGGAAGTGAACACCGGTGCAACTATGGTCAGCCATTGCTCAAAATGAAAGGGTGAAGGCGTGGCCGCGAAAACCACCGTACCGGCGTTGTTATCGCCAAAATGCTGCGTGATCGTCTGAGGTGAGCCAAGCGAAAACGCTACACGCGGACGGTAGGTCGCCTTCCATGCCAGCTTGTCGAACAGGAAGGATAGGATTCCGGCGGTAATGGTATCGCTGGCGAACTGGCGCCCTCGGAAATTCAGAAAGCCGTACTGGATCTGGGGAATAACCCTTACTGGAATAAATTTGAAATTCGCGGCATTCGTTGGACCATCCTCCGAGGTGGAGGCTTCCTCTGTCGCGCCGGCATAGTAGACAAATCCCTCTACATTGAGGCCCACCGAGATGCCGCGTTTGGAATCGGATGCGGTCAGATCGAGTTGTGCCATCATCCGACCAGGCTCTGTCCGAAGCACGGCGGATTTCACGGACAATCGGATCTCGCCATCCAGGCGCGTGGAATAGACCGTAATAGTTTGGCCCGAGAGCCCGGCGCTGATCTTGTCGAACATCGACTTGTGCAGCGCGATAAAGGCGCCGTCGCCCTCGAGCTGTTTGAAGCTATGGATGCCGTCCAAGCTTTGATGCAGGCCGACATATTCTGCTTTGGCCGTCTCAGTCAGCAAATATTCACGCTGATAGGTGGCATAAAGGCCCGCGCCGCCGGCAAGTACCAATCCGATCAAGGTCACGGCAATCCAAAGGTTTCGTCGCATTTTTGCTGTCCAGGAATCATGGTTTAATGAATGGAAATGGGTGAGATCATGGACCTTACTTAAGTTGAGTCCAGTAATTTTTTATCGTCCTGCGTGAATTATTGACCTTTACCTCTTTCTTAAGCGAGGGGCATTCTGTAAGGACAACCGATTGCGCGGTGGGGGCGTATGACACAGATTCAGCTCAGTAAAGTGTGGCTCGTCGTTAGCGCAGCGTTACTCTATTACGCCCTGAATTCATGGATCGTGGCGCAGGGCGGTAATGAGGTGTTTGGTGCCAAGCTTGTTCTCTCGCAACGAGTGCCAGCTGCAATGCTGGCAATTCTTGTTTGCTCCGTTCTCGCAATTGCCTCATCGGCAATTGGGCTTCTCTATGCACGCCGAGGCGGCGGCCGATGGCACGAACGCATTCCCGTTGTAGGCTTTGACGAGATCGACACGGCTTCAACTGAAGGGAAGGTGTATCAAGGATCGATGTTGGTTCTTCTCTCCTTCATTCCCTTTGTTGCCATGATCTACTTCTGGCACTCGTTTGTGACTGCAAAAATAATGCTGAACGATGGCAGCAAGAAACTCATCAGTCTCTGGAGTCTCCAATGGCTCTGGGATGGTTCCGTAAGTGATCCCGCGCGAATTTGTACCGACTTCAGCAAAGACGCTTCTGATCCTTGCACGGGAAGCGCAACGATTCTTCCAGGACTTGAGCCAAGTTTCTTCGCCGCCCTCACCCTCGCGGCTCTTGCGATCGCTATTCGACATTGGACAGTCGTTTTGCGACGTCACCGCTCGTAGTATCCGTTAGACACGCGCCTCACCAGGGAGCAGGGAGGCGTCTTCCCGAAGTATTTCTTCTCCGCAAGCTTGCTCTATATGCGTCTCGGAACGTCCCCGATGCACGCAGCTGTTGCCTGGTTTCAGCCAGGTGGACCCGGCGAGCAGCAAGCGGATCTGCGGCAGTGGCCCGCCCGGGCCTCTGGCCCGACTGAATCATGCCTGCTATCGTTCAGGATAGATTCCGAGCTCGATCATTTTCGCTTCGCAGGTGTTGACCGCTCGTTTCGCGCCTCCTCGTCCGGGACGACGAGATCAACGTGACTGACTCCCAACGTGCTGGCGAGCTCAAACAGAGTGACCACAGTTGGATTGCGGCGCCCCCGCTCTAAGTCGCTGATATATTGTTGGGTAAAGCCGGACATTTCGGCGAATTTCTCCTGCGTGAAGCGCTTCTGCTTCCGCAGTCTTGCGAAATTCCGACCGACCAACTTGCGCATGTCCATCGGCGCAAGTTGCGGCTTTACATACTATGAGGTTTATCTCCTATAATATGTATTCAACTATCACGTGCTGGCCCCCACCGGCGGAATGCGGCTAAATTTGGACGCGTTCACCACTCTGGCGGCCAAGCGTCTAGAATCGTTGTAAGTGGATTGGAAGCCATGATGAAGCCGCCGCTCGATCCCGACATTGCGGACGTTGCCCCCTCGGATCCGAAGCTAACGCCCTATGACGAGCAGCATGTCGTCACATACATTCGCATTCTGCAGGCGGAGGGTGAGGGGGCGGACTGGCGTGAGGTCGCTCGAATCGTCTTGCACATCGATCCGGAGCGAGAGCCGGATCATGCACGTACCGCATATCAGAGTCATCTTGCACGCGCCAAATGGGTGACCGAGCAGGGACGTCTTTTGCGTGGCGTCGGCTCAAAATAGAAAAATCGCCGACTAGAGGCGCGCAGCCGGAATGCTTTTCTTCCGCTTATCGGTGGTCATGCTCATGCACCACGTGGTGCCAAACTAGGGGCTTCCTACAACCGCGTCGTTTATAATTATTGCGCCGCAATCCTTGTTAGCTGCATGCAATGGGGCGGAAGCAATGCCTGAATTCGACTGGCGATCGCCGGATTCATTTAAGAGCCTAGAGAACGCTGAGATCACTGAAATCGCCTGGGTAGGCCTTCGTATGAACGTGGACTATCAGCGTGACTACGATGCGATCATCGCTAGCAGCTCAGATGGTGGGGTGACCGAGGAATTCAGGAGGAGGTGGGGCCTCTGCTTTCGCGCATGACCCGCAAAGGTCGTTGCGCGAGCAGACAATCTTTTGGGCGCCCGAGGTTCTGCCGACCGTCGTCCCGGTCGCTGTAAGCACTTCAACGCTTGGTCAAGGCCCAACGTCTCAGCCACCGTTTGATCTTGCAACTGGCCACGTGCGCCGTGCCGCTGACGGCTGGCACGCCGTGCTGCAAATTGGTTCGGTGGAGCATCGCATCTGGTCGAAACAGCCGCTGACCGCAGGCGCTCGCTATGCGGCTGAGCTGCCATTTGACGGCGATTTGGAGACGCGCGCGCATGCCGCCACGCGGCTGTGGCGCGTGATGAATGGACGCGCGCCAGGACCTCCGTTTCATCGCGTGCCCAAACAGCGGCGCGAACGACTGTGCGCAGCCCTTCGCGCGGCCGCCGCGTATCTCGCCGGCGCGACTTATCGCAGCATCGCAGAAGCTCTGTTTGGCAAGGCGCGCATATCGGATCGTGCCTGGAAAACACACGATCTGCGCAGCCGAACCCGTCGCCTTGTACAAAGCGGCCTCGCATTTGTGCGCGGCGGCTATCGCAAGCTGCTTCGGCCCAGGCGCAGGGACGAGTAGCGCTCTTTCTGAGGTGCCGAAAATCGACCCCTCGATATTCGGCATCCCCCTCCGACATCGCGCTTCTCCATGATGACCGCAAACGCGCCGGCGCCGCCATGCGCGGTGCGCTGTCACCTTGGAGTTCTCAAATGCCCGATTCGATGGCCGGTCTACCGCCGCGCTTCCTGCGTACACCGGAGGCCGCGCGCTATCTTAGTCTTTCCGGTCGCACGCTCGAGAAGCACCGCACGTACGGCACCGGGCCCACCTATCGGAAGATCGGCGGGCGCGTCGTCTACGCCCTGGATGACCTGAAAGCATGGGCTGATCTCGGCGCCAAAACGTCAACGTCAGATCCCGGTAAGGGTACTGTGCTGCCGGCCAAGAAGCACCCGGTCCTGCGTCCCTATGCAGGCCAGGAACGTCGCTGATCTGCCGCGCGAGAGCAGTGACCATGCGGCGCAAACACCATTCCGAACGTGACCAGCTTGAGCTCTTTCGGGCGCTCCCCGGCGATCTCGCGCCGCGCGACGCGCAGGATTTGATGGCTTATCCGTTCTTTTCCCTGGCAAAGACCAAACGCATTGTGCCGATCGATTTCCGTGCTGGTGCAATCGCAATTCGTGTCGAAGCCGTGCCGGAGCACGGCATGGCGACCATTTGGGATGCCGACGTTCTGATCTGGGCTGCGTCCCAGATCGTCGAAGCGCGTGACGCAGGTCTGAAGACGTCGCGTCTGATGACCGCAACGCCTTACGAGATTTTGACGTTTGTCGGCCGCGGCACCAGCGCGCGCGACTATGACCGGCTGAAGGCGGGTCTTGACAGATTGCAGTCAACGACCGTGCTGACCTCGATCCGCCAGCCGGCGGAACGGCGACGGCATCGCTTCTCCTGGATCAATGAGTGGAAGGAGACGGCCGATGCAAGTGGTCGTCCATTCGGGCTCGAGCTGATCCTACCTGACTGGTTCTATGCCGGCGTCGTCGATGACGCGCTCGTGCTCACGATCGACCGCGCCTACTTCGATCTGACGGGCGGGCTTGAGCGCTGGCTCTACCGGCTCGTGCGCAAGCATGGCGGGCGTCAGGACGGCGGCTGGAGCTTTGACCTTGTGCACCTCCACGCCAAGTCCGGCATCCTCTCACCGCTCAAGCATTTTGCTTACGACCTACGCCAAATCGTCCAGCGCCAGACATTGCCCGGCTATGAACTCGTGCTTACGCGCGATGCTGATGGCACCGAGCGGCTAAATTTTGCGCCAACGCCCGTCGATCCCTTAAGGGCACGCCTACGCCGGCGCGGTCTCATTCCAAAATCGGAGGATAACCTGTGAATCAGCTCGTGCTATCGGGGACCGCAACCCTCGTGCTATCGAGGACCCGATCCTCGTGCTATCGGGGACCGAAATCGAGATTAAGTATTTGTTTCCCGTCGCTTTCCAGCCGCTCTAACTTTACTAACCAGAAATCCTTCGGATTTCTTCTAACGGACCGCTCCAAAGCCCGTTGTCGGTGCGCGAGGTTTCGCGAACTGGTGCAAGGTTTCGCGAAACGGCTCCAGGATTCGCGAACTGGATTCACGAACCAGGAGCTGGATCATGAGTAGATCCTGCGACCTGCGTAGCTCTCTGCGGCTTGGGCTTCCATGGACGGTGACGCCGCCCCGGCCTGGCACGATGGACGCGAAGCAATCTGGACGCCTGGTCCGGGCTGAGAATGATGCCGAACTGGGTCAGCACTGCACTGATCACTGCGCCGCGACGTTGACGCGCGCGATCAGCAGCGATCCATGTTCCCAGCGCCTCGGCTTGCGCTCCGCTCAGTTGCGACCGGCGTCGAGGACGCTCCAGCGCAGCTTCCAGGCCGTGCGTTGCAGCGTGGTGCAGCCAACGACAGAGCGTTTGTCTGGTGACGCCGACGCTCTCCGCTGCAACCTCGACCGGCGTTCCGTCGCGGACCGCCGCGAAGGCGAACAAACGCTGACGACGCAATCTGTAGCGCTCGCGTTGAGCTCGGTCGCGCAATTCATTTCCAGTCTTCGGAAGAGTTATGATCCAACTGCGCCAGCTCCAGGGTCCTCTTGGCGAAGGAGCATTTGCCCGCGTCAGGATCACGCGCAGCCGGTCGCAGATCTCGGAGGACAGGTCGGGCACACGAGTGAGCAGGCGATCGAGCCGAGGGGCGTGCAGAATCGCGATAGTGGCCGGCAGGCGTGTCGGGAGGTCCTCGAGCAGCCAGGCAACGATCGCCAATCCGCCGTAGTTCGAGGCCCACACAATATTATTGTGTTTGCTAAGGCCGAAGTCGTTAGCGATGCGAGCAAACAGCCGGTCGCGGTACCTTCCCGGGATGTCGATCCAGACCATGCCGAGAAGCACATCGACCAGTGCCATCGTGGTCGACCAGTCGAGCGCGCCAACGCCGGGGAGCTCTGTTCGGTTCAATTGCTTGCCCGCGACAAGGAGTTCCTGAAGTCGCAGCGCCGCTTGATGCGCGCCGTCGCCCGCGACGCCTGCGAGCGTTGCGCCGCATCGCCGGCAGATGCTTGGGTCAACCGGTCTGCGAGCATTAAGACCAGAGGCGTGGAGTACGCAATAACAAGACGGACAACGTCCCGCCAGGACGGTCCGATGCTGCGGGCAGATGCCCGCCCATCCGTTCATCCAGAGCAGTCTCAAATAGCCTCGCCGGTCTTCAGCAAGGCATTGCGGACAAATATTCACCCGGCGGTCACTTGGATTGCGAGGCAAGGACAGGGCGGAGCCGTGCCTGCTGCAGAACCGCTGCGGGGCCTCGTCGTCGCGGGCGCTCGCCGAGCCGATGAACGTCATCGCTGTAAGTGCATGCGTGCTGATGCCGGTCCTTTTTGCAATCCGCGCCAGCGTTTCGGTGGACGGACGACGCCACCATTCCGGATCGACATCGGCGTCGATGCCAAAAGCCATGCGGTCCAGCGCCAGCGGCGACAGTCTCAGAGCAGCGCTCAGTCGCAAAATCCAGGATGCCAGGGCCTCACCGTTCTGCGGAGCAACGTGCACGGGCAAGAGTCCAGTCGTCGCCGGAGCTGGCGGCAACGCCGTGACGGCAAACAGATCAGATCGCAACACGTCTACGCTCGGAGGGCCGGATGAAGCCTGCACGCTTGATCATGCGCGGGGAGATCGTTTCCGCACCCGTCTCGACTGCCTTAACGGCGGCGCGAATGACGATCGCAATAATCTCGCCAAGTACACCTTCGGCAGCCGAGATGATGCGGGCTGCCATGGCCGGATCCGTCAGATGCGATGGCTTGCGCAGCGGGAGCACCGCCTCCAGCGTGGTCAACAGACGGCGATACTCTTCATTGTCGGTCCATAGCGGTAGCGGCCAAGGCTCGAAGCGATTGGCCAGTTGTTCGTCACTCCGGATCGCGCGCAGCGCTTCCGCCGTGCCGACCCCGACCAACGGGATCTGCAGTTCGTTGCCGAGCCAGCGAAGCACGTTGAGCAAGCGCCGCTGCTGCATCGCCGTGCCGGACAGCAGATTATGCAGTTCATCGATCACCAGCAGCTGTACTTTGGTGGCGCGCATGAGGCGGACGGCCGCGTCCTGCTTGGCCGCGATCCGATCGCGGGGGCCGAATGGCATTCCCAGCGCATCGAGGATCGCGCCGAAGAAGCGGCCTTCGTCTGGACTCGACGGCATTTGCACCTTCAACACGGGAATGAGTGCCGGGCCCTCGGCAGGTTCTCCGCCGGCCGCCAGATGTGTTCGCCGGAACTTCTCCACGATCATCGTCTTGCCGTTGTTGGTCGGACCGACCAACAGAAGATTGGGCATCCGCAATCGTTTCGGGAAGCTCAAGAGGTCTTCAAGCGCCGCCAGGACGGCTTCCGCCCGTGCGTAGCCGATCCATCGATCTGTGCGGATCCGCCGTATCCGCGAGGCAGCATCTTCGTCTGCAAATGGCCGCGTCGAGGGGCGGAGATGCGCATACTTCTCGCTCATTCCCATTCCTCCACAGGGAACATCCGCTCGTGCGGCTGCAGGTCTTCGCTGGCCGGTTGGAAGGCATCGGCCTCGTCGACGTCGATCGGCAGAAGATCGGAGCATCCGCCGGCTGGCACGATGCTCTTGCGTCGCTCGCGCTGCCGGCGTGCCGTCTTGCTGGCGAGGACCGCGTCGTTGGCAATCGTGCGCATAGCCTCGATTGTGCGGAAGATCGCGGTCTCGTCGACCAAAGCCCGGCCGCCCTCGCGCAGCCGCTTGAGTGCCAAGCGGTGCTCCCACAGGCTAATGGGCGGACGCCGCAGATCGCGGTAGCTCAAGTCATAATAGGTGCCGTCTGGGCCGAGCAGATAGATGCGACTGAGGTCGCGCGGATCATAGCGGATGACCATTGGCTCCGGATGTCCGATCCAGGTGCTGAGCACGTCGGCCCAGTAGGCGATCGAGTGCAGCGCCACGCCATCGCGCCGGATCATGCGGCGGGCAATCGGCAGGAAGTCGATCAGGAAGCGGCGAGGATCGGCCACCGCTGTTGGCTCGCCGCGGCCAAGCGTCGTGGCATCGCCGACGGTACCGCGCTTCCAGGCCGCCAGCGGCGTCATGCCGATGCTCCGATGCAGATCGCCGTGATAGACGCCAGCGATCGCATGGCCCAGCCAGCGCTCGACTTCGTCGAGCGTCATGGCAGCCGTCTTGTCGGGATTCAGATCGCCCTTTGCCTGCACATTGGAGAATGTCGCTCCCGGCAGCAGATGAACTTTACCCATCATGGTGCCGATCAGCCGCTCAATGTGCCCACCGTAATGCGGCGTCCGGACCGGCCTGTGATCAATGGCGATGCCATATTGTTCGCAGCCGCGCTTCAAGGCTTCGGATCGGAACTCCTTGGCGTTGTCGAGATGCAAGCGCTCGGGGATGCCGCGCACCGGCCAGACCGCGTCGATGCCGCGCTCAGCCAACCAGCTCTCCTTGGAGAGGGCTGCATGACTCAAGCACAGCGCGACCGACGTCGCAGACGGCGGCTCCAACGACAGATGGAATCCAGCAACACAGCGCGTGCAGACATCAATCGCAAGCGTCAGCCATGGGCGCTGGATCGGCATCCGGGTCACGCTGTCGACCACGATCACGTCGACCAGCGTGTGGTCGATCTGGATCAGCGACAGGGGCCAGTGGGCCTCAAGGGATCCCAATGCGGGAAGGTAGCGATCACGGGCAGCCTTGCGGCCCTCACGCTTTGCCACGACGTCTCGCGGACGACGCGTCTGCAGACGCGCGGTAATTGCCTTGCGGCTCGGTGGAACCAAGCCGGCCGCGATGCAGCGGCGTCTGACCTCATCAAAGAGGTCAGCGATCCGCGGTTGCTGACGCGTCAGATAGAAATTGTCGATCACCTCGCTGATCAGTGCATCGACCTTCTGATCAAGCAGGGATATGCCTCGCTCGGGGCCGCGGCGACGCGGCAACAGGCTGGTGAGCCGTGCATCGGCCAGGTAGCGCCGCAGCAGCGCGTATACGTGGGTCGGTCCATAGCCAAGTTCAGCCGCGGCCGCGACGATGTCGCTTCGTTTGCGAGCCGAATGCTCCGCCAGGCGACGGATGACGGGCAAACAACGACGGGCCTCGTCCCAAGCTGTCGCATCAACCATGGACAGCTCGGGCGCACTCATGGGACCGTGACCTGTGTCTCGGCCGTAATCGGCTTCGTGAGATCGACGACGAACGCGCCGCGCGCAATCAGTCGCCAAACCACTGCGAGGCAGGCCTCGCGCGGCGCCGGCAGCACGTCGACAAGCTGGCCGACATTGATCGAGCGGACGCGGGCATATCTCATCGCTTGCTCCGCAAGCACCGCGTCAACCGGCGCGCTCCTTAGCGGAAGCAAACGCTTTGCGGCTTCAAGGTGCGGACCGCGGATGCCGCGCTCGGTAGCGATCCTGAATCGCGCACCGTTGCTGTGCGCCCAACCCCGAGCAGCTGCAAAGGCTGGCCGGAGCCTGTGCCATCTCGCGCGCAAGTCAGCCCGATATTTGATCTCGACGATATCGGTGCGGCCGTCGCTCCAAATCACGCGGAAGTCCGGCGTATATCGGCGCTGCCGACCTTCATGCTCAAAACGGATTGTCACCGGCTGCGCCGTTATGACGGCGCCCGCATCCATGAAGCTCGCGAGCGTCACGAAGTCCCGCTCCAGCGCGCTCTCATGCTCCGTCACGCCAGTCGGCAACGACTGGAATCCGGTCACATGCGACCGCCGGCTCAGCGGAATGCGCCGCAAATCGCCCTCCATCTGGAAAACGACTCAGTACGCAATCCTCGCACATTTTGGGATCAGTTCACAAACATGGAACGGACTCTATGCACACAAGTCCTTGGTCGGACTCAGGTCCACTCGCCAGCCGATTCACGAAACCTCGCGCACCGACAAACAAGTCGCCCGCGCGTGCAACGAGGATGCCTCATGCATCCACACTCCCACGCGCAAAGCTTCGCTGCAATACGATTGTTATCTCCAATCTGCGCGCGCGAACGCGATCGCGCGCAAATCTTCGCGATCGTTGGCGTCGACATCATTGCCTGGTGCGCGTCACGTCCTTTTGCAGCCACTCGCTCGTCGAGGAGAACTCGCTAACATCCGTGGTTGGCACGATGGCCACCACAAGCCGGAATCTGAGGAAAGGGCGGTCAGGCTAACCAGCGCCGTGCTTGATGGCTTCAAACGTCGTCATGAAGCCGCCGGCAAGAAAAGTTGCGATCTCACCCAAATCCCCGTCTCCTCGGGAGACGCTGCTCCGCCGTGGCGGAAGGAAAAGGCGCGCGTGGAAGCGGCCGGGTCGCGGAGGCCGTTACGCCGCCGCAGCGACCCGGCCGCGCTTGCCGCCGGTGCCAAACCGGAAGGTGGTGCCATCGATCCAGATCTTGTGCAGCAGCACGGCGAGCGCGCGCGCCACCGCCGTCGCCGCGCGCTTCAGACCCTTCTTCCTGGCCAGCCGCAGGCCCCAGAGCCGCAGCTTGAAGTTCTTCGGAATGCGCGTCAGGATCGCGATGGCCGCCTCATACAACATCGCCCGCGTCAGCTCGTCGCCGCATTTGGAGATGCTGCCGATCCGGTCGGTCTGGCCGGATTGATAGCGCCGCGGCGTCAGCCCGAAATGGGCGCCGACATTGGTCGACTTCCTGAATCGCGCCGGATCGTCGACGGTGGCGCGGAATGTCAGCGCCACGAGCGCGCCGACGCCGGGCACGGTCATCATCCGCCGCACCGCGCTGTCGCCGCGCGCTGCCGACAGCGCCAGGCGGTGCAGTTTTGCCAGCTGCAGCCGCATGGCGTTGCGGGCGTCCAGCAGCGGCCCGACGATCGCTTCCAATTCCTTCTTCCCGGCCAGGAGATCGCGCACCCGCGCCTCAAAACGGCCGACCGAGATCTCGCCGACCTTGAGGCCGAACGGGCGCAACAGGCCGCGGATCATGTTCTCCATGTCCAGCACCTTGCCGAGCAAGGCCTTGCGCCCGACCAGCAGCGCCCGCACCGTCTGTGCGCTCTCCGACTTGACGTGAACCGCGCGGAACCAGCCG
Organism: Bradyrhizobium sp. S3.7.6; assembly: GCF_054061875.1. Classification (NCBI taxonomy): domain Bacteria; kingdom Pseudomonadati; phylum Pseudomonadota; class Alphaproteobacteria; order Hyphomicrobiales; family Nitrobacteraceae; genus Bradyrhizobium; species Bradyrhizobium sp. S3.7.6. The sequence continues at coordinate 296,786 of NZ_JBSSEQ010000003.1, read as the reverse complement.
GTCCGCATCATCTGGGCAATGCCCTTGGCGTCGTTGCGGTCGGTCTTGTTCAGCATCGCGTTCAGCGCCGCCTTGGCGTGCCGGGTCTCGATGCAGATCACGGGCAGGCCCTTGTCGGAAAGCGCCGTGAACAGCCACGCACTGTACGAGAACGCTTCCAGCCCGACGCGCTTCAGCTGGATACCCCATTCCGCCAGGAACAGTTCGATCGCGTCCGGATCGGTCTCGAGTTTCGCCTCCCGGACCACCTTGCCGTCGCCGTCCACCACGCAAATGTTGGTCGCCTCGAGCGACACATCAAGCCCTGCATAGAAGTCCATCATGCGCCTCCACCACCGCCGACCGCCGGACCGCACCGCGCGTTCCGTTCGCGAATCGCTGTGCAGCATTTTCGCAGCCGCAGGGCCGGCGAGGGGGCACCGGTCAGTACCCCGGCTAACCAGAAATCCTTCGGATTTCTTCTAACGGACCGGACAGAACGCCGCATTGGACTGGATTGGCGAGCGCGGGCCGCGAGTCGTGCTTGCCTTCACCAGCCGCATACGTATTTCGCCGAGCGCAAAGCTCATGGCTCCCAGCTCCAGCATCAAGGAGCGGCGGCATGAGTGACCTCACCGAGGTGGAAGTGCTGTGGCTTGAGAAGCGCATCGAAAACCGCATTCGGTTCGGTCGCATCGTCAAGGAACGGAAGCTTGATCGTCACCGGCGTGTTCTGTCATTTGCACCCGGCAGCATCTTTGCCTTCGTCCGTTGGACCTCCAACGACTTCGGCACGATCATTTCGCGCATCGACATCTTGCGCGCGGTCGCCGCGGGACAGCGCTGCTCGACTGTACCGTATGTGACGCCCGGCGGCGAGAGTTTGCTGCGGCTCTCAGGTTGGCCGAAGGTCGAACGAGTGTTGCAAATGATCGACGCCGTCGAGGCACTCGGCATCGATCCGGCCGACGTTGCTCCCGATCACTGGCATCACATCCACAATCGTTTGTCCGTCAACGAAAACCCGCGGCCCTACACGAAAGGTCGCCACCAGGCATGGCTTCACCGGCAGAGGGTCATGCGATGACACCGCGGCTCAAGACGTTGACCACGATGCTCGGCGGTGCCGTCGCACTTATCGCGCCAATCGTTCTGGAGATCACGCCGGCCTACATCTGGAATGCATCCGAGAGTGTACCGATCGGACTCTACCGTGTGCAGCCGGCGGACACACTATTCGTTGCGGAACTCCTCGCCGTACAGCCACCGGAGCCGCTCGCGACCTTTCTCGATCTGAATGGCTATCTGCCAGCCGGATTGCCGATGCTCAAACGCGTGCTGGCGCTTCCCGGGCAGACCGTTTGCCGAAGCGGGCTCACTATTTCGGTTGACTCCATCCAAATGGGCGAAGCCCGGGAGCGTGACGGCCGTGGCCGTCCCCTCCCGAAATGGCAGGGCTGTCGCGTGGTCCGTGACGGCGAATTCTTTGTGATGAACTGGCAATCCACCGGCTCACTGGATGGCCGTTATTTCGGGCTCTTGCCGGCATCGGCCGTCATTGGGCGCGCGCTGCCGGTGTGGACCTGGGAGGATTGATGGTGCCCGTATTGAGTTTCCGATCAGCAATTCCTTTGTTCGGCCGAGTGCTGCACTATTCCTCCGTCCCGACCGACAATTGCGCGGCCGTTGCGCGCAGCGGCGGTCCAGGGCGGCCGAACGGCCGGCGCGAAGCGCCTTTACCCTGGACGGGCGCGAGCACGACGGCAGGCTTGTGCTTGTTCGAAGGGAGCCTGCGCGCTGTCGTGCCGTTGTTCATTGCGCTGACCGTGAGTAACGCCGCTGCTGTCGCCGAGACGCGACCCGCGGAGCCTTCAGCGAGTCATCGATCTGGCGATCCGTTTGCGGAGTTTCTCGAGCAGGCCTCGCGCCGCTTCGGCGTGCCGGTGCGCTGGATACGCGCAGTCCTGGACGTCGAAAGCGCCCAAGACGCGCGTGCCAGGTCACCGAAGGGTGCCATGGGGCTGATGCAGATAATGCCAGAGACGTGGGCAGAGCTACGTCTGCGGTACGACCTCGGCGACGATGCCTACGATCCCCACGACAATATTCTCGCGGGGACAGCGTACCTTCGCGACCTGCACGACCGGTACGGTTCACCGGGCTTCCTAGCGGCCTACAATGCAGGACCTGCTCGCTACGAAGAGCATCTCGCCGGCCGTCCATTGCCGGCTGAAACCCAGATCTATCTGCAGAAGCTTATGCCGATCATCGGCGGCGACATTGCAGGTTGCAGTGGAGTCGCGAGTCTGCGGCCATCGGGGCGAGCACTCTTCGTTGTGCCGTCTGAAAATTCAACGGCCGCGGCCCGACTGCAGCCTGGGCGCCTAACGAACCGAGCCCCGACGGCTGTCTCCGTCCACGACATTTCGGGCATTGCGCCACCGACAACAGGGTTGTTCGTCCTGAGATCTGATGCGGGAGGCTCGCGATGAGCGAATGCGCAAGTTCGCATGCAACGTGCTGATGGCATACGGGCGATGCCTTCGGCCCGCGCTCTACTCGTCGCTTCGCTCCTCACCGAGCCACCCTACGGGTGTCTCGGCCCTTCGGGTAACGATCCCTATCGCAAACGCCCCCAAACAGTGGGGGCTTCGCAAGTCAGCCGCCATGTGGCGGCGGCTCTTTCGCAATGAATCGGCCACCAGCCGACGGGTTCGGGCAGGCGCTATTGGAGGATCTACCGCAATGACCCGAACTGCATTTTGTCGCAAATCGCCGCGAGCACGGAGTTGGCTTGGAAGTTGGGCCGCGGGAATCAGCGGCCGGGAGACCACGACGTATGCGTCCGGATCCTGCACATGAACTCAGGCCTTGACAGGATGCTGAGCGTTCCAAGCCCACGGCAGCAGTTCGTCCAGACGGTTGATCGGATGTCCGTCGACCATTCGCTGCAGCACGTCACGCAGGTATGCGTACGGCTCGACGTCGTTGAGCTTGCACGTTTCGATCAGCGAACAGAGGATTGCCCATCGTTCCCCGCCGCCGTCGCTGCCGGCAAAGAGATGGTTCTTGCGGCCGAGTGCCACAGGTCGGATCGCTCGCTCGACAGGGTTCGTATCGAGTTCGATGCGGCCGTCGTGCAGGAAGCGGGTCAATCCACCCCAGCGCGACAGCGCATACCGGATCGCTTCGGCGAGATTGCCGCGGCCCGGCAGTTGCGGGAGCTGCACCTCGAGCCAAAGGCGAAGGCTGTCCACGATCGGCTTGGCGAGTGCGCGCCGCGTGGCCAGCCGATGCGCCGGCGATTGACCACGTACCTGCGCTTCGACGGCATAAAGGCTGGCGATGCGACGCAAGGCCTCGTGCGCGATGGGCGTGTCCTCGGCTTGCGCAACCTCATAGAACTTGCGCCTGGCGTGCGCCCAACATGCGGCGAGAGTGACGTTTCCGCCGTCGGTCAGCCGCTCGAATCCCGCGTAACCGTCGACCTGCAGGACGCCCTTGAAGTGCGTCAGATGCATCGCCGGGCGTTCCGCTTTCCGGTCGGGCGCGAACACATAAACCGCAGCCGGCGGTTCAGGCCCAGCCCAACTCCGTTGATCGCGGGCATACACCCACAGCCGTCCGGTCTTGGTGCGGCCTCGGCCCGGATCGAGCACAGGGATTGGAGTGTCGTCGGCAAACAGGTGATCCGACGCGAACATGTGCTTGCACAGCCGATCGTGCAGGGCCTCAAACCACCAGCAAGCGCCGCCGACCCATCCGGCCAGTGTCGAACGCTCAAGTTCGACGCCATGGCGTGCAAAAATCTGCGCCTGCCGATAGAGCGGTGTGTGGTCGCAATATTTGCTGACCAGCACCTGTGCGAGCAGAGCTGGCGTGGCCAAACCGCCGGCGATCGGTCGTTCGGGTGCCGGAGCCTGCGTGATAGTTCCGCAGGCGCGGCAGGCATATTTCGGGCGGCAGACGCGTACCACCCGCAGCTGTGCCGGCACCCAGTCCAGCATCTCGCTGACGCTCTCACCGATTGCATGCAGCGCGCCGCCGCAGCACACACATCTCTCACTATCAACGTTGAGCACCACCTCTTCGCGGGGCAGATGGTCCGGCAACGGTTTGCGCTTCGGCTGCAGCTTCTGCGTCGGCGCAGACGCCTCCACCGAGGCCTGATCTGCCTCGACAGCCGACAGATCGATGTCCAGGTCTTCAAGTCCAAGGGCAAGTTGATCGGCGTCAAGACGCTCGGAACGACGCCCAAATTGTGCGCGCTGAAGCTGTTTGATGATTGCTTGAAGACGGTGGATTTCGCTGTTCCGATGCGCGATGACCGAGGCAATGTCGCGCACCAGGCGATGCAGAAGCGTAGGGTCCGACGGCAGATTGTCGAGGTCGAGCTGCATGACCGATTCTACTCAGAAATGCTGATTCGACGAAGCGGATTCCCTATATTTTATGCGGGTTTTTGCAATTTCTCAGCCGGCGATTGCGGGCTGCCATCGACGCTCCGGCGTGCGCCAGTCGATGCCTTCGATCAGCATGGCAAGCTGCGCTGGAGACAGCGTCACCGTGCCGCCGGGATCACTCATTCTCGGCCAGATGAAGCCGCCTTGATCGAGCCTCTTGCTGAACAAGCAAAGCCCGTTGCCGTCCCAGAACAGGATCTTCAGCGTGCTCGCCTTCTTGCCTCGGAAGGCAAACAAGTGCCCGGAGAATGGATCCTTCTTGAGGTGTTCCTGAACGAGCGCGGCGAGGCCATCCAGGCCCTTCCGCATGTCGGTATATCCCAAAGCCAAATGCACTTTCACGCCGGCCGGCACGATCATCATCGGGCAGTCTCCTGCTCAATGACGTGGCGACGGACTGCATCCGGATCACTGCCGATCGGTGCGAAGACGCGACGCCCATCGTCCAATTCGACAACCGTCATGCCGTCAGGCGGCTGCAACAGATCGTTCAGGACGAGCGTTGCGGATTGTGCGCCGGCGACCCTCACAGCCGCCAATTGCGCCGGCACTCGCTTGCTGAACCCGAACTGTACCCGCCACCGGAACAGCATGCTGCTGACGATGCCGTGGCGCCGGCAAACCTCGGCGGCGATGTGTTCGGACTCGCGCACGATCGCCAGCTTTTCCTCGTCACTGAAGCGACGTCGGCTGGCAAGTCCATCGCTCGGCGGCTCAGCTGTCGGCGCATCTGTCAAGCGCGTTTCGGCGACCGACTCCTTAGCAGCGCTGCTAGCACTAGTGCTTATTAGCGGACGGGCACTCGGATGAAGGTGAGTGCGCCAGTCGATTTCCACCTCATTGGCATCGATCAGATCGCGCCACCGCCTCAGGCTGTGCTGCGAGATGCCATGTGCCCGGGAGTATGCTTGCATGTTCATTCCGCACCATCTCATCGCTTCGACGTGCATCGCCCAGAACGCTTGCACGGCTCCGCAACGCTGGTCCGTCGACACCGGACTCCGCTTCTTGCGGAGCCGCTCCCGACGTTCCTCTCGGCGCAATTCCGCACGTATTTTCCGAGTTTCGGCGTGAATCAGATGCCGCAGCCAGCGATCGAATATGCTGCCGCTGAGACGATGCTGACGACAATATTTGCGTTTGCTGAGACCGCTCCGTCGCCATGCTTCAACGTGTACCGACCAAAAAGAGCGACGCGCTTCGTTCTTGAAATATTCCGTACCCACCGGAGATCCTCCAATGCAGCAAGGAACCCGATATGGAACGACAACGCACTCTCGGAAAGTCGTGCAGGATTCGGACGCTTACACCACGACGGTAAGCGTCCGGCCGGTGCACGTGAGGTCAGGTCTTGACATGATCGACTGGTTTCCAGCTCCAGGGCAGCAGTTCGTCGAGGCGGTTGACGGGGTGTCCGTCGACCATTCGCTGCAGCACGTCACGCAGGTAGGCGTAGGGTTCGACGTCATTGAGCTTGCACGTCGTGATCAACGAGCAGGCGATTGCCCAACGATGCCCGCCGCCATCGCTACCGGCGAACAGATGGTTTTTCCTGCCAAGAGCAACGGGCCGGATCGCGCGTTCAACCGGGTTGGTGTCGAGCTCAATGCGGCCATCATGAAGGAAGCGCGTCAGTCCATGCCAGCGCGAGAGCATATAGCGGGTTGCTTCAGCAAGGGTGCTGCGGGCGGAGACGAGCGGAAGCTGCAACTCGAGCCACGCATGCAGAGCCTCAACAATCGGCTTCGAGAACGATCTGCGCTCAGCAAGCCGGTGAGCGGACGATTGTCCGCGAACACGCGCTTCGATCGCGTAGAGTTCGCCGATCAAACGCAAAGCTTCTATTGCCACAGGCGAACCGGTGGCCTCGGCAACCTCATAAAATTTGCGCCGCGAGTGGCTCCAGCAGGCAGCGAGAACAACGCCGTCTTTGTCGCCGAGCTGCTCAAAGCCGGCGTAGCCGTCGACGTGCAGGATGCCTTTGAAGTTCGCCAGATGCGTGGCTGGGCGCACGGCCTTGCGATCCGGCTCGAACAGATAGACTGCAGCCGGAGGCTCAGGTCCAGCCCACGGCCGCTGCTCACGGGCGTAGACCCAGAGCCGTCCAGTTTTGGTACGACCTCGACCGGGATCGAGCACGGGGACCGGCGTGTCATCTGCAAACAGATGGTCGGAGGCGAACACGTTTTTGCACAGCCGTCCGTGCAATGCTTCGAGCCACCAGCAGGCGCCGCCGACCCAGCTCGCGAGTGTCGAGCGGGAGAGATCGACATCGTGGCGAGCAAAGATCTGCGACTGCCGATAGAGCGGAGTGTGATCGCAGTATTTGCTGATCAGTACGTGCGCGAGCAGCGCCGGTGTTGCCAGGCCACCGGCTATCACTCGTTCCGGCGCGGCCACCTGCATCACCTTGTTGCAGGATCGGCAAGCGTATTTAGGACGGGTGGTTCGGACGACACGGAGCTGAGCTGGCACCCAGTCCAACATCTCACTGACGCTCTCGCCGACCAGGTGAAGAGCGCTTCCACAGCAGCTGCAAACGTCGCCTTCGACGTCGAGCAGAACGTCTTCACGCGGCAGGTGGTCTGGCAAAGCTCTGCGTCGCGGCTGCGTTGCCGCGGCCTCCGAGGAGCCAGTTGGGTGCTCTTCCTCGATGCGCGCAATGTCGCCGTCGACATCTTCCAATCCCAGCGCCAGCTGGTCGGGATCGATGCGCTCGGAGCGGCGTCCGAACTGCATTCGTTGCAGCTGTTTGATGATCGATTTGAGGCGCTCGATCTCACTGTCGCGGTGGTCGATAGTGGTAACGATGTCGCGCACCGGACACCGCAAAATCTCTGGATCGGCAGGCAGATTGTTGAGATCGAACCGCATGTCCGATGGTACTCGAACACGCTGATTCGAAGAAGAATCACAACTCAGTTCAGTACTGGTTTTTGCGGATCAGCCTGCAATTGCAGGCTTCCAGATACGCTCTGGAGCGCGCCAGTCGATGCCCTCGATCAGCATCGCGAGTTGAGCTGGTGTGAGTGTGATCGAACCGTCATAACCGGCCATCACCGGCCACACGAAGCCGCCCTGGTCGATGCGTTTGGTGAACAAGCAAAGCCCGTTGCCGTCCCAGAACAGGACCTTCAGCACCGCTGCCTTTTTGCCTCGGAAGGCAAAGAGATGACCGGAGAACGGGTCCTTCTTCAGCACGTCCTGAACCAGCATCGCGAGCCCGTCCATGCCTTTACGCATGTCAGTGTAACCGAGCGCCAGGTGCACTTTCACGCCCGCTGGAATCAACATCATGGCGCCATTTCTCCGCTTTCGATCTGTGCTCGCACGGCATCCGGATCGATGCCGGCCGGAGCGAAGATGCGACCTCCATCGGCGAGGCCAATGACCATCATGCCCTCCGGCGGACGCACGAGATCGCGTAGAACATGCGCTGCCGGAGAGTCGTCGGGGATCACCACTCGGGCGAGCTTCGAGCGCTTCTTTTGCGCGATGCCAAATTGCGAACGCCAGCGGAACAGCAGCCCGGTGACGATCCCGTGCTTGCGCGCAACGGCAGAGACCTTGGCGCCTGGCTGCTCGGTTTCCTTCGCGATCGCGAGCTTCTCCTCATCGCTGAAGAAGCGCCGAACGGGCGCTCGAGGCGCCGTCGGATCGCCGATTTCCGCGGCTGTCAAGCGACGTTCGGGGGCCGAGTTCCTAGCACTAGTGCTAACGGCCGGGCGAGCGGAGGGATGAAGATGCGCGCGCCAGTCGATTGCGAGTTCGCCGGCGTCCAGTCGGTCACGCCATTTGCGCAACGAATGCGGCGACAGCTGCATTGCGGCGGCGTAGGCGCGCAGGCCCATTCCGCTCCAATTCATCGCCTCCACATGCATTGCCCAGAACGCCTGAGAGGCCCGATTGCGGACGTCCGCGGTGACCATGAACCTGCGCTGCTTCTGCTTTCGCTGCGCCTTTTCGCGTTCGTCCCGGCAGCGCTCGCGACGCAATTCCGTCAGATATTTCTCGAGCTTAAGCGCAGTCGCGTCGCCGACGAGCCGCTTCAGCCAGCGCCGAAACGTGTTCTCGGTGAGGCGTTGCTGAAGGCAATAATTACGGATTCCGAGATCGCTTCGGCGCCATGCCTCGATGTGCAGCGACCACCATTCACGTCGCGCTTTGTTCTGGAAGTGTTTCGGTCCCACCGGAGAATCTCCACAGCAGCAGAGAACCCGAAATGGAACGACATCGCACGAGGAGGAAGATGTGCAGAAATCGGACGCTTACCCACGAGTTAGCGTCCGGCCGATGCACGCGAGGTCAGGTCTTGACATGATCGACTGGTTTCCAGCTCCAGGGCAGCAGTTCGTCGAGGCGGTTGACGGGGTGTCCGTCGACCATCCGCTGCAGCACGTCACGCAGGTAGGCGTAGGGTTCGACGTCATTGAGCTTGCACGTCGTGATCAGCGAGCAGACGACTGCCCAACGAGTCCCTCCGCCGTCGCTGCCGGCGAAGAGATGGTTCTTCCGGCCGAGCGCCACCGGGCGGATTGCCCGTTCGACTGGATTGGTGTCCAGTTCAACGCGGCCATCCAGCAAGAAGCGCGTCAGGCCTTCCCAACGGGAGAGCGCGTACCGGATCGCTTCCGCAATCGTGCTGCTGCCGGGCACGCGTGCAAGCTGCGCCTCAAACCAGGTTTGCAGGGCCTGCACGGCGGGTTTCGAGAAGGACCGCCGCTCAGCGAGCCGATGGGCAGACGACTGCCCACGGACGCGGGCTTCAATTGCATAGAGTTCACTTATCCGGCGCAAGGCTTCCGTCGCAATGGGCGAACCGGTGGCCTCGGCAACTTCGTAGAACTTGCGTCTTGTATGGGCCCAACATGCCGCGAGCATGACTTCGCCGTTGCCGGTCAGCTGCTCGAAGCCCGCATAACCATCGACATGCAGGACACCTTTGAAGCCCGCCAGGTGCGATACCGGACGTTCGGCCTTTCGGTCGGGTGCGAACAAATAGACCGCTGCCGGCGGTTCTGGTCCGCTCCACGGCCGCTGCTCGCGGACGTAGACCCACAGGCGTCCGGTCTTGGTGCGTCCTCTTCCGGGATCGAGCACCGGGATCGGCGTATCGTCGGCGAACAGATGGTCGGAGGCAAACACGTTCTTGCACAATCGCTCGTGCAGCGCCTCGAGCCACCAGCATGCGCCGCCGACCCATCCGGCCAGCGTCGAACGGCCGAGATCGACGCCGTGCCGGGCGAAGATTTGCGACTGCCGATAAAGCGGCGTGTGATCGCAATACTTGCTGACCAGCACGTGGGCGAGCAGGGTCGGAGTTGCCAATCCACCGGCGATCGGCCGCTCCGGCGCAGGTACCTGGGCAACCTTACCGCAGGCTCGACAGCCGTATTTAGGGCGCGTGATGCGTACCACGCGAAGCTGCGCCGGCACCCAGTCCAGCATCTCGCTGACACTCTCGCCGATCGCATGCAGCGCGCCACCGCAGCAGCTGCAAGCCTCACCGTCGACGTCAAGCAGAATGTCCTCGCGCGGCAGGTGGTCGGGCAGCGCCTTGCGCCGCGATGGTGCCTCGGGTGGCTCCGTTACAATGGCCGGCTGGCTTTCCTCAATGCGGCCGATATCGCTGTCGATATCTTCCAGAGTGAGCGCGAGCTGGTCGGGATCAAGGCGTTCGGAGCGACGCCCGAACTGCGCGCGCTGAAGCTGCTTGATGATTGCCTGAAGACGCTCGATCTCGCTGTCTCGATGCTCAATTGTCGCGGCGATGTCGCGCACCAAGCGATGCAGAAGTGTCGTATCGGACGGCAGATTGCTGAGATCAAGCTGCATGTCCGATTCTACTCGAACGCGCTGATTCGAAGAAGTAAGTTCGCTTTATTCTATGCGGGTTTCTGCGATTCAGCCCGCGACGGCGGGGCGCCACCGACGCTCGGGTGTGCGCCAATCGATGCCTTCGATCAGCATCGCAAGTTGCGCTGGAGACAGTGTCACGGTGCCACCTGGATCGCTCATCCTGGGCCAGATGAAGCCACCTTGATCGATGCGCTTGGTGAACAGGCAGAGTCCGTTGCCGTCCCAAAACAGGATCTTCAATCTGCTCGCATTCCTGCCGCGGAAGGCAAACAGATGGCCGGAGAACGGATCCTTCTTGAGGTGTTCCTGAACCAGCGTAGCGAGCCCGTCGAGGCCCTTGCGCATGTCGGTATATCCCAAGGCCAAATGCACCTTCACCCCGGCCGGCACGATCATCATCGTGCTATCTCCTGCTCGTTGACGTGTCGACGGACTGCATCCGGATCGCTGCCCATCGGTGCAAAGACACGTCGCCCGTCATCCAATTGGACAGCCGTCATGCCGTCGGGGGGCTGCAACAGATCGTTCAGGACGAGCGTTGCGGATTGCGTTCCGATGACCCTCACGGCCGCTAGCTTCGCCGGTAGGCGCTTGCTGAAGCCGTGTTGTACCCGCCATCGGAACAACATGCTGGTGACGATGCCATGGCGGCGACAGATCTCGGCAGCGGTCGCGCCGGGGAGTTCGGACTCGGCCACAATTGCGAGCTTTTCCTCCTCACTGAGGCGACGCCGGCTAGCGCGCGGTTCATTCGGCGGATCACCGATCGGATATGGTGTCAAGCGCTGCTTGCTCGCTGCGCCCTTAGCAGCGCTGCTTAAACCGCTGCTTATTTGTGGGAGGGCGCTCGGATGAACGTGCGTCCGCCAGTCGATTTCAACCTCATTTGCGTCGATCAGATCGCGCCATCGACGCAAGCTGTACCGCGAGATGCCGTGCGCCCAGGCATAGGCTTGCAAGCCCATGCCGCTCCAATTCATCGCCTCGACATGCATCGCCCAGTACGCCTGAACCGCCTTCGAGCGGATGCCGGTCGACAGCCGAATGCGTCGCTTGCGGTGACGCTGTCGTCGTTCCTCGCGCTCCAATTCCGCCTGTCCTTGCAAGGCTTTTGCATCGGCGAGCACATTCAACCAACGCCGGAACGTGTTCTCGCTGAGACGATGTTGGCGGCAATATTTTCGGATCCCGAGACCGCTTTTGCGCCACGCCTCAACGTGAATCGACCACCACTCACGCCTGGCTTTGTTCTCGAAGTGTTTCAGACCCACCGGAGAATCTCCAATGCAGCAGAGAACCCGATATGGAACGACATTGTACTTCTCGGAAGTGTGCAGGGACCGGACGCTTACACCCACGACGGCAGGACGGCGAGATAAAAGGGGCTCGCCGGTCGAACCACAAGCCATTGACATGGCTTGGGTCCTGGCGTGCCGGTCGGTCGGGGCGCGTGCCGCGCCTTGCATTTTGACGAATGCAATCAAAGACGTTTTCGGCACCGTATGCGATTTTGATCGCTGGGAGGCCCTGCCGTGAGCGTGGGCGACAGCGACCTGCGTATTCGGCCCGGGCGCATCCGTAGCACCCGCGCGCCGAAGCAAAAGAGCTTCATCAACCAGGTGCTGCGGGCGGCGAAGAAAGCAGGACACACTTCGAGTCTGTCTGCGGTTGGCAGGCGCTCTGCTGTCTACGGGCGCTCGACCTTTGGCCGCGGCAGACTCGGTTTCAGCCGCGCCAGATTGTTCAGCCCGACACGGCGCGTTGTGGTGAAGGCGCGCGTGGTTCGCCACAAAGGGCGAGCCTTCCGTTCAGCCCCACTGACCGCTCACCTGTCATACCTGAAGCGCGACGGCGTGACTCGAACCGGCGAGAGAGCCGAGATGTTCGATGAGGGCTGCGACCGCGCCGATGGCGCGGCTTTCGCGGGACGGTGCAAGGACGACCGGCATCATTTCAGGTTCATCGTCTCACCAGAGGATGCCGGCGACATGACGGACCTGAAGGCGTTCACCCGCGACCTCGCCAGGCAGATGGAGACCGATCTCGGCGCGCGGCTCGATTGGGTGGCTGTCGATCACTGGAATACCGACAATCCTCACGTCCATCTTCTCGTTCGGGGAGCTGACGAGAAAGGAGCGGATCTCGTGATCTCTCGCGACTACATCAGCCAGGGCCTGCGTTCGCGTGCCGAGGAACTGGTCGCGATCGAACTGGGCCCAAAACCCGAGCACGAGATCCGCAATTCACTGGAGAGGGAGGTTTCGGCTGAACGATGGACGCGGCTCGATCGGGAGATCCGGCTGGCGGCCGATGAGACCGGGTATGTGGATCTTCGCCCGGAGAATCCGGGCAAGTCCGATCCCGAGATCCGGCGCCTGATGGTCGGCCGCCTTCAACATCTGGAGAAGATGGGCCTTGCCGCATCCGCCGCACCGGGGGAATGGATGGTCGGGCTCGAGGCCGAGCGTAACTTGCGCGACCTTGGGATGCGCGGCGACATCATCAAGACCATGCACCGCGCCTTTACCGAGCGTGGATCAGCGCGTGGTGTCGCCGACTTCGTCATCGAAGGTGGACAGCCTTCGTCCCAGATCATCGGACGGCTGGTCGATCGGGGATTGCACGACGAACTGACTGGCGAGGCCTACGCGCTGATCGATGGAACTGACGGACGCGCGCACCACATCCGATTCCGCGGGATCGAAGCTTTCGACCATGCGCCGCCGATCGATGGAATCGTCGAGGTGCGACGCTTGGGCCAAGCTGACGACGCGCGACCGACTATGGTACTGGCGATCCGCTCCGATCTCGACCTTGCCGGGCAGGTCACCGCGAGAGGCGCGACCTGGCTCGACCACAGGCTGGTCGAACGCGATCCCATGCCGCTCGCCATGGCAGGATTCGGGCGCGAGACCCGCGGCGCGATGGAAGCCCGTACCGAGCATCTGGTTCAGGAAGGCCTGGCGCGACGGCAGGGCCAACGCATCATCTTGCAGCGGGACCTTCTAGATACGCTGCGCCGGCGCGAACTCGACGAGGTCGCCGCCAAGGTCTCGGCCGACACCGGCCTGCCTTACGTGAAGGCGGCCTCCGGGGAGCATGTGGCAGGTACATATCGCCAGCGCCTGACGCTCTCATCGGGGCGCTTCGCCATGATCGACAACGGTCTTGGGTTTCAGCTCGTGCCCTGGTCTCGCGAACTCGAAAAGAAACTCGGCCAACACGTTGCCGGCGTGGGGAAAGACGGCGGCGGTATCGAATGGGGCTTTGGTCGGAAGCGCGACCTCGGACTCTAGCTATCTCACCAGTATGGAAGGTTGGTCGATGTCCGGAACCAAGATTCTCTGGGGTCAGGTGATCGTTGTCGGCCTGATCGTTTTGCTCGCAATCTGGGGAGCAACCGAGTGGACGGCTTGGCGGCTCGCCTGGCAGCCCGAACTCGGGCGACCCTGGTTCGAGTTGCTGGGCTTTAAGGTCTATTACCCGCCGGTCTTCTTCTGGTGGTGGTTCGTCTACGACGCCTATGCGCCTCGGGTCTTTGTTGAGGGCGCCTTCATCGCGGCGTCGGGGACATTCATTTCGATCGCGGCGGCGATCGGCATTGTCCATCTGGCGGGCCCGCGAGGCCAAGAACGTTGAGACCTATGGCTCGGCGCGCTGGGCTGATGCAGAAGAGGTTCGAGCAGTCGGACTTCTTGGTCCGGATGGCGTGGTGCTGGGTAAGCTCGACCAGGACTACCTTCGGCACGACGGACCGGAGCATGTGCTGTGCTTTGCGCCCACCCGGTCCGGCAAAGGCGTCGGCCTCGTCGTTCCCTCGTTGCTGGCTTGGCCGGGTTCGGCCATCGTTCACGACATCAAGGGCGAGAACTGGCAACTGACCGCCGGCTTCCGCGCGCGGCATGGCCGCGTCCTTCTGTTCGATCCGACCAATCCAAAGTCGTCAGCCTACAATCCGCTTCTTGAGGTCCGTCGTGGGGAATGGGAGGTTCGCGACGACCAGAACGTCGCCGACGTCCTGGTCGACCCCGAAGGCTCCCTCGATAAGCGGAACCATTGGGAAAAGACCAGTCATTCGCTCCTGGTCGGCGCCATACTCCATGTCCTCTATGCGGAGGCCGACAAGACCTTGGCAGGCGTCGCGGCCTTCCTATCCGACCCGAAGCGGCCGATCGAGGCGACGCTGAAAGCGATGATGACCACCGCGCATCTTGGCGAGCAGGGTGCTCATCCCGTGGTCGCCTCGACCGCCCGCGAACTCCTCAACAAATCTGAGAACGAACGTTCAGGCGTCCTGTCCACCGCGAAGTCGTTCCTCGGGCTGTACCGCGATCCCGTGGTGGCCGAGGTGACCTGCCGGTGCGACTGGCGGATCGCCGATCTGATCGCGGATAGCCGGCCAACAACGCTGTACCTGGTGGTGCCCCCCTCGGATATCTCACGAACCAAACCACTGATCCGCCTGGTGCTGAATCAGATCGGTCGACGCCTGACCGAGGACCTGCACGCCCGCGACCGCCGGCATCGAGTCCTGATGATGCTCGACGAGTTCCCGGCACTTGGGCGGCTTGATTTCTTCGAATCCGCGCTCGCCTTCATGGCAGGCTACGGCATCAAGAGTTTCCTGATCGCGCAATCGCTCAATCAGATCGAGAAGGCCTACGGGCCCAACAACGCCATCCTCGACAACTGCCACGTCCGGGTCAGCTTCGCGACTAATGACGAGCGGACCGCAAAGCGGGTCTCCGATGCGCTCGGCACGGCGACCGAGATGCGCGCGATGAAGAACTATGCCGGTCATAGATTGAACCCGTGGCTGGGGCACCTGATGGTCTCGCGTCAGGAGACGGCAAGGCCGCTCTTGACCCCGGGCGAAATCATGCAGCTTCCGCCAATCGACGAGATCGTCATGGTGGCGGGCACGCCGCCGATCCGGGCGAAGAAGGCCCGCTACTACGAGGATCGGCGATTCACCGAGCGGGTTCTGCCGCCGCCTGATCCGGCGACGGGCGGCCGATCATCGAGAACGGACGGATGGTCAGCGCCCGGAATGCTCAAGCCGACGGGAAGCCCAACCGACAAACTCGCGGAGGCCGAGGAAGATACCGCGAACAGCGGCCTCCGTCGCGAGCCCGAACTCCCCGATCACGTTGCGATCGCCAAGGAGACGACCGAACCGACGCCGGCAGAGGAATTTCCTGCCGTTCTTGACGATGACGAGGATGCGATACGCCAGTCCCGGCTCTTACGCCAACAGATGCGCGGTGTTGCTCGTCAAGTCGCCATGGACCCGAATGACGGTATGGAGCTCTGAGGCAATATGCGCCAGCGGATGAACGTGTATTTCCCACCAGAGCTTCTGAAACAGATCTCGGACCTCGCTGATCGCAAGAAGCTCTCTCGGTCTGCGATCGTGGAAGCGGCTGTTGCTTCATTTCTATCGCCTGACGGAGAGGACAAGCGGGAAGCCGCATTTGCCCGTCGCCTGGACCGGCTATCGCGTCAGATGCAGCGGCTGGAGCGTGATGTCGGTCTGACGGCCGAGACTTTGGCCCTGTTCATTCGCTTCTGGCTGACGACCACGCCGCCGTTGCCCAACGATGCGCAGGCGGCCGCGCAGATCAAGGGCAGAGAGCGCTTTGAAGGATTCGTCGAGGTGCTTGGGCGCCGTCTGCAAAAGGGCCAGAGCTTTCTGCGCGAGATTCCAGATGATATTCGTCGTCAAAACGTAGCCGAGGAAAGCTAGGGCGCGGGCTCATAACATGCGATGAGCGGCAACTGCGTAGAGCGCAGGTGCCGTCAAGGCCGAGATATCGCTGAGCCTTCACGTACCCAGCGCTCTGTCTGTCCTACAAGCGCCTGAGGGGCAACAGCTCCCTGACGCAAACAGTTCACGGCCAAGTCGCCGCCGTTCGGCGCGCGAACCCGCTCACATGAACCGGTCCGCGCCGCCCGAAGCCTCGATCGTGTCGCCTGTCACGAAGCCGTTCCGCGCTGAACCCAAGAAGGCTGCAATGGCCGCGATTTCCTCGGGCTCGCCAGCTCTGCCGACGGGGGTGAGTTCTGCCGAGATCCGAGCGAGCACTTCGTCGTCACTGAGCGAGCTCATCTCAAGACGGTTCTTTCGAACCGCGGGGAGCATGTTGTTGGCCCAATTGTCGGTCGCGACGGCTCCTATTCCGATCGCGTTAACCAGAATTCCGTCTTTCGCCACCTCGAGCGCAAGCGATTTGGTCAGATTGTTGATGGCTGCGCTGAGGACGTGCGACACGAAGAGCTTCGGATTGGGATAGGTTCCTCCGATGGAGGACATGTTCACGATGCGGCCCCATCGTTTCTGCTGCATGTGCGGGATGGCCTCCTTGCAAAGCCGTCGCATCGAGGTAAGCTTGACCGCGGTCATATCGGTCCAATCGTCCTCACCTGAGTTCATCAGTCCGCCAGCGTGAGCTCGGCCGGCATTGTTGATAAGGATGTCGATCGAACCGAACGTCGTGAGGGCTTTGTTGACGAGTGTCCGTGCCGCGTCCGGCGCGGCGACGTCGACCTCGACGGACGCGACCTTGGCGCCAGGCGCGCGGAGCAGAGTTTCCTTGGCCTGCTCCAGTCGCGTCCGATCACGCGCTGCGATCACGACCGCTACGCCGTTCGAAATGAGTTCCTTCGCGACAGCAAACCCTATGCCGGTGCTCGCTCCGGTGACGATGGCGGCCTTGCCGTTAATTCCGAGGTCCATTTTATTCTCCGATGAAGCACGGTGATGATAAAGTCAGGTCGGCAGCAGCTTGCCTTTCGTTTCGGGAAGCAGATTCAGCATGACGATTGAAACGACGTAGAGCAGGGTCAGCATGAGCACGGTGGGTTGGTAGCTGTCCGTCTCACCATCCGCGACCATCTCGGGCGATGCCTTCCACCTGGCGAGACCGGTCAGGTGTTCGTGGCAAGTCCCTTCCTCTTCATGGAGTATGCCTGCGGAAGCGAAACGCTGCTGCCACGTCATGGCGACGCAGTGTCGGTCGGCGACATCGGCATGCTCGACGAGCGCGGCTTCTTGCGGCTCGCCGGCCGTGCCAGCCGGATGATCATCACAGCTGGCAAGAATGTGCATCCGGAGGAGATCGAGCGTGTGCTCGAGGGACATCCTGCCGTGGTCGCCGCAGGGGTTCTGGGTGCCCTCGACGAGCGTCGGGGCGAGCGGCTGGTCGCGCTGCTCAGGCTTGGCCCGGATGCGCGCATAGCGTCTTCCGATCTGATCAGCCGTGCCCGCCTGAGCCTGCCGCTCTATAAGATCCCGCGCCGTTTTGCCGTGCCATCGCGCTGGCCGGTGACCTCGTCCGGCAAGACCGATTTCCACGCGCTGCGCCAGCTCTGGGAATCCGGCGCCTGCGAGTTGCTGCGATGAGCGCCGCATATCTCGTCGCCGCACGCCGGACGGCGGTCGCCCCTCGGGGCGGCGCGTTCAAGGCAGTGGAGGTCGACGAACTTGGCGCGGCGCCAATTCGCGCCGTGCTGGCCGACACCGGCATCGCGCCGGAGGCGATCGACGACGTCATCTTCGGCAACGCGCTCTATGGCGGCGGAAACCCCGCGCGGCTTGCCGCGCTGCGGGCGGGTCTCCCCGATCACGTTCCGGCGCTGACCATCGACAGCCAGTGCTGCGGTGGCCTCGACGCGATTATGCTCGCCGCCGAGCGCATCGCGAGCGGAGGTGCGGACGCGGTCATCGCCGGCGGTCTTGAGAGTTTCAGCCGCGCGCCGCTGCGCGCGCGGCGGCCGCATCTCGCCGGCGAGGTGCCGCAACCCTATGACCGTCCTCCGTTCGCCCCGTGGCCAGAGCGGGACCCTGACATGATCGCTGCTGCCGTGACGTTGGCTGAGAGGCTTGGCATTTCGCGTGCACGGCAAGATGAATTTGCGATCGAAAGCCATCGCAAGGCGCTGCAAAATCCCTCCTTGGCGGCCGAGATCGTGCCGCTCGCCCACCTTTCGCATGATGCCTTTCCCCGGGCCCTGACGGGGGCGACCTGCGCACGCCTTCCGCCGCTTGCAGGCAATGCTGCGTTTGGCGTGACGCGCGCGACGGTGGCGGTCGAAGCCGACGCGGCGGCAGCCCTCCTCGTCGTGTCGGAGAGGTTGATCCGACGCCTCAACGCGAGGCGGCCTGTGCGGATAATATCGGCGGTGCGCCGCGGTGGGGATCCGGCTGTGCCGGGTGCGGCACCTATTGCAGCGGCCGAGAACCTCCTGGCAGCGGAACGGATCGCGCCGACACGGATAGCGGTTAGCGAGGTCATGGAGGCCTTCGCCGTTCAGGCGATCGCATGTGTCGACGGAATCGGGCTGCCGTTGTCGTCGCTTAATCGTAGGGGCGGTGGGCTAGCACGAGGGCATCCGATCGGCGCATCGGGCGCGATCCTGGCGGTACGCCTCTGGCATGAGATGCAATCAGAAACATCCGGAGCGGTCGGGCTGGCGGCTATTGCGGCTGCGGGCGGGCTCGGCAGCGCGCTACTTGCGACGATCTAAGAGAGGGACGGGCCGGGATGATCCAAATGCCAGGGGGCCCCGAACCGCTGACACAGGCGAAGGTGTTTCGTGTCGCGCGGGCAATCGATCTTGCTGCCTTCGTGGGCACGGAACTCGCTCCTGGGCGCTGGCGTTCGGTGACCCAGGAAGAGGTCGATCAGTTCGTCGTGCTGACGGGTGAGCGGAACTGGGTTCATACCGATGTTGACCGCGCCATGCACGAACTCGACGGAGGAACGACGATTGTGCCCGGCCAATTGCTCCTGGCGCTCGTACCAGCGCTCTTGCAGGAGGCGTATGTCGTCGTGGATGCAGCGCAAAGCCGTGCGGCGGCTCTCCGCGCAGTTCGATTCCGTTTCCCGGTACGTCCCGGCGATGTGTTCCGGCTACGGGCGCGATTTGACCCTCGTGGAGCAACGGCCGCGTTTCGTCCAGGTGGACGCATCGTGTGGCCTCGAACTGAAGTCCGGACAACGGGCACTGACGTCTCAACGTACGGACGTCTTTTTCGACTGAGGCAGGCGCCATCCCGCCCTACGGGCGGTCTCGTTCAGACCGTCGCAACGAATTGGGTGAAATGACCGTGAACAAAGCGTGACGGAAACGCCCGTCGTTATCAGTAAAATCAATAGTTTAGAAGGTGGTCACTGCGTTCGAGTGGCAGGGGCGCGCCTCGGTCAGATCGCAACCTGAACCGAATGTCGGTATCGGTGGTTGCGCCTCCCCGCAACCAACGATTCTTGCGAAAGCAAGGCAACCAAAACCCCGGCCTCCGAAAGGACGTCGGGGTTTTTCTTGTTTGCGGCGAACCGCAGGATCGAGGCCAGGTCGCCCCGCAGGACGATCGCCAGTTCAGCCTTGTCGGGCACAAGTGTCACCTGATCGACCAACGTGCGAAAGACTTCCGCCGCCTCGGTCTTCCCATCCTCGTTCTGCAGGCTCTCATAGAACGCCGCGATCCGCTGACGGTAGATCTCCGCCATGTTCGGATGTAGGAGGGGTGGCGGCTCTTCCGCATTCGCAAGCTGGTCCTTCAGTACCGCCTTTCGGGCCTCGAGCCGCTTCATGTCCTCGACGATGGCTTCGATCGGACCGCCAGCCTTAATAGCAGCCAGCAGCTTTCCCAGTTCGCGTTCGATGCGCGGGAGCTCGTCTCGCATGGCAGCGAGGCCCGCTCCACGCTCAATCCGCAACCGATTAACCTCGCGGGGGAACTCGTCGCAGAATTCCTTGAATAGATCGGGCTCCATCAAGTGCGTCCGGAGGCCACTGAGCACCGAGGCTTCGAGAGCGTCTCGCCTGATATTCAGGCGGTTGTCGCATGTGCCTTTGTTCCGCGACGTCGCGCAGCCGAGCAGATCCTTAGAGATCATCGTATAGCCGCCACAGCCGCGGATCAGGCTCAGCAAGAGCTCGCGCGTCCATACGCCCGGGCTCGTTCCGCGCATTCGCAGCAGAGCTTCGTCGCGCAATCGCGCGCGGCATTCGGTTCGTCGGCTCTGGGGCACCCGCAGTAGGGAGCCGAGGATGTCGTTAATCTCCAAGTCCAAGAGACGCTCGGTGAGAAAAGCCCCAGATGCCGATCCGCCCCTCCGGTCCATGGGGTAGGGTCCCTGATAGGCTGGCCGGGAAAATCCGCTCTTCCGGCCATTCCTCCAAGCCGCGGACCAGCAGGTCGCGGGCCACGCCGGTGGCGTCGGCATTGGTAATCAGCAGATAGCCGTGCCGGGATCGTCGAGGTGGTGTTTGGCCGGCCGACGGGCGGTACCTTGTTTGAGCAACGCGTCGAAGTCGGTGATTGACCAGGGACCGCTGTTGCGCAGCTTCACCTGCACGACGAGTTTGTAGCCGTCTGCGACGTTCGCGCTAGGTTGGACACGGCCAGGCGTCGTTGGTTCGAGCTCCGACTCCAGATCTTCCTCGTTGGCGGGTTCGAGCGTGATCCTCGTCGCCGATTTGGTGATCAACATCAACCGCAGAGCCGCCAACACTGAGACGGCGAGTTGGTACTCGTAGCCATCGAGTGCAGCCTTGGCCCCGCCTCCAGCAGATGGTGGAGGGAGCGCTGTCAAGCGTCGGCACTCATCGAAGGTCATCATCCAAGTATTGGAGCTGCTGGAGATGATTCATCATCGTTTCTTTCTTACAGGTGCTTATTGGCATCGGACATGCCAGAGGCATCGAGAGACTTCAGCAACGCCGAGACGTTCCGTTGTCGTTTTTGAGCCCGCCTAGGCGGGGCTCTATGAGACCTCGTCAGGTTGTCTTCAGTTTTAGGGTGCTTGTCGGATAACCGAAGGCGAGAAAAACGTGAGAAACTCGAATGGTGCAGTGCGTGGGAGCCAGCGACGGATCTCGTTCGTGCTCAGTGTCGAAATCTGCCGCCCTGAACATATTGGACGGCCTCGCTATCGGGTCGCCGCCGGAGGTAGGCTTAAGGCGCAATGCGGTTGCGAGGGCGGCGTCCTCCAGTGCTTCCCTGATCGGCGGGACCACATCAGCCTCCGGATCAAGAAGGACGCCCACCATGGCGGCGACCGCTTGTCGGTGGCTGTAGATGCCTGTGACGAAACGACCGAGGCCTTGTTCGAGCAGATATGGTTACGGTGCTTCTTTTGCCGTCCCATGCGCTTGAACTCGAAGACGAGACGCATGCCTTGAGTGGTGTCGTTCCAGCCATAGACAATGTCGGCCCGCCGCTCCTGAATGAGCGCTCCAGTGCTCAGATCGATTTCCCCGATCACGTCCTCGGCTGATCGAGACCGCGCGCTCGCGCTTGCCATGGAGCAGTGGACGCGCGCGCTGCGGCTGTCGGAGCCGTTCTGCGACAAATCGCGCGAGCTCCCCGACGGAAGCTATGTCGGGTTGGTCGAGGCCGCCCGCGGCAGTCTCGGGCACTGGATGGCAGTGCGCGACGGCAAGATAGAGCGCTACCAGATCATCGCGCCGACCCACCTGGAATTTCTCGCCGCGCGATTCCTTCGACGTCGGCGGCCCGCTGGAGCGGGCGCTGGTCGGCACTGATGTCGGCGACGCCGGTCCGCGTGCGGTTGCGATCCAGCACATCGTGCGCTCGTTCGATCCCTGCATGGTGTGCATCGCGCATTGACCGGAAACTTCGTTGCCGGCTGCAAATCGAATTGTTTCCTTTTCTCGTGTTGGCAGCGTCCTCGCGTACCGTTCATGAAAGTGGTTCAAATTCGCAACGTTATGGAATCTCTCCACTTTTGAATCTCTGCAGGCTGTTGGCCTGCTTCTTGCTGCCCTTTGCGTCATCGAAAAGTCAAAGCCGAAGGCGGGAGCATTCATGGGCGCGGCGACAGAAACGTTTTACAGCGTGATCAGGCGGCAAGGCATCACGCGTCGGTGCTTTCATAAATTCTGCAGCCTGACGGCGACGAGCCTCGGCCTCGGACCGCTGGCGGCGAGCCGCATCGCAAACGCGCTCGAGACTAAGCCGCGCGTGCCCGTGATCTGGATGCACGGCCTCGAATGCACCTGCTGTTCGGAGAGCTTCATCCGCTCCGCGCACCCGCTGGTCAAGGATGCGGTGCTGTCGATGATCTCGCTCGACTACGACGACACCATCATGGCGGCTGCGGGCCACCAGGCCGAAGCCATCCTCGAGGAGACCCGCGCCAAGCACAAAGGCCAGTATATCCTCGCGGTGGAAGGCAATCCGCCGCTGAACGAAGGCGGGATGTTCTGCATCGATGGCGGCAAGCCGTTCGTCGAGAAGCTGAAGATGATGGCCGACGACGCGATGGCAATCATCGCCTGGGGCGCCTGCGCCTCCTGGGGCTGCGTGCAGGCGGCAAAGCCCAATCCGACACAGGCAACTCCGATCGACAAGGTGATCACCAACAAGCCCATCATCAAGGTGCCGGGATGCCCCCCGATCGCCGAGGTGATGACCGGCGTCGTCACCTTCATCATCACCTTCGGCAAGCTGCCCGAGCTCGATCGCCAGGGCCGACCGAAGATGTTCTACTCGCAGCGCATTCATGACAAGTGCTACCGGCGCCCGCATTTCGACGCGGGGCAGTTCGTCGAGGAGTGGGACGACGAGGCCGCGCGCAAGGGCTATTGCCTCTACAAGATGGGCTGCAAGGGGCCGACCACCTACAACGCCTGCTCGACCGTGCGCTGGAACGGCGGCGTCTCCTTCCCGATCCAGTCGGGTCATGGCTGCATCGGATGCTCAGAGGACGGCTTCTGGGACAAGGGCTCATTCTACGACCGCCTCACCAACATCAAGCAGTTCGGCATCGAGAAGAACGCCGATCAGATCGGCATGGCGGCAGCCGGCGCCGTCGGCGCGGCGGTCGCGGCGCATGCCGCGGTGACGGCGGCGAAGCGCCTCGCCAACAAGCGCGACGATGCGAACCAAGATCACTAATCGAGTTCAGGGGAGATAGCGATGGGCATCCAGACACCCAACGGGTTCAAGCTCGACAATTCCGGCAAGCGCATCGTCGTCGATCCGGTCACCCGCATCGAAGGTCACATGCGGGTCGAGGTCAACGTCGATTCCGACAACATCATCCGTAACGCCGTATCGACCGGCACGATGTGGCGCGGCATCGAGGTGATCCTCAAGAACCGCGATCCGCGCGACGCCTGGGCGTTTACCGAACGGATTTGCGGCGTCTGCACCGGCACGCATGCCCTGACTTCGGTCCGCGCGGTCGAGAATGCACTTGGGATCACAATTCCGGAGAATGCCAACTCGATCCGCAATCTGATGCAGCTCGCGCTGCAGGTGCACGACCATGTCGTTCACTTCTATCACCTGCACGCGCTGGATTGGGTCGACGTGGTCTCCGCGCTCTCGGCCGATCCGCGGGCGACCTCGACGCTGGCGCAGTCGATCTCGAGCTGGCCGCTGTCGTCACCCGGCTATTTCAAGGATCTGCAGACCCGTCTCAAGAAGTTCGTCGAGTCGGGACAGCTCGGTCCGTTCAAGAACGGGTATTGGGGCAGCAAAGCCTACAGGCTACCGCCCGAGGCCAATCTGATGGCGGTGGCGCATTATCTGGAGGCGCTCGATTTCCAGAAGGAGATCGTCAAGATTCACACCATCTTCGGCGGCAAGAACCCGCATCCTAACTGGCTCGTCGGCGGCGTGCCCTGTCCGATCAATGTCGACGGCACCGGCGCTGTCGGCGCCATCAACATGGAACGGCTGAACCTGATCTCCTCGATCATCGACCGTCTGATCGAGTTCAACGAAATGGTCTATCTCCCCGATGTGGCGGCGATCGGCTCATTCTACAAGGATTGGCTCTATGGCGGCGGCCTTTCGAGCCAGAGCGTGCTCTCGTATGGTGATGTGCCAGAACATGCCAACGACTATTCCGCCAAGAGCCTGAAGCTGCCGCGCGGCGCCATTATCAACGGCAACCTGTCCGAGGTGCTTCCGGTCGACCACGCCAATCCCGACGAGATCCAGGAGTTCGTGGTGCACTCCTGGTACAAATATCCCGACGAGACCAAGGGACTTCATCCCTGGGACGGCGTCACCGAGCCGAATTACGTGCTGGGACCCAACGCGAAGGGCACCAAGACGGCGATCGAGCAGCTCGACGAAGGCGGCAAGTACTCCTGGATCAAGGCGCCGCGCTGGCGCGGTCACGCCATGGAGGTCGGCCCGCTGGCGCGCTGGGTCGTCGGCTACGCGCTGAACAAGGCGGAGTTCAAGGATCCCGTCGACAAGTTCCTTCGGGATCTGAACCTGCCGATGTCGGCGCTGTTCTCGACGCTCGGCCGCACGGCGGCGCGTGCGCTCGAATCCGTCTGGGCCGGACGCCAGATGCGCTACTTCCAGGACAAGCTCGTCGCCAACATCAAGGCCGGCGACAGCTCGACCGCCAATGTCGACAAGTGGAAGCCGGAGAGCTGGCCGAAGGAGGCCAAGGGAGTCGGCTTCACCGAGGCGCCGCGCGGCGCGCTCGCGCACTGGGTCAAGATCAAGGACACCAAGATCGAAAACTACCAGTGCGTGGTGCCGACGACTTGGAACGGCTCGCCGCGCGACCCCAAGGGAAATATTGGCGCCTTCGAGGCGTCGCTGATGAACACGCCGATGGTCAATCCCGAGCAGCCGCTGGAGATCCTGCGCACCATCCATTCCTTCGATCCGTGCCTCGCCTGTTCGACGCACGTCATGAGCCCGGACGGCCAGGAGCTCGCCAAGGTCAAGGTCAGGTAGGAGAGGATCATGATGGATGCAGTTGCTCCCGCCTCGGACGCCAGGCCCGACCGCGCGGCGATCGCAGCCGATGCTTCCGGAGAACGTGCGGTGGGTCGTCCTAGCGTCTATGTCTACGAAGCGCCGGTACGGATCTGTCACTGGGTGAACGCGTTCTCGATTATCGTGCTTATGGTGACCGGCTATCTGATCGGAACGCCGTTGCCGACGGTCGCGGGCGAGGCGTCCGACAACTTCGTGATGGGCTACATCCGGTTTACCCATTTCGCGGCGGGGCAAGTGCTGGCGGTGTTCTTCCTCGCCCGCATTCTCTGGGCCTTCGTCGGCAACTACCACTCCCGGCAGATTTTCTATCTGCCCGTGCATCGCAGGCAGTTCTGGAAAGAAGTGCTGCATGAAATCCGCTGGTACGCGTTCCTGGAGCGCGAGCCCAAGATGTATGTCGGCCATAATCCTCTGGCGCAGATTGCGATGTTCACGGGATTCACGCTGTTCGTGGCCTTCATGATCATCACCGGGTTTGCGCTCTATTCGGAAGGCACCGGCATCGATAGCTGGCAGCATAAGCTGTTCGGCTGGGTGTTTGCGATCTGGCCGAACAGCCAGGACGTGCACACCTGGCATCATCTCGGCATGTGGGCGCTGGTGGTGTTCGTGATGGTGCACATCTACACCGCGATCCGCGAAGACATCATGTCGCGCCAGAGCATCATCTCCTCGATGATCTCGGGCGAACGGCAATTCCGCGACTGAAACGGGAACGCCAAGTGAAGCCGACATACTCGCAAGACGATCGCATCCTGGTGCTCGGCATCGGCAATATCCTGTGGGCCGATGAAGGGTTCGGCGTCCGGGCGGTGGAGGAATTCCACCGCCGCTACGCCGTACGCGACAATGTCACCATTCTCGATGGCGGCACGCAGGGGCTCTATCTCGTCAACTATCTGGAAGAGGCGGACCGCCTGATCGTGTTCGACGCGATCGACTATGGCCTCGAGCCCGGCCAGTTGAAGCTTGTGCGTGACGACGAGGTGCCGCGGTTCACTGGCGCCAAGAAGATGAGCCTGCACCAGACCGGCTTCCAGGAAGTCATCAGCGCGGCCGACCTGCTCGGCCGCTGCCCGAAACATCTGGTGCTGATCGGCTGCCAGCCGCTCGATCTCGATGACTGGGGCGGGCCGCTGACGCCGCCGGTGCGCGACCAGATCGCGCCGGCGATCAATCTCGCTTGCGCCATCCTGGCCGAATGGGGCCTCACGGTGAGCCAACGCGCCGAGCCATTGGCAGATATCGAGCGGCTGCTCGCCAATGACATCGATCATCTCCATTACGAGACGCGGCCGGCCTGATCGGCCATACTGCCGGAGACTTGCCCATGTGCCTCGGCCTGCCCATGACGATTGTCGAGACCGACGGGATCTCGGCGCTGTGCGCGTATCGCGGCGAGCAGCGCCCCGTCTCTGTGCTGCTGCTCTCGAATCCTCCGGTCGGCGCCAAGGTGCTGGTCTATATCGACACCGCGATCCGGCTGCTGGACGAGGACGAGGCACGCCTGATCGCGAATGCGATCGAAGGTCTCAGCGCGGTGCTCGACGGCGAGGATTGCGACCGCTTCTTCGCCGACCTCATCGACCGCGAGCCGCAACTACCCGAGCACCTGCGGTCCGACTAGGATCGCCGCTGCTTCTCCCGTTTGATGCGTTGACGACATCAGTGACCGGCCGGCCTCGGCGGCCGCTGTGCGCCTGGAAGATCGATTTCTACCTGCAAAGACAGCTCTCACCAGATATGGCAAGTATCTTTCCATTGAAGCCTGGCTTACAATCGGCGCCGAGAAATACATGATCCGGATCAATGGGATAAATCCGGACATGTGATAACCGATCCTGGCACGTGACTTGCTAACCTCTAGTTCGGCAAAAACACAAGCTTGTCAGGAGAGGTTCGATGGAATTCCAGGTAGGAAAGCATGATCTGGCGCGCAGTGGTCTGCCCGAGGTCGATGCTGCGACAGTCGATCATTTTCTTGGCGGAGCGGACGAGGCCGGTGCGGTCGCGGTGCTGCTGTCGGCGGGCGATCCCAACCGCTTTCCGGAGGCAATCGATGTCGCAGTGGTGCTGCCCGAGCTTATCGCAGCGTTCGGCAATCGGCTGCGCGGTGCGATCATCGCGCGCGACGCTGAGCGTGTGCTCGGCGAGCGCTTCGAGGTGCGGGTGCAGCCGACGCTGATCGTCGTCGCCAACGGCAAGACGCTGGGGTTGATCGCCAAGATCCAGGACTGGTCGGTCTATGCCGACCGCATCACCAAGCTGATCGACCGGCCGCGCGGGCAAGGCGCCGCAGTCGCCGTCACCATCGTTCCCCAGCATCGCGCACAAGAGGTCGGGCTATGAAGGCCGGCTTCTGGGATGCGCCCGAAGGCGCCGGGCAACCAGTCAACGTGTTTCCGATCGGCGACGAGAGCCTCAATGCAGCGAAGGGCAGCCTGACGGCGGCCGGCGCGCTCGCAAAGCTTGCAACGCTCGACAGTGCGGAGCTTGCAAAGAGCTGCCCGAACGCGGTCGCGCTGCTCTCGAGGATCGCGGATGCCATCGCGGATCAAAAGGCGAACGCGCCGACAAGACTGTTTCGGCTGGCCAATCTCAACGATCTCGAGAGCAAGCTGGTGGCCGACGTGCTCGGCGAAGGCGAGGTCGCCGGCGTCGTCGCGCTGCCGGACGGATCGCTGGCGCAGATCCAGGAATCAGTGCTGGCGGGAATTTGGCGTGTGCGGCTCGAGACCGACGCCACTTCCGAATATCTCGAGATCGGCGCGGTTCCCGAGATCGTCAAGCGTGCGGCTGCCGACCTGACATCCGCCGATTTCGAGATCGGGCAGGTGCCGGAGGGCGCCATGAACGTGCTGCCGGTGCTCGCCGAAATCCGCGAGTGGGCACAGGCCTGGCGGCCCGGCATTCGCTCGCAGATCATCAATTTCACGCTGCTGCCGATGAGCCCGGTCGACATGAGCTTCCTGCAGGACACGATCCGGAACGGACCGATCCAGCTGGCGTCGCGCGGCTACGGCACCTGCCGGGTGCTCTCCACCGGCATCCGCAATGTCTGGTCGGTGCAGTTCTTCAACGCCATGGACACTATCATTCTCGATACGCTCGAAGTCGGCGGCGTGCCGACGGTTGCGCTGGCAGCGGACGAGGATTTCGAGGATTCCGCCGAGCGGCTGCAGGAAATCATCGAGGCCTACTTCAAATGAGCGCCTTCGAGAATACTGGCGTGCGCCAGGACGTCGCCGACGTCACACGGCTGGAATGCGGCATCTGCTGGACCGTCTACGATCCGGCGGATGGCGATGAGGTAGCGCAGATCGCGCCGGGCACGCCGTTCGCGGCGCTGCCGGAGGAGTGGCACTGCCCGAATTGCGACGCGCCAAAGTCCAAATTCATGGCGATCGAAACATGACAGGCAGCGCGCCAGCGAGTTCGTCAGGTCCTGCCGGCGACGCCGACGCCGCGGCGTGGGGCGAGCTTCTGGCCGCAAGCTACCGGGAGATCGGCGAGCGCGCGATGCGCGATCTACCCATCTACAACGATGCGCTCGGCATCGAGGCGGTCGGTTTCCGTCCCTTCAACGGCACGATCGTCGGCATCATGGTCACGCCGTGGTTCATGAACGTGGCGATGCCGGCGGGCGCGGTGACGCCAGCCACCTCGGACGCGACCGTGCGAATGCGTTTTCCCGCGGGCGATATCGAATTCACCCTCAGCGAGATCGCCCGGATCGGCCGGAACGCGAGCTGCTCGCTGTTCTCGCCGATGTTCCAATTCGCCGACATGGATGCCGCGCGAGCGACGGCCGAAGCCGCGCTCGCCGAATTGATGCTGCCGGCGGACAGCGAGGAGGCGGTTCGCCGCCGCGAGCCCGAGACAAGCCCGATCGATCGGCGTAACTTCCTGCGGGGTGTCTTGATGGAGCGGCATGGATGAGTCTGTCGTTCCGCAACGAGATCGATATTACGGTGCTGTTGTCCGGCGCCACGATCGCCGACGTCGCGATCAAGCCGCGCAACCGGCCGCCGCTGACGCGGCTGTTTGCGGGAAAGCCCGCGGCTTCGCTGCTTCAGGTGCTGCCGCGTCTGTTCTCGCTGTGCTCGATCGCCCATCACGTGGCGTTCCAGTCGGCGGTGGAAGCCGCGCAAGGGCGGGAGGCGGCTCCCGCAACGGTGCGGCGCCGCGTCACCGCTGTCGTCGTCGAGCGGCTGACCGAACTGCTGCGCGGCCTGTTCGTCGGACGGCTCGCGCTCGACGGCACAAACGCTCCGGCGGTGCGCGCCGTAATGCAGGCAAGCGCGCTGCTTTGGGGCGCGGACGAGGCCGTCCCGCCGGCCTTGCATCGCAACGCCGTGGTGCAGATCAAGGCCGCGCTCGGCGCGATGGGGATCGCCGGCGAAGAAGACGAGACGCTCGCGCCGGGCAGCCCGCTCGCCGCGTCCGTCGAGGGATGCCACGGCAAGCTGGTGTCAGAGCCGGAGGCCGATCCATCCTTCCTGACGGTGGCGGACGATTTGGACATCGTCACGCGTCTGCTGGCGGACGGTGCGGCCTATTCCGATGCGCCGGACCTCTGCGGCCGGATTCCGGAAACCGGCGTCTGGGCGCGCAGGGCACGCCGTGAAGCGGTCTCGGCGGCGGAAGCGGGCTCCGCCGCGCGTCTGAAGGCGCGGATTGCCGAGGTCGCGCGGCTCTGCGCCTGGCTCGATCGTGGCGATGCGGATCTTGATGAAGGCGTCGTCGCGAGCTACCGGCTCGGCGCGGGCAAGGGGGCAGCCGCGGTCGAATGCGCACGCGGGCGCCTTCATCACGCCGTCGCACTGGACGACGAGGATCGCGTCGTCAACTTCGAGTTCCTGGCACCGACCGAGTGGAATTTTCACGCCCGCGGACCGCTGGTCAGGAGCCTCAAGGGCGCGACGCTCGCGACCGGCCGGCAGGGACAGGACGCGGTTCGCGCGCTGGTCGGCTCCTTCGATCCCTGCGTCGGCTTCAGCCTGCAATTTCGCGAGGCCGGCCATGCATGAGATGGCGCTGTGCGAAGGCATCGTCGGTATCGTCGAGGAGGAAGCGCGCAAGCGCGCTTTCACCAAGGTGAACGTCGTCTGTCTGGAGATCGGTGCGCTGAGCCATGTCGTGCCGGAGGCGCTGAAATTCTGCTTCGAGGCCGTGGCCGCGCGGACCATCGCGCAAGGCGCGCGGCTCGAGATCGTCGAGACGCCCGGCACGGCTTGGTGCATGGCCTGTTCCAAAACCGTTGAGATCGGGCAGCGTTACGAGCCGTGCCCGTCCTGCGGCGGCTACCAATTGCAGGTGACGGGCGGCGAAGAATTGCGCGTAAGGGAATTGGAGGTCGACTGATGTGTACGGTCTGCGGCTGCAGCGACGGCAAGGCATCGATCGAAGATACGCATGGTCATCATCATGATCACGGCGATGGCCATGAGCCCGGAGGGCACCATCATCATGACCGCGGTCATGGCCACGACCACGGTCGCCACCATCACCACGGTGGTGCCCACGACCACGCCCCCCATGAGGCCGGGCTGCTCGACTGCGGCGCCAATCCCGCGGGCCAGAAGATCGCCGGCATGAGCAGCGACCGCATCATCCAGGTCGAGCGCGACATCCTCGGCAAGAACGACCGGCTTGCGGCCGACAACCGCGCCCGCTTCGCGGCCGACGGCGTGCTCGCCTTCAACCTGGTCTCGAGCCCCGGCGCTGGCAAGACCTCGCTGCTGGTCCGCGCCCTGTCCGAGCTGAAGGCAAGCTTTGCGATCGGCGTGATCGAGGGCGACCAGCAGACCTCCAACGATGCCGAGCGCATTCGCGCGACCGGCGTGCCGGCGATCCAGGTCAATACCGGCAAGGGCTGTCACCTCGACGCCGCCATGGTCGGCGAGGCCTATGACCGGCTGCCCTGGCTGAACGGCGGCCTGCTCTTCATCGAGAATGTCGGCAACCTGGTTTGCCCGGCGGCGTTCGATCTCGGCGAGGCCTGCAAGATCGTGGTGTTCTCGACCACCGAGGGCGAGGACAAGCCGCTGAAATACCCCGACATGTTCGCAGCCTCGTCGCTGATGCTGATCAACAAGATCGATCTCGCGCCCGTGCTCGATTTCGATCTGGCGAAGACCATCGACTATGCGCACCGGGTCAATCCGAAGATCGAGGTGCTGACGGTGTCGGCGCGCACCGGCGAAGGCTTTGCGGCGTTCTTTGCCTGGATCCGCAAGCGGATGGCGGCGACGACGCCCGCCGCGATGACGGCGGCGGAGTGACGATGGGCGGCGAGGCCACGGCGTGGGACGGACGGCGGCTGCGCTTGCACGTGCGCGGCGCGGTACAGGGCGTCGGCTTTCGCCCCTATGTCTACGGCCTCGCCACGCGCTACCGCCTCGGCGGCTTCGTCGCCAACGATTCCCATGGCGTCGTCATCGAGGTCGAGGGCGAGCGCGCGTCGGACTTCGTCAGGGCACTGCCGCTGGAAAAGCCGCCGCTCGCCCGGATCGACGAGATCTCGGTGCAGCCGGTCGGGGCGGTGGCGAGCGAAGGGTTTTATATCCGCGCGAGCGACCAGGGCAGGGTGTCGACACGCATCGTCGCCGATGCCGCGACCTGTCCAAAATGCCTGAGCGAGCTGTTCGATCCAGCCAGCCGGTTCTATCGCTACCCCTTCGTCAACTGCACCCATTGCGGTCCGCGCTATACCATTGCCGAGCGGCTTCCTTACGACCGCGCGACCACGGCCATGAAGCGCTTTGCGATGTGCAAGGCCTGTGCGGGCGACTATGCCGATCCCGACAGCCGCCGCTTCCATGCTGAAGCGATCGCCTGCCCGCAATGCGGCCCGCGGCTCAGCCACGGTATCGAGGACATCGCTGCCGCGATCGCCGCAGGCAAGATCGTCGCAGTCAAGGGGCTCGGCGGTTATCAGCTTGTCTGCGATGCCCGGGACGAGGCGGCCGTGCAGCGCCTGCGCCAGCGCAAGCAGCGCGACCAGAAGCCGTTTGCCGTCATGGTCGGCTCGGTGGACGCGGTCGCCGGCATAGCCGACGCCGATGCTGCCGAGCTCGCCTTGCTCGAGACGTCGCCGCGGCCGATCGTGCTGATGACATCGCGCCATCGGCTCTCGCCGGCGATCGCGCCGGAGCTGGCGCGGATCGGCATCGCGCTGCCGGTCACTCCGCTCCATCATTTGATCTTCGAGGCGCTGGATGCGGCGCATCCGCTCGCCGGCGAGAGCTGGGCGATCGTCGCCACCAGCGCCAATCCCGGTGGCGAGCCGCTTCTGATCGACAATCGCGAGGCCGAGCTGCGGCTTGCCGGCATCGCCGACCTCATCGTCAGCCATGATCGCGACATCGTCACCCGCGCCGACGATTCCGTGGCGGCCGTCGTCGCCGGGCGGACGCAGTTCAGCCGCCGTGCCCGCGGCTACGTGCCGGAGCCGGTTCGGCTGGCGCGACCGGTGCCGCCGATCCTTGCGGTCGGCGGCGCGTTGAAGTCGACCGTGACGGTCACGCGCGGCAGCGAGGCCTTCGTTTCCCAGCACGTCGGCGACCTCGACACCGCCGAAGGCGTCCGTGTCTTCGAGGAAACCATCGGCCACCTGCTGTCGACGCTGGACGTCGAGCCGGCGGTTATCGCCCATGATCTGCACCCGAACATAGCCTCGACCCGCTTCGCCGAAGCGAGCGGGCGGCGGCTGATCGCAGTCCAGCACCATCATGCCCATGCCGCCTCCGTGATGGCGGAGCATGGCCTCGCGGGATCTGCGTTGGCACTGGTGCTCGACGGCTTCGGCCAGGGCAGCGACGGCGGCAATTGGGGGGGCGAGCTCCTGCTGTGCGAGCGCGCGCAGTTCCGGCGGCTCGGCCATCTGGCGCCGATGAAGTTGGCGGGCGGCGATCGCGCCGCGCGCGAGCCGTGGCGCATGGCTGCAAGCGCATTGCATGGACTGGCCCGCGGCAACGTGATCGCGACACGGTTTGCGGCGCAGCCGCAGGCTGCGCGTCTCCATGCCTTGCTCGACCAGCCGGGCGTACCGGTGACGACCAGCGCCGGCCGGCTGTTCGACGCGGCGGCGGGGCTGCTCGGTCTCTGCCAGGTGCAGAGCTATGAGGGCGAAGCCGCGATGAAACTGGAGGCGCGGGTTCGCGCGCCGCGCTCCATGAAAGACGGCTGGACGATCGAGGATGGGGTGCTGTCCCTGTTTCCGTTGCTTGCGCGCCTTGCGGCCGAGGGCATCGATCCGGTCGAGGGGGCCGGGCTGTTCCATGGCACGCTCGCCGCTGCCTGCGTCGACTGGATCGCCCGTGCGGCGCGCGAGACCGGCGTCACGACCGTCGCCCTGAGCGGCGGCTGCTTTCTCAACGCGATCCTCAGTTGCGAGATCGAGCGCGGCTGTATCGCCGCCGGTCTCTTGCCGCTGCTGCCGCGGCAAGTGCCGCCCAATGACGGCGGTCTCAGCCTCGGCCAGGCCTGGATCGCCACGCTCCAACTCGAACAGTACGGCCTGGAAGGAACCGCCTGATGTGTCTCGCGATACCTGCTGAGGTCACGCGGCTCCTGCCCGACGAAATGGCGATCGTCTCGATCGACGGCGTCAGCAAGGAGATATCGGTCGCCTTGATCGAGAATCTCGCCGTCGGCGACTATGTGATCATCCATGTCGGCTATGCCCTGACGAAGATCGATCCGGAGGAGGCAATGCGGACGCTCAAGCTGATGCGCGAGCTTAGCGCCGAGGGGCAGGGAGCCGCGTCATGAAATATGCCGACGAGTTTCGCGACAAGGAGATCGCGCTCGGGCTTGCGAAAGCGATCCGCGCGGAAGCCGATCCGCAAAAGCTCTATCGCTTCATGGAATTCTGCGGCGGCCATACCCACGCGATCTCGCGTTACGGCCTCGAGGACATGCTGCCGAAGACCGTGCGGATGATCCACGGCCCCGGCTGTCCGGTGTGCGTGCTGCCGGGCGGACGCATCGACATGGCGATCCGGCTCGCCGAGCGGCCGGACGTCATCCTGTGCGTCTATGGCGACCTGATGCGCGTTCCCGGCTCGCAGGGCGCATCGCTGTTGAAGGCGAAGGCGCGCGGAGCCGACATCCGCATGGTCTATTCCACCATCGACGCGATCCGGATCGCCGAGGACAATCCCGGACGCGAGGTCGTGTTCTTCGCCATCGGCTTCGAGACCACGACGCCGCCGACTGCAGTCACGATCCGGCTGGCGGAGAAGAAGCAGCTCGAAAACTTCACCGTGTTCTGCAACCACGTGCTGACGCCGCCGGCGATGCAGAACATCCTGGAAAGTCCCGACATCCGCAACATCGGCCGGGTCGAGATCGACGGTTTCGTCGGGCCGGCCCATGTCTCGACAATCATCGGCACGGCCCCTTACGAGTTCTTTGCCGAGGAGTTCGGCAAGCCCGTGGTGATCGCGGGCTTCGAGCCGCTCGACATGATGCAGGCAATCCTGATGCTGGTGCGGCAGGTCAACGAGGATAGGCACGAGGTCGAGAACCAGTACAGCCGCGCGGTGAACCGCGACGGCAATCTGCGCGCCAAGGGGGAGGTCTCCGACATCTTCGAGCTGCGCGATCAGTTCGAATGGCGGGGGCTCGGTCAGGTTCCCTATAGCGGGCTGAAGCTGAAGCGCACTTACGCCATATACGACGCCGAGGTGCGCTTCGACATGCACGAGCTGCCCGTCGACGACAATCCCGCCTGCGAATGCGGCGCCATCCTGCGCGGCGTGAAGAAGCCGGTCGACTGCAAGCTGTTCGGCGCCGTCTGCACGCCGGAGACGCCCATGGGCTCCTGCATGGTCTCCTCCGAAGGCGCCTGCGCCGCACACTGGACCTATGGCCGCTTCCGCGACCACCAGCAAAGGCGCGTGTCATGAAGGCCTACCAGCGCAAGCTCGACATCAGGAACGGCTGCGTCGACCTGTCCCACGGCTCGGGCGGCCGGGCCATGGCGCAGTTGATCTCGGGTCTGTTCCACGAGGCCTTCGGCAATGAATGGCTGGCGCGCGGCAACGACCAGTCGGCATTCGACGTTAGTGCCGGGCGCATGGTGATGACGACCGACGGCTATGTGGTCTCGCCGCTGTTCTTCCCCGGCGGCAATATCGGCTCGCTTGCAGTGCACGGCACCGTCAACGATATCGCCATGGCCGGTGCACACCCGCTCTACCTCTCTGCAAGCTTTATCATCGAGGAAGGCTTCCGCTTCGCGGACCTCAAGATGATCGCGGAATCGATGGGCGAGGCTGCGCGCACGGCCGGCGTTCACATCGTCACCGGCGACACCAAGGTGGTCGAGCGCGGCAAGGCCGACGGCCTGTTCATCTCGACCGCCGGCGTTGGGGTCGTGCCCCACGGGCTCGATCTCTCGGCGGAGAATGCCCGCGTCGGCGATCGCGTTCTGATCTCGGGCACGCTCGGCGATCACGGCGTGGCGATCATGTCGAAGCGGCAGAATCTCGCCTTCGAGACCGAGATCGTCTCGGATTCGGCGGCGCTGAACGATCTCGTCGCGAAGATGGTCGAAGCCGGCGGCCGCGGCATCCGCCTGATGCGCGATCCCACCCGCGGCGGGCTTGCCGCCACGCTGAACGAGATCGCCCAGCAGTCCGACCTCGGCTTCCATCTTCGCGAGGAGGCGATCCCGGTCAAGCCGGGCGTCGCCGCAGCGTGCGAGCTGCTCGGGCTCGATCCGCTCCATGTCGCCAATGAGGGCAAGCTGGTCGCGATCGTGGCGCCCGAAAATGCTGCTCCAGTGCTGGCCGCGATGCGGGCGCATCCGCTTGGCCGCGACGCCGCCGACATCGGCGAGGCCGTGGCCGACGATCATCATTTCGTGCAGATGGCCACGAGCTTCGGCGGCGGGCGGATCGTCGACTGGCCGTCGGGCGAGCAATTGCCGAGAATCTGTTGAGGCAAATCATGCGCATCCTGCTCCTGTCGCATTCCTTCAACAGCCTGACGCAGCGGCTGCATGTCGAGCTCAGGGATCGAGGCCACGATGTCGCGGTCGAGCTCGACATCCATGCCGAGGTCAAGCGCGAGAGCTTGGCGCTGCATCGGCCGGATCTTGTGATCGCGCCGTTCCTGAAGCAGGCGATTTCCCAACGACGTCTGGCGCAGCCTGCGGTGCCTGGTCGTCCATCCCGGTCCGCCCGGCGATCGCGGTCCGGCGGCGCTCGACTGGGCGATTCTGGACGGTGCAAGCGAGTGGGGCGTCACGGTCTTGCAGGCGGATGGCGAGTTCGACGGCGGTTCGGTCTGGGCGTTCCGCAGCTTCCCGATGCGGCGCGCGCCTAAGTCCAGCATCTACCGCAATGAGGTGACGTCCTGCGCGGTTGCGGCGGTGCTCGAAGCCGTCGCGGCGATCGAATCCGGACGGTCTGCCCCGCAGCCGATGGACACACCCGCATTGCTGCGCGCGGACAAGCTCGGCGATGAGCTCGACCCGGTGTCATTCGGCTTGCAATATTTGAACACGATGACGTAATTGCGGTCGGCGCTCGTGGCAGACAACCTCCGTTATCGTTGAGCCCTCGCAATCAAATGATTCGAAGGAGCTCCCATGAAGCAGTATGTCGGGCTGGACGTCTCACAGAGAGAAACCGCTGTGTGCGTTGTCAACGAGACCGGTCAAGTAATATTCGAAGGGAAAGCCAGGTCTAATCCTGGTGCCTTGACTGACCTGCTTAACAAACATGCGCCTCATGCCGAGCGTATCGGCTTCGAGACCGGTGCGATGGCAAGTTGGCTATGGCATGAACTCCGCAGGGTTGAACTTCCGGTGGTCTGCATCGACGCTCGGCATGCGCACGCAGCTTTGTCGGTCCGAATGAACAAGAGCGATCAGAATGATGCGCGAGGGCTTGCCGAACTGGTGCGGGTTGGATGGTATCGAGAGGTAAAAGTCAAAAGTGAGGAAAGCCAGAAGATCCGAGCGATCCTTGTCGCCAGATCTCGGCTAGTGTCCATGCGCCGAGACATTGAGAACCAAGTTCGCAGCTTGATCAAGGAATGTGGATTGCTGTTCCCTCGCGCGATCGGCCAACAATTCCGCAACCAGGTCAGCGAACTCTTGGGCGTCGATCATTTGCTTCTCAGCGTGATATCGCCGCTGCTCTCGATCCATGAGAACGTTTGTCAACAACAAGGTAAGTTCGACAACGAGGTCCGCCGGTTGGCAAAGCTGGACGACACGACGCGTCGCCTGATGACGGTCCCGGGGGTCGGTGTCGTGACGGCCCTAACGTTCCGCCACACGATCGATGACCCCTCGCGCTTCCGATCGGCTTCGACGGTCGGCGCCTACCTAGGCCTTACGCCGAGGCGCAGCCAATCCGGCGAAACCGACACCAACGGAAAGATATCTCGATGGGGCGACCGGCTTCTCCGAACTTACTTGTTCGAGGCCGCCACTGTCCTTCTTTATCGAACCAAAAAGTGGTCTTCCCTAAAGGCCTGGGGCATGAAGCTCGCCAAGCGGATCGGCATGAAGAAGGCAAAGGTCGCCATCGCCCGAAAGATCGCCGTGATTCTCCACTGCATCTGGGTCGATGGCACGTCGTTCGACTGGGGCCAGCCGAAGCCAATCTGATATTTGCTCGCAAGTTCCTGGTCCGGTCCGCCGGACTGGCGATGTCCCGCTGGGACGGTGGTCGTGGTGACCTCGGTCAACCGGCTGGTGGCGGTTCGCCCGCACTCCGCTGCAAACGTTGAGGCGCCCGATCCGGACATCATCATGAGGCGCTCGCGACCTCGGAAAGGACCATGACCCCAGCTACGACATCAACCCAACCCGACGAAGCCGCCAACGACGTGGATTGCCAAGCCCGCTAGGCAATCGTCTCGCCATCCGCGATCGCTCCGTCTCCGCAACCTGACCAGCTCCGACTGAGCAATCGCTACCGGCGTGTCACTGGAGAGAGGAAGAATGGTAGCTTGACAACAAACCGCAATTAAAGGACCGATTGACATGCATCGGGCTTTCCGTCGAATGCACGATGCGGTCGAAATCGTAGAGCTGCTTGGCCACTCCGCGCTTGACCGAGACGACCTTCTTGATGTGCCCCGAGGTCGCCTTGACGTCGACGTCGGCGGTCTCGGTCTCCTTCTGCAGCCGATAGAGCTAAACCGCCTCCTTGACGGTTTCGACCAGTTGGTCCGGCTGCCAGGGCTTGGTGATTAGGACAATCTCCTTCGGGGATCCCGTCAAAGGGTCGTCAAAGGGGGAGGGAGGCGGCAGGGAGTTCGTCCGCCAATGCGCCCCTTACTGATCCCAATGACCTCGGAGTCATCTGCAACGCCCTGTGAGGTGCGCACCCCGTTCATGTCCCCCCTTTTGGCCCCTCGCGGGGGAGGCGTTAGGGATAGGGATAAACCGCAACGGAGGTGCGCCTAGGAACGTCAGTTCGACTTCGGGGTCGCCGCTGTCGGCTGGGCGGCCGCCTGCGGGTCGCGGCCGACAATTACGGTGAGCAGGCCGTCGCCCCAGAGCTTCTTTGCGACCCGCCTGGTGTCGTCAAGCGTCACCGCGTCGACGATGGTGTTGCGCTTCTCGATATAGTCGATCGGCAGCTTGTCGAGCTGATACTGCAACAACGTCTGCGCTAGATTGGAGGAGGTGTCCAGCGCCAGCACCTGCGAGCCCTTGAGGTAAGACTTGGCCTCGTCGAGCTCCTTTTGCGTCGGGCCCTCCTCGGCGATGCGGCGGATTTCCGTCTCGACCGCATCGACGGTCTCGCCGGCGCGATCGGCGCGGGTGCCGGTGTTGCCGATGAACAGCGCGGAGTGATCCATCCAGAGCAGCGCTTCAGAAATCGAATAGGCCAGCCCACGCTTTTTGCGCACTTCGTTGAAGAGACGCGACGACATGCCGCCGGCGAGAATGTGGTTCACCACATCGGCCGCCATGAAATCCGGGTCGTGCCTGTTGATGCCGGGTCCGCCGAAGGTGACGACGGTCTGCGGCACGTCGAGCGGGATGAAGGCGCGCTGCGGCGGCTTGGCCGCCACAACATCGGGGATCGGCGTCAGTTCAGCCTTGGCCGGCAGGGTGCCGAAGGTCTTGTCGAGCAGCTTGCCGAGCGTGTCGGGATCGACGTCGCCGACCACGACGATGCGTAGCGTATCCTTGGCGAGGATCCGGCGCCCATAATCCTTCAGGTCGGCGATCTCGATTTTCGGTACGCTGTCCAGCGTGCCGGTGTCCGGCCTGCCATAGGGATGATCGCCAAACGCGACTTCGAGGAACTTGCGGTAGGCCAGCGAGGACGGATTGGTCGATTCTCGGCGCAGGGTGGAGATCACGTGGGCGCGGATGCGTTCGACATCGGCCGGCTCGAACCGCGCGGAGGTCAGCGCCATCCGCAACAGGTCGTACGCTTCGTCCTTGTTGTCCTTGAGCATGCGAAGCGAGCCGCGGAAGTGATCGCGCGTCGCGGAGAAGCCCAACTTGATGGCCCGGCGGTCGAGCCGCTCATGGTAGGTCTTAGAATCGA
This sequence comes from Bradyrhizobium sp. S3.7.6, assembly GCF_054061875.1. Classification (NCBI taxonomy): domain Bacteria; kingdom Pseudomonadati; phylum Pseudomonadota; class Alphaproteobacteria; order Hyphomicrobiales; family Nitrobacteraceae; genus Bradyrhizobium; species Bradyrhizobium sp. S3.7.6. Next base: position 257,169 of record NZ_JBSSEQ010000003.1, on the reverse strand, counting down.
GATTGCCTGAGCCTTCGTCAAGCAGGTCGGCGACCAGATTGCCGACGCCGGGCTTGCCGGCCGGATCCTGGCTCGCGCCGCCGCTGAAGGCATATTTGATCGCGATCAGGGGCACGGTCGCGTCCTGCACGAACCACGCTTCGATGCCGCCGGGCGACACCAGCCGCTGGATTTTGGCCGCAGCCTGCGCGGGCGCGGATGACACCGTCGGCATCGCGGCGCAGGCGCCGCCGATCAGCGCCGCGCGGCGGGTGAGGGAATAGGTCACGAGCGCTTCTCCTTATGTTTCGGCGCAGTATCCTTGATCAGATGGCCGGTCACCGATCGCTTCTTGTCGAGCCATTTGGCCACGGCAGCGCGCACCTGTTCGCCGGTGACGGCACGGATACGGTCCGGCCGGCTCCTGATATCGTCGATGCTGAGACCGGTGGTCAGGGCTTCGCCATACCACCACGCCAGCCTCCCCTGATCGTCCTGGGCGTAGATCGCTTCAGCAATGAGCTGGGTCTTGACCCGCTCGAGGTCCTCGGCCCGTGCGGTATTCTGCGCGAGGTCGGCGATCACCTTGTCGATCGCCTCCTCGATCGGCGCGAACTCGACGCCTTGCTTTGGGGTCACCGAGATTGAGAACTGCGAGGGGTCGATCGCCGTGCGCCGGTAGCCAGCGCCGGCGCTGATCGCGAGACCCCTGTCGATCACCAGCGCGCGGTAGAGATAGGAGTTGTTGCCGCTGCCCATCAACTGCGCCAGCACGTCGAGCGCGGCACTCTCGCCGGCCGCAGCCGTGGTCGCCGAGGGCACCAGGTAAAGGCGGCGAAGGCTCGGCTGTTCGACGCGCGGGTCGGACAGCGTGACGGTGCGCGGTGCCGCCAGCTCAGGCTCCTGCGGGCGGATGCGCCGCGCGGGGATCGCGGGCTGGGCCGGGATCGGGCCGAAATTGCGTTCGACCAGCGGGCGCACGTCGGCGGCCTCGACATCGCCGGCGATCACCAGGATCGCGTTGTTCGGCGCGTAGAAGCGCTTGTAGAACGCGAGCGCATCCTCGCGGTCGAGCTTTTCGATCTCCTGGTGCCAGCCGATCACCGGGCGGCCGTAGGGATGGTTGAGATAAAGCGCGGCCATGATCTGCTCGGCCAGCCGTCCGTCCGGATCGTTGGCGACGCTCATGTTGTATTCTTCCAGCACGACGTCACGCTCGGGCATCACGTCCTCGTCCTTGAGGATGAGGCCAGTCATGCGATCGGCCTCGAACTCCATCATGGCAAAAAGCTGCTCGCGCGGCACGCGCTGGTAGTAGCCAGTGTAGTCGACCGAGGTGAAGGCGTTCTGGTCGCCGCCGACCCGCTGCACGGTCTGCAAGAACTCGCCGGCCGGGTGCTTGACGGTGCCCTTGAACATCAGATGCTCGAGGAAATGCGCGAGCCCGGATTTGCCCGGCGTCTCGTCGGCGGAGCCGACCTTGTACCAGATCATCTGCGTCACGACAGGCGAGCGGTGATCGGGGATCACCACAACCTGCAGGCCGTTGTCGAGCGTGAAGCTGGCGGGGCCCTCGGAGGTAACCGTAGTCTGGGCGCGGAGGCCGCTGCTTGACAGCGAGGTCGTGCAAACAAGTGCGGCAACAAAAAGGGCGGTCGCTCGCTTCGAGAGCATCATGATGATCCTTATGGAAGCCCGAACATGCGGTCGGGGCGTATTTGAGCTCGATTTCTATGCGCACGGCCACCACTCTCCAGTTCTCACCCAAGGGGCGGAGCGGAGAGCGAGGCGCGAAGCTCTGCGGGCGTTGCCTAAACTAATTGGGTTTGGCCGGCATTTTGGCGATGGCGGGACGCTTAGCTGCTCGGCGCCCGGTGAGGAAGTCGCGGCCGATGGCACAGTGGTCGACCTGGCTGCGCCCATTGGAGAGCGGCCGACGACAATGGTGAGCAGACCCTGGCCCCACAGCCGCTGTGCGGCCCTCTTGGCGTCCTCCGACGTCACTGCATCGACGACGGCGTTATGCTGTTTAACATAGTCGATCGGCAGCTTATCAAGCTGATGCTGCAGCAGCGTTCGCGCAAACTTCGAGGAAGTGTTGAGGGCCAGCATCTGTGAGCCGCTCAGGTAAGACTTTGCATCGTCGAGTTCCTGCTGGGTCGGTCCTTCCTCCGCGATTCGGCGGGCTTGATTCTCGATCTGTTCGACCATCTCGTCAGCGCGATCGGCGCGGGTGCCGCTATGGCCGACAAACATGGCGGAATGATCCATCCAGACCAAGCGCTCATGGACCGAATAGGCCAGCCCGCGCTTCTCGCGGACTTCGCGGAACAGCCGCGACGTCAGACCGGGGCCGCCGAGGATGTGGTTGACGACATAGGCCGCCATGAAATCGGGCTCGCTGCGGCGGACGCCGGGACCGCCGAAGGTCACAACGGTCTGGGGCACATCGAGCGGAATGAAGACGCGCTTCGGCGGTGTTGCTGCGACCACGTCGGGCACCGGCGTCAACTCCGCCATGGCCGGCAGGCCGCCAAAAGTCCTGTCGAGCAATTTGCACAGGGCCTCTGGATCGACGTCGCCAACCACCGCGATCTTGAGCGTGTCTTTTGCTATCACGCGTCGGACGTAGCCCTTGAGATCCGCGACCTCGATCTTTGGCACGCTCTCGATCGTGCCTCTGGCCTCCCGAGCATAAGGATGATCGTTAAAGGCGACTTCGAGGAATTTGCGCTTGGCGAGGGACGAGGGATCGGTCGGGTCTTGCCGAAGGCTCGCAAGCATGCTGGCACGAATCCGTTCGACATCGGCCGCGTCGAGATCCGTAGCAGGTCGAAGGCCTCGTCCCTGGTGTGTTCGAGCGTGCACAAGGCACCGCGGAAATGATCGCGGGTCGATTCAAAGTTCAGCTCAATCGCGCGACGGTCGAGCCGCTCATGAAAGGTCTGGAAATCCAGATCGCCGCAGCCTTCACTGAGTAGGCCAGAAACCATGTAGCCGACGCCGGGTTTATCGGTGGAGTCTTGGGTCGCGCCGCCGCCGAATGCGTATTCCATCGCAATCAACGGGACAGTGGCGTCCTGCACGAACCAGGCTACTATACCGCAAGATGACACCAGGCGCTGGATCTTGGTCGCGCCACGCGTTCCGGCCGCGGAAAGTGAACGTGGCGAGGCGTGCATCGCAGTCGAGAGCGAGGCTCCGCCGGCGAAGCCCGCACGACGTGTGAAGGAATAGGTCATGATCGCTTTTCCTGGTGGTTCCGCGTTGATTCTCTCATGAGATAGCCGGTCACGGAGCGTTTCTTGTCGAGCCATTTCCCAGCGGCCGCGCGCACCTGGTCGGCGGTGACGGCGCGGATGCCGTCCTGCCAGCCTCGGATTTCGTCGATGCTGAGTCCGGTCGTGAGCCTAGCACCGTAGCAGGTCGCAAGCACTTCTTGGCTGTGGGCGTAGGTTGCTCGCGCAATCAGCTGCGTCTTGACCCGCTCGAGATCCTCGGCGCGCGCGCACATGTGCGCCATATCGGCTATCACATCGTCGATGGCGCACTCAATCTCCCCGAACCCAACGCCGGGCTTCGGGATCGCAGAAATCTTGAAGCACGAAGGGTCGAGCGAGATACTGTTGTAGAACGTCCCCGCCCTGATCGCCATCTGCTTGTCGATCACCAGCGCGCGATAAAGATGTGAGTTGGCGCCGCTACCCATCAATCCCGCGAGAACATCAAGCACTGGACTGTCGCCGGCGGCCGCGGGGTGAGCCGACGGCACGAGATAATAACGGCGCAAGGCTGGCTGCTCGACGCGGGGATCGGTCAGCGTCACGGTACGCGGCGCGGCCGGCGTCGGCTCCTGCGGTCGCAGGCGTTCCGCGGGAATTGATGGTTGCGGGGGGATGTGGCCCTAACGCTTCTCCACCATCGGGCGGATATCATTTGCGTCGACGTCACCGGTGATCATCAGGATGGCGTTGTTCGGCGCATAAAAACGCTTGTAGAAGGCGAGCACGTCCTCGCGGTCGAGCTTTTCGATTTCCTGACGCCAGCCGATCACAGGGCGGCCGTAGGGATGGTTGAGGTAAAGCGCCGCCATCATCTGCTGGGTGAGCTGCGGATTCGGCCTGTTGGCGATGAAATCGCATTCCTCCAGCATCACGTCGCGCTCCGACAGCACGTTCTCCTCTTTGAGGATGAGACCGGTCATGCGGTCGGCTTCAAATTCCATCATCTTACCGAGCTGCTCGCGCGGCACCTGCTGGAAATAGCTGGTATGGTCGGTCCCGGTGAAGCTGCCCTGCAGCACGGTCTTGGAGAGATGTTTGGATGTGCCCTTGAACATCAAGTGTTCGAGGAAATGCGCAAGCCCCGATTTGCCGGGTGGCTCGTCGGCGGAGCCGACCTTATACCAGATCATCTGAGTCGCAACGGGGGTCCGATGATCCGCAATCACCACGACCTGCAGGCCGTTCTGAAGCGTGAAGCTGGCTGGTCGATCCGACCTGACTGTGTCCCGGGCAACGACGCTCCCTTGATTAATGTCATCCGCGCTATCATACGTTTCGACAGCCAGTGCGGTGCGCGTCATCAAATCGAAGGCACCAGCCGCGGTGCTTCCCACCTTGGCGGTTACCGATTTCCTGTTCTTCATCGCATCGCCTTTTCGTTCCACAGAGAGCCACGTTCTGTGACAGCAAATCCCTACAAAAGCGGGAGGCCGCACACCGTTTGGCAAGCAACTGAGCAAAGACCGGGCCAACTGCCTGGCGGCCCGCGCACGGCCACGCTACGCGCCAACTGGACGCAGAACAAAACGTGGGGCGCACGTACTGGCCAACGGTCAACCGCCGGCATGTCGTGAACACGACATTGCGCACGAAAGCGCACCATAACTTGGCGCCGACTGGCAGAATGGCAACTTGCAGCACACGACAGACCGAGCGGCGATTACACCGCCGACTCCAATTTCGCCTGTCTCGCTGTTACACGCATAAGGACGCTCATCCATCGAAACGTCTGACGCACGGCGTCGTACCGACGGTCCAACTCGGGCGGGCGGTGAACGATTGCCTGTTCGCTGGAGCGCAACTTTCTGCGCAGCGGATGCCACGGCATTGCACTCAACTCGGCTAATGGCTCACTGTCCCTCTGCGCCGTGAGTGGCTTCGCAATATTTCTCATGATCGCGAGACGGAAGTTGGCAAGCAGCTGCTTGGAGTGCACTCCGCCGAAATAGTGTAGGACAAGGTGCCAGAATAACGTAGATTTCTCGGTAACGCCAATTAGGTTGTCGAGAATGGGCCGACTTCGCCAATGTGGTCGCGGATAACGTTGATAGCGTTCAGCCGGCGAACCGCCTCGTCGGCAATCACCTCTAGCAATCAACAAACGCGTTGTTCCCTAGGGCGTCGTAGAATGGCGTTTCTGCAGCATACGCGCAGCAAGTGCACATCTTGTCAACTGCGATCATAACCATCAGGGAGAATTGGTCCTTGAGATGTCAGCCATGGACCAAAATCACGTGATCGAATGTTTAATCTCTCTCGAAGGTCCGTTTCGGATCCGTTAGCGACAGCTCTGTGGTGCGGATGACCCCATCGGCGTGGCGCTCTTCGTCGGCTGTCCATAATTAAACAATGCCCCGGCGTCATCCGCAGCGATCAGTCCTACTGCGTCATAATTTGCACCGACTCCGACGTCAGATTGGTCTGATGAAATAAGGGTATCGAAATAGTGTGGACACGAGAGCCGCGTTCTTCTCCGGACGGTGGCGATCGAATTTGGGAGTGTTGCTCAGGCCGCAATGGCGGACCCCCTCGGTCGATAAGTTTCGGGAATTGCAGCTTCCTTGAACAGCTTGGTGGAGGCTGTTTCTGAGGAGGGAATCGTTTCTCGCTCGGAGACCAGAATCCGTAGGCGGCAGTGCACGGTGTTGCGTGATGGTGGAAGCCACGCCAGCTTCGCCCCTCGAAGTGGCCAAGGCCAACTTCCTGTTTGAGCTCGTGGTAGTCGCGCTCAATGCGCCAGCGCAAGCTTGACGGCATCGACGAGCTGACGGAAGCCAATGTTCGCCGGAAGCGTTGACAACTAATATTTGGTCGGCGCCTCTTCGCCTGCCGTCCCCTCGATCGGCAGCCATTTCCTCCGGCCGGCTTTCGGCGCGCCACCGATCTCGATGTGCCGGACGGACGCGCACACGGGCGAAGCGCGAGGACAACCGTTCTGCCGTACCCTCACGCGACGTGATCTTGTGCCAAGCATGTGATGGCAGGCCGAGCGCAAGCTTCTTGGCCGAAATCGCTCGGTGCGTAACCCTGTGGTGAAGCGATCATCCGGTAGCCCCGGGAGGAGCGAACCCCAATGACCACGCGCACGCTGTTCGTGACCCATCGGGCGCCAAACCGCCCGTACAAGGACAGCCAGGTCGTCAACGCTAAATTGAAGGAGGCGTCGCGGCGACGAGCAGCACCGTCTTCTCGTGTGCAGGGCTGTTGGTGATGGCGTTGGCGATAGTCTGACTCTTGCCCCTGCCCGGCGGGCCGAACAGTACATAGCCCGCGCCGCGCTGGGCGACGACGGCAGCGATCTGCGAGGACTCGGCTGAGAGCGGCGCGAACAGTTCGATGCGGTCGATGATGTCGTCGATGGTCCGCGCATCGATGAAGCTAGCCCGGGACCCATCGTAGCTGTGGGTCGGGGTATCGATCGGTGACGCTCGACGGGATTGCTCTTGAGCAAATCTGCGCGGTCGACGAGATCCTTCCATATCAGTTACTTGGTGAATGACACCGTCGCGAGCGTGACCGGCTCGGTGACTTCCCAGCCCTGGATGCTCTTGATGTGACGGCGGACACCTTCGAGCTGGGCAGGCGGATCGACTCATTCTGAATGAGGGGGTTGAGTTGCGCCGGCGCTCTCCGACTTGTCGGCCGGACTTAATTCGCAGGTTGCTGAAATACGAGCTGAAGACATCGGAGGAAGCTGATCTGGATGATCGGCTTCCAACGATGCTCATGGGCTTATTCGCCCTACTGTTGGGTTGCCGCCTCGACAAAACAGTCGCGTCGATGACGGCAGCCATGCGCCAGCTCGACGACGGCCGGTTCGATGTGGTTCTGCCGGGTAGCGGATCCAAGAAATAGCCTCCACGTTAGACCGTACCGAGTCTGACGTCCTTCGAATGCGGGAGCTGCTTCTTCAACTGCACGATTCAACATGTTGCCTCAGGCAGGTTTAAGCGTGTCGCCGCCGATCTCGCGGTTGCAAGGGCAGAGCTCACCAGTTTGTATCGCATCCAAAACGCGTAGCGTGTCCTTTGGGCTGCGGCCGACATTGAGGCTTGTCGCATAGACATGCTGGATCGTATTCTCAGGATCGACGATGAAGGTGTAGCGATGCGCGATGCCATCACACGAGCGCACTCCAAGGCCATCGACCAGTGCGCCATCGGTGTCGGCAAACTGCCAGATCGATAGACGGTGCAGGTCCCTGTGCTCACGCCGCCAGGCGAGCTTGCAGAACTCGTTATCGGTCGAGCCACCAAGTACGACTGCATCGCGATCGGCAAACTCCTTGGATAGGCGGGCAAACTCAGCGATTTCGGTTGGGCAGACGAATGTGAAATCCTTCGGGTAGAAGAAGATGACTTTCCATTTGCCGGGAAAGCTCGTCTCAGTCAGCGTCTCGAAGGCGCTCTGCCCGTTCTCCTCTTGCAGGTGAAAGCCGGGCTTCACGCCTGTGATTTCGAACGGCGGCAACTTACTTCCAATTCCAGACATATTGTCCTCACTACAACATCGCGTCGCGCGGAAACTGCGTTCCGAGCTTCGCAAAGCAAGCGATATGCCACCCGCTCTGACGGCAAGTACCCATCGTGCCGGTCATGAAACATTCGCCTTTGATGATGGCGGTGTCCTCGAACCCGATCTGCACCGTATGATCTCCTCAATCGCCTCGGGCTAAGGCCCGGCATTCCCCGTTCCGCGCCCTTTCGCCGGGCGCTCGTAATGGAGTCAATGCGCCAGGGCTTTGTCCGGTTTCTGTCAAAGCCTTGCCGCTGTCGCGTCCGCCACGGCATCCGGTCTCGGACGCCGCGCGATTAGTCCAGCATGCTCAGGCGCTTGACGCACCTGCGAACGAAATGGCACGCCAGTTGCTAAATGGATGCAGCAACAACGAGTGAGGGCTGAGGGCATGCCGACGCCGATGGCGAGCGATGGCCTCCTTCCCGAAACCCGTGTGCCCACGTTTCTGAGAGAGAAACAGTCTCGCGCGTTCGGCGCGAAAAAAGTTGGCAATCGGTTGATGGAGAGCAACATGTCTTCGCTGAGACAAATCGCGTTTTATGGCAAGGGTGGCATCGGTAAATCGACGACGTCGCAAAATACGCTGGCGGCCCTTGCTGAGCTGGGCCAAAAGATTCTGATCGTCGGCTGTGATCCCAAAGCAGACTCGACCCGCCTCATCCTGCACGCCAAAGCGCAGGACACCATTCTGAGCCTGGCGGCGAATGCCGGCAGCGTCGAGGACCTCGAAATCGAGGACGTCATCAAGCTCGGCTACAAGGACATTCGATGCGTCGAGTCCGGCGGTCCGGAGCCAGGGGTCGGGTGCGCCGGAAGAGGCGTGATCACTTCCATTAACTTTCTGGAGGAGAATGGCGCCTATGAGGGCATCGACTACGTCTCTTACGACGTGCTCGGCGACGTCGTCTGCGGCGGCTTCGCGATGCCTATCCGCGAGAACAAGGCGCAGGAAATCTACATCGTGATGTCCGGCGAGATGATGGCGATGTATGCCGCCAACAACATCTCCAAGGGTATTCTGAAGTATGCGAATTCCGGCGGCGTGCGCCTCGGCGGCCTGATCTGCAACGAGCGGCAGACCGACAAGGAGCTGGAGCTTGCAGATGCCCTTGCCAAGAAGCTCGGCAGCCGGCTGATCTACTTCGTGCCGCGCGACAATGTCGTTCAGCACGCGGAGCTGCGCCGCATGACGGTGCTGGAATACGCGCCAGATTCCAAGCAGGCGGATCACTATCGCAATCTCGCGACCAAGATCCACAATAATGCTGGACAAGGCGCTATCCCGACGCCGATCAGCATGGACGAGCTCGAGGACATGCTCATGGAGCACGGCATCCTCAAGCCCGTCGACGAGAGCTTGGTCGGCAAGACCGCCGCCGAGCTCGCCGCGGCTTCGGCATAGTTCATGATGTCGGCCTTCTCGACCCGGGAAGGCCGACATCGTCCACTCAGATGCTGGGGGGACCTTCATGATTGGTACACAAAGACAATTGGCCGATACGGTGTCACCTCCTGTATCGGCGGCTCACGTCGCCGAGCAGCGCGATGCAAGTAAGCTCTACGGCCTTCTGACTGGACGCCATCCAACAGAAGTCGATATCAGCGATAATTACGATTTCGATCGCCATGTGCTCGCCTGCGTTCTCGCCGCATCCGCTATGGATGGCGGCCAACTTCCCGAACGGGCTGGCTTGACTAACCAGGAGCTCAATGCGCTCCTAGTGCAATACTTCCCGTCCAGCCCGGTCAGAAGGTGTACCTGGCGCGAACAGTCCGCGTTATCGTCTCCTGACGAGACAATTATGTTGCGCGACCTCATGCTAGCGCATCGTTCTACTCATAGCGAGGTCGGCGGCTGGTTGGCGACAATGATCGCGCGGCGCGCCATGGAGCCCAATCACTTGTGGGAAGATCTCGGTCTGCGGAAGCGCGACGAATTGTCCCGCCTCCTGACGCGCCATTTCGGGCCGTTAGCGGCTCGCAACTCCAAGAAGATGCGTTGGAAGCGCTTCTTCTATCGCATGCTATGCGAAGATGACGGTCTGGTGATGTGTACTACGCCGGTCTGCACGGTTTGCAATGATTTTGATCTTTGCTTCGGCGAGGAGAGCGGGGAGAGCCGGATGGCCGGACGACGGCGGGATCATCTGCGTCGTCTCGATGATTCCGTTTAAAAGACCGCGCCCTACCAAGCGCTGGACCCGCGATTGCTTGGCGGCCGCTCCCACCGCATTGTGATCGCCAAGCATTCAGGATTTGCCGCAATCACTTCGCTGTTGTCCGAGTTGCAGCTGTCGGTCACCGCCGGGCAAACCGAAACCATCCTCGCGCGCGTCCGCAAGCATGCCATCGAGCACAGGAGCCGGTTGCCCGGAACAGTGGTAGCAATCTGGCACGACATTCACGAGGGCTCCCTCGTCAAGGGCGCGTGATCGGTTGGTCAGCCAGGGCCGCGCGATCAAGTTGAAACATTCGGCTCGGATGGTTTCTGGGCGCGGATCTAGATGGAGGTTGAGAATGATGACGGACGGCATCCTTTCGCAATTGAAGAAGGCCTCGGCGGCAGAGGAGTTTTTTGCACTGCTCGGCGTCGAGTACGACGAGAAAATCATCAACGTGGCGCGGCTTCACATCCTGCGTCGCATGGGTCAGTATCTTGCGGGTGAGGAGTTGACCGGTGCATCCGATCCTGACATCGCCTTGCGTTGTAAGGCTACGCTTGAGCGCGCCTATGCCGACTTCGTCACGTCCTCCCCGATCGAACAGCGCGTGTTCAAGGTTCTCAAGGATGCGGCAGCGCCACAACCGAACAAGCATCCAGCCTTGGTCCAGCTCGGTTCCTTGGAGTGAATCGAGTTTACATCTCGTACTCTGGACCGCGAAGGTTCGGAGCTGACAGTTGCAATTCAAACGGAAGTTGCAGTGGCCTCATGGATCCGCAGCTTTAACACTTACTCCGCTCTCCTTAAGTGCCAATCACGACTGGGCGCTGGTTGGTCCATCCTTTCAAGCTGGTGCCCATGGCGCACCTATCTCCTGCAATGGTACGCCGGCAGCGGGAAGCGCACATTTGGCGAGGAAAGCGCACCAGATTCGGATGACTGTCTTCTGTCGCATTCCGGACACGCCTCGACTCGGTTCTCGAATGTTCCGATCGTCGTGAGAGGCTGCCAACCAATTTCCCTCCGTAAGAGTCTGTATTGGCGCCCAATTTTAATCGCCTACGCAATTGGTACGACAATTGCTGACATATGCTCAGCCAGTCTGGAGAAGCGCATGCACATCTTGGTCCGCATCGATTGTGTTTTTGACGCCGCGCAGGTTCGCGCGCGCTGCCTGTCGGCACCATGATGCGTCGCGACGCCAAAGCGATGGTCGCATATTCCGACCTGGCTGAGCTGAACGCTGGGCGTGATCCGCGCCAAAGGTTCGTCGACGAAATCACCCCCGTTGGCCGAGCTATGGCCGAGGTTTCGCGGGGGCAGTCCTTGCCCTCCAGCGCCGGTCGCGCGGCGCCGTTGACGGGCGGCTTGACCCCGGCGCTCGTGCTCTCGGCAAGAGTTGCGGGCTTGTCGCTGCAATCGGCGAGATCTCGAGGGCATTCGGATCAATGGATCGCGTTTTCACCGAAAAGCACGTGGCGGATAATGATATCAGCCGAGCCTCTGCCACATCCTCGATCCGTTCCAGCTCGGTTGCATCTCGAAGATGAAGGGACCAATCGATCGGCTCGCGTGACCGGCGCGGAGAACCCGAAACGCGTGATTCCGTGGTCGTCGACACTTCGAGCAATGTCTGTCTCGGCCCCGCGCAGCTGCCAGGCGGTGCTGACTGAATGGCGGCGGGCACCCGGCCGAACTTTTGACTGAAGCAATCCTCAAGCGCGGATTCAAAGCTGGGGGCGGAGCGCGCTCCGCTGGCGAGCCGCTACTGAACAACGGATGGGAGTACAGATGATGAGCACCGGACCCAAAGGCGCAGCGCCGGCCGCGGGAGGTGGTCGCGCAGCGACCAAGAGGGAGCTGCCCGAACGATTTAAGGCGTATAAGCACGTCTGGGTCTTCATCGAGCAGGAACGCGGGGTTGTGCACCCCGTCTCCTGGGAGCTGATGGGTGCCGGCCGCCGGCTCGCCGACAAGCTCAACGTCGACCTCGCCGCGGTTGTCATCGGCCCGGTCGGGGAGACAACGGAGCAGGCAGTCGCCGAATCCTTCTGCTACGGCGCCGACCTCGCCTATATCGTCGCCGACCATCTCTTGGCCGACTATCGCAATGAGTCCTATACCAAGGCCCTGTCAGAGCTGGTCAATACGTACAAGCCGGAAATCCTACTCCTAGGGGCAACTACACTCGGCCGGGATCTCGCCGGCTCAGTGGCCACCACACTGCTCACCGGCCTAACTGCCGACTGCACCGAGCTCGATGTCGATCCCGACGGCTCGCTTGCAGCGACGCGGCCGACGTTTGGCGGTTCACTGTTGTGCACGATCTACACACTCAACTATCGTCCACAGATGGCAACCGTCCGCCCGCGCGTGATGCCGACGCCCGAGCGCGTGACGGGCGCCGTCTGGCGCGTCATCTCGCATCCGCTCGGGCTTGTAGAAGAAGATATCGTCACAAAAGTCCTCTCGTTCCTGCCGGACCGGGATTCTAAAAAGTCCAACCTTGCCTATGCGGACGTGGTCGTCGCTGGAGGGCTCGGTCTGGGATCGCCTGAGAACTTCCAACTGGTACAGCAGCTCGCCGACGTGCTTGGCGCCGAATATGGCTGTTCGCGGCCGCTCGTCCAGAAGGGCTGGGTCACCTCGGACCGACAAATAGGCCAGACTGGGAAAACCATTAGGCCAAAGCTTTATATCGCGGCCGGTATTTCCGGGGCGATCCAGCATCGCGTCGGAGTGGAGGGTGGTGACCTCATCGTTGCCATCAATACCGACAAGAACGCCCCGATCTTCGACTTCGCCCATATCGGTATCGTCACCGACGCCATTCGACTGTTGCCGGCATTGACCTCTGCATTCCGCGCGCGGCTGTCGCCGCACTCGCACGACCGCATCGCCGGCTAGGGAGCTTGTTATGATCGAGGAAAAATTCGACGCGATCGTCGTCGGTGCTGGCATGGGCGGGAATGCGGCGGCGCTTACCATGGCCGAGCGTGGCCTGAAAGTGCTGCAGCTGGAGCGCGGCGAGTATTCGGGGTCGAAGAACGTGCAAGGGGCCATCCTCTATGCCGATATGCTGGAGAAGCTGATCCCGGATTTCCGCGAGGATGCACCGCTTGAGCGGCATCTGGTCGAGCAGCGCTTCTGGATCATGGACGAGCGTTCGCACACGGGGCTTCAATATCGCTCCGATGATTTCAATGAGGAGAAGCCGAACCGCTACACCATCATCCGCGCTCAGTTCGATAAATGGTTCTCGCAGAAGGTCCGCGAGGCCGGCGCCACGGTCCTGTGCGAGACCACAGTGACCGAGCTCCTCCAGGATTCACATGGGCGGGTGGTCGGGGTGCGCACAGACCGCGATGGCAGTGAAATCCATGCAGATGTCGTCGTGCTGGCCGAGGGGGTGAACGGAGTGCTCGGGACGGGTGCGGGGTTAAGAGAGCGACTGAAACCGGATAAGGCGGCACTCGCGGTCAAGGAGATGCATTTCCTGTCGCGCGAGACAATCGATGCTCGGTTCAGTCTCAAAGGCGACGAGGGGCTCGTCATCGAAGCTGCCGGAACCATCTCCCGCGGCATGACCGGCATGGGCTTCATCTATTCCAACAAGGAATGTATCTCGCTCGGTATTGGCTGTCTTGTTGCCGACTTCCAGCGTACCGGCGAGACGCCCTACGGCTTGCTTGAGGGTTTCAAGCGTCACCCTTCCGTCGCACCGCTGATCGAGGGTTCGGAAGTAAAGGAATATTCCGCGCACTTGATCCCCGAAGGTGGGTACAAGGCGATCCCGCAGCTTTGTGGTGAGGGCTGGGTCGTCGTCGGGGACGCCGCCCAGCTTAACAACGCCATCCATCGCGAGGGATCCAATCTGGCGATGACGTCGGGCCGTATCGCGGCGGAAGCGATCTGTCTTATCAGATCGCGAAATGATCCGATGACGGCGAAACATCTTTCGCTTTACAAAAAGATGCTGAATGACTCCTTCGTAATCAAGGACCTGAAGAAGTACAAGGATATGCCGACACTGTTGCATACCCACTCGCAGAACTTCTTTCTCACATATCCGCAGCTCTTCTCGAAGGCGATGCAGGATTACCTGCGCGTCGACGGTACACCAAAGCTCGAGAAAGAGAAGCTGATGCTGAACTCGTTCATCAAGGCGCGATCGTGGAGTGGACTGTTCAGCGATGCCCTCCGCATTGCCCGGGCCTGGCGCTGATCACCAAGCAAAGACAACGACGATTGACGGAGCCAGAATCAATGCCGAGCGAGCCATCCCAACGCGTCGAGGACAAACTATTCTACAACCGTTATCTTGTTGATTCCGGCCGCGCCCATATCAAGGTGCGGCCGCACACCACGCCATCGTCGCAGCTGCTATCGATGCTGAAGGCTTGCCCAGCACGGTGCTACGAACTCAACGATAAAGGTCATGTTGAGGTTACAGTCGACGGGTGTCTCGAGTGCGGCACCTGCCGGGTGATCTGCGAAGAAAGCGGTGATATCAAGTGGAGCTACCCACGGGGCGGTTACGGTGTGCTATTCAAGTTTGGTTGAAGCTTCAGGGGAGGGCCTGGCTTTGGCAGGATGCGGCGTTGTCGCGATGCAACGAGATGCGCGGGACTCGAGATTTCACCCGGGCGCATTCAATCGGGGCCACGGGCAGGCCCTTGCATGGTGGGCAACCGCAGCTTCCCAGCTTCCCCCCATAATATTCCCGACGATAGCCAAAGCGAGCGGATCCAAAACAAGGGCGCGACGCATTGTATCGCGGGGATATATCGTCGGCCGGAGAGCATTATGATAATTCGCGTACAAAAGAGCAGGGCAGCCGCTAACGCGCGGATGCTGCTCGACAGCTTGCGAGTAGAGGTAGGCCGTGAGAGTTCGGTTGGCGACATCCAGGCATGCATAGCCGAACTGAGAAGCTTGCCGCGCGAGAAGCTCGCGGATGCGGTGTTCATACTCTCGATGAATGCAAGACGGCAGGGCGAGTTGATCCGACAGGCGATCGAGAAGCGCGCCGAGGTCGACTTGGACTTTGATCCGCCGGCGAATGCCGATTTGGCGACCTATCTCGCCAATGATGCGGTCTCGACCTTACGCTACCACGTTGTCGACCTTCCGGACTTGCTGGACTTCTTGGTTCCGCAAGCGCCTGACGTCTGCTTCACCGTCCATCGGGAGGAGGCCGTTTTGCTGCTCGCCGCAATCATTCGCGAACAGCGGCTCGAAGGAGTCCGTGAAGGCCTCAGGCTCGCCGGGCTCTTGATGAGCCAGCGAAGGATCGTCATGCCGGAATCGGTTCGGAAGCGGACTCGAGGGGAGATGCCGACTGCGTGTGAGTGTCCAGGGCGCTTTGAGGACGGACCCTGCAGAGAGGTCAAAACCGCGTCGAAAGTCGCGGCGTAGTTCCTTTGTCCTCCGTTTAACGGTTATCGCCGACGCGGAGCCGCTATGCACGCCCGGTCGCAGTCCCCGGCCGCGTCAAGCTCGGGTCTTTATAGTGAGCACAACATCCGCAGTTCTGAGCTTTCGTGCTCAGTTGCAGCACGCGCGGTGCGCTGGGCTGGCGGATCACGGAACCGTTCGTTAACAGCCTAGCAAGGGAAATCACGGCAGGACACGTCGGCCAAGCAGCGGCGAGGCGGACGCCGCTTTTCCGCAGATGGCAGGCTTGCCGGGCGCAAGTTGATCCATATTCACTTTAGCGTCCGGTTTGGCGCCACGTCCTCCCGACCATGCTCAAAGGAGTAAGATGGTCTCAAACTCTCGTCAGCGCGAACGGCGCAAGACACAAAGTCACGCGCTCGGCAGGAACGATGCCATCTCGGCCCTGATTCTTGGGAACCTTGGACTCGCGGCTATGCCGCCAAGCCGCCGCCTTTTGAGTTCGAGAGAAAGCGGCATTCGCCTCAGAAGAATGATGGGGTTCTCCAGGGCCTGACAAGACAAGGGCGTGGCACGGAAACAACAATCAGATTCCGCCGGGTAGCCCAGGCGACCTCCAGCAGACCGGCGACCAACAAAATGCTACTCCAGTCCGTGACGACCCTCCGTTCATCGGAGGGTCGTCCCCGCGGCTGATGTAATGATGAGCTGCAGGGCCGAGCTTCGCCAGGACTCGCGATTCGCTTCGATCAGGCAGCGGCCAAACTGCTCTCAAAGATCAGCTCTCGGACGTTATTGGTTCAGCGAATTCACACGATCGACAAAGCAGAAAGCCGTCCGTTCCGTTCATGCGATCGGCAATGTTGCGAAACGTCGCCCCTTCGAAGAGATCCTCGTACCTGTCGCGGAGGAGATTGCCCAAGACGTGTCGTCGCTCAACATCCATGCAGCAGAAAGTAACATCGCCGTTTGGGAGAAGAACATTACGATATTGCCGTTCGTCGGGACATGTTAGCGTTCCAACGATCGGCTGTCGTGCTTCAGCCATCTCGAGCTCGCCGCTGCCAGCTCTCCTGCGCGGCGGACGCAAGCGGACCAGCGCTTCGTCAGGAATGATGCCGACAAGTTCGGGATGAACCTCGCCCATGACGATGAAGAGCAGTGATGAAATGTCGGCATCGACAAGTTGGCGCATCAAATCGACATAGTTGCGCGTGACGAGACCACTATCCATGGACGTGCCGTCATCAACAACCTGCACCAGGAAAACGCGGAACTGCAGCGCACGTAAGCGTCTTAGATCCTGCCCATTCATTCCGGCCAGGGTTGTGAAAATCCGGATTCCATGGCCACATGCGTAGGCATGCTTAACCATTTCGGTGCAAGCCGGATTGAGCCAAGGCTGCGAAAACCCGGAAAAGCTAATGTCGACAGCTACTGGTACGTGCGCCAGGCATCGCTTGAAATCTTGCAGAGAAGGATGCTTCACGTCGGATATCGCTCTTTGCCGTTGGGCAAACCTGTCCTGCGAGCAATAAGAACATCCGACGACACAGCCCGTTGTCGTAGTTATCTCCAAGACCCTGCCGCCAGTGACTGCAGAGCGCAGCTCCTGTAGAGTCATCGATTTGATATTATCCACTTCCGCGCTTTCCCGTTTGGAATAAGTAATCTTGAGGGTGACCGTCGAGTTGTATCCCTCATGCCAGTTCGCTCATGCATCATTTTCGTTCGTCGCCCCATCAGCGCGACACGGCACCGTTGCAAGCGCGACCGCGAAAGATGAAGAAAGCGCCATGGCCCTCTCCTGCCTGGTCGAGCAGGACCGGACGGCTGCCGAGTGCGCTTGCATCGATGGGTTTGGTCTAACGTCTCGTTTACTTCAACAAGTATCACTCATGCCAGGCGGTACTGTGTCCATAAGTCGACACGTTCGCGATGAATGTCGTCCCAATTTGCGGCAACCGAGGCGCAGCTCTACGCGATCGACAGAATACAATATGGGACCTTACGTACGATTCAAGTTCTTTCGAAGATGAGTTGAATTGCGGGTTTCTATGAAATGTGTCGGCGTTGCCGGCGCCACGAGCGCCTCGTCATCATGATCGTAGTGCATGATCGAACGCGATTGGTGTCCGCGGACCAGGGAGGCGATATCTTCGTGGCGCGCGCTGATATGATCCGGGATCGGTCTTTGCGTCTCGCGGTCGTGGTCGCCGACGAAACCAGCGTCGGTACGGACGCCGAGCTTCACGAAGCGATCATCGCCGATCGCGATGCGCTGCACGCGTAGAACCTCTGCCTCATCGAGCGGCCCCGTCCCACCTTCCCGATGACCATTCCCCATCGCTGGATACGGTCCTGGGGTGGTCTCTCGCCTTCTATTGACGTAGCTCGACTTTGAGTCTTTGAGGAGAAGAACGGCAGCGGTTCGCGCGAGCAGATCTTTTGGAATCTGACTCACTACGGCGCGGGCGCGTTCCTTGATATCATGCGCAACAGACCCACCGGTACTGGCGTCTTGAGAACGAGCGGGCAGAAGTCCGGTGTACCCCGAAGTCCGGTGTACCCCGCAGATTATTGCGGACACGATGCCGTGCCGAATTCTGCCCGGAACTGGCGTACTGGAGCTCGGTGTCAACGGAGATTTAAGTCCGCGCTCCAACAGCCCTTCATGCAGAAACCAGATGCGACGCGTGTAGAGTTCTTGAAGGAGATGCCCTCTCGGGCGTGATTATCCGAAAGGTACCGCGTTTACCGTAAGGAAACTTCGGCAGGTAAATGGTTTGCCACGAGAGGCGCTGGCGCACCGCGCGGAGACGATCAAATCTAAACGTCAATCAGCGATACTTATGGTTTTACAATCTCATCCTCGCGGCCGGGCCTCGCATGAGCAAAGCTTAATGCGGGGGCGGCGCGTCTCTCTCCGTTTCGTGATGACCGGCACGGACAGTGCCGTGTAGGGTGCACGTGCTTTCGCGCCCGACCGCATGTTCGGGCTTCCCAAGGATCATGATGCCCTCACACCGAGTGACCGCCCTTTTCGTTGCCGCACTTGTTTGCACGACCTCGCTGTCAAGCAGCGGCCTCCGCGCCCAGACCGCGGTTACCTCCGAACGCCCCGCCAGCTTCACGCTCGGCAACGGCCTCCAGGTCGTGGTGATCCCTGATCACCGCACGCCCGTGGTCACGGAGATGATCTGGTACAAGGTCGGCTCGGCCGACGAGACGCCGGGCAAATCCGGCCTCGCCCACTTCCTCGAGCATCTGATGTTCAAGGGCACGGAGAAGCACCCGGTCGGCGAGTTCTCGCAGACCGTGCTCCGCGTCGGCGGCAACGAGAACGCCTCGACCTCGGTCGACTACACCAACTACTACCAGCGTGTGCCGCGCGAGCAATTGCCGACCATGATGGAATTCGAGGCCGATCGCATGACCGGCCTGATCCTCAAGGACGAGAATGTGCTGCCCGAGCGCGACGTCGTGCTCGAAGAGTACAACATGCGCGTCGCCAACAGCCCGGACGCGCGGCTCAACGAACAGGTCATGGCCGCGCTCTATCTCAACCATCCCTATGGCCGGCCGGTGATCGGCTGGCACCAGGAGATCGAGAAGCTCAATCGGGAGGACGCGCTCGCCTTCTACCGCCGCTTCTACGCGCCGAACAACGCGATCCTGGTGATCGCCGGCGATGTCGAGGCCGCCGACGTGCGCCCGCTGGTCGAACGCAATTTCGGCCCGATCCCGGCCCAGCCCGCGATCCCCGCGCAGCGCATCCGCCCGCAGGAGCCTGAGCCGGCGGCACCGCGCACCGTCACGCTGTCCGACCCGCGCGTCGAACAGCCGAGCCTTCGCCGCCTTTACCTGGTGCCCTCGGCGACCACGGCTGCGGCCGGCGAGAGTGCCGCGCTCGACGTGCTGGCGCAGTTGATGGGCAGCGGCAACAACTCCTATCTCTACCGCGCGCTCGTCGTCGACAAGCCGCTCGCGGTGTCGGCCGGCGCCAGCTATTCGAGCACCTCGCTCGACCCGTCCCAGTTCATGATCTCGGCTTCGCCGAAATCCGGTGTCACCTTCGCAGACATCGAGCAGGTCATCGACGGCGTCATCGCGGACATCGTTGCGAACCCGATCCGCGCCGAGGATCTCGAGCGGGTCAAGACCCAGCTCGTCGCGGAGGCGATCTACGCTCAGGACAATCAGGCGGTGCTGGCGCGCTGGTATGGCGGCGCTCTGACCACCGGCCTGTCGATCGAGGACATCCGAAGCTGGCCGGACCGCATTCGCGCCGTCACCGCCGAGCAGGTCCGTCAAGCTGCACAGAAATGGCTCGACAAGAAGCGCTCGGTGACCGGCTATCTGATCAAGGACACCGCTACCGCCAAGCGCGAGGAGAAGCGTTCGTGACCCATCCCTTCCTTCGCGCACGTCATTTCGCGCTGACCGTCGCCACCGGTGCGACACTCGCGCTTGCCTCGGTCTCGCCCTCGCAGGCGGCAGCAAAAATCCAGCACCTGGTCTCGCCGGGCGGCATCGAGGCCTGGTTCGTCCAGGACGCGACCGTGCCGCTGATCGCCATGGAATATTCCTTTGCCGGCGGCTCGGCGCAGGATCCCAAGGACAAGCCCGGCGTCGCCAATCTGGTCGGCGACCTCCTCGACGAGGGCTCCGGCGATCTCGATTCCAAGACGTTCCATGAGCGGCTCGACCGCCGCGCCATCGAACTTTCCTTCAGCGCGACCCGCGACACCTTCCGCGGCAGCCTGCGCATGCTGCGTGACAACAAGGACGAGGCCTTCGACCTGTTGCGCTCGGCGCTGACCTCGCCGCATTTCGACACGGCCGACGTCGAGCGCATCCGCTCGCAGGTCATCTCGAGCCTGCGCCGCGACACCACCAACCCGACCTCGCTCGCAAGCCGCAAATTCCTGGAGATGACGTTCGGCGATCACCCTTACGGGCAGCAGACCACCGGCACGCTGGAGAGCGTGCCGACCATCACGGTCGCCGACATGAAGGATTATGCCGGCCGCATCCTCGCCAGGGACACGCTGAAGATCGCCGTCGTCGGCGACGTCGATCCGGCGACCCTCGGCAAGCTGCTCGACCACACGTTTGGGAGCCTGCCTGCCAAGGCCACTCTGACGCCGGTCCCCGATGTCGAGGCCGCCAAGCCGCCGCAGCGCGCCTTCGTGCCGCTCGACGTGCCGCAGACCGTGATCACCTTCGGCGGTCCCGGCGTGAAGCGCAGCGATCCGAACTTCATGGCCGCCTATGTCGTCAACCATATCCTCGGCGGCGGCGGCCTGTCCTCGCGGCTTTATCGTGAGGTCCGCGAGAAGCGCGGGCTGGCTTATTCCGTGTTCGAATCGCTGCTCTGGATGGAGCATTCGGCAATCTTCATCGGTAACACCGGCACCCGCGCCGACCGTGCCGGCGACACCATGGACGCGATCGAGAAGGAAGTGCGCCGCATCGCCGACGAGGGCCCGACGCAAAAGGAGCTCGACGAGGCCAAGTCCTACCTCAAGGGCTCGCAGATGCTGGCGCTCGACACCTCCTCCAAGCTCGCGCAGGCGCTGCTGCAATATCAGCAGGACAAGCTGCCGATCGACTATATCGAGAAGCGCAACGGCATTGTCGACGCGGTGACGCTGGACGACGCCAAGGCCGCCGCCAAGCGGCTGTGGGGCCAGGGGCTTTTGACCGTCATCGTCGGCCGCGCCCCGCAGGCTGCCGCGCAACCGGCCGCCGCACCGGCGACCAAGTCGAACTGACGTTTTCCTACGCGCACCTCCGTTGCGGCTTACCCTCTCCCTACCCCCTCCCCCGCAAGGGGCCGCAAGGGGGGAGGGAGCCTGAACGGGGCTCTCACCTCACAGCGAGTTGTGCGCCGCAGCTCGCCGAGTGGATGAAGCTTCATCCGGCAGAACGCCCGGCGGGCTGGCGCTGCGTGATCAGCTTGACATGCGGTGGCAGAAAAAATTGCGGTTCTGGCGCTGCTGCTCGAGAAGTGCTCCCAGTTTCGTCAGAGAGTTCGCCCCAGGTACAGCAGCCCTCATGTCGAGAACGAAGCGCTCTGGCTTCGGCACAAACTACCAGTGGGCTGCCAATCCGCCTTCAAATCGTTGGCCGCTTTCGCGATGAGGCCAACGCTGGTCCGTATCGCACGCATCTGAAGGAAGCCAGACCTTGGGCCACCAGCGGCCAAGTGTTAGAGCAAGAGCGGTCTGAAACTGTCGATTGTGGGTACCCAGGGCTTGCGCACCGTCTGATCGATACCGGTCTCGACAGGCGACATGCCGCTCATCCAGGTCTGCGTCATGATCTTCTGCTCGGTCTATCTCTTCCTTGGGTTGCTGGTCTATATCGCCGGGATCCCATCTGACCCGAGGCGCGGTCATCATTGAAACTGATCAGACCATTGCTGCAGTCGAAGCGCTCGCCCCGGTCGCACCTGGGGCGGTCCGCTCGCAGGCACGAATCGGCGCTAGCATCGTTGCCGCCTGACATCGCCCCTCACAACATCGGCGCGCCGGTCGACAATGACTGTTCGCGCGCTTGTGCTCGGCGCTGCCGCTCGGCAGCAATTACCTCGGCCGCGCGTCCTCAGCCGCATCGTTGTCGGCGCGCACTCTCAATCGGGATCCTGCGGCGGCAGCTTTCCTTGCCATCCTGATGGGCGGCACACTCGGCATGCTGAACGCTTTTGGTGCCGTCGAACGAACGCGGCGGCGTCGCTCTACTCAAATCGAAGAGATCAACTGCTCGGAGCGGGATTCTGAGCAGGCCGGGAGCCCATGCGTGTGACGCAACTTCAGCTCCTCACCCCCTGGAAGACTATATGAGTCGCAAGAAGTTGAGCAGCAGCACGTGCCCTTGTTGGGTAAGTATCGATTCAGGGTGGAACTGCACACCAATAGTTGGGTGATATCGATGTGCGAGGGCCATGACCTCGCCTTCCTCCGAACGCGCTGTCACCGTGAGATGCGACGCGCATGACTCATCGACCTCGACAACGAGAGAATGGTAGCGCCCGACGCGAAGTGGGGACGGGAGTTCCGTGAATAGCCCTCGGCTATCATGAGTTACGTAGGAGGATCGACCATGCATAGGGCGACGTGCACGCGCCACTTGAGCGCCGAAAACGCTCCCAATGCACTGGTGACCGAGGCAGATGCCTAAAATGGGGACTTGACCCGAAAGTTCGCGGACGACGGCGGTGGATATTCCGGCCTCAGCTGGACCGCAGGGACCGGGCGAGATAACTACTGCGCGCGGCTTGAGGCCAACAAGATCGCTAACGCCGACCACGTCGTTCCGGATCACTTCCGTTGCTTCACCAAGCTTGCGGAAATAGCGGGCAATGTTGAAGACGAAGGAGTCGTAGTTGTCGATGATGACAATCAAGATGCACCGAATGTTTCAGCACGAAACGCGTCAAAGAGTCGCTGCGCCTTGGCGAGCGTCTCTTCGTATTCGGCCTCTGGATCCGACATCGCCGTCACGCCGCCACCCGCATGAAACACGGCCAGATCGTCGTCGATCGTGACAGTGCGGATCGCGATATTCGTGTCCATGTGCCCGTTGAAGCTGATAAAGCCAATCGCCCCGCAATAGACGTATCGCGCCGCCCGCTCGATTTCCGCAATGATTTCCATCGATCGCACCTTTGGCGCCCCTGTAATGGAGCCTCCGGGAAAGCAAGCTCGAAGCAGGGTAATAGCGTCTTTGCATGCTCGCTGTAACAGTATCGCCGTGCTCATGCATCTTGCGCGGATAGGGCTGCACGGTCGGTGCAATATGCAGCGCCATCATCAACAGCCAGTCGCGCTTCCTGACCCCCCGAGCGTATTTCGGAACCATTGGGTATCTGTGAGCGGTCTTCCGTTCAACTCGAGGCGCTGGAGCGGCGCATTACGCGATGGAAGGCCGGTCACGAAATAAAGGGGGCCTATCGGGCGACTCCGATGCAACGACGTTGTCGCGATTTGCAACCTAACGCTCAACAAAACCGCAACCGTCGGATCGCCGCGCTTTGTTTAGGAAGCAGGGACATTGAGTAGGAGGCGCATTCAGACGGCGGAACGAGCGAGGCTCATACCAATAGCTATTAGCCGGTTCCGCACGCCGGCGGTTGCGGTAGCGACCATCGTCATGATGGGCGGGGCACAACGCCCGCGGCCCGAAGCGCACGACCCGCGTCCGATGTCTGACATCGAACGAGACGGTTAGCTCCAAAGAGCCCGCCATGTTGAACCGACGAGGCTATCTTAGGTCGAATCGGGTGTGAATGTGCGTTGGTACTGCTGGCACGGTCGTTGCTAGTCACACAGCAACGCAGTCTCAGGCGGAGTGCATGCAGACGCGCTCTCTCGTTCATAGAACTCGTGCCACGTTTCTTAGGGACACTCGCGCTTGCGCAAACAATCGCGCGAAGGTGTGGGAATAGCTTTGGAGAACAACATGATTGTTCATATGGATTCACCAGCTCCCCCGATCAGGGTGGAAAGCCGGGTGCGTGGCGAGCCCCACACCAACTTTAAGCTGGGTACGCCGTATATTGTCGCGTTTTGGCCGACTTGGTGCGGCGGATGTGGGGCGGAGATTTCCAATCTCGCGCAGCTACAAGAGAAACACGACCATAACGCAGTTGAGGTCATTGTAGTTGCAGCTTCCGAGCGAGGCTAACGGCCGAGGAGGCGCGAACAAAATTGGACGCGTGGTTGACCACGAAACGCTCCAAGCTGAACTTTTGGATCGCGTTCGATTACGCGGGAACAATGAAGACGTGTTGGATGGCGCCCAGTTTTTCTAGCACTATCACCACCTCATTCGTCATCGACCGTGACGGTCACGTCACCTTTCGCACGATGCAACTGCATGACGTGTTTCCACAACTCGTAAATGGCACCTGGCGCACGAGCGATGAAGCCAAAGCAGCGGATGCTGAGCGAATCGCTGAAGCAGACTCTGAACTCCGCGAGAAAGCCCCGATGCAAGCATTCTGGGGCACACTTGGACCGGCGCTGAAGGCGCAGGATTCGTCGACGGCGTTTTCGGCCGCTAAAGAGGGCGTCGCAGTGATGCCGGACGATATCAACGTTCACCTAGATCATGAGGATCCGGCCCTGCACACAATCTATGACATGCAGACGGAGTTACGCGTTATGCGTCGATTCGTTCGCGATGCGATCGAAAACGAATCCGAGTTGTACGACACTTCGATCCATGAATGACACGGATACGGAATTCGTTGTCGAGAGCGATTGCAATATGATGCCCAAGAAGAAGCAGAAGATCGATTTATCGGACCCCAATCTCTCGAGCCTTATCCTCCGGCTCGCCATTCCGGCTGTTGTTGGCCTGTCGATCGTCGCGTTACATCAGGCCGTTAACGCGATCTTTGTTGGCGCGCTTGGCGTGCAGGCGATCGCAGCTGTCAGTATGACCTTGCCGATCGTGCTCCTGCTAGCGGCGGTCGGAGAGGGGATCGGCGTTGGGACGGCGTCGTTCATATCTCGTCATCTGGGCGCTAGTGAGTACCTGGAGGCGAGTCGAGGCGCAAGTACTGCACTCGCGCTCGCCGCTCCGATCGGTCTCGTCGTTACGGCCGCTCTGCTTCCAAGCCTACGAGTGATCTTCGCAACGCTCGGGGCAACTCCAACCATCATGCCCGTGGCGCTCGACTACGCGGTGATACTTTTGTTCGGGTACACTGTGATGCTTCTAAACATCGTCAGCGGCTTCATCGTCAGAGCCGAAGGCAACACTCGATTCAGCATGTGGGCGATGATTGCCGCATTCGTCCTAAATGCCGTACTCGATCCGATCTTCATATTTTCGATGGACTTCGGTGTGCGAGGCGCAGCCCTGGCGACACTGGTATCTCAGATCGCTGCTATTTGCCTTTACATCGCATATTTTACGAAGCCTGGCGGGATAGTCCTCGTCAGGATATCTCACATCTCGTTGGGAGCAGGTCGCATCAGACAGCTCGCGTTGGTAGGGGCACCGGCGACCATGACCAGTGTTTTATCTGCGATTGCCGTTATGCTCTTGTACGGAGCTGCCGCGCCGTTCGGAGACGAGTCCATCGCGGCCGTGGGAATAGCTGCGCGCATCTTGATGATCGGCGCACTGCCTATCACCGGCTTCTGTATAGGCGCTCAAGCTGTCCTGGGTTTCGGTTGGGGCGCACGTGACTTTGCTCGTATACTGAAGGCTGCGAAGTTCATGCTCTTGATGACTGTCGCTCTTTCCGTTACGTATTCTGCAGCCGTTGTGGTTTTTGCCCGGCCTTTGGTCAGGCTGTTCAGCGATAGCGATAAGGTCACAGAACTCGCCGTATCGACCTGCATCGTCTTTCATCTGTTTTTTGGACTTTTTGGTGTTCAGAGTTTCGTGACGACGATGCTTCAGTCGCTCGGGAGAGCACGCCTCAGTGCGGTTGTCTCCTTGGCGAGGCAAGGCTATCTCTTCATACCTGCCGTACTGCTATTTCCCGTCGTATCGGGTTTCAACGGACTGCTGGCCAGTCAGGCAATCGCTGAGTTGGGCGCCGGAATGATTGCACTGTTTGTCTTGTTCCATCAGTTCGCTGAGCTCAGACGAGCGCTCCGGCACCTTCCGTCAAGAACGATCGAGGTCGCGGGTTGACCTGACTAGTGATATCATCGGAGCCGAGGCCATTAGGCCTACAAGAAGATGGATCATTCTGGGTGCACTGGGCGCAGTGACGGCAACCGCACCAGCCGAGGCATTGCTTAACTGGATAGGCTGGCGCGGTCCATTCGAGTTGCTTGCCGCATCCAGCGCCACCGCGGCGGCTGTAATCTATTCTTTGGTTCTAGAGCAGAAGGTAAGTACAAAGATCCGCTCTACGGACAGTCGGTCAGAAGACCGTCGATACGGATGGGCGGCTCTGGAGAATTGCGCCGAATTCTTCAAGGTATCGGATCCGCAAGGGTCCTGCAGTCCTTGTCGGTAGCGTCTTGTCTCAGCGATGTGGAAGGGTTGGATCGAACAAGCCTTACCATACAATTGCTCATCATGGCGACAGCCCTAAGCATTGGCGCATTGCTGCTCGGTGCGGTCGCCGATTCGCTGCGCCCGCCTGGCAAGAGCATTGAAAACGTTGCGCGCGATCATAGCTGCTGTGTTCATTGCAGCCGAACTCGCGCTGATCTTGCATCCACCTTTCCTGTCGCTACCTCATGGATCATTGTGGTGGCGGTGGGATCAGCAATCCCCCTCAGCTACGCGATCATCGGAGATTACTTTCCGGCCGAATTGACGCCCGCGCAAACGCCGTGCTCAACGTTCTGCATTTCGGGTGGGCTTTCCTGGTCCAGTACGGGACGGGGTTAATTCTCGAGCAATGGCCGGCAAAGGACGGACACTGCCCCTCAATCGCGTATCAGACGGCGTTCAGTATCAATGTGCTGCTGCAGCTGGCCGCCCTGGTCTGGTTCATCGCCCCTCGGATCAAAGAGTTGAACTGGAAATCTCAGATCGCCCTCAAGCGCAAGTCGACGGACCAAAGCAGGTCAGTTCACGTCGTGATCCCGAGCGCCGGATTGGTCATCCTGGAAACCGATCGGGATGTGGAGTGGTGAACTCGGCCTTGCGCTGCCTGGCTTTCGGCCTCGTCGGTCTACAGGCGCGTCAAGAACGTCCGGCCGGCTGATCGCCTGAGAAGCTCCAAATAACTGGTCGGATATGCGACATGCGTCGCGAGGTCGACAGGAATAATACGAAAAATGCGTAATATCAATGAGCGCGGGCTGGCATGCGACTTGCTATCTTTCTCGGAACAGCCAGGTGAAATGAGTTTGAGCAATGACCAGTCTGACTGAGAGCGCAAGTCAAGTCGGTGCGGCAGATGTGCTGAGCGTCGGTTCGCGCGCCCCCTTGATCAAAGTTGAGGACTGGTTACGTGGCCAGCCGGTTATAAAGTTCGAGCCTGGGAAAGTATACATCGTCGACTTTTGGGCGACGTGGTCCGGACCATGTATCGCCTCGATGGCGCATTTTGTGATCCTGCAAGACAAATACAGGAACAATGGAGTTGAGTTGGTGGGCATCGTGTCGCGCTCCGGCGCGATAGCTGCGAGAGTGCCTGCCGAAGTGAAGAATGGTCGCCGGCTGCTAAGGTTGGCGTCATAGAAGCTGCCGGATGGCATCTTCGAACAACCAAACAAGATAGAAATGGGTGGTGACGCTGATGCTCTCCAGCTCTCAAGGACGCTTTCTCACAATTCTATCGCTGCTCTCAGAAGCGATTCAGAACCTCGTTTCGCTTAGATGGCAAGCCGATTCGGGAATCCGCGGCAATGGACGGGCCCATCCGGAGCGGTCAGAGTCCCCTGCGCCCCGCACCGAAGGAACACTGAGCGAAGCGGTACCTTCCTTGTCACTCCTCTTTGGTACCACGGCGCCGGGTCGAGCATGATGTACACTCACCGCCAGCGCCGCTCTGTCAAAGCCGCCGCCCTGTTCCGGCCATCTGGCCCCTGGTACAAAGTTCTTTACATCCAGGTACTCATCGCGATCCTGATTGGGATTCTCGTTGGCTGGTTGTGGCCTGCTGTGGGGACGAGCAGCTGGGTCAAAGCGCTTGGCGACGGTTTCATCAAGCTGATCAAGATGGTGATCGCACCGATCATCTTCTGTACTGTTGTGTCCGGAATTGCGCATGTTCAGGATGCACGAAAGGTCGGCCGAGTCGGCGTCAAGGCACTGCTTTACTTCGAGATCGTATCAACCTTCGCGCTCGTCCTGGGTCTCGTGATGGGCAATCTCGTTCAGGCCGGTCATGGACTTGCTCCCAGGGCTGATGCCGCGGCGGTAGCTAACTATGTCAAGACGGCGGAAGGGCAGAAGGCGGTCGATTTTCTCCTCAATATCATTCCTGATAGCGTGGTTGGCGCCCTGGCGCGAGGCGACGTGCTACAGGTGCTGCTGTTTGCCATCCTATTCGGGTTCTCGCTGATGGCGCTTGGCGAGCGTGGTGAGCGGATGCGCGGTCTGGTTGACGATGCTGCGCACGCGGTGTTTGGTGTCATTAGAATCGTGATGAAGGCCGCGCCGATCGGAGCGTTCGGCGCCATGGCCTACACCATCGGTGAATTCGGACCCTCCGCGCTCGGTAAACTCATCGGATTAGTTGCCCTGTTCTATGTGACAGCCGGGCTCTTCGTGATCATTGTGCTTGGCCTGATCGCGCGCTTGGTCGGCTTTTCCATCCTAAAGTTCATCGTCTACATCAAGGATGAGCTGCTGATCGTGCTCGGAACGTCGTCGTCCGAAAGCGCGCTGCCGCAGTTGATGGAAAAGCTCGAACGGCTGGGCTGTTCCAAGCCGGTCGTGGGCCTAGTGGTACCGACGGGATACTCTTTCAATTTGGATGGGACTAACATTTACATGACGTTGGCGACGTTGTTCATCGCGCAGGCGCTCGGGGTCGATCTCAGCTTTGGCCAGCAGCTCACGATACTGGTTGTGGCAATGCTCACCTCGAAGGGCGCAAGCGGTGTTACCGGTGCTGGTTTCGTTACCCTGGCCGCAACGTTGACGGTGGTCAGTCCTGAGCTTGTCCCGGGCATCGCGATCGTATTCTCAATCGACAAGTTCATGAGCGAGGTGCGCGCGCTTACGAACATTATCGGGAACGGTATTGCCGCGGTGTTTGTATCCTGGTGGGAAGGCGAACTCGACCATGACTCACTACACGCGCAGCTCAAGTAGACGTGCGAGCTCAGCTCGCCCAGGCTGGCGGGGATGCTCGCAAGCGACGCGGCCTCCCACGACCCGGCCAGCAAACGTCCAACCAAATCGCCGCCCCGCGATCACTTTGCTGCAGCTCAGACGGCCAATACCGTCGCCAACGGAATGCTGCGGGCCAGCAAAGCCGCAGTTCAACCCTGAGTGGCACGCTTTGGCAATCGGCCTTCAAAGCGGCGGCCGCGGTGGCTGCATAGGTCTTGCAGCAAGCGCCTAACTGCTTTCGAATTGTTTTGCGGTCCTGGTTTCGCTGTCTTCGTCTTCTGATTGGCTTCTGCGCGGCCTTAGTCTCAGCTGCCGCGCCGCCGATGCTCTTGCGCAGCGCGTCCATCAGGTCAACGACCTTCTCGCCGCGCGGACGCTCCTTCGGCACGATCGGCTTGCCCGCCCGCTTCTGGTCGACGATGGGCTCGGCGAGATCGAGCATATGCTTGCTGCTTTGACGTCCTGGATATCTTCGAAATATTGTGCTTGCTGCGCATCTCGGGTGGCGCAAGAGGACGCCCAAGCCGTATCAAGTAGCGCGGGTCGATGTCGGACCTGTCGTCGAACTGACCGATCTCGATGGTCCGCGTGGATTCCAACGCGATATCCTCGAGCTCCTCATGGGTGAGCTCGATGAACTGACCCTTGTGGAGTTCGGAGCCTTTCACGATGTCATCGTTGGGTACGTCGTCGCCAGTATCCGCGTCGACCTTCAGGTATATGATCCGACGGCCCGGTTGAGCTGGTTGAACGAGACCTTGTCGCTCTCCGTGGTCGCCAGATACAAAGCAACCGCACACGTGCACGGAGATCCTCAAAAAGCCTTTACAGTTACCCGCGGGGCCATAGTACGCAGAACTCCGTTTAGGGCGACTCGGATTCAAGATGAACGACCGTATCCAGTTCCGACAGACGGCCAGGCGAATCCCATCGGGAACATCGCTACATGCGGGAATACTGGGGGGCGTCCAGGGGAGCGAAGGAAGCGGGTCGCACAACGGATGGGCATTTCGAGCCCGCCGATGTCGCGCTCGGTCGTTGATCGAGCGCTTGCTGAGCCAGCAACGCAGCCGCTTCGAGCCCATTGCGGGTCGCCATACTCAATCGCCTCATCGTTGTCCCTGCGCTCCCTTGCCATTGAGGAGCACTTTACGTGAGGCAACAACTCAGCATTCAGGAACATTTCTCGCGACGCAATGCGCTTCCATCCAGATTGTTGCGCTATACGCCTGAAACCATTGCGCGGCTGAGCTCTTCAGGCGAAAGACGGAAGGCTCAGAGATGCGTTTCTAAAGGAAACGCGCGAGCATGATCAGCAGATACCGTATTAAGCGCGAACGCGGGCCTCTGCCCCTCCGCTTCAACGAGAATACCGCCAACCGCCGGTCCAACACTTCGCGCGATATTATAACTGATGCCGTTAACGCGACTGCCGCAGGGCAGAGCTTCCGACAGCACCTGCTCGCTCACCGAAGATTACCAAGCGGGTCCCATGAGCGCCATGCCGTCGCCGACGGTAAAGCAGAACGTCAGACAACGATTCTGGCGTAGTGAGACCCAGCCAGTCAAGGACGGCCAACGCGGTCGCGCCGCAAAGCTCGATCGAATGCGCAACTCGCCCCACAATGCGACGGTCATGCATGTCGGCAATTGCCCCAGCAGATATCGCAATCAGCATGATGGGCAGCAGGAGCGCGGTCTTGCACAAGCGCAAGCTGGTCCGCCGAAGACGTCACCTGCGTCATCGCCCAGGCTGCGCCGACGCCCTGGATCAGGATGCCGAGATTTGTGAGCAACTCGCAAGCCAGATGCGTCGAAAAGGTGGATAGCGCAATGGTGCTGTGATGCCGTCGCTGCTGGACGACAGGGGCTTGGACGGATGCGTCATCTCGGCTCGTACCTTGCCTCCCATTCACCGCCACGGCGTCAACTCGAGCAGCAGCTTCACAAATACGGCTCTCATCTGCCCGGTTCGTCTCTTGTGACATCCTCGCGTATCTGAGCGTTTTCTGGGGCTCGGATTGCGACGACAGACTATAGCCAAGGAGAACGGCTTTGCTTAAGCGCGGTCTCCCGGAATGCATAAGACCGTGTATGGCTCCTGTACAGCAGACTGACAGGTCAAAACAGCCCCGACCATCCGCCGGGGCTTTCGATCCGCCGTTGAACGACAGATCAATATTTGAGAAGAATCGGACCGCCGAACTTATAGTTGAGCCGTGCAGTCAGAAGATCGAAATCCTGGCGGATGCGATCGGTCCCACCAGCGGGCGCGGCGAAGTTCACCGTGGCGGGCTGCATGAATAGGTGATCGTACTCGAAAGCAACCGACCAGTTCGGTGCGAACCCGTACTCGATGCCGGCTCCCAAAGCGCCGCCCCAAAGAACGTGCTCGCTGTTCCCAAGCTGCGCGCCCGTGAGGGTCGAGCTGATCTGATAGGTGTTGCTCGTGACTGCGGCGCCGCCTTTGGCGTAAAGCAGTACGTTGTCGAAGGCATAGCCAATCTGCCCCGTCATGAGACCGAACGCATCAATCTTGGTCTGGTTGATACCGACAAACGCGATGCTGTGATTCGACCCGGCCAAATCAGCCCAGTTCCCCTGGCCTTCAACACCCAGCACGATCGGGCCCGCCTGCCATCGATAGCCGATCTGGCCACCAACCGTCACGCCGGCCGCATCATGACAGCCCTCGGCCGTGCCGCCATTGAAATCCCAGCAATTCGAGCTAGAGCCCAAGCCACCGTTCATACCGAGATAGTAGCCGCTCCAGTCGTAGGTTGCAGCCGCGACAGGCTGCGGAGCTATGTTGTAGAGAGGTTGGACGGGCTGCGCAGCCAGATCCGCGCCAAATGCGGGCGCCATCGCGTCAAGCGCCACAAGGCTCACAGTCGCGAGCAACAAGTTCTTCATTTCTACTCTCATGTCTTGAGTGCCTCCGAGCCTCGTGCGTCTTAACAACGTCCGCGCGAATTGCTGTAACTGCATCGCAACAGTCGCGCCCAAAGGAATGTTCGAACCGAACGCTGCGTCAGGTTGCGGCATTGCAGATCATCTCCAACCGCGTCGCAATGTTCGGTCGCGTGCGAACACGGGTCGCTTAGGTGTTGACGAAAAGCGGGCAGCTGATCTCAGGGGATTAAGCGCACCGCAAGCCAGATGATACCCAGCCACACCGCAACCAAGGAGAGCAGAGCACTTTGCAACGTCCTTGCTCTTATCCTGTCGCGCCATCGAAGGAGCTGCGATGAGCAACCGGTGAAGCGCCGACCCCGTACAACAGCTATCATTTCATCATAATCAGTGAACCGGAAGTGAGAGCGATGTTCGCGAATATACGCCAGCCGCTCAGTGGGTGAGAGGCACTGTGCCCATGCTTTCCATGCCTCGTCATCAAAACACGCGCTATTCTCAACGAGTTCGGCGAGGCGCTCGTCAGGTTTCATGATGCATCCGCTGCACTGACTATCGGGATCGAGTTTTACGAAGGAAGCCTCACCTACGAAACCTTTCCGTTTAGGTAGGCGAGTTAAACGAATCGAACTCGGCCAGGACGCATTGGTCACGATCAGCGCGGCCTTGATCCTGACGTGAGATGAACATCGGAATCGTTGCGAGGGCTCTGGATCTCTCCTTTCGCCAGGTGCAGATCGCGACGGGCATCGAAGCGCTGTAGATGCACTAGCAGAGTGAAGGCGGCTCCTTGTCGACGCTGCCGCCGTGCTCGCCGTCGCATTCAGTTCAAGCGCTAGCTCGCGTGCCAGACATATCTTCTCCGAGGTTCGCACCAGCGCTGATTAGAAGTCGGTCCGGCAATTGCTCACGCACATGCTAAGATCGCACAGATGGACGTTGTCAGGCCGGGGGCGTTTGCAACTCCACCGCCGCCGACCTGATGATCCGTGAATGGCCGACCCGCGGTCTTCATCGCTCAGCATCTCGGGTCAGATCGGCGATCAGTCACACGTTACACCGTGCTGTTGGGACCGCCTCAAGGCGAGCACGCGCGTGGCCTCCACTCCGCCTTGCAAATCTGTGCTCGACGAACCGACGGTGAAGGGCGTTCTCCCTCGCGTGGCGGATCCGCAATTTCCCTCTTTGAGCGAGGCCGAATGCAACGTTAGGAACCACGGCGTGCGGGAACTCGGAGCGGCGGCGGAGCAGAAGTGCCGGAATGAAAGAGAGCACCATAGAGCCGGGCGCGCTCACGTCGCTTGCGGGAACGCCAGCTGCGCACACCGTAGCCCAGTCCAAAGCCGCCAAAGAAGATTATAGTGAGAAACACGAGTGCTGTGGTCATCTGGATGTCTAAACCGGAGGATTGCTTGATGTGTTACGTCACACTCCCGCCATCGGTGGCTAACTAGTTGGTCGGCGCGAGGCGGCGGATGCCTCGTTCCTACAACGTGACGCTACGTACGATTCAAGTCCCTTCGGCTACTCCCAGCCAAAATCTATTCTAACACGAGGTGGCCTGCAGCAGCAGTGGGCGCGAGCCAGGCGTAGTCTGCAGATGCCCTGAGCGGCCCACGCCGTGATCGTTGCAGGAAACGAGATTCGTTATGGGCTGATACCCGTCGTTTGGTCAGAGTGTTGCGCTTCTCTCGGCCGCTTGCCCCACCCGACCCGGGCGGGACGAAGAAGACGTTCGGCGGCAGCTGAAACGTGGACGAGGCTAGCCGTCTCCTGCGCAATACCGGCGTGCTGTTAAGACGCCTGGGCTATTCGCGTGGGGCGGCGGGCAGGCGGTCGCATTGTGGTGCAAGGCGTGCCGGAGTCATCCTCTGAAGCCGAGGGCCTAAATTAGGCTCTGACGCTATTTTGGCGCAGCACTGGTCATGTGGAGCCGATTACCCGAGCCTGCAGCAAGTCGAGCTTGGCGCGCCCTTACATTTGGAGCTTAACCAGTTTGAGTTTGGTGATCTGGCCTTCGGTCTGTCCGTTGGACCAGGACGTCGTAATCGCTGCGCTGACGGCGGCTTTGTCCTTGATGACGCCGTTGGCGAAAGACATGACGAGGCTTGCGCATGCTCGTTCCAACCATGGTTCTAGCTCTCCGTGAGCCTTCTTGCGGATCATCGCAGATTCATCAACTACCGAGGTGATGTCGCTCCATTCCAGGAGCTTAAAAGCTCCTCAGGAGCTCAATCGAAGCGCCTCGGCTAACATCAACAGTGCTCAGCCAAGTGTTGCGGCGGGCAATGGGTGGAGCGGGGCATGGATCAATGCATCTTTCGATTAGCGCTGCAGATACCGACTCGGCTAAGCGGATCCTGAGTGCGGCGCGGTTCGCTGGTGATCAACATTTTCGTTGCAAAATCGAGCGACCTGAATGCTCGGTCCCGGACCGCCTGCGGCAAATCGGGAGTCGCGTCGATCGCAGCGCGCGCGTCGCTCATAATCTTATCTTTTGCGGAACGACGCTTTGCATCTAACATTACATGAAGCGTCTCTCGAACGTCAGGTGAGATTGAGCCGTCTCCATCGATCAATTCTCGAAGTTTCCACAACATACGCTCGACTGCTGCCATAGAACCGAGGACTGACATCAGTCTTGGTGACATCATTGCCATCTCCTTCTCCAGCCAGATTCTGGCGACCATCCAGCGAAATCAGATCTGTTCCCGTTTGACACCGGCGCGCGCGGCGCCCCTGAAAACGGCGAATGATTGGGGTGCAATTTCTCTGCCAGGGGCGTGAGGCGCAGGTTGCTCGGGGAAGCTCGCAAAGCGTGCGATTTGCGAGGCAAGGCATTTATCTTTGTGCTCCAAGCCGTAACCCGGGCGGGTGCGGTGGCTCACGTCGAAAAACCGACATGGAGGGTGGTTCTGTTTGCCACAAACCGCCAGCGGCATCGGAGTTGGACTTCCCCTGCCAGGCGTCCAATGCTTTTCCGCTTGTTCACTGCGATCGCTCTGTTAACCAGGCGGAATTGACTGAGTGATCCCCGGTCACGCAACGGTGGTCATCAGATACCCGGTGCTCGGGGCGCGCCCACGCGTTTTGTGATTGCATGGGTACATCGAGATTGAGCCTCCCGATCTGGCGACGGCGTGTTGGCGTGCGCTATGTTGACCTCGATCGATCTCTTGAGTCTCCATCGGCCGTCTAGTCGAGCTCAGAAGAGATGCTAACTTAAACGCACATATCATTTCTCGTACCGGAGTCCGTATCTCGGATTGATTCACTTCGTCTGTCTTACTGTCCTCGTCCCTGCACGGCTATGCTGTGCAAACCGTGCATTTCACCCACCACCGGCCACCGCGTTTCTCCGCGCGTAACTTGCCGCGGCGGATCCGAGAGAGCACGGCTTCGGGGCTTATGTCGTTCATCACTGCGAACCGCTGAACAGTGAGGTAGTCCTCATCGAGAGGTCGCGGGGTGCTAATGCCGTGCGCGGCCAGCAGAATGCGCAGCGAAGCCAATTCCGCTAGCACGATCTCGAGCTTACGCGCGATCTCTTCGGTCTGAGCGGAGCGCTGCCGGGACCGCGTCACGACAGGCCCGCTCGGGCGATAAGCCACACCTCGGATTCGTGTAGAATGGGATCGACGAACCAGCGCGCCAAAGCGGAACGAGCGTGAGCCGACTTACCTGCCCAAGCAAACCACTGCTCGGACAGTATCAAGGCACGCAAAGTGAAGGACAGGCCGTTCGTTGCCGTTACGCCTCCTGTTCGGTGATGTAGTCGAAAGGGTCGAATCCGCACAAAGGCCCTTTGGACCGCAAGAGCTGCCTTATAGATGCATTCGGCTCCGGTACTCATCGACCTCGGCGTTGTCATTTGTTGCTGGATCAATGGCGACTTCTATTGCAATTCGCTGTTGGCTCACGGTCAGCGGTCTGCCGCTATGAGCTCGGAGTGAATCGCAGTTGCCGTATTGAGGCAGGCATCCAGTGTCAGAGATCCGAAGGCGAGCTGGCAAAGAAGATAGTTGGCCCCTGCCTCTTCCAGATGATCGAGAAGAGTTTGGCGCACCGAAGCGCCCGTTCCGACGACGCACAGTTCACTGTCGATCGCGGCATCTAAGGTTAGGGGCAGGTTGGGTGGAGTCGGGATGTCATTGAGCTCGTACAGGAACTTAAAGCTTTTGAGCCATGTTTCGTAGGCTGGCGCGGCGAGGGAACGGGCGGCTGCTTCAGAGCTGGCAATTACGACCATGCGGAGCAATGCGAGAAATGGTGCTGAACCGCTGGCGTCACGCTCCGCGTTTCGATGAGCGTGATAGCGATCGGTGACCTTGCGAACGGCAGAAGAAGGCCCCATGCACGCCAGATTTGCGCCATTTGCCGCCGCCCAATGAGCGGACTCTGGCCGATTTGTAGCAACCCATGTCGGGGGACAAGGACGCTGGTGAGGTGAAAGCGTCAAGGGAACGTCGCTCAGCGCAAAATGCTGCCCTTGGTATGAAAGCGGGCCGCCATTCATCGCGCTAACGAAGATTTGGGAAGCTTCCTCGTAACGGCTCGAGGCAACGTCGGCTCCAACCCCAAAATAGCTCAGCTCGATCGGTAGGGAGCCGCGACCAAGTCCGACCTCAACCCTGCCGCTGCTCAGGTGATCCAACATGCAGATCTCCTCGAATGCACGCAGCGGGTGATAGAGGTTGAGCAGCATGACCAATGGACCAACGCGAAGTCGCTGTGTGCGTTGTATGACGCTCGACAGAAACAAGTTCGGCGAGGGGCCCCTTCCATGGGGAGTGCAATGATGCTCCGCCAGATGATAGGCATAGAAACCGAGCCGGTCGTAGGCCTCCGCCAGCGCGAGGCGGTCCGCGTATTGCCGGGCGATATCGCGGCCGTCCTCGTCAAGATGATCAAAGATGCCGCAGGTCAGGTTTGAGGGAAGAACATTTCTCACTCAGTTATCTCCTAGGTAGAGAGGACCGGAATCGCCGGGTTTCGGGAGGTGCAAGTGGCGCTCGCTGGCAATGCGCTGCATAGGCTGCGAAGCCGTTCTCAACAGCTCGTAATGCGCTGACTGGATGAGAACTGACTCCGGCTGCGTCGCGAAGCTGCATCAGACGTCGTCCGGATCGATCACAAGCGGGGATCCGTGACATGAGTGGAACGG
The DNA here is from genome assembly GCF_054061875.1 of Bradyrhizobium sp. S3.7.6. Classification (NCBI taxonomy): domain Bacteria; kingdom Pseudomonadati; phylum Pseudomonadota; class Alphaproteobacteria; order Hyphomicrobiales; family Nitrobacteraceae; genus Bradyrhizobium; species Bradyrhizobium sp. S3.7.6. Next base: position 219,982 of record NZ_JBSSEQ010000003.1, on the reverse strand, counting down.
GCCACTAGCCACGGAATCCCACTTTCTTAAGAATGCTGCCGACCGCCGGAAGAAAAGCATCCATCTGGCGCTTTGTACCGATGCTAATCCGAATGCACTCTTCCAGGCCGGCATCCGGAAAGAAGGCAACAAGGACTTTGTGGTCTTCCAACGCCGCCTGCCACCATCTGCCACTCTGGCCTAGGGGCACACGGGCGAGGAGGAAATTCGCGTGGGAAGGCGTGACAGAGAACCCAAATTCTGAAAGGGCGGCCGCTACGCGCTGCCGCTCAAGTCTGACGTGGCGATGGTTCTCCTCGTAGGCGTCGCGATGCGCAAGGACGCTCATGCCCACCGCATGAGCGACCACATTCATGTTGAAAACATTCTGGATGTTGCGAAGCCGCCCAATTAGCTCGGGATGGCCGAAACCGAAGCCGACGCGAATGCCAGCGGCGGAATAACTCTTGGAAAACGTGCGCAGGACCAGAAGATTCGAATGGCGCTCAACAAGGCGTAGGCCGTCCTCAGGTGCGAAATCGACATAAGCTTCGTCCAATACGATCAATCGGTCAGATCGTATAACGAGGCGTTCGATCTCAGCAAGCGGAACAAAGGTTCCGGTCGGATTGTTCGGATTGGCCAGCAGAATGAATTTGGCATGTTTAGCCGCACCGAAAAGCAGCTCGTCCATCGGCAAGCAGTCAGGTTCAGACCAGGGAATTTCAATGAAACGGGCCCCTTGCAACATGGCAAGCTTGCGATTGAATGAGAAGCCGGGCGACATCATTGCGACGCCGTCCCCCGGGGCAAGAAAGGCTCTGTAAATGAGGCTGAGGAGTTCAGACGATCCATTGCCAGCCATAACGCAATCAGTTGCAATGCCATAAGCAGCTGCGGCCGCTTGTCTCAAGCTGACATTGTCGTCTTCTGGATAGAGGTATTGCAGCTCAAGAGCTGCAATTGCGCTTCGCATCACGATGCCCGGCAACGGAAATGGGTTCTCATTCGTGTTCAGTTTCACGCAACCATTGTCCGGGGTGGGCCGCCCGGACGGCAGAGCATCCAATTCGCGAGCGACCGGCGAGAGCGAGGAAAGCATAACTTGCAGTTTGGCATCCAATTTGGTGTTCTCCCTTTTGTCGACGCGAGCAGTTGACGGCGATCATCGAGCCTACGTGGCGGGTGCTATATTTAGAGCCGGCAAGCGCAAGGCGCGCATGAATGTGAATGTTGGGGGTTCAATAGGTGGGCTTAGATCTAAGCGCCGCACCGGATCAGAGCCCGTCTCAAAGTCCGGTAGCGATCAGCACGGATCAGGCGTCGCACGGCGTTATCCCAGCGAATACCTGTTTCCAGGAGGGGATGGAACGCCACGTCCACTCGGCCGAACAGCGCTGCTAACGCTTGGCCTGAACTCGCGCAATCCGCAGACAAACTGCGCGCGACTGACATCTTGCCACAAGCTACGTTCCTTCTGAAGAAGCGCTGACGGCTCACTGCCGAGAGCGAGGCGCGCATCAGTGTGCCTAGCTGGAAGAAGGTACCGATGTTCGTCGGTCTTACGAATGCTGAAGTTGTGCTCACTGCAGTGGCACCAGGCGAATCGGAACGTACTCTTCGGACGGCCGTACGGGCGCGCATGACAGCTGTGATAGCATTGCCACGAGGACTAGAAATGCTGCGACTGCGGCGACTGCGATGCACGTGAGCAGCGCGTAATCGCTATGTCGAGGATGGTTCATCATTCGAACGCTCCGTGCGGTGTTGGGGCGGGCGATCAGTTCTGCTCGACCGCTTCCATGGTATTGTCGCGCCAGCGGTAAACGATGAAGCCAGGAGCGGCATTGTCTCCCTTGGAGTCGACTCGAACCGTGCCAATGACCGTTTCGATTGACTTTGAGCGTAGGGCCGCAGCGACCCGCGTGGCGTCGAAGCTGCCGGCCCGTTTGACCGAGTCTGCTCATGCTTGAACCGCGGCATAAGCGTAGAGCGTGTAACCTGCGGCAGGTAGGCTCGAACCCTTGAGCTTGGCGACAGTGGCTGCCCCTGCGGCATTCTTCGTCGGGTCCGGCATAAAGGTGAAGAGCGTGCCGTTTGCGGCGTCGCCGGCAATGGCCAAAACGTCGCTTGTCGTCAGCGGATCGTTGGCGATCACGGTCAGGCGTGCGACCGCCTCCGCAGCTTGACACACGATGAGGCCGATCTCGTTGTAATAACTGCCGATATAGGCGATCTGGATTCCCTCTCTCTTCAGTCTCGAAACCAGAGCGGGGTAATCCTTCTCGCCGGCAACATAGCTCTGTCGAAGAGTGCGCTCGCCGGCTGCACGAAGCGGCTGGTCAACGATATCGGGGATGCCTTTGCCAGCTGTACTCTTGTCATCGAGGACCGCGAGCTTTGCGCCTTGGTGATGCCGCACGATGTATTCTGCTGCAACCCGATCTTGTTGGTCATCGCGGCCGCCAACCCGAAACAGCTTGGTTTCGCCACGCTCTGTCAGGCTGGGAGTCGTCGAGGCAAGTGAGATCTGAATCACCTCCGCTTCGGCGTATATATCTGACGCCGGAATCGACGAGGATGAACAGAAGTGCCCAACGACAAGCTTGAGCCCGTCGGTTGTCAAGCGATTGGCAACAGCGGCGGCCTGCTTGGGATCGCATGCGTCGTCGGCATCAATCCTCAATATGAGCCTTGTGCCTGGCAGCAGACCCGATGCATTTATCGAATCCACAGCCGCAGCCGCTCCGTCGCGTATCTGCACGCCCAGCGCCGCAGTGCTTCCCGTCATTGGACCCGCTAACGCAACGTAAACGTCTTTTGCCCAGGCGCTCGAGCTCAGGATCAAGGAAAGGAGCGCGGCAGTTGCAAGCCTATGAGCGTGTAGAATCGACATGTGAAGCTCCCGATATCGCGCTACGTCTTGGTCAGAGTCGCCGTGGTACGACGCAGCGACCAGCAGTCCGGCGCAATGATGCTTGAATCGAACTCAGGCTGGTACGAACAGGCTCAAGTTGCTGCCAGGGTATCGGGCGGGCACGGACGAACGGACGTTTACGGGACTGGTCAGGAGAGCGTCCTCTAAGCGTTGACAGTACTCATATCGAACATCCTGCCGGTATTCGGTACACTCACCTATCTCCTGTACTCGACCGATGTGTGCCGACGAGGCGCTTGGAAGACCCGGACGATCATCCACCGACTTGTTCTCGTCGAGGGCTCTCACCGGGAAGTTCCAAAAGTGATGGCCGATCATTGGAGTCTCTCTCGGTCTAGCCGACGCTCTGTCCGCCCCGTCGCTGCGACGATGCGTTAGATGGTACAATTTGACGCTACGTGCGAATCAAGTACTTCGATGCTTGTCGAGGTTGATTTCCAAGATATTCAGAGCGGAAGACCCAATGAGTGCCGACAAAGAATTGAAGGGTCACCATCAACTCATTGGGTTTAGAGACATTCCGACAACCGAGATCGTGCGCAGCAGGGTGCGTCAATTCTGTCCCAGCTGATTTTCCAGCGCGGCGAGGGCGAGATCGAGGTATCGCATGAGGCTGGCATCCCAGCCGGCGAGGTTGTGTGGTTCCGTCAATCGCGTCAGCACCTTGAGTATCATTGAGACGGTCGAATCAACTCCTGCGATCTCGGTCAGGAGCGAACGGGCCTGACACGCGACCGCAATTGCCCGCTCACTGCACGGAGGCTCGCCCTGATCCATGCAGCTTCGTAGCTCGTCGCGAATCTTCCGCCAACGATCTTCGCGGCTAGCGTTAGAGGCGCATGTGCAGATGGCCGAGGGGGTACGCTTCTCAATCCGTGACATTGCATCTAACGTGGCCGGCAGTTCGTCGACACTGACTTGTGTCTCACCTTGCGTCGTCATATTGCGCAATCGGTCCCTTAATAATGTCGTCCGCGCGACTTGAAGTTCAATCCGTTCCAGATGGTTGCGCAATAGGTCCGTGAGAGACGTCCGCCCCTCGATTGCTTTGCGGATCTCAGGAAGTGAGAAGCCGAGCTCACGCAGCGCGCGAATCTGAGAGACGCGTTGTATGCTTTCACGATCGTACATGCGGTGACCGCCATCGGTGCGTTCCGAGACCGTTAACAACCCGGTGTGTTCGTAGTGATGCAGAGTGCGTACCGTTACGCCGGTCGCCTCTGCAAGTTCTCCAATGCGCCATCGGCGCCGTCGTGGTGTGGCGTTTGTCATGGTCCTCAATTTGCAAGCCTACAACCTGACGCCACGTGAGAATCAAGCTATTTCACTGGTCTAGATGATGCGTCTCTCGCTGCGAACCGCAGAAGGACTGAGAGCATGCTGTTGATCAAGCGGCCGAGACGAGTGCAAGCATCAAGTTCGCTAGCGGTGCCAATTCATCCCTCGCTGCGCGTTGCATAACAAGTCTGGCGATCGCCACGCGATTCTCGCTGGTTCGCATGCAGGTCGGTAAGGATGCGATTGCTTGATCGAAAAGATTTCCTAATTTCGCGAGATCCTCCGGATCGTAGACTCCACTCGACTTGTCCAAGAGCAGGCTCCTTTCATTGTCGCACTCGCGCCGCACGTGGCGAAGCCGTTTGGCTGTGATGGGGCAAAACGGAGACGAAGCGGCGACGTGCGCGAAAGAATGCGACAAGATGGCTGCGTGATGCCGTTGTGCAACACGGCGTTTGCTTGCCCTCCAAGACCGCGCTAACTGAAACGGTGCAAGTTCTCCTGGATGCTGCCGCAGCGTTGGCCATCTGCTGCCTGATCGGCATGAGAAGCGAAAGCAGGAGCAGGCAGCCCCGTGATCTTGAGACACGGCTTCACGAAACGGCGGACCCAGACACAGTACTGATCTGATCCGATGGGCCCTTCTTTCGGTCGCAATCCTTGCTGTGATGTCTATCGTCGAGCCGGGCGTTGATTGGTCTATGAACATCGTGGCGCGGCCGCTGGCTTGGCGCCTAGCAGCTTTTGTGACAGTCTGCTAGTCCGGTTGAGATGGCTTTGTGGGCGCGAAGGCGTTGCTCGCGCATGGCCACATCGGGTTTTGGGATGCCACAAGAGGATGGCTGCTCTTAAACGGTGCAAGTCCGCGGCCGCAGAGCGTCGGAGAGAAATGAGGCAAGGCGGGCCTCAAAACCATTCCCGGCATGTATCTCAACGCAAGCGCATCTCGCGCGGCTGGTCACACTTTGCTCGCGGTTGAGGACCGAGCCTCGAAGGATCGCTCCGGTATCCGTTGGACGTGGAGGCGCTCAAAACGGGCCAACGAGCGTCCCCGGCGCCGCGCGGTCACACCCCGGGGAAACGACGACGTGCCATGGTTCCTACAGCGATAACTCGCATATCCAGACGCGTGCCGGATCAGTGTTGCGGAGCGCAGTTCGGTTGTCGAGGTAATGGCTTGCTCGTCCGGAAGCTCAGTCACTCGATTCCATTCTCGAACAGTATCGCTTTGGTGTGCGCGCGCTGGACATAGAGGCTTTGGGTAAGATAGACGAGTCATGTTACCGCACCGAAGTTGCTCTTCGGGCGCAGCGGTGAGGGGGCCCTAACTCGAGGCTGGCGGCGGCGGCATCGCGTGCGCCACGCGCCACGACACTTTCGAAAACAACACGACTGTCGCGAGATCCGAAACGATGACCCAGCACCCACGATCTGATTTGGCTGGATTGAACATGTCGCCAGAGATGGTCAAAGCTGGAGGTGGAGCAGGGCTTGGCGAATGAGAGCGGCGAGCCATCCCGTGCGCGGACATCGGTACAGTTGCCGTCCTCTCATCATAAACCACTCATCACCGAAACACGCGGAGCGGGACAATGCCGCGAGCTCATGGCCGGTAGATCCAGGTTGATCCTGCGGCGAGCGACTTTGCGGTTGCGCTCGATCATGCGGGAACGAGTACAAAAAGAGCAAGATAAGCGCCGTTAGGATGACGTGTCCCAATCTCCATTCCAGCCTTGCGCAACGCCTCTCACTTGCAGGTTCCGCTCTCCCTGCGTTCGGTAGAACAAGCTGGCTCGACGCGAACGAGCGGGCATCTCCCGTGTAGGTCGCCCGCCACCTGGCCGACTAGCTACTGGCGACCTTCGGCATTACTTCGGTCGCCGGGACAGTTGCCGGTAAGGACAATGCCCACTGTCAGGCGAAGAGCGGTGCGGGTGCGCTATCAGCATCCACGTTGCAGCCTCGATCGCAGGTGTTGGTCTAGAACCTGACGCGGTGTGCGATTTAGGGGATTATAGTGCTGAGGCCAGATATCGTTCACGGGGTCGGGTCATTTTCGCGAGCTCTGAACTCAGCTCACGTGGAACGATGCGATGCAGCCGGTCCGGATCAGCGGAAAATCATTGCGGAGCGCCGCCGAGCGAGCTGTATGAGGCACAAGATCGTCATGACAGCGCGAGATAAATAGCGCCAACGATCCGATCACACCGCGCTCAAGCGCGCCAATTTCGACCTTGCCCAACGTCAGCCAGAGGACCGAAGCTTCGAGCCCGGCGTAGATGTGGTTAACCGAGAGCAGGTCGCAAGCGGCCCGAACAATCCTACAACGGGCTGTGACACTGGCTAGTCTCGGGCGGAGAGACCATCGTGGATGCCTCTTGGAAGAATATGTTTCGCATCCAAATGCTTGCAGGGTCAGTATTATGAATGGCGGGCCATTGGACGGCTTCGGTGAATGTGAGAAGTCGCAACGGAGGTTCTAGAACCCGCAGGGGCATCGTATCGGCGAAATGGCTGACGAGTCTTGAGGGCATGCTCGCTATACGGTTGGTGCCCAATAACATAGGCGGAATCATACCAAAACCCTGCACAGCGACCTCGGTGCGTATTTTGAAACCATGCTCGAGCAAGAGCCATTCGCGGAAAGAGGGCCTCAAGAAACGTCCAAATTGAGCTTCCACGTGCCCGATTGACATGTAGTTCTCGAACGTGAGTCGCGATGCTAGCTGCTTGTTCAAGGGGCAGCCCACGCAAACGAAAGAGTCCTCGAACAGTGCCACCTTTGGATGCGCACTCGACATAAACATCTCCGGATACATCAGAAAATCAACTTCACCGCGCCGGAGAAGCTCATCGGGTTCCTCTGAAGGTGGCAGCAATTCGAAGCAGATTCTAGGAGCCTCCCGCACAACGCGGTCCACGATTTTTCGAAAAAATACGACAGTCATGAAGTCGGACAGGATGATCCTGAATCGCCGATTGGATTGGGACGGATTGAAGTCGTCTGGAGAAATGATGGAGAGCTGAATGTGAGCGAGAGCCTCGCGAATCGGGGCTGCAAGCGCTTCAGCCCGCGGCGTTGGAACCAGTTTTCGGCCCCTCATCGTGAATAGCTCATCGCGAAAGTAAGTGCGAAGCCGCGCGACGGCGGCACTCATGGCGGGTTGACTGAGGTTGATGCTTCTTGCCGCCGAGGTGAGGCTGCCTTGCGTCACCAGGGCGTCGAACGCGACGAGGAGATTCAGATCGAGGCCCTTGAAACGCATAATCCTGAGTGATCCACGGTGTGAATGTGTTCTATCGACACAATCGATTTTACCATTTGTACCGAATGAGGATAGCAAACGATCGTATAGCGAGAAGTCAGATCGATCAGAATGGTTACAAATCGTTGCGCGTCTAAGCCCAGCGCAAGGGATCGATCAAGACGTCTGGACCGTGCGGTCGCAGGTTCGCGCATGTTGCGCAAGCCATATCTCGCCGAGTTCGGACGGTGCGGATCCGCAAACTTGCGTTGGCGTATACGACGAGCAAACCATCGTTTGGCTTTGCCAACCCATTCTATATCGGCCGTGTACCGCCGTAGAATTGAGCGAACGCTCAGCTTGGCCGTAGATTTCCACCCAGTCGGACCCTTCCGGTTGCGGGTGCCGAATGTGTTGTGGTCGCAGTCGATTGGATTGCGTCCTTGCTGGGGTGAAATCGTGCGGAACATGCAAGCGAAGGCGTCCTTTGCGAATCTGATGCGAGTTGCGCACACGCTCGACGTCGTCTGCATTGTCAATACAGATCGGTCAGTGCGTGAAGCTCTCACGGATGTGGTGTTTTCCGCAGGCTACGTGCCCGAACCGTTCGAGAGCGCAGACGGGTTCTTGAAATCGGGCCACCGTTTGATCACGTCGTGCGTGATCGCGGACATGCAGTCGAGCGTGATGAGTGGTCTCGAGCTTTTCCGTCATCTGGTTGCATCTGGAGGCGCGATTCCCACCGTTCTGCTCACAGACCACCCCGGAGACCACGTGAGCCGAGTCCTGCAAGATGGGCTCCAGTTCCTGAGCAAGCCTTTCGAACGTGGTGAACTGCTGGCCTGCATCAAGAGCCAGATAGCGAATAGGAGTTACGCTCCATGAACATGATCGCGCCCGGGTCCACACGAGGTGTTTCGGCGCGCCCTCCAGTTCGTTGGAGGCTGTGCTGGGAGAATGAGCTTCAAATTGCTGACCATATTGAATTGTCCGACTTCTTCCGCAAGACCTATGGTCCGACCGGGGAATTCAATGCAAAGCCCTTTGAAGGTCATCGAAGCTGGGCCGGCGCAAGGCCTGAGATTCGGGCAATTGGCTACGATGATCGTGGCGTCGCGATTCACATCGGCGCACTGCGCCGCTTCATAAAAGTTGGTGAGGTCGATCTGCTCGTGGCTGAGCTCGGATTGTACGGGGTACGCCCGGATCTCGAGGGGCTCGGAATAAGCCACTCCATCCGCGTGATGTATCCCGTATTGCGGGATCTTGGCGTGCCATTCGGCTTTGGCACAGTCCGATCTGCCCTGCAGAAACATATTACCAGACTGCTCGGGCGACAGGGCTTGGCGACTGTTCTGCCAGGGCTCCGCGTTCGGTCTGCTCGTCCGGACATCTATCTCACTGTGCCTCCGACGCGCGTGGAGGACGTGGTCGGCCTAGTTTTGCCGATTGCCAGGCCAATGAGCGAATGGCCGGCCGGTGAGATGATTGAACGAAACGGGCCAGAGCTGTGACGTCAACAAACGACCTGACAGAAGCGCGGAGCGACTACGCTGAGGCCGGCGGAGAGCACTGCGTCTATCTGACCTTTGATGATGGTCCAAACCCGCATTGCACGCCGGCTATTCTGGACGTGCTGGCCCAGCATCGGGCCCCCGCCACCTTCTGCGTGATCGGTGCATATGCAGCGGGCCAGCCGGAGCTGATCCAGCGCATCATTGCCGAAGGGCACGAAATCGCAAACCACACAATGACGCACCCGGAATTGTCCAAATGCATGCCGGATGAGGTGGAATACGAGATCCTCACAACGAACAAGGTCATTGGAATGGCCTGCCCCCAAGCCTCTGTGCGGCACATGCGTGCGCCCTACGGGATATGGTCCAAGGAGGCCCTCGCCGCGTCGGCGAAGGCCGATCTGGCCGCCCTGCACTGGTCAGTCGATCCGCAAGACTGGGCTCGTCCCGGCGTCGAGGCGATTGTTGCCGCAGTGCTGGCCTCGCTCCAGCCGGGTGCAATCGTGCTCCTGCACGACGGATGCCCCCCCGACGAGCTGGGACGCCGCCCTCATGCTGGTCGGCGCGACCAGACCGTAATGGCACTCGCCCAGCTCGTTCCAGCACTGCATGACCGTGGATTTGCAATCCGGTCGCTTCCTCAACCTAACCGAATCGATCAATGCCCATGACCTTGCTTGCCACCATCAGCACCGTTGCTGTTGCCTCCTACGCGTTGCTCTCCAGCGTCCATAAAAGCGCGCAGGCGCTTTATGCGCTGCGAACCGACGCCTCACTGCCGCCGTATGACCCGGTCAACACCGGTGCTCTGCCCAGCGTGGATGTCATCGTGCCCTGCTTCAACGAGGACCCGCGCACGCTGGCGGCCTGCCTGAAGTCTATTGCAAGCCAGGACTACCCAGGGCGATTGCACGTCTATGTGGTCGATGACGGCTCCGCAAATGTCGGTGCAGTGGCACACGTGCACGCAAGCTACGCACATGACCCAAGGGTCCGCGTCATTCTGCTGCAAAGCAACGTTGGAAAGCGCAAGGCGCAGATTGCCGCGATACGCCGGTCATTTGGCGATCTCGTGCTCAACGTCGATTCCGACACGGAAATCGCCAGCGATGTTGTCAGCAAGCTCGTACGCAAGATGCAGGATCCAGCCGTCGGCGCCGCCATGGGCCAATTGACGGCCAGCAACCGCAACGCCAGCTGGCTGACCGGATTGATCGACATGGAGTACTGGTTGGCGTGCAACGAGGAGCGCGCGGCTCAGACGCGCTTTGGTGCGGTCATGTGCTGCTGTGGGCCGTGTGCCATGTACCGCCGTTCCGCGCTCATGTTGCTGCTCGACCAGTACGAAACGCAGTTTTTCCGGGGAAAGCCGAGCGACTTCGGCGAGGACCGCCATCTGACGATCCTCATGCTCAAGGCAGGATTTCGAACCGAGTACGTTCCGGACGCCATCGCCGCCACGGTGGTCCCGGACAAGCTCTTGCCATATCTGCGGCAACAGCTCCGCTGGGCGCGGAGCACTTACCGCGACACGCTGCTCGGTTTGCACCTGCTGCCCGGCCTCGATCGGTACCTCACGCTCGATGTGCTCGGACAGAACCTCGGGCCGCTGCTGCTCGCCATCTCGTCGATTGCCGCGATCGCTCAGCTCGCGCTCACGGACAGCGTGCCCTGGTGGACCGGTCTGACCATCGTCGTGATGACCATGGTTCGATGCAGCGTGGCGGCCCTTCGCGCCGGCGAGCTTCGATTTCTCGGATTCGCGCTGCACACCCCGATCAACATCTTCCTCCTGCTCCCAATGAAGGCCTACGCGCTCTGTACCTTGAGCAACAGCGACTGGCTCTCGCGCAAAGTAGCGAAATCGGACGATGGTGACTCCAACGCCTCGATAGAAGACGCGACAACTGGACCACGCCTTAACTCAGGATCGGGAACGCCTGGCTCAATTGGCAGGGCAGGTCGTTTGCGCACCTCCTCGCGGCTGATCGCGTCGGATGACGTTGCGGCCGAGACTGACTAAGCAGCTTTTAGGGGATTTAACTCGTGAGTGTAGACAACACATATCAATTGCTAGAACGGGAGCTGGCTAACGACGACCCGTGGCGGCTTGACGACAATCCGTTCGAACGTAAGCGTCACACCCAACTGCTCCGCTTATCGCTGTCGAACGGCGCCGTCTCAAACGGCCTCGAGATCGGGTGCGCGGCCGGTGCATTCACAGAGAAGCTTGCTCCTCACTGCAAACGACTCACGGTCATCGATGTTATGCCGCGAGCGATCGGTCGAGCGGTCCAGCGGACCAAGAGGTGGTCGCATATCAGCTGGGCGGCGACCGATATTCTGCAGTTCTCGACCGCAGAGTTGTTCGATCTGATCGTGGTCGCCGAAGTTCTTTACTATCTCGAAAACATGACCCGGATGCGTACCGCGATTGACAATATGGTGAAGATGCTTGCCCCAGGTGGGCATCTGATCTTCGGATCTGCACGTGATGCCACCTGCAGGCGATGGGGGCATGTCGCTGGCGCCGAGACGGTCATCGCGATGTTGACTGAAGCGCTCGTTGAGGTCGAACGCGCGCAGTGCCAGGGGCAGTCAGCCGATGAAGACTGCTTGTTGGTTCGCTTTCGCAATCCGGAGCAATCTTCGGTCCTTCCCAACGGCCGAGCTTGAAAGGAGCCACTATGCGTATCTGCGGTATCAAGTTGACGCATGACGGGGCAGTCGCTCTGATCGAGGACGGCCGGCTGGTATTTTGTGTCGAACAGGAGAAGCTGAACAACAATCCGCGCTATCAAACCATTGACAACCTGGATGCCGTTGTCAGCGCCTTGGCGGAGCACGGGCTGGATCCGAACGATGTTGATCAGTTCGTCATTGATGGCTGGGATGGAGAGTTCGAATCGCAGTTTGAAGTCCTTAGTGGGCCGACGACCGTCAAGCTCAAGGGCGCGCCGTATGTCGAACGGCAAGGCGATAGCCCCCTGATGTCCCGCGATCGCATCGGCCTCTTGCTCGACGGGAAGCTATATCCTTATCAAAGCTATCCCCATGTTACCGGGCACGTAGCATCCGCGTACTGCGCCAGCTCGTTTGCCACATCCGCACAATCTGCTTTCTGCTTGGTGTGGGACGGCTGCATGTTTCCACGCCTCTACTATGTCGAGCCTCACGGCATCCGTTTCATCGAATGCCTGTTTCCGATGATAGGTCACGCCTATGCGACGGCAGGACATCACTTTGGACCTTACAGGCGGGCAGACCGGACCAGCTGGGATCTCGGTATAGCCGGCAAGCTGATGGCCTATATCGCGCTGGGATCGCCCGACGGGGATATTATCGAGACGTTTCAGGAGCTCTATGAGGCGCACTTTGCCACGCATGCTGACGGCGCATGCCGTGAGCTTGCAGAAACCAACAGCTCACGATCGCCACTTGAAGCTCTGCACGACTTCTTCGATGCGTGCGCACTGCGATTGAAGGCCAAGCAAGCCGAAGACGTCCTTGCGTCATTTCACGTCTTTCTAGAGCGTCTGCTGGTTCGCACAATTTCCGATGTTGTGCAGCGGCATTCGCATCTTGCGGGGGCGCGTAACCTCTGCATAGCCGGCGGCTGTGGCTTGAATATTAAGTGGAATAGTGCATTTCGTGGGACCGGCCTGTTCGATGTCGTGTGGGTGCCGCCCTTTCCGAACGACAGCGGCTCAGCCATCGGTGCTGCTTGCTCTGCACTGGCGGCACAGCAAGGCTTTAAAGCTCTGGAATGGTCGGTCTACAGTGGACCGGCCGTTCGTCCCAGCGAAGTTCCGCCCGAATGGGAGAGCGCGCCCTGCACTATGGGCGAACTTGCGGCAATTCTCGCGGGCGACAAGCCCGTTGTCTTCCTTACTGGGCGCGCCGAGCTCGGACCACGAGCTTTGGGCGGCAGAAGCATTCTCGCAGCTGCGACCTGGGCAGGAATGAAAGATCATCTCAACGACATCAAACTTCGCGAGCATTTCAGGCCGGTAGCGCCGATATGCCTGGAGGATCGCGCGGCGGAGATTTTTAGCCCTGGAGTACCCGATCCGTACATGCTGTTCGATCACCAGACGCGACCGGAATGGCGGGACAAAATTCCGGCCGTCGTGCATCTCGATGGATCTGCCCGCCTACAGACGGTTTCCAGAACCTCTCCACATAAAGTGACCGAGCTTCTCATCGAGTACGAAAAGCTCACAGCCATTCCGCTGCTTTGCAATACCAGCGCCAATCTGCATGGACGCGGCTTCTTCCCGGATGCTGCCGCCGCGTGCGAGTGGGGACGCGTCGATCACGTATGGTGTGACGGCCTGCTTTGGACAAAACGGCGCGCGACCCAGGAAGCGGCGCGAACAACGTCCGTCGCGATGGGGTAAGCGAATGTCAACCGCGGCAGTCGACCTTTTCGAGGTGAGCAAGTCCTACAACGACAGGGTCGTCGTGGACGCTCTTTCGTTTACGGTCTCGCCGGGAGAGTGTTTCGGTCTGCTGGGACCAAACGGCGCGGGTAAAAGCACGCTTGCGCGTTTGATCCTGGGTGTTGCATCGCCCGACGCAGGTAAGATATGCGTGCTTGGCGAGCCGGTGCCGACACATGCGCGCTTGGCGCGCCGGGGCATCGGGGTTGTCCCACAATTTGACAACCTTGATCTTCAGCTCACGGTGCGCGAAAACTTGCTGGTTTTCGGGCGCTATTTCGCGATGAGCGCGGCCGAGGTGAAAGCGGTCACGCCAGCACTGCTCGAATTCGCCCGCCTGGAGAACAAGGCGGATGCCCGCGTCGGCCAACTGTCCGGTGGCATGAAGCGGCGCCTGACGCTGGCTCGTGCCCTCATTAATGACCCGCAGCTCCTGGTGCTTGATGAACCGACAACCGGCCTTGATCCGCACGGCCGTCACCTGATCTGGGAACGCTTGCGCGCGCTATTAGCGCGCGGCAAAACGATTCTTCTCACCACCCATTTCATGGAAGAGGCGGAGCGGTTGTGCGATCGCCTGTGCGTGCTTGAGCACGGCCGTAAGATCGCCGAAGGCCGGCCTCATGCGCTGATCGAGCAGCAGATCGGCTGCCAAGTCATCGAGATTTACGGTGGTAATCCGCATGAACTGCTGCCGCTGGTCAGGCCCCAAGTGCAGCGCGCTGAGGTGAGCGGGGAGACGCTGTTCTGTTATGTCACGGATCCAGAACAGGTGCGCGTCCGGCTTGCCAACCGAACGGATCTCCGCCTTCTGCAGCGTCCTCCAAATCTGGAGGATGTCTTCTTACGGCTAACCGGGCGAGAGATGAAGGACTGAACGATGTGGCAACGTTTTGCGCCGGCCCTCCCTGCCAATCCATGGAACTGGATATCGGTATGGCGCCGCAATTTTCTGGTCTGGCGGAAAGTCGCTCTGGCGTCGATTCTTGGAAATCTGGCCGAGCCGATGAGCTCTCTGTTCGGTCTCGGTATTGGCCTTGGAATGATCATCGGTGGCGTTGAGGGGACCTCATACATCTCGTTTCTGGCGGCTGGCATGGTCGCCGCAAGCGCGATGGTCTCCGCAACTTTCGAAACGATCTACGCGGCTTACGCGCGCATGCAGACAAACTGCACGTGGGAGGCAGTACTCTGTACGCCCCTTACGCTCGGCGACATTGTTCTCGGTGAAGTGGCATGGGCAGCGAGCAAGGCCTTGCTTGCCGGTACGGCGATCACGATTGTTGCCGCCGGGCTGGGTTATGCGGAGTGGTCATCCATTCCCTACGCGCTACCAGCCATCGCCCTCACTGGCGTTACGTTCGCGAGCCTCGCAATGGTCGTTTCAGCCCTTGCACCGAGCCACGACTATTTCATCTTCTACCAGTCACTCATTCTCACGCCCATGATGTATTTGAGCGGGACGATCTTCCCAATGAGCCAGTTGCCAGGTTCATTTCAACGCATAGCGGCCTTGTTGCCGCTGACTCATTCGGTCGATCTTATTCGTCCGGCAATGCTCGGTCGTCCGATCGAGAGCGTCGGCTTACATGTGGGCGCACTCTTCATCTACGCAGCGTTTCCCTTCCTCATCGCGGCCGCGCTGCTTCGGCGACGCCTGATGCGGTGAGTGGAACACGACCTAAGGGAAGCATCGCATGCGCGAGATCAGATATCGGGCGTAACGAACTTCCGATTCGCGTGCGACGCTTGTGAGCCTCGGTACGCAGCGAGGCCTGGTCGGCCCCGCGGCGACGTGCGGCTTACTCGCCAAGCACGCGATAGGAAATAGGCCAAGAGGCCTCCCAGGATGAATGGAGAACAACATGCTGTGTCTAGGACTGAGTGGCGGGCTCGACAGGGTCTATGAAAACCCGCTTGAACTACCGAACACGTTTCTGCACGACGGCGCCGCAGTACTTGTCAAGGACGGGCGCGTGATCGCTGCAGTCGAAGAGGAGCGCCTCAACCGGATCAAGCACTCGAATAAGCTCCCGAGCAGTGCAATCGAATACTGTCTTGCAACCGCGGGCGTGGAGCTGCGCGATGTCGATCGCATTGCGTTTTACGCCACCGAAGCCTATTGCAACGCGATGCTCGAACGGCTGTTCATCTCACAGCCTGAGAGCTCAATTCCGCTAAATGCCAATCTGCTGTTACGACACCTTCTAGCGGCGGAGTTCGGCACCGAAATTGATCCCTCGCGGGTGTCATTCGTAGGCCACCATCAGGCCCATGCCGTGAGCGCTCTGGCGATGTCGGGTTTTGAAGAAAGCCTGGTTCTCGCGATCGACGGTTGTGGCGACTTCCTCTCGGGTCTCTTGGCGGTCGGGTCGGGCACCGAAATGACCGAGCTTATGACGTTTCCAGAGAATAACTCTCTCGGACTGTTCTATCTGGAGACGATCCGATACCTAGGCTACGGCCTGTTCGACGAGTATAAGGTTATGGGACTGGCTCCCTACGGGGATCCCACACGCTATCGCGAGCTTTTTGCCCAATTCTATGAGCTCTCCGCAAACGGTGGCTACCGCGTTCACCTCAACCGTATCGGCCCGGCATTGCTGCGCAATATCGAGGTCCGGCGAAAGGGAATGCCGTTCACGCAACAGCATCGCGATGTGAGCGCATCGTTGCAGGAGGCGCTGGAGCGGATCGTGTTTCACATTCTTCGGCATTACCGTGAGTCGACCGGAATGAAACGGTTGTGCCTGGCTGGCGGGGTGGCCCACAACTGCACTCTCAACGGTAAACTCCTGTATTCTGGCCTCTTCGAAGATATTTTCGTGCAGCCGGCTGCGCATGATGCCGGATGCGCATTGGGCGCGGCACTGATGGTATCGAACGAGGCCGGGCAGCCTGCGCCCCGCGAGCGACTCCAGGCGGTTTATTGGGGGCCAGATGTCGGCAGCGACGACAGCATCGAACAGGAACTGAAGCGATGGGCCGGACACCTGGAGATGGAACAGACCGCTGACGTCGCAACCAGAGCAGCCGAGTGGATCGCTAATGGCGCCGTGATCGGGTGGGTACAGGGCCGGTCCGAGTTCGGCCCTCGTGCGCTCGGCAACCGCAGTATTCTTGCGGACCCGAGGCCCGCCGCAAACAAGGAGCGGATTAACGCGATGGTCAAGAAGCGCGAGAGTTATCGACCATTTGCGCCATCGGTTCTGGAGGAGGATGCAGGCGCGTTCTTTGAGTTGCCGGATGGTCGCGCAGAATATCCCTTCATGAATTTCGTCGTTCGCGTGCGCGACTCCAAGCGTGCTTTGCTGGGGGCGATCACGCATATCGATGGTACGGCTCGGCTGCAAACGGTTTCCCGCACGAACAATGCCGCCTATTGGGAACTCATCAACGCGTTCAAGAGCCGGACAGGCGTCCCGATTCTACTTAATACGTCATTCAACAACAATGCTGAACCGATCATAGATTCCGTCGCCGATGCGATTACGGCGTTTTTGTCCACCGAGCTGGATGGTCTTGTGGTCGGGTCCTTCCTCGTCAAGAAGCGGGCAACAACGCTCGAAAGCTGGACTGAACTCGCTGTATCACTGCCGCCTCATGTATCGCTTTACCGGGTTCGCGCTCATGCGGGCCGAGAACGTCAGGAGACTGTCTGCGAGATCCGCATGGGCCACTCCAGCCATGACAGCGTGCGCCTCTCGCACGACCTATTCGACATGCTGATGCAAATAGAGAAGGAAGCTGTTCTTGCCGACCTTCTCGCAAGGGTCACCTCTGACAGGACTAGGCGCGAAGGACTCGTGAACGAACTGCGCGGGCTCTGGGATCAGCGCCGTATTCGGCTACATCCTGCGCGATCGTAAAAGGTGAGCAATGCGGAAGAGGGCTCCGTGGAAGCCTTTTGCATGACCTGCCGATCGCGGTGCCGTGGAGGATAGGCTTGCGGGTTGATCGCCTTGTGTCCTGGTGAGCAGCGGTCCATTGGCGGGGACCGGAATCGCAGAAGAGTAGGTACGCCACACAAAACTGATCTTGCGCAACGAGAAGGGTTTGATAATTTGACAAAGGAACGCTTTGTTATTTCTCGGAGGCGTACCGGCTTTGGTGATTGCCTCTGGTCGCTGGCGTCAGCCTGGTCGTACGCGCAGCGGACCGGGCGGACGCTCGTCATCGACTGGCGCGGTTCCTGTTACATCGACCAATCGTTCAGCAACGCCTTTCCGGTGTTCTTCGAGCCGGTTGAGGACATCGCTGGAGTGCCGGTGATTTGCGATGATCGGGTCAACCAGCTCTCGTTTCCCGGACCGTTCTTCCCGCGGTGGTGGAATAGGCCATCGATCGACTGCATCAATCGCCCGGATGAGCAGATCTTCCGAGAACGGGACGAACTGACCGAACTGTTCCAGTCAAGAGACGATAACGAAGCCAACACCATTGTCTGTGACGCTTGCCTGATGTGGCGTTGTGGCGAGGAAGCCGAACGACTGATCTTTCGGAACATCAAACTCAGGCCTGAAATTCGAGCACGGATCGACGCGTTCTTTGGGGAACACTTTAGCGGCCATAGCATCATCGGCGTTCATGTTCGGCACGGCAATGGCGAAAATATCATGGAGCATGCGCCGTACTGGGCCGATTCGGAGCTCGCCCTTCGTCAGGTCTGCATGGCAATCCGCAAAGCCAAGGCTTTGCCATATCCGAAGCCTGTAAAGGTCTTCCTGTGCACGGACAGTGCACAGGTGCTCGAACACGTATCGGTTATGTTTCCCGATGTCTTCGCCGTACCAAAACGTTTCCAGGCCGATCGCGCAGGGCCGTTGCATAGTGCGGAAATGGGAATTGAAGGTGGAGCTTCCGCTCTCGTCGACATGTATCTTCTTGCGCGATGCGCTACCGTGATCCGCTTTCCCCCAACCAGCGCCTTCACGCGCTACGCCCGACTGCTCGTGCCACGCATTATTGAATTCGATCTGAGCAATCCGGAGCATCTGACCATGATCGATAACCCATACGAGCATTTCGCGGCTTCATGAAGTGCCGCGAGTCTGCTCGAGCCCGGGCAATGGTGGGCTAGATCATCTGCCTGATACTGCTGGCGTCGACACCATCGAGTTTCGCAACCTGTCGCAGAAATGGTGTATGGCGGCTTCCGTCCGTAAGCGATTGCTGACCGGCGCACTATTACGGATGCGGTGCGGCTGCTAAGGCGAATTCCGGCGAAGCGTAGGCCAATGCCGGCAAGCGCCGGCGGCCTTGCCCCGCAATGCTTCGGGCCGTCAGGTGTCGCGCGGAAGGGTATGGCTCGTCATCATCGGGTCCAAACCGGCATCGCTGCCAGACCTTGGTAAGCACGGCAACGCCGGTCTGGGCCGCCCGGGGAAATCTAGCGTAGCAGACGGTCACGTCAGAATGTCCCAGCACCAAGGAGGTACGTCCGCTAGATGGATCGCCCCTGTGGACTATCCTTTTGCGGTCGGTGCGTTTTCTGACGACGGCCGTGTTCAACCTGCGGTTTTCGAGTCCTTTCGGCTGTAGCTGATGAACAGCACGATCGCAGGCCATGGACAGCGGAACTGATTCGGATCTGCGCTCGCGATACAAGGGATGAACACTCTCGGACGAACTGGCCATTGGTCCTGATCTCCGCCAAGGACAGTTGATCTATCTCCGCCAACCCCAAATGAGCCACAGACCACCCGTGGAGTGCGACGCAGTCAGCTCGCCCTGGAATCACCAGGCTCTCGGCTCGAAGACGTAGCGCGCGCATTGGGCGGCTCGCCCGGGGAGCTCGACGACAAGCATTGCTGCGGCGTTGCTGCTGTCGAAAAGCAAACAGGCCAGATGTTCGGAACCTGCCATTTGGGTCGCAACGGTTCGCCGTTTGTGCCCTGCATTGCTTTGGCCCGGATCCTGCAGCAGGTGCATATCCGAGGGAAGCGGACGGGAGCGGCGTGTGAATCTAGGTCTACCAGATGACAAAGCGGTTGCAGCTCAATCGCCGGAAACGGACCCTGGCAGTCCAGTTCACGCTCGCGCCGGTCGAGCGGGCCGCCCGCTGCGTGACCCGAAGACGCTGGTATTGACGGGGGCATCGCGCGGTATCGGTCGCGCTACCGGAAAATTGTTTTCGGAAGCCGGTTGGCGCGTCATTTCTTGCGCGCGCCAACCATTCGACGCGGCACGCTGCCCATGGGACTCAGAGGGCGACAGCTATATCAAAGTCGACCTGAGCGACCATCGGACGCTGCCGCGCGTGATTGCCGAGATCAAGGAGTGCCTTGCCGGCGCACCATTGCATGGACTGGTAAACAATGCCGGAAACTCACCAAAAACGCCGAACGGTGCCCGGCTGACGTCGCTGGCGACCTCAGTCGATACTTGGATGAGCGTGTTCCACCTCAATCTGGTGGCGCCGATCCTGCTCGCCCAAGGTCTGTTCGATGAGCTGAAAGCGGCTTCAGGCGCGATCGTCAATGTGACTTCGATCGCCGGGTCGCGGGTGCATCCATTTGCAGGCACGGCATATGCGACTTCGAAAGCTGCGCTCGCTTGTCTCACGCGTGAAATGGCGCACGATTACGCCTCACATGGCATTCGCGTCAATGCGGTCGCGCCCGGAGAAATCAAGACGGACATTTTGTCGCCTGCCACGGAAGCACATCTTGTGCCAAAGATCCCACTTCGCCGAGTGGGTACACCCGAAGAGGTCGCCAAGGTCATTTTCTTCCTATGTTCAGATGCGGCAAGTTATGTCACTGGCGCCGAAGTCCCGATCAATGGCGGACAACACTTGTGATGAATTCGCCCCTGGCGAAGCCCGGTTAATCTGAACCTCATGGATGGAACTCATTTTGGCCAGGGCGAATCCGCGCAGGGGGTTGGAAGACTAACGCAGCATATCTAGTCGCTGTAGGTGCTGCCGACGTGATGAAGAGGCGTCATCTCTCGCCCCGCCCTGAGAACCGGATGTCAGATCGAGGGGGCATGCAACACGGGTCCAACAAGTCCGATCAAGGTCATGGGAGGATCAAGAAAGGAACGGAGAAGTCGTTATGCTGGACAGCGTTTCCCTGCGCGAAACACTAAACTTAACCTCCGACGCGGACCCTTCCGGTTTTATTGTGCCATCGCAAGAGAAATCGCTAAGCACGATCTTTGAAATAGCGCACACGCTGACCGGCCTATCCCGGCTCGAAACCAAGCTGACGAGCTTCATCGAGCGTCTGCAATCGCTCGTGCAGATGCGCCGCGGCATCGTGTGCCTGTTCGATCATGACGGGGTGCCGGAGATCATCGTGGACGAGGCCCGGAGCGAAGGGCGCGATGAGCGCTGCGGGGTGTCCTTGCCGCGTGCAGCAATTGATCAAATTGTCGCGACGGGGCGGCCGCTCATTGTCGAGAACGTCGCGCTGCATTCGGCCTTCAGTCCTTCGGACGTCGAGATGCTAGATGCCGCTGGTAATAAGCCTGTTGCGTTCATCGGCGTTCCCATAGACATTGACGAGAAAGTTGTGGGTACGCTGAGCATTGACCGCATCGCGGACAACGGGACGCGCGCGCAGCTCGAGGACGACCTCCACCTGCTGACCATGGTCGCTCGCCTTCTGGGCCAGACGGCGAAGCTGCATTGCTTCATTGTGCGCGATCGCGGGCGCCTTATGGACGAGGAGTTCCGGCTGCAGAAGCAGCTGTCCGAACTCAAGCCTCTTGGGCGGGAGCGTAAGAAGGTTCAAGTGGACGGAATTATCGGCGACAGCCCGGCGCTGCGCGCGTTGCTTGAGAAGATCGAGGTGATCGCACACTCCAACAGCACAGTTCTGCTGCGTGGCGAATCGGGTACCGGAAAAGAGCTGGTCGCGAAGGCGATTCACGAGCGTTCAGCGCGCGCCAAACGGCCTTTTATCAAGCTGAATTGCGCAGCCCTGACTGAGACAGTGCTAGAATCCGAATTGTTCGGTCACGAGAAGGGAGCGTTTACGGGCGCCTTCAATATGCGCAAGGGTCGCTTCGAGCTCGCCGACAAGGGAACGTTGTTTCTAGATGAGATCGGTGAGATCTCGGCGTCGTTCCAGGCGAAGCTCCTGCGCGTGCTTCAGGAGCAGGAATTCGAGCGAGTGGGCGGCAATCAGACGGTCAAAGTCGATGTCCGCGTGATTGCAGCCACGAACAGGAATCTTGAAGAGGCGGTGGCAAGGAAGGAGTTTCGTGCCGATCTCTATTACCGCATCAGCGTGGTTCCTCTGCTACTGCCCCCGCTGCGCGAAAGACGCAGTGATATTCCGCTTCTCGCCGCTCGCTTCTTGAAGAACTTCAACAATGAAAACGGCCGTGCTCTGGTGTTCGATTCAAGTGCGATTGACGTCCTCATGAGCTGCGAATTTCCCGGTAATGTCCGCGAGCTCGAGAACTGCGTGCAGCGGACCGCGACCCTCGCGCAAGGATCGTCGATCGTAAGACATGATTTTGCATGCTGCCACGGGCAATGCCTGTCGGCCAAGCTATGGAGGTGTGGACCGGAGGAAATGGCGCGACAGCCGAGCCCGAATTTCTCATTGCCCGCGAGGCTGAGCATGCCGCCGCCAGAAGCTATAACAGCCGTTCAGCCGGTCAGTAGCGAGCTGACACCGCTAGGGCCACCCGCAGTGGGTGCTGGGAAACTCGCCGATCGCGAGCGCGTCATCGCAGCCATGGAAAGATCCGGGTGGGTACAGGCGAAGGCGGCGCGCCTGCTTGGACTGACCCCGCGCCAGATTGGCTATGCCTTGCGAAGACACGGTATCGAGATCAAGCGCTTCTGAGCAAAGCGTCGGGCTCGCTCCTCTCTCGCGCTCGGCCGACTGGGATAGGAGAGCGTGGCAAGAGGCGATTGCCAGCTCTGATGCATACTGCGGATGCTAGCCTTATGCCTTGCTTGGGATACGCTCGCCGGTGAAGGATAGGGCGTCTTCGCGCCGGCTGGTCTTGTCATCGTCTGTTTGCACGTATTCGCGCTGAAAACTGGCTTGGCGTGGAACCGGCGCGTGATTGCCGCGGCTCCGTTGCTCCCGTAACTCGGATCAGCTTAAGATCACGCCCATGCTCAAGCCGTCGCAATTGCGCCAACGGATTCGCCGTCAGTCTTTGCATGCCTTCCTCATCGGCGAAATCCCTGGGGTGGTATGACATTTGCTGCTCGTCGGGAGCCGGCTCAGCATCTTAGGAGAAGTACATGCACAGCATCGTCTGCATCAAACAGGTCCCCGACTCCGCTCAAATCCGCGTGCACCCAGTTACGAATACGATCATGCGCCAGGGCGTGCCGACCATCATCAACCCATATGATCTCTTCGCGCTGGAAGCTGCGCTCGAGCTACGAGACAGGTTCGGCGGCGAAATTACCGTCCTCACAATGGGGCCGCCATCGGCAGAAGACTCTCTCCGAAAGGCACTGACATTTGGTGCCGATCGAGCTGTCCTGCTCACCGATCGTAGCTTCGCGGGCTCCGATACGCTGGCGACGAGTTACGCGCTGGCGTGCGCGATTCGCAATATCGGGAGGGAATATGGCCCGCCGGATGTCATATTCACTGGCAAGCAGACGATCGACGGCGATACGGCGCAGGTGGGACCTGGCATTGCAAAGAGGCTCGGGGTCCAGCAGCTTACTTATGTTTCCACAATCAAAGCGTTGAACTTCAAAGTACGCACGATCGAGGCGGAACGGCGCTGCGAAGGCGGCGTCCAGGTGCTGCGTTCCAAGCTGCCGTGTCTCGTCAGCATGTTGGAGGCAACCAATCAAATTCGCCGCGGTGCAATGATAGATGCGTTGCGTGCTGCACGTGCCACAATCGTAAAATGGAGCGCCCAAAATGCCGGCGTGGATGACATGGCCAAATGCGGTCTGAGGGGGTCGCCGACCGTCGTCAAACGTGTTTTCGCGCCCTCCGCGCGAGCGGAGAAGGCGACGTGGGTGGAGGCGGCCGAGCAGCCGGCGCAAGCATTGATCGACGCCATGTTCAAGCGCAACCCTATGCTCGAAACGGAGCTCGCACAGCTCGCGCGCGGTACCCCATCTGCGCAAGCTAGCGGTGCGTGAAGTCGCGGCTGATCGAGCGGAGCCGGCGATGGCCCGGGTCGTGGTCATGCATGGGCCCGTCGCTCCGTTGCACCAGGCACGATCAACCTTGTCGACAGCTCCCCGCGAAACTGAGATACGGGTCAGCATACAACTTGCGTATCTCAGCGAGAGGCCGGTATCGGATCAACATACCAGACGTCTCGTTACGCTAACGTTTGGCGACCTGCGATACACCAATTCACTGGGGAATTCATGCAGTCTGAAGACGTGCCCGTTCAGTTTGTGTGGCAGCCGCACAGAATTCCCGCCAATTTCAGCGCGTGGACCTCGCGCGAGGGATCTATCCCTCGCGCGAGATCTGCCGTGTTTCACGTGACTGCAAAGTGCGAGCATTATCATCGCGCCGTTCGACCACAGAACGAAATCAAGGGTGGCGATAATGTTCAGCCATTCCTGGTCAACGCCAGCTTGTCCCGATACTGCCCGAGATCGCGTAGGAAGAACCGTGACCGGCAGAGTGGCCCGCCCACCACCGTGAGATCACCGCAAGGGCAGTGACGCACCAAGTTCAGTTCAGTCTTGGGCCGTCAACGTCCCCGAGGGCGCGTGCTAATGCGCGGTAAATTGCGCGGCTACGGTCTTGTTAGACCGCTCGGGACGCGACGGCTTCGCAACTCTCTTGGCGCTTCCTGGATAAATCGTGACTGCGGCGATGATGCCGAGCAAAGCTGCAAACATCAACCAGAAACCGGGCGAAGCCTTGTCGTCGGTCCTATCGATCAACCAGGTCGATGCGAGCGGGGTAAACGTGCCAAAGAGAGCTGCGGCGAGTGCGAAGGCCAAAGAAAAGCAGGTTGTGCGCACGTGCTTCGGCACGATTTCGACCAAAGCGCCCAACATGGCGCCGCTATAGGTGCCAAAGTAGAACGAGAACATCATCTCCACTACCAGCATCTTGCCAAAGCTTGGGTCGGTCACAAGCCATGACAACGCCGGATATACAGTCACCAAGGCGAGGCTTGCAATGGTCAGTAAGACCGGCTTCCGGCCGATTTTGTCTGAAATCGCGCCGCCGATTGGGTTCCAGATGAAGTTGGTCACGGCGACCAAAAGCGTTACCAAGAGCGTGTTCTGCGACGACAGATGCAATACGTGCTTGCCGAACGTAGGCGTGTACACCGTGACGAAATAGAAGGTCGTGGTCGTCAGCATCGCGATCATCATGCCAAGAAGTACAACGCGCCAGTTCGCAACCGTGGAGGCAAAGACCTCGCGGGCCGTTGGGTGGGTCTTCATGGCCAGGAATTCCGGAGTTTCCTCCAGCGTCCGGCGCAGGAAGAAGATAAGCGGAACGATCAAGCAGCCAAGGAAGAACGGGATCCGCCAGCCCCAGGCTGCAACCATTTCGGCCGGAAGTGCTTCGCTCAAAAAATATCCGATAAGAGCCGCGACAAAGATCGCAACCTGCTGGCTCGAGGACTGAAACGATGTGTAGAAACCGCGATTGCCCGGAGTGGCAATCTCGGAAAGGTAGACGGAAACGCCCCCAACTTCAACGCCGGCAGAAAAGCCCTGCAACAGCCGTCCGAACAGCACGATCACGGGTGCGGCAATGCCGATCGTCGCGTAGCCGGGACAAAAGGCGATGATGATGGTGCCAATCGCCATTATCGAAAGCGTAATGATCAGGCCTTGCCGACGGCCAA
This sequence comes from Bradyrhizobium sp. S3.7.6, assembly GCF_054061875.1. Lineage (NCBI taxonomy): Bacteria > Pseudomonadati > Pseudomonadota > Alphaproteobacteria > Hyphomicrobiales > Nitrobacteraceae > Bradyrhizobium > Bradyrhizobium sp. S3.7.6. Next base: position 194,814 of record NZ_JBSSEQ010000003.1, on the reverse strand, counting down.
TCTGGTCGATATAGGCTCCAAGCACGATAGCGCCAACAGGTCGCATCAAGGCACCCAGCCAGAACACACCGAAGGTGTTAAGCAGCGACGCGGTTTCGCTTGCTGATGGAAAGAACGCGTTTCCGATGGCACTGGCGTAGAACCCGAACAAGAAGAAATCGAACTGCTCGAGGAAGTTGCCGCTCGTCGCACGTAAGATGTCGCCAATGCGCAATTTGGCATTTGACGCGTGCTCAATGGACGCTGGTGACATGGCGAGGTTCCTCTCGGTTTGAAATGGCCGGTTCCGAGAGAATCTCACGCCAGCCGAGTGCAGTGTCACGGCCGCGAATCTGCCATTAGGGCACCGTCGACCAACCCGTAAGCGCCTGACGTTTCCGGCATATTTTCGGCAATGGCCGCAATGTCGCAAGGATTTTCCGGCCTTATTCCGCGCGCGCAGCAGGAGTGACTCTCAAGCTACTGAAACCTCGGGCGATTCTAGGTGACAAGGTTGTTGTTTGTGGCGTGGCGGGTTTCTCATCGAGCGCATCGACCTGGAATGAAAGGGAAGCACGCGATGCGTGGCATACGCCGCGCGGCAGGGAAGAGCTTCGTGAGACAGGTCGCGCTAGAACAACTCGCCAGAATGCGATTGGGGCCGAGCCGGACTAAACATGTCACCCGATGTCCAGCGATTTGGGTTGCACGGAACAGGTTTGGTGAGCGTGCTGGCGATCAAGCCCGTCCGCTCGCGCCGATCGCCATGCTCGGCAAGTGCCACGTTGTCCTTCGAAGCGAGACGCGCCTCGTACTTCGAGGGGCGCTGCGGTCCGAATGCGGTCCAAAACCCGCACTGAGCGGAGAGGAACATAGCGGCCTCCGCAGCGATAACGGGCATCGTTTGGATCAATCCAACAGGTTCATCTGGCTTCCACGCCGCATGAAACACCTGGTTGTTCGTCACCAATTATAACCTGGTCCAAGCAATCGGAACGCCGCGATCGGTCATATGCGACTCCTTGTTTGCCGGAAGACGCGCCAGCCTCTTAACCTGATTGGCCGTAAGATTTTGCGCATGAGTCTCAGCTTCCCGACCATAACCCCCGGCACAACCAAATACGCCATGCGATGGCGTCGGGCCTGGAGTTGGGCGGCACATCATGATGAGATCTGCCGGGGCTTTGCGCGCCCTCGGTAATGACCCACGCCGATTCCAGCTGACGTTGCCTTGGCTCATTCGACGGTGACCGATTTCGCTAGATTTCGCGGTTGGTCGACGTCCGTGCCCATCAAGTTGGCCGTGTGATAGGCCAGGAGCTGCACCGGAATCGCATAGACAATGGGCGTAAATGTCGTCCCCATCTCCGGCAGCACGATCGTCGCGAGTGTATCCATGGACACCTTCGCGGCTCCGCTAGCGTCCGTTATCACGATAATCTTGCCGCCGCGTGCGGCGACCTCCTGCATGTTCGAGATGGTCTTTTCGAAGAGCCGGTCGCAAGGAGCGATGACAATTACGGGAACGCTCTCGTCGACCAAGGCGATGGGGCCGTGCTTGAGCTCTCCGGCCGCATAGCCCGCGGCGTGAATATAGGAGATTTCCTTCAGCTTCAGTGCCCCTTCCAGCGCCAGTGGAAACGACGTGCCGCGACCAAGATATAGCACGTCACGCGATTTGGCGATGTCGCGTGCGAGCTTCTCGATCTGCGGCTCGCTGGCAAGCGCAGCTGTAACTAGCCGGGGAATTTCGATCAGCGCTCGCACGACATCGATCTCGTCGCTCTCCGACAATTCACCCCGCGCCTTGCCCGCAGCGACCGCAAGCGCCGCCAGGACGACAAGCTGGCATGTGAACGCCTTGGTCGAGGCAACGCCGATTTCAGGTCCGGCGAGTGTTTGCAACACCGTTCCGCTTTCGCGCGCAATGGTCGAGCCTAGAACGTTCACGATCGAGAGCGTATGCAGGCCTTGAGACTTGGCGTAGCGCAGGGCGGCCAGCGTATCGGCCGTCTCGCCGGACTGCGAGATGAAGATAGCAAGATCTCCCCTGCGCATCGGTGCCTCACGATAGCGAAACTCGGAGGCGACATCGAGCTCGACCGGAATACGAGCCAGCCGTTCGAACCAGTATTTGGCGATATGGCCGGCATATCCTGCCGTACCGCAAGCCGTGATCGAGATATGTCCGATCGCATTGAAATCGAACGGAAGCTCCTGCGGCAGTGCGACGCTCTCGTTGGCGATATCGACGTAGTGCGCCAGCGTCTGCCCGATCACCTCTGGCTGTTCGTGGATTTCCTTCGCCATGAAGTGGCGGTAGTTTGCTTTGTCGACGAGAACCGACGACGTGGCAGATTTCACCACCTCCCGGCGGGCGACTGTGCCTTGTGCGTCGTAGACCACGGCGACGTTGCGGTTGAGGACAGCCCAATCGCCGTCCTCAAGGTAGGTGATCAAGTCGGTAAGGTGCGCGAGCGCGATAGCATCCGATCCGAGATACATTTCGCCTTCGCCATGGCCGATCGCAAGCGGTGAACCCTTCCGCGCACCGATCATGAGGTCGTGTTGCCCCTTGAACAGGATTGCAAGCGCAAACGCGCCCACTAGCCGCGGCAGCGACGCTTTTACTGCGTCCTGCGGCGAGCAGCCATTTTTCAGATATGAGTCGATAAGATGCGCCACCACCTCGGTGTCTGTTTCAGAGGCGAAATAGGCGCCATGCTGTTTCAGCTCCGCGCGCAGCTCGCGGAAATTCTCGATAATGCCGTTATGGACAACTGCAACATTGTCCGTTGCGTGGGGATGAGCATTATGCTCGGTCGGCTTGCCATGGGTAGCCCAGCGCGTATGCCCAATCCCGGCATGGCCTGAGAGCGGATGGCGGCGAACGCGTGTCTCAAGGTTCCTCAGCTTGCCCTCGGCGCGCCGAAGCTCGATATAATTTCCTTTCAGCGTTCCGATGCCTGCTGAGTCGTAGCCGCGATATTCCAGTCGCTTAAGTGAATCAATGAGTCGATCCGCGACCGGACCGCGCCCCAGGATGCCGACAATCCCGCACATGCTAATCAGTTTACCTCAAGTTCATAACAGAGCGTGCCGCAAGGCGCGCCTGACCAATTCGCTCGCTCTAGCTATGGGCCAGTCTAGCCCGTGCCTGCCCTCGATCGGGGCACGCGTCACCCGGCGGTGCGCAAGCTCCAAGCAACACGTGGGGCCCTGTCGAATTCGCCGGACGATCCTAAAGCAACTTTCTGGGAACCGAACAATGATTGCCATCAGCGGCTAGCAGCTGCATGGTTCTGTCCTTTTGTCCGATGTAGCCGATGCCACCAAGAAGGCTTGGTAGGCCTGCCGCATTCCATGTGTGAGCCATGTCCTCGCGCGCCAGCCGAGGCCCGCGAGACGGCTGACGTCGAGCAGCTTGCGCGGCGTGCCGTCGGGCCGGGAGCTATCGAAACTGATCTCGCCGATATAGCCGACGACTTCGGCGACGATGCGGGCAAACTCGGCAATGGTGATGTCCTCTCCGGTGCCGATGTTGATCAGCTCCGCGCTCGAATAGGTCTTCATCAAATGCACGCAGGCATCGGCCATGTCGTCGACATAGAGGAACTCGCGCCGCGGCGTGCCAGTGCCCCAGACTACGACGCTTCTTGCGCCCGAAACCTTTGCCTCATGGAAGCGCCGGATAAGGGCCGCGACCACGTGGCTATAATCGGGATGATAATTGTCGCCGGGGCCGTAGAGATTGGTCGGCATCACGCTGATGAAGTCGCTGCCATATTGGCTGCGATAGGCCTCCACCATTTTGATGCCGGCGATCTTGGCAATCGCATAGGGCTCGTTGGACGGTTCCAGCGGGCCGGTCAGCACTGAGTCCTCGCGTAGCGGTTGGGCGGCCAGCTTCGGATAAATGCAGGACGAGCCGAGGAACATCAGCTTCTCGGCACCATTTTGATGCGCGGCATGGATCACATTGGCCGCGATCGCGATATTATCGTAGATGAACTGGGCGCGCAGCGTGGCGTTGGCGACGATGCCACCGACCTTGGCGGCGGCGAGGAATACGACTCGCGGCCGCGTCCTCGCAAACCAGTCGAACACGGCGGCCTGGTTGCAGAGATCGAGCTCACGCCGGTCCACCGTCAGGAGATTCACGTCCTCGCGCGCCAGCCGGCGCATGAGCGCGCTGCCGACCATGCCGCGATGGCCGGCGACGTAGACGCTTTTGCCCTTCAGCTCAAACGAAGCGTTTGCCATTGGCCGCATCCCGCTTTGCCTCCGCCAGATCGCTCGCCACCATCTCGGCGACGAGTTCCGCAAAACTCCGCTTCGGTGTCCAGCCGAGCACCTCGCGTGCCTTGCTGGCATCGCCGACGAGGAGATCGACCTCGGTGGGGCGGAAATAGGTCGGATCGATCTTCACCACCGTCTTGCCGCTCTTGGCATCGATTCCGGTCTCGTCGACGCCTGCGCCGCGCCATTCAACGCGACGGCCGACCAGCGCGAAGGACAGCTCGACCATCTCGCGCACCGAGCGCGTCTCGCCGGTGGCGAGCACGAAATCGTCGGGCTTGTCGGCCTGCAGGATCATGTGCATGCCCTCGATGTAATCCCTGGCGTGACCCCAGTCGCGCTTGGCCTCGAGATTGCCAAGATAGAGCGTCTGCTCGAGCCCCACCTCGATGCGCGCCACGCCGCGCGTGATCTTGCGGGTGACAAATGTCTCACCGCGAATTGGGCTCTCATGGTTGAACAGGATGCCGTTCGAGGCAAACATGCCGTAGGCTTCGCGGTAGTTCACCGTGATCCAGTAGCCGTAGAGCTTGGCGACGCCATAAGGCGAGCGCGGATAGAACGGCGTGGTCTCCTTCTGCGGGATCTCCTGGACCAGGCCGTAGAGCTCGGAGGTCGAGGCCTGGTAGAACCGCGTCTCCTTCTCCATGCCGAGGATGCGGATCGCTTCCAGGAGGCGCAGCACGCCAATGGCGTCGGCGTTGGCGGTGTATTCGGGGCTTTCGAAGCTGACGGCGACGTGGCTTTGGGCGGCGAGATTGTAGATCTCGGTCGGCCGGATCTGCTGCACCAGGCGGATCAGATTGGTCGAATCCGTCATGTCGCCGTAATGCATCAGGAACGGCACGTCGCCGACATGCGGATCCTGGTAGAGATGGTCGACGCGTGCGGTGTTGAACGAGGATGAGCGCCGCTTGATGCCGTGCACGACATAGCCGAGCGACAGCAGATGTTCGGCAAGATAGGCACCGTCCTGTCCAGTCACGCCGGTGATGAGAGCGACCCGCCGTTTGCTCGCTTGGTTTGACAAATCTTCTCTCTGCGCATGTTAATGTCGTCCCGCGATCGACGACCTTTAGTCGCGTCGGCCTCCGATGCGGAAGCGTCACGCTCTCGAAGCACCGAATTCTGGACGTGTATAGACATTGCATCGATCGCTCAACTGTACGGAGGTAAACGTTCCACATCGAAACGGTTTTGAAGGACTATACGAAAGTTTGCAATCCGGCGGGTTTCGTTCGCCTTCCTCGACCGTCGCTCCGTTGCTTGGGTGCGACCAGTGGAATTGCGGCGCGGACAGGTGGTGAGCGACCCGCCGGGACCAGAAGCCGTTCCACTGTCTTTGCTTGCTCAACTCGCGCGGCGAGCCAGGCCATAGGATGGCCGCCTCGGACATGCGACCTGCTCGAAAGGGCCGATCGTTGGGCTGCGAATAAGGCAGGCATGCAATCGGGCTCCTTGAGCTGTCGATGCGTATATCGAGGAGGCGTCGATAATCTCCAAGGCCTGAACCCTCCTGAGATTGCTCAGCAAGCTGTGAGCCAGCTCATAATCCGACCAGCTTTCGTACGATGGCCCAATCATTGCAGCCGGGCATGACGAAGACGTCGCGATAGGAGGATGCGTACCGAACATTGTGCCAACGTGTATGCCCACAGCTGCTCCGTTTCGGCGCGAGCAAACTATTTGCAGGTTCGCGGTAGGTGGATCACGACCACCTGTATGGCCTCCAACTTCCATTCCACTCTGAGCAGCGAAAAAGGCAACCTCCGACATGAGCAATATCTCAAATCGGGCAATCGCCACGCGGCGACGCTACTCCGATCTTAGCTTCCAGTTCTCCTGCACTCGCCGTTTAATCGCAAGATCGTGCAATGAATCGCTGAGGCTACCTCACTGAGGCGTTTCGAGGCATCGCGGGCGTTCTGCAATCTGAGCTACAAATGACACACTCCTAATTGGTCGCCCGGAAGCTGTTGTACGGCCAGGCGCGGTCGCCAGCTGCATTGAAGACCTTACAATCTGACGCTACGTTCGATTCAAGCACTTATGTCGAGAGTCGCGCATTTGGCGCGGGATCTGACGCGAACCACCAATGAGTCCAATCTCCACTATCATTTTGCGTTGGCGTGGTGTTTCCAAGCGGGCGTTCTCAACCGAGAAGAATGCAGTGAAGCTTACTCGACGCGCTTGCGTTTGTTGCGAGTGGTTTGTCGCATCTCAGACATTGACAGAGCGGGCGGCATTGACGGCAAATGAGGTTGCTTTTGCGAAAGCCCGCCTACGGGATCTTACGTAGGGCATGTGTCGCATTTTCTTGATCTAAAAACTGCATCGTCTTTTGCATGAAGCAGAAGAAGCCATTCCCCGACGCCAAACATTGGCGAGGCCGTGCGGAAGCGACGCGAGTAAAAGCGGAGTCGCTCAAGGACAACACATCCAGACGCAGGCTCCTCAAGGTCTCGCTAAGGAATATGATAAGCTGGCTCGCCTGGCGGAGAAGCGGCAGAGACATGAGGTTGACGGGCAGTTCTGATCGCCGCCGGAACGCACGGTTGCATCGAAGGTCAAGGCGTCGTGATCGCAGCGCGGAAGCCTCTCCGTTGGACGGCTCTGCGAAACCGCCCTCATACGGTAACGCCAATGAGCGAGGCTGCTCAATGAGTGCGGTCCGCGCGTCCGAGCGCCTCACGGCCAAATTTGGCGGCGGAAGCCAATTCGCGTGGCGTGACCCGGCGAACCGGCTACTTTGTCACGTCGACGGCTTCAGCAGACGATGCAACATACAGATGACGCATTGACGGTGCCTCAGTCGGCAAGCCGGCTAACCGCTGGACATGAGAAGGAATGAGATGAAAGCCCACCGTCAGACCGTCGCAAGGGCGAAATTTCAAGCCTCTTACTCGACGAACTGGCGAAGCATTGGCGTCAATTCGTCTGCATGAGGCAAGTTCGCAACGAAGTCACGCATGACGAGAAACTTCAAGCGAAACTCATAGTCGAAAGGCCAACCACAACAGAACTCTCCGGTGGACAATTCCGGACAGAACCGATGCTCTTCATCCAGATAAGTTCGGTGCAGATGATCAGGAGTATTTGGGGCTGCCGATGCCGGGGTGGCAGCCGCTCGATATATCAGTCGGACGACACGAGCGGTGCCGGCGTCAACTCTACCGGAACCACTCCGTTACAATCCGATCTCATCTCCGACAGCAGCGGGTTGCGCGACCCATGATCTGGCGGTCAGGCCATCGCGACATGCGTTTGTCTATGCGACAGCACCACATGCAACAATCGCGACAATTGACGTTTACGCCCGCGCTTCCAGTATCTGCGGCTCTGCTCTTCGACTGGCCGTTCCTATGGCCCGATAGGATCGCCAGATGAGGGCCCGACGCATCCGGCCCGCGAACGAAACTCGTTCCGTTCGCACCAGCGCCGATTTCTCCGCGGGTCGTCTCACACCTCTTTGGCACTCTTCGCCTTCTGGAGAAGAGACTACCTGCAATTCAACTCACGTTCGTTCCATGTGCTCTCTCTTTCGTTTCGTTGCCGCCAGTGTTATCTCGTATTTTGCGTCTGGCTCTGTCCTCGACGGGACGACTTCATCGTCTGGATTGGCTTCAGCGCCGATCTACACGCTGTCTATCGCGGCTCCTGCCGCTCTTCGTGCTCGGCGGCGTTGGGCGCAATCGCCGGCTCCTGATCGATACCACTCACCCACAGCGCGAGCGGGGCGCCAAGCACGCTGATAGATTTACTGATGGGTTCAATCACAAGGAAGGGAGAGGCAGACCGCAGCCATCACTTCGACGTCCTGACTCCGGGCGAGCCAGAGGTAACGGGGCTTGGTTATGCTCCAGCTTTCTCGACAGCGGCAGATCCTATAGGTTCTCTGCGATCGCTCGTGACAGCAGTGAGATAGCGAGCGAAGAGCGAGATCGTTCGTGTGTGCGAATCGAGGGTACTTCTGCCGCTGTGTCCCGCCAACCAATCGTCGAAGAGCTTCCTCCGGGCAGCCCCTAGATCCGCATTTTGGATAAGTGTGTCCCGCGTTGGGTAGAGTCTCTCCCGGAAAGCTGCCCGGCCTAGGAAGCTGCCATTTCGCCAAAGAGTGATGCGAGCCTCTTTCGCAAATTGCGGATGAGCTTCTGTGCCAAAGTGCGGGCGCTTCACGATCCTGGCCTCGATCGCAGCAAAAGGACCGATATTCAAGCGAATGGTCTCGGATGCGTACCGGCCGTTTTTATTGTAGATGTTGGTTGGCAGTTGCCGCCAATTGCGCAGCGAGACGCTCGTTTGCAGTAGGTCGAGCCGGAAGAGGCAGATGGTATTGCCGCTTTCGCAATGGCGTGCGGCTCCACATGAGACGAGGTCCGTCTCGCCCCAGAACCGCGGAGCGGGAAATGAGGGAGCGAGTGGGGCGGGCCCTCTTAGCCTCTGGACCAAATCAGGGGCGACCTGTCCGACTTGATCGGCGGCGGTGGCCCGATGGACATCCAGCTCTATCGCCAGAGGCCCGAAGTTGTCTTCATTAGTACCCAGAAGGCTGGAAAGGATATCGACGTGATGATAGCCGGAATGACAAAGCATTCCATAGCCATACCGATATGGATGATCTTGGCGGGAGAGAATCTCCTCTTCCGTGTTCCAGACTCCCTCGTGATGCTCGATGCCAATATAGGTGATGGGCGTGCCGAGCTTACGGGAGGCGTGGCGCGCATAACGTCCAATCAGGTCGTAGACTGCGTTGTATCGGCGCGGGGCCATCACGACGCAGCGCCCGCCACTCCGGTTGGAGATCGCCTTGAGTTCCGCCGCCTCCCCAACAACTCGGTCCACAGCAGGGCGCCCATTCGAACCCATTGGAAGCACAACCGGCTTGTCGACCAGACAATCAAGACCAAGTCCAAGTGCCGCGCGAAGGTAGTCCAGATGGGCCTTCGGTTCGGTCGAGACAATGACTTTAGAGCGTGGACTTGCCAACGCTCTGAGAGCGTCCTCCCCTTCGCCGGAGTACCAGATGCCCTGTGGTCGGAGATCGGGTACCCAAGAGATACTCATCGGCTTGCACGCGCGCGTCTTGAAAAAGGCATGCACAGCATTTTTCGTGCTCGCGAGCTCAATCACATGGAATCCCGAGGCTCGCCTGCTGGCGACGGCGCTCTCGATCAGCGGAATATACTTAGCCATGGCGTGAGGACCGAGCCCGACGAGTACAAGATCGTTCATGTCTTCTGATCTCCTCTCGCCTCCGTCCCGATCAGAACCTCGAACGCGAACCGGTCAGAGTTTGGGTCGATCCGACGCAACCGAAATGGCACTCCTTGCAGAACCGACCGTTCCGATCCAAGGCTCGTCGGTCATCCGCAGGCAAGCGCGCGATTTTCGATATTCTTCAGAAGGGCCACCTGCGAGGGGCAGTGGGCGCAGCCGCTGTCCGCCCGGTAGTGCTTCAGCGCCGGAGAGGTTCGCCAAGCCGTCTCGAGATCGAATTCAGGGGATCGGATGTTGCCGACAAGGAACGCCTCGCTCTCGGGATCCCCAACAACGTAGGGGCAGGGGTAGAGATCGCCATTTGCCGAGAGGTAGACAGAGGTGATGCCGCAGTCACATTTGGAGAATTTAACGTTCGGCCGCGGCTGGCTTGTATCAACAAAAATCGGAGGTGGCAGCTCAAGGCGGGCCGAGGTCTTTGCAGCCGTTGCGATCAGAGCCTGCTGCAACTCTCTGATCTCATCAGCCGACCCTAGGAGCGCTTCCTCGTTGTCCAGGGCGGCACCTGAGGCGAACATCGGCTTAATTCTGAAGGAACCAACGCCAATCGAGGACAGCAGTCGATACGCGTCGAGCGCTTCAGCGATGTTCTGTCGATTGGCTGTCATCCTGGCCTGCACCAAGACTCCGCGATTGGCTGCTTCGGACATCTGACGGAGTGCGGAATCGTAAACACCCGGCTTTCCGCGGAAGCGGTCCACAGTGTCCCGCTTTGCGCCGTCGAAGCTAAATTGAAGGGTGAGCTTCCCAGGATCATCGAAGATGGAGACCACATCAGAAATTGGAACTTGGCCAAGCCCCGCTGTATTTAATTGGACTTGCATTCCCCGTTTTTGTCCATGCGCTAGCACGGCTTCCGTTCGCGGAAACACGACTCTGAGAAGCGGCTCACCACCCGTCACTGAGACCTTTGTCAGGCCATACCGGTCGATAAGCAGATCGATAAAGTTTGTCATCTCATCGACCGACAACTGCGACGGCTCTAAACGTCTCTTGTATTCGTCGCGATACTGTTGGGGGACATAACAATGCTTGCAATGAAGGTTGCAATAAAACGATACGCAGAGTCTCAGATGGTCAAACACAATCGGAAGCCGCTTGTCGGGTGGCATCGGGTGCTCCTCGGTGGTCTGACCGTATCTTGAGCAAGGCTTGGGCCACTCCCAAGCAGACGATTCTTGGCGATTTTCTTTGGCGCTATGTCATGCTCAAAACAAACCCGTCGCGTTCCGCGCAAGAGCCTCGTTTGCTTTCTGACAGAACGGAGTGATCGGGCAGGAATGCGATCACGACAGAGGCTTGGGTTGAGGCGCGACCGCCCGGACGATCGATGGCGCACCAAGCAACTAGTGGTCCGTCACAGTGATTTTGACGTTTTGATACCGAGCTATTCGAGGATCGGCAAGCTTTCAGCGGCACGAGGATTTCGATGCCTCTGGGGACGCTCTGTCGGACGAGACACCGTGCGTCGCCGGGTGGCCGAGAATGACCTCAAGCCGCGGCGCAGGGACATGTGGTGCATTCCCCATGTCGATGGCGAATATGTCGCTTCGCATGGAAGATGTGCTCGATCTCTATACTGAAGCGCCTGAGCCTGAGCGGCCCCTGGTCTGCTTCGAGACCCCCGTCCAGCTGATCGGCGAGGTGCGCCAGCCGGTCCCGGCCCAACCGGGACGACGCGAGCGCTACGATTAACGAGTATCGCCGCAACGGCACCGCCAATCTCTTCCTCACCTTCGATCCATATCGGAGTTGGCGCAACATCAAGGTCACCAACCGTCGCGCCGCCGTGGACTATGCCCACTGCATGCTTGAACTCGTCGACGTCCATTACCCCGGCGCCACCTGTATCCGTGTCGTGCAGGACAATTTGTCGATCCACAAGCCTGGGGCGCTGTATGAGGCCTTCGCGCCCGCCGAGGCCCGACGTATCCTGAGCCGCCTCGAATTCCACTTCACCCCGAAGCACGCCAGCTGGCTCAACATGGTCGAGTGCGAGATCAGCGGGTCTCAACGCCGGTGCCTCGGCCGACGCATCGACGACCCCAAAAGGCTCCGAAACCAGATCGCCGCTTGGCAACGGCGGCGAAATATCCGAGCTCGCATCAAATCGATGTTCACAACCGACAAAGCCCGCGCCAAACTCGGCCGCGCCTATCCAGTCACCGCCAAGGAGTCAAAATCACTGTAGCTGAGTGAGGGGCCGCCGAGGAGTCTTGTTGCGCGTTCCTCGATGCTGCGAGGAAATCCTGCGTGAGAGGCGGCTATGAGCCTGATATGAGCGCCATCCCGGCGCAACTCACCGATAATTCTCGCTTAATACCGGGCAAGAGTGCTGCTTTGCGGAGCTACGCACGATGGTGTCGTCTATGATTGAGCGAAAGTCTTGGGGGGCTGTGGAAGTCAAAGGCAATAGCGGCCGCAACGGCGTGCCGGTCCGCCGCGACTGGGAACGTGCCGAGGCGGGAGAGCTTTACGCGCTGCTATTTGCCGACCTCCTATTTCACGGCTAGACCGTTCATCGCGACAATTTCGATCCAAACCACGTCGAAACCGCACGTTTGCTCAGCGTCAAGACCGGCGGTTGTCCTGAAGACTGCGCCTACTCCGCACAGGGCGTGCATTACGACACTGGCCTGAAGGCGACCCGCTTGATGGATCGCGCGGATGTGGTCGCCGCCGCGCAGCGCGCCAAGGCCGCCGGGACGACTCGCTTCTGCATGGCCGCGGCCTGGCGCAGTCCAAAGGACCGCGATCTCGATCAGGTCTGCGACACGATTGCCGCCATTAAACGTGTTGTCATAGAGGCGTGCGTAACGCTCGGCATGCTCGCGTCAAAGCAAGCCGGACGGCTCGCCGACGCCGGCCTCGACTTTTACAATCACAACGTCAACTTCGCTTAGGTTGTCAAACCAATAAAGGTGCTGCGCGCAAGCGATCAGCGCAGGTGAAACATGCAGATTGTCTTGATGAAGGGAACGATCCATTGCGCTTCGGTAACCGAAGCCGACCTGCACTATGAAGGCTCGATCTCGATTGATCGCGGGCTCCTGGACGCGGCCGGTATCCTGATCAACGAACGCGTCGAGCTCTACAATCTTGAGACGGGGGCACGCTTTGCAACGTTTGTGACAGAAGCGCCACAAGGATCCGGGACCGTAGACGTGAACGGTGCGGCGGCCCGACTGGCGATGCCCGGAGATAAGATAAGTATCGTCGCATACGCGTCATTTGACGAGGAGGATGCAAGACTCTTCAGGCCGCGAATTGTGCTGGTTGATCGAGACAATCGCATCCTGCCGGTTTGAAGTCAAACAGCCAACGCGAAAAGGCCCTGTTCTTCGCCGCCAATTGGCGTTTTGCGGCGTCCATCGTTGCTCAGCGAGTGAAGAATGAGTTCCGTCATTGCCGCAAAATCGGCCAGCTATGTGGCAGGCTTGGATGCGCTTAAAGAAGACGATCGCCAGCGCGGTATCATGCCGCGCATCGGGACCGACTTTTCATCAAGCGATTATCTGGCCCTGGCGAGCGCGCCGCGCATGAAAACGGCCATTCTGACGGCGCTAGAAGCCGGTACTCCGATCGGAGCCGGCGGATCACGGCTTCTGCGCGGCAACTACGAGGAGCACGAATGCCTCGAGGCAGAAGCAGCGCGGTTTTTCGGGCGCAGACCGCGCTCTTCTTCGGCTGTGGCTATTTCGCAAGTTTTCCAGTGCCGACAAGGCTGCCGCAACGGCACAACCTGCTTGTCCTTGAGTCTCTGGTTCACGCCAATACTCATGAAGGGGCGCGAGCTGGCCGAGTCGCTTTCAGACTCTGCGCCCATAAGGACCCGCAGGCTATCAAGAGCGAAATTCGCGACTGGCGTGCCGCGGGCGGAGCGGGGCAGGTCTGGATCGTAGTCGAGAGCCTCTACAGCATGGATGGCGCATTCGCACTGCTGGACGATCTGCTCGCGATCGTGGGCCGACACGATGTGTTCTTGATCGTGGACGAGGCGGATGCCACCGGTGTTTGTGGCGAGCAAGGACGAGGTCTCACAGCGCCCTATGAAGGACGCGAAAATCTCCTCGTTGTTCATACCTGCGGCAAAGCGCTGGGAGCTGCCGGGGCGCTTGTCACCTCCTCTGGCGTGCTGCGCGACTTCATAATCAATCGCTGTCGCCTCCTTGTCCTCGCGACCGCCCCTTCGCCGTTAATGGCGGTGGCCGCATGGGAGACTCTGTTGATCCTGCAGGAGGAGCCGGAGCACCAACAGCGGCTGGCGACGCTTGTCGCGTTCACACATTTGAAGATCCTTGCGCGAGGCGAGAGAAATCCTTCGAACTCGCTGATCCTGCCCTATATCGTTGGCGAGAATGCCCGCGCCATGAGGCGAGCCCCCGCGCTACAAGCTCGAGGATTTGACGTCCGAGGAATCAAACCGCCAACGGCGCCGGCCGGCACGGCCCATTTACGAATTTCACTGACGCTCAACGTCGGAGAGGAAGAGGTACGTGCGATGCTCGATGCGCGCGCTGAGGAGACGAGGGGCGGATCTCGATGAGTCAGCGGATCGTCGTGACCGCCACAGATGCGGGGATAGGCAAAACTGTCTTTTCGGCAGGCCTTGCCCATCTCCTCGGCGCGAATTATTGGAAACCAATTCAGGCCGGGCTTGAAGGAGAGAGCGATAGCCAGCTGGTCGCACGACTGGGCGGTCTGTCGGCCGATCGGATCATTCCGGAGCGTTACCGCCTTAGAACGCCCGCTTCCCCGCATCATTCCGCCGAAATAGACGCAATTCGCATCGATCCCGATTCGCTCGTGGCGCCGGATACCGGGGAGCGACTGCTCGTCATCGAAGGCGTCGGCGGACTGATGGTGCCGCTGACCTCTAGCGCACTTTACATCGACGTCTTCGAGCGGTGGCGGCTTCCCGTCGTGCTTTGCGCCCGCACGCAACTCGGGACCATCAATCATTCTCTGCTGTCGATAGAGGCCTTGCGAAAGCGCCAGATCGAACTTCTTGGGATCGCATTCATCGGGGAAAGAAATTCTGAAACTGAGAGCGCAATTTGTGACATCACGCGGGTGCGCTGGTTAGGACGGCTGCCCTGGATTTCTCCTCTGACGGCAGACAGCCTGCAGGCTGTCTTCAAGGGTTCGTTTATCCCCGGCGATTTCAAGCCTTGATGCCAAACAAGAGGTGGCCGATTTGGCATCCATTCACGCAGCGTGCTCCTGACAACGAAATGACCACAGTTGTGCGTGGCGACGATGCTTATCTCTACACTGCGCCCATCGAATCAACAATGAACTCTCATCCTGGTGGGTCGTCACTCACGGCCCCTTGCCAGCCGCAAATCGTGAGCTCGATTCAGAACAACAGGCCTGCAAGCTGAACCAGATCATTTTCGCCGGCTACACGCACGATCCGGCCCAAGAGCTCGCTCGGCTCCTTTTGAACCTCGCACCCCGAGGCGTCGAACATGTCTTCTACTCGGATAGTAGCTCAGCCAGCGTGGAAGTCGCCTTGAAGATGGCACTCGGCTATCGGCACCATATAGGCGAACAGCGAACACGCATCGTTGTCATGCAACACTCCTATCAGGGCGACACCTTCGGGCGATGTCAGTTGGTGCCCGCGGGGTCTTCAACGCAGCGTACGCCCCTTTCCTGTTCGACGAGACCTCAATCCCGTTCCCTGCGAGCTGTCATGAGCAGGCGACGCTTGATGCGCCTTAGTCAGCATGTCGAAACGACAATCCCGCGGCTTGATCGTCGAGCCTCTGGTATCAGAGGCAGGCGGAATGTTGATGTACCCAGCCTTGAAGCTAAGAGAGATGAAGCGCATCTGCGAGGCGTCGGACATTCTGTTCATTGCCGATGAGGCATGACGGGCTAAGGCCGCACCGGAATATTCTGATGAGAGAGCCTTGCCATAGAAGGTGCGGCCGGCCGGGAGAGCGCGGGCTTCAGAGTGTGACCGTGCGTTCGTTTTCAATCCGATCGCGTCATTGCGATTGGGTACCCTTTGATCAGTATGGATGCCTGCGTGAAATCGCCACGAAGTAATGAAGATATGCACCCATTGGTGGCAGCTTGTTGCGGAAGGTGCTTCGTCAATATGATTAGTGGACAGCGGCCCGGACAGTGGGTCTTATCAAGAGGCGACGCACGCGAAGATGGTGGAAACGTCACCCTCATTCTGGAGTGTGCGGCCAACCGTGCGAGCGCCGGTGCATCTTTCCTATCTCGCTCGCCTGGATCACGGTCGCTTCGGAATGTGCCTGCAGTCCGCCGAAGACGCGGCTTTGAGCGCCATAAGCCAATCAACAGCCATACGAAATGGACATGCCGCCTTAACGTGGGCTTTGACACGTAGATCGGAGCCTCATAAGGACATTCACTGTCGCCGCTTGCGTGCATCGTCTCCAGGCTGCCGTTTTGAGTCGCAGAATGTTTGGATGGTGGAGCCCCAGAGCCACACTGCAGAGGAACATCTTGAAAGAGTTTGTCTGCTGATCGCGCAATCATTGGAACCTTTGTGCTTTCCAACTTCTCAGTGACGCGCCTTTTCGGCCTACCTATTGACAGAGACTATTTGCTCTTCCAAGGGAAAGGCCATTTCCAGAGAAATGCGCGGCCGGGTCAGATCGAACATGAGTCACATTTCGCAGCTGTCAATTGAGCGCGTCACGATTCCAGTTCTGCAACGATTCAAAGAGGAAAGGCGCGCCATCGTCATGACCACGGCTTATGACGCGGTCACGGCACGTATCGCCGATCCTGTGGTCGACGTCATTCTTGTTGGCGATAGCGTCGGCAACGTATGCCTTGGGTTTGATGATACTTTACCGGTCAGCATGGCGATGATGACTCACCACCTGGAGGCGGTCGCGCGGACAAAGCCTCGGGCCATGCTTGTAGCTGACATGCCGTTTCTTAGCTTTCATCTCAGTCCCGACGACACGATACGCAACGCTGGAGGCTTCCTGCAGCGTGGCGCCGACGCCGTCAAGCTTGACGGAGGGGGTAAGCGTGTCGAGATGATCCGAGCCTTGGTGAATTGCGAAATTCCCGTGATGGGCCATCTTGGTCTCACGCCACAAAGCGTCAACGCAATGGGTGGCTTCAAGGTACAAGGTCGGAACGCGGACGATGCCCTACGTCTGCTTTACGATGCGCAGCAGCTACAGCAGGCGGGATGCTTTGCTCTTGTCCTCGAAGGTATCCCGGCTGAGCTCGCTGCCCGAGCGACTGACTCTCTGACCATACCAACGATTGGGATCGGAGCGGGTCCAAGTTGCTCAGGTCAAGTTCTAGTGTTCCGCGACGTGTTGGGGCTCGCAGGAAGCTGTTATCCAAAATTCGTGCGTGTCTATGTAGAGGGCCATCAGCTGCTGCAGGAGGGCCTCTCGCGCTGGGCAGCTGATGTCCGTAGCGGAGCATTCCCTGCGGCGCAGGAGTCATATCGGATTCCGGACGGCTTGCGCGGGGCGATCGTAAACTGGACGCCTTCCAAGACAAGCTAGTGCAAGGTCCAACATGCGAACGAGCAAGTACGGTCGGGGAATTGCGCGGCGCCCTTGCAGAGGAGCGGCAGTCCGATAGCGAGGCGGGGCCCGCTGCGACGATAGGTTGGCCGCACGATCGTCATCTCGCCCTGGCCGAAAGCTCGACGACCTCCGTTATCACCGTTAGTAGCGCCTTCCGCGCACCCGCCCCAGTTGAGACCAAATGAGGATCTCGGCAGATAGTCTCGTGACTTCTCAAACGGTGAGAGGCCGTGCCGCGAAGCGGGTCGGGTTCGTCTCTGCGCCAGATCCCGGGAGACTTGCCCGGCTTTATTCGAGACCTCGTCGAACCGACGAACCCGCCAAGCCTCTACACGCTTGCATTTTCGCGGCCTTGCAAAATACGTGTGCAGGCTGTTCTATCGTGCAGCCATTGTCGCATGCATTGGAAAAAAGGGTTCAACAACGCACGGTCCTGCGCCGCATGGTCGTGAATCTAACTCTTCCGATCGAGATCGTCACCGTTTCGAGACGGTGAGAAGCCGACAGGCTCGCGATGACCAATCGGAGCGCCATCTCATCGAACAAGAACGGCTTGTTGGTTGCCGAGTGCCTTTTACTTCGAGCAGCTGCGGGTCTAGACGGAGATTCGAACGACTGGGAGGTCTCGGGTTCAGTACGGCAGTCGAAGAACCATCTTGCCGAGTGCGAATGGATTGGGTTCGATCTGCGTCGAAAACTGGCGGCTAGACGACTGGTACAGCGAAGCTAATCTCACGACACTCGACCGTATTTGGATGGACGGCAATGGGCTGAGTTCGCCGGTGCCATACAAACCGGAGCAATACAGGCTCGATGGGGTTGCTCTTATGCCGATCATCGCCTCGACGGCGGCACGCGGGCAACTCGATGCTATCGGCACCCTGCCGTACTCAAACGACCAAATCGATACAGCTAGTTCATTGCAGGTTTGGCTTGCGGGAGACCTGAGCGTGGTGGCATTCCAAGGACGAGCTGAGACAGATATGGAACGCCTCGAACGATCGAGCGGATCGTTAGGGCGATCGCAATGATCGCGGCCCCGAGCACACCCGCGATGATCACCCGGGTCGTGAGATCCCAAAGGTCTCCGAATTGTATGAAATCCATGAGACGGAACACGGTACCCTGGACCAGGTAGAGCAGCAGCGTGGCCTGGCCTAATTCCACAGCGATAAAACGGGCCATTCGGTTTAAATGGCCAAAGCTCCAGCATTGCAGCAGGAGTTCGATAGCGACTGCTGACGCAGCTGCAGAGCCAACAAACATCAGAACCACGTCTTTAGCTGACCGAAAGTCGTGAATTACCCCAAGATTATTGTAGATATAGGTGCTCTTGCCCCAAGCTAGAAAGCATACGCAGGTCACTATTAAGAGAAATACAATCAGGACCGGCTTGTGATGTCGCAATGCACTCGTCCATCGTTCTCTCGATTGAGCAAGCAAGAAGCCGAAGCAGAAGAACGGGTAAGTGAATCTGATCAGCGGTGATATGGAGAATGTCAGAGGCGCGAGCGCGACCAGTATGGCTGAGCCAATTATGACCCACGATCGGCGGGTGAGCCTGGTAGAAATCTTGATGAGAAGGTAGGAAATAAACGTGGCCCAGATAAACCAATACGTGCCGGCGAGATCGTCTACAAATTCCAAAAGTCCGCTCGTTAGGCTGGTCGCGCGCCACAACGCCGCTATCTTAGCTGTCTCCATTATCACCCACCAAAACAGCATCGGCAGCAAGAGCTGCTTCGCACGGTCGCTGGCGGCTCGAGTGAACGGCTTTTGAAGCAGCGATCGAGCAGAAAGATATCCGCTTATCGCCATAAAAAGTGGCATGTGAAACATATAGATCGATTTGTAGTACGGCGAATACCAAAACGCGTCGTCTCGGTAGATGACATACTGGATCAGGTGCCCAACAATCACCAAAACAATGAGTGCACCTTTCGCGAAATCTAAACTGAGATCTCGATCGTATGCCTCTGTCCTGCGCGAACTGGGGACGTTCGTTCCAGTCACGGCTCGCAATCTATCAAACATCTAGATATCTGTTGTTGACGAGCCGGCGGCCCGTTGTCCGCTTCTTCTGCCTCATTTTTGATCCAAACGAAAGGCGTTGGCGGGAGTTTTTGGAAGAGGAATAGGCTCAGCTTGTTAGGCCTGCCAAGAACTAGCTGTGGGCCGCGCATGTCTGAATGCCTCGGGGAACTTTGTGGCAAGGACAAGATATCCAGTTTGAGATCGGCTGTAGCGGCACGGGCGCGGCATACTACTTGCAGACGCGTTTGTGGGAGGAAGACTGTCACGCTCAGTCTCCCACTCGGCCCGACGCATCTCAGACCCGGCAGATGCGTCGGGCTTTCTCGGTTGGCCCAGCATAGTTGACACTTGGTCCGTCACTTTCGCTTGACGTCGAGGTGTTCACGCCAATCGGGCTTCTGATAGCTGAACGCGAGCAGGCCAACATTGGCGTTATGGCAGCGTGCCACGAGCGCGCGCCGATAGCGGTGCTCTGCAGTTCTGGAGCAAAAGCCGAGGACCGCCCTTTCTGATTGGGAGGCTTGTTCGGTTTCGTGTAACTGGCGCCGTCAACCACGCGTGCCTTGACGACTTTCGTCGCGCCATCTCTTAGTGCAGCTTGTGGCTTGGCGTGCATCCGCAAAGGCCTTAGTTGGATCGTACTCGCAGGATGATTGATAGCGAACCAGCTCGACCAGAGTCGCTCGCGATAGCGAGGTTTTATGGTCAAAGAGATGCTGCTCGCACTCAGTGTTGTGGACCAAGGAGGGCAGCAGCCGTTCTTCGCGCATCAGCCGACTCGGCGGATCACAGACAGCATTGGCCTTGAGCGTCACCTCCATAATCACGGCTTCAGAATTCCTGAACGTTTCGGCGGCAAGAACGGACTCGCGCCAGTGACTTGTGCGGCGATGCTGTCGCGCGCAACAGTTTCTCTCGTGTGCCTACAAATTAGCCTCCTCGGGCTGAATTCAACGTTTCGGTCAACGACACCTCGAATATGTCTAGGCCTTGTCCCAACGTGTCTTGGTCGATCGTAAGTGCGGGCAAGAACTTCACAACCTGATCCGTCGGTCCGCATCGCTCGATAATCAAGCCCTTCGCAAACGCTTTACGTGACGTCGCCTCTGCGATCTCTGTCGTTCTGCAATCGAAGCCGCATACCATGCCCCGTCCACGAACAGCAAACTTGTTTCCGTGCTGATGCGCGATAGCATCGAGTCGACGCCGCATAAGTGCGCCCAAGCGTTGGACCTGGTGCGAGAACGTCTGGTTACGCCAATACAGAGTCAAGGCCGCTTTGCCAGAAACGAGTGCAAGATTGTTTCCTCGAAACGTTCCCGTGTGCTCGCCTGGTTCCCATGCGTCGAGCGCTTCTTTGATCAAGAGCATCGACAACGGCAAGCCGTACCCGCTCAGCGATTTCGACATCACAACAATGTCTGGCGACAAAGCAGCGAACTCGAAACTGAAGAACTCGCCTGTACGACCACAGCCCATTTGGATATCGTCAACTATGAAAATAGCTCCGACCTCTTTTGCCAAAGCCTGAATTGACTGCAACCATTCCTTACCGGCGACGTTAATGCCTCCCTCTCCTTGCACGGTTTCGACGAGAATGGCGGCGGGAAGGTCAATGCCACTGCTCTCGTCCATTAATACCTTTCGCAGGTAATCCGCCGCGGAACCAAGATACCCATCGTATGGCATGAAAGTTGTGCCAGTTAAGGGAATGCTGCTGGCTTTGCGGTAAAAGCGATTACCGCTCGCAGCTATGGCTCCCAGGCTTTGGCCGTGATATCCATTCGTGAAAGAAATGACGTTGTGACGCCCTGTGATCTTACGCGAGAGCTTTAGAGCTGCCTCAACGGCGTTAGCTCCCGTAGGCCCCGTAAATTGAAAGCGGTAGGAAAGATTCCGTTCACGAAGGATGACAGAGCTAAAGGTCTCCATGAATTCGACCTTTGCTGGAGTGGCCATGTCCAAGCCGTGGACGACGCCGTCCGACTCCAGGTACTCGCTGATTGCTGCTTTGATCTCCTGGTTGTTGTGTCCGTAGTTTAGCGCTCCAGCGCCGGACAGAAAGTCAATGACCTTTCGGCCCCCCTCGGTGAACATAATCGAGCCGCGCGCCCGACTGAAGACAGCAGGAAAGGAACGTGAGTACGAGCGCGCATTGGACTCTAGCGTTTCGACTGTTTTCATTCTGCGCGGCCCGTGTACTCCAACCATTGATCGTCTCCTCGATAAGAAATTCTGCCCGACGGATAAGCGCGGCCAACTCGTACGAGATAGGCAAACCGGTCAACGCGCGGTTCCACGCCTCTCGACGTCCTTTGAGTCGCGCGTTGCGCGTCTGAAACTCAGCTCCAGCGATTTACCTGAGAATCATGCGGAACAAAGCTACTATGTCTAGTAGTGTCATCCACATCCAGGGGACGCCATTTGCTAAAGTCGTCTTTCGCGGACAGGCTTGCTTAGCCGCGCGCGAGGAGTTCGCGCTTGACGTGCGGCAAGCTTGCGTCAGAACAAATTCTTTGAATGAGAACGAATGTCATAACTTTCATCGTGACCCAAAGGGTCCGATGCGCTTCGGTCGGTAGCCAAGGCAGGGCTTGAGATCGCATCGATCAGCGGCATTAGTGTTACGGCTGCAACGGATGCGTAAGTTTCGGGTGCTTCCGTCCGCGGACGGATACTGGGTTGGAACGCTCGAATCTCGCGGTGCACACTGTGGATCGTTCGGAAGTCCAACATCGCCTGCAGCCTTTTGTGAATGCAGCGATCGTCTTGAAGGGCTGCGTGATTTCCCTGTGATTGGCGGGTCATCCTCCCACAGACTCCGGCGCCGGACTTTCTTTGGAGCACTCGCGAAAGCGTCGGGTGAACGCTTTTCGGCGAGGTCCTGCCTCGCAAGCCGCTGCCGCGGTACTTTAGACCTAAGCTCAGCATCGCTGTTTGTGCGCACCTTTGTTAGGGCGAGGAGGGCCTCGCCTCGTCGGATTACGCGATCATTCCAGTAGCGTTTTTGTCAGGAGCCCTTGCAAGTGCTTCGATGAGAGGCCGAAGGCACAACAACAGCGACAGGAATGCGGCAAGACGGAAAGGCGATGGTCGCCACCAGCACGAGGTAAGGACTGGCAGCGGCACATTAGGCGCCGCGCGGGCGCGGCGTGGTCCAGACTGCTTCCCCATCTTTCACGCGTCCGTTCCGCCACGATGCTCGCGCAGCGCTTCATCGAGGCAGGCTATCAACTCCAGACCGGCAAAGGGTTTGGCGAAAAAGCCACTTACGCCGACGCTCAACGCGCGGGCTCGCGTGCGATCATCCGCGAAGGCAGTAATCAAGATGAATGGCGCAGCGTGACCCTGGGCCCGCATCTGTTCCAAAAGTTCAAAGCCGCTCATCGTGGGCATCTGCACGTCTGCAATGACACAGGACGTGTCATTCAATTGAGACGACCGCAAGAAGTCCTCAGCCGATGCAAACGTATGAACGATGTGGCCCTGCGATTTCAGAAGGTTGTCCAGTGCGGCACGAATCGAAGGATCGTCGTCGACAACGGAAACAGTTGAGTATCTGGACAAGACGACTCGTTCTAGTTGGGTGAGGGCGGTGGCCGAATGCATGACGGCCAGCTGAAGGGTGCGCGTGTACGATGAAATTGTAAAATCATACTTAGGTTTGTACCCTGAAACGGTCGGTCCCAATTCCCAGCCTCTCAGCCATCCTGATCAAATCGGCTAGCGATCGAGCGCCCATCTTCTTCATCACGTGCCCGCGATAGATTTTAACTGTAATCTCGGCGAGTCCGAGTTCCGCGGCTACCTGTTTGTTCAATAGGCCGGCGGCGACCAATTTCAAGACATCCTGCTCTCGTGGGCTTAGGGCCTCAAACAAGGATTGCAGCCTCCTGACCACCTTGTCTACACCTCGTCTCTTCCGATCCTGTTCGATAGCTGCGACTACGCCATCGAGCAGTTCCTGATCGCGAAACGGCTTGCTGAGAAAATCGATTGCTCCACTCTTCATGGCTTTGACGGTCATCGGAATATCGCCATGAGCGGTGATGAAAATGATGGGAATGTTAACCTTCAGTTTGGCTAACTCACTCTGGAGCTCAAGCCCGCTCGATCCCGGCAGCCTGATGTCAAGCACAAGGCAGCTAGGACCATCAGGAAGCTCGCTTTGGAGCATTTCCTGGGCCGATCCGTAAGCAACGACATCTAGACCGATCGAACGAAATAGGTTGACCAGCGATTCGCGCATTGAGAGGTCATCGTCGACGACGAGGACGCTCGGCCTCACCTCCGGCCCTTCGACATTTGCGGCTTCCTTCCGCGGTGCAGAGCGCTTGGTCACGATAAGAGCCTCACTTGTGCAATTTACAGTGGAATTATCGCATCACAACGACCTTTGATTGAGACATGCAGCCTTTCGCGTAGGCTAATCTTTGAGATTTTCCAGGTGCGTGACTGGTTAGCCATTCGCACCAGCGTTGCCCATTACAGGAAAGTCTAGCAAAAACCGCTCGAGCGGTCGAGAACTGCCTTTGGCGTTTCTCCGCCGTCGCGTTGGACCAGCCCTGCGGCATCGATCAAATCAATGAACAGCCGGTCGAGAAGCACCGAATCCAAGACTTGCGGCGCTCGCTGCAGCGAACGACTCAATTTGTGGCTGAAGGATCAGAATGCCCGGCGCTTTGGTAGTTGAACGCGGGGGCGCGAGCTGAGCGAATTGGCGCGATTGTGCCTGTGCATGCGCCGATCCCGCCGGCGTTGCGATCGGCAACCGGCGTAGACTATCGCACCCGCACTAAGGAAGATACAAACCAGAACGAGAAGCAGCGGCATCAGCACATGAACTCTTTTTTCCGTCGTCAGAGCGCCTGTGAGTTGCGTCTTTGCGAGCTCGGGGAAAGCACCTTGCATCGACTTCGTACAACCTGACGCAAGGTGCGATTCAAGTCCTTTCCGTCATCATGTTTGTAGGAAATATGCTCGAACTCGAGCTGCTGCGGGGACGCTCACGTTCGTTCGTCTCGTTGCTTCCTTTACCAGGCTCGCCCCCAAAGATCAGGCGGCGTAATCTGAATGGAGAGGCGGGATACACTCCATTCGGTGTCCGGCTGCATTCGGTGTTCGGCTGCGGACCAGTGCGGCAAAAGGCAGCTGCATTGCGCTGCTGCATCAGCCAAACAACCGCTGATCCAGCGAAGAATCATTCTCCTAAGAATTGGCGGACATCAGAGTTCCGTGTCGGGCAGCCTGGAGATCGGCTCTTTGACCTACATAGGACCGACAAAACCCGGCCCGAGCGGTCAACCTGAAGCTATTGTCAGCCCCACCAGCAGCTCATCGATCCGCTAGGCGGGGTCATTAAAGGCGGCCCGACGCACTCCGTCGAGCAGAAAGTGCGTCGGGTGCGCCCCACATCGCCAGTACATCCGTGGTGATGCTGCAACCAATGAAGCAACCAGCGTGGCAAAACTGAGGCTCGCTCACCAACGTAGAGGCTCGCTCACCAACGTAGAGTAGGTCGTGACTTCCTGCGAATTCGTACCGGTCAGGAAGGGCTTGAATCGTTCGTAGCATCACGTTGTACGATGCCGGTGTAGATCTATCGAATTGGCAAAGTCCGATCCGGCACAGTTCTGGTTGGCAAAGACTTGGATAAATGTTGTCACGGTGCGCGTGGCGAGAAGAAGACGTTCCGCTGTTCTTCATTTAATTGCCTTTTCCTTCACCGGTTTTGGGGAGCTTACGCCTCCCTTGAACAGCGGTTTAACCAGCATGAACTTTCTCAGATCTATCGAAATCGCCTGGCCGGCAATCGCCCTCCTGAGAACCGAAGCGAGTGGCATTCGGATCGGTGAGAGCCTGTACGGACGCTTTGTGAGCATCAGGAGTGCCTTTGTCGCGGGTCAGTTGCTCGAGCAATGGGAGCAGGAATGAAGAGGATAGTTTTGGCGCGGTTTCGTTCACAGTGGCTCGCAGATCTGCCCTTGATGCTGTGGTTCGGAGTCGATGACAGCGTGGCGCCTTCCAACAACGGAGCCAGGAGTGAATGTTGATCTCGAAAACAGCACCGCGCATGTCGGCGGGATTTTTAGCCTGAGCGCCGTTGCGGCGCTCAGGCCGATGCAGCCGTCAGAAGCCGGCGTCCAATGGACTCGCACGTTGCGCCGATCATGGGCAAACCGATCAGCGTTCACATGTCATTGCCTGCTTGAGCAGTAGCAGCGATCTGGGGCCCTGCTGCAGGTCGGGCAGTGCGCCGCTGGCGGTCGGGTAACGGCTACGAGCCGTTCGATCAAAAAGGATACTTCGCCTCTACACTGCGCCAGTCGGGAGCGCCCGCCGCCGATGCTGTGCAGGCCCGGCCTGCGCGCCGGATTGGGCTGGATTGACACGATCGGGCTGTCAGGTATTGGGTGGTGTAAGTTGCATCTTGTTTGCCGCGGTTCAGTCTTTGGCGGCCTTGATCGGTACTCGCGCCCTTTGCGAAGTCCCTTCACAAGCTCGCCCCATATGTGTCAGATTTTGGCTCAATCCTTATTGACTGGGCGGGCAAATGCCGCGGGACCCCCTCAGCCGAACTCTGTTCGGCTCAAATGTCGACAGTGACATCCAGGACATCCAGCCCCTGTGGGAGGACGGTGATCGCGCGTTCTGCCGTGCGTGGCGTCGGCAAACCCACGGCAGCAGCGCTGTCGTGCTTATTGTGCGGCCCACCGCAGAACACCCAGCGACGCTTGACCGCCTCGCCCACGAGTGTGAGCTGAGGGAGGAGCTAGACGAGGCATGGGCGGTGCGGCCGTTGGAACTTATCCGGGAAGCTGGTCGGACTATGCTGGTCCTGGAGGATCCATGCGGCGAGCCACTGCTAAATTTACTCGGAATCCGTATGGAGCCCAAGCCGTTCCTGCGCCTCGCTGTTGGTATCACGAGGGCCGTGGGCAAGCTTCACCGGCGCGGCTTGGTCCATAAGGACCTGAAACCCGCTCACATTCTGGTCAATTGTCCTGACGAACAGGTCCGACTCACTGGGTTTGGTCTGGCTTCCCGCCTTTCCCGCGAGCGCGTGCCGCCTGAGCCTGCCGAGTTCATCGCGGGCTCGCTGCCCTACATGGCGCCCGAACAGACCGGACGAATGAATCGCTCAGTCGACTGTCGCAGTGATCTCTATTCACTTGGCGTGACATTCTATCAGATGCTGACCGGCGCGCTGCCGTTCACGGGCTCAGATCCCTTGGAGTGGATCCATTGTCATATTGCAAGAAAAGCAACACCGCCTGTCGAGAAATCGCAAAACCTCCCAGAGCCAATCTCTCAGATTGTGATGAAACTCCTCGCGAAGACCGCCGAGGAACGCTACCAGACTGCCGCTGGCCTTGAGCACGATCTGCAACACTGTCTGGCAGCATGGGCCAACCACGGTCGCATCGACACATTTGAGCTCGGCGCAGACGACACACCTGATCGGCTGCTCATCCCCGAGAAGCTCTATGGCAGAGCCCGCGAGATCGAGACCTTGCTTGGCTCTTTCGATCGCGCGGTGAAGAGCGGCGCGCCGGGGTTGCTGCTGGTTGCCGGCTACTCCGGCATTGGTAAGTCCTCGCTTGTCCAGGAGCTACACAAAGTACTCGTGCCCTCGCGCGGACTGTTGGCATCAGGCAAATTCGAGCAACTGAAGCGCGATGTTCCCTATGCGACATTAGCACAGACCTTTCAGAGCCTTGTGCGTCCTCTCCTCAGCAAAAGTGAGGGCGAACTCGCGACTTGGCGGCAAGCGCTCCGGGAGGCGCTCGGCGCGAATGGACGGCTGATGGTCGAATTGATCCCCGATCTGAGCCTGATCATTGGCGAGCAGCCCGCGCCTGCTGAGCTTCCACGCCGGCAAGCGCAAAATCGTTTCCAGCTCGTGCTTCGCCGCTTTATCGGTGTGTTCGCCCGGCGAACCCATCCATTGGTGCTCTTCCTCGACGATTTGCAGTGGCACGATGCCGCAACGCTCGACCTGATCGAGGATCTTCTGACTCAGTCGGACCTGCACCTACTGCTGATCGGAGCTTACCGCAGCAACGAAGTTGATGCAGGCCATCCACTGAAACGCAAGCTCGAGTCCATCAGGAGAGCCGACGTAATTCTAGAGGAGATAACGCTTTCGCCGCTCACTGCAGTCGATGTCGCGCAGTTAGTCGCGGACACCCTTCGCTGCGGACCAAAACGCGCTGCCCCGCTTGCAAAGTTGGTGCATCAGAAGACAATGGGCAATCCGTTCTTCGCCATTCAATTCTTGTCTGAACTTGCCGAAGAGCACCTGTTAACGTTCGATCACGAGCCTGCGCGCTGGCGTTGGGATCTCGAGCGCATTCACGCAAAAGCCTACACCGAGAACGTCGTCGATCTGATGCTGGGTAAGCTCATCCGGCTGCCCGACGAAACGCAGGACGCGCTGCAACAGCTGGCCTGTTTCGGCAACATGGCCGAGACGGCAGAGCTTGCGATCGTGCTCGAAACGTCACAGGCACAGGTGCAGGCGAGGCTATCGCCAGCGATCCGGCAGGAACTGGTCTCGCGCCAGGGAACAGTCTACCGCTTTGTCCACGATCGCGTTCAAGAGGCGGCTTACTTGCTGGTCCCGGAATCCTCGCGCGCTCCTGCCCATTTGCGGATCGGTCGGATGCTTGCGGCACATGTCCCTGCGCACAAACGTGAGGAGGCTATCTTCGATGTTGTCAGTCAACTCAATCGAGGTATCGCGCTAATCGCTTCCGGTCAGGAGCGAGAGCAGCTCGCGGAGTTAAATTTAATCGCAGGGCAGCGTGCCAGGGCGTCGGCGGCCTACGCCTCGGCACTGACATATTTCACTGCCGGTGCTGCGCTACTCGCGCAGGATTCGTGGCAAAGGCGCCACGATCTCGCATTCGCACTGGAAACCAGTCGGGCCGAATGTGAATTCTTGGTAGGCCGGCTGGAGATTGCGGAGTGCCTCCTGTCCGCGCTGTCGAAGCGCGCTTTGAACGCGCCCGAACGAGCGACGGTCGCATGTTTGCGGGTCGATCTTTACGTGACGCTTGGTCAGCACGGCCGAGCGGTGCTCATAGGCCTCGAGTATCTTCGCGATGTCGGGATCGAGTGGTCGCGGCATCCGACGGACCAGGAAACACTAGCCGAATATCAGCGGATGTGGTCACAACTGCCGGACGCGATCGAGGAGCTTGCTGGTTTGCCTGAAATGACAGATCAGACCACGCTTGCCACGCTTTCCGTCTTGACGCGGATTCTTCCGCCCGCAGGTTTCACGGACGTGAATTTATCCGCTCTGGTCATCTGCAGAGCCGTCAGCATCAGCCTCGAATACGGCAACACTGATGCTTCTTGCACCCACTACGCATGGCTGGGCCGAATCTCGGCCGGCCGCTTCGGTGACTACCAAGCGGCTGATAAATTTGGTCATCTTGCGTGCGATCTGGTTGATCGCGGTGAGTTCTCTCGTTTTCGGGCTCCGGTCTATTTGGCGATCGGAGGCAACGTAATCCCGTGGACGAAGCCCCTAAGGGACGGGCGAGTGTTGATCCGGCGAGCGCTCGAAGCTGCAAACAGGATCGGCGATTTTATCTATGAGGCGTACAGCTTGGTTCATCTAACCGCGAATATGATGATGGCAGGAGACCCCCTGAAAGAGGTGCAGAACGAGATAGAGAAAAGCCTTGCTACGATACGGAACAGAAAGGTCAAGTTTGCTGCTGATGCCATGACTGCACAGCTCGCAATTATTAGAACCATGCGCGGCCTCACGCGCTCATTCGGCACCTTCGATGATCAGCAATTTGACGAGCTGGACATCGAGCGATCATTTGAACGCAGTCCGGAGCTGTCACCGAGCGAAACCGTCTACTGGATCCGCAAACTTCAGGCGCGGTTTCTGGCCGGCGATTATCCTGCAGCTATTGGTGCTCGCTCGAAGGCAGAGCCCGGATTGTGGACCATCCCGACAGAGTTCTTGATCGCGGAGTTTCACTTCTATGGCGCGCTGTCTCACTCGTGTTACTGTGACAGGCTGTGTGAAAGCGAACAACAGCAACATCGAGAAATGATTGATGCCCATCACAGACAGCTGCAGATATGGGCCAGAAATTGCCCCGAAAACTTTGACAATCGGGCATCCTTGGTGGGGGCTGAAATTGCGAGGCTGGAATGCCGGGATGCAGACGCAATGCGACTGTACGAACACTCAATCCAGACCGCAAGGCATAACGGTTTCGCCCATCACGAGGGGGTCGCTTGTGAACTTGCAGCGCGCTTTTATGCAGCGCGCGGTTTTGACAGGATCTCCCGGGTTTACCTGCAGGACGCCCGTCATGGCTACCTTCGTTGGGGAGCAGATGGTAAGGTGCGTCAACTCGACGAGCTGAATCCCCATCTCAACCATGAGGAGACCACTCTTGCCGTGAATGGCATGAGGATCGGAGCTCCGGTTGAGCATCTTGAACTGGCGACCGTGACAAAAGTGTCGCAGGCGATTTCCGGCGAGATTGTGCTTCAGAAACTAATCGACACGCTTATGCGGACTGCCATTGAGCAGGCTGGCGCCGAGCGAGGTTTGTTGATTCTGCTGGATGGAGGCGAGCCACGGATCGAGGCGGAAGCCACAACAGTAGCGGATGCGCTGCTTGTAAAGGTGGAGGAACAGCCCGTGACTCCGATGGCTCTTCCCGAGTCCGTGCTGCATTTCGTCCTACGTGTCCGCGAAAACGTCATTCTCGAAGATGCTGCCGCCCAGCCTTCATTTGCGGAAGACCCGTATATCCGCGAGCGCAAATCGCGTTCTATTCTTTGCCTGCCACTGATCACGCAAGGCAAGCTGATCGGCGTACTGTATCTGGAGAATAATCTCGCCCCGCGCGTATTCTCGGCTACCCGCAACTCGGTGCTGAAAATGCTTGCCTCCCAAGCTGCAACAGCGCTGGAAAACAGCCGGTTGTACAGCGAAGTGCAGCAACGGGAGGCGAAAATCCGGCGTTTACTCGACGCTAACGTCATCGGAATCTTTATCATCCGCAAAGGGGGCGAGATCATCGAGGCAAATCAAGCCTTCCTCACGATGGTTGGATACGACCAAGGAGATCTTCTCGCAGGGCGAGTGAACGGTCTCGACCTGACGCCTCCAGAATGGCACGAGCGCACAATGGATGCTCGGACAGAAGCAAAAAGGACCGGAGCTGTTCAGCAGTTCGAGAAAGAGTATATTCGGAAGGATGGCAGCCGCGTGCCGGTGCTAATTGGCCTCGCCGTATTCGATGAGCGACAGGACCACGGTGTTGGCTTCGTCCTCGATCTGACAGAGCGAAAGAGAGTGGAAGCGGAAGCCCGTGAAAGCGAACGACGTTATCGCGAAACTCTGATGGGTCTTGCACACGCCAATCGGGTCACGACAATGGGACAGCTGGCCGCCTCGATCGCCCATGAGGTCAACCAGCCGATTGCGGCGATCAGCAGCAATGCGGGGGCAGGGCTAAATTGGCTCGCTGCTCAACCGCCAAATCTGGAAGAAATTCGGCGGACCTTCGGTTTAATTGTCCGTGACAGCATGCGCGCTGGCGACGTGATCCGCCGGATCCGCGCTCTTATGAACAAGGCTCCGATACAAACGGAGCTTCTTGCAATTGACGAAGTGATCTTAGAGGTGCTGTCCCTAGTTGGCGCAGAACTCGCAAAACATGATGTGTGGGTGCGAACCCGACGGCCTGAGGCGTTGCCGCTCGTTCGAGCAGATCGCGTTCAGGTACGGCAGGTGATTCTCAATCTAATCACGAACGCCATCGAGGCAATGAGCGAGATCAACGAAGGCGAGCGCGAACTACTGATCGCTACGCGGACTGATGGCTCGAATAATGTATTGGTCTCTTTTCAGGATACGGGTCCAGGACTCGATCCAAACAGCGCAGACCGCGTGTTCGAGGCGTTTTACACCACGAAATCCGAAGGCATGGGCATGGGTCTGGCCATTTGCCATTCTATTATTGAGGCGCACGGGGGCCGAATGTGGGCCGGCGCCAATGATCCTCGCGGAGCCGTCTTTCAGTTCAGCATGCCCGTTGCGCCGGAGGGCGTGGATCGGGCGGAACAAGTCACTGGAGCGTCTTAGGTCGAGTGCGTTGTCGAGCAGGGGGGCTCCGGGAGCTCCGATCATCTTGACAGAAGTAAGCTGCGCGACGTTGATAACAGAGATATTCGCGTTTCATGCTGCCCGTCGGGAGTGTTGGCGCGACCGCAGATTATCGCGAACTGCCAGAAACTCTGCAATCCGACCACAATGTCAGATTCCAGACGCTTCGCTGGCTCTTTGCAAACCTCTAGAGAATTGCAAGCCATCAAGCGCAATCAGAACGAATCCTGCAGACGCAGTGTTCGAGATGCGCATGCGAACCATCCCATGGGCTGCCACTGGTA
Organism: Bradyrhizobium sp. S3.7.6; assembly: GCF_054061875.1. Lineage (NCBI taxonomy): Bacteria > Pseudomonadati > Pseudomonadota > Alphaproteobacteria > Hyphomicrobiales > Nitrobacteraceae > Bradyrhizobium > Bradyrhizobium sp. S3.7.6. The sequence continues at coordinate 163,246 of NZ_JBSSEQ010000003.1, read as the reverse complement.
CATCGTTTTTCTTCTCCGGAGTTGGCCTCGTAGCCTGGGCGCCACGGCTGCCGCTCGCGATAGACGGCGCGCGTTCGATGGCATCATGCACTCTTCTGTGCTGCGTAAGGCACCTGACGCAAGCAGAAACCCACCGGCGCAGCACGTCGTTGTGCAGACGGAGGGCAGTCGAGGAAGTCGAGAAAATCCACGTGGCGCCGGGTTCGTTTACAACAAGCCGTTCGGGTTCGTCATCCTTCGGAATGAGGTGAGCCCCACGACGCCTTCGTCAGGGTCGCTGTTGGATAAGCCCTCGATGACGCCGTCGCGATCCGCCGTATTGTAATTCTGGCTCATCTTCCGCGTGCCATCGAAGAACCCAGCGAAAGTCGCCATGGCCTCGCCAGTCGGCGTCAGCTTCCCCTGCAGATTCGAACGCGCCAGGCGCGCACAAATGGTGCCCAGGAGCCTTTGCTCGTCGAGTACTACGGGCAGCATCGCTCCAACACGCCCTTCGTGAGTAGCGGTGACCCCGTGGCTAACCGTGCCTCGCGCCCTTTCCGATGAAGGTCGGCGATGTCGACGGCTCGGAAGGCAGGCGGCGTGTACATGGACGAAGCTCCGGCAGCCCGGCCGACAGCCGGACGACCCCTGATTTGAACTGGGGTGCGCCTCATGCTGGATCACAGAAAGAGCCAATCTGTGTCGTTTCATTCCTCCGCGCGCGCTCGCGCTGAGGGCAGCTAACTGATGATGTGTCAAAGGGGGATCGACGAGAGCGCTTGCAAGCTGTTCCAGCCGTCGTCTTCGAGCCGTGCCCGTTACGGCCAGCCGTGGGATAGCATCTTGCTTTCATTCTGACCAAGCTCTCGAAGCATCGACCGCTGCTTTCATCGGCCGTGAGTGGTTCAATGGCTACCCAGATCCGTCGCAGCTGGTCCGCCTGCGGCTGCACACTTCGGCTGTTGTTTAGCACGGTTCCAATATTCCGTTGCTGCCTTATTGAGGCCGATGTGATGGCGTTAACGCCCCATGCTGATGGCCCATTCCAGTTCAGCATTTCAGTTCGATAGTTCAGTTTCTCGCATGGATCTCCGGGTAGCAGAGAGAGCATATGTCTATGAAAGCCACGATGGAGCACATCAAGCGTTCGTTGCGCGTGCTCGGCGGACTTGCTGTCGCCCTCGGCATCTCTTCCGTGCTCGGATCGAACAATGCGCGATCGGAAGCCCTCAAGGGCTTTGGGTCTGCAGCGACGGGCGGCCTTGGAGGCGAGATAGTTCAGGTCAGATCAACCGAAGCTCTGAATCATGAGTTATGTCGTTCGTACAGCTTCGGGCAGTGCAATGACAATAGTCCGCGCGAGATCCAGGTAATCGGAACCATAGACTTTACCGGTACGGAAGGGCGAGGCGAGGGGCAGGGATGCCAATACGGCCGCACTTGTTCGGCGCCTTACAAGCGTGAGTCCCTTCTCCTTATGGATGGCAACGACGCGCATTGCGATGGCAAGGAGAAGACGTTGGTCGGCTTCGACAGGGCCGGCAAGCGCCCGCTGGAAATTGGCTCAAACAAAACAGTGATCGGCGTTGGCCCGAACGCTACAATCAAAGGGAAGGGACTGCGCCTGAATGGGGTCAGCAACGTCGTCATTCGCAACCTGACAATCAGTGATGTCAATCAAGGGGTGATATTTGCGGGCGATGCTATTGCAATTGCACGAGCCGACCTGGTTTGGATCGATCACAACCGATTTCATAATATCGGGCGACAGATGATTGCCGGCGGCTTTGGCCCTACGACGAATATCGCGATTTCCTGGAACGACTTCGATGGTAGCGATACCTATTCCTCCTATTGCAACGGGGAGCACTATTGGAATCTCCTGTTTCTTGGTGTCCCGCAGACGATCACCATCGCAAATAACTATTTCCATGAGATCTCGGGGCGGGCGCCGCACATCGACGGGGCCCAGACCATTGTTCATCTCGTTAACAACTACTTCCACAACACGAATGCGCAACAGAGCGGCGGATTCTTCCATGCGGTGGATGCTGGATCATCTGTGCAGGCACTGATCGAGGGTAATTACTTTGACAACATTGAAACACCCGTAAAGGCTGGTAGTGGACATATCTTTGGCTTCTTTGACAACTCCAGCGGGACCGCGCAGGACATCTGCCTTACCGTGCTCGGACGTCGCTGCATCGAGAACATCGCGACCCCAGTGCCGCGGATCAATGGCTTTCGCCTAGATGAAACCGTAATTCGGTCGTTTGGAGCTCTTCCAAAACCATCTATTCCTCTTCCATTTCGAGCGGATGATGTTCCGGCCGTGATCACGGCCGGGGCAGGCCCCGGACACCTTGGGAGCCGGTGATGGCTCGTTCGCCGACGCGGCTCGAGACTTGGCCGATTGCCGCAAACAGTTGATTGGAAGGCGCATACTGGACGAGAACGGCACGCACGGCTGGCTGCCCGACGTTGCACGAGGACCGTACGGCCTTTCTCTTCGAGTGCCGAGCGGTACAATTCCTGTCGATTATGCGCCCTATGCTTTTCCCCGCCGACCCAGGGCTCGCCTCAAATGCTTACGTCCGGTTTTTCACGGGTTCGGGTTGGAAAGAGGAGGGGGCAGCATTTCGAATTATCATCCGATCAGCTAGCTGACGGACCTTCACAGCTTCGTTTTCCGACTGGCATGGTGCTTGCTCGAGAGTACCGTAGCGCGATGTGGGTCGCCTTCGAAACCGAGTGACATGCGCCCTCGTCCGTTTGAAGAATCCGCAACGCTTGGAGAAGTTCGCAATGAGAGAAACGGCTTCGACTGATAGTGTCATTCCACCGACCGACGTCGTCAAGCGCGCAGCGCGCATCGGTATTGAAATCGGAAATGTCAAGCTCTCGGGTGATCTACCGAGCCAAACCGTCGCTGCGATCAACAGCTTGCTGCTCGAACACAAGGTGATCTTTCTCCGCGATCAGGGGCATCTTGATGACGCGGAGCAGGAGCGCTTTGCCGCTTGTTTGGGAAGGCTGGTGCCGCATCCGACGCTCGGTACCATCAATGGAACGACCTCGATCATCGAGCTTGATTCCGCGCGCGGAGGTAGTCGGGCTGATGTATGGCACGCCGATGGAACGTTTCTCGCGGCCTATCCCAAACTTGCGGTTTTGCGAGCCGTTGTGATCCCAGCATCCGGTGGCGATACGATTTGGTCGAACGCTGTGTCCGCCTATCTGCATCTGCCACGACCGCTCCAACGGCTTGCCGACGAACTCTGGACCGTTCACAGCAACGCCTTCGACTACGCCGGGACCTGCCGTGTTCGCGAAATCGACCAGAAACATTTTGATGAGGTCTTTACCAAAACGATCTATGAGACCCAGCATCCGGTGGTCCGTGTACATCCCGAGACCGGCGAGCGCGCGCTGGTTCTCGGCGATCTGGTGCAAAGGTTTATCGATATCCCAAAACGCGACGGCCAGAAGCTGTTTGATCTATTCCAGTCCCATATCACGGCGCCCGAGAATACCGTACGCTGGAGCTGGAAAGACGGCGATGTCGCGATTTGGGATAACCGCGCAACGCAGCATTATGCGGTCAACGATTACGGTGACCAGCATCGCGTCGTCCATCGTGCCACAATCGATGGTGACGCGTCCGTCAGCGTCGATGGTCGATGCAGTGTAACGCGCGTCAAGGCGACGAAGCACCCGTCCACGAAGGTTGCCTAGCAGTGTGCGGCAAATTCACATAATGCACCGGTCCTATCGCCTGTTCGCACGAGTTAATGTTTGCGAAGAGCACTTAAATCGAGCACGACGCCACGCGCAATTAGATGGTAGGAGCTAACGCGCCGCAGAGGCGGGAGGCGACCTCCTTGCTGAAGTGAGATGCTAAAGCTCATCTCGGCCTGGCGAAGATGATTCAGGCATCAAGCGGCGCAAATCCGGCCACGTCCGGTTGAGTTGGCCGCGGAGGGGGAGACGTTCGCGGGTCGGACCAAAGAGTTTTTCCTCAGACCGCCCCCTTGGCCGAGCGCGAAATTGTACTGACCTTCGACGATGGGCCCCGGCCGCCGCACACGGAAAAAGTCTGACAGCGCCGCGCGCAGGAGTGCGTCCGGGCCACATTCTTCCTGGTCGGCAAGTCGTCGGCCCAATTCCCGAGCTCGCGCGGCGGCTGGCCGCGCAAGGCCACACCATCGCGCACCACGGATGGTCGCATTCGATGGCGTCGAAGATCAGCTTCAAGAAGGCGAAAGAGGACATCGACCGCGGGATCGCGGCTGACGAAATGGCGCTCCATGGCATATCGACAATTGCGCCCTCGACGCCGTTCCTCCGCTTCCGCAGTTTCGCCTCGACGCCTAAGACGCTCGATCTGCTCCAGGATCGGGGCATCGTCGTGTTTGGAGCGGACCTGTGGGCCAGCGACTGGGAGGAAAGACCCCAGGCCAGGAGTTGAAGCTCATCATCAGCCGATTCAACGCTGAGGGGAAGGGCATCATTCTGTTTCACGACGCAAAGGCACATACCGCCGCGATGATGCCCGCCTTCCTACGGTAGCCGCTCGACAAAGGCCATCACGTCGTTCACATCGTTCCGACGGCGCAGCTGCAGAGGAATGCCGATACGCATTGATATGGAAATGTCACGGCGGCCGCAGAATGGAGTAATCCCGAATCAACTAAGCCTTCGTTCATGCTAGCCGGCGCAGTGATGGAGGCGAATCGCACCTCAGGAAGGCTACGAACCGCAAACCGACGTAGTAGGTTATTTTCGGACGTCTGCCTCATTCTTTGCCGTTTGCGCGCTGGCAGGAGTGCTAGGCGCGCATAGCCCGGCACCTCCATCGTGCAGCAGTACGTGTTCTGGAATGGCAGTAGCCCGCCGCGTCATCGGTAACCTAAGCTTTCTTCTGCTGGCCGAGACCGTCTTACGCTGTAACCCGTGTCCGCAAGCATTAGAACAGTCTTCCAACAGCAGATTCGAAGGGAATGATGGAGACGATCTCGCACGATACGGCCTGACAAATACTCTCGGAAAGCATTGAACCGAAATGCGATGGCTCGCCGAGAACCCGGCTTTGTCAGGGGGCATATTCGATTCGAAGAACACGAGAGAAGCTGGCCTCAATCGCGAGCTGAACGACCAAATCGCACCCGTCATCGGATGTCCGAGATGTTCTACGTCGCGGCAACAAATGGCGCGTCAGACGAGAAATTAGAAAAAACCGATTGTCTGAACATAAGAAAAACAGTTTGTCTTGGACTCGCGCGTTGGACGGGTTTCTGAGAGCATTGATTTCGGGCAATGCTGGTCAGCGACGCTCATGATGCTCGCGCGCAGCCATCGCAATGGGGCCGCTGAACGTCATTGCTTGGAATTGGACCGGAAACATCGCTGGTCGGCCTGCCGCTCGAGCTGCTGTAAAATGGGGAAAGTAGGTCCAAATCCGTGTTCGCAAGCGGTCAGCCGCACTGCTGCAACGTACGAGTTTGAACACGATGTGGGGCGATACGCAGGTCCAAATTTCGAGAGCGCTCCGTGCGACTATTACAATGTTCGACAAGTTATCTTTCGATTTTCTGAGATATTTGTGGCTGGGAGCGACACGAAGACGCTATCACCTCAGTGTGACCTGAGGCGTCATCTGACCGTCAACCGTGCGGCATATCTGTTCGAATCGGGTGCTACGGCAGCCCCTGCGCCGATGCGCCGCCGGACGAGGTCGTATGTTGGTTCAACTTGGAAGAGGTTATGACATGGTGACCACGCGTGAAGTCTCTGTCGATGACGCCACAACGGTGACCCACATGGTTGCTGCTCTGCTTGCCGAACTTGAGGGCGGACAAAAGCAGGGCGGACTAAATACCCAGCTTGTTGTCGACCTACTGGCCATGAAAGAGCGCATCTATGGGTTTCTGGCATTCACGGAGGGACGCCCGGTCGGCCTCATTATGTTGTCGGAAAGCGCCGCCCTTTTTGCGGGCGGAACCTACGGCATTATCACCGAACTCTACGTGGTGCCGGAGCAGCGCTCGATTGGGGTCGCGATGCGTCTCATTGAGGCTGCGGTGGGCCTGGGTACGCTAAAGGGCTGGGGCCAGCTTGAGGTGGGGGCGCCGAGGCAGCCCATATGGAGCCGTAGTCCCTGCTCAGCATTGTACTTGAAGGCCGGCTTTGCAGAAATCGGCCCACGCCTCAAGTTGCCGTTACGCGGCTTAGCTAGTCATCGTGCGAAACGTAGTGCAGCGGGGAGATCGCGGTTAGATCCTCGGCGGCAACGCGCGCCAAGCCGCTGTATCCCGGATTCGTCTTCGACATTTGCGTGAGCGTCGATGTGCCGGCACCCTGTTGACTCGCGATGGATTTGGTGATGCCGGATTTGAGTCCGCCCGCCAAATCGGAGAGCACCGGCGCATCTCAAACCCCTCATTCTGAGTGAGCTGATCCGCGCGCCCAGCTCGAAGGGACATGAACGCTGCGCGCAGGGCCAGCCTCTGCGCAGCGATGAAACATCTGTACCTGGCCAGTCTCCCAGGGCGTACGGATCGGACGGCTTACGAAAGGCTCACGAGCTCGCCCCATCCGTTGACCTGTTCTTGGCCGATTTAGTATTCTTCGCGCTCACTTGCGCTGGCGTCGCACTGACGAGCTGTTCGTACACGAGTATATGTCGCGCCCTCGGTGTTGATCAAAAAGACCCGTGCATTGGGGCGATCGGATCTTCCACGTAAATCGCCAGACCACTTCCTGAATCTCGGCAGAGCTACCGGCGACCTGTCTTGCTGGGCTGGTAAACCCGAGGTACCCCGCAACTACGTCCCACGTCGAATGACATGCGTCGGGCCGTGCTCCGCCTCGGCAAGCGGATAGGCTGGTTGGCCGCTAGAAAGGGCGAAAGGGCGTTCAATAAGGACTTACCGAACGCAGGCGTGAGCTTGCCGCGGTGAATTACGTTTCCTTGTGACCCTTCGCAGCTTGGGCGCTGCCAGTGCCGATTGTGGCCGCGCTGTTTATTGGACTTCACGTGGCAAGTGGCAAAGCCGTCGTCATCCAGAGTCGCCAACTGCAGGATAATTTATCGACCCACTCGGCCGGCGCCCTGTATCAGACTACGGCTCGAGTTCCACTACACCCAAGCACGCAAGCTGGCTCAACATGGTCGAGATCGAGATCGGCGTCCTGCGCGGTCAGTGCCTGGATCGCAGGATCGACAATCCCAAACGACTGCGCCGCGAAATCACAGCCTGGGAGCGAGGGCGCAATGCCGCCCGCTCAAGCATCAATTGGACGTTCACAACAGACAACCCGCGCCAAATGGGTCGCGCCTATCCCGCCACTTCCAAAGAGTCAAAACCTCTGTGCCGCGGCATTAGTGCGATCCTTCCTCAATTGCCGCGCTAGGGGCTTTGTTCAATCTACCAACAAAAATGCAGGGTTTGGTGGCCTCAACCTCCCAATCCCTGCAATCTCAATGCCTCCGCATCCGAAAACACGACTCCCGCTCAGTCGCTTAGAAGCTTGCTCACGGACGACCAAGCAGTAACCAGACACCCAGCAAAGACGGGCCGCAGGGCGTCGCATCGCTAGTTGTGGGCTAGGTCTTCCTTGTGACCCGCGTGTCGCAATCGCCCTGAATGATTCTGCTGGTCGCGAGCGCTTCGAAGGCGCTTACATAGCCCCGATCGTGCATTTTCGACTAACATCCCCCTTCATGTCTGCTCCTGCGGCTGCACTTTGGGAGCTCCAGCCGACTCTTCCTGCGAAATCGAACAAGAAGCGCTGCAACAAACCTACTCGCCCCTGTAGGTGGCCAAGGTTTGGAGCAACTGCGGCATATAATACTTCTTCATAGCGTCCGGCACTTTCGGATTGGCTAGTCGTGTCATTTCCCGCTCTATCAGCTCGATCGCGCGTTGCTTGTCACCCTTCTCGTAGTAATACTGAGCGAGCGCCCCATGAGAATAGAAATTGACGCCACCGCTGGCTTGCCCAGGATTGAGGATATGTTCCAACACATCCTTGCCGATCGCAAAGCGTTCCGCACGCGGAAGGTGGGCCTTATCGTTCTCCCGATCAAACAGTTGTTCCATGACGAAAATCAGCCCACGCTCAGCCTCTGACTGTTTCTTAATCGCGTCTCGAACCATTTGGTGTAAAACCTGGAAACCGGTCGCCGTGTCGCGCATTTTGTGAAGCAACAGATCCGCATGAATCTGCCGGAAGATGAGAGTGTCCGGCATGGCGGCAATGCCCTTCTCAACCGCTGAGAGCGCTGCCGGCCAATCCTTTGCTTCCATTGCCGGTTGAATCGTCTCGAGGATCGGGAGTGCGCGCGCTATGGTCTGCCGCGATCCGTTCCGCATCAGTGGCTTTAGCCTCATCGCTGCCGCGCCAAGTGTCGTTGAAAATTTTCGGCAAGACGGCGTCGATGTCGATCGGATGACCGATAAAGGCAATGTGGCCGTCGCGGTCGACGATGAACAATGTCGGAACCCCGAGAGAGGAGCTGGCATCCATCCAAAGCTTGTTCATTTCGCCCGTACTGTCGAACCCGATTCGATAGTTCAGATTTGAGACTTTTTCAGTCAACCAGGCGTCCAACTTGGTGCGAGCCTGATCCGGCGTTGGTGCTTCTTCACTAGCTGCGATTCCGACGACCTCAAGTCCTTCGTCTTTGTATTCTGACTGCAGCTCTATCAGATGAGGGATCGCCCGCACACATGGACCGCACGAAGTTGACCAAAATTCGACGATGTACACTTTCCCTGGCTGGAAGTTCGTGAGGGGCGCGCCACGCAGCCAGTTCTCGACTTTGAGCGAAGGAGCGGGGGACGCCAAGCATAGCTGCTGCATGTAATTCTCTTCAAAGTTACTCGTTGCGCGACCTTGTCGGTTCACCTTTAGCAATCACCGTGCCAGGCTGTCCGTGCGCACTAAGCACATGACAAAGCTTTGAAAAACATCCACACGCCCAGTAAGGTCCCATGTATGTAACCCGACAAGCCGCGTCGGCGTCGGATTTCGGGCACGCATCGCGACCTTCGTGCCGCCAGAAGATCGTCTTGCGATGTGCATCAGCGAGCCGCGCTGCACCAGTAGGAGGCGCGTGAGAATACGGATGGTGCCCGCTGACCGACAAATTCCAAGGGTCCGGTCGTGGACAACAGCGGTCAGCATCGGATGCGGCACTATCTTTCCGAGCCGAACCAGCAAAGCTGCCTGTCGGCGTGGTCCAGATGACCGCGGACCGATCTCGAGATCGGACTCGCAAGCACGAAAACTGGTGCGAGCATTGCTTGAACATAGGGAAACCAACTCAATCTCGCCAGAGCGAGGCGGAGAATATTGAATTCGAACCCGCGGCACATTGGCTTGCATGCCCCGTAGATGGGCACCGTGGACGCGGTCTGTCTGGTTAACATTCGCCCCACATCCTCGAGAACGCGTTGTCCAGGCTGACTGAAGATTCTGTGCGAAGGATATGTCGAACCTTCTTAGTCTCCTCGTCAACGCCTTCAGTCTCCGCGCGAACAAGCCAACGGCTTCGCGGCGCTAGCAATACAACCACTGACTCTAGATGAGCCTCATGACTCGGTTGCCGCTCACGATCGCGTGAATCGCCTAAGGAGGTGAGTTGTAGATGCGTGCAGCTGCGCGCCTGCTCAATGTGCCGCTCGCAGATCAGGTCGATCACTCGCGAGATGCACCAGACTGACGCGCCTCGCCGATGAGTTGCACCGGGCTTTCGTCGAAGCACACGAACGGCCGCTTGGCATCGGGCGCTTCGGCATAGAGCTCGAGCACGTCTTCCATGCGGGCGACGTATTCGCCATCGACCTTCGGAATGCACCACATGTCCTTGCGCCAGGGCTTGAGGTCATTTTCGGCCAGGCGCCGCCGAACGTCTCGTGCGTCAGGCTCTTGTGCTCGGTGAGCTTGACCATCGCGCCTGCCAGCAGCTCAAGCGTCCAGCGGGCGCGGCCCTGGGGTGGGCTGGTACAGGCTGTCGCCACCAGCAAGGCTTCTTCCTTGCTCGTAAATTTGCGCTCCGCTCCGGGATGCGGCTCTTCGCTCAGCGCCCGCTCCAGATTACCTTCCACGAAGCGTCGCTTGGTCCGGTACACGGTCGAGCCGCCCACCCGGACGCTCCTTGCGATCTCCTCGTCGCTGGCGCCGGCATCGGCGGCTAGCAAAATCTGCGCTCGCTTGAGCTTGCGCGAGACAGGCTTGCCGCCGTTGAGCAGTGCCCTGAGTTCCGTGCGCTCGATTTGGCCGAGGTCGACCCGAGAGCGTACATTCATGGCGTGCCTCCGTGTTCGAGGCACGCACAAACAACGGAATCGGATGGCCGGCGTGAGTCCTTCGGCAGAACCCTTCACGACCAAGCAGGGGCAGTACCTCGCCTTTATCGACCGCTATACGCGGCTGCACCGCAGACCCCCGGCCGAAACCGACATGCAGGAATATTTCCGCGTCAGCCCACCCTCAGTTCACCAGATGCTGCTGATGCTGGAAGGAGCCGGCCTCATCACAAGGCAGCCAAGGACTCCTCGCAGCATCGAGGTTCTCGTTGATCCGAAACTCCTGCCCGAGCTAATCTGACCGGCGGTCGCAACCGGTCAAACTCACTGTGCAGAACCACTAGTACTGGCGGATGGCCTCGACGGGCGGCGGAATATCGGCGTAGGCGCGCCGCGTCTCGCGGCCGCTTTGTGGTGCTCCGAGCAGCGACTGTCCCTGATCGTCGGCACGGTGCAGCAGAATAGGCAGAAGCAGGCCGTGATTTACGTTGCTGCGTCCAGCAATGGCGCCCACGCCGATAGTTTGAATCGCATCACGGCATAAACCTCCTGACACCAAGGACGCGAATCGACGTCGCGATTGGCTTTGCGGCGGTGCATCGGCTCGAACAGGCGATGCGTGGTCGAAAGGATTTGGCCGATCTGGTTATGGCGCAGCGCAACGGCGGAGATCGCGGCAAACTCCGGGGTGCCGCCGTAGTTGAAAGCATCGGCATCAATGGAGCAGCGGCCAGATCCAGTCGAGCGGGCTCATGACATCGGTCCGGCCACGATCGCGGCGACGTGACCGTCGAGCATGGGAAGACTTGTGGCCGCAGGATGCTGATCGACGCGAGCCCGCAGCCATCGTTCGAGCAACGCAATCGGCATCGCGGCGGCGGTCATCGACGATGCTTTATGGCGACGTGGGCTCACGCAGCGGCCTGCGCAGCGCGCTGGCGGGCCGCCTTCCAGTTCCAGGCGAGCAGCTCGTGCAGCTGATGGCTCTCGGTTGCCCCGGAGGCGATGCGGTCCAGCACGTCAGTCAGGTAGACCTGCGGGTCGAGCTCATGGAGCTTTGCCGTGTTCACGATCGGCTCCAGAGCCGCCCAGCTGTCGGCGCCACCTTCGCTGCAAAGGGCGTGCCCGCCCGAGAGAATGAGGATAAGCGGCTGCGTGCCATAGCTGCAAGTGCTTGCGTCCTGAATTGACTACCACAAAATCAGGCGTTCGTACACCTCCCAAGTCCGATAGGGGAGCTTCGCCCGCTTTGCCGTTATTCTGCGTCGACGGGGGTCGAGCCAAGGTCGACCCAACTTCGCCGTAACATGATTTCAGATTTCAGAGCTCCCGCGAACCCGAGCCATGGACATGCGTCACACATTGTTAGTGCACCACCCAAGCTCGTTGTGTTTCGACCGAGTTTTCCAGCGAACTCTAGAGCGCACTCAGCTGAGCAAGCACAATTGCTGGCCAATGTCCGCGAGACAACCATGATAGCATTATCGGCAGAGAACGCCTGCGAGAAGGCTGATACCCCGCTGAGCCGCCTTGATGTAAGCGAGCCCAAGCGCTTTAAGGATGATACCGTTTGGCCTTGTTTCGAGCGCCTGCGAAGGGAAGATCCCGTCCATTATTGCGGAGACAGCCCATACGGACCATATTGGTCGATAACAAAATACCGCGACATCATAGCCGTGGACTCAAATCACACAATATTCTCATCAGAGCGAAGCGTCACAATTGTCGACCCGCCGGAGGAGTATTGGACCCCCAGTTTCATCAAAATGAGTCCTCCTGTCCATGCTCAGCAGCGTAAGACTATCAGTCCGATAGCGGCATCGGAGAATCTGGCGAATCTTGAAGGCTTGATTCGCTCGCGGGTTCAGAAGATCTTGGACGGTTTGCCGCGCAATGATACCTTCAACTGGGTCGACAGGGTCTCGATCGAGTTGACGACCCAAATGCTGGCCACGCTGTTCGATTTTCCATTTCAGGATCGACGGTTGCTGACCTACTGGTCGGACGTAGCTGCCTTGACGCCGCAAATGGGCGACCAGATCGACAGCTGGGAAAAGCGAAAGGTGGTGCTGTCGGAGTGCCTGGACTATTTCACACGGCTTTGGAGCGAACGGGTCAATTGCGAACCGCGCGCTGACCTGATCTCGATGATGGCGCATTCGCCGGCGACGCGAAACATGGAACCGCGCGAGTTCCTGGGCAACCTCATTCTGCTGATTGTTGGAGGCAACGATACAACGCGCAACTCAATCACCGGTGGCGTCTTGTTCATGAGCCAAAATCCGTCCGAACTGCGAAAACTCCGAGATGACGCTTCGCTACTGCCCGGGGCGGTATCCGAGATTATACGATACCAAACGCCTATCGCGCACATGCGCCGGACGGCTGTGGACGATTTGACGATAGGCCACAAGCAAATCAGGCGAGGCGATAAAGTTGTGATGTGGTATATCTCTGGCAACCGAGACGACGAAGTCATTGCGAACCCCAACAGCTTCATCATTGATCGAGACAATGTACGACAACATCTCTCATTTGGATTTGGGATTCATCGTTGCGTGGGTAGGCATCTCGCAGAGCTGCAGCTGAAAATCCTGTGGGAGGAGATGCTGAAACGATCTCTGGAGGTAAAGGTGGTGGGGGAACCGGAGCGAGTTGAATCTAATTTTGTGCACGGTTATTCCGCACTGCCGGTGCAGATTCCAGGTTAGTCTCGGTTGCGAGCGACAATCAACACTGGTCGTGCAGAACCGGCGGTTAGGATCACGGCCTGGTGGAGACCAGTTGTCTGGGTAAGTTCACCGGCGTTGCGTTGAGGGCTTGTGGTTTTTTCGAAGAGTGCGGACAAGGCCACAGCGTCGTTATCCGGTCGAAGACGCTGGCCAGCCGTACCGATAACGTCACGCCGCCGATTGTCGCATCGTTGTTACTGGAGAGCTTGGCGCCGCGCGCCGCACGAGCTCGGGAAATTGGGCCGACTTTCTTGGCCGGTTTAATATTCTTGCGGTCACTTGCGCTGGCGTCGCACTGACGAGCTGTTTGTACACGAGACGATATGTCGCGCCCTCAGTGTTGATCAGAAAGACCCGTCAATTGGGTCTAAGACCAATCTCGCCACCAAGGTCGGGTCAGAAGCAGCCTGCAGTACGGCTCCGAGGCTGCGAGGCCAACACCACCACTTTCGCCTGCAACTACAGCGATAGCTAGCCCTCGGATTTGCCAGACGTTTCATCACGCTGATTGCGTCCTCGTCGTCGACAGTCATCAAAACATTCGCTGTGCGCGAAAGGATGCTCCAAGCGACGAGCGAAGGCTCGTAGCATTCGAGCGTCGCCATCAGGGGCGACCGCGACTGGCACGGCTTTGGAACGAAATCCTCCAACCGCTTCATCGTGAACAGCTGCTCCATGAACACGTCGTTCTCGCGCATCGAACCGTTTCGCCAAGGTGGATTGGCAGTCTATCTTTGGCGTAGATATTTCAGCAGACTGCTAGCAGGCTGTTGAAAAAGGCACTCGCCGTCGACCGGCGACCGTGATTCATTGGCTCCGACGAGATTCGGAGATGGTGCGTGCGCGGCGGGGACAATCGAACGGGCGAGCTGTTCAGCTACGTTGACCTGGAGGCGCGGGTGCGGCGTGATCATCCGCTGCGAGCGACCCGGACGATTGTGAACGAGGCGCTGTCGGCGCTGGAGCGCGAGTTTGCCGCGCTCTATTCGCCGATTGGGCGGCCGTCGATCCCGCCGGAGAAGCTGCTGCGGGCGATGCTGTTGCAGGCGTTTTACTCGATCCGCTCGGAGCGGCTTCTGATGGAGCGGTTGGAATACGACCTGCTGTTCCGTTGGTTCGTCGGAATCGGCGTCGACGAGGCGGTCTGGGACCATTCGGTGTTCTCGAAGAACCGCGACCGACTGCTGGAAGGCGACATTGCGGCGAAGTTCCTGGCCGCGGTGCTGTCGCAGCCCAAGGCGAAGAAGCTTCTGTCGAGCGATCACTTCTCGGTCGATGGCACGCTGATCGAGGCTTGGGCCTCGATGAAGAGCGTCAAGCCTAAGGACGGCGCGGGCGAGCCGCCGGCGCAAGGCGGCGGGCGCAATGCCGAAGCGGACTTCCATGGCCAGAAGCGCTCGAACGACACCCATGCTTCGACCACCGATCCGGACGCCAGGCTGTACCGCAAGGGCAAAGGCAAGGAGACGAAGCTGTGCTTCATCGGGCACGGACTGATGGAGAACCGCCACGGCCTGGTGGTCGACACCTGCCTGACGCTGGCTGACGGGCATGCCGAACGGGTGGCCGCGCTACACATGATCGAGCCTCGTGCTGATCGGCCGACAGCGATCACGCTTGGCGCCGACAAGGCCTACGACACAGAAGACTTCGTCAATGAGCTGCGCTCGATGAACGTGACGCCGCATGTTGCGCAGAACACCAGCGGCCGCAGCTCTGCGATCGACGGGCGAACGACCCGGCACGGCGGCTATGCCGTCAGCCAGCGCATCCGCAAGCGCATCGAGGAGGCATTCGGCTGGATCAAGACGGTAGCCGGGCAAGAGAAGACCAGCTTCCGTGGCCGTGATCGCGTAGCATGGGCTTTTACCTTCGCTGCCGCCGCCTACAATCTGGTGCGGCTGCCCAAACTGATAGCGGAGACCGGCTGATGGCCAAGGTGCCCGGCTTCGCAAAGGCCTTTGCCGGCCGCTGGCGCATCGTCGAAATGGACAACTGGGACAGCGACTTCCTCGATCTTGCCGAAGAGGCGCATCTCACCTTCGATGGCAAGTCCGACGGTGAAGTCGCCTTCGGTGCGCTGAAGGGCTTCCTCGACGTCCGCTACGGCGCGCGAGACGATTCGCCCTGCGCGGAGTTCTCATGGGAAGGGCACGACGAGAATGACCCCGTCTGCGGTCGCGGATGGGTTATGATCGGCACTGCTGGCAGGCTCGTCGGCCATTTCTACATACACAATGGCGACGATTCAGGCCTCGTTTGCGAACGCGGCTGAGTTCTTCAACAGCCTGCTAGGCGCCCGCCGCCACGTGCGGGCGACGCTGGCATCAACCGGCGGGCAGATGCGCCAAGGGGGACAATTCCAGGGCCTGAATCTGGCGTGCTCACAAACTTGGAAGCCTGGATTCACTGAAGACAGCCAATGTATCTCTTGCGACAATGCAGAATCGGCACAAGCCATTCATGGAGCTTCGCCGCCTCGGCATCGCGAAGTTCGCCGCATCGAGTGCCACCGGTTCGCCGGCGGGGCTCTGGCGAATGTCCGGGCACCAGCGGTGCAGCACGCCCTGCGCAACCACTCTTTGACGCTCGCGGTCTCTCCGAATATTGGTTCCCCGGCCTTCACTCGGTCGAACCGCCGCGGTACGGACCCGTGTATGCCAGGTGGTGAGGGAAGGGTGGCGTTGCGAGACGTCCCCCTCCCGATCAATTAAAGCGCATATACAGGTTAACCCGTCGAGGCTCTGGCGGCAGCGTCGCACCTCGACTATGCGAGCTTCGTAGGACGGACGCGCTGATTCCCCAAGGGGCATTAGTTACGAGCTACCGAGGACGCGTCGTCGTGCTTGAAGTGCCGCTTTCGGATCTTGTAACTCACCAGCCAGATCACGCCGACGGCGATCGGGACGAAGACTGCGGTTAGGAACGAGGGATCTACTCGCAATCCGACATTGTGCGCGCCCTCGGCAAGATATTTAAACAGACTGACCACGTAATATCCAATCGCTGCGACCGACAATCCTTCGACCGTGCACTGCAGCCGAAGTTGCTGCCTCGTGCGCTCATTTATCGCCTGCAACAGGTCATGATTCTGTTGTTCGATTTCGATGTCGACACGGGTTCGCAACAGATCGGCGGCACGCGCGAGCTTGACCGACAGAGCCGCCTGACGCTCCTCCACGGTCGCGCAGGTCCGCATCGCCGGCGCCATGCGGCGCGCCAGAAACGACGACCAGCTCGGATAGCCCGAGATGTCATTGCCTTCAATGATGGATAGTCGCGATTGGACCAGCTCGTCATAGGCCCTACTGGCGCCGAAGCGAAACAGGCCACCGGTTGCACCTCTTTCGAAGGAGGCGGCCAACGCCGTCAGCTCGGCAAGCAGATGGTTGTTGAATTGCAGCCCCTCACCGCTTTGCATTTCTTCGAGCGCTTGAACAAGACGGCGGTCGATGCGATCAACAGAGGGTGCAAGCTCAAGCGCCGCCGACAGGCCAAGCAGCGCCAACGGACGGTAGGTCTCGATTTCCAGGAGCCGTTGCACCAGCGCTCCGAGATCGTGCGACGTCATTCCGAGGTCGCAGACGAGGATTTTCGTAAAGCCGTTTTCGTCCACGCGGAAGTCTGAGGCGACAACGCCTGCACCGCCCTTTGTGGCAACCATGGCCAGGCTATTTTTGTCAAAAATCTGTTCGGCGCGCTTGGTCGGCGCGGCGCCTTGCTCCACTTCTAACCTGATCGCGACCAGCAATTGACCCGTCTGCCGCAACGCTCGGATCAGCGATCGGACGGTATCATCAACGTTCCTGAATTGGTGAGCGGCAGGACCATTTGTGTTAGTCCAGATCCAGGTGAATGTTGTAAATTCCGAATGCTGCTCCCAGCGCAGCATAGCGGGCCCGATGACAATCTGATGATGTTTCGCCGATTGCTTAGGCGGCCGCAGATTGCGCTCCAGGCAGAAATCGATAAAACGGCAGCGATCGATTGCGGCCGCCTCGCCTTGCGCAAGAACAGCGAAGTGGATCACGCTGAATGGCGAGACAAGGCGCGAGAAAGGGCGCGCGTGCACTTCGCCGAGCACGGCGTCGCGTTGCGGATGCGGCTTGAAGGTTCGCAAATCCAGTTCATCGATCATCTATTGACGCCTCGCTTCAGAGTTGAGAAAGCAACCGTCAGCCTTGACGCGAAAGGCATTGGCGGTGCTGGAAACCGGGTGCGCGCGGCAACGCGCCGATCAAGTCATGTCGAGATCGATACCGAGGTCGCCTTGAGATTGGGAAAGAGGTCTTGCGGGAGCAGGATCAGGCCGAGCAAATTGAGGCGGAACAGCCTCAGCCAGGCTTCGACAGACGCCGTCAACGACGTCTGTCGGGTACGGTCCGGTGTCTATGGCAAAATGTCGGCATTGTGGATCAATGCGTGTAGCGGTGCGCCAGCAGGCGGTTCCGCGACCTCGGCAGTGACGTGCGGCACTGTCCGACGAATGCTTAGATCGACGTGGACATGGTTGTTTGTCTCCGAATCCCACGGACATCGCCCACCACCGAAGGGTTGCCCCGTGCAAGTAAGGATGCGCCGGCCCTCTTCTGAAAACAGGTTTTCGATGACATGACCGACGCCGCGCGAGGTGGTGGCAAGCGGCAGCGTCTTCCGTTCTCCCAGCGGGGTGCAGGCACGCGACCTCCGGTGCGGCTACCGCATTCTCGATTGACAGATCGATGCCCAAACACGACTCCCATCCTGTTGCCGCCGCCAAACTTCCTGGCGAGGAGAGCCGCTGCAGGATTTGGGCCAGCACGATAGAAGGGGCACGCTCGCGTCTTTCCTTGCGCAATGTGGCTTTCGAACATAGTCGAAGGCGGGTTTCAGACATTAAGCGCGTTTGTATTCTGACAGAATCCGCCGGTGGCGCAGGCCACAGGAAATTGCCTGTTTCGGCAAGACGATCGCTGCCCGGCCGCTGCCATTGTTTGAGCGGCCACGCTGTTGTCGGAATTGTCGATGCAGAGCGGGGAGAGTGACCGCGCCCAGACCCGCGGAAGGTCTGCCGATGGCTGATAACGTCACATCGAGCGAGGATGACTGGATCACGGACCCAGAGCGCTCGCCGTCCTCTCTTTGTCGCAACACGCAGAGTAGTGCAAGCGTCGCGGCTCGACCGATTATTGCAGGGAGGCACCTCCACCGAAGAGGCCGTTCGGTGCGCTCGATCCGAACAGAGCTGACATCAATGAAACCGCGGCGATAGCGCCGAGAGGCCCGCCCAACGCAGTCAGTCGTGATTGTCTCTTTGTCCCGACAGGCGCAGATTCCGCTAGCGATCACTGCCTCGTCCACGCGCTCCGCTCACGAGCGTCGCCGGCCGTAGCTGTGATCCGCTATTATTTGGTCGATCACTCACCACGATCGCCATGTATCTGGCCGTTCATGAAAAGCGATTGCGGGCTTTCATGACCGGGCTGGGGGACGATGTCACGGCAGACTGCCGTTTTGAGCTCGTGCCGCCACCAGATTGTCCGAGCGAGGGACCGGCGGTGCGCGATCGGCTGCGCGCGGCGTCATAGGCCGGCGCGCAGATCCTGATTATCGGCGGCCTTCATAAGATGAACACGCTGGTGCAGACTGCTGCCATCGATACAACATCCCAGCGCGTCGTGTTCAGCATTCCGCGGCGACAATGACGAGGCATGGCAGCGGAAGCGTTTCGTGCCGGAGGAGCTCCGCGACCGGCAGCTTGAAGACAGATCGCAGCAATAGGCGCCGCGCGTCTGCAAGGGGTCAAAGGACTTGTACGGGGCGATGCGAAGGCTTTTCGTTGTGAACATCTCCTTGTTCGGCCGGGCTGCGCGCGGCGTTCTCATTATATTTGGGCCACGCGCCGAGGGTCTTGCGCTGGGTACCCCTTGTATCTGCACGGCTATCATTTGTGCGATTGAAGCGGCTTAGCGGCCTTTGGCCGATGGCCACCGGCCAAAGCGCGTGGCGATATCGCCCGAGCCGCCCCGATGGGCCTTCGGCCACCCTTGACAGCCGCGGCGCGTAGCGGCCAGCGAAACACAGATCGGGACGAGGAGATGTCGCAAGGCCGCCACCATCGCCGCAGGCGAGGTCTTCAACGGCTTGGACCGAAAAGACGCGAAGCCCGAGGCGAGGCGCCAAGAAGCAGCGCACCACGCTTGCGACCCTCACTGTTGAAGGTGGTCGTCTACCAGACGTCCTTGACCGAACGTCAAGTCATCAATTGGAAGCCAGCAATGTCGGCGCTGCGGCTCGGGCTTAAGGATCAAGACGATAGCGGCGTAGGGGACCTGACGCGACGGCAGATTATGGCTGCGGTCGACACATCGCCAAGACCGGCAAGCGTGGGACGGCCTCTCTTCTTGTGCCGCCTCCAGCGCGCCGAATGAGCTGTCCTCCGAGGTGATTGCCATCGTCGATTCACATATCGGAAGCCGCTTTCTTCATGCCATCCCAAGCCCATTTTCGTGCCGACGTCAACTCCGCGGCAGAGAAGGACTGCCACGTAATCACTCGTTCGTTCGCTCGGTCAAACATACATGTGGTCGATGGCATCGGTACTCAGATCGCGGCATCGTTCCATACTGCTGCGAAGAAAGAGTGCCAACCGAGTTGCCCAGGCGATCAGAACCAGGAATCCATCAGGTGAAAAAGCTGGGAGGCCGTATAAAAGGCTTCCTGCGCTACACGAAACCGCCGGCGTTCAACGGCACTGACCGGCAACGGCAAATTGTTCTCCGCGATCTGCCCCAATACGTACGAAGCCAAAACACTGCCAAACACTGTGCCTGGTGCGATCCCGCGGCCGTTATAGCCAGTGAAACCGATGACGTTGCGGTCCAGCTTGTGAAGCCGGGGCAAGTTGTCCGACGTCATTCCAATCATGCCGAACCAGCCGGCTTCAAACTGGACGCCCCGAAGACCTGGAAAAAGCTTACGCAACGATCGTTGGGCCCAGGCCCGGTGAATAGATTGCCCCATTCCCTCAAGCGCGCCAACACTGCCAAACACGAGTCGCCCGGAGCGATCGAGGCGAAATGAAGAGAGAACCTCTCGAGTGTCCCACACACCCTGCCGCTCAGGCAGGATCGACTTTCTCAGATCGGCGGGCAGAGAAGGCGTGGCAAAGTTGAAATAGGGCAGTTGAATCTGTTCCTGCCGTACCTCCGACCAAAGTCCTTTGCTATAAGCATCCGTCGCGACGACCACCCAGTCGGCCTCTACAGATCCGCTTTCGGTGCCGACTCTCCAGCGCAAACCGTTGTGTTGCGCCACGATGGCCTCGCTTTGCGTAAATATCCTGGCTCCCATCGCAAGCGCGGCCCGCGCTAACCCTCGCGCATAGGCCAATGGCTGTATGGTGCCGGCGCGGCTATCGAGCAGCGCGCCGGTGTAGTCACCACCGCCTACTTTCCTGTGTGTTGCCTCCGCATTTAGCACCAAGACGGGCGCTCCACGCTTCTGCCACTGTTCGGCACGGGCCTCAATCTCCTCCAAGCCCTTACGTCCGACCGCACAATGCAAAGTGCCGGCACGTTCCAATTCACATTCGATGTCGTGCTTTTCGATGAGTTCGAACACCGTCTGCGGTCCGCGCCCGAGTTGTTCAAGCAACCGTTCTCCAAACGGCGCGCGGAGTGCGTCCGGAAGCGCGTCAGGCATGAGCCACATGCCCGCATTCACGAGCCCGACGTTCCGCCCGGAGCCGCCGAATCCTATTTCAGACGCCTCCAAAAGCGCGACACGCGCTCCACCTTCAGCAAGATGAAGGGCCGCCGACAGCCCGGTATATCCACCATCAATCACGAGGATATCCGCCGCAGTTTCGGCGGTAAGGGGAGCAGTTTCTGGCGCTGGTGGCGCAGTCAGAGCCCATAGTCCGTGTGATCGTCTATTGTTTCGCATCCGCCAATCTTGATCGACCCGAGGTCCAGCAGCTATGGTGAATACCTGTAAGCTCTGGCGGACCTCTCTAGTATGCAAAACTGACGCCGGCCAGGTGCTAGTTTCTCACTACATCATGCTCGGGGCGCAATGAATAGCCGCCATCGGGCCAGGTCGAGGGGGAGAAACATCGGCCGGGTGAAAGCGATCAGGCATCGAGATTGTGCAGGGGGTTTGCGGTTGCGCAGCACGATCTGGCGAGGGCCGGAGAAGCCGAGTCTGCTCTTTGCGTGAAGCTGCGAGAGCGCGCGCGACACGGTCTCGAGCGTGAGGCCCAGATAGTCGCCGATATCGAGCCGACACATCGGCAGCGCCATCATGCCGGGGACGGCGAGGCCGCGATCCATTTCGAGCAGGAAGGCTGCAACACGCTCCATCGCCGTCTTGCGACCCAGCAGCAACATGTGGTCTATCCGCCTGGCTATAACGTTCCTGAAGCTTCAATCGCCATAAAGATCGAGCTGGAATAGACGATGAAAGCGCGCCTCAGGTCGTCGCTGATGCCCTCATTCGCAAGAAGATCGCGGGTATCAAAAAATCGCGAGGAAGTTGCGGTCAAAGGCGACGACGGTTTTCCCGCGTAGAGGTCGGAAAACGAGGCGACTTGTGTCTCCGTAAAATCAGCGCCTTCCTCGACGTTCGGACGCACGGATCTTGGTAACGATGCTTTCCGCGCGGTTCACGACCTCATTCACCTTAACGTCGGGAATTCCCTTGCCAATGGCGACAGCCATTCTTTTCATGCCCGCATCGATCGCGGCCAGCGATTCCACCGGCCGACGAGCTCAGGTCGATATCGACAAAACGCGGCAGATCGCGAACGAATAGACTGATCGCAGTCCCGCCTTTGGGAGCAAAATCCTTTAACGCCGCACCGATTGGTAAGGTCTCGATCAGCAGCGCAACCAGAGCTGGTCCCGGTTGACTGAACAGATTCTCCGGGTTGATAAGTGGAGCGTTTGCCGGGTTAGGCCGCCAACGCGGAATGACGGCTGGTTGAAGATATCAACCGATCGAGTGGCGCGCCCCGCTGGCATGCTCGCCAGCAACGCCATCGCCATCAGCATGGACGTGCCGAATTTATGGTGAAGAATCTGGCCGGTTGCCTTTAGGGGCCCTACAAGGGTTAGCAGGCGGCTAGCTCTTCAAGCTTACGTATCCTAGCGGCATCGTCAAATGCGGGGACATGCTAGACGAACGAGATCGCAGATTACCGACCTTACCGACGTGAAATCGGCGGCGATCCAAGTACTGCGGCCCCGCCGTTCGACTTGTTCCTCGCCAGCTTGCGAATGGCTCGGGAAGAGGGCGCATCTCACCAACGGACTGGCCGATCCTAAAAGGGAGGCGAGTTCGTCGTCGCCCTGACCCTTGGAATTTGTCGGTCAGCGGGCACCACATCCGGCTTCTCGCGTACCTCCTACTGGCACAGCGCGGCTCGCGATGCGCATTCGCAAGACGATCTTCTCGCGGCGCGAAGGTCGCGATGCGTGCCCGAAATCCGACGCCGACGCAGCTTGTCGGGTTACATACATGGGACCTTACTGGGCGTGTGTATGTTTTTCAAAGCGTTGTCATGTGCTTAGTGCGCGCGGACTGCCTGGCACGGTGATTGCTATTATTCGGGTGCAGCGACAAGCTCGCGCAACAGGTCGCTTTGGAGTTGAATCATGGCGCTAAACGTCGAGTCCCCCGCTCCTTCGCTCAAAGTCGAGAACTGGCTGCGTGGCGAGCCCCTCACGAACTTCGAGCCAGGGAAAGTGTACATCGTCGAATTTTGGGCAAGTTGGTGCGACCCATGTGTGAAGGCGATGCCCCATCTGATAGAGCTGCAAGCAAAATACAAAGACGAGGGGCTTGAGGTCGTCGGAGTCGCAGCTTATGAAAAAGCACCAACGGCGGATGAGGCGCGCACCAAGTTGGACGCATGGTTGACTGAAAATTTCTCAAATCTGAACTATCGAATCGGGTTCGATAGTTCGGGCGAAATGAACAAGCTTTGGATGGATGCCAGCTCTTCTCCCGCGGTTCCGAGATCGTTCATCGTCGACCGCGACGGCCACATTGCCTTTATCGGTGATCCGACCGACATCGCCCACGTCTTGCCGAAAATTATCAACGGCACTTGGCGCGGCAGCGATGAAGCTAGAGCCGCTGATGCGAAACGGATTGCGGAAGACAAACGCACAGAGCGCTTTTACTCAATCGAAGACACAATTCGATCGGCGGAGGAAGCAAAGGATTGGCCGGCAGCGCTCTCAGCGGCCGAAGAGGGCATTGCCATGATGCCGGACGATCGACACTTCCGCGAAATTCAGGCGGGTCTGTTGCTTCAAATGCGCGACACGGCGACCGGGTTCCAGGTCTTGCGCCAACTGGTTCAAGATGCGATTGAGAAACGGTCAGACGCTGTGTTTGGACTGATTGCCGTGATGGAGCAACTCTTTGATCCGGAGAACGATAAGGCCCACCTTCCGCGTGCCGAGCGCTTTGCGATCGGCAAGGATGTGTCGGAACATATCCTCAATTCAGTGCAAGACAGCGGCGGCCCCACCTTTGCTTCTTTTGCTTCTGATAGAGTGGTCGCTCAGTATTACTACGAGAGTGGTGACAAGCAACGCGCGATCGAGCTGCTCGAGCGGGCAATGGCATGACTAGACGATCCGGAAATCGTGCCGGAAGCTACAAAACAGTATTATATGCCGCGGCTGCTCCAAACCCTGGCCAACTACAGGGGCGAGAAGGCTTGTTGCAGCGGATCTTGTTCG
Organism: Bradyrhizobium sp. S3.7.6; assembly: GCF_054061875.1. NCBI lineage: Bacteria > Pseudomonadati > Pseudomonadota > Alphaproteobacteria > Hyphomicrobiales > Nitrobacteraceae > Bradyrhizobium > Bradyrhizobium sp. S3.7.6. The sequence goes on along the minus strand of NZ_JBSSEQ010000003.1, from coordinate 139,486 downwards.
GTTCCGCAAGAAAACTCTCCTGGAGCTCCCAAAGTGCAGCCGCAGGAGGAGACATGAAGGACGATGTTAATCGCAGATGGTGATCGGGGCTACGCTCCTTCGAAGCGCTCGCGACCAGAAGAACCATTTCAGGGCGATTGCAACACGCAAGTCACAAGGAAAGCCTAGCCCACAACGAGCGATGCGACGCCCTACGGCGGCCCGTCTTTGCTGGTTGTCTAGTTCGTCGTTCGTGAAGAACCGTCCAAGCAGTTGATCAAGAATCGATTTTTCGGGCGAGATTAACTTTGAGATTGCAAGCTTTCGGGCTTTGATTGCACAAAAGCTTGCAATTTCATCTTTGAGGATTCCGTCGAATGGCAAGGCGAGATTCCCTGATCGCATCGGAGGGAGCGATGCAACCAGGGGAACGAAACGACGGTGCAAGCCAAGAATGTGATGCCGATGCCAGGCCGCTGAGCCGCACCCGCGATTGATCCGGCCGGCGAAGCGACATGGTGTCAAGCTGCGCCAGTCCTATGCCACGGTGGGCAAGATCGCGCTGATCAAGCACCAGCGCTACGCCCACGCCAAACAGTTCAACCGCGACAACAGGCCCTTGAAGAAGCTCAGGACCTATCTCGGCCGCATCATCAGCGACATAGGCCGCAAACGGCGCCAACGCCGACTTGCTCGGTGGGATCGTGTTGGAGCGCATGCTGGCACGAGCGCGACAAGTGCTTGAGCAGAATCGGCACCAGCGTGGCCCGAACCTCTACTCGCTGCACGCGACGGAGGTGCAGTGCATCGGCAAGGGCAACGCGCACCGGCCTTACGAGTTCGGTGTCAAGGTCTCGGTCGCCACCACGCTGGCGCCGGCCCGCGGCGGGCAGTTCGTGACCCATGTGAAGGCGCTGCCCGGCAACCCCTATGATGCCGACACACTTGGCGGATTCAAACGGTCGTCGCAACACTCGGAGCTTGGAGGTTGCGATGAACGTTGTAATGCGCAGATCGGCGCGGTCAGGACGAGCACCATTGCCGTCGCCAGGACGGCCCTCTGCTGCAGGGCGCAATGAACAGAATAAATTTTGGCGGGCTATTGCCGCTGGGTTAAGCAGCGAAGATGCTGCACTCGAAGCCGGATTGTCACAACCTGTCGGAAGCAGATTATTCCGAAAGGCGGGCGGCATGCCACCAGCGATGTTCAGATCTTCGGCAAATGCGCTCTCCGGGCGGTACCTCTCGTTGGTTGAGCGCGAGGAGATCGCACTGCTCAAGGTGCAGGGCCATTCCATACAGGAGATTGGACGTCGCCTGGGGCGGGCTGCTTCGACAGTCTCCCGTGAACTGCGGCGCAACGCGGCCACCCGCGGCGGCGGGTTGGAGTATCGGGCAACAACTGCCCAATGGCATGCGGATCGATCCGCCCGCCGGCCCAAGCCGACCAAGCTTGCGCTCAATGCAACCTTGCGCACTTATGTGCAGGAGAGACTTGCTGGCGACGTCGTAGCCCCGAGCGGCGCTCCCGTTCTTGGTCCCGTCGTTCCGTGGAAGGGGCGCCGGCATGGCCCGCGCAAGGATCGGCGATGGGCCAAAGCCTGGAGCCCCGAGCAGATTGCCCGACGCTTGCCGATCGACTTCCCGGACGACAAGACGATGCGCATCAGCCACGAAGCTATCTATCAAGCTCTCTTCGTCCAGGGCCGTGGCGCGCTACGCCGCGAGCTGACGGCCTGCTTGCGAACAGGGCGTGTATTACGGATGCCCAGAGCGCGCGTACGCAGGCGAGGCAAGGGTTTTGTCTCCCCGGAGATCATGATCAGTGAGCGCCCTGCTGAAGCTGCCGATCGAGCAGTGCCGGGACATTGGGAGGGAGACCTCATCCTCGGTCTTGGCAGCTCGGCAATCGGCACGCTGGTCGAGCGCACGACGCGCTTCACGATGCTATTGCACCTTCCCCGGTTGGCGGGGCATGGCGAAGCTCCGCGCGTGAAGAACGGACCTGCGCTCGCGGGACACGGGGCCGAAGCCGTGCGCGATGCGATCACGCGCACCGTCATCACCTTACCCGAAGAACTGCGTCGATCGCTGACTTGGGATCAGGGAGCCGAAATGGCTCAGCACGATCGTCTCAAGATCGATGCGGGTATCCAGGTCTACTTCTGCGACCCGCAAAGCCCTTGGCAGCGCGGCACTAACGAGAACACCAACGGATTGCTGCGGCAGTACTTTCCGAAAGGCACAGACCTGAGCATCCACAGCGCCGACGAAATATCCGCTGTGGCAGCGGCCCTCAATGCCCGACCGAGAAAGACACTAGGCTGGAAAACGCCAGCGGAGGCGCTTGACGAACTGCTGTCATGAGTGAAACAACTGGTGTTGCGACGACCGTTTGAATCCGCCCTTGCAACCGTCATCCCAGAGATGGAAGCGCTGATCGGCAACACTATCGAGCGTGCTCTCCTCGACAAGGGCTATTGCGACCACAGCGCCCCGCCCGATTACAAGTTCAGGGTCTTCATCTCAGGACAGAAGCGGCGGGTGACGCGACAGACCAAGCGCGACCTGCGACGGCGCTCCGCCATCGAGCCGGTCATCAGCCACCGCAAATCCGAGCATAGCATCGGCCACAACTGCCTCTGGCATCGCCAAGGTGACACCATCAACGCCGTTCTCGCCGCCGTCGGCGATAACTCCCGCCGCCTAATCTGCTGGCTCAGGCTCTTGTTGTGGCAAATCATCGGCACCCTCGCGAAATCCACGGTCAATCAGCCTGCCAATCAGGATTCTTCACGGCCGACTAACTATACCGCTGCGCTCACAACGGGCCGCTACTTTCGGCAGATGCGGATCCCATCTCATGGAGTAGTCATAGCACCGGATGTTATACGTGCCGTCGGCACAAGTTGACAGCAGCAGCACTCCCTAGTCCAAAAGCTTGAGGCGGCGCGCCTTGATAGCAGCCTGGATTCGGCTGGACACTTCCAGCTTTCGCATGACGTTCTTGATGTGAAAATCGACGGTGTTCGGGCTGATTCTTAATATCACCCCTATTCCCCAGGATGATTTGCCCTGCTCTACCCACCGCATGCACTTCTTTTGCTGTGCGGACAACTTAACGACTTGCCCATCGATCATGTGTTGCTCCTGGAGCCGAGACGACTAGAACGCGATCAGCAAATGCCGTACCACGCGACGGAGATCGCAAACTCTCCTGCCAACACAAGTCTTGGAGCACCAATCAGCTGCCGATCCAAACCATCGGCTGTCGAAGCGATTGCGACATACGTCGTAAACGCGACAGCATGGTTGCAACAAACGGCACACTTGACGTCCGCGACCTAATTTAGGCCTGCGATAGGTCTCCTCATGGCTGGTAGGCGTCAGCATTTCGGGTGGTCACTTCAGCTTTCGCATAGCGTTCTTGATATGAAAATCGACGGCGTTCCGGCTGATTCTCAATATCACCGCTATTTCCCAGGATGATTTGCCCTCCGCTACCCACCGCAAGCACTGCTCTTCTCGTGCGGACAGCACAACGACTTGCCCATCGACCATGTGTTTCTCCTGGAGCCGCGACGACTGGAAGGCGATCAGCAAATGCCATACCACGCGACGGAGATCGCAAACTCTCCTGCCAACACAAACCTTGGAGCACCAATCAGCTGCCGATCCAACTCCAGAACCATCGGCTGTCGAAGCGATTGCGACATACGTCGTAACCGCGACAGCAGTGGTTGCAACAACGGCACACTTGACGTCCGCGACCTAAGTTAGGCCTGCGATAGGTCTCCTCATGGCTGCCAAGCGCCAGCATTATGTCCCGCGCTTGCTCCAGCGCGGCTTTCTGCATTATCCCACGGAGGAGGCGGAGCGGACCTAGCTATATCGGCCGCGGCTCCAAGGCAGAGGTTGTTGGCATTGCCGCAAATGGCGTGGAGGACTGCTTCTGTTCGCGTAAATCGCTCGACGGCTCATTGATACTGGATGAGTTGATAACGGACATCGAACAAAATCAAAGTCGTCAACGCTTTGTGGACCACGGTGCTTGGGCGACACTATTGACTCGAATGTCGCCGCGCGATGCTTGATCCATCTCGTGATCCGCACTGATCGCTTGCATCGCGTGATGTCGGAGGGCGTCAGAAAGAGGTGCAATCCGTCTTATTTGTACGCCACACCTATCCAGCGGCCATAGCATACCGAAGATCGTTCGGGGCGGAGGCATGAGCGGCGAGGGCGAAAAGACTCCGATCGAGGCATTAGGGCCGCCAAATAATCGGATAATTCCGCGTACCACGAAGCGCCGTCGCAAGAACCGTGGCATGCCGCCGCCCGCGACGTCGGATATCAATACGCTGCCGGGCAGCTCTAATTTGACGGCATTAGAGGCCGCGGCGGTTATCCGGCGCATGCCCGGCGCGCTGGAGCAGCGGCGGCGGGATCCGAACCACGCGCTGACATGGCGTTACGTCGACGGCCGCCCACTCTAATCTTGTCGATGCGGTGCGCGACTATCCGTCACCTCCTGAACCCTGATCGGCTCGGTACGTGGCTGCTCGGAAACTCTATAATCTGATTCAGCCACCATCCCTCAAGTGGCTCGAAGAGGCCCTGGCGCGGTGATCAGGCGCCGGTTGATGAGTTCCGCAATTTCATCGAAACGCGGTGTATCCCGGAAGATGGTGATGCGAGCATAGAAGTCGCCAACCTCCTCGGCGCTTAACCGCACGTACAAAGGCCGCAGCGGGAAGTTAGATCGCTGCGGCCCGCGCATGGTCAAAAAATCCGGGTTACATATCGAAGTGAAATATGGGGCCAGCCCCGGTTCGGAGAATCTACCGCTAACCTTTTCTCGGCTGATAGCTAACTTTCGCAGCAACCGAAATGCGACTGTCGTGCATTATGTTCCATTGGAAAGGTGCCGCCGGCTTGCCGGAAGGCGCTCGATTGTAACCCCTGATCCCTGGTGGTCTCGTCCCCGCACGAGATGATGATCGATATCTGCGTTTCGGAGGCGAAGCCCGATGCGCCTTGCATTGCCTTATCTTGCTATTTGCTTTTGCGCCCTTCTCGCGGCGTGGTTGTCCTTCACGCTCATCTATCGACGGAGCAGATCCTCGGCGGGCGTCGGGCAGCCGAACGTATGTGCCGCTCTCATTCAGCTCGCCTTCCTTAGCCGCACCTCATGCCGGCGCCGAACTCTGCGCCGTTTCCCTTAAGTGTGTAGAGGAAGGGATAATTGATCTTCTCGATGTGGACACGGCCGTCCTGTACCGGCCCCATGACGGACGCCATCTGAACGAAATGGCGAGCGGCGACTTCCGGATCGGCGAACGCGCGTTCGGTGACAAGTTTCATTGTGATGTTTGATGACAGATCCTGCGGCGCACATGCCGAGCAGAAAAGGCGCAATCCGACGCGCCACCACGGCTGATCTTTGGGAAGGCGTGTCGAGTCGCACGTCGATCCCACAATCGCAGCGGCTGAGCCCGCGCTCGTACACCACCGAGGCCAGAGCGGCGAACCAGCTGAGCATGAGGGCGACGCAGATCAGGGCAGGGCAGCGACAGGATTGTCCCTGGCGGCCCCGGGCTGCTTGGGGCTGTGAGGGAAGCCAGCCGGCGTGCGCCGTCGGGGGAACTAGCCAAACGTCGATCGAGCGAGGGCCGAGCTGTTCGTGTTGGGTGAGATTTGCACTCGATGACCCTACAGGAATGCTCGTCGCGACCTCTGTTGTGGGTGGGGCGCACGCGCCGGCTGTGGCGACGGGCCCATCAGACCAGCCCACCCTGCGGCGGCGGGGATTTCATCTGGGCCACCAAGCAGGCACGCTTCCAAAAAGGACCGCGATTGGTACAGGCGGAGGACGTCCGGAGCATTCGCGCTGCGCACTGCTCGTCTCAGCGACAACGTCGAGAATGCGCGGTCGATGTAGTTTATGGGCGATCTCGTTGCGAAGCTCGCTCATCGCGAAAACCAGCTTTCAAATGCGCAGCGCATTTCGAAGGCACTGCAGCTTGGTTTCCAAGGGCATAGATAAATCTGTTGCTCATCACGTCCTAGCCGTCCAGCGGCCTAATGGAAAGCAACCTGTTGGGCTTCTGCTGCGACGTCGTCAAATCAGTGTTGCCAGGCGAACTATGCGATCGCTTGAATGGCGCTGGAGAAGATGCTGGCCGGCCGGCTCAGGCCGTAATGATCGCGCAGCGTTGTGCCCGTGTAGTCGTGTGACGGAACAGGCCGCGCTTACGCAGAAGGGGCACGACCTGCTCGGCGAAGATGTCGAACCCGCCGGGCAGCCAGGGCGGCATGACGTTGAAACCATCGGCTGCGCCGTTCTCGAACCAGGTCTGCATGTTGTCGGCGATCTTCCCCGGCGGTCCGGCAATCACCCAATGGCCGCGGGCGCCAGCCAGGCGCTGCACGAGCTGGCGAATCGTCGGCTTCTCGCGATCAACGATGCCGATGACCAGCTTGAAACGGCTGGCGACGCCGCGGGCGCCCTCGGAATCGATCAGATGACGAGGAAAGGGGCCATCGAGGTCAAACCCGGAAAGGTCGAGACCGATCATCTGGCGCAGCTGTGTCAGCGAATACTCGGGCTGGATCAGGTCGTTGAACTCGTCCTGCAGCCGATCGGCCTCGATTTGCGTGCTGGCGATGAAAGGACTGATGCCGGGCAGAATCTTGATCTGATCGGGACTGCGGTCGAAGGCGCGCGCCTGACGCTTGATGTCCGCATAGAATTCCTGGGCGCGCGCCAGTGTCTGATGCGCGGTGAAGATCGCCTCGGCGAAACGCGCGCAAAGGCACGTCCATCGTCCGAAGAGCCGGCCTGGACATAGACCGGTCGTCCCTGCGGCGTCCTTGAGATGTTGAGGGGTCCACGCACGCGGAAATGCTTTCCGATGTGATTGATCGCGTGAATCTTGCCGGTGTCTGCGAAAACACCCGATCTGGGGTCGTTGACGAGCGCGTCGCCCTCCCAACTGTCCCAAAGCCGCGTGATGACGTCGAGATACTCGCGCCCGCTCATAGCGTTCGTGATGCGGGGGATGCTCGGGCAGGCCAAAGTTCTGCGCGGCCTGAGGCGTGCTCGTTGTCACGATGTTCCAGCCGGCCCGGCCGCTACTGATGTGATCCAGCGAGGCGAACAGCCGCGCCAAATTGTACGGCTCAGTATAGGTCGTCGATGCAGTCGCGATCAGGCCGATCCGCTGGGTGGCGGAGGCGATCGCGGTGAGCAGGGTGATCGGCTCGAGCCGGAACCGCTGCGCATAGCGGACATTGTCCGCCAGCGCCGGGCCGTCGGCGAAGAAGACCGCGTCGAACTTGTGCGCTTCATCGCGCTGCGCCAGCTCCTGATAATAGGTGACGTCGAGAATGCGATTGGCTGCCGAACTCCCGTGGCGCCAGGCAGCCTCGTGATGACCGTCTGGATAGATAAAGAAGTTGAGGGAAAGCTGCCGCCGTTCGACCATTTGTGAGATCCGTGTGCATTGGGAGCTGTAACAAGCGAGACTCTACGTCTGGGGTCCCGGTGATGTCGATGAATGAATTTGCGTTGTTGAGTTGGATGCAAGCATGAAGCTTGCGCGCAGAGCGCCCATCAAAAACCAGGGCAGTCGTCACGACGAGAAACGGCGGCGCTGTAACAATTTTATTGCGTCTTTGGATAAGAAGTGCGTTGCGTCGCGTCAAATTATGTTCCTGTTGCAACCGGGCGGGCAGTCATCATTGCGATTCTTTCAGTGTCAGCATCGCTGGCAAAACGTTCGTTGCCTGTCGCCGAAACAGAACTGGTTTCGTTTCATTGACTGACGATCGATCGCTCGTAGCATTGAAGGCCTCAACGCGAGGTCGTTTCATCATGCTCCAATCCGATCCCAGTGACCGATGTCAGCTCGGGCCGTCTGCCGGAGCACGTTGCGGCCGAGTAGGGCCCCTAGCCTGAAGTGATTTCATCTATCTCCGCCGTTGTTTCCGCGACCGGCGCATGGCGGGGTTTTGTCCAGGGGATCTCAGTGACGAGAGCACGACCATGAGCAACACGACGACCATCGATAACGTCATTCCGCGCGCCGACATCATCAAGCGTGCGGCGAGACTTGGCGCCGAGATCAGGAACATCAAACTGTCGGGCGACCTTTCGGACGAGACCATTAGTGCGATCAATCAGGTGCTGCTCGAACACAAGGTCATCTTCTTCCGAGACCAGGGGCATCTCGACGATGCCGAACAGGAGCGCTTTGCCATCAGGCTCGGCAGGCTGGTGCCCCGTCCGACGGTCGGCGCGATCAAGGGCACGTCGTCGATCCTGGAGCTGAACTGGGGCCGGGGAGGTGGCCGCGCAGACCAATGGCATACGGATGTCACGTTCGTCGACGCCTATCCGAAAATCTCGGTGTTGCGCGGCGTGGTGATTCCACCCTACGGCGGCGATACCGTCTGGTCGAACACGGCGGCCGCCTATCTCGACCTGCCGGCGCCTCTGCGCAAGCTCGCCGACGAACTGTGGGCCGTTCACAGCAACGCCTATGACTATGCCGTGAAGACACGGGCGACCGAGGCGGACAAAAAACACTTCGACGAGGTGTTTACCGGAACGATCTACGAAACCGAGCATCCGGTAGTGCGCGTCCATCCCGAGACCGGTGAGCGCACCCTCGTGCTCGGAAATTTCGTGCAGCGCTTCGTCGGCCTGCCGAAATACGACGGCCAGAAGCTGTTCGACCTGTTCCAGTCGCATATCACCGCGCCGGAAAACACCGTGCGCTGGAGCTGGAAGGCCGGCGACGTTGCGATCTGGGACAATCGCGCCACGCAACATTACGCGGTCAACGACTATAGCGATCAGCACCGCATTGTGCGCCGCGTCACCATCGATGGCGATGTACCGCTCAGCGTCGACGGTCGCCGCAGCGTGACGCGCGTCAAGACATCCAAGCCCCAGACCGCCAAAGCCGCTTGATCTGGCTTCGCTCAGGAGAGTTCGCAATGATGAACGCTATACTTGGATTGCTTCCCGCAACGCGCGCCCGGTTGGGACTTGCCACCCGCAAGGGGTTGCGGGCTTGCTGGCCGGCGCCCGTGGCGCTCGGCCTCACGGCCCCGGCATTCGCCGAGCCGCCGCTCGAGAAGACCGAGATCCGCTACCAGGGATCGGCCAGGCAGGTGACGTTTATCGAGCTGGCCGAGGACCTCGGCTATCTCGCGCCGCTCAAGCTCAAATGGGTTGGCAACACCATCAGCGGGCCGCAGGACATCCAGACCGTCGTCACCGGCGATATCGACATCGGCGGCGCGTTCTACGGGGCAATCCTCAAGTTGATCGCGGCGAAGGCGCCGGTCAAGGCGGTCGTCGGCTACTACGGCTCCGATGCCAACACCTATTACGGCTACTTCGTGAAGGAGGACAGCCCGATCAAGACCGCGCATGACCTGATTGGCAAGAAGGTCGCGGTCAATACGCTCGGCGCCCATCTGGAATTCGTGCTCCGCGAATATCTGGCTAGGTCCGGCCTCAGCGCAGGTGAAGCCAGGAAGGTCACGCTGGTGGCGGTCCCGCCGGTCAGCGGCGAGCAAGCGTTGCGCCAGGGCCAGGTCGAGGTCAGCGCGCTGGGCGGTGTCCTGCGCGACAAGGCGCTGGAACGGGGCGGCATCCGCTCGCTCTTTGTCGACACCGGTCTGTTCGGCCAATTCACCGGCGGCGCCTATGTGCTGCGCGAAAAGTTCATCAAGGACAATCCCAATGCCTCGCGCAAGCTGGTGGAGGGGATTTCGCGGGCCATCGAATGGGCCCAGATCACTCCGCCGGAAGAGGTGCAAGCCCGGTTCGATAAGATCGTCGCCGAGCGCGAGCGCAATGAGGATGCCTCCGATCAAATACTGGAAGAGCACCGGCGTTGCGTCCAAGGGCGGCGTGATCTCGGACAACGAAATCCAGGTATGGATCGACTGGCTGGTGAAGGACGGCCTGTTCAAGCCGGGTCAGGACAAGGCTTCCGACACCTACACCAATGCGTTCAACTATTTCCGTCCCGGAAAGACGGCGGAGGCCCGATGACCTCTGTCAAGATCCGTTTCGAGCATGTCCGCAAGGAGTTCGTCGTGCGCGGCGAGGGCTGCGGACCAGGCCGCCACTTCATCGCTCTGGAGGACATCACCCTCGATGTTCGCTCCGGCGAATTCTTCGCCCTGGTCGGCCCGAGCGGCTGCGGGAAATCCACTTTGCTTGATCTACTGGGCGGGCTCACGCGGCCGGATCCAGCTCGATGGCCGGCCGATTGCCGGACCCGGTCGCGACCGCGGCATCGTGTTCCAGCAGTATGCGCTGTTTCCCTGGCGCACCGCCGCCCAGAATGTCGAGTTCGGGCTTGATATCGCCGTGCTCAAGGCCAAGCAGCGGCTCGACATTGCGCGGCATTTCCTCGACCTGGTCGGGCTGTCCGGCTTTGCCGACCACTACCCGCATGTGCTCTCCGGCGGCATGAAGCAGCGCGTCGCGATCGCACGAAGCCTCGCTTACGATCCGGAAGTGCTGCTGATGGACGCGCCGTTCGCCGCGCTGGACGCCCAGACGCGCGAGACGCTGCAGGGCGAGCTGCTGCGGATCTGGCGCGCCACCGGCAAGACGATCGTCTTCATCACCCACGGCATCGACGAGGCCATCGTGCTCGGCCAGCGGGTGGCGGTGATGGCGTCGCGTCCGGGCCGGATCAAGCAGGTCATCGACATTCCGGACGGGCTCCGCAGCGAGGCTGACGACGTGCGCTCGCTGCCTGAGTTCGGCCGCGCGCCGCGAGGTCTGGAGTTTGTCACGCGACGAAGTGCTGAAAGCACAGCAAGGACAGTTGGCCGCCGGCGCTGGTGCGCGCACCGATCGCAAAGTGGAGGAGGTCACCCATGTCTAGCCTCGAGATGCTGACATTACTGGAGGTTGCGCACGGGCGCCGAGAGCCGCTCACCAGCGTGGAAAGCCCGGCATCGCCGGTTGTGGACCGGATCCGCGCCGGGGCCCGCGGGCTGGCTGCCTTCGGGCACCGCTCATTGCTGCTGATTGCCCTCTTGGCAGCGTAGGAGGCGGCTCCGAGGCTCGGGCTGGTCGATCCCGTGTTCCTGCCACCCTTCTCGGAGGTCATTGCTGCGGGCTTGCAGCTTGCGCAATCCGGCGAGCTCTATGATAACGTGTCCGCCAGCCTGTTGCGCGCCTTGAGCGGATTTCTGATTCGGTCGCCTTCATCGTCCCGCTCGGCGTGGCCGTCGGCTGGTATGCGCGTCTCGGCAATCTCGTGAACCAGTTCATCGAGATCTGCCGCAACACGGCGCGCTTGCGCTGCTGCCGGTCTTCATCCTGTTGCTCGGAATCGGCGAGCTGTCGAAGATCACGATGGTAATCTATAGCTGCGCCTGGCCACTCCTGCGCAATACCATTGCCGCGGTGAAGCAGGGTAGATCCGTTGCTGATCAAGTCGGCGCGGACCATGGGTGCAACCCCGCAGCAGCTGTTCCGCAAGGTGATCGTTCCAGCGGCGCTTCCGACCATCTTCGTCGGTATTCGCCTGGCCAGTGCGCCATCCTGGTGCTGGTTGCGTCCGAAATGGTCGGCGCCAAGGCCGGCCTCGGCTATCTCATCATCAAAAGCCAGTACAGTTTCCTGATCGCGCAAATGTATTTCGGCATCCTCGGGATCACGGTCATCGGGCTGGCATTCAATGCCGTCCTCAAGGCATTGGAGCGGCGCTTCATGCGGTGGAAGGCGCCGGTGACGGCGTGAGATCTGGAAGCAGGCGCCGCCCGGAACTTTCCGCGGAGGCCTGCGTCACCATGCTGTTCGGCGGCACGGCACGGGTCAGCCAGACATTGCCGCCGATGGTCGATCCTCGGCCGATCGTGATTCATCCGATGGTGATACGGTCCGTTTCGCCGATGTAGATCACGACGCCGTCGATCGGCGACAATGTCTGCATCTATCAGGCGGTCACGCTCAAGGCGCGACTTTCCGACGGATGACAGGGCCAGGTCATCAGGGGGCGACACCCGCCATCCGATCCTGGACGTGATATTCAGCCCGGCGCTCGCACCGGCTTCGGCTCCAGCTTCTCATCGATTACTGCACCGGGGTCGGATCGGCCACGCAATGCCGATCGGCTTGGCTCAATGGACACGTGAATTACGGGCCTATGTCAGCGATCGATGACTTTCTATAATGTCGTCGATCGCTGACATTTACAAATTGTTAACGAACGCCGACTTATGCTAAAGTAAGCGAACGCTGACATTTGGAACTCCCATGCTCGTACGCACACCGGCTGAACTCGGTGCCGTCCTTCGCGACCGGCGCAAGAAACTCAAACTCGATCAATCGACGTTTGCCAAGAGCATTGGCGTCAGCCGCCAATGGGTGATCGAGGTTGAGCACGGTCACCCGCGCGCTGAGCTCGGGCTGATCCTTCGCGCCCTTGACGCCCTGGACATTCGCCTGGATGCGGGCAACGAACAAGCGCCCGCCCGCGGGACCACCAGGCCAGCCGTCGATATCAACGCCATCGTGGCCAAGGCCAGGAAGAAAAAGGCATGACGAGCGAACTTGTTGCTCTGCTGGATGGTCGGGAAATCGGCCACGTGCGCAATGACGCCCGCGGCCGGCTCACCCTTGTCTATGACCAGGACTGGCGCCAGGCCGAGGGAGCCTATCCGCTGTCGCTGTCCATGCCGCTCGCGGCCGAAGAGCACGGTCCTTCCGCCGTGCAGGCCTTCCTCTGGGGACTCCTGCCCGACAACGAGCACGTGCTTGAACGGTGGGCCCGAAGATTTCAGGTGTCCGCGCGCAACGTGTTTGCCCTTATTTCCCACGTCGGCGAGGACTGCGCGGGTGCCGTTCAGTTCGTCACGCCCGATCGGCTGGAGGCCTTGCGAAGCGGGGCCGAAGACAAGGTCGAATGGCTTGACGAGATGGCGATCGCCAAACGCCTGCAAACCTTACGCGAGGATCACGCCGCCTGGCGATTGCCGCGCGATACCGGACAATTCAGCCTTGCGGGCGCCCAACCCAAAACCGCCTTGCTTCGGCAAAAAGGCAAATGGGGAATTCCCTCTGGGCGCATCCCGACGACGCACATCCTCAAACCGCCGACCGGCCATTTCGACGGACACGCGGAAAATGAACATATCTGCCTCATACTTGCGCACAATCTCGGTCTGCCCGTCGCCGACACCCAGGTGATGCATTTCGGAAAAGAAATCGCCATTGTCATCGAGCGCTACGACCGGCAGTTCAGTGGGAACGAGATCGTCCGTGTCCACCAGGAAGATATCTGCCAGGCCCTCGGTATCCTGCCGACCAGGAAGTATCAAAACGACGGCGGACCAAGCCCTGCCGATGTGATCGAGCTTTTGCGCACCTACTCCACGGATCGCGTCGCCGACGTTGACACGTTTGTCGACGCGCTGGGCTTCAATTGGCTGATTGCGGGTACGGATGCTCATGCCAAGAATTATTCGCTGCTGCTGGCCGGGGGCCCTCACGTACGGCTCGCCCCGCTCTACGACATTGCGAGCATTCTTCCCTACGATGACCTCGATCTGCAGAAGATCAAGCTCGCGATGAAAATCGGCGGCGATTACAAGCTCAGCCAGATTAGTTTGCGCGATTGGCAGAAGTTTGCGCGCGAAACGCGCCTCGATGCTGACAAGGTGATCGCCGGACTGATTTCCATGGTCGAGCAGCTTCCGGATATTGTAGCCGCCGTACGGAAGCAAGCGCAGAAAGACGGATTGGACAATGCCATCATCGGGCGTCTCGCCGAGCACCTGATCGCAAGAGCCGGGCAATGCCGTCGGCTGCTCGGTGGGGCATAGTTTCCGGTGACGGCCGCCAGCAATATGATCGACATGTCGTTGTCGATGCCAATGATGATCATCATCGGCAGCACCAGCATCAGCACCACTGCGATCGACATGCCGACGTCGATGTCGACTCGACGACGTCAGTGGGTGCTCGCGATCCGTGGCAGCCGCGTAGTCGCTGCGGGTAGCATCACCATACGGCAATGTCTTTTCAAGCCCCGGCAGACAGCGATTACTCCTCCGCGGGCTTTGCCAATTCGGCAGGGCGCTTCTAGGTCCTGTGTTTGGCCCGGGGCCCAATCAATGACGTTTTAGCCGTCTCGTACCCTTCGGGGGGCGCCGGATCAGCCAGGGCTGAAGATCAAATAGAGCAGGATCGCGGCCACGACGATTGTTCAGCCGATTGACGTGGTGAGAGCCCATACTTGCATCGGCATCGGATGGCCTCTCCCGATGAAGCCAACAAAGAGGCCGCTGGCGCTGGACAGCGACCTGTTGGACCCGCCTCAAAATGTCTTCGAGATAAAAGCCCTTACCCCGGGTCCGCCACAATCAAACGCCGGACTCACCACCCGGTAAAGTCCAAATCGATTCGAAGGCCACTGGAACAATTGTGACGTTGCGAGAGAGCGTCACAGCTAACAAGCTAAGCCCGGCACTAATGGAGTACTCGGGCGGAAGCCAACCAATCTGGCAGAGAAGTGCCTGGCGCATAAGCCGGGGATGAATTGTGAGCTATTTCACAATGCTGATATTTGAAGTGGGATAAATAAGCGTTCGCCAAGGGCCAAATATCGATTTGCCGGGCAGCAGATGGAACGCAAGCTATCATCATTGGAGCGGCAGGCTGCCGACGCTCTCCGTCGTGCAAGAAGGCTACCTATTGGCGCGGACCGCAACGACTTACGGCAACTTGCCCGAGGGCTTCTGTGGCTGCACCGCAATGGCATGGATGCGTTGATGAACGAACGTAGTAGCAATTGGTTAGAAAAGCCGGGTGCTAACTGCCGCACCCTTGCCACAAGCGCCCGCCTGGGATGCTGACGGGGGGATGCATCCCCCGAAAAGCAGTTGCGCGGGATATCGACGCAGCGCAGGACGTAGAACTGATCTTCGGTAGTTACTTCCTGTTTGAGTCTCTTGTGATCCTCACTGGCCTCGTGACTGCGGGTCGGATCTAGTAGGACCGACGGATTTGGTCAAGAGCGAGGGCGATGCATGGGAGGAATCGAACCGACTTCCGTTCGATCTTGACGTGGGTCGCGTTCTCTCCCGTGTGCGATCAACCAGCCCGCAGCAGAGCGCGAGCAAATCGAGCCGTGCAGAGACTTTCGCCCCCGCTGAGCAGCACCGCCGGCATCGCCAGATGTATCTCGTCGAGAGACCGCTAAGGAACTGGCGCACCACCGAGGCGCCGCCGCCGAGCCCGATATCCCGGTTCTTCGCGCCGCGCGCGGCTGCTTCAGTGCGACTTCGATCCCGTCAGTCACGAGATGGAAGACGGTGCCAACCGGTTGATCATCGAATTTGAAAACTAACTTTGCTTAGCCAACTTGCTTTGCAGCCAAAGCGCGTGAGGAAACACCATAGTGTCTTGGACGATACGCTGGCGATGGCGTAGGTCGGGTCAAAACCGTTCTCAAGGTCCGCCACCCAGTCGATCCAAACCGCACCATCTTGGTCTGGCGTGAATGTCCACACCTCCTCGTTGTCGTGACCTGGCATGAACTGTTGGGCGTGTTCAACCAGCTCTTCCGGCTTTACTGGATCGAGCGCCGCCACAATTAACCGGCGGTCTGCATACTGGCCGAATAGATCGGACGCGATCACGCGCCAGAACAGTTTGAGCAAAGTTGTGAGCTCTTAGCCAGTGTTTCTGACAGCCTCTGCCAGCATGGAGTAGAGCTGCTGCTTGCTGAATTCCTTCGGCTGCTGCCTCTCAGCCGTGCTCCGCAACGCCCTCCGTGTGACTGGACGGGCGCAGGCTGCCGACAACGTCGGCCTCAGCTTCGGGGGCGGCCTTATCTTGGGCGTTGCCGTCGGCGGCTTGTGCCCGCGCTTCAGGCCAGACGGGTCAGCATACCGCAGACCGCGTTACGACTGCACCCGAGGCGGCGCGCTATTTGCGCCGCGCTCTGTCCTGCGGACTAGAGCCTATTGAGGAGCGCTATGTCTTTCGCATGCCAGCCCATGGGAGAGATTATAGCGTCGACCGCCGAACACGCTAGTGGCGGACCGTCCTACTCTTGAGGATTGCCGATGTCGAACGCGCCTAGAAGGTAATCTTCACCCAACGATTGGTCAGTCGTCCGCCGGGCGATCAAGGTGAATGTCGCGTCGGGGTAGCGCGTCCACACCTCAATGTCCTCTGAAGAGACGGTTAGATATCCGAAGAAGCATTTGTATCTACCCGGCTCCGTTACCCGGCCGATTTTGTCCCAATTGATCTTGTTAACACGCATCGCTAGCTCCACTCGTTCTCAGGCAGCGAACCGGGCGGAGGCTTAAGTGCTTCGAGGCCGGCTTCGATCACCGCCAATTCCTCTTGGATTGCTTTGGCCGCGTTTTCTGGGTTGATGCCCGACACGGCTTCCAGCTGGGCGAGCAGCTTGCGCCGATGCGCCAGCAAGTCGACAAGAGCGCGTCGGTCCCGCACCTTCACGTAGCCAGCGACGATTGAGCTGCTGCCGGTTTGATGGACACCCGGTTAAGCTAATCCCACCTTGCGCTCGAACTCAACCGGGCTGAGATAGCCGATGGTCGAGTGCCTGCGGGTCGTGTTGTAAAATCGTTCGATGTAGTCGAACACATCGGCGCGTGCCTCATCTCTGGTTCGATAAATCTTGTTGGCCGTACGCTCGGTCTTGAGCGAGGAGAAGAAGCTCTCCATCGCCGCGTTGTCCCAGACGTTGCCGGAGCGGCTCATGCTGCAAACGATGCCGTGGTCGGCCATCAGGCGCTGGAACTGCTCGCTGGTGTACTGGGCGGATTCAATCGGTCGTCGCAACACCAATTAATTTCACTCATGACAGCAGTTCGTCAAGCGCCTCCGCTGGCGTTTTCCAGCCTAGTGTCTTTCTCGGTCGGGCATTGAGGGCCGCTGCCACAGCGGATATTTCGTCGGCGCTGTGGATGCTCAGGTCTGTGCCTTTCGGAAAGTACTGCCGCAGCAATCCGTTGGTGTTCTCGTTAGTGCCGCGCTGCCAAGGGCTTTGCGGGTCGCAGAAGTAGACCTGGATACCCGCATCGATCTTGAGACGATCGTGCTGAGCCATTTCGGCTCCCTGATCCCAAGTCAGCGATCGACGCAGTTCTTCGGGTAAGGTGATGACGGTGCGCGTGATCGCATCGCGCACGGCTTCGGCCCCGTGTCCCGCGAGCGCAGGTCCGTTCTTCACGCGCGGAGCTTCGCCATGCCCCGCCAACCGGGGAAGGTGCAATAGCATCGTGAAGCGCGTCGTGCGCTCGACCAGCGTGCCGATTGCCGAGCTGCCAAGACCGAGGATGAGGTCTCCCTCCCAATGTCCCGGCACTGCTCGATCGGCAGCTTCAGCAGGGCGCTCACTGATCATGATCTCCGGGGAGACAAAACCCTTGCCTCGCCTGCGTACGCGCGCTCTGGGCATCCGTAATACACGCCCTGTTCGCAAGCAGGCCGTCAGCTCGCGGCGTAGCGCGCCACGGCCCTGGACGAAGAGAGCTTGATAGATAGCTTCGTGGCTGATGCGCATCGTCTTGTCGTCCGGGAAGTCGATCGGCAAGCGTCGGGCAATCTGCTCGGGGCTCCAGGCTTTGGCCCATCGCCGATCCTTGCGCGGGCCATGCCGGCGCCCCTTCCACGGAACGACGGGACCAAGAACGGGAGCGCCGCTCGGGGCTACGACGTCGCCAGCAAGTCTCTCCTGCACATAAGTGCGCAAGGTTGCATTGAGCGCAAGCTTGGTCGGCTTGGGCCGGCGGGCGGATCGATCCGCATGCCATTGGGCAGTTGTTGCCCGATACTCCAACCCGCCGCCGCGGGTGGCCGCGTTGCGCCGCAGTTCACGGGAGACTGTCGAAGCAGCCCGCCCCAGGCGACGTCCAATCTCCTGTATGGAATGGCCCTGCACCTTGAGCAGTGCGATCTCCTCGCGCTCAACCAACGAGAGGTACCGCCCGGAGAGCGCATTTGCCGAAGATCTGAACATCGCTGGTGGCATGCCGCCCGCCTTTCGGAATAATCTGCCTCCGACAGGTTGTGACAATCCGGCTTCCAGCGCAGCATCTTCGCTACTTAGCCCCGCGGCAATCGCCCGCCAAAATTTATTCTGTTCATTGCGTCCTGCAACAGACGGCCGTCCTGGCGATGGCAATGGGGCTCGTCCTGATTGCGCCGATCGGCGCCTTACAATGTTCATCGCAACCTCAAACCTCCGAGTGTTGCGACGACCGATTGAATCCGCCCTGGCTGCCCTGGTCGGAGTGATGCAACAGCGCATCCGGCTTGCCGCGCCGCCAGACGGCCATCAACAATGCGTCCGTCACGAGCTGTGCCGTCATGGCGGCACTCATCGACCAGCCCACCACGCGGCGTGAGAACAGGTCGATCACCGCTGCGACATAGAGCCAGCCTTCGGCCGTCCAGAGATAGGTGAAGTCGGCGATCCACTTCTGGTTCGGCCGCTCGGCGGCGAACTGCCGGTCAAGGAGGTTCGCCGGTACGGTCTCGAGCTGTCGATCGCCGCTGTCCTTCGGCAAGCGCCGACGTCGCGGCCGCGCCCGCAAGCCTTGCAGGCGCATCAGCCGCTCAATCCGGTGCAGGCCGCAATCCGCCCCATCGGCGAGCAGGTCACGCCACACCCGGCGTGCGCCATAGGTGCGGTCGCTGGCGGCGAAGCTGGCCTTGACCTTGCCGCCGAGCTCCTCGTCGCTGCGGGATCTGGCGCTGGGAGAGCGGTTCAGCCAGGCATGGAAGCCCGACCGCGACACTCCCAGCGCATCGCATAGCCATGCCACCGGCCAGATCGTCCGGTGCTTCGCGACGAAGGCGAACTTCATGTCGCTTCCTTCGCGAAGTAGGCTGCGGCCTTTTTTAGGATATCCCGCTCGGCCTTCAGCTTGGCGACCTCACGGCGCAGCCGCTCGATCTCCTGCTGCTCCGGCTTCATCTGCCCGTGGCCGGGAAAGGCTTGCGCCGAGTCGGAGCCCAACTCCTTCACCCATTTGCGCAGTACGTTCTCATGAACATCCAGGTCACGGCCGGCTTGCGCCACCGACACCCCACGTTCCCGCACCAGCTTGACCGCCTCGACCTTGAACTCGCGGCTGAACTTCCGTCTTTTCATCGCCACCTCCGGCTTCATGAAACACCTAATCTTGGTGTCCATCAAACCGGCAGCAGCTCAGATCAACTCCATGGCCTTTGACACGTTCGTCATTCCCACCGGTTTGCGGGTTATCGCGGTCGGCTAAGTTCTGCCAGACCGGCTTCGGTCCTACGATATTCGACACCTTCGTCCGTTGAGCGTTGCTCCAGCAATTCGCTTCGCAAAGAGCGATTATTGTTCCGGGGGTGGTCGGGAAGCTTCGAAGAAGACACCCAATCGCGGTCACGAAGAGGATCGAGCAATTGCCGGTGATACTGATTAAAAGTCGGCCTGCGCTTTTCCTGCCGACGGATGTCTTGCAGCATCGTTTCAAGCGAGCGTTCGGGTTCCATGGCGGTTTGTTGCCATGGCACCGTTTACGATCAGTTACGGATCGGGAACAGCCGGCATGTTTTTCTAAATGATTCATGGATATCGTTTTGCAGCATGGATCATTGACGACGCATCTGTTTGGCTTGGCTTGCCCTTAAGCGAAGCTAAGTGAGCATTAAGCAATCGAGCTCCCGCCCTTAAGCGTGGAGTCCCAGAGCCGCAGTGAGCGGTCCCGTCCACCGCGATTTCGCCCGACTGGCGAATTTGATGTATAAATGAAAGTCCTCGGCAAAAACTGTTTCGGATATTCCATAATGAAGGTTATGCGAATCAATGAAGCCAATGTGTCAATAGTTTAGGTGCGCCACCCAACCGAATGCGCCGCTTCAAAAGTCAGATTGCCAGTCCCAACCGACCTTCCTTACGACGCGCTCGCTTGTCGTCGCCGTGCAACCGAACGACGGTCGATCCTGACTCGGAACACCGCAGCTGGGAGGCACGTTGGCCTTCGATGGAAGCCTTTTTGCACCGCCTCTTCGCGGCTAAGTTGGATTTTCCGATCTGGGTGCACTACGTCCTCACCCTCGGCCTGGTCCGTATCGCCTTCTTCGCCAAAGTGATGGCGGACGAATATCTTCGATCCTATCCGCTGCTGCTTTTCGTTCCCCGTTTTCTTGTCGTCTGTCCTTTTCGGTCGCGGATGCGGAATTGTCGCGACCGCTACGCCGGCCGTTCTCGCCGCTACGTTGTTGCGGGCGTTCTACTACACCGCGATGATCGAAGATCAGGAATACTCCTCGATCCGTCCTCTGATCGACTGGTTGGACTACAACGGCTACACCGTTGTCACCAAGGCGACCAAGGAGTTCATCGACGCCTCCGGCCGCCGCAAGGTCAAGGGCAACATGGACATCGAGCTTGCGGTCGACGCCATGGAACTCGCCGATCACATCGACCAGATGATCCTGTTCTCGGGCGACGGCGACTTCCGCTCGCTGGTCGAGGCCGTGCAGCGCCGCGGCGTGCGGGTCACGGTGATCCACGATTGGCAATCAGCCGCCGATGATCGCGGACGAGCTGCGCCGCCAGGCCGATGTCTTCACCGATCTCGTCGAGCTGCAGTCCAAGCTCGGCCGCGACCCGTCAGAACGCCCCGCCGCGCGTGACCGTGAAGCGCGTGGATACACGCCGAAGTTCCTGCAACAGCCGAAGGAAAACGACCCTTCCGAGTGAACGCTCCCGCCCTTCGTCCAATAGCCCCGTTGCTGGACCGAAAGCCCGAACCATATTATTATCGAGGCGCTCAATGCAGTCCAGGTGCCGCCGTTTCGATGCACTCGCCTATTGGACTTTCATGCGCCATCCACGCAGCAGCTAAGCAAAGTAAGAAGGAGACTGACAGAACCAGTAACTTCTTCGCTCAGCTTCCCCCTCATGACCACGTCAGTTCCTGTGCCCGGTGACGTGAAGACGTTGCGCTAACGCAACAGCTCTTTATGTTCCGCTTCGGAACAGGTGCTTTCGACTCAACCCCCGGACCTAGTTCTGGAATCATCGCTGCTAACCGGGGCTGAAAGTGCTCATTCCGTAAACAATCAATTTTCCCGGACGGCCGCAGGATCCATTCAGATTCTGCGGCCCTTTTTCATGTCAGTGGCGCATGCGCTTATGGAAAACAGTTACACCTTAAAGGGGGAGGCAAATTGGCCGAACCCGGGACGGCGGAGGCCTAACTACTCCACCTGCTGGATGGACCTCACGGGGCCCTTGTCAACGATCGCGATCGGCCCGAGCGTGGGGCCAATCAGAAGTACTGAATAAGCACTGGCCTAGCGACCCTTATCGTTGTCTCCGCGCTTTCGGTTTTCGAACCTTGGGCGAACATGCACTGAAGCTCAGCTCAGCAAGGGTGCTCGTGCGATTCGCCCCGCTTATTCTGCTGCTCGCCGGCTTTGCCGCTTTCAGCAGCGTGGGATTCCACAAGCCCTTCCCGCCCTACTCCGAATGGCCATCATTTATCTGCGCCGTCGTCGGCCTCCTCAGGCGCGAGCCGCTATTCGGGTGATTCTACGGCCCGTCCATGGCAGATGGTCCGTACTAGCAGGCTGTTGAAAAAGGCACTCGCCGTCGACCGGCGACCGTGATTCATTGGCTCCGACGAGATTCGGAGATGGTGCGTGCGCGGCGGGGACAATCGAACGGGCGAGCTGTTCAGCTACGTTGACCTGGAGGCGCGGGTGCGGCGTGATCATCCGCTGCGAGCGACCCGGACGATTGTGAACGAGGCGCTGTCGGCGCTGGAGCGCGAGTTTGCCGCGCTCTATTCGCCGATTGGGCGGCCGTCGATCCCGCCGGAGAAGCTGCTGCGGGCGATGCTGTTGCAGGCGTTTTACTCGATCCGCTCGGAGCGGCTTCTGATGGAGCGGCTGGAATACGACCTGCTGTTCCGTTGGTTCGTCGGAATCGGCGTCGACGAGGCGGTCTGGGACCATTCGGTGTTCTCGAAGAACCGCGACCGACTGCTGGAAGGCGACATTGCGGCGAAGTTCCTGGCCGCGGTGCTGTCGCAGCCCAAGGCGAAGAAGCTTCTGTCGAGCGATCACTTCTCGGTCGATGGCACGCTGATCGAGGCTTGGGCCTCGATGAAGAGCGTCAAGCCTAAGGACGGCGCGGGCGAGCCGCCGGCGCAAGGCGGCGGGCGCAATGCCGAAGCGGACTTCCATGGCCAGAAGCGCTCGAACGACACCCATGCTTCGACCACCGATCCGGACGCCAGGCTGTACCGCAAGGGCAAAGGCAAGGAGACGAAGCTGTGCTTCATCGGGCACGGACTGATGGAGAACCGCCACGGCCTGGTGGTCGACACCTGCCTGACGCTGGCTGACGGGCATGCCGAACGGGTGGCCGCGCTACACATGATCGAGCCTCGTGCTGATCGGCCGACAGCGATCACGCTTGGCGCCGACAAGGCCTACGACACAGAAGACTTCGTCAATGAGCTGCGCTCGATGAACGTGACGCCGCATGTTGCGCAGAACACCAGCGGCCGCAGCTCTGCGATCGACGGGCGAACGACCCGGCACGGCGGCTATGCCGTCAGCCAGCGCATCCGCAAGCGCATCGAGGAGGCATTCGGCTGGATCAAGACGGTAGCCGGGCAAGAGAAGACCAGCTTCCGTGGCCGTGATCGCGTAGCATGGGCTTTTACCTTCGCTGCCGCCGCCTACAATCTGGTGCGGCTGCCCAAACTGATAGCGGAGACCGGCTGATGGCCAAGGTGCCCGGCTTCGCAAAGGCCTTTGCCGGCCGCTGGCGCATCGTCGAAATGGACAACTGGGACAGCGACTTCCTCGATCTTGCCGAAGAGGCGCATCTCACCTTCGATGGCAAGTCCGACGGTGAAGTCGCCTTCGGTGCGCTGAAGGGCTTCCTCGACGTCCGCTACGGCGCGCGAGACGATTCGCCCTGCGCGGAGTTCTCATGGGAAGGGCACGACGAGAATGACCCCGTCTGCGGTCGCGGATGGGTTATGATCGGCACTGCTGGCAGGCTCGTCGGCCATTTCTACATACACAATGGCGACGATTCAGGCCTCGTTTGCGAACGCGGCTGAGTTCTTCAACAGCCTGCTAGGCAGCAAACAGAATGAGGAGCGCCCTAAACTTTCGTATCGTTCCGTCAACCCTCTAGATGCCGGACGATTACCTACGTTCAATTGAGCTGCTGATCGTGATCGTCTTAGGCTTCATGCGTGAGAAACGCGCACAGGCTCATCAAGCGCTGCAGTGAAAAAGGATGATCTACGAACAGCTGCGATAAAGCCAAGAGGAGAGTACAATGCCCAACTGCCCCGAAAGTCCTAAATCTGGCAGTACCGCGCGATGCGCAGTTTGTGATGGCAAGTTCGGTCTCGTCCGACATTACTCGTGTCGAACGCCTCTTTGTTCCAAGAAGTGCGTTGATCGCTTCAGGGCTCGCAGGGAAAGTGACCGCAATTGGGTGGGCTGGCTCCAGATCACCTGCAATCAGCAGCCAGAGAGCCGCGCGAGGGCTTTGTGATGGTCCAGATCTCACAACGAGGCAAGACATATTCAAAGACAGCACGGACTTTGCTCCGTGCAGCCCAAACCATGACCGATTCAGCGATTGCGGGTCAGCTTAAGACCCTTGCCGACGACTACGAGCGGCGTGCTGAGAAAGCTTGGCATGTTGATGCGGCCAAAGCATTCGTCCGATCGGCTGCTAGCGCTGAACCTGAATGGCGTGCATGACCGGGTGGGCGGCTTCAAACATGTTCCCCGAATTCTGCACCATTGAGGCGCTGAACCTGCGCCCCGGCTCAAAGGAGCTGGAGGCGTTCAACGTCGAGCGTGTGCGCGGCTACCTCGAGTGCAATCTCGGCTGCAAGAAGAAGGAAGTGATCCATGCGCTCGGCCTGCATCCGCGCACGGTGGCCAAGGCCATCAAGATCATCCGGGCAAATGCCCATCGCAGCAATGGGGCTCTCGAGTCGTGATCAAGATCATCGCCGTGCTCTGCAGTCTCTCTTCTCCGGCAAATTGCCACGAGCAGACCGTGACCACCTCGGACTTCGCCGACGTCTCGATGCAGTCCTGCTTGATGGGCGCGCCACAGCTCGCCGAATGGATGAACTTAGCGGGCTGGCGCTGCGTGATCGGCAAACAGGATGGCAGGGGAGCTTAGGGTGAAAAGCCGCTTCCCCGGTTGCGTTGAACCACGCTCGTCAGGATCTCGCAATCAGGAGCCTTACCACTCGCCAGGCCTGAACTGCACCACGTTGAAAACGCCCGTGCCTTCTCGCCGGCATAGCGGAGGCGCGAGAACTCGGTTTCGAAAGCGCCCCATCGCCACGGACGCCCCAGGTCGACCAGCAGGAAGCCGCGGCGATACTCGGTCAGCTGCTTGCCCTCACCTTCCAACTCGACATTGCTGACAATCTCGCCGTCGCGGGCGAGCCGGTAGGCGATCCGACGGAGCGCTTTGGCTAGTTCAACTCGCGCGGCGCGATCGGAATTCGGCATCGGCCTGTCCCGGGGCTGGGCAGCCGAAGCAGCCCATCATCAATCCAGCACAACGTCGGAGGCAATCAGAAGAGAGGCTGGCATCGTCAAGTTAAGCGCTCTCGCCGCCTTAAGGTTTATGACCTGTTTGATCCGTGTGGGCTGCTCAGCGGGGATCTCCGCGGGCCTGGTCCCCTTCAGGATCTTGTCGGCCAAGCCCGCCGACAGTCGGAAGAACTCCACGAAGTCGGGGCCATATGTCATGAGAAGGCCGTACGGGACCATTTCAGCGATGAAGGACATCGTGGCCATTTTGCTGTTCAGCGCTGCTCGCCCGACGCGTGCGCGTTCATTAAAGAACATTGACCCTCCAACAAGCGCTGCGCCAAACCCCACTGTGGCGAGCCGTGCAAACGTCGGGTCGATGCTGTCGGGGCCAGCGACCGGCACATCTGCAAACGCGATCCCCAGCGCCTGAGCAGCGGTCCCAGCAGATGCCATCAACATGATGTATGTCGACGACAATCGCCCGATTGATTTTCAAATGGCGACACCCGGTCAGCAGGCTTCCGCTATTGGAGCTCCTGCTGAAGCAGTCAGCCGGGACGTTGATCATAGACCAGCCTGAAGATGACTTGGACAATCGCGTCATCATGCGGATTGTCGAGCTTTTGCGGACGTCGAAGGCCACGCGACAGCTCATCTTCACTACGCACAATGCGAACATCGTCGTAAACGGGGATGCGGATAAGATCATTGCGCTTAAGTCACCCGAGCCATCGCCGAACCCGAACAACAACGCGCCTCGTGTGCAGCTCGATTGCGACGGAGCTATTGAAACTCCGACTGTCGGCAGCACGATCACATCAATCATGGAGGGCGGCCGCGAAGCATTTGACCTGCGCAGCCGCAAGTATCGATTTGACGTATGACCCTGGCATTTGCGCATGGGCAGAGCAGGGACTATACTTATCTAAGTCATTGATAATATTAGCATAACATAGATTATGGAATACTTGGGCAGTCCTTGAAATATGACTGAGGATGACTTCGGATTACTTTGATAGACACTTGCACGGACATTTTGTCCAGATCAGCCAGCTTGCGGCGCGTCGCGCACGGATTCCGCGCGCGAAAAATGCCGCTGGACATAACCATGACGGGTTTTGCGCCTGAGCCAGGACTCGAGGGCCTCGACGGCCTGCACCTGACCATCGAACAGATCGAGCCGCCGTCGGCCGCGCCCACCGAGACGGCCCCATTCACGCACCAAGGCGGTATCGCCAAACAGCGTCGGCTCGATCGTGAGCACATAGAACCGCGCCATGTTGCGGGCCGGATCGCGACGCTCGAGCACGAGGTATTGCACGGTGAATTCGGACATGCGCTAGAATCGCAATTCCCGAATCGACCGTCCAATTAAATAAATGAATCGATCTAAGCCTAAGATTCAGAAATTTTATGCAGGCAACGTGACAGTCGAGGCCGGGCTCGCTAGGCGGCTGAGCTGAAGCCGGCAAGCTCAGGTCTCGCTGGGTAGCGCCGTACTCCCTGGAGATGTCGTCTGAACAAGTTGGCCGGCGCGAGTTCGACGGAGATCCCCTCCTCCGACCTGAGGCATTGCGCAAGACTTTCTCAAGCTGCGTAACGAGCTTCGACCTCTGCTCGGCAGGAAGCTTGTCCAGATTGATCTGCTTCCAGCGCACCGCCGGCAGCTCCGCCGCGCCAGGGAACGTCAGGCCGGCTGATTAGGCCGTCGCATAAACTCGGCGGCGTCAGAACAGATGTCGGTTACTCTATTACCTCGTCGGCTCGGCCCAGCAGCGTTGGCGTCAAACCGGGTTGGCTGTTCTAACGGGAGGTCACTTGGCTTAATCCCTTTGAGGATTTTAGCAACGTATCCTGCGGATCGTCGGTACATTTCAGGAAAACTGGGACCATAGGATATTAAGCCGCCATCGCGGATGTAGGCCACCGCTTCCCAAATCGATGGCAATCGATCTTGGCTCTCAAAACAGCTTCCGCTGCTGGATCAGTTTTTGCGCAACGGAGAAATTGCAACAGAAGTCCGGATGTACGGCGTATCGGCGCAAGGGGGCCTCTGTCGAAAAAAGGCCAAGCTGCCACTCCCGAGCGAGCTTCACTATTGGCCAAGCGTCCTGCCAGTAAGCGGATCCAGATTGTGGGTCACGGTGCGGAAGAACATGACCTCACCCATCCAATACGGTGGGTGCGCCATCAGGACGAGACAAATTGACTAGCAACTTACCAATCGATCAGGCACTTTTTGGCTACGCGGGTGGTCACCGGCAGATTGCGGCATCCGTGCGCATCCCCCGCGTGATATGTATCATCTTGCAGCGGCCAGTGATCTTGCGAGCAATGTTTCGCTAGGACCCGGCGAGAGCTATTTGACCGGCCTGCCGCTTACCGAGCCAGTTAGGTACGCCCTCATCAGAACTTTGCCGGCTCCGGAGATGCCTCGGCCAGGCTGTGTCTGGAGCGATGTCCTGCTGCTTGATCAGAGGCTGCTCACCACCATCGGAAGTCTCGCGAGTCTTCTAGGGGAGTTTCGCCATCCGGGCGAGGTCGACCGATCAACTTACTCCGCTCATCTCAAATGGGGAGGAATCGCCACCCTCTCGACCGGACACTGACATCACGTCGGAGGTGACCGCGAGCTACTACACGGGCTTGCCAACGATTGTGGCTCCAGGAAAGGACACGCAAGCACTTGAAAAAGCCATTTTGGCGGTTTGGTCACAGCAATGGCCCCGGCTTCGAGCGGAATTCTCTTTTCGAACCGCAGTTATGTCGGGCAGGCGTCTGAAGAACAACTTCGCCGTTCAGGTTTCCGCTTCAGCCGTCGCCGATACCCGCCCGCATGGTAATTGGGTTGAGGCCGCAGCATGGGATGCGACAAGCGTAGCGGTGACCCCGCTGCGTCGATTTTTGTGGCGTTACGGTCGCGATATGGCTTTTCCTCGGACGCGCTTCAGGGAATTGGTCGACCTATTTCTAATCGCCGAGCAGCGCGACGAGCTTCCCCTGAGGGTAGCTCAGCACGTCACAGAAGCGATGCCGGAGCTAGCCGACGGCGAAGTTCTGAAGCGGGATATCTTGGGCATTAGAACGATGTCGTTGCCACTGTGCCCGCCAGTATCGCTCCCGAACATGCTGTCGCTTATCGATGACGATCGATGGAGGCCACTGATCGGATCAGCCGACATAAAGCGCCGTCTCGAAGCGACCTCTGCGTCTGATATTGCGCTTGCGGCTAATATCATTGGCGAACGTCCTCAGTATTTCGAGCATTGGCCCGAAGTACTGGACGGCATCGCCGAACGTGCAGACGAGCAGTTGCTGGACCAAAATATCCCGTCCAGAATGATGGTTGAGATTCTCCGCAGGCGTGGAGACCTGGTGCAGGCGCAGAGCGTGAAGTCGCTTCGCAGCGAAGACCTTATGTTGCTTTTCGACTGTCATGCCGATTACGCCATCCGCAATCGACTTGTTCTTGAGGCCCTTCAGCGAGTTTTCGCTCCTGAATTGTTAAAGCTGCTATCTCATGAGTGCGAGAGGTTTATCTTTATTGCGATCGGGGCCCATCGGTCCAATCGGCTGGATCAGTCTTGGATTGCGCCGATTAGCGGTGCGCGAGAGATCATCCTCGCTTCGCAGTTTGTCGATCGAATTTCGTCTCTGGGCGATGTTTGCACCGCCATATATCTCTTGGGATTATGGAACGGCGCTTCCGGGCTGAACAGGGATGCTTCGTTTTGGGCCAACGCGTTACCGCGTTTGAGGCCGGACGCCTCGGAGCTCGATGTGCTGTTTCTATATGCGTCCTTGTTGATTTTGGCTCTTGATGAAAGGTCGCCCGCGAGCTGGAAGCTCATCGAGCTGACGCTGCCGACGGTGAGAGCCGGTGTTCTCCGCGGACAATTACCCAATAACGTTTACTCCTTGCTTGATCGAGCCGTTCCTTCGATCAGGGACAATTGGGATCTGAACAAGCGAATCCTTATGGCGTTGCATCGGCTTTACGAAACGAATCCAGCCACGCGTCAGGAGCTCGGGAGAGCTGGCGTGTGGGACGACGACCTCGACATCGTTTTCTACGGAATGCCGGAGCCGCCGAGACAACGACTGTTTTGGTGGCTGCCATGAGCTAACCGTAAACGGGAATAGCGGTCTCTCTCTCTCGTGAATCACGCTTCTAGATGAAGTCCTAGCGGGACGCCGGCGCGTCTCCTCGCCAAGGAATCACACTAGTCCGGTAATCCTGATCCTGGTGGAAGACGAGCTCACGATTAATACCCCGATGGGTGACATGGTGGGGGTGGCCGGGCCGACGAGGCGAGCCGTACGCGGCACGATGAACGCTCCGGCTTAAGGTGTCCCCCATTTTTCGGCTTTCGAGGTTCGCGCGAGGCAGCTTGGACGAGTTACTCGATGCCTGGGGAACCCTGATCGCCGAAATCGCGGGAAAAAATGCCGCAAGCTCACAGGGAATTCCTCATGGGGTTCAAGCGCGGCGAGCCGGATTGGAGCCTGGCAGGCGATGCCGCGTCATCCGCGCGGCTTTTCGCGTTCCATGACGACGTCTTTTGCCTGCTTGTCTTTTCTCAGGCCGAGATAAACGGGGTGCCGCATCTCGCCGGAGCTCGTCCACTTGGTAACTTTCACCTCGGCGACAATTTGCGGCTCCACCCAGGTGGTGACCGCTTCGTCCTTCACTTTTTTGCCGAAGGGAGATTTGGCGGCTTTGAGCCTGATCATCTTTTTGTGGAGCTCTTCGAGTGTTTCATGACTGAAGCCCGTCCCGACATGGCCGATATAGCGCCAGCCGTTGCCTTCCCGCAGCGCGAGTGTCAGCGCCCCAAAGAAAGGTCTCGTCCTCCGCGGTGCCGTAAACCCGACGATCACCACTTCCTGGCGTTTTGAGGTTTTGATCTTCAGCCAGTCGTCGGTTCGCGCGCCTGACAGGTACTTGCTGTCGGCGCGTTTTACCATGATGCCTTCAAGACCCTTGCGCTCGGCCTCATCGAAACATTTCACGCCGGAAGTCTTCCGATCGCGACTGAACCCGATGAGCCTGTGCTTCGGCAGGATAGCTTTAAGGCGCTTCTTCCGCTCCGTGAGCGGGAGGCCACGAAGATCCTCTCCGTCCTGAAACATCAGGTCGAAGGCAAAGTACTGCAGCTTTGCTTCATGGCGCAGCGCATTCTGCAGGAGCTGGAAATGCGACACGCCGTCCTTGCCGATCGCTACAAGCTCTCCGTCAAGGACGGCATCGCCTTTAATACCTTCGAGCGCCTGGGCGACTTCGATATAGCTGTGGCTGATGATCTTGCCGTTGCGGCTATACAGCGTCACCTTGCCGCCTTCGATCTTTGCAACCATCCGGAAGCCGTCATACTTGTCCTCGAATATCCAGCCCTTATCGTCGAAAGGCGCGTCAGTCAGCGTAGCGAGCATGGGCTGGAGCCGCTTCGGCAATGTAGATACGCGCGCCACTAGGATTCGCCTCCTTCGAGCACGTTACGAAACGTGACGGAGTAGCGCAGGCTTTCGACGCCGGGAATGCTGTGCTGCCATTCAGTGCGCGACGGACCGCGGAGAAGGTAGACAGAGCGCGGCTCGGCAACGAGGGTGCTCCTCTCGAACGACTTAGCCGTTCGCCTGCGGAGCCTGAAGGTACAGGAAGACAGCAGCGAAATGCCGGCAACATCGCCAAAAACGGGGCGATCCTTATGCCAGCCGATCCCGGCGCCCGCGCGTACTCGGTCACGCGAACCTGCTGGAAGCTGCCGGGCGCAACGCCGGCGAATACCTCGGTACGGGCCCGAACCGGGCTCAGAAATTCAGGCATGT
Source organism: Bradyrhizobium sp. S3.7.6 (assembly GCF_054061875.1). Taxonomy (NCBI): domain Bacteria; kingdom Pseudomonadati; phylum Pseudomonadota; class Alphaproteobacteria; order Hyphomicrobiales; family Nitrobacteraceae; genus Bradyrhizobium; species Bradyrhizobium sp. S3.7.6. Next base: position 109,077 of record NZ_JBSSEQ010000003.1, on the reverse strand, counting down.
CCTCCGTTCTGGTGAGACCACCGCCATTAAGATCGTAGCGCCAGCCAAAGGAAACGGTACGGCGCTTGCCGGTGAAGCCGCGGAATTCAAACTCCCTGAATGGTAGCGTCTCAATATCGGCCAGAAGCGCCAGCTCTTCATCAGCAGAGAGAAACTCCGGCTGATACTTCATGTCTTCGGGAAGGAGACCGCCTCCAAAGAGATCGAGGGTTGCGTTAGTTGCGGCCACTCGATTTTTTCCGCGCCTTGGATTTTGCGGGCTTGCGGTCACCCCGGTCACCCTGCCCCGCTTTCACTTTTCTTTGCCGTCTTGCGCCGATCCTGAGCAAGCGACCGGCTCACATCATCGCTTTCCTCGATGCGGCCTTTCGCATCGCGGCGGACATAGCGCTTGTCCCCGCGAGGGGCGATCAGCTCACGCTTCGCCCCCGCCCGCCATTTCGTAGTTCGCTTCATATGCTTCCCCAGCGTAATTTCCTGCTTTACCAACCTTCCCTGGAGGCTCCCGGTTCCGCGTTGGGCGCGTCCGCCTGCTACGCAGCCGTCCGGGCTCTAGCGCGTCCTTGACAGTCCCGCGCCCGGGTCTTCGTCCCGGCCATCCGGTGACGATCCCTCGCGCGCAAAAGGGGCTGCCGCCACTTCAGTCGTCAAGGGAAAGTCCGCGCGAGCGCGGTGCGTCGGCGCACCCTTGACCGCCTCCCTCCGCTCATTGCCGCGTGGCTGGCCGGGCTGCTGGCCGCAACGCCTTTAAGGACAGGAACCAAGCCCGGGCCGCTCCGTTGGAGCTCACTTTCGAGGACGGCGCCAATGGCGAAGAACGATGAGCTCCGCTATGGGGCACCCGGAGAAAATGCGGTTCATATCTGCGTCGACATGCAGAGGATGTTTGCGGAAAGCACGGAATGGAAGATGCCGTGGCTGCCGCGCGTCCTGCCAAATATTATTTCGGTCACGGCTTCCCATCCCGAGCGCACCATCTCTACCCCGTTCATTCCGGCGCAGAAGCCCGGCCAGGGCGCCGGCATGTGGCGGCGTTATTACGAGCGATGGGGATCGATGACCATCGACGAGCTTGGCCCGGAGATGATCGGTCTGGTCCGGGACCTCGCGCAGTTCGTTCCTCCCGCGCGAATCTTCGACAAGCATGTTTACTCGCCGTGGACAGGGAGCGATTTCCACGAGCGGCTGGGCGCCGCTCATGTCGATACGATCATCATCACCGGCGGCGAGACCGATGTCTGCCGGCGGACGAAACGCACGATTCCATGATGAACATCTACATGAACCGCTTCGGGCAGCAGGTTGAGTGCGTAACCACCGAAACGCTTCTCGGCAGCTGGACGGGCAGCGCCAGGGCAAGGCTCGTGTCATGAATAAATCCTACCTCGTGCAGATTCTCCTGCCGAAGGAGCGCGGTGACGGAGAGCCGGTTTCGCTGGTTCGAGGACTTCCTGGAAGAGCTGACCGGCAGGTTCGGCGGCGCGACCAGCTTGTCCGGGCCCCGGGCCAGGGTCTATGGCGCAACGCCAACGAGACCGAGCGGGACAATATCGCCGTCATCGAGGTCATGGCCGCGAAGCTCGCACCCGAGTACTGGCGCAGCCTGCGCGAGCGGCTCGAACGCGAGCTTTCACAGGAAGAGATCGTCATCCGCGCCCAGGAAATCATCGCGCTGTGAGTCCTTAGGAACGCTATCCCGTGCCGGCTGTTTGCAGTGCAGACGCCACCCAGGAGGACACAATGGGCTTTTTCACCAGGGACATTAAAACGCTGAACGACCTCTTCGTGCATACGCTGCAGGATATCTATTACGCCGAGCAGCAGATCGCGAAGAACCTGCCGGACATGATCGAGAAGGCAAGCGATCCCGCCCTCAAGAACGGCTTCCAGACGCATCTCTCCGAAACCAAGGGCCAGATCACCCGGCTGGAAAAAGTGTTCGAGATGCATGGCGTAGAGGCGAAGGGCGTGGATTGCCCTGCGATCGACGGCATCCTGAAGGAAGCGAGCGAAGTCGCGGGCGATATCGATGACAAGCAGGTGCTGGACGCGGCGCTGATCGCGGCGGCCCAGGCCGTCGAGCACTATGAAATCACGCGCTACGGCACCCTGATCGCATGGGCGAAAATGCTTGGCCGCGATGACTGCGCCTCCGTCCTGCAGCAGAACCTCGATGAGGAGAAGGTGACGGACGAGAAGCTCAATACGATGGCGCTGCGCAGCGTGAACCGGAAAGCCGCTTAACCCGTTAGCAGGATCGAAGTGGAGGGCCGCCGGAAGGCGGCCCTTGGTTTGAGCAGGAAATCATGAGCCTTGAAATTCTGAGAACCCTGGCAGCCGCCATGACGATTATCGCTGCCGCCATGGTGGCGGCGAACTGGAACGCGCGCATCACCGTGTGCGGGTTCGCTCTCTTTATCGCCGCGTCTCTCGCATGGATCGCCGACGGGATAATGAACCGAAGAACTCGCTCATCATCCAGAACGCCGTTCTTCTCGTCATCAACGTACTGGGCGTATGGCGCTGGCTGCCGCGCGCCGGCAAGGAAGCGGCCGCGTCCACGGCCGCGGACCGCGCGACGCGGTAGGATCGCCTCAGGCCTGCTTCCTGTCGGAGATAGCCCGGCGCGCAAGCGCGGCTTCTCCCGCTTCAGTTAAGGCACCCAGCGTTGTCTGCCCCTTCCTCGCGCATGTGACGATGCTGTCAGCTATGAAGGATCTTAATTCATGGTCTGCGCCGTCGGGCCTTCCGTTGCAAATCCGCTCAAGCGCGGCTTCCATGTCTGCGAGGGTGCGGCGATCGAAGCTTTCCAGGATCATGGGCTCTTCTCCTTTCCCGGCTGAACGATCTCCAGAGCCGGGAGTTCCAAATTCGGAACCAGCGTTCCATTATGAGGAACCAAGCTGTATTCTTGATTATTGGACCTGAATGGCCCGTAAACTCAAGGTTTTTCAAACGTCCCAAGGTTTTTTTGATCTCGCGATCGCAGCGCCGTCTATGAAAGCCGCGCTGGAAGCCTGGGGTGCGAGCAGCAATCTCTTTCACCAGGGGTTCGCGAAGGAATCCGAAGACGACGCGGTGATCGCAGCCGCCATGGCAAAGCCTGGCATCGTTCTGCGCAGGCCGGTCGGATCAAGCGCCGCTTTCAGGGAGAAAGCGGAGCTGCCATCCGCCGCATCGCTCGACGCACGTCCGCGCAAGGAAAAGGCCAAGGCGAAGACGGCCGCTTCTGCAAAGCCTTCGAAGCGGGACGGAAAATCTGAGCGCGAGGCGGCCGCAAAATACGCAAAGGAAGAGCGGCAGCGCGACAAGCAGCGCGCGAAGGAAGAGGCGGACGCTGCGAAAGCCCGCGAGAAGCGAAATGCCGCGATTGAGAAAGCTCAGGCTGCGCTTCTCCAGGCCGAAGGCGAGCACGAGGAGAACGCCGACGCCCTCTTGAAGACTCTGGAAGCGGTGCAGCAGCGCGTGGAGGCCGAGGAAGAACGCTGGCGTAAACAGAAAGTGCGTCTCGAAGCAGACCTGCGAAAGGCAAAAGACTGACCAATGCCCCGCTCGCCTGCAGCTCCCGGGATCAAAGAATTGACGCTAGATGAAAGACGCGAACGGCGCCGGCTTCGCCGTGAGAAACAGCGCGAAAATAATATCGCACGCGCAGCGAAGATGCACCGAACCCGGCTAAAAATGGAGAGCGAGGGACTAAAGTCGGCGCCGGCTCTGAAGAAGACCATCTTCGTGGGCTGTTCCGGCTGGCGCTCCTGGAAATGGCGGGACTCGTTTTATGCGGACGTGCCGCAGCCAGAGTGGTTCCAGCATTACGCGTCCGGCTTTGACACAGTCGAGGTCATGGCCGACTGTCGCGAATGTCCAGGCCTGGCGCCGTCAGCCCGGCAGCATGGATATCGTCTACACCGTAAAGGTCTGCGAGCTCATCACACACGTCAAAAAATTCATAGGCACGAAAACGCTGATCCGGGATTTCGGCGTCATCGCTGATATTCTTAGCGAGCGGATGGGCTGCTTTCTTTTCCAGCTGCCGCCGAGCTACCGCTATACCAAAGCCCGGTTGAATTCGATCGTCAGTCAGCTCGATCCGGCCCGCCGCAACGCGGTTGAGTTCCGGCACAAAAGTTGGTGGAACGAAGATGTCTACGGTGCCTTCCGCAAGGCTGGGATTATGTTCTGCTCCTGCAGCGGTCCGCGTCTGCCTGACGAGCTCGTCCGGACGGCAGACGAGGTTTACGTCCGCCTCCACGGGCCTGAGCGCTGGTACCGGCACAATTACTCAGACGATGAGCTCCTGAAATGGGCCCGCAGGATCAAAGAGAGCGGCGCCAAGAGAGCGTGGATTTATTTCAACAACGACTATGACGCCCATGCGCCACGAAACGCAAAAACTCTGCACCGCATGCTTTCGTCTCCGCGGCCCAAACGACAAGGCGCCCGTTCTACTTAGGATCCGCGGCGGCCCGCGGAAGCTTAACCAGGGCGGTCCGCTATATGCTTCAGTGAAAGCCGTCCGGCAGGGGTCGTGCATCTGGCCGGTGCTATTCCGAACCGGAGTTCGCATGCTTTTCTGATATTCAGCCCTAAGGAGTTGGTGTCGCGTCTTGTCGGCTCGTCGGACCCATCATGAGGTATGAGTCAGCCGATGCCATCGGCCGGAGAAACCTGCATGCGCATATACTACCAGGGGGACGCTTTCGCAGTGGGACTTTTCGCCGGCAATCCCGCAGCCGTTGTCGTCCTTGACGGTTGGCGAAGCTCCAATTGATCGTCCGACAAGTGCGCCATTCCAGCCTGCTCTTCCGATAAGAGTTCCATGCTACCGCACCTCTGCTCTGCTCATTGCATGTCGGCTGTGGCGAGGCAGTGCCTTCGTGATATCGAAGCCCGCCTGTAGGGGGCAGGCCGGCATGGAACAGAAATTACGAGCGACGGTTGAGCGGGCAATTTTCGAGGCGGTTCGCGTTCACGAACCGCCTCGTTGCTCATCAATCATAGACGCGTCGTCGACACCCGGCGCATGCGGGAGTTGGCGCAGCCCTTGCCGGGTGATCTTCCTCCCTTCGCCTTCATTCAGACCCCGCAGCCATCGCTCCGGCCCCACCCAAGAGCTTCACGTTGAGGCGGCCGCCGCTGAAAAGCATGTCGTCGAGCGCTTCCTCGATGTCAGCTGTGGTCACTGAGTTTCCGCCGTCACGAGCGATGCATGATTGCGCAATGCGTCGCATCAGCTCCTTAATGAAAGCGGCGCTGACGCCCTCAGTGCGGCGCACCGTCTCGGCTAAGATCTCCGCCTCAAGCAGCAGGCCCGTGCCGTACAGCCGGATCAGCTTGTCGCGGCCGGTCGTATCAGGCAGCGGCATCTCGATCGCCTGGTCGATGCGGCCGGGGCGACCGGCCAGGGCGCCCTCGAGTTGCTCGGGGCGGTTGGTGGTGAGCACGAAGAGGATATCAGCGTCTTCCTTCAAGCCGTCCATTTCATTTAGGAGCTTGTTCAGCACGGCCTCCTCACATGTTGTCAAGTCGTCGCGCTTGCTGGCGATCAGATCGACATCCTCGATCACCACCATGGTAGGCTGCAGCAGGCGCGCGAGCGCCATATAGGCGCTCAGCTCAGCGACCTCGTCGGCGGTGATGATTAGCGTGGTGTGTCCCGGTAGGTTGGTGGCGAGATAGCGGATGGTGTGGGTCTTACCGGTGCCGGGCGGGCCATAGAGCAGGATGCCCTTGCGGGTCGACTGGCCCAATCGGCGGAGTGCGCTGCGCGTGGCGACAAAACTCAACACGTTGCGATCGAGCAATTTGATAGCCTGTTCCCGCAGGATCACGTCCTCGCGCCTCACTGGTGCCAATCGATGCACCATAATGCCTCTTGAGCGGCCGCTGTAATTCGCACCTTTCTCGAATGAGAGGATCTTGCCGCGATAAGAACGTGCCGCGTGTACCGCCCGTTCCAGTTCGGCAAAGCTGCGCTGAACAAAGGCTTCGCCGTCAGACCCCGCAGGGGCAACGATTTCAATCCGGATCCTCGGCTCTTGCTTGTCCTCCAACTCAGTAGAGAGCACGACGGCATAGAACAATTCGCTCGCCCGGCAAAGCCACAGTCCATTGTACAGGCATTTGACCGGCGCCGTCTCGCCCGTATCAACCTGGTGATATTGCGGCGGCACGAGCGAAATCGCATTCCGTCCACGCCGGCTCATCTGAGCGAATGAAAGCGTCTCGTACCTATGTTCTTCATCGGCGCCGAAGAAGCGGACCGGATCGGCGAATAGCTTATCGATCGCGACCTGAACATCGGCCTGCATGTGGCCCGGGAATTGCCGCACAGTAGTGGCGAGTTCGCTCGGCGGTATATTGCTGAAGTGCCACTCAAGCGCTTCGAAGGCATATTCGAATTGCACGTCGGACAGGTCGGGGGCGTCCGCTTCGCCCGCGGCTTCGCCCGTGATCAGCAGGGGACATCCTTCAGCTCGGATGCGCTCTTGCGCCGCCTCGAGGAGCGCTTTTGCGACTGAGTGAGGATAGCGTCCGCAGACGGCCTTGCCATGCTGCAAGACGAGTTTGGCGAGCGCAATGGCATCCCGCTCCTGTTTGTCGAATACCTCGCGCAGCAGGCGTACCACGAAACCGAGAGTCGTCTTGCCGTCATCGTGCAAAACAAGCTGAATGGGCGCACCGCCTGCGCAGATATTGTCCACAAAGACCCCCGGTGCGTGTTCTAGTTGTTCGCCAGTGTTCATCTGGTCTCCGCTCTAAGCTCATCACCGGACACTTCGGCCGGCTTAGACAAGTATGCAAATTGCTTGCCGCCGCGTTCCTTACGCTTCATCGGCGGAATCCATAAAGAAGACACGCAAAGCCGCCGCAATCCCTCCAAGACCTTTGTCAGAAACCCTACACGCGCCGCAAAGCCAACAGGCGCGATCTCGACAAGGTGACCAATGTCAAGCTCGGGCGCGCTGGCATGCGACTTGCCAATTCCTATGCAAACGACCCAGGCAAAAAGGATAGCCATGATCAATCTGACGGATAGCGCAGTGAATGCGCTCAAGAGCGCGATCTCGGCTTCGGCGCAGCCGACGAGCGGCCTGCGCATCATGGTCGAGGCCGGTGGCTGCGACGGGTTCAAATACCGGATGAGCCTGGCGGACGAGGCTAAGCCTGACCACACCGTGATCGAGCGCGTCGGCGTCAAGGTGTTCGTCGTCGACAATAAGGTCCCGTCCATAAACAACTGAGTCATAATTGCCACAGATCGCGAGACTTTTTTGCGCGGGATTCACAATGATGAGTCGCGCGACGTAGCGTCGTGGGATGATTTGAGACAGGCACGCGCCGCGCGGAAGCGCCATCGGGAGATAGCCCCCGTTCTGAATGAACAGGGCCTGCGGCGCTTTGTCGCCCAGGAGGCGAAAGCGCTGGGACACGGCGGGGGCAGCTTGATGTCCGGCATCAACGGATTGGCGCGGTCGACGATTTACCCGCTTCTGGCGGCTGGGCTTCTTGTGAGCGTCGGTCACGGACTTTCTGACATTCGAGACAACGGGGCGGTTCCGGCCGGACCTGTCCGTAAGGCGGGCGGCGGGCACAAGAAGAAGTCGTCCCGGGATCCAACCCTCGCGGCCGATCTCAAGCGCCTGGTCGAACCGGTGACGCGGGGCGATCCGATGCAGCCATTGTTGTGGACGACCCGTAACCTCGTGACCGAGCTGGCGAAGGAGGGTCATAAGGTTTGCCCGGGGGTTGTCAGCGAGCTTCTGCGCGGCAGGGGCTACAGCCTGCAAGCGAACAACAAGACACGAGAAGGCGGCCAGCACATCGATCGCGACGCGCAGTTTCAATACATCAACACGCAGGCCACGACGTTCCTGGCGTCGAACGAACCGGTCCTATCGTTCGACACGAAGAAGAAGGAATTAGGAGGCAATTTCAAGAACAACGGCCGGGAATGGCGCCGCCAAGGCAGGCCTGAGCTCGTCAACATTCATGACTTTATCGATCCCAAGCTAAGCCGCGCCGTGCCGTACGGCGTGTACGACATCAGCAATAATGTCGGCTGGGTCAGCGTCGGCACGGACCACGACACCGCCAGCTTCGCGGTCAATGCGATCCGCCGATGGTGGCGGACGATGGGGAAGAAGCGCCATCCGACAGCCATAACGCCTGATGATCACGGCCAACGGCGGCGGCAGCAACGGATCTCGTGTGCGCCTGTGGAAGGTCGAGCTTCAAAAACTGGCGGACGAGCTCAAGTTGCCGATCACGGTTTGCCACCCGCCTCCCGGCACCAGCCAGTGGAACAAGATCGAGCATCGTCTCTTCTCCTTCATCACCATCAACTGGCGGGGAACGCCACTGCGTAGCTATCGCTCGATCGACCAGCTGATCGCCGCGACGACAACAGATGCCGGCCTCAAGGTGCGCGCCGAGCTGGACGAAAAGAAATATCCCAAAGGCGTCAAGGTTTCCGATCTCCAGATGGCTGCCATCAACCTCATCCGCCACTCGTTCCATGGCGACTGGAACTATACGATTTCACCTCATCGAAAAACTCATCGTTCCAAAGCGAATTGACTAAGTTATTTATGGACGGGCCCTGACTGCCCCGAAGAGAGCCACGTCGATTTGATAACTGCCGTCGGCTTCCGTTTCGAAATGCTTGGTGGCCAGAATCGAAGCTGGGTTCTGAAGTGATCGGATCGCATCCACGTGAAGCTTTGGCGTATTCATGCGCTCGACCCAAGCCTTGAAATCAAGCCGCAACCGAAACGGTGCGACGGACTGGCCTTGAAGTCCGCCCGGGTGATGGCAGCGCTTCCCTCCAGTTGAAGCGCGCACACTATCCATAGCGATATCTACCTCTTGTGAACTACTTCACACAATGTGCATCACACCGGCGCACACGCGCCAAGCCATCGTCCTCTGCACGAAGCCATGCCCGCTCGGCGAAATCGCTCTGAAACAGACGGTGGCGAAAGTGGCGACTTCAAACGCGGGAAACGTCATATTAATGCTGATGAACCAGGCGCCTCTTACTTTGTATCGGCAACACTTCGACGAGCGCACGCGGGCGGGCGACAAATCCCCTACCAGAGCTATCCCGCTCTGGCTGGTAATCAGATTGTCGAGTCGCGGCACGAGGGGCGCTTTTATGCCCGCTGGTCGTCGACATCATCCTGGACCGTCTGCCTTAGCTCACTCTCGCGCTCTGGGTGCCTGATGGGACCTGCGATCAAACGATAGTTCCGGACCCATACACTGTTCCATCTCTCAAGGGTGGCTCCGCAAACTGCGCATTCGAAGCTCGCAATCTGGCGGCCGGGCGCCATGGACTCCGTGCGGCCGTAGATCGCGCCGCACTGACAGGATCGGTGATGAGATTCAGGCATCCCCGCTTATGCGCCCGAAAATGAAAACAGGCCACTAGCGCTTTCGAACGAGCCATTGAGCCTCGACAGGCCAACGCCGGACGGGCGTACATGCTGTCCATGTCAGATGCTCTGCATCGATTCTGCAACTGGCCGCCCGGTTGCGACCATGCTTGGTTCGTAGGCTTGGGCCGTCAACGCTGATTGCGATGAAGGCGCGTTGAGATGCCTCTAGGCTGATGGAACCGCCAACTGAGCTCGCCTTATTCCTCAAGGCGGGGCTCGGAGAGGGTTCCCGTCTGAGTTCACGCCCAGAGGCCCTCCGAGACAGCCTCGACGCGCGACATGTCCCGTCGAGGTAAGCTGGCGCGTCGAGATGCAGCGTGCGGATGTCGCCGGATGCCTTCATCGGATTTTCTCTGTTGAAGGCGGCCACTATGCGCTTCGCACAAGCTGGGACGCGAGCGCGATCGACGCGGCGCTCTCCCAACTCAAGAAAGAGATCCCGACGATTTCGTCGCGAGCACTTCGTTGAAAGTACCGCGGTGTAAGGCTGTAGATTAATCAGCACCGCCACAATGGCCCCTGCCCTCGCGATCGGCAATCTGCGACAGGTACTGAGACCGACAGCATGCCCACCCTGCGCCTGATCGCGCCGAACGACTACGGAGGAGATCGCTCAGCAGCACCGGGAATCTTCATCATTTTAGTCTTAGGTTGATATCTCAGTTGGAAGAGGCACAAAATGAAATCCCTTACGGCCGTGCCGCTTCAACATTTTTGCTCGTCCGCGCCGGCGAGAGCCATGCAATGGTGAGAATTGCCAACGACCGGGGTGGTTGGATCCAAAGTTACCTGGATCGATTTGATGAGTTGAAGGGGACCGGTCAAACTGTGGTCATTGAAGGCCTCTGCGCCTCCGCCTGCACGATCGTACTAGGTCCCATCTGACAGGATCTGCGTTACTGAAAGGGCACACCTTGCCTTCCACGCGGCGTGGGACCTCGGGGTTGGCGGACGAAGTATTATAAATCCAGAAGCTACCCGGATGATGTTTTCGATGTATCCGGCTCCCGTGCGAAATTGGATATCAGCGCGCGGCGGTTTGTCGCCTCACGCAATCTTCCTTCGCGGGATGAAGTTGCAGACCATGTTTGCGCGCTGCTATCTGAATGCCGCTTTTTCCCTCAGGCAATGGCCCCGCGCGTCCACGCCCTAGCTACGCTCGTACTCTGTCGCCAGGCCTCGCTCCGGCAAGCGTTCATTGACGCGAACAGCATGGTCGAACATTGGGTCGGGTCTGCAGGTCTTGACCTGCAGGCACGACAGCCTGGCCGCGAGCCACTCGAGCCGCTGTTCCGGCGTGATGGTGGCCTGCAGCCGCTCCGACAGCGGCAAATCGAGGCGAGCTTGAGTATCGATCTCGCGGAGGTCGGCAAAACTTTCAAGGTGATCCCGCGCACGCGAGAATGCGACATACGCATCGTTTCTCGTCATGGACGGTCCGACCCAGACGAAGGCTTGATGTGACGCGCAGCGCTCGCGCGTGTCTCTCGCAGCGGTCAGCTCCATGCAGGTGGTGAGGCCACCCTGCACTAGCGCGAGATCGCACGCCGCAAGATGGCGGTCGAGGTCCGGCACGAACGAGCGCAGTTCGACACCCCGCGGCGCGGCGAATGCGCCTGGATCGATGCCCGGTCCCGCCACCACGATCATGCGAAGCCCGGCCATCTTTTCTGCCGCCAGCGGATAGCTCTGCAGGATACGGCGGATGAGGTGCGAGCCGACACCCGACCCGCCTACCGTCACGATGCAAACGCGCGCTCACCATCAAGATAGCCAAGTTGATGGCGCAGGTCCTTGCGGTCGCCGAACGTTTGCGGGTGTTCCCCAATGATGTAGCCGAACAAATCGAAGTGCCGCGGGACCCAATCGCGCATCGCCGGCAAACCTTCGCCGAACCAGCGCGGGATCACGTCTTCGACGGATCCGACGAAGATCGCGCGGTGTCGGACCGAGGGATGGGTCTCGACTTGGCCGATCATCTCGGCATTGTAGTCGGTCGTCAGGTAAGCCTCGCGCTCGCCGCCGCACGGCATGGGGAGATAGCCGACGAAGTCGGTGAACCAAGCGAGACCCCGCCCGCTTCAATTCCGGGTGCTCATGCCAATAGTGATCGATGTCCCAGGCTTCGTCGGCGATGACGAGATCGTAGTCGGTCTCTTCCACCGCCTGCTGGAAGTGCATGAAATTCTTGATCAGGACCTCGTCCATCCCTCGCAGCGTCTGGAAACAATTTGTGCTGCTCAGCACATTCCTGATCAATCACTTCGAGCTTTTTGGGCTGGAGCAGGTCTATGCACGTCTGCGGGGCGCATCGTTGCCGTCGCCGATGTTCAAGACGCCGTTCCTGTACAAGCGATCGATGGCCTTGTGGCCATGCGTGGGTGCTCACCGCAGCAAACGCTCCTAAGGAACCTGAGAGGCTTTTGCCTGGTCGAAAAGCTCGGTGATCATGGCCGTGACATATCGAAAGGGCTCAAGGAACATGGGAGCGTTCAGAACGGTGTCGCTGCCGTGCGCAAACATATTGCGTATCATTGTGATCGAACGGACATCGGCGGAAACAACGCCTTCCGCATTGGCGGCTTCGAGTAATTCGCCAAGCATCGCGAGCGGCATTGGCTTCCCTTTGCGCGTCGTGCGGCCGATGAAGTGATGGCCGATGCGAAGCCGCAGCGCCAACTCAAGGCAAGGAAAAGTCTAGGCAGCAGCGAAAGTCAGAAGATCATAAGCGAAGTATGAGTAAATATAGGCGTTGCGGATGCCATCGTGACTGCGCCGAACGGATTCGTGGACGTAATCGGGCAGGGCCAAGGCACTCATATCGCCGTGTAGGGCTTCGAGCGTGCTGCCGACGAAGCCGGCTGAGCCCGCGTAGTAAGGGTCCGGCGTGAGAAGATTGCGACCGTCTTTGAGCACATCAGCCTCGGGATTGATCGGCCGTAAGCAACCTAGCTCCTTACGGAGTGGAATGAATTCTCCGTAAGGCGCCCAACTTCCGCCCGAACGCGCTCGACGGAAAGTCCGCTTACGCCAAATCTTTCGAACAACGAAGCAACGAGCGGATGCAGCACCTCGGCCAGCTTTTCCTTGATGTCCTGAACCGTGACGGTCATTTCGAGCAAAGCTTCGTCGCTGCGTGCCGCCCCAGCCTCAAATATCAAATCGCTGGACGGATTACCCCAGTTGCGGAGAACGCGCCCCATCAGGCCCGAGTAATGCGCGCGCATACGCACCTTGATGTCGGCCGCGACGCGCTTCATGAGCGTTGCGAGCACGGCTGCATGCAGGAGCAATTCACCCATGCGCCAAACTGGCAGAGTTGTGTCAAAGATTGTTGCGGGCGCAAAAGTGTCCTGCGAATCTTCTTGGTAGCCACGGACAATAAAGGCGCGGCCAGATGGAGCGACGCGCCAAAAATCGCAATGGGCGGGATCGCCAAAGGGACGGTCGGCTCCCGTCTCGTCCGTCGGCTTAAGCCAGCATTCGATCGTGCCATCTTTCTCGTAAGGTGCCAGTTCGTGCCGGGTAAGAAACAAGAAAAGGAGCCAACCCGTGTGCCGAATGACAGCCTTCTCCAGAATGTCTTTGAATTTGTGCAGTTCGAAGGTCGGAAGATCTCCTTCGAGCGCGTAGTCAAGTTGGCACGAACCGTTGGGAAAGCGGCCCGGTGAATTGTCGGGAAGATTTTTGGTCAGCTCGCGCCAACGTGTGAGAGCGTCGGATACAAAGGCTCCCTGAACACTGTTGGAGTCGCGCTCAACGACGAGACCAACCACGCGCAAGATGTCGAATACCTTGGCAAGCGTGAGCGTCTCTTCACCGCGATCGAAGGCGACTATAGTTGGAATGGATACCGCCGGCCAATTCGGCATGCTCCTTTTGCGTGAGCTTTTCGGCGCGGCGGCGGCGCATCGCTTCCGCGACAACTAATTTCCAATTGATAGCTTCTACTCTTCCAGGATTCGCAGGCATGCGCCCCTCACAATGTCAGAATACCGATGAACGAACCCGTCGGGCGGCTCACCGCGCGGGGGCTCGATGATGGGGCAGCTTTTTCGACGCGCGCTTTTAGATCCGCATGCGTTTGGTCTACCGCAGTCTGAGACAAGCCAATGCTTAGGCCGAACGAAGACAGCAGGGGCCACGCAACTTCGTCCAAGTTGGGTTTCTTGCCATCGATCGAAAGCGCGATGTTTTGATCGTAGCTGTCGTAGAGGGCTGTGTTGAGGATGTCGTAGGCGGGCGAGAGGCGAAGACCTTGCGATGTTTCAAGCAACGAGAAATTCTTCAAATGAGCATCGCAATTGCCAATCAGGACAAAGACGATCACACGGCGGAAGAATTTTGAAAGGTCAATTTCCGGTCGAACCGAATGTTTTTTGAGAGCCGTGGCGACCTCCTCATAGGAGGCGTCGTACTTGCCGCTAAAATCGGCTCCTCGCGACTTAACGAGTATTTGCGCAAAATCCTCGAGCGCTTTTGATGATCCTGCGTACGATCGAAGCGCGTGACGACGAGGCCCACTTCGTTCAATTTGGAGACCTGGCCCTGCGTGAATGTGTTCACTTCATCGGCGCCGAGCAATGCGGCTGACCATCGCAAACTTAGGGCTTCGTTGCGGACTAGGCTGTCAAGCCGCCCCGAATTGAATTTCGCAATATAAGGAGCCGGACCGGTCGCGGCAGCCGGGGCAAAATGATCGCCCTCTTCGACAACAAGCAACTTGCGCTGCACGCCGGAGATCGTGCGGCCTGGGTTAGCTGTGGCTTCCTTGACCGGCGGAAGGTTTTGAGCAGCACCGTTCTTGTCGCGCACACTGACGGCGCCAATACAGTCGGCGCCGAAGCGCAAGAGCAGGCCTAAATCATCCTGTTCCTGAAGATGGGCGACGTGGGTTTGCTTGTCGCGAAGCCAGCCTTCGGGGCCGAGATCAAGAATTTGCGTTGGATGCTCGCTCCCGACCAGACTGACCGCGCCAACGACCTCTGGCCGGTTCTCGTCGATCTTGTTGGCGCAAGCGCTCGCGCGGCCGGCGCAATGGATCGGCCCACGGTCGTCACGACACTCGAGCAGCAGCGTAGGCGCCTTATCCGGGGTGGATATTCCTTCGGCCAGTTGTATCACGAGAACAATGTCGTCTTCGGCGCGGGCCATGGTTGATGCCTACAAGATCGAGCGCGATATTACGATCTTTCCTCGCATCGTTGTCTCAGACCGCATTCTTAAGCGACTTGAGGGAATTCCGGAGAGTGAACGCGATTTCCTGCCCAGGATACCGTCACCATCGACCTCGCCATTGCGCAAAACGGTGGCCGCGTTCGCGAAAAGTGGGAATGGTTCAAGCGGCACTTTGAAAAAGCGACGACCGCTTGAACAGGCGCGGCTCGCAGCGCATGCGCTCACCGCGCTGTCAGGCGGGTTCAAGAGCATCACCCCTCCTAATCTGTTCAAAAGTTTCCCGAGTTTCCCGATTCGGTACCACGCATAACGTACGATACGTGTCCAGGAAGGCCCACCACCACCTGAGAAGTCGAGTGTTGGTCCACTTTAAGAACGACTCGCTTGGGCTATAAGAGCGACTCGATTTCGGGCTTTAAGCACGACTCGATTTTGTAAGCCGATGCCCGATCGTTGAAAATCAGCGGCCAAGCTTGAAACCAAACATTAACGCCGCGAGGATTTCGCCGTGGGCAAGGTAAGGGTTTTGCCGCGATCGCAATCGATTTCCCATCTGAGCTGGGGCGCCCACAATGCCGGCGGCGCCGATCGCGATACTGAAGCTGATGCTGGTCCTGCTGCTGGCGATGATGATGCGATGATGCCGCGGATAATGACGGTCATCTGTTCATCAGCATGTCGACGGGCAGCATCATGCTGATCATCATCATGGTGCCGCCGATGATCGGCGCCGGCATGCCGGCTTTGCCGAGCCTGGATGCTAGGCTCGCGCCCCTGTGACTTTCTTAACGAAAAGCGGCGCCGCGTTGTCTACCACTTCCCTCGGAAGCATCTTCAGCTGCTCTGGTTCGAACGGCAAGTGAGTGAGATAGTTCGCGACTAGGGCACCCACGGCTTCCGCCTGTGCTGCATCTCGTTGGCGCTTGAGCGGTTCTCTGTCCGCACGACGGGACAACCAAAGCTTATGGGCGCCCCAAACCCGAGGATCAGGCGCGACGATACGCACGGGTTCACCCTTTTCGTCGATCGCAATCGCCTCGAAAGCCGGAGAATTCTGCAGCCAATCGAGTCCTTCGATTTGAACGGCAGTCAGGTCTTCCGGGTCCGAGCCGATCTTGTCCGAAGCCTTCTTCCAAAGAGAACTCTGCATAGGCTTGATCAGATCGACGATATAACCGTCTCGATTTACAGCGCGGAAAGTCTGCTTGGCGCGTTCGAAGCTGGTGTCGACACGTTGTAGTATCTTGAGGAGCGAAGAGTCAGAGACGTCGTCGTCCGCCACGAACGTAAGCCCGCCGCGCGCGTCGAACAGAAGATCGATGTCTTCCGTCGTGGCGAGGCCCGGATCGATTCTGGCGCCGGAAGGGGCTTCATAACCGTAGATCGCGTTGGTTCCGAGAATCCGAATGCCTGAACCCAGCATCCCGAAACCATCGAGAGCGCGCATGATCCGGGCTCCGATAAGCGGTACACGACCCAAGCCGAGCACACGATTGACCGCAGCTTGCCGGTCCATCGTGGCACGCAAGTTCTTCAGTCGGTCCTCTGCCGCAGTGCGCTTGGCCTCAAAGTCGGCCTTCATCTTTTCCTTTTCAGGAGAGCGCGCGCCGAGCGAGCCTTGCTTCCGGAGGCCCCTTTTGTCGTAGTAACTCCGGACTAGGTATTCATGGCCCTTGGATTCTACCCAGGTCAGGGAACCGCGATGAGCGTCGTACGCGTCCTTCGCGTCTCGCAGGGCCTGAAAGCGCTGCTGGCTATTGACCACCTCGCGGCGCTGATCATTGTTAAGTTCTTGAAAATCCATCGTTTCAACACTTCGATCAGTTTTAAGGCCACTACTGTGGAAACCTTAATATCATTTAAACTCAACGGTTTCAACAGTTCCGTCGCACATAAAGCCGAACTGTTGAAACCGGGAACTTCTTTCCCCAATCGACGGCCGTCAGACGCTAGCGACCCTGCCGCCGCTACAGAAATCGCGTGCGCAGAACCGCAACCGGCTGATGGCTTATCTCGGCCGGCTGCCGAGCCAGGACAAGAGCGAGGCGGTCTCGCTGGCAAACCTACGCCTGCCGCGCGACCTGCCGGTCAGCGTGCCATCGTTGCGGGTGCGGCGCGCATTTCCTGCTCGGCTATGTCGACCGCGTCGCGAAACGCATCTAGCCATTTGAGCCCGGCCGGCGTGAACATGACGATCCGGGCGCGCCGATCGCTCGGATCGGAAACTTGATCGAGCAGCCCAAGCTCGGCGCATTGATCGACCAGTTCGCCCATCGCCTGCTTGCTCATGGAGGCGCGCCGGGCGAGCTCGGGAAGCCTCGTCCCCTCGACGTCGAGCTTGCGGGTTAGGCCGACATGCGCGATGCGTGTCGCGACGTGTCCCCTCGCGCTCATTAATTCAAGCACGCGCGCCTCGAAGCGCCGCACCGCGTTGTTGAGGAGGCGACCGACGTTGGCATGCCGCCACGCGGTCCGGTCAAAGTTTCACGAAACCTAACATATCTCCCAGGACGGCCCTTCCATCGGATTGTTGCCGCCGCGTTACGCCGTTTGGTATGGGGTCGTACAATTTTCACTCCGCCCCAAGGCTTGGGTCGCTGAACATTCCCTAGCCTATCGCATCCATCCAAATCCCGTCTCGGAGTTTCCCTTTAAATGTTTGATAAGGAAATCCGAAAACACTCTGATCTTGGCTGGCAACCTGGGATCTTGTACGCGATAGATTTTCCGTCTCTTATTTATGTTTGCATAAACGGAATAGTCGTCCGTGAAGAATGCGGATTGATCTGAGAAATAAGCAGAATTTGTCTTGATGTAGTATTCGATTTTGCAGGAAAGCGGGGTGTTGGACCTCGCTTTCTTGCGTTTTAGGATTTTGCTTTTGGGCGATTCGTGATTCCCTGACGGCGTCGTCGACATTGGGGAATGCGATGAGCAAGCCGAGGGATGATCGCCAGAAAGACCTGTTGCTTCCGGCGCTTGATCAGATCATCGACATGGGTCATCCGCTGGTGCGGTTGGCAGCGCTGATCGACTGGAACATCCTGAATGAGCGCTTCAGTTCAGTGTGCCAAGCAGGGTCGGGCCAGCCGGGCTTGCCGACGCGGCTAGTCGCCGGCCTGTTCATTTTGAAGCACATGCACAACCTGTCAGATGAGGTGCTGTGCGCTCGCTGGATCGAGAACCCCTATTACCAATACTTCTGCGGCGAATTGAGCTTCTGCCACCGTCTGCCGTTCGATCGATCGTCGATGACACGCTGGCGGCAGCGGCTCGGCGAGGAACAGCTCGTCGCCCTGATCCAGGAAAGTCTTTCAGTGGCGCACAAGACCGGCGCCATCGGTCCCAAGGACCTGGAACGGGTGGTCGTCGATACCACAGTGCAGCCCAAGGCGGTTGCACATCCGACCGACGCGCGGCTGCTGCATCGAGCAATCACCAAGCTGGTCGGGCTCGCCAAGTGCAACCGTGTGCCGCTACGCCAGAGCTATCTGCGCCTGGCCAAGCGCGCCGCCATCATGACCGGCCGCTATACCCACGCCCACCAGTTCAAACGCGCCCGGCGGCAGCTCAAGTTCCTGCGGACACGGCTTGGCCGGATCATCCGCGACATCCGCCGCAAGATTGATGGCGATACGGTGCTGGAAGCTCGCTTCGGCCCGTTGCTCGGTTTAGCGCAGCAGGTGCGCAGCCAGGATCAGCATCAGCGCGGTCCGAAGGTCTATGCGTTACATGCTCCGGAGGTTGAGTGCATCGGCAAAGGTAAAGCCCGCGCGCCCTACGAGTTCGGCTGCAAGGTCAGCATCGCCACCCCTGTGACGTCTCCGAAGGGCGGCCAGTTCGTGCTCCATGCCAAGGCCCTGCATGGCAATCCCTTCGATGGGCACACGCTCGGTCCCGTAATCGCCGACATGGAGAAGCTCACCGGGGTGGAGACTCGCCGTATCCACGTCGACAAAGGATATCGCGGTCACAACCACCCGCATCGGTTCAGGGTCTGGATCTCGGGTCAGGTCCGCCGCGTCACAGCTTCCATCCGTCGCGAGATGAAGCGTCGCGCGGCTGTCGAGCCTGTCATCGGCCACGTCAAGGCCGAGCACCGCATGGACAGAAATTATCTCAAGGGACGCCTCGGCGACCGCATCAACGCTGTTCTCGCCGCCGCCGGCTATAACTTCGGTCTGCTGCTGCGATGGCTCGCAGAGCTCTTGCGTGTCATCATCCGAGCCTTCTTCGAGACCGTCCCGGCTCGAAACACCGCTTGAGCCGGGCGCCGCCGCCAGTTCTTCACGAACGACGGAATAAATTCCAATTTTCAGCACGCCGAAATTCGTCCTTAGTTGGGTTTATTACCACGCAGTCGCTTGTCTTCCCCGGATAGCGTCGCGTTGGCGTCGGCTTCGTTTCCGCGTGCGTCGAACTAGAGCTATCGAAGGCATCGGAGACAGAGTCGTGGCTGGCGTCGGCTCCTCGACCGCGCGGACATCAGGCAGTTCCGTGGCTTGTTGGGCGGGTGCGGGCCGAGCCTCCATGGTCTCGAGAACCGCGCGTCCCTTGTCAGTGATACGCCAGCCGCCGTTCAACCGCTCGATGAGACCTTGGGAGAAGATATCCAGGTCAGGCACGCGGGCTGCCAATCGCTTCGTGCGTTCGGTCCAATCCCGCCCGCTGGTCGCCAGAATCGCCATATCGCGCTTGAGGTCCGCCATAATGGCGAACCCGTCTGGATAGCTGACCAGCACCTTGAGAACCGTCACCTGGAAGTTCACTGCCCCACCCGTACCGGCTTCCGCGAACTTACTTCCTCTACATATTAGGAGCATTGGTGAACTTCTGTCGACTCAGGGATGAAGGTCATCGCCGACGATCAACCAAAATGGGGACGCCTATGCAGCAGCGTAGGCGCGGCCAACGGATGCTTCTGGACCATGGTCGCTAACGCTTCACTCGGCAGCCTCGACCTGATTTTTAAGCTCCGCGAATTTCGTCGCCATCGTCGGATTTGCCCGGGTCAGCTTTTTGATCGTCACGTCCTGCGCCTTGTCATTCGCAAGGCGCAGATTGCGGTCCGCCCCGATCAACGCATCCTTCGTCTTCTGCAGATGATCGATAGATTTGTCGATCTCGGTGATCG
This sequence comes from Bradyrhizobium sp. S3.7.6, assembly GCF_054061875.1. Lineage (NCBI taxonomy): Bacteria > Pseudomonadati > Pseudomonadota > Alphaproteobacteria > Hyphomicrobiales > Nitrobacteraceae > Bradyrhizobium > Bradyrhizobium sp. S3.7.6. Next base: position 89,325 of record NZ_JBSSEQ010000003.1, on the reverse strand, counting down.
CCGTCTGGAAGTTTCGGGATGCCAGGTCGTAGTTCTTGGCGAACCCAGTTTTGAACGTCTCCAACTGGTTTTCGAACTGCGTGATGTCGATATTCTGCGCTTTAACGAGCGCCAGCTCGGTCCGGTACTTCAGGGAATTGAGAGAGGCGTTCCGCAGCAGCGTGATCATCGGCAGGAAGAACTGCGGCCGAATGACATACATCTTCGGATAACGGTGGAAGACGTCGACGATACCCGTATTGTAGAGTTCGTTGTCGGGTTCGAGCAATGAAACCAGGATCGCGTAATCGCAACTCTTCTCGTTGCGATCCCGGTCGAGTTCCTTGATGAAGTCCTCGTTCTTACTCTTTGTCGCGGTTCTATCGCTCTCGTTCTTCATCTCGAACATGATCGAGATGATCTCGGTGCCAGCCTCGTCCGAGTCGCGGAAAATGTAATCACCCTTGCTGCCGGTCCGGGCGTCGTTGTCTTTCTCAAAATAGGCTCGCGGAAACGCCATCGACCGCACCCGGTTGAACTCGGTCTCGCAGTGCTGCTCAAGGGCATCCAACGGAATCAGCGTCCCCAAGCCTCGTCCGCAAAGCCCGCCACGTACATCCGTTGCTCCGCGGCGCCTTCATCACGAGGCTGGAAAAACGGCGCGAGGATGATTGGAGGGTGTTTTGCCATGACGATCTCTCCGAACGGCTTTGCGTCGACACAGCGCAGAAGCCGGGTCAGTGCGGGCATTTTCGATCACACAAAAAAGGCAAGGTCTGGGAACGGCGCCTCATTGCCTCACGCCCGCTGTTTGTCTCGCCGGCGAGAATTGATCTGCGCCATCAGGATCGGACCAAGCGAAAATTCGCCGACCTCGGCTTTTCGCGTCAAACCGCGCAGATAACCGCCGGCGGAATTGATCGCCGTCCCGCGCTGCAGGATACACGCGACGACGATGGCTGCGGGCACCTCGCCCATAACCTTTTGCGCCTCCTCCCAGGCGCTCGGGCTGATGCCCAGCATCGATCGCACAACGGCCGCGGTCGCGAGGAAATCGCGCCAGTTCGAAACCCCACCCTTCGCATAATCGACGATGTCTGGGCACGCACTCAGGACCATTCCTAACGGATACGCCCCCTCCCCGACTCGCGAAGGTTGAGGTCTGGGCTCAGCTCCCGCCGCCCTCCCTTCTCGAAGGGCAGGTTCAAGGTCAATAGGGGTGTCTGGATTTGAATTCTGTATGTGGCGCTCAGAATGGGACTCATTGGCGCTCGGATTCTTAGATTTAATATGTGTTTCCAAAAGATTGAGCACGTCGTCGGCGAGCTGCGACAGTTCTTCGGCGATCGGCTCAAGTTGTTGCCGCGTCGCCGTGCGTGGAATCTGATCCACGATGGAACGAAACGCAGCATGGACTTCCTGCCAATCGGCAGGCCCCTGCCCTCCCCTGCGGGTCGGGACGCCTTCCTCAACGCCCGTCTCGATCATCTTGGCAATGTCGCGCCGGCAGAGCGTGATCCGCTCGCGCACAAGTCTCAAGGCGCGCGCCTCCGCCTCCACAGCAGCCGCCAGGCTCTCAAGCTCTTCTGAGCGAACCACGAGGGGCGACAGATCAAAGCCGAATGCGAGCTTGATCTCGCCGTCATCATCCTTGCGCGCAAAGCGTTTGCCGTTCGGACTATCGCGTCGAACGATAAGGCCGGCGTCGACGAGCACGGCCAGATGACGCCGCAGTGTTGACGCGGGCATGCCGTGGGCGCGCAACGAAAGCAAGCGATTGGATGGGAAGACGATCAGATCCTGCTCGCCCGTCAACGCGGTTTCAGGATGAAACGTGAGCAGAGCGTTCAGGACCGACAGGGAACGCTCGGAGACGCCGAGGCGCGGCCGCGCGGTGCAGATAGCCTGGTAGATCTTCCACTTGTGCACGACCTTTTCGGGCGGACGTGTGGCTGCGACCATCTGGCTTGCGACATGTGCAAGCGTCAGCGACCGCCGCCCGAAGGGCGTCGTTGGAGGATGTGACTGCATGTCTTTGCCTCATGCGGGCAAAGAAAATCTGCTCACCAAAACGGCGCCATCGCTAAAGACACTTGACTGCGATTCGCGAAAGTGATTCTCTGTCAGTCGCCAAACGTGACGAGAGAAGGCTTTCGGGCGGAGACGTCTCGGGGGCCTTTTCTTTTTCCGCTATGCTCCTGTGGTTCGAGGACAGAAACGCGGGTACGCATCGCGCCGCCGGGCCACGAGAGGTCCGGACGGCGCCATATCTGAAGCGGCAAGACGCGCGATATCATTCATCGGAGCGTCCTTCCTGAAAAGCCCGGTAGAGTTCCGGCAGGCGCGAAATCACGAAATCTCCAAACGCTGGCGCGGCCCTTTCATCGAGGGCAAGCGTGACGCGATCTTCGCGGCGTTCGATCTTCACAATTTTCTTGCCGTCGTCATTGCTCCAGCTCGTCGGCGCTGGGGCTTTCGGCTTGCGCGGCGCGAGCGCGCCGAATGCTATCGCGAACCGCTCGTCCGAGCTGGCACGCACGAAACCCTCACTAGCCAGGGTGTCCGCAAGTGCCTTTTGGTCGTGGCGCCCCACGATGCGCTCTACCAGCTCCATCCAGCGCCGGCGGCCGGTCTTTGGCGCGGGTCCTATCGCATCAATGAGGCTCCGTGGAAGGGCGCGCGTCACCGAGATGAGGCGCGAGAGTTCAGTCTTGTCGACGCTCAGCGCCGCCATGATGATCTCACGTTTGAATCCGCGGTCCTCGAGCGCGGCGGCATAGGTTGCGCGCTCAATAAAGGACAGGTCCTCCCGCTCGCCGTTCTCTTTTCCTTGCGCAACCACAAGGTCTTCATCGCTGAGGTCTCGGACCACCGCTCGCGCGCGATGGCCAAGTTCGGCAAGCGCACGCACGCGGCGATGGCCGTAGGCGATCTGAAACCGTCCCGGACTGGTGGGATGCGGGCGAAGAAGGACCGGGACCAATTGGCCATTGGCACGGATCGACTCGACCAGAGCGGAGTGCTTCTCGTCGACGCTCGTCATGCGATCCGGAACGATCGACCCATCAATCAAAGCTGGATCGATTTCGACGACGGTTTGACCCGTCGTGAGTTGTTCAGTCAGCGCTATGGCAGCATCGCGCTCGGCCGACAGCATTTCGAGCGAGCGGCTCACGGCGCCGACGGCTCCGCGCGATCCAAGCGTTGGTTGATGTGGCCTGCGATCCTGGCCGGGATCCGCTGGCCCCGGTTCGTTGACCGTGGTCAGCTTGTCGTCCAGCAGGTCAGCAAGCAGGTTTTTGCGCCCCATTACGCCCTCCCCCATGCAGCCTGAATGAGGCTCTGGATCTCGCCGTTGACGCTATCGAGGGATTCCATCGCCCGGTCGTAGGTCGCGCGCGTGAACTGATCCCGGCTGACTTCATAAAGTGTTTGCTTTGTGATGCCGGCGTCGGAGATCGCGGTGCTTTTCAGCATCATGTTGGTGACCATGCGATCGCCGAACAGCGAGCGCATGAAGCCGACCATTTGGGCCTGGGGTCCGTCCCCGGGCTCATAGCGCGTGACGAGGTAACGCATCCAATCGTAGTTCATATTGCCGCCCGCCTTGGCGACGACGGCGAGCAGATCGGATGTCATGATGAGGAATTGGCACATCGACATGACATCCAGCATTTGCGGATGCACGGGGATGAGGATTGCGGTTGCCGCGCAGAGTGCCGAGAGCGTCAGAAATCCAAGCTGAGGCGGACAATCGATGACTACGATGTCGTAGCGGTCCTGAACAGTGGCGAGGGCACGCGCAACACGGGCGAAAAACAGCGGATCACCCGATTGGCGCATGGCCAGCGCCTTCGGGGTCTCGTGCTCGAATTCCATCAATTCGATATTGCCGGGGATGATGTCGAGGCCTGGAAAGTAAGTCTGCCGAATGATATCGCCCAGATCACGACGGGCGTCGTCGTAGCGAATGGCGCCGTACAGCGTCCCGTTTTCCTCGACATCAAATTCTGGCTGATAGCCGTGGAGGGCCGAGAGCGAGGCCTGCGGATCGAGATCGACCGCAAGCACCCGATACCCTTGCAACGTCAGGTGTTGCGCCAGATGCGCGGCCGTGGTGGTCTTGCCTGATCCACCTTTGAAATTGACGACGCCGATGATTTGCAGTTGTTCGTTGCCTATCCGGTGCGGGCGGTATCGGCGCGCGCCCTTACCCGATTCATCGAGATAGGCTCGCAGAGTCTGGATGTCTTCGAATGTGTAGGATCGTCGCCCCGACGGACTGGTGTCCGGTTGGGGGCCCCTCCCCTCCAGCGACAACTGGCGGAGATAGCCGTCATTGACCCCGACGAGCTTGGCAACTTCGCCTGATGTGAAGCGGCGTAGGTTCTTGCGCGCCTTCGGCGGAAATAGCTTCATGCGGTGGGCGTGAAGCTTGGCTGAGAGTTCCCGCGCATCGGCCGCGATCGTGTCATGGATCGACGGGAGTGCGGCCGCAGGAGTTGGCGCCATCGCTGGTTGGTCAGTCAGGGCCACGGCTTTCTCGCGTAGTTACGATTTCCGGATGTGGGATATGCGTAAAGCGTAGCCAGTACGCCCGATTCTGGGCGGCTGCGCAACAAATAAAGGGTTAACGAATTCTTTACGGCTCATTCTTTACGGCTCGCGGCAAGCGAAGTTGACCGCGGTCAACTTCGCTCTGCTCTCCTCCAAAGGCCCCCCCGACTGGAACAGCAACCAGTGCTGCGGCCAGACCGCGTTGAAAGTTGACCGCGGTCAACTTTCTCGAATCAGCCGAGAAGACGCGCGATGGTCTCCCTTTGGCAGGCACGTGTCGATCCGCCTCGCCACTGGTCGGGCCATTTAGGTCAGGGCAGCGTCTTTTTTTCAAGGTCACGCAGAGTAGACCGCAAGCGCAAGAAAGGCGGCGCTCCATCCCTGTGGCCCCGCCGCGCGGCCGCGTTATGCTAAAAGGGGTACCCTGCGCCCCTTCCCCCGGGCCGCAGTCGAAGTGAAGATTAGCCCGCGGTCGATCCACCATGAACAATTTCCTCACCGGTCTAAAGATCAACCTGCACCTTGGCGCCCGAGCCGGGACCCTGGATATTCGGTGTTGTTGTTGCTTCGCACTTGTTTTGCCTCCTCCTTAGATGATGGGCCGACTGACGAACCAAACCCGCATCTCCCCCTTGCCCCAGCCGGCATTTGCGACCCATGCAATCATGGACAGCGGTCTCAACCTTTAAATGTTGATTGATTAGCCTCGAGCGTAGTCCCCAAAACTCCGTTTCAGGTCCGAGAAGCTCGCCTCCGTCAGCCAGGCGCGTGCGGGATAACGTCTGCACGTTCCCGAATCCGAAGCTAGGCCAAAGCGCTAAAGCGGATGATCACAGACAAATGGGGACGGCAACATTGCAGCAGTCTTCTTTAAACAACGGAGATCCGCATACGACAAAAATCCAGCTGCACGTCGCGGAGAGATTCAGTCCGTGCGATCGGATACACGGAGCTGCCGGCTCCGGCTGCAAGCCGGGGCGCAGCGAGGAGGGCTCGCGCCAACACAGGACGGGCTGGGAAAGGTGGGCGACGCCCACACCATGAAAGGTAATTCGTTGAGCTGAGCTGCACTGAACTGCGAGCGCGCGGAGCGCCGTCGCCACGGGTGGAGCGCCTTACCGAGCCCAGAGCAGCCAGAGCGGAGGAGACGTTTATAAGTCGTTAACTATAGAGACGCCCTTGGACGCCAGAGGGAGCAGGCCGGCCCTATGCTTCGTCCACCATCCGAACCTGCTGGAGAACGGGCCGGGCTGGCCTTCCGTCCAAGCTTCCGCGACCGAGGCGCTGGCCCGTGGCTGACCAATCGAATCTGATCGGAGGAGTGGCCAACAGGGCGGGTTGTGCAAGATTAACCTTAACGGGATGTCCTGAGGGAGTTGGCGTGGAGCAAGCGGCCTCCATCTCAAACGCCATCCGGAACTGCCCCCTTTGCGTCTTGAAGAACTGCCCCCACCATCGGGATTATTATCTCGGTTGAAAGTGGTTTCCGCCAGTGACGGGCCGGAGCGACTGGAACGGGATTGGGTAACGGCCTGCCGGTTGAGATGATCGTCTGCCTGCCCATATCATGGGAGCTTGCGTCATCCGCTTAAAGCAGTTGACGACCTGCTGGCGCGCACGCAGCCTGGCGGCGCCTCCATAGAGCGAGCCTCTTCGCCCGCTCCACCACGTCGGAGGAGGGGGCAACCGCGGAGCATCAGCTTGCGAAAATTTTCCAGGTGGGCTTGCGCCCGGCATCTGAATCAGTCCCTGATGGCTTATCGACCCGAGAAACGATGCGGAAGCCGTCTCAGCAACAGCATCGTAAGTGCCGCCTGAGCAGGTGACGTACGGTAGATGGCCGTGGCCGAGGCAACCTCGGCGAGCGCAGCAGCGGCGAGGGAACTTGGCGCCGCTGTGACGGAACTTAATCCCATCTTAGCTTCCGTTTGATTGGTTTCCGTTAGGGTTATCAACCTCTTGCGACTCGAGCACAAAATCCCAGATCCGCTCCCCTGGAGCCTGCTTGCGAGTCCGCTCGCAGCAGCCGAGGATGCGCTCGCGCGGCTCGACGAGCGCCTCGCTAAAAGCCCGATCCGCGAAGCGTGGATTGCGCGGACTCATTTCTCCGACGCGTGTGCGACTCTGTGGCTCGACGGCGAGCTGGTCCACCTCGAAGACCTCGTCCTTCACGACGCTCACATGGACATCCGCGCTCCGACTCATGAGCTCACCCGAGCACATGCCGTGTTGCGCACCCGCCGCCGCATCGCAAGTCGCGACCCGGAGTGGCCGTTGTCGGCGGCCGGGCTCGGCTGCTTGCGTGGCCGGGGCGAGAAGGACGAGTCGGAGGAGGGCTGGGGCAATTGGAATGAGGAGGAGCGAGACTCCGAGCCGGATGACGCCCACCTTGACCCGCTTCTTGAGACCGAGGCCGACCCTCATTTGGCCGCAACCTTTGCTGCTGTTGACGCGGCGAATGCGAAAGCAGAGCGGACGCTTGCAACTGAGAACAGCTCCTGGTCAGAGCGCGCCGGGCTGATCTATGACCCCGACTGGGATGAAGAGGCGCGTCTCACCGAGTGGTCCGCCGTCGTCGAGCAAACCCGCAAATTGCCGCCGACCATCGCGGCTGCGCTTGCGGCGGAGGCCTGGGACAGCATCGCTCCACTGCAACACACGCCTTGGCTCGGCCGATTGTTGGCAGCGGCTCTGTTGCGCGCGCGCGCCAAAACCATCTGGCATCTGCCCTGCCTCTATGAGGGTCAGAAGGCGATCCCGCGTGAGCGCCGCCGGCCACGCGACGTCGCGAGCCGGCTCGCCGTACAGCTCGAGGCGATGACAGCCGCGGCCGCGGCTGGTCTGAAGGACCATGACCGCTGGTTTAACCAGCGAACCCTGCTCGCCCGAAAACTTGCCGGCCGACGCGCCACATCAAAAATGCCAGCGCTCCTGGATTATGTGCTGACCCGGCCGATCGTTTCGGCCGGCATGATCGCGGAGGAGCTCGGCATCACACCGCGCGCCGCGCAGGGCCTGGTCGCTGAGCTCGGCTTGCGCGAGGTGACCGGCAGGGGACGATATCGCGCCTGGGGGATTCTTTGACCCTGAGACTTCAGGCGATTTGGGGCAGGGCAGTTCGGTTATCGGAATACCGAGGCCACGAACGCGAATGATAGGGACCAGTCCGGCAAAGCAAGGACCGTTGAGACGAAGCGCTGCTACCGTAAGCGCGAGGGATGCCTAAACAACGTGGCAATGCGCCCGTTCTGGCGCACCTTCACGTAGGTGGCGTCGATCCATAAATACGGCCAGTCGCCCTCGATCGCGCGGGCGAGGAACGCCTTCACCTTGTCGTCGATCTCGCCACACAGCCGGCTCACCTGGCTCATGGAGATGCCGCTCATGCCCATGGCCTGCACCGGATCGTCCACCGAACGGGTCGAGACACCCTGCACGTAGGCTTCCTGCACCACAGCGGTGAGCGCCTTCTCGGCCATGCGGCGCGGCTCCAGGAAGCCCGGGAAATAGGAGCCCTTGCGCAATTTGGGAATGCGCAGTTCGACCGCGCCGGCACGGGTCTCCGGAATCCGGTCGCGGTAGCCGTTGCGCTGGGCCAGACGCTCGGGGCTCTTCTCGCCGTAGGCCGCCCCGGTCTGGCCTTCGAGTTCCAGCTCCATCAGCCGCTGGGCGGCAAAGCCGATCATCTCGCGCAACAGATCGGCGTCAGGGGTCTTCTCCACGAGCGTGCGCAGGTTCATCATATCGTCGGTCATCGGTGGTTCCTCGGTTGCGTTGGCGTGTCGCAATCCGATCCTACCGGCGAATCGCCGGTGACCACCGCAAAGCCGGCCGCCCGCTACGGCGCTATTTGAGGGCGCGCGTACGGGAGGCTTTGCTCTACCGAGCTACACCATCACTGGGACACGACCCCTGACTGCCCAGTCCATCAACATATTCACAATCCTGGTCGCTGAAGAGAGGCTGACGGATACTCAGGAGCAACCTAGATATTTGAATCCGGAGCGCATCGTATTGCGATCTCTCAGAGGGTGGTCGTTTGGAATCAAGCGCTATCTGAAACCGATTGCCGAGCTGGTCCCTTCGCTCGACAGTCTTTTGCTCGAACAGCGCCTGGCAGGCCTCGGTCATACTGAGCGTCGCCGAACTGGTCTCTATTCCGGTGCAATTCGTTCCCCCGATAACGCCGGCAATGTTCCCATCAATCGAGCCCTCAAGAACAATTTCTGGTGCGGTTCGCATGTCTTCGAATGGGTCGATACGACCAAGACCAGATTGAAGGCATTGTTCGACGATCCGCCCGCCTTGCAGAAATTGTCGGAGGCGGTGCGCAAATATGCGCCCATTGGGCTGGCCTGCCTGTCGGATCGCCTCGGCAACATCCTGGTGCAATTGCCGGTTACTGTTCTCAAATCGAAATTTGGTGAGATGCGCGAGACGGGCGAGTTGACCGTCGATGTCGCCTGGCATCCAAAGGCGCTTCTGAACGTACATGTAGATGAAGAGGGGCGGGGCTGGTAAAACGGTTGTTACGCCGTCCAGGCGGCCCAATGCAGCTGTGGCCCGGTCCAGCAGCCCGACAAGCTTGACCAGATCAATGGGTGGTGCTGGTGGGAGAGGGGCGGCAAAAAGGCTCGCACAGTCTCACCGCCGACGGCGCTTTCGATAAATGTCCCCAGCCGGGTTCCCGACGCATTGGCCAAGGAGCGCTCCTTTCCTTACGATTCACGTAAGCGAAGGATAATGGGTTTTCCTTTCCTTACGTAGCTCGTCGCCCTTCAATTAGGCAATTCCTGAGTCGGGCGTCCGGGGCTAAACGCCGATCGTATCTATCCAAATTCGCCAGATGAATAATAATTACAATTGGTTATAGATTTTCTGCGGCGCGGCTTCGAATCCAGGCGGCATACTGTCGGCATTCTGCCGTGTTCGGTATGGCGAGGGCGACATATGTTTCGTTCATCGGAGGATGACATGAACGCTACATTGCTTGACCCTAAGGTTCTCGGCTTCTGGGCCCGCTGTGTTCGCGAGGCGCAGCATTTGTCCAGGAAGCATTGGCTGCCAATGCGTCGGTGAACATCAGGACGGTACAGCGCTTCGAGGCCGGCCAGCCGATCAACGTGATATCGCGGCGGGCCCTGGCGAAGGCGCTCGGTTACGATAACCCAGACACTTTCGACGATCCCAAGTTCGCGCAGAGCGTGCTGGAAGTGTTCGATGGCCTGAAGACTATGCAGCAAAAGGACCTCGATGACCAACATCCCGATCATGTGCGGATCAAGGCCCGTGCGGTCGTCTCGGGCCAAGAAGCCGCCAAGTTCGCTGATGAAATCAATGCGATATCGTTCACAATCGACGAAGGCTTGGCTGACGAAGCTAAGGCACTTGGAGCAAGCTTCTGCGACTACGTGCAGGATTTGATGGATGTGGACGATGTCCCAATTTCCAGCCGTCTCGGGTTCGCCAAGGATCTTGGAGGAATTTTGCAGGACCTGACCCAGCAGGGGGCCAGCGTTTATGCCGCCACCCGCGACCGAAAGTTTCGCGGAGCACACTGGGGTGACCAGCCGGCGCTGGAGATGACTGTCGGCTACCTAGTCGTTGTTCCTGCCGATCGGGAGAATTGCTGAAATCTACATCCCACGCAAAGCTAGGCTTGGATAAATATCCCGGCCCAGGCTTGGTTTGCCTCGGTGCGCACCAACCTAACTCAGCAATTTTCCTTCGAGCGGTTTCAGGTTCTTCGAAAGCGTCCCTTTCTTTGAAGACGGGTCCATGCACGGGATCACTCGCACTCAGTTCCGCCGAATGCGGAAGGATCAGAAACGCGAGGTGATGATCCAATGGTTCTCAGCCAATTACGAAGATCCCGCCGTGAGCACGCCTTACGAAAGCGCTGAGGGCGGATACCAATACATTTGGGGCGGTCCCTACGAGACGCTGTTGGCGCTGCCGAGTTCCGACCCCTGGCCCGCGCGAGTTACAATTGACGACAACCGTCCCAACTTCTTCGAATGTATCGTCTGACGGACTGTTGCAATCTTCTTTTCGACTCCGTTTGCCAGCGCCCCCCGCACCCTCGCGCCATGGCGCTCTTCGGCACTTCAGCCGACCCGTGGTCCTGGATGAGCCGGGGCCTCTGCGAAGCGCGGTCGCATCGGCGGGTTCCACGTTCGGCGGCGCGAGCGCCTTTTCCATCTCTTTACCTTCCACAATTGCGTGTAGGACGGTCGATATGGCCGAGAAGACCGGCAATCGGTTACGAAGTGCGCTGCCGAGTGCGCCAAGACGGCCTGCAACCGTTCCAGCCACTGAAAGCGCGCGCCGGAAAACTCCTGAAGCGCCGGTTTGTGTCTGGGCCGTCTGCGACGGTGTGGGCGTGGACGACGATGTGGTGGGTGCTGGCGCACCTGCCGGACTTCTCCCCGCCCTATAAGACCTCGGGGAAGGTGGTGCACCGTGGTTCAGTCCCGGGGAATACAAGAAGCTCTATGAAACCACGCGAGCGCACGCGAAGGCAGCGAGATCCATCATCGTTGGAGTGCCGAGCAGCTGCATGATTACGTCCTGTTCCTGGCCAACACCGGTTTGCGGCCGGATGAGGCCAAGAACCTCCAGCATCGCGACGTGACCATTGTTGAGGATGAGCACAACGGAGACCGCATCCTGGAGATTGAGGTGCGCGGCAAGCGGTGTGTCGGCTACTGCAAGAGCATGCCGAGCGCGGTGCGGCCGTATGAACGCCTGCTGGGACGTCCGAAATATGTGAAGCAAGGGAAGGCGCGGGAAAGGGCGAAGAACCTCCAGGCTGACTTGCCGCGCTTCCTGTGGTGCATTCGCATCACAGTCTCGTACTGCGGCTCGGTCAGGTAGCCCTTCGCCTCGTAGTACTCGGACAGCGACGCGAGAAACATGACGGTGCTCGGGTCGTGTCTGCGCTTGGTCAATTCCTTGAGATAGGTTCCGATGTTGTCGTCGTATATCCTCTTGGCTTCGGTCTTCGGGCTCCGCGGATCGGCCCTGCCGTGCTGCCTCGTCCCGCGCTTGCTCGGCGGAGTTCGGTAGTCGGTCGGGGCGGGGGAGCCGTAGGACTTGGGCGCCGGAGCCGCGACGCCGGCCACGACATCCTCCCACGTCTTGCCTGCTGAGCGTATCAGCTTGTTGGCCATGCGCATGGCGGCGATGGCCTCGCCGTCGTGGCCGGACTCCGTGAGCCTCAGAAACTTGAGCAGACGCTCGCGGTCTATCATCATCCCCTCTTCTCCTCTTCGATGGCCATTCTTCTCTCTCTTCGATGGCATCGCGAGCCACGTCCTGATCTACGCTAGGTTCTTGTGACCGACACCCGGAAGAAGCAGCATGTCCCGGTTGGACATCGCCGCCACCGTCTTCAGATCGATTAGCGCGATCCCGAGATGGCGCATGATGGCGTGACCGCTGCGCATCTGCCACAGCGGCATGAGCACCGGGCTGAAGAAACAGAAGCACGCCAGTCGGCGCCCCGATAAGCGGAATCGACAACTGCAGAGGCCCCGAGCGGTCAGTGACCAGACGACAGGCGGCGCGAAATGCGCGCGGAGATCGAGCAGGCGCTGACGGCAGCGCATAAGAAGATAGTGAGTATCTTCATCTGATGCCGGATGTTTGTGGGCTTGCACCTGAGTTTCCATTTCGAATGAGCCGGGCAGTACGCGACGGCCTCCCGCGCCTGGTCGGCCTCGTCGGAGGCCAGTCCATCGTTGAAGCGGGAATTGCCGAAGTTTCCCTCCTCGAACCGGTCCGGCAGGGCTCTGGCTGCGGATTCACGTTTGAGTTCGTGCCCGCGAGTCATCGCCACCGCGGCCTTGGATTTCGGCTGAGGCAAATCCAGTCGACGCCGGCCGGGACCCGCAGCCTGCCGTTCGTCTCGATCACGGTGAGGAACCGAGATTCTCAAGCGCTCGCACGAGATGGTCGCCGGCCTACAACAGTGGTTCTCCTCCCCTCAGGACGCAAAGACGATGGCCTTTGCCGCGCGTCCATTCGGATGCGGTCGCGTCGGCGAGGCTCCCTTGTGCCGGCCTCTTTCGTTCCGTCGGCGCCGATGACAAGCGACGCCGATCCTGCTGGCGTCCGGACCAGAGATCGCAGCCGGAGCGCGTGCAAGCCCGAGAAATTACGAGCAAGAACGAGCCTCCGGTGCTCGTTCATGACGTGTGTCATGCAGACGATGGAGCGTCCACTACAAGATCCGGTAGATGCAAAATCCAACTTAAGGCCCTGGGGTCCCGCCCTGTTACCCCGCCGATCATCACCGAGGAAACAGATGTGAACGCAAACGACGAGAAGCCAACAAGGGGCAGAGCGGCACAATATGACCGGCAGAACCTAGGTGGCCACGCCACGCACACCTCAATCGGGGTCCTTGTTATTCTGTTAAGGGCCCCAGACGGTTACGATAGACGGGGGCGTAGGCCTACGAAAACTCGATCTCCAAAAATCAGCTTGTGAAACGTCAACCGGTCGACTGGACCACGGCGATCGACGGGCGCAGACGAACTTACCCCGCGGCTGTGCAAGATCGGATCCGGAGAGGGGTGCGCTGAGTACGCGATTCAGGGAATTAGCATAGCTCCCGACACACGTTCATCCATGAATGAGCCGGATACAGCATTCGCCATCGACAGCGAGCGCAACGTGAGGGAGGTAAAGTTGCAGCCATGAGCGAGCCTTGCACAAAACCTCCGGTCGGGGCGTGTGACCCGAGGTTTTGCAAGATCTTGCGTAGACGTGCGTCGGCTCGCGGCTTCTAGTCGCGCCGCCGGTTTCGGAATCATCGAGCCGTCGCGTGGCCCCGCACTGCCGTGCCGGACAAACCGACGGAAGCTCGCGGCGGTCGAGTCGCGACTTGCTCTCGGAGTACTGCCGAGGGCTCTCATAGCCTGAGTTGAAGCGGCCTGTTGCTGTAGCAGATGCAACATGGTCTCAGCCCCGGGACAGCACAATTGCGCAAATTGCCCGCCACTGAGCCTGTCTGTGTTTGGCACGGCATTTGAAAGGGACCGCCAATGGCATCGCTCGCCTAAGGAGTCGGAAGGCATGGCTTACAAGATCGTCGCTTCGCAATGCACCGTTTGTGGTGCATGTGAGTTCGAGTGTCCCAACGCGGCAATCACCCTCAAACGCGACATTTACGTTATCGATGCCCAAAAGTGTACGGAGTGCGAGGGCCATTCCGACACGCCGCAATGCGCGGCCGTCTGTCCGATGCCTGACACCTGTGTCCCGTCTAAGACAGCATAAGCAGCCCGCGTAAGGCTTCATCGATGTCGTGAACGAAGTAGTCGAAGTCGAGCTCGAAGGGGCTTTGTCGGAGGACAGCTCGAATTTATCTCGAATAAGGACAAGGCCGCTTCGATGCTCCAGTGGCCGCGTTGAGGCTTGTCGTCGCTGGCTCACTGGACGGGCGTCGAATATCTCAAGATTGCTTGCAGAATATCTAGAACGGCGTCACTTCGAAGCCGAAGAGCCGGTCTCCTCGCGCGACGGGATCGTTCCGGAGATCCTAAAGAGGTATGAGAAGCTCGACCTCCGCTTGCCCGTGGTCACCGTGCACGAGTGCATGGAGTGTAGGGTCATAGCCCGTCCCCCCGCCCGCGCTCTGGTTGCCGCCTCCAGTTTCGCAACTCAGAATGCATCCCGAGGTCAGGAGATGTTCCTGCATTTCGCCCGCGTCAGGCTCTGCTTGCCAAGCGGCGGCGGACGCATCGAAGGCGCGCGCCAAAGTCGCTCAGCACGTGAATACCTGCCGCACCGAGGAGATCGTCCTGACCAACGGCACGGAGGCGATCGAGCTCATGGCTCGTCGCGGGGCCAGCCGTATACCGAGCTGTCCGACCTGATCCTGCGATTCTAGAGTAATCCGGCATTGGCAATTCCTAAGGAGCCTCATGGTGATGTGATCAAACGGACCCCGGCCGAGGATGATCGCAACTTCCTGACGGGCGGGTTCGAGAAGCTGCTGACGGAAAAAACAGGCCCGTTGCGATCACGCAGATATCGAAAGCGGCCCGTGCTCGTTCCGGCCGCGGAGCTCATCCGGTTACCCGAACGGGATATCGAACGCGAACGCATCCACAGGGGGGCCTGCAAGCTGCTTACTGTGTTGGCGCCGCAGCGAGTGTCGTCTGATCGGCGGCTCTGGATCAATCCCGACTGCAGGCTGACACTCGAAAGTGGGAGGAGGTGCGTCCCGGCTCGTCAATATGGTGGCCGCACGCGAGTTGCGGGCTGCGCCACGATGGTGCCGACCGTTTTGCCACGCTTTTGTGAATGAGATGTCCCGCTTTGGGGGCTTGCGATGTCCTTGCGAGCTTCCCAAAGTTCCAGAGACGGGAATGCCGGCCGGCGTTGGCCGAGGCGGTCGCATACAGCCGGCGACAAGCTCGATTCTCGATCCGACGGCCGGTAGCGTGCCGGCGATGCCGATCGAAGTCAGCAACGGTCGATGCTAACCACAGCTCTACGTTTTATTTATCCATCGCGTGGATGCGTCCCATCACAACAATCAATTTTACCTCCCTTCCGGAATGTCATAGGAGATTGGCGCCTTGGCACGATCTTCGGGAAGATAATCGAGCGTTGCTGGTGTTTTGGGAGATGCCAAATGCTGCTGCGCGACGGCAAGCGGCCGCTTGAGTTTCAGGACGCAGCGCCCAAGCCGCTTGCGCGAAGGATCCCAGCTCGATCAAGGCACTGCCTTGCCAACCGGACGCGGCCGAGTGGTGGGCAAGTCCTGAAGTGTCCCACAGGAGCGGAAGGCAAGCGGCTCCAGATTTTGCGCGGAGGCGATATCCGCTTCTCGTTGTTTGACGGCGAATGCCCTTGCCGTAAATCGATCGCCGGTAGTCCTCCCTACCGACGAAAGCTGGTGCGATGCGTAAAGCAGTGTCGCTCCTGCGTGACTTTCGCCCGGCCTCCCGAGTAGGCCGGGCGCTTTTTTATAGGCCTGGCTATGAATGAAGGCACGGGATCATTCACTTTGACGTCATTGCGTGACCCTGGGTACGTGCATAGCATCTGCTACACCAAGCATGCGGCCGGTGCTGTTAATCCTATCTGTCTATGGAGGCGTTGGCCTCGTACTCGTACGCGTGATTAGTGTCGGATACTCGATCTTAGGTACCCGCCCGATCAGCGAATACAGAAACGCTACGATATCGTTCTCTTCCTCATTGCTAAGCTTGGCGCCGAGCTGGATTTCACTCATCAGCGCAACAGCTTGCTTCACGCTCCAAACTTGGCCCGTTGTAGACGGCGGGGGCCCGACGTAGGCCGACCTTCCAGCCGTGACCGACTGAGGTCGGAACGGCATCGACTCCGTCGGTACCGAGATTGTGGCATGTATCGCAGCTAATGATCTCGCTTGCCGATAGCCGCGGATCGAAGGACAGCATCTTGCCAGGCTCGACCTCTTCATATGTGACTGAATGTCCTTTACCGCAGGAATGACTGAGGGGATCGGATGGAAGATCTGCTTGGCGGTTCTCATCAGATCACCGTCCGGACATCAGCAGCCCAGTCGCCAAAACCGATGCTTCGGCCATAAGCCGAAGCTTCCGGATCGATTTGTTCACCCACCTCATCAGCTCTGATTGTTAATCAAGGAACCAGTAGAGAACGAGGCCACCCTCCGCTCCTTCAACGGGTTGGCGCAGTATGCACCGGATCCTCTGAAAGCGAAGCTGCATCAAACGTACGATTTCAAGATGCTCGCTGCCGGCGTGCGCGCACGAGGGTTTTGGCCTTATTTGATTCGCGAGTTCGCTTTGAGCCAGATCACGACGGTCGTGTTGGTAGATCAGACTAGCGCCTCAACCTTCGGCGTGATGGTCGATCTGACAACAACGGGTGTGCCGCAAAAGGGTAAGCTGTCCGGTGGCCGCATCGGTGCTCCATCAAGCAATTGGGTGGCCAATACGCTTCCGCGAAGTTGATCGTATGCGTCTTACACCGCTGGTCGCGCTCAGCCCTCACGGTGTGGCTGGACAATAGCAACCGCTGCCAGTTGTATCTGACGTGCAAGCTGCTGAGTTAGTTGCAGAGCGACTCCGGGCGAACAAACAACGTCGGATGTCTTGGCTTGATGAATACATGCAGTGTTACAGATGCGACAAGCGCCGGTCCCGGCTAGACATCATCGCAGAGAGTTTTGTGATGAGATCGAATTGCCAGCCGAACGCGGGAACGGCGGTAATAAGGTCTACGCAGGTTTGGCGAGACACTGGGCCGAGGCGCCAGGCGGTGCGCATCGCCCACGATTTTGCCGAGGCTTGCCCGACTGAAAGCCTCTCCGACTCATACCGGACCGCTCCGGGGCGCCGCCGCCGCGAAATCCCCCCTCCTTTGTAACGGACCAGCCCCAACCTGAACATGGCTTGCCTTCCACCTGAGATTCGCTGGCATGACAATTGCCGTTCTCAAATCAGAAAGGCGCGGTTACCCAGAGCTTGACGGTGCGACGGTCCGATTAGTCGGATACTCGCATTTCGACACCAGCTTAAGTCGCCGGCCTGACACCGGATCAGGCCGGGTGTTGGCTGGAATAAGATAAACCACTTCGGCCCACTGACGGGCGGGTGGCAGCTTTTGAAGTCCTGCGCGCTGATGGCAAAAGCCGCTGAACTTCTGCAGAAACAACCGTCACTTCGTGCCCTTGCGTTGAACGACTGCGATACAAGAGGACATGCTGGGAGGAGATCGTGACAGATGGCCAGGTCGTGACATGTCATCGGCGTCTTCCCCGGAAACACGTGATTGACCAGTTGTCCATGGCTGGTTCAGGTTGAATATGGTATGCGTGATGGCTTCGATTGACGATCGCTTGAATGAGATCAGATACGTGCGGAATGACATTTGGCGCTGTCGCAGAAGGCTTCAATGTGAGCTGAGTGATGTTGAGCGTAAGTTCCTCGAAGAGCGTCTGCTTGAGCGGCAGTCTGCCTTTGACCGGCTCCTGGCGACCACGTTTCCTTTTACATTGAAACTGTGAAGAAAATTTCGGGACCTGGCAGCCGGGCATTGGCGCGGAAATGGCCTCCGCCCGCAGAACGCCTGCGCCCGCGTCAGGAACGTAGCGCTCCGGCGCCGCGGGCCGTCGGGCCCCTCATAGCCGCCGCCGAGCTGAATGGCGTCGGTCCATAGCCTTGGTTCACCGACGTGCTGGCCCGCTGCGCGGCGTGAACGCGGATAATGGAATCGTTCGGCCACCCATCCAGGGGTGTCGCCGGGGGACACCGAACGCCTCGTTTCTGCGACACCGCGGTCACCGTGATTAGCTTTCATCCGACAGAGCGATCGAAGAAGCTTGAATCGGCCGTAGCGTCAGATTGTACAAAGCAGGCGAACGATATTCCAGACCAGGTGCAGCCGAATGATAAGGCCCGTTCTCGCTTTTGTATTGTGTTCCGCTCTCGAGTTGTTCGGGCCAAGCACGGGCGCGGTTGCGGACACAAGGCGGTACGCGTGCACGATCACTGCCGCCGATCGAGAGCCGGTCGGAGTTCGGAATGAGCGGGTCATTCTCAGCGTTCAATATGGCTGCCGGATCGCGGGTGGTCTCTTGAGCGACGCGGGGATCACAGCAGTGTCGGTCAGCGAGTGGGCTGCTGACAAAGGGTCATACTTGGCTTCCCTGGAATTTCACCGCGCGCTGGAGGGAGTTGCAATTGGACAACTCTCCGAGGCGACCGGATTCTCTATCATGGAAGGCGAGCAGGGCATTGCGGTCGCAACTTCCGGCACGACAGTATTCAAGTTCGCATCTGGCTCATTGGCAGCCCTTTCAGGGAAGACCCTTAAATTTACGACCAAACCCACTGGCCTACGTAGCTTCGAAATGGAGTTCACAGATTGGCCCGAATCTCTTCTACGGAGGTGAACTCGTGTCTTACGCTGATTTCCGCAGGCGCTCGGACGCACGAATTACAGTCCATACTCTTAGCCGCACCCAATACGTGCTCCCCGGCCTGTGTGCTGTTCTCCAAGGCGAGCACACGCGCAACAAGTTAAGCTAAAACTCCGAAGGCACTCGAGCGCTGTAGAGCGTTCAAATTAACCTTCACCCGAGCCGATCAGCAGCTCTTTAAGGTGCTGATCAGCATCAGGGACGAACTGGTCTCGCAGAAGGGGCATCTCTTCGGCAGCGCCTGCGCGACACCGAAGCTATCGACAAGGAACAGACGCAGCCCGATGATGAGCACGAAGAAGAAGAAGCCGCCGGCCCACAGCCGGCGCTCCGGCAACATTTTTGCTGATCTCGGCCTGGCGAACGCCCAGGAGCACCAACTCAAGGCAGCACTCGTCGTACAACTGAAGCGCTTGATGGCGGAGCGGGAGATCACTCAGACCGAAGCCGCGAGGCTGGTGGGCGTGAAGCAGCCCAACCTGTCCAGGATGCTTCGGGGCCAGTTCAGGCTGGTTTCTGTGGTAAAGCTGCTGCGTATGCTGACGGCGTTTCACCAGGACGTCGAGATAAGGGTAAAGCCACATCGGAAGCGTGGCAGAGCGGGCCGGATCACGTTATTCCGGCCTGAGAGCTGCCGAAAAGGGGAGGGTTCATGACATCCAACGCGACGGCGCCCAAAACCGCTCATGACCCCGCCTGTCGTGCCCGAACTGCAATGATTACATTCGGCCGACTGAAAATCCCTCGCCGCCCCTCTCCTCGCGGAGACCTGCCTGCGTTTTCGCGAACAACTGGGCGAGCAAGGACGCGAAGCTTGCCCGAGAGACCGAAGCGCCCCAGCAGGAGCGCGAGAAGCTCCAAACGGGTCGTGAGCAGGTCGTGAACCGACTGGCGGCTGAGTGCAGCCAACTCGCCGTTACAGAAGCAAGGAACGCGGCCGAGGCAGCTCGATGGATTCGGCTGATTCCACTGGACTCCCTCTTTCTCTCGAAGGAGAAGATCTCGGCTTGCAAGACGGGCATCTTTCATCCAGAGCGCAGATCGTAATCGGATATCTTTAGAACGGAATCCCCGGCTGCAGTCTTCGCCAGGCCGAGTGCCGAATACTGTGACATGGCGTCCAATGCCGATTTCCAAGACCAATCAGCGCCCACACGAACAACCCAAGCCCGCCGAGTACGGTGCAGCCACAGACGACGTTCAGGATGGCCAACCCAGGGGTAGTCATGCCGAACCGCCGAAAGCGGCGATGGTTGACAGAAGCTACGCCGCGGCCAGCAGGATCATTCCAACCAGTCTGACGGACATGCTCATCAGAGCGGAAAGCGCGACGATGGCAGCGATGAGTCGGATCCCGAAATGCCGGTGCTCGGTGATGTTCAAGTTGAGCGATGTCTCCTTGGCGATATCTTTCTGCGTCCCTAACTCGACCTTCAATGCGGCGAATAACCGATCTTTGGCGGCGTAGATTTCCCGGAGAGCGCAACTGATTGTCTTGTTTCAGACAGGCCGTTAGCGGGTACGCCTGTCGGTAGCCAACAGGTCAGGTTTCTAACAATCCGCATCCTGCCAACTATCTAGCTCTACAGACGGGGGTTTTTGTCTTCGACCAGCGCTGGCACACTCATTGCAAACCCCTGCGCAAGAGGCGGCTGTTAGCCCTTTGCAACAACATGCAGAGGGACACGCCCCTGATGGCAGGCAGTGAGTAAAGAAGCCGATATGACCACCCGCTGGAGAGTAGGCATGACTTCACCGAGACGCGTCTTGGTCAGCGATCCCGTCGACAGGTCAACAGCGTCACACACACCGCGTTCGCAAGCCCTCAGCCGAGACGAACTGCAAGATCGTGAACGACCGCCGCCGCATGATCCGGAAGGCCGCGAAGTTACGATCGGTAGGACCGGTCACGGAGATTGCACGCTTTACACCTGAATGCCGGATCGGAAATCCGTCGGTCTACCGGAAAAGCGTCGCTTCATGATCTGAGGCGACAATCAAAGGAACTTTGTATGAGCCGAGCAACTAACCAGAGTGTCGCTGAGATCAAGGCGCGCAACAAGCAGCTAATCGATGAGGTGTTGAAGGTCTACCCAGAGAAGACCGCCAAAAGACGCGCCAAGCATCTCAGTGTTCACGAGGCGGGGAGGTCGGATTGTGGCGTCAAGTCGAATATCAAGTCCATTCCGGGCGTGATGACCATCCGTGGCTGCGCCTACGCAGGATCTAAGGGCGTGGTCTGGGGGCCGATTAAGGACATGATCCATATTAGCCACGGTCCGGTCGGCTGTGGTCAGTACTCATGGGGCTCGCGGCGCAACTACTACGTCGGCACGACCGGCATCGACACCTTCGTGACACTGCAGTTCACCTCCGATTTCCAGGAAAAGGATATCGTATTCGGCGGCGATAAAAAGATCACGAAACTCATTGATGAGCTCCAGGAGCTATTTCCTCTCAACAGGGGCATTACCATTCAGTCCGAATGTCCGATTGGCTTGATCGGCGACGATATCGAGGCGGTCTCCAGAGAAAAGTCAAAGGAATATGGCGGCAAGACCATCGTGCCTGTGCGGTGCGAGGGCTTTCGTGGCGTGTCACAATCGCTCGGCCATCACATCGCGAACGACGCAGTTCGAGATTGGATCTTCGACAAGAGCGCCCCAGAGGCCCGCTCCAAATTCGAGCCGACGCCATATGACGTTGCGATTATCGGCGACTACAACATCGGCGGCGATGCCTGGTCGTCCCGGATCCTGCTCGAAGAAATGGGCCTGCGTGTCATCGCCCAGTGGTCCGGGGATGGATCTCTTGCTGAATTGGAGGCGACGCCGAAGGCGAAGCTCAACATATTGCATTGCTATCGCTCGATGAACTACATCTCACGGCACATGGAGGAAAAATTCGGGATTCCCTGGTGCGAGTACAACTTCTTCGGGCCTTCCAAAATCGCGGAGTCGCTGCGCAAAATTGCAAGCTTCTTCGATGATAAGATCAAAGAAGGCGCCGAGCGCGTCATCGCGAAATATCAGCCGCTTGTCGACGCGGTGACCGCGAAATACCTGCCGCGGCTCGAAGGCAAGACCGTAATGCTGTTCGTCGGCGGCTTACGTCCTCGCCATGTCATTGGCGCCTACGAGGACCTCGGCATGGATGTTGTCGGCACAGGCTATGAGTTCGGGCATAACGATGACTACCAGCGCACCGCTCAGCACTACGTCAAAGATGGCACACTGATCTACGACGATGTCACCGGCTACGAATTCGAGCGCTTCGTTGAAAAGATCCGGCCTGACCTCGTAGGTTCCGGTATCAAGGAAAAATACGTCTTCCAGAAAATGGGCGTACCGTTCCGTCAAATGCATTCCTGGGACTACTCGGGTCCTTACCACGGCTACGACGGCTTCGCGATCTTCGCCCGAGACATGGACATGGCGATCAATTCCCCGATCTGGGGGAAGACCGCGGCACCTTGGAAAGACGCTCCGCGGCCGCGCCTCATGGCGGCGGAATAGGAACGCCGACGCCCGAGCCCTTTCTTCCGCAGAGGAGGGGAAGGGCAGGAGAACGAACACAAGAACTTAAAGAGTGCCATGATGACACAGAACGCCGAACACATACTCGACCACTCTGAGCTTTTCCGGGGAGACGAATACCAGCAGATGCTGGCCAATAAGAGGGCGCTATTTGAGAATCCGCATGATCCCGCCGATGTCGACTGTATCAGAGAATGGTCCAAGACGCCCGAATACCGCGAGAAGAACTTTGCCCGCGAGGCGCTAACGGTTAATCCGGCGAAGGCTTGCCAGCCGCTAGGTGCGGTGTTCGCCGCGCTCGGGTTCGAGCGCACACTGCCGTTCGTCCATGGCTCACAGGGCTGCGTCGCGTATTATCGCAGCCATCTGTCACGGCACTTCAAGGAGCCGACCTCGTGCGTCTCCTCGTCAATGACGGAAGACGCGGCCGTGTTCGGGGGGCTCAACAATCTTACCGACGGGCTTGCCAACAGCTACAACATGTACAAGCCGAAGATGATCGCGGTCGCGACGACCTGCATGGCGGAAGTCATCGGCGACGACCTCAACGCCTTCATCAAAACATCCAAGGAAAAAGGTTCAGTCCCCGCGGACTACGATGTACCATTCGCTCACACTCCTGCATTCGTCGGCAGCCACGTTACCGGCTACGACAACACGCTCAAGGGCATCCTCGAGCATTTCTGGGACGGCAAAGCCGGCACGGCACCAAAACTCCAGCGCAAGGCCAACGACACGATCAACTTCATCGGCGGCTTCGACGGCTACACTGTCGGCAACATGCGTGAAATAAAGCGCATATTCGAGCTGATGGGGATCGGCTACACCATCCTCGCGGACAACAGTGACGTGTTCGACACCCCCACCGACGGCGAGTTCCGCATGTATGATGGCGGCACCACGCTGAAGGATGCCGCGGACGCAGTCCACGCGAGGGCAACCATTTCCATGCAGCAATATTGTACGGAGAAGACGTTGGCGTTCATCAAGGGGCACGACCAAGAGGTCGTCGCCTTCAATCACCCCCTGGGCATCAGCGCCACGGACGATTTCCTGATGACGCTGTCGCGTATCACCAACAAGGCAATTCCGAATGCGCTGGAGCGGGAGCGTGGGCGTCTGGTAGACGCAATGGCTGACTCTAGCGCGCATGTTCACGGCAAGAAGTTCGCGATCTACGGCGATCCCGATCTCTGCTATGGCGTGGCCGCATTCTTGCTGGAGCTCGGCGCTGAGCCCACCCACGTGCTCTCGACGAACGGGAGTAAGGCCTGGGAGCAGAAAATGCAGGCGCTGTTCGCGAGCTCGCCGTTCGGTAAACACTGCCGCGCCTTCCCGGGCAAGGATCTCTGGCACATGCGTTCGCTCCTGTTCACAGAACCGGTCGATTTCCTGATTGGTAACACCTACGGCAAATATCTCGAACGTGACACTGGAACACCGCTTATCCGCATCGGGTTTCCCATCTTCGATCGCCATCATCACCATCGTTATCCAGTGTGGGGCTATCAGGGTAGCATGAATGTGCTGGTCAAGATTCTCGACAAGATCTTTGATGAGATCGATAGAAAAACCAGCTCGCTCGGCAAGACAGACTACAGCTTCGACATCATACGCTAAGGCGAGCGCCCCGCCTCATCGTCCGCAGGAACAGCGGCGCTGAGGCGGGGATTATCCGCCGGCCATCCTCTTGGTCTGTGCGGTGTCTTGACATCCCCGAAAGAGACAACATGACTACGCTTCGCACGACCATACTGGACGCCTTTAACGAACCGGGCTGCGCCAGGAACGCGAGCAAGTCGAACGTCGAGCGCAAGAAAGGATGCACCAAGCAGCTGAAGCCGGGCGGCGCCGCCGGCGGGTGTGCCTTCGATGGCGCCAAAATCGCACTGCAGCCCTTCACCGATGTCGCCCATCTTGTGCATGGTCCAATCGCCTGTGAGGGCAATTCCTGGGACAATCGCGGTTCCGCCTCCTCCGGCTCCGATCTGTGGCGCAGAAGCTTCACCACTGACATGAGCGAGACCGACGTCGTGTTCGGCGGCGAGAAACGGCTGTACAGGGCAGTCAAGGAGATCACAGAGAAATACGACCCACAGGCCATCTTCGTCTACCAGACGTGCGTGCCCGCGATGATCGGTGACGACATCGATATGGTCTGCAAGGCGGCCTCCGCCAAATTCGGCAAACCGGTCATTCCCATCAATGCACCGGGATTTGTGGGGTCGAAGAACCTTGGTAACAAGCTCGCAGGCGAAGCACTGCTGGAGCACGTCATCGGTACTGGAGAGCCCGATTACACCACTCCGTATGACATCAACATCATCGGCGAATACAACCTGTCCGGCGAGCTCTGGCAGGTCAAGCCGCTGCTCGATGAGCTCGGAATTCGGATCCTGTCGTGCATCTCGGGGGACGGCAAGTACCGGGAGGTCGCATATTCACACCGAGCCAAAGCCGCGATGATGGTCTGCTCAAAGGCAATGATCAACGTCGCAAGCAAGATGAGGCAGCGCTACGGCATCCCGTTTTTTGAAGGCTCGTTCTACGGTATTGAGGATTCCAGCGATTCACTGCGCCAGATCGCGCGCATGCTAATCGAACGTGGCGCGCCGGCTGAGCTGATGGAACGAACGCAAGCCCTGATCGCACGCGAAGAGACCAAAGCCTGGACTGCGATCGAACGTTTCAAGCCGCGCTTTGCCGGCAAGAGGGTCGTTCTCATCACCGGTGGCGTGAAATCCTGGTCGATGGTGGCCGCTTTGCAGGAGGCCGGGCTCGAAATGGTCGGCACGTCCGTGAAGAAATCGACCGAGAAGGACAAGCAACGTATCAAGGAATTAATGGGCCAGCACGCCCACATGATCGAGGACATGTCACCTCACGAGATCTACAAGATGCTCAAGGATGCAAGAGCCGACATCATGCTTTCGGGCGGCAAGTCGCAATTCGTCGCACTCAAGGCGGCGACGCCATGGCTCGATATCAACCAGGAGCGCTGCCACGCCTATATGGGCTATGTCGGGATTGTCAAGCTCATGGAGGAGATCGAGAAAGCGCTCTACAATCCGATATGGGATCAGCTCCGTCAAGGCGCGCCCTGGGATGAGTTCGATTGGAAGCGTCAGGCAAAGAACGTTGCGCGGATGGATGCGCAAGCCGTTGATCCAGTTCGGGGCGCGAACGGCGTCAAGACGATAAGTTTCTCCAACAAAACTGAGATCGGCGATGGTGAGCGCGCGATTGCGGCGCATGGCCCGAACCTCGTCGAGCCCGCCGAGCCGTGCACCAATTCCACCGCAAGGGGCCTTGCTTGTAAGGACACTCGTTCCGATCTCCAGCCCCCGGCGCTGCAGGCGGCGGAGTAGGAGAACGACATGGCGATCGTCACTGCCTCGAAGAAAGCCTGTTCGGTCAATCCGCTCAAGATGAGTCAGCCGATCGGCGGCTCATTTGCCTTCATGGGCCTGCGCGGCGCGATGCCGCTTTTGCACGGCCCGCAAGGTTGCGCCTCCTTCGGGCTGACGCTGTTCGTGCGCCATTTCAACGAAGCCGTGCCGATGCAGACGACCGCCGTGAACGAGGTTGCCACCGTGCTCGGCGGTCTCGAGAATCTCGAACAGGCGATCCTCAACATCTACAATCGCGTCGAGCCCGAGGTCATTGGTATCAATTCGACCGGCGTCACCGAGACCAACGGCGATGACGTCGAGGCCTTCATCCGGTTGATCCGGCAGAAGCATCCGCAGCTCAAAAAGCTTCCCCTTGTCTACGTCTCGACGCCGGATTTCAAGGATGCCTTTCAGGATGGCTGGGGCAAAACAGTGGCGCGGATGATCGAGGTGCTCGTGGCTCCCGTCGACCCAGCGAGACCGCGCGACGCCGCCCGCGTCAACGTGCTACCTGGCTGCCACCTCACGCCCGGCGATCTCGACGAGCTTCGCACGATCTTTGAGGATTTTGGGCTCAAGGCCTCCTTCCTGCCGGACGTTGCCGGTTCGCTGGATGGCCACATCCCCGACGAATTCACGCCAACCACGATCGGCGGCATTGGAATTGACGAGATCGCGACGATGGGGCAGGCGGCCTGGACGATTGCGATCGGCGCGCAAATGCGCCGTGCGGCCGAGATCATGCAGGCGCGGACAGGCACGCCGTTCCGTCTGTTCGAGCGGCTCTGCGGCCTTATGCCAAGTGACGAATTCATCGCGTTTCTGAGCGAGATCAGCGGCCGGTCGGTGCCCTCAAAATATCGCCGGCAGCGTGGACAGCTGGCAGACGCCATGCTGGATGCCCATTTCCATATCGGCGGCCGCAAGCTCGCCATCGGCGCCGAGCCGGACTTGTTATTCGATCTCTCCAGCTTCCTTCACGACATGGGGGCGCAGGTAACGGCCGCGGTGACGACGACGAACTCACCTGTGCTCCAGCGGGTCAGGACCGAGGACGTCCTGATCGGCGATCTGGAGGATCTTGAAGAGCTTGCCAGGTTACGTGACTGCGACCTCTTGATGTCGCATTCACACGGTCGACAGGCCGCTTCGCGACTCAATGTTCCGTTCCTCCGGGTGGGCTTTCCGATGTTCGATCGCCTTGGCGCTGCGCACCTCACGACCGTTGGCTATCGCGGCGCGCGTGATCTGATCTTTGATATCGCCAATCTGATCATCACCGACCGCGAAACCAACCATGGGCCGACGCCCGACACCTGGCCATCACCTGCGTTGACCTGCAGGTCCATCCGCCCCAATTGCATTGAGTAGGAAGAGAAAACACACGGATGAAAGTTGCATTCGCCACTCAGGACTTGAAGCACGTCGATGCGCACTTCGGCTGGGCCAAGAACATCGCGATCTACGAGGTCGGCCCGGACGGGCATCGGTTTATTGAGGCGGTTCAGTTCGGCGGTGACCTCACGGAAGACGGCAATGAGGATAAGCTGGCGCCGAAGATCCGGGCGATCAGGGGCTGCGCAATCCTCTATGTTGCGGCGATCGGCGGCTCGGGTGCTGCGCGAGTCGTCGCGAGCAACATCCATCCGATGAAGGTGCTGCAACCAGAGTCCATCGACGACCTTTGCGTCAAACTCGAGACCGTGCTGAAGGGGTCGCCGCCGCCCTGGCTGCGGAAGCTGCTCACCAAAAGCTCGGAACGTACGGTGGATTTCGAAGCCTGAAGGAAAGAGGATGCCCGATCAGTCTGAAATCACTCCAGCCGCCCCCGCGGCAGAGCGGCCATTTCTCAAAGAGCTCATCAAGATCTGGCGCGCCCAGGACACCCACGGCGCCTGGGAGAGCAAGAAGGACCTCGACCTGCTCGACCCCTACATTCTGGACAAGCGCAAGCGCCGTGAGTTGCCGATCGTTGGCAATCCCGAGCCCGACACGATATGGCGACTGCAGTTGTTCTTTGACGCCATTGCGCTCTCGATCGAGAAGGCGACGGGCGTGATGATCTCGCCAATGCTGAAGATGCATCAGGAAGGGTTCGGTCGGATCGTGCTGATCGGGGGCCGGCTCGTTGTCGTGAGCAAGCAGCTACGGGACGTGCATCGCTTTGGTTTCAACAATCTGTGTCATCTTGCAGACCAAGGCGACGAAATCATCAACAGTGGTGTTGAGATGATCCGCGAGTTCCCGGAAGTCACGAATTATTGAGGCAAGTATGAGCGATGTTGAAAGCCTGAAAGCGGAAATAAAGAAGCTGTCGGCCAAAGCGACCCAGGCCAAGATGGACCTCCACGACCTCTCCGAGGAACTGCCCGTCAACTGGACCACGATCCTGAGCGTGGCGCAGAAGGCCCACGACGCCTTCAGCGAACTCGAAAGCAAGCGCCAAGATCTCCAGGCGCTACACAAAGCATAACGGACCTCAAGCCATGTCATTCAGGACCCGCGACGGCCGCGATTGGAGGCCGGACTACCTGGTTTGGATCGATCCGAACAAGTGCATCGGCTGCGGCCGCTGCTACAAGGTCTGCGGCCGCGAGGTCATGACGCTAAAGGGCCTGAGCGGGGGCGGCGAGTTGATCGATCTCGATGAGGACGACGATGAGGTCGAAAAGAAGGTCATGGTGATGAAGGACGAGGGGGCCTGCATTGGCTGCAGCGCCTGCGCCCGGGTCTGCCCGACAAATTGTCAGACCCACGCGCCAGCTGCTTGAACCTACTTTTCTCTCGCCATGAACAGGGGTGGATTGTCAGAGACAAAGGTAGCTCGGGAGATCCGGCATCGAGCCGACGACATGTACGGCGCGAAGGCTTGAACCGTGTGGAAAGTGCGCGTCAATGCTAGGCTTGGAGTGAATCATGGTCAAAAAAGGTGTGCCGTTGAAGTCGCGGATTGAAAAGCCAACGGCCTCGACTCCAGATGATGATCCCTATCTATGGTTGGAAAAGATCCAAGGCGGAGGGGCGTTGAACTTCGTCGAGCGGCAGAATAGCAGAACGCTACGGGTGTTCGGCGGACCGGCCGCGGGACGAGATCGCGATGCGCTGACCGCGATTTACGATCGGCCTGACAGGATCCCCTATGTCAGGCGCCGCGGCAGCCATCTTCACAATCTCTGGAAGGATGCCACCAACCCGCGCGGGCTGTGGCGGCGGACAACAATGGCGGACTTTCGAAGAGCCAATCCGGCGTGGGAGATCGTGCTGGATATCGACCAGCTTGCGGCAAGCGAGCGCGAAGACTGGCTACTGAACTCGACAAGCTCACTGCCGGGAAGCCCGCGAAGTATCTTAAGCCTGTCGCGCGGCGGCAGCGATGCCGTCACCTTGCGGGAATTCGACGCCGACACGAGGAGCTTCGTCGCGGGCGGCTTTGCAATGCCGGAAGCCAAGGGCGGCGTCGACTGGCTCGACACGGACACGCTGCTGCTGTCCAGCGCCCATGGCGAGGGCATGGTCACGAGCTCCGGATATTCGAGGACCGTTCGCCTGTGGTGTCGTGGCGAACCTGTCGATCGGGCAGAAGTGATCTTCGAGACCACGGCTGATCACATGCGCGTCTATGGCCGCGCGGACCATACCGGCGTGGTCCCGCGTACCTGGATCATCGATCAGATCGACTTCTTCAACTACCGCATCTGGCTGCGCGATCACGCCGGCACCACCACGAAGCTCGCGCTTCCGACCGGCATTTTGATGGAGGCCCATGGCGACTGGTTTGCGATGAAGCTGCGCCAGCCCTGGTCGACCGGAGGTCGAACCTATGCCACCGATGCCGTCCTCGGCATCTCGCTTTCGGCTTTCCTTGCAGGCAGCCGCGACTTTTCGCTCCTGTTCGAGCCCGGACCGCGGCGCGCATTGCAGGACTTGTTCTGGACTGCCGGCAGACTGGTGCTCTCGATCCTCGACGAACTTAAGCCGCAATTCCAGATCTGCACGCCATTCGCCACGGGCTGGAGCCGCGCGATACTCGGCGGGCTTCCCGAAATCGGCGTGGTCGACGTCTGGCCGCTCGATCGTCATCCGTCTGAGAGCAATGGCGACCTGCTCGCCGAAGTGCAGGACCCGCTCACGCCGCCCTCGCTGCTGTTGATCGAGCGCGGCGTCGAAAGTCCTGTCGTGTTGAAGCAGGCATCAAAGACCTTCACCGCCGATGGCCTGGTGGTGACGCAGCATGAAGCGATCTCGATTGATGGCGAGCATATCCCCTATGTGCAGACCGGCCCCGCAGGCGAAACCGGCGATGCGCCGGTCTATATGACCGCCTATGGCGGCCTCGGTCGCTCGGTGAAACCAATTTACAATTCGTCGCTCGGCAAGCTGTGGCTGGAGCGCGGCGGCACCGTTGTGCAGGCGAATTTGCGCGGCGGCGGCGAGTTCGGCACGCGCTGGCACGAGGCTGGCCGCCTCGCCGGCAAGAAGCTGTCGCATGACGATTTCGCTGCCGTTGCCGCCGATCTCATCCGTCGCGGTGTCACGAAACCGAAACGGATCGCAGCCAAGGGCGGATCGAACGGCGGCATCCTCATTACCAACATGCTGACGCGATACCCGGAGCGTTTCGGCGCGCTGTTCTGCACCGTCCCGCTGACCGACATGCGCCGCTACACCAAGCTGCTTGCTGGCGCGAGCTGGATCGCGGAGTATGGCGATCCCGACAAACCCGAGGACTGGGAATGGCTGAAGACCTATTCCGCCTATCACAACGCAAAACCCGGCCAGCCCTATCCGCCAATCCTGATCGCCACGAGGCGGCGGGACGACCGCGTCCATCCCGGACATGCGCGCAAAATGGCCGCAAAGCTCCAGGCGATGGGCTATGAGGCTTATTTCTACGAGCCGCCTGCGGGTGGGCACGGCCACGGCAAGGACAACAAGGAGCGCGCCGGCCTTGAAGCGCTGGGCTTTGAATTTCTAAAGAGCAAGATTGGCTGGTAGGACGGGGAGGCGTCAGCCAGCTGGCGCAATTGCCAAATGACATTCGTACGATATCGACCAGAGCGCGGGCGATCTGACCGGCGTCAGAACTCCCGCTACGGCCGATTCGAGATCCTGCGTGCTTGAACCAACGCATGGTGGAGTTACTGTCTCGCCGGGACTTTGATAACGACCGTTTCTCTTCACCAACTCTATGACCTCACTTACGTGCTGTATCTCAGCCCGGTGGCTGCGCGTGATCTTCCAGGACCGTGACTAAACTGCGTCTTGTCTTGCCCTTTAGAATGTATCCGCACAAAAGCTCGCGATTTAAAGTTCGAATTGCCTTTTGTACGTTCCGCAGGCGCTCAATTCGGCGACAGGATTATCTTCAGGCAGCCGCGGCCGCGCTTTCTTTAAGAAGCAGGTCAGACAGACAGAGCGAGCGAGGCTCATACTAACTGTTATTTGCCGGCGCTGCGCGCCGGCGGTTACGACAGCGATCCTCAAAACGCCAGCAGCGATCGTCATGATTGGCGGGGCACAAACCCCGCGGCCCGAAGCGCTCGACCCGCGTCCGATGTCTGACATTGAACGAGACCGTTAGCTACAAACGTACGGTCATGTTGAGTTGCCGAGGCAATCTCAGACCGGATCAGGCGCGTGATGTTCGTTGCTGGCGTTGGCACGGCCATTGCTGCTGAGATTGAGCACGGTGTCAGGCGGAGTGCATGCAGACGCGCTCTCTCGTTCATTGAACTCGGGCCGCGTTTCTTAGAGACAGAGACGAGCTTGCGCAAACATTCGCGTGAAGGTTTGGCAATATCTTTGGAGAACAACATGAATCTTCGTATGGAGTCGCCAGCTCCTCCGATCAGGGTGGAGAGCTGGGTACGTGGCGAGCCCCTCACCAACTTTAAGCTGGGTACGCTGTATATTGTCGCGTTTTGGGCGACTTGGTGCGGCGGATGTGTGGCGGAGATTTCCCCCCTCGCGCAGCTGCAAGAGAAATACGACGATAGCGCAGTTGAGGTCATTGCAGTTGCAGCTTCCGAGCGAGGCTCAACGGCCGAGGAGGCGCGAACACACTTGGACGCGTGGTTGACCAAGAACGGCTCGGAGCTGAACTTTCGGATCGCGTTCGATTACGCCGGAAACATGAAGAAGTCTTGGATGGCGCCCAGCCTTTCCAGCACTATCCCCACCTCATTCGTCATCGACCGTGACGGTCGCGTCGCCTTTGTCGGTCCCCGATGCAACTGTATGACGTGTTGCCAAAAATCGTAAATGGCACCTGGCGCACCAGCGATGAAGCCAAAGCAGCGGATGCTGAGCGAATCGCTGAAGCAGAATCTGAAATGCGCGAGAAAGCCCGGGTGCAAGCATTCTGGGGCAAACTTAGACTGGCGCTGAAGGCGAAGGATTCGTCGACGGCGCTTTCGGCCGCTAAAGAGGGCGTCGCAATCATGCCGGATGACATCAACGTTCACCCAGTTCATGAGGATCTAGCCATGCACAAAATCCATGACATGCAAACGGGACCACCCGTTATGCGTCAATTGGCTCGCGATGCGATCGAAAACAAATCCGAGTTGTGGAGTGTGCAAGCGATCCGCCAACTCTCTAATCCAGCGGAGAAGAACTCTGATGTCCCGCATTCTGATCGCTTTGCGATTGGCAAGGACTTGGCCGAACACATCCTCGCGCTGGACTCTCCAGAAGACGGCACCGGCCGCAAGTTCATGTCCTATGTGGCGGTCGCCCAGTATTGTTTCGAAACTGGCGACGACGATCGTGCGGTCGAGTTAGCTGAGTCGGCGGTGAAGTCGCTGGACGGCCCGAAGCCAATGGCGGCTGAAGAGAAGGCACACTACCTGCGGCTGTTGCTTGCGGCCTTGGCCAAGTACGAGGATGAGGAGGCAAAGCCGTTCTCGGGGACGAAGAACGCCTTGGTCTGAATTTAAGAAAATGCGGCTCGCAGCGGACGAGCGGTGACCCAGAGGCGGGTGCCGCGGAACGCCCAAGGTGCGCCGAAGATAGCGGTGAGGCAGCTTGCCGCATGGAGAGGATTGGAACAATGACCGGGTCGCAATTCGAGCGCGCAAACATCGTGGCAGAAGAACTGTCGGCGACGGTCGCCTCGAAAACGACTGATCCGATTCAGGAACACAATTCGCGCCCGCCGGCTGTAGGTCTGTACGATCCGAGCCTGGAGAAGGATTCCTGCGGCGTCGGCTTCATCGCCAACATCAAGGGCAAGAAGTCCCACGAGATCGTCGCGGACGCGCTCAGCATCCTCTGCAACCTCGAGCATCGCGGCGCCGTCGGCGCCGACCCGCGCGCCGGTGACGGCGCCGGCATCCTGGTGCAGATCCCGCACGCCTTCTTCAGCCGCAAGGCCGGGGAGCTCGGCTTCACGTTGCCGGCTCCGGGCGAATACGCCATCGGCGCGCTGTTCATGCCGCGCGACACCGCTTGGCGCAACGTCATCAAGAGCATCATCGCCGACCAGATCAAGGAAGAGGGCCTGACCCTGCTCGGCTGGCGCGACGTGCCGACCGACAATTCCTCGCTCGGCGTCACCGTGAAGCCGACCGAGCCCGCCTGCATGCAGGTGTTCATCGGCCGCAACGGCACCGCCAAGACCGAGGACGATTTCGAGCGCCGGCTGTACATCCTGCGCAAGTCGATCTCGCAGGCGATCTACCAGCGCCGCGACCGCGGCCTCGCGGGCTATTACCCCTGCTCGATGTCGTGCCGCACCGTGATCTACAAGGGCATGTTCCTCGCCGACCAGCTCGGCAAGTACTATCCCGATCTGCACGAGGCGGACTTCGAGAGCGCGCTGGCGCTGGTGCATCAGCGCTTCTCGACCAACACCTTCCCGGCGTGGTCGCTGGCGCATCCCTATCGCATGATCGCGCATAACGGCGAGATCAACACGCTGCGCGGCAACACCAACTGGATGGCGGCGCGCCAGGCTTCCGTGAGCTCCGAGCTCTACGGCAAGGACATCAACCGGCTCTGGCCGATCTCCTATGAAGGCCAGTCGGACACCGCCTGCTTCGACAACGCGCTCGAATTCCTGGTGCAGGGCGGCTACTCGCTGCCGCACGCCGTCATGATGATGATTCCGGAGGCGTGGGCGGGCAATCCCCTGATGGATGAGAAGCGCCGCGCCTTCTACGAATATCATGCTGCGCTGATGGAGCCGTGGGACGGCCCCGCCGCAATCGCCTTCACCGACGGCCGCCAGATCGGCGCGACGCTCGACCGCAACGGATTGCGGCCGGCGCGCTATCTCGTGACCAAAGACGACCGCATCGTGATGGCGTCCGAGATGGGCGTGCTGACGATCCCCGAGGACCAGATCATCACCAAGTGGCGGCTGCAGCCCGGCAAGATGCTGCTGGTCGACCTCGAGCAGGGCCGCCTGATCCCGGACGACGAGATCAAGGCCGAGCTCGCCCGGAGCCATCCCTACAAGGAGTGGCTGGAGCGGACCCAGATCGTGCTGGAAGAGCTGCCGAAGGTGCCGACCACCGGCGTGCGCTCCAACCTGTCGCTGCTCGATCGCCAGCAGGCGTTCGGCTACAGCCAGGAAGACATCTCCATCCTGATGACGCCGATGGCCTCCACCGGCGAGGAAGCCGCGGGCTCGATGGGCAACGACACGCCGATCTCGGCGCTGTCGGACAAGGCCAAGCCGCTGTTCACCTACTTCAAGCAGAACTTCGCGCAGGTCACCAACCCGCCGATCGACCCGATCCGCGAGGAGCTGGTGATGAGCCTCGTCTCCATCATCGGACCGCGGCCCAACCTGTTCGACCTGCAAGGCCTCGCCACCACCAAGCGCCTCGAAGCGCGCCAGCCGATCCTGACCGATGCGGATCTCGAGAAGATCCGCTCGATCTCCGACGTCGCCGAGTCGCACTTCAAGTCGCGCACGCTCGACACCACCTTCCACGCCGGTCTCGGTGCTGCCGGCATGGACCAGGTGCTCGACGAGCTTTGCGCGCGTGCGGAAGCCGCCGTCCGCGAGGGCGTCAACATCATCATCCTGTCCGACCGCATGGTCGGCAGCGACCGGGTGCCGATCCCGGCACTGCTGGCCTGCGCCGCCGTGCATCATCATCTGATCCGCGTCGGACTGCGCACCTCGGTCGGCCTCGTCGTCGAATCCGGCGAGCCGCGCGAAGTGCATCACTTCGCCTGCCTGGCCGGCTACGGCGCCGAAGCGATCAATCCCTATCTGGCGTTCGAAACCATCATCGCGATGAAGGACCGCCTGCCCGGCTCGCTCGACGACTACGAGATCGTCAAGCGCTACATCAAGTCGATCGGCAAGGGCCTGCTCAAGGTGATGTCCAAGATGGGCATCTCGACCTACCAATCCTATTGCGGCGCGCAGATCTTCGACGCCGTCGGCCTCAAGGCGGACTTCGTCGGCAAGTTCTTCGCCGGCACCCATACCCGCGTCGAGGGCGTCGGCCTTGCCGAGATCGCGGAAGAAGCGGTGCGCCGTCATGCCGACGCGTTCGGCGACGCGCAGGTCTACAAGACCGCGCTCGATGTCGGCGGCGAATATGCCTATCGCAGCCGCGGCGAGGACCATGCATGGACCGCGGAGTCGGTCGGGCTGCTCCAGCACGCCGCCCGCGGCAATTCGCTGGAACGCTACCGCGCCTTCGCCAAGATCCTGAACGAGCAGTCGGAGCGGCTGTTGACGCTGCGCGGCCTGTTCCGGATCAAGAACGCGGACGAGGAGAAGCGCAAGCCGATCCCGATCGACCAGGTTGAGTCGGCCAAGGACATCGTCAAGCGCTTCGCCACCGGTGCGATGAGCTTCGGCTCGATCTCGCGCGAGGCGCACACCACGCTCGCGATCGCCATGAACCGGATCGGCGGCAAGTCGAACACCGGCGAAGGCGGCGAGGAAGCCGACCGCTTCAAGCCGATGCCGAACGGCGATTCCATGCGTTCGGCGATCAAGCAGGTCGCCTCGGGCCGCTTCGGCGTCACCACGGAGTATCTCGTCAACTCCGACATGATGCAGATCAAGATGGCGCAGGGTGCCAAGCCCGGCGAAGGCGGCCAGCTGCCCGGCCACAAGGTCGACGCGACCATCGCCAAGGTTCGTCACTCGACGCCGGGCGTCGGCCTGATTTCGCCGCCGCCGCATCACGACATCTACTCGATCGAGGATCTGGCGCAGCTCATCTACGACCTCAAGAACGTCAACCCGACGGGCGACGTCTCGGTCAAACTGGTCTCCGAGATCGGCGTCGGCACGGTCGCCGCCGGCGTTGCCAAGGCGCGCGCCGACCATGTCACCATCGCGGGCTTCGAGGGCGGCACCGGCGCTTCGCCGCTGACCTCGATCAAGCACGCCGGCTCGCCCTGGGAGATCGGCCTTGCCGAAACCCACCAGACCTTGGTGCGCGAGCGGCTGCGCAGCCGCATCGTGGTCCAGGTCGACGGCGGCTTCCGCACCGGCCGTGACGTCGTGATCGGCGCGCTTTTAGGGGCCGACGAGTTCGGCTTCGCCACCGCGCCGCTGATCGCGGCCGGCTGCATCATGATGCGCAAGTGCCATCTCAACACCTGCCCGGTCGGCGTCGCGACCCAGGACCCGGTCCTGCGCAAGCGCTTCACCGGCCAGCCCGAGCACGTGATCAACTACTTCTTCTTCGTCGCCGAGGAAGTCCGCGAGATCATGGCATCGCTCGGCTTCCGCACCTTCAACGAGATGATCGGCCAGGTTCAGCTGCTCGACCAGACCAGGCTGGTCGCGCACTGGAAGGCCAAGGGCCTCGATTTCTCGAAGCTCTTCGTCAAGCAGAAGGAAGAGAAGGGCCAGAAGATCTATCACTCCGAGCGCCAGAACCATCATCTGGAAGCGGTGCTCGACCGCACGCTGATCGAGAAGGCGACGCCTGCGCTCGACCGCGGCGCGCCGGTGAAGATCGAGGCCAGGATCAACAGCACCAACCGCTCCGCGGGTGCGATGCTGTCGGGCGCGGTCGCCAAGATCTACGGTCATGCCGGCCTGCCGCACGACACGATCCATGTCGGCCTCAAGGGCACCGCCGGCCAGGCGTTCGGCGCGTGGCTGGCGCAAGGCGTCACCTTCGAGCTCGAAGGCGAAGCCAACGACTATGTCGGCAAGGGCCTCTCGGGCGGCAAGATCATCGTCAAGCCCCCCGCCAACAGCGGCATCGTGCCGGAAGAGAGCATCATCGTCGGCAACACGGTGATGTATGGCGCCATCCAGGGCGAGTGCTACTTCCGCGGCGTCGCCGGCGAGCGTTTCGCCGTGCGCAACTCGGGTGCGGTGGCGGTCGTCGAAGGCGCCGGCGATCATTGCTGTGAATACATGACCGGCGGCATCGTGGTCGTGCTCGGCAAGACCGGGCGCAACTTCGCGGCCGGCATGTCCGGCGGCATCGCCTATGTGCTCGACGAGACCGGCGACTTCGACAAGCTTTGCAACATGTCGATGGTCGAGCTCGAGCCGGTGCTGTCGGAAGAGCTGATCAACGCCGGCACCAATCACCACACCGGTGACCCCGAGGCGCACGGCCGGGTCCACGTGTTCAAGAACCTGCTCGGTTCCGACGTCGAGCGGCTTCACGTCCTGATCTCGCGCCACGCGAAAGCGACCGGCTCCAAGCGCGCCGCCGACATCCTTGCCAATTGGAAGGACTGGCTGCCCAAATTCCGCAAGGTGATGCCGGTCGAATACCGGCGCGCGCTGCGCGAAATGGCCGCCAACGCGGACGCCGAGCCGAAAATCGCGATCGGGCCCCGGGAGCCTGACAACCACTGACATACCGAACACCGCTCGCGCCCGAGGTGCAGGTATCGCGCTAATGGCGCTCCCACACGCGTCCGCCAGCGCAACCCGAAGCAGATCCTCACCGGGCAGGGCCGGCTGAGACGTTCCTGCCTGGTGATCACGCAAGATCGTTTTTGACGTCCGCACGCGTCGTTCTGAGGAAGGTACGGGATCGGGGCCGTCGCGTCCCTGGAGCGCAATGACAGTGAGGGTTGCACCACAACAGGTGAGGGCTGCTATACGCTCGCCGTCGCCTGGTCAGCTGAATTCCATCGAAGATAGGCCAAAAAGGATAATGATATGATCGTGACTGCCCTGCGGATTGCATCAATCAGGATCAACAGTCGCTTGAAGTAGGCAATCCCGACGAAGGCGCTTGGAGTAGCGCGTGCCGCTTTGCCAGGTAGGCGCACACCAGACTCACACTCTGCGCCGGTGGTCCGTACATGCCACAAGCATCGCAATTGGCGACCCGCAGTTAAAGTGCGAGCGCCGTGTCGCGGAAATGGAGATGCATGGGGGAGATTCAGGTCGCGCCGACAGGAAGGCGAGAAGCGCAGTGACTATTATGCTTCCAACCACGGGTCATCGAGGTTCTGCGCGGTGTGCGGTGGGACGATTCGGGCTTATCCGCTATTACTGCTGGCAAACGGGGCTTTGTTCTAGGAAATGCGTCAACCGCTTCCACGCGCGGCGGGAGGCCGGCAAACAAATGGCTTCGCTTTTTGCGGACAGCCGGATACGTGGCATCCGACTCGCTGCAGCCGCGGCCGTGCTCTCGCAAGACGGACACCGGCAGAATAGTTCTGCTGCAATCATGGACTCAGGCGCGACCCTTTCAAGAGTGAGTGGACGAATCGGATGACGAGACCTCGGCAACAATCATCGACTTTACTGCTTACAGGATGAAGCGCGCTGCGGCCAAGCCTCATCCGACACGGTCGGCTCGATAGCGCCCTGTGAAGCGGTCGCATCCTTCGATTTCTTGCAGTGTCTGCTAGCCTTGATCCCGTTTGCCCCGCGCGATCTGCTCCGGATCGAAACAGCAGCTTCCGTGAGCACTCCTTAAGGACGCCGCGGATGGCCGAAGACGAGGCTGAAGGAGACGCCACACACCTGCTCGACCTCACGCGCGTGCTGTTGATTACAGCGGCGGGCACTCGGGCAGGTATCTCCGATCGAGTCCAGCACCTCCACCAGTTCAGCGACAGCTTCGTCCTCAGACGCTACCTGGGGCGGATCTTGCCGGGCGATCTCGCTGGCGCGCATGCGGGGCGGCGCGGTCCTGCGTCCAGCCGTGCTCCTCGCGCTCGCGAATGGCGCCGGCTTTCCGCAGCACGGAGATCGCCCAGCCGTTGAGCGTCCCGATCGCCGGCAGTCTTTCCTCGAACATCAGCACAGTGATCGCTCCTCGCGCGACCTCTCAGCGCCGCTCACGCCGGCAAAGGCCTGGAGCACAACGCCAAAGCTGATCCATACACCGTCGATCAGCCCTCTGAAATATGACCGCGAATAGGAGCCGATCATCATTGGAATGTTCGGATCCCAATGGACGCAGCCAGCCGGACCCTCGCGGCCAGCCGCCCCTCGGTGTAATTGACGACAGTACTCATGGCCAATACACGCCTAGCAGAGCGGTCGTGTGATCTCCAAAACGTAGGCCGAGAAGTCCATCACGAGGGTTTCAGAGCCAGTCCCAGGCGATGCGGTACAGTGACTCGCTCTGGGTGCAGTGACTCTCTCTGCGGCAGACTCGTCGAGTTGGCGAGGGGGCCTGAGGCGCTGCCTCAGACTGGGCGGTTTTCGCCTCTGTTCTTCACCGGCTCCATTTTGGCCAAGCCGTCCTCGTATGAGATCTCGCTGTATGATCCACCGATGTCCTTGGCCGCGTCGAGCAAGTAGTCGAGCCTACCGGCCGGACCGAGCTTCTTGATGTCATTCTTGTCGACGCCGGCGAGGTCCATCATCTCCTTCCACACAGTTGATTCGTCGCAAGGCAGAATGCGGAAGGTGATGTCGCCTACCTTGGTACGGTACTTCGCGAGCAGATCAATGTTGTTGCAGAACATGAAATAGCTGCCTTTGGGGCTCAGCCTGCCATCCAGCACCTTTGCGGCCTCGGGTAGATACGCGAAGGAATGCAGATATCCGGCAAGGACTGGGATGGTCGGCTCGCCTTCCTGCGCGATCGCAAGAACTTGTTCGATGGAATAGTCCGGTGGTCGTTTTTCGTCGGCGAACTGGGCTTGGAATTTCAGCGCGATGTCGCCCCGGAATCCAAATCGCCCCGACTTCGTTGTTTCACTCTTAAGTACCGCATTCAATAGCCGCCCCTCCTTGTCCAACGGGCCAAGAGCAGTGTTGTCAATCGACGTCATGGAAAGGCTCCTCATCAATGCGTGGTGTGCACGCGTCGCGCAAAGCGACGTGTCCGCTACGCTTATGCAAGTTGTTTGCCGTCACGCTATCTCCGCGGCGTAAGCGGCAGCTTGGCGCTATGTGCATGGATACGTGCTGGCACCGTCGCGAGGACTTGGCCGGATGACGCGGCGGCCGGGAAGCCTCGTGTCGAAATCCCGACACACAGGTCGTGAATCGAACAGTGGCCACCCGCAAATCCTTCATTTCAGCTGCATCTCGACTGGCATGGGATTTGCGAAACGTGCCTTGCGAGAAGACCTGAAAGCGAGCCAAAAATGATCAACCTAACGGATAACGCCATCAACGCATTGAGGGCCGCAATCTCCACGATAGGGCAGCCGGCGAGCGGCCTGCGGATCATGGTCGATGGCGGCGGCTGCGAAGGGTTCACATACAAGATGGATCTCGCGCATGGGCCGAGCTCCGATGATGCCGTGGTCGAGCTAGACGGCATCAAACTCTTCGTCGACAGCGCGACCCAAGAGCATCTCAACGGTACCACGATCGATTTCGTGCTGTCGCCCGAAGGATCGGGGTTCCGATTCGACAATCCAAATGCCAAGTCGAGCTGCTCCTGCGACAAACCGTGCAGGTGAGCCTGTCCTCGACCATCCGCAATAGAAGGGCTTCGAAACATGGGCATCAAGACTGTACCAACGAAGCAGCCTCCGATTTCTGAGCCTTCCGATTGCGAGCAAATTGTCGGAGCCGTGCTCGATGAGAATCGGGCGAGCCTCAGGCGTGATCGTGGAGATCGTGAGCTCATCGTCAGGCTGACCGGCGCCTGCATGTCATGCAAGCTTGCGGGCACGACGCTCGCGGCCATTCAGGCGCGTCTGATCGAGCGGCTCGGCGAGTTCGTCCGCCTGATCCCGCTCCGCGGAGCTGCCAAAGGGCGACATTAAGTGCAGAGCGGACAGTCCGTGCGGCCGATCTACCTGGATAACAACGCGACGACCCGCGCACATCCGTTGGTCGTTGCGGCGATGCTGCCGTTCTTCTCTACACAATTCGGCAATGCGTCCTCCGCGCATGCATTCGGCAGCGAGGTTGCGTCCGCATTGAAACTGGCGCGCCGGAACCTGCAGTCCCTCATTGGCGCGGCATTCGATCATGAGATCGTCTTCACCTCCGGCGGGACTGAAGCCGACAACACAGCGATCCTGTCTGCGCTCGCCGTGCAGGAGGGGCGCGACGAGATCGTCACAACGGCCGTTGAGCATCCGGCCGTGCTGTCCCTTACCGAGGAGTTGGGCCGACGAGGAATCAAGACCCATGTCATTCCGGTAGATGCCAGCGGCCGACTGGACATCGAGACTTATCGCAAGGCATTGTCGAGGCGCACGTCAGTCGCCTCGGTCATGTGGGCCAATAATGAGACCGGTACGATCTTTCCGGTGAAGTCCCTCGCCAAGATGGCGCGCTCAGTCGGCGCGCTCTTTCACACCGACGCAGTCCAGGCGGTCGGGCGAATTCCGATTGACCTGAAGGCTACGGACATCGACATGCTGTCGCTCTCCGGGCACAAGCTCCATGGTCCGAAGGGGATCGGCGCGCTGTATGTGCGCAAGGACGTCAAGTTCCGGCCGCTGCTTTTCGGCGGCGTACAAGAGCGGCGTCGCCGCGCTGGTACCCAAAACGTTACGGGTATTGTTGGGCTCGGCAAAGCG
The DNA here is from genome assembly GCF_054061875.1 of Bradyrhizobium sp. S3.7.6. Classification (NCBI taxonomy): domain Bacteria; kingdom Pseudomonadati; phylum Pseudomonadota; class Alphaproteobacteria; order Hyphomicrobiales; family Nitrobacteraceae; genus Bradyrhizobium; species Bradyrhizobium sp. S3.7.6. The sequence goes on along the minus strand of NZ_JBSSEQ010000003.1, from coordinate 48,010 downwards.
GCGGAACTCGCTGCGGCAAACCTCGCACAAGACCAGACGCAGATTGGCGCCCTTCGCGACCGGCTGGAGCAGGGCATTCTCGCTCACGGCTGTTGCATCGTGCTTGGCCATGTCAAGAACCGCTTGCCAAATACGTCTAACATTGCCTTCGAGCATATCGAAGCGGAGGCCATCGTCCACCACCTGAACCGCAACGGAATTGCCGTCTCACTCGGTTCAGCCTGCGCGTCCGGCTCGATGGAGCCATCCCATGTCCTGCGCGCGATGAGAGTACCACCGCCCTTTTTGCGTGGTGCGGTTCGCTTCTCGCTGTCGCGCGAGACGGCGCCCGATGAGATCGACCGTGTCCTGCAAGTCATGCCGGACATCGTTGCCAAACAGAGAGCCTTGTGGCGTGCGTGTCAGGAGCGCGCGGGCGAGAGCTCACAACGTGCGGAGCTCCCATGAAGGTTATGATTCGCCGTTCGCCCGAGACGGGCCTTTCGATTTATGTCCCCAAGAAGGATCTTGAGGAGCCGATCGTCGAATGGGAGCACGAGACGCTGTGGGGCGGTTGGATCAGACTCGCGAACGGCTGGGTGCTCGACCTACCCGCGATGGCGAGTGACACCACCCTACCAATCACTATCAACGCCAAGAAGCGCGGCGGCGAAGCAACCGAATGATGAATGCTGCGGTTCCACATAACCTCGCCAACCGGCGGATGCGGAAGCTATTCTTGGCGGCGGTCCGCACCTGCAGAACGCGACACCATTCGCCTGGCTTGGGCCTGGCGTGACCGGCCACCCGCCCTTTCGTTTTGCCAAGGGCATAGGTGAAGCAGCCAACCCGTCGTCAAAACAACGCTGCAGCGCTCTTATGATCGCCATCTCTGTCGGCTTTCCAACATGATGATTAACTGACATTCGAGCGATCGTTACCTAACTACTTGAAGCAAACCGCAAAAGTCATTTGTGGCAGGCATGGCACGCCAGTTGCTCTTAGCTTTTCGGAAAACGTCTCTGTGGATGCTTGCCGGAAGGGTTCGGCTTGCGAATAGAATTGGAAACATGAGTACTTCAGCGCAACACCAGGTATCCTGCGGCGGCGGCGAGATCAGCGAGACCATGCAAGCGGTCACTAAGCACAAGGGATGCGGTACCATCGGCGGCAGCGGGAAGGCGAGCTGCGGATCTCAGACCGGCATCAGCAATCTGCCAGATGAGATCTGGGAAAAGGTGAAGAACCATCCCTGCTATAGCGAGGAGGCGCACCACCATTATGCCCGCATGCATGTCGCGGTCGCACCCGCCTGCAATATCCAGTGCAATTACTGCAATCGTAAATACGATTGCGCCAACGAATCGCGCCCCGGCATTGTCAGCGAGAAGTTGACGCCGGAGCAGGCCGCCAAGAAGGTGCTGGCGGTCGCTTCCGCGATCCCTCAGATGAGCGTCGTCGGCGTTGCCGGCCCTGGCGATCCGCTAGCAAATCCGGACAAGACATTCAAGACGTTCGAGCTTGTGAACAAGCTCGCGCCAGGTATCAAGCTGTGCCTCTCGACGAACGGTCTTGCGCTAGCCGATCATGTCGACACGATCGCAAGACTCAAGATCGATCACGTGACGATCACGATCAACATGATCGATCCCGAAATTGGTGCGAAGATCTATCCCTGGATCTTTCACCGCCACAAGCGCTACACCGGCGTTGAGGCTGCAAGCATCCTTAGCAATCGGCAGCTCCAGGGCGTGGAGATGCTCACCGCGCGCGGCATCCTGTGCAAAGTCAACTCGGTGATGATTCCCGGGATTAACGATCAGCATCTGGTTGAAGTGAACAAGGCTGTGAAGTCGCGCGGGGCCTTCCTGCATAATGTGATGCCGTTGATATCGTCGCCCGAGCACGGCACCGTGTTCGGGCTCAGGGGGCAACGCGGCCCGACCGCACAGGAAGTGACGGCGTTGCAGAATAGCTGCGAAAGCAAGATGAACATGATGCGTCATTGCCGTCAGTGCCGGGCCGACGCCGTCGGACTGCTCGGAGAGGACCGCGGCTCGGAGTTCACCATGGAAAAGATCATGGCGATGGACATCAAATACGACGAGCAGCCCCGAAAGGCGTATCAGGCCAAAGTCGAGAAAGCGCGCATCACAAAGCTTGCGGCCCAGCAGGAGGAGCTCGCGGGGCTCGCCGGCGCGTCCAGCGAAATCAAAGTGCTGGTGGCGGTTGCAACCAAGGGCTCGGGATTGATCAACCAGCACTTCGGTCACGCCAAGGAGTTCCAGATCTACGAGCTCTCGACTTCAGGCGCGAAATTCGTTGGTCATCGTCCTATTCATCCCTATTGCCGGGGCGGCCATGGCGAGGACAGCAAGCTCGAAATCGCCATCGGCGCTATCAAGGATTGCCACGCCGTATTCGTGTCAAAGATCGGCGGCTGCCCGAAGGCCGAATTGATCAAGGCCGGCATCGAGCCGGTCGATCAGTACGCCTGCGAGTTCATCGATGCCTCGACGATCGCCTGGTTCAAACTCTATCTCGATAAAGTCAATGAGAAGATCAAGCACCTTGAGCGGGTCGATCCGGCCCGCCACAATGCGCTGATTTCCGCCGCCTGAAGGATGGGTTCAGACAATGCCGTACAAGATCATCACCTCGCAATGCACGGGCTGTTCAGCGTGCGAAACGCAATGCCCAAATCTTGCTATTTCCGAGGTAGCCGGCGCTTTCCTGATCGATTCGGAGCAATGCACCGAGTGCGACGGCTACTTTGACGAACCGCAATGCGTGGCGGTTTGTCCGGTTGACAACACATGCGTGCTCGACACAGCACTGGCACGCCATCGGGCGCCCCCTTGAGGACCACAACATGGATGTCACCACGACACGAACGGTTCAGAAACTCGGGCGGATGATGCGTCGCCTTGACGAGGCGCCGACCGCGGCTGTCGCCCTCCCAAATCGGGTGGACGGCTCGCCCTGGTCGCCGGCTTTTTCGCAGTTGGCGAGCCATATTCTGGCGACGCGAACGTCGAGGGCAACGCGTTAAGCTATTCCTGCCGGCCCGAAGGCTGCGGTCTTGAGCGTCGAGGATCGATTTCGCCGATGGGTCCACCAAGAGCGGACCCGTCTTGCGCGATATCAATCCAGTGACCTCAGCCATCATTGAACAGGCGACATTCATGCTGGAGGTCTTCTTCAGTCGGTCATCCGAGCGAAACGAGGGCGTCCTCACCGAGCTCTGTGTTGGTCGCACGGTGTCGAGCCGGCCGAGCATCATTGCAGGGCGGCAGGGTTCTGAAGATGCAGAAAATCAACCTGTGTCAAGCCAAGGCGTTCGTGATGCGGATATGATTTTGCTGCCGACCGGCGCGGTGGTGCCACCAGCCCGAATTCGGCTGCTATGAGAGTACCTCGCGTGGGTCTTGCTATTCTCGCTCAAGGCTTGTTGCCCACTTGGAGACGCGTCTCGGGCAACTCGAGGGAAGGACGGCGATTTGCCGAGAGACTGCTGGGCCGCAGTCCCGCGCACAAGATTGGCGCCAAGGTTTGCGAGGCACGCTCGAGCGGATGGGCGGGACCATGAGTGATGTCATCCACGATGCCCTCAGTTGCCGGGCAATCAGGTCGATTCTGCCAGCTGCGCGTGTCGCGCTGAACCGCACTTCTTGCTGCCGGCTCAGGTTCGTTGCGTCAACGACGGACTCGCGTGCAGCATCGGCGGCTTCCTCAACATCAATCATGGGCTCGCGGATCGCCATCTCAAGCATCCGTTTTGGGGTGCCGGGCGTTGATGTGGACGCATCGTCATCCCCGTCGGCTCATCCAATACGTGGTCGCAAGCCGCGCGGCGGTGCGGGAATCGACGGAGTTGATCGAGGATCATGATAGGGCGGTCCGTAACGCCGGGCGCTCGCGAAGCGCCGCGCAGTTGAAGCATGGAAAGAGACGGCAGCATGAGCAACATCGCCCGTGATAGTGACATCGTCGAGTTGACGGACGTGCCCTTCTTTGATTACGGCGATAAGGTGCGGGCCAACCGCACCATCCGAAACGACGGCACCTATGTGGGCAAGGAGATCGGTGAGGTTCTCGTCAAGAAAGGCGAGCTTGGCTATGTCGTTTCGATCGGTACGTTCCTGCAACAATTTTATATTTATGGGGTCGAGTTCCTCGCTTCAGGCTATCGCGTCGGCATGAAACGCAAAGAGCTTGACCTAGTCACGCGAGGCAACAGAGGCGAGGAGCCTTGCTTGTCAGGAGGGGCACCCTGATGATCGAACCAAGGGTGCCAAAATACAGCTCAGGCCAACGTGTCGAGGCGGCAATCGATCTGCTCAACGACGGTTCCTTTCCCGCCGCCTCGGCGGAAGAGTGTCTGGTCAGCGTCGGACAGATTGGTGAGATCGTCCAGGTCGGTCTCCATACGGAAGCGAACCTACCCATCTATATGGTCGACTTCGGCAAGCAGTTGGTGGTTGGCTGCCTTGAGGCAGAGATCGCCGCAGTCCAGGATATCGCGCAATGAACGCCGCCATCATCAGGCGACATCATTGCGGATTGCCTGCGCATCCCAACGAGCTCGACCGATGGCGGATCGTGCGCGCGCTGACGGGGCGCGAGCGCTACCGATTTGTCTCGCCAGAGGTGACAGCGGTTGCTGGCGGCTATCTTGTCGAGAGCCGGTGCTGCTCAGGCAATATCGATGCGGAGGGAGGCCTCGTCGACGTCGCGCTATTGCACCACGATAGGACTGGGGCGGCATGGCAGCTGTTCCGCAAAGATCACGGTAAGGGCGTCTGGGAGTGGCATTCGACCCATCAACGGCTTGGCTTGGCGACAGCGGTTCTGAACGCCGACCCTGAACGTTTGTTCTGGCAATAAGGATTATGGAGATGGTGCTCGCCGCAGGCGAATTGACGAACATCGAGCAGACGCTAGCCACTATTGATACAGCGTCTGAGCCCTGCCTCACGCTCCGGCAGACATTTCCACATCTAGCCTGGATTTGTTGCGAGGCCTCTGACATGACGCAGAGTCCGTTCCGCCGCGTTGGACAGTTCGACTTGCATCTGCTCGACAGTGGCGGTCAGTGTGCACAGATTACGGATGATCCGCAGCGTGCCAACGGCATTGTGCTGGCCAAGCGCTCTGGCAACTCATGATCAAGTAATCGCCTGCCGGTGCCAAGCTCACCCCGGACGGCTAGGCCCGCGGCTTGTTTACCACGCGGTAGTGACCAGCCCAGGGAGATCACGACGCTCGTTCGTCGGGTCCATGAGACGGGGCAGGCGATCGTTCCTCTGGCGGAATTGCCTGGGTATCTCAACGTTGCTAATTAGGTCAAGAATACTGCGGCAGATCAATTAGGACGGGCGAGCTGTGCTCGATCCACCGACGAGGATATGGTATCGCAAGATTTGCCTTTGCGAGAACTTTCACTTAAAGCCGCCTTCCTTTGGTAAATTGGACAAGACGTTTGTTCTTCGCGCGGCAACGCCGTGCACTTGCCGTGGAGGCCGGTTGATGATGCGCGCGCAAGTGAGGCAGTGCGAGTGTCCCGGCCGATCCAGCGCTACTTAATGCTGGCGCCTAGTATCATTCTACGAAATGTCTTGGTGACTTGAAGTCGGAGCATTCAAGCAAGCAGCGATTGTCGAGTCGCTTTCGAAGACGGATCGAGCGTCCCTTCTCTGTGGCTTGCTTCCATGTTGAAGCCGGGTGACGTGCATGTCGAGAATCGGGTTTGTCACGCGGATAAAAATGGAGGGAGGACACATTCGCGTGTAGTTCCAGTTCTTATCGCGAAGAGAATAATCCGCCTGAATAGTTGCCGATGACCATTGATATGGTAATGGGAGGCAGTTGCGTCTTTCGCCAAAAAAAACGAGGCGCTACAGACAAATTTGTAAAGCGAAATCGGAGAATATCACGTGGCAAAAGCCGTCAAGCGCAAAGAGTATAGTAAGGATGACGTCAAGCTGCTCAAAGCGCACTCAAAGGCCCGCACTCCTGTAGCGAGGGTTTCAAAGCAGATGAAGCGATCCGAGGGGTCCCTACGACAGAAAGCACGTACCTTGGGGATTGGCTTGGGTCACCAGCGCTGAGATATGACTCAATTTTCGGAAATTGATCGGCGTGATCGTTCCGGCCAGGCGGCTTACGACCGCCGGGCCGGCTGATCGTTCCAGGTCTCTGCGTCCCCGAGGGTCAGCTCGCGCGGTGAACGAGCTGACCGGTCTGCCGATAGACCGCCCACTTGGCCTAGACCTCATCGGTTGTCATGGTTTCGATCAGCGACGGATATAGGCGCATCTGTGAATATAGATCCATCACCGGAAATGCGGTCCGCGAGCGTGCCGGCGGATCATCAGCTCGGCCGGCAGACGTCATTCGGCGCTGAGCTGTCTCTCGCTGCTAGCTAGGGTCTGTACCTAAATAGCGCCACGTGAGTCTCTTGCCTCCGTGTTCTTGATCCGGGGGCGAGAGAAAAGCGCGCCGGCTTGTTTTGGTTGAATGACAGGCAATGGGCTCGTATCGAACCTCATCGCCTCATCTGCCGACGGGACTGACGGGGCCGGATCGGGACGACGATCGGCGCATCATCAGCGGTATTGTTCACAAGCTGCAATCGGGTGCGCGATGACGTGATTGTCCGGGCTAATACGGTCCTTACACGATGATCTACAATCGCTTCAATCGCTGGGCCAAGCGCGAACGATGGTGCGCAATCTTTCAAGCACTGGCCAAACCTGGCGAAGATGCCGTCGTGCTGTCGCTCGACTCGACTTCGATTAAAGCTCATCGGTGTGCCTCCGGCGGAAAAGGGGGAGCACAATCAGGCAATCGGCCGCTCGCGGGGAGCCGTACGACAAAAGTCCATGCGCTGAGCGATCCGCTCTGCCGACCGGTCGTCCTGCATCTGACCCCAAGTCAGGATGCCGACATCGCTGCCGCGCCCGATGTTCTGGCGCTCGCACCGCCCATGAGCGCGCTTCTCGCAGACAAAGGGTACGACGGGGACAACCTTCGCGCCGAAATCGCTGGTCCCGGCGCCAAGCCCGTCATTCCCAATAAATCCAACCGTGTCGTCATTCATCGTTTCAACAAACGCGCCTACGGAGGCCGAAATATCATCGAACGCTGATTTTTGTCGGCTCAAGGACTTCCGCCGCATCGCCACATGATACGACAAGCTCGTCCGGAATTTCTTGGCCGCTGTTCAGCTCGCCGCTCTCGTCGCATATTGGCTCAATTGAGTCTGTACCCTAGTTTGCTGTAAGCGCGGCAGTGGACCGTGAAATCCTCTTGCAGCAGTTGGCGGTAGTCCACCGCAAGTCTCCCAGGGCGCCGCGCGCATTGCCAAAAAGGAATTGCCTTCAATCCGGATCAAGTCCGTGGGGGGTCCTGATCGCTTATTCATTCTGGCGGTGAAGCTATTCGTCACGTTGATCGAGTTCACTGACAACGCTCGCGGGCTTCATCCTCTTTCCCTTCGCCCTCTTCAACAAGACTGCCGTTCTCGCCGAGAAGGTGCTGGGCAATGTCGTCGCCTCCGTGAAGGTGATGGTGCTCGCTGTCATCGTCGGCATCGGCGCCGGACTGTCTCGCAGTTCACCACCACCTATGGCGGCTGCCAGCCGACGATCGAGCAGACGTTCTGTCGTGCTCGCCGCACTCGCCATGCTCGGCCCCCGGCGCCGGGCATCGCTAACGGTCTGTTCTCTGGCGCGCCGCAGCTTGGCGCGGGCGCTGCTGTCGGAACTAGCCTCGCCGTCGCCGGCGCGGCGATGGCGGGCGGCGCTTCGCTCGCTCTCGCCGGAAGGGGAGCGTTGGCGGCCGCCGCGTTGGTGGTACGGCGATGGCGGGAGGCGTGTCCTCCCCCTACAGCCTCGCCTCGGCCGGTCGGTCCAGCGCAGGCCGCGTTTCGTCCGGCTTTAGCGGCGCGGGCCGTGCGGCGGCCAGCATTGTCGCCGCACCCATCAGGCGCGCCGCCGAGCAAGCAACCGGGCAATGCAGGAGAGCTTCGCCTCAGGCGCCCGCGCCAGTTTCGCCAACACGGGTGGCTCCTCGACTATGGGAGTCGTTGAGGGTGGCGAGGCCGCAAGAGGGAGCCGCTTCCCAAGGAGCGAGCGAGGTTTGCCCGCCTGGGTCCAGCGCATGAAACGCAATGAGGCGGTTGTTCACGGCGCGCAGTCCGCCGCGCAAGCCCTCAAATCCGGCGATAGCCATGGCGGCGGCCACTCCGTCGACCTCTCGGGAGGAGAATAACGAATGTCAGTCTTTCGGCGATCGTCGGCCGCTACGGCCGAACACCCGAACCCGCAACTCCATACCAGCGCGCGGCGCAGGTTTGGAATGAGCGCATCGGCTCGGCCCGCGTGCAAGCCAAGAACTGGCAGCCGATGGCATTCGGTTCGCTGATCGTGGCTTGCGGCCTCGTCGGCGGGCTCGTCTGGCAGTCCGCGCACGGCACCGTCGTTCCCTAGATCAGCGTTTTCTTGGTTCGAATCATATCAGGCGGCGTCGGCGAGTTTGTAGGACCAGGTATGGATGACGGGATGGCGATTGACGTCGTCGATTCCGGCCATGATGCGCTCTTTGAGTTCATACTTTGATGTAACCCGGATGTGACGCAGGACGGAGCGGGCGAACTTGGAGAAGAAGCCCTCGATGAGGTTGAGCCAGGAGCCGTGCTTGGGCGCGAAGGTAAACTGGAAGCGGCCTGCCGGTCGTGTATCGAGCCAGGCTCTGCTTTCTCTCGATATGTGCGCGGAATGATTATCGAGGATCAACTTGATCGCGGTTCTGGCCGGATAAGCGGCATCAAGGAGCTTGAGAAATTCTATGAACTCTCGGCTGCGGTGGCGGTCTTTGACGAGCGCGTGGACCTTCCCGGTGAGCAGGTCAATCCCCGCCAACAGGCTGAGCGTGCCGTGACGTTTGTACTCATGATCGCGCGCGAAGGTCGCATGCACGCCCGGCACTGGCGGCAGATCCGGCGCTGTCGTCGCGATGGCCTGGATCCCCGACTTCTCGTCGTAGGAGACGATCGCTACCGGTTTGTCCGATTTCTTCGACTTGGCGGCGGCTTTTTTCAGGACCTGGACCTCGCGATAGACATACAGAACCTCCGCCATCTTCTGCTCGAACTCGGCGTCGCGGTTTTCAAGATAGTAGCGCACCTTGTGCGGCTTGATTTCCTCCTGACCGAGAAGCTTGCACACCGTGCCCTGAACCAGGCGGGCGAGACATTCATGTCCGGCCTCCGGTCCGTGCTCGCGGGCATGGCGAGCCAGCAGCCGCGTCGTCCACAACTCGTGCGGATAGCCGTGCTCCCTAGCTTTGTCGCACGCCAGAGAAACCAGCCAGGCCTTGGCCGCCGGCGTGATCACCGGCTCCTTGCCCGGTCGCGGGCGCTCGTCGAGCGCCGCCAGCGCGCCATCGGCCGCCGCCCGCTCGACGCAGCGTTGGACCGTCTGATGATGGGCGCCAAGTCTCCGTCCCACCGCAAAGAACGACGGGGTCTCGCGGTAGGCAAGCAGCATCGCGGCCCGCGACACCCGGCGCGCCGGTTCGGTCCTCGACCGCGAAAGAGCCGCCAACGTTTCGATCTCCTCATCGGTCATCGCCAACTCGACCGCCTGCCGCCATCCTGCCATGATGAAACTCCTCGTTCAGTCAATCGCAAACGAAGAATCCACAAACAAGCGTCCCGTTCCATGACTGCAAAGTTCATGGAATCGGTCGTCTAGGTGTACAGGTCGACGAGCTCGGCGAGGCGCAAGCTATGGCGCCGGCTGCGGCCGACTACAGGCCGAGCGGCCCGCAGATTGCCTGGTACCTCGCCCACTTCACCACGATGGTGCGCTCGCTTCCAGCCGATCCGATCATCGTGCAGCAGAAGTGGCCGCAGGCCTACGATTTCACGACCAGGGCGCGCGCATTGGCGCTGAACGACTACGCCCGCGCCAATGACCCCTCGCCAGTCTCGGCAAGGAGCAGGTCGCGATCGACGTCTCCAGCGTCATTCGCGATTCGCCCGACAGCTTCCGCGTCGCCTGGGTCGAGCAGGGCTAATTGGCGCTCGCCGGCACCACACTTTGGGCTGCGATCCTTGCCATCGCGATTCAGCCTCCAACCGACGCCGATCGGCTGCGCAAGAATCCGCTCGGCATCTACGTCAACGCCATCAACTGGTCGAAGGAGCTGGGACATGACCCCCGCCGATTTCCGTAAGCGCCGGCGGTCCGGCTTCGCCTCTCTCAATCGTTCAGCAAAGCCGGGAAGACAGGGATACGTGCTTCCGTAAATCCGCACTTACGGCTTTGCTGCTGCCCGTCGCGACGCACGGCGGCTGCGCGCGCACAATCTCATCCCCCGACATCAACTACGATACCGCGGAGCCGGCGACGCTCACCGCCGATCCGCCGTCGCCCGTCAAGATCGTGGAATTGCCAAACCCCTGCCGCTATCAGGGCAGTTGAAACCGCTCGCCGCCGGCAAACGAATCCCGAAAGCTGCTGAATCGAAGGTTCTCGTCAAACAGGCCAACGCCGCAGCACGGGTGCAGCCGGTCCGCACCGGCCAAATCCTTCGAGGGCAATCCGTATGACGGCCACACGCTCGCAGCGACGGTCGATCAGGCGGTGGAGATTGGGGTATCGATCCGGACCGCATCTACGTCGACAAGGACTATCGCGGCCATGATTACGCCGGCTCGGGTTCGGTGATGATCGCCGGCAGCAAGCGCGGCCTGACCGCCACCATGAAGCGGGAGATGAAGCGACGATCGGCCATCGAGGCCACCATCGGTCACATGAAAACCGATGGGCGGCTGGACCGAAACTTCCTTCTCGGTCATGGTGGCGACGCGATCAATGCTCTGCTCGTGGCTGCCGGCCACAATCTGCTCCTCATCCTCGCCACACTTGGGCTTTGGCGTGCGCTCATCCTGTTCGCTATCGCTGCTTGCGCCGCCAAACCGGATACTTCCTCCCGTCGCCGCGGCACTGCCGCGTCAATGGCTTAGCCATTGTTCAAGGCGGACTACGTAAACCAGGGTTGCTAGCGTGGAACGGATGTCGTCCCACCTTGCGTTCTCATTGGCCTTCGTCGCGAGGCCGAGCCCAGCTCAAGACGTTCACGCAGCTAGCCCGATCGTGCGCGACGCCCGATAGTCAGCTGCGCAACGGAAATTCCTTTTCAAGGGATCGATACTCGTCGCCGAGGCCATTCCTCGATGACGATCGTGGAAAGTGCCAAGAGCGCCTGCAACGCCATGAAGCCGAAAAGTACGACTACGAGCAAAATCGGCGCCGGTGCAGGGTTTCGGCCTCAATGTCGGATACTCGACAGGTTCGCATACCTGCTTTCCGTTGCTTTGCTGCTGTGTTGCTCTGGCACGTTCGATGCAGAGGACCTCCCGAACGCAGCAGCGGATGTCTTCTATGATCAAACCGACGGGAAAATGCTGTCGCCGCACTCATGACCGTGTCCCCGCTGGTCGCCAAGCAGGCCGAAGGTCGGCCCATCACGGTCGAGGCGGGCAACTGAGCCCAATTGCAATGAGGGATAGGCTGGGAAAGCATGTCACTGATCACGCCGAGATCATTGAGGCGGGATTCTCGATACCAGTCACGCGGCACATGTCGCCGGCATGAGTGCCGATCTCATCACGGAGCCCGGATCCGCAGGCGGGACACGCGATAATACGAACGCGCGGACAAACTGTCGCAAGTCGGGCGGCGTCGACGATGCCTGCGGGGAGGGTAAGCCCAACGGCCATGGCCGACATTCGCCGCGCACAGCGCATGTTTGGAAACGTCAGTAGTAGCAAGGCAACTGGAGCTCTCTTGCATTGGGATCGGTGCTGGCCCGTCCAATTTGAGCCTTGCGTGTCAGATACACGAGCAAATCGGGCACGGGGCACTGTTCCTGGATCGGCAAGTTGACTTCCGCTGGCATCCAGGAAGCGCATTCGATTCCTCAGAACTCCAGGTCAGCCACGTCAAGGATCTGGTCACGCTGGTTAATCCGCGATCAGCCTACACTTTCATAAACTACCTGCACGAGAACGGGCGTCTCTACCACTTCCTGAATGCACAGTTCGATGCTGTTCTCAGGGCTGAGTTCGAGCAATACCTGAACTGGGCGTTCCGCAGGAAGTCCGCGGCGGCGAGACGGTGCGCGAAATACGCTATGATGGCGAGTTTCGGGTGCGAACCGACGATGCAGTTCTCAGTGCAAGAGACCTAGTGGTCGGCATTGGCAAGCAGGCGCAAATTCCGCCTCAGTTTCGGGGCTGGATTGGACGCAACCTGTTCCACTCATCTGAATTACTGCACATCCATCCTGAGGTGCACAAAAAGCATGTTTATGTTGTCGGCGGAGGACAGTCGGGAGCCGAGGTGCTGTTGCATCTTGTCGGCCGGCCGGAAGAAAGGCGGCCTGCCTCGATCACCTGGATCTCGCAGCGCGAAAACTACCTGCCGCTCGACAACAGCCCGTTCACAAACGAGTTGTTCATGCCCTGTTTTTCGGATCGTTTCGCGGCCATGAGCGAGCCGCAGCGCAAGTTGTTTCTCCGGCGTTTCGTGCTTGCCTCGGACGGGATTTCGGAAAGCACGCTGCGCGCTGTGTATCAGACGCTGTACCGCCACGCATTTCTCGAGCCAAACCCGTGCGACATCACACTGCGGCCGGGCTGCACCGTCTCACACTGCATCAACGCCGGCGCGGGTCACAGGCTGACCCTCCAGCACGGCATGGAGGAGGTCGAAGAACTCACGGCCGACATCGTCATCCTGGCCACCGGTTACGTGAACGCGGTGCCAGACTTCTTTGAACCGATGGCGGACCGGCTGGAACATATCGACAATGAGTTGGCCGTTCGCGAGGATTTTTCGGTGTGCTGGGACGGACCACGTGACAGACGCATCTACGTACAGAACGCGAGCCTCGGGCAGCGCGGGCTGGCCGATCCGAACCTAAGCCTGCTGGCCTGGCGAGCTCGCCGCATTCTTGACAGCCTTCTACAGCGCGCACCGCGCGCGAATCCCGAGCATCCTGGCTTCATCAGCCGTACCTCCGTCGAGGGCTGGCCCGACCCAGTAGCCGAAGAAATGGGCAGCGGGATATGACTCGCCGACGACTGATCATCGGCGGGGGCTTCCAAGGAATGATGTCCGCCTCGGCTGCGGCGAAGGCCGGAGCCCTCTCCGAGCTCATCGTGACTGAACAAGCCATTGGACCTGTCGGCGCACCGCGTTGTTCTGCGGGGCTGCATTTGCGTAAGGATCCCAGCAGTTCGCTCACTCGCAGTTGCGCAGTGGCCTTGGTGGTCATGGCTGGGTCGGCGGTCAGCGGCGTGTTCCGGCCCGTAGCGGTGCGTGTCGAGGCTGGCCCGGGTGAGATAAGCAATGATCGGGACCAGTTTAATGCCTACCGAGTAGCCGCATCATCAATAGCATGCTTGGCCGTGATCACCGTGCAGACGTACCGGCCCCACAGATCTTTACGGGCCCGGACGATCTCTCCAGTGAGGAGAGACAACAAAGTCCTGCAATACACCCGGGGCGGAACGCACTTAGCACCACCGTCCACATACCGTGGAGTACCGTCAGCGTCGACCCACAATCTGACCAGCGCCCGACTCCCCTGCCCGGAATGTTCGACCAACCAGTCTTACCAACAGGAGGCTTTCGCATGTTGACTGATGCACAAAGAGAAAAGTGGCAGAAAGTTGGATACCTTAAGCTCGAAACGTTCTTCGATCCCGCGGCTCGGGAGGGTATTTCCAGCTTTGTCGAAGATATCTCACGCTGGGATGTCAGCGACGATAAATGGCTCATGTGGTTCGAGAAGACAACGGACAATCGAAAGATCATCTCTAAGGTCGAGAATTTTCTCGATTTTCACGATCCATTGCGTTCTCTTCTCCTAGAAGATCAGCGCATAAAGTCTGTTGTCGAGGAGCTGCTTGGCGAAGATTCGCGCAGGCTCAAGGAGTTGCTTATTTTCCACTATCCCGATAGCGGCGGCTATCGCCCGCATCAAGACATTTATCACATTCCACACAGGCTGCCCGACCGGATGGTCCATGCGGTCGTTGCCATAGGCATTGACGACTCCGACCCGGACAACGGCGGCCTTTTCTTCAGCCCCGGCAACCACAAGAAGGGGGTATTTCCCATGGACGCCGGCGGGGTGATCGATCCTGAAGTCACCGAAACGTTTTCCTGGGAGCCCATAGTATGGAAGGCTGGCGACATCTTCATCTTCGACGATTACGCGCCGCATTACTCACAACCGAACAAAAGCAATCGTTCTCGGCGGACACTCTACTTGGTGTTCCAGCGTGCTTCAACCGGTGGACCGACCCGCGCCGAATATAACGTGCTTAAGCGCGCCGTTAATCCGCCAGAGGGCAAAGTGGCCGATCTCGACAACCTCAAGCCCCCCAACGGCATTTTCTATCGGGATTGAGCTCACGGACCAGGCTCGGCATGCACACGAAACTGATCGACCATAAAGATGCGGGCGGAGAGCGTGGCGTTCTGATTGCCGGCTACTGGAGCACCGCGCGCAGTCCGGTATGTCGGTTGTGGAGGTGTCGCCGGGTCGACGCTAAAGCCCTACTGGCCCCCGTCGTCGCTCGCCTGAGGCCTCAGCGCCGGATTATTCTAACGGGGGCGGCCAACCTGTCCGGCTGCCGTCTCTCTTCGCAACTTGCAGCAGAGGCTGTTTCGTTCGCAGCTGGAGATACCACTGCTTCAACAGCTGAGGTTCGTCATGCGGAAATTTACGTTTTCTCGAACGGAGCTGTCGCGGGCGTTCGGTATTGACGTGGCCACCCTTGGAACGGGAAGCGCTGGCACCGGGTTTTCATTCGGCAAGGTGGCACCGGGCGCCACATCCGAGCCCCATCGGCACGACGAAATCGAGGCTTTCGTAGTCCTGTCCGGAGCGGGCAAGGTCAGGACCGACCGTGGGGAAATCTCAGTCGCGGCCGGCGATGTCGTTCTGTTCCACCCTTTTGAAGCCCATGTGCTGCACAACGATAGGGACGAAGACCTAAATTTCGTCGATGTCTACTGGCGCGACGGCAAGGTCGCCCTCGAAGCTTCTGGACAGGTAGCCACTCCCCGCGGGCCGATCTTCGTCTTCTCCGCGCCGCCGACGCCTAATGGCGATCTGCATCTGGGGCATCTTTCTGGCCCTTATTTTGGCGCCGATGTCTACACGCGTTTCCTGCGCATGAAAGGGGTCGAAGCCTATCACCTGACTGGAAGCGACGATTACCAGAGCTACGTCGCCACGCATGCCGATGCCGATCAATCGACGCCCGCCAAGGTGGCGCGCCATTACGCCGACGAGATTAGAGCCACGCTTGCGCTTCTCGACTGTGAGGTCCACAACTTCCTCCTCACTTTGGGCGATAGCGCTTATGCAGAGTTTCAAGCCGCGTGTTTCCGTAGTCTTCTGAGCAGCACGGCGGTAGATCTGCGCCAGAGCCCTGCGCTCTTCGACGCTGTGACGGGCGACTACCTTTACGAACCGGATGTAAGCGGCCTCTGCCCCGATTGCGGCGGCTCCGCTGCCGGCAACATCTGCGAGGAATGCGGCGCGCCGAACTTATGCCACGACCTAGGTGCAGTCCGGTCGCGGCACTCGGCCGAGGCGCCGGTGGTCGGCTCCGTGCGCCGTCCCGAACTTGCGCTGGAACGGTGCTACGTCAATATCGACCGGCATTTAAGGGCGTCGGGCGCCCCCTTACGGATCATGGACCTCTTCGCGCGTCTACGCCAACGTGGCGACTTTTCCGTGCCCATCACCCACCCATCGGACTGGGGGTTACCGGCCGAGGGGCTCCCGGGGCAGGTGACCTGGGTCTGGCCAGAGATGGCGTTTGGTTTTCTTTACAACATCCAGGCGCTGGCTCGCTCGGTCGGTCGTGACTGGGATGCTTCCTTGCCCAGCGATGATTGGCAGCTTGTCCATTTCTTCGGCTTCGATAATTCCTTCTACCACACGCTACTTTATCCGGCGCTTTATGCTGAGGTATTCTCCCACTGGACGCCGCGCATCCGGTATCATGTGAATGAGTTCTACTTGCTCGACGGCCAGAAGTTCTCGACCAGCCGTGGCCATGCGGTCTGGGGCAAAGAGGTTCTTGGCCCAAAGACAGTCGATGTCGTGCGTCTTCATTTGGGCCTGACACGCCCGGAAGGTGAGCGGACGAACTTCACGCTGGACGCGCTACGCCGCACCGAAAACGAGGTGTTCCAAGGGATCTGGCTGAATTGGCTTGATGCGTTGCACCGGGAAATCAAGCGGGACTTTGGCGGCTGTGTGCCCGACGCAGGCGACTGGGCTCCCGCCGATCGCGATTTCTTTGCTCGGATAGAGATCCATCGCGCGGCGATGGAACGCGCCTATTCGGACGATGGCTTCTCGGTCCGGCGCGCGGCCGCGCAGGCCTGCGATTTCGTGAGCGATTGTGTAGTCTACCGACAGGCGCAAGACTATGAAGCGGCGCGACGTCTCTATCCCGCCCGCACCCGCACTTCGCTCGCCCTTCAGACGACGGCCGCTGCGATCCTGGCACAGACACTCGCGCCGCTCATGCCCCGATTTGCCAGCACTCTCGCGCGAGGCGTCGGCGGCGTGTCAACAGAAACATGGCCGCGGTCGGTCCAGAGGCTTGCGCCCGCAACGACCTTTGATCTCGGGCCCTTGCTGGCGTTCTATGCCAAAGCAGACATTCCTGTTCTCAATGAGGAGGCATAATAGCCTATCGTAATTTCCACCAACTGCGTGATGATGGTCGCCCGCAAGCCCGAGCACCAGAAAGCTGCCTGGACGTTCATGAAGTTCGTGGCGAGCCCACCGGCACAAAGCATCGTCTCGGACGTAACGAGCTATTTGCCGGGCAACCAAATAGCCATCGCAGCGCTCGAGGCTTCGACGCCGCCCACTGACCCGCGGATGGCCGCGATCCGGGCGGCCGGCAAAGCGGGCGGATGGTATTCCTTCCCCGGCGACAATTCGCTTCGAATAACGGACCGGATTCGCCTGCTACTGCAGGATGTGGTGACGCTGCGCCGCTCACCCGAGGACGCCATGAAGGCGATGACCGAGGCGGTCCAGCAGCTGCTTCCAAAATGAATTCGACGCTGAAAGCGGGGGCCTTTGCCCAATCTTACCGCTCACACCAGCCGAGGCGAGGGTGCAAGCAAGCACCGACCCGAGTCATCTCGCATGCAATCATCGCCAGCCTGCAATCCTGCATCAGATTCAAGCTGTTCCAGGTGCGGATCTTGCTGATCCCAGAAGCCGCAGCGACAAGACTTCGCTCTCGTTCCCGGAGGCAATTGCCATGAGTGATTCAGTTTGCAACGTTCGATATCATGGTGTTGCCGCCTATGAAATCGTAGCAGCCGACGGCAGGCGGATTCTGCTTGACCCGTTCTTTGCCGGCAATCCGGCCTCTCTGGTCAAGGCCGAAGATTTTGAGCGTGTCGACCTCATCCTTGTCACGCATGCTGCCCGCGATCACCTCGGGGACACGCCGGCGATTGCGAAACTTACGGGCGCAACGGTCCTGTGCGGCAATGAGGTCCAGGCCTATCTCCGGGCAATGGACGTTTCGGCATCCCAGATCAGGCCGACAGCCTGGGGCATGCGCCTCGAGATTGCAGGATTTGAGATCCAGACTCTGGAATGCCGGCACTGCTCGGGCGCGACAATGCCGGACGGATCTTTCGTTTCCGGCATTCCCCTGGCCTTCATCATTGAGCTCGGAGCGGGCGTGCGCTGGTATCATCCCGGTGACACCTCCTTGTTCTCCGACATGCGCCTGCAGGGCGAGCTCTACCAGCCGACCATCGGATCGCTCGGTATTGCCAATCCGAGCGGCATTGCAGATCCAAGGCCGGGCCGCAAACTCACCACGGATCTTTCGCCGCGGGAAGGCGTCCTGGCAGCGCAGTGGCTTGGCCTGAAGACGGTTCTGCCATGTCACTACACCGATCCCGACGATCCGCTGGTCCATCAATTCCAGCGCTGCCTGGCTGATGCGAAAGCTGCGGGTGAGAGTGTTCCTGAATCGCTGGTCTTGGCCCCCGGAGATTGGATTAGCCTTGATGCGAGCGCGTGCATCAGGCGGCGTGAGAAGGCTTGAGGCGAACAGCGCCAGCATGTTCGAGCCGGCTGCCGGATCGGGATCCTAACCTTGGTCACGTGCGAGAAAGAACGGATTTGAAAGATGCTTGAATCACCTCGGATTCTCGTGGTCAGCTTTGACGGCCTGCGCCCCGATCTGATCAGCCGGGAACTCACCCCCAATTTGTGGCGACTGAAAGCGGCTGGCCTGACGCTTGCCAATCACCGCACGGTGTATCCGAGTGAAACCCGTTCTGCCTTCCCAAGCTTCGTAACAGGCGCAACGCCAGACCGCCACGGGATGGTCGGCAACAAATATGTCGATCGCACCACCCTGCCGCCTCGCTATATCGACACGTCCGATGCGGTTCTCTTGCGTGAACTCGATGTCGCGAGCGGCGGCCTTTTGTTTTCGGTGCCTTCGCTTGGCGAGCTCCTGGCGAAGAGTGGCCGGAGCCTTGCCGTCTTGTCGACGAATACGCCCGGCACGACGCGGCTGTTTCACCACAAAGCCGAGGACCTTGGTCACGTCCGTCTCTCCGGTCACTTCCGCGAGGCATGCACGCCCTCCGAAGTCCTCGCTGACATCGAGGCCCAGCTCGGGCCCTTGCCTCCCGCGCCCCCCAAGATCGAGCCCGACCGCGCCGGCCAGAATTGGATAACATCGGCCTTCCTCGACTATGTCTGGCCCAGATGCCGTCCGGATGTCACGATTCTCTCGTTCGGCGAGCCCGACGTCACCTCGCATTTCCACGGCACGGGAGCCGATCAGACTAGGTCCATCATCGCATATTGCGACCGCCAGTTCGGCCGCGTGCTCGACTGGTGGGACGAGGAGGGGAGGGCGGACGGCGTCCAGCTGTTCGCCCTGTCCGATCACGGCCACATCACGGGCCATACGCGGATCTCCGTTGCGGGTAGCCTGCGGGCGGCGGGCTTTTCTCCGGGTACGGCGCCTGGTCCCGGAGTCGACGTCGTGGTCGTTCCCGGGCAAGTTGGCGCACTCTATCTTGATGAGATGGATGAGGCGACACTCGCGCGGCTGGTCGCAAGCCTTACGGCCGAGCCGTGGTGCGGGCCGGTCTTCACGGGGGCCAGGGACGAGGTCAACGGGATTGCGCCGGGCAGCCTCTCGAAGCGGCTCGTCTTTGCCGACCATATTCGAGCGCCGGACGTAGCGTTTTCCTTCCGCACGGACGACAGCGATGATGCCTTCGGCCTTGAGGGAGGCACATTCTACGACAATGATCGCCGCACTGGCCTCGGCCTGCATGGTGGTCTTCATCCGAAAGAGCTTGCAGCAGTCGGGATCCTCGCAGGGAACGCGGTTCCGTGCAGCGGGGCCTCGTCTTCTGTGCCGTCCGGAATCTGCGACATCGCGCCCACCATTCTCCATCGGCTTGGAGTTTCGGCCACGCCGACGATGAGCGGGCGGGTGCTCCACGAGGCGCTCGCATTGGCGCCAAATCTCATCTACCCGCGCGAGGAAGTCTTTGAGGCCCGGCTTGGGGACTATCGCCAGATTCTCCGGCGCGAGCATGTTGGCGGTGCGAGCTATATCGCCGGCGGCTGGATCGAATGTTGAGGCGCTGAGACGCCAAGCGCCGCAATCCAGCGGATTTTTCTGGCTTCTGTCGTGAGGATGACCCTCTGCTTGATAAGGGAACCTGGACAGCCGCTGACGAGCAGTGGAGGGCCGTCCGCTTCCGTCTCACAAACAAGGAGGCTGGGATCGTCAGAATTCCAGGAGAGGAAGACGCCGCCGTAGCTCACTGGCCGGTCGAATCCACGTCCACTTACTGCGGGTGTGCACCGCCTCCAAACCGACGCGCCGAGAACGGCCCAGGATCGATGCAATGCGTTTTCTCACTGATGATCTCCGCGACGATGCGGCCCGTCACGGGGGCGGCAGTCATGCCGATATGGCCGTGTCCGAAGGCATAAATCACATCCGCGCATTTGCTTGCTGAGCCTATGACCGGGATGCCGTCGGGCGTAGAGGGGCGGTGCCCCATCCAAAACGTTTGCCGAGTGTGAGGCAAAGTCTTCGGCATGCCCGGAAATGCGTTGAGCGCGAAATCGCGAAGGACGTGCGCTCGCGTCCAATTCGGCTTAGCCCATAGACTCGCCAATTCGACCTGTCCGGTCACGCGCAAGCCGGAAGGTGTGGTGGTGATGGCGAGCTTTCCGTCGGTGAACAAGATCCGGCTCTTCAGCTTGATTTCCGGGTCTTGAATGACGGCGTGATAGCCGCGCTCGCTCTCCAGAAAGACGCGGTCGCCCAGCCCTCGAACGAGCTCCTTCGACCAGGCCCCGGCCGCGATAACAGCTCGATCGCATGCGAGCTCACCGTCGGCTGTCTGAACCGCCTGGAGCCGACCGCTCTCGATCTGAAAGCCGCTCGCTCGTCCTTTGCGGATCGTTGCACCTCGTCGGCACGCGTGTTCAACAAGGGCCGCGACGTATCGTCCGGGATCAACACATGCGCTTCCGTCCACGGCTATGGCAAAGGTGTAGCGGGGATCGAGGTCAGGCTCTAGCGAGGATAGCTGTCCCTGATCCAACTCGCGCCATGTCGTGCCGTTCTGCTGTCTGAGGCGCCACGCAAGCGCATTGGCGTCAAAATTGCTTCTTTTCCGGAACACATGAAGAAGGCTTGTGTCCTGCAGCAAATCTGGCACGCCAGCCTCTTGCGCCAATTTGCGATGCCGTTCGGCACAATCCGATATCAGACCAGAAATGGCTGCGGCTGTTCTTCCGACCCGCTCGATGGTCGAGCCAGAATGGAGGAAGCGCCACAACCATGGAAGCAGGCCCGGAAGATAGCGCCAGTGGATCGTCAGCGGGCCGAGCGGATCCATGAGGTAGCCGGGAACATGTCGCCAAAGGCCGGGGACAGACGTTGGAACGACGAGGCTGGGGCTGAGCCAACCTCCATTGCCATAGCTCGCCGCATGATCACCGCCGATCTCCCCGGGCTCAAGAATCGTGACCTGATGGCCTTCGCGCAGCAACTCGATTGCGGTCGCAGCGCCGACAATGCCGGCGCCAATCACCACGACATATCGCTCAGATTGGTGCATCAATCGCACCACCATCTGCCCTCGCAGCCAGCAGCATGATCTCCACAAGTGTGGCACCGACCAGCTGAGCGCCGACGCAGGTCCGCTGCGGCCAATGGCACGGATCATCACCTATCCACCTGCACCACGCCTCGTCAAACGAGGCCTTGTGGCTCAAATCCGACAGGTACACCGTGGCGGAAAGAATCCGCTGCTTGTCGGTGCCGAGCTCCGCCAAAAGGCGATCGAGCTTCATGAAAATGTCGACAGATTGCTCCGAAATGCTTGCAGTCTTTCGGTCTGGGATCGTGGCGACCCAGACCAGCTCACGATAGGCACTTCCGGCGTTTCGGCCGATAGCTTTCCCGCCAGCCGATCGATGACATGGGCACGCTCAGACACGGGACACCTCCTTTATTTTGACAGTTGATGGCGCAGGTTCTCCGGGTGCGTCGCTGCGCTGCTGCGGTACTTCCGCAATGTCGATGATAAGATTGAGCGAGGCGTCAACTTCGGCCTTGCAGTGAGGTCCGATGATGGTTGTCGACTCGCGTTCTTCGACGACCGCAGGCCCCTCGAACCGCATTCCTGGACCGAGCCGATAGCGATCGAGGACATCGGCCGTTACAAATCCGGTCTCGGGGAAATAGACCATCCTTGAGCTTTTGTGGGGTCCGGCCTCGGCGCGGTCGGGAGCCGAGAACTGCAATGACACCTCGGGCGCTGGACCGACGGCGGCAAGCCGCCACGTCAGCGCTTCAATCGCAATCCCGGCGACGCTTCGCCCAAACCGGATCTCATACGCGTTCCGGAAACTGCCGGCGAGCGTATCTGCGGTCCGTGCGTCCAGGATACCATCCGGAACGTCGACTGGGATCTCGAAACCCTGTCCCAGATGGCGCATGTCGACGCAGCGTCGAAAGCCGATGGCTTCAGATGCAATGCCGCTCCGGGTCAGAAAACGACTTGCCTCCCGCTCCATGGCTTCGAGCAGGGCGTTGACGCGCTGCCAATCCAGATCCGCAACACGGCCGGCATAACTGCGCGCCAGGTTGATCGCCGGCGCGGCCACCAGAAAGCCAAGCGCGGACATCACTCCTGCGCCAAGCGGAACGACTACTCGCTTCACCCCGAGCAACTTGGCGAGCGAATGCGCGTGGACGGGACCTGCGCCACCAAAGGCGAGAAGCGCATATTGACGTCGATCGCGGCCCTTCTCTGCGATGTACATCCGCGTTGCGGCCGCCATGTTTTCATCGACAATCCTGCGGATGCCAATCGCGGCCTGCAGGACGTCAATATTTAGGGGTTCGGCGACATGCTCGTGCAGCGCACGCTGCACGGCATCCATATCGAGCTCTATCTCCCCGCCAAGGAAGTAGGTCGGCGAGAGATACCCAAGGACAAGGTCGGCATCCGTGACCGTTGGACGCCTGCCTCCGCGTCCGTAGCACACCGGCCCCGGCTCGGATCCCGCGCTCTGAGGCCCGACCTTGAGCAGGCCCATCTGGTCGATGCGAGCGATCGACCCGCCTCCGGCACCGATTTCGATCAGGTCGATGACAGGGATTTTGAGAGGAAGCCCCGATCCCTTCTGGAACCGGCTGACCCTGGCCGCCTCGAACTGGTTCGATCGTTCGGGCTGACCAGCCTCAATGAGGCACATTTTTGCAGTCGTGCCTCCCATGTCGAAGGAGATCAGATCAGCGATCTGAGTGATCCGGCTGTAGAAGGCGGCAGCGGTCGCTCCGGCGGCGGGGCCCGACTCTATAAGATGAATGGGTTGTGCCTCGGCAGCCTCGATACCTGTGAGACCCCCACCCGACAACATCAGAGACAGCGAGCCAGCAAAGCCGGCCTCGCGTAGCCTGCTATCGAGCCGCGTCAGATAGCGGTTCATCATGGGCTGAACATATGCGTTGGCGCATGCCGTGTTGGCTCGCTCGTATTCGCGAATCTCTGGTGAAATCTCGTGAGAGAGGGTGATCGGCACTCCTGGCAGTTCGGATTGCAGAATCTGCCTTGCACGCTGCTCATGAACCGCATTGGCATAGCTGTGCAAGAAACAGACGGCGATGGCCTCGACATCATTCGCCTTGAACTCCTGGGCGGCAGCCCGGACGCTGGCTTCCTCGAGCTCCAGGAGAATCTCGCCCGCCGCATTGATCCGTTCGCCGGCTTCCTGGCGCAGGCGTCGACAGACCAGAGGCTCCGGCCGGCGCAAAAACAAATCGTGCCGGTCGTGGCGGATTTCCTTGCCGAGTTCAAGACTGTCGCGGAAACCTCGTGTGGTCAGAAGGCCGACCTTGGCGCCCCGTCTCTCGATGATGGTGTTGGTGACCAGCGTCATACCGTGCACGAGATCGTCGACGCTCTCTATCGTGCGGCCAGATTCCTTCGCAATTCGCTCGAGCCCCCCAAGATCGCGCGGCTTGGGTCGGCATGTGTGGTCAGACGCTTGCCTAGAAAGATCTTCCCCGTATTCTGGTCGACGAGAACGAGGTCAGTGAACGTGCCACCGACGTCGACGCCCGTCCGAACCTTGCAAGTTTCACTCCCGACGTTACTCACCTGCGATCTCCTCGAGCCGTACGCCGTAGTGATGCTGCAAACCCTCCACCGTCACATACCCCTCTTCCAGATCCAAAAGCATGTCGGCGCGCGCGCGCTTTTTGGGATCTCCGAAGCCGCCGGCACCGGCGTAACGCAAGATCAAGCGCTGCCCTGGCGCGAGCAGACTGCGAGATTTTGGATGCGGCTGCGATCCATCCCTCAGCCGAATGGCAACTGGTGCGCCGTTCCGTCCACCCATCAGACCCTCGGGTGGGTGTTTCTGTCGGTCAGCCATGAGGGAGAGCTGGATATCTCCAGCGGAAACCACCTCGACCTCAATTTCCTGGCACAGTCCCCCGCGGTACTGGCCAGCTCCACCGGAGTCCGCGATGAGCTCCTTGCGCCAAACGATCAATGGCGCCGCCGCTTCGAATGCCTCAATGCTTCCAGAGCCCGTGTTGGTCGGAAATGGCGTACAGGAATGACCATCGGAGTAAGCGCTTGCTCCCATTCCGCCGCTGCCAAACAAGATTTGGGAGAAGCGGTTTCCAAAGCGATCGATGCCGCTGTAGACCGAACGCAGGGTTGGTGCAGTCCCTGACTCGGCGACGACCTTGTCGGGGATGACCTGAGCGAGGCATTTATAGATCGCGCCCGCAAGCAGATGGGCTGTGAGCTGCCGCGCATTACACGCTGCAGGGTGAACTGGGTTGAGAATGCTCCCTTCCGGGGCTGTAACCCTAATCGAGCGGTAGGATCCCTCGTTACGAGGAGTCGTAGGGTCGAGCACGCATTTCAATGGATACACTGAAAGTGCATAGGTGAAGTTCATGACGGAGTTCAGACCACGGCCGATCTGCTTCGAGCTACCTGCATAGTCGACGTGAAGCTGCGAGCCGGCAACGGTCACTGCGCATGCGATCCGCGTCTCCTCACTGTCATAGCCGTCGGCTGTGAGGACAGCGCGATAAGTTCCATCGGGTACCGCCTCTATCGCGGATCGCATCGCCCTGTCGGCGCGATCCTGCAATGCAGCCGAGATCGCGGTCAGATCTTGAAGGCCGGAGGCCTCGAGAAATTCGCCAAGCTTGCGTGCGCAGACTGCGTGCGCAGCAACCTGCGCGTAGACATCACCCAGAACCTGCTCCGGTACTCTGACGTTGGCGCGAATGAGGCAGGCGAGGTCCCGATTTTCCTGTCCTTGCCGCAGGAATTTGGTTGGCGGAATGCGTATTCCTTCCTCGAACACTTCCCGGCAATCTGCTGAAAACAGCGCGCCGCCGATATCGGGCAGATGAGCAATGGATCCAGAAAATCCGACCAGCCGGCCGTGATGGAAGATGGGCGCGAGCATTGCCAGATCCAGCAGGTGACCCGCCGTCATCCAGGGATCGTTGGTGACGATGCAACCCCCTTCTTGCCAGTCCTCGATCGGTATGTGAGCCAAGCATTGGCGCAGAGTTCTGGGAAGAATTCCGACAAACGACGGAGTCCCGACATTTGTATCGGCGATACTGGCCCCTTCTGCATCCATCAGGACCACTGTGAAATCGTTGGATTCGCGAACGACGGTGGAGAATGCAGTCCGAAGCAACGCAACCGCAGCCTCATCCACCACTGACAGCAACCTACTCCAGAAGATCTCAAGCTCGATCGGATCGAAGTCGACATTCGCTTTCATGTGCTTGTCCGCAAACCTTTCAAACCACCAAATAACGCGCAAGCGCGCTGTACTTCCTCGTGAAGGTCTACGAGATGAGACATGGTGGCGCTTGCGCCACGTGCTCCGACGAAGAAAAAATGTCCACCCGGCAGGTGCCTAACCAGGCGCCGCGGCAGGTCGATGATACGCTCACGGAGACGAAGCCAATCGTGCGTGGAGAGCTGCCCGGGGGGTACCTTCGCCACGACATTGTGCAGAAGGCCCTGGACGGTGATGGATCCCCAGACCGCTTCATCAGCAAGAGCGTGCCGGTAGTCCCGTGAGTCCATGGGAACAACCGCAGCGCATATAGGGTAATCGTCGCCCGAGAACGAGCGGGCCTCACGAAGCGCGCAGAACAACTCTTGATATGTCTGTCCTTCAAAAAACCGGCCCAGCTCTGGTCCCCACAACGCCCTAGGGACATTGGTCCGGTAGAGAGACCTGAACAGGTCCGGATCGATGACACTGTGCCCTTCCAGATTCGCGATTGCGAGTAGCTCTTGCTGCCAGCGCTCGTCCCTGGTCAGGCCATCCCTCGTTCCGGCCGAAAGGTCCCAGAGTCCGTTCGGCAACATTCGCTCCGGTGGGATCGGTCCGCCGTCTAGGCGAGGGAAGGGGGGCGTTGCGCAGAAGGAAACGAAGCACGCGAGGGCAAGCCCCTTCAGGCGCAGCGCACGGGTCAGCGCAAAAACGAGCTTGCCACCCATGCTCCAGCCACAGGCTATGATCGGCCGTTTTGGACCGCTGCCCGACATCTCCGCGACGAGTGCTGCGAGCGCCGCCGCCCAGTCGTCCAACGTCAGATCTGGCTTGGATGTCGTGAGCGCCGGATGATCGCCAGGATAGGTGGCAGTCAACAGACCCCATCCTATCCTCTCGAGCCAATGATCGAGGAAATCGCTCGCGTTTGAGCCTGGGTGGCCGTAGGCAATGCGCGCCATAACACCCCCGCCAGTGAGAAACAGCACGAGCGGTTTGCCCACATCTCCTGGCCTGCAGTAGGTAAGCACGGGCACGAGGCCAATGGTCGACCGATGCTCGCCTTTGAATAGCGCTGCCTGGAAGTGCCTTAATTGCTGTTGATCAGCCATTGCGGGCTTCACCTCAGGTGCCGCAGGTGCATACGGGGCGGCGCACTAGAGCAGCTTCCTGGTTTGCTCGACCATATCAGCCAAGGCTTGCTTCGGCTCTGAACGTTGCGTGACAACCTTGCGCATTTCCTCGGCCATCATGTCGACGATCTTGACGGTGTTGTCGCTCGGAAATGAAAACTGATCGCCCGTTATCGACATCCGCTCGACGACAGAGCGGTGATATGGATGATCGCCAAAATAGGATTCGAGAAACTTCGAATCGTTCAGAGCGATCATGTTGATCGGCAGATAGCCGGTGTGTTTCGCAAGGATGGCCTGGCCATCGCGATCCGCCGCAAAGCGGATGAAGTCCCAGACCCGCCGCTGGCGCTCTGGATCCTTGGTGAACATGAAGAAGCCGTGCCCGGCTCCAACAAGCCTTCCCTGCGGACTGGGGACAGGAAGCTGTCCGACCTGCAACTCGAACTTTCCCGAAGCTGCTTTGGCTACCGAGTTGATGCCGCTTGCAGTTCGGATATGGATCCCGCTGATTCCGGAATTGAACGCCTGGCGCGCCTGGTCCTGCGTCATGTCGACATTGTTGGTCCGGCCGAATTTTGCAAGTACCTCGAGTGCCTGCAGCCCTTCAGGCCCGGCAAACGTGATTTGCGTCTGCTCGGGATTCATCATGCGGCCGCCGAGCGTGCCGAGAATGTTCTGCAACATCCACGCGTTGGTGGACATATACTCGATATAGCCGCCATTGACGCCTTCACCGAGCGAGGCAACCTGCTTTCCGATCGCGGCGATTTCGTCCCAAGACGATGGCAGCTCGCTTTTCGAGTAGCCGGCCCGCCTCAACAGCGTCATATTGTAATAGATGACGGGAATGGTCGTCCCGAAGGGCAGAGAATAGGTCTTTCCTCCGACCTGAGTTGCATTGATCAAGGGCTGCGAGAGTCCCATGGCGGACAGGGCTTTGACGTCTCCCGTGAATGCGTCCATCGGTTGCGATATGCCGCGCTTTGCGAGAATCCCTGCATAGGTAAGGAACTGCCACGTCGCATCCGGTAAATCACCGACCAAAGCCGAGCGAAGCGTGCTTTGCAAGAGCGGATCCCAGTTTTCGCCGCCGGCGATGAAGTCGACCCGTACGCCAGAATATTTGGCGGAAAATTGCTGCCCAAGCTCGGCGAGCATCTTGAGATAGGCCGGTGCGCCGTGACTGATCGTCAGTTTGGTGGTCGCGGCACGGACGATCGCTGGAACGGCGAGTGAGCCGATAGCGCCAGCAGCAGCCAGCAGCACTTTTCGACGTGTGGTCCGCATCGCGTCATCCCTAGAGGTTTCGCCTGATCTCGTCTGGCGCGCCAGTTTCAAGCCCGCGTGGTGTGGTGGTCCATCTCTCGTTCAGCCAGGAGTGGCAGCTCGCCATTTGACGCCCGGATCGCTGAATGTCGGAAACACCTTGGTACTTAGGACCGTACCGCTAGTCTCCTTGCCAGCTTAGTCTGCTGCTCACGTAGCCTCGCGCTGGCCTCGGTCCACTCCAGCAAGGGGTCGTGGTGGCGGAGCCCATTCGGTGTACCGCGGCTTCGTAAAGACATTCCGGACAGTGAACCGATCAGCCGCAACCGCGGAAATCGCGTTTCATCCTCTCGCTGTCTGCCTGCACATCTATCAGGGGCACTTAAAGGCGGTATTTGCTACGATCAAATGACATACAGCGAATTATTCGATGCCATTACTCCAATATGCGATCCAATCTGGGAGGCGCTCGCGGCAGATGCACGACGCGTGAATGTCGGCGGCGCCCCCAATACGGTAGCGGTCGAGGGCCGAGGCGCAATTCAGCCGCCTCGCCCTTTCAAAGCTCACGCTAGCCGGGCGTGATCCGCATTTGACCAAGATCGCCATCGCGAAACACTCTCTCGAGAACACCACTTACGCTCGCAGCAACAGCGTATTTGACAAGATGTCCCGTTCGACGTGCTCTGCGGCTTCCCTCGGCTTTGTCGCATTATCATGCGCGGATGGGGCCAGTTGCACCGAGCGCCGGTCCGCCCAGCTGGTGCTGGCCTGGGAAGCCCATGAGCGTGCGGGATCGCGTATCGTGCGGCTTCTCATCGAATTATTCGATGAACGTCATCCCGCTGTTGCGGTCTCAACGCGATTGGAGCCCCCGTCACAAGATTCACAATCTCCTCGGGGGCGCTATGCGAGTAAAGCGAAATCGTACTGGACGGGTGGGCGCGCAGGTTACGCGCTGCGGGCAGGTCAAGGCATTTGGCGATGCGCCTGAGCTTTTTCCAAAGCAGGGAAGCCGCGTGGTCGCGCTTTCATTGGCAGTTAGTCTGATCAGCTGTCATTCGGCCTGCAATATTGACCCCCTAAGCCGGGGGATCGGCGTCCAAAATTGACCCCCTATAGGTTGGTCTGTTGCGCTGCCTGCTTTGGAATGAAGCAGGTGGTCGAGGATGCTGATCGTGGAGACGATTGCGCGGATTCGGCGCGAGCACTTCATCAAGGGCAAGACGATCAAGGAGATTGCCCGTGACCTGAAGGTGTCGCGGAACACGGTCCGGAAGGTGCTGAGGTCAGGAGAGACCTCCTTCGAGTACGAGCGGCAAGTGCAGCCGCGGCCAAAGCTGGGACGATGGGCAGTAGAGCTCGACGGACTGCTGGCGGCGAACGCGGCCAAACCGGCTCGTGAACAGCTGACGTTAATCCGGATCTTCGAAGAGCTGCGCAGCCGTGGCTATGACGGCGGCTACGATGCGGTGCGGCGTTACGCCAGGCGGTGGAGCAAGGAACGCGGGCAATCGACCGCGGCTGCTTATGTCCCACTAAGCTTTGCCCCAGGCGAAGCCTACCAGTTCGACTGGAGCCACGAGGTGGTCTTGCTGAGCGGCACCACGGTGATGGTGAAGGCCGCCCATGTCCGGCTCTGTCACAGCCGCATGCTGTTCGTGCGGGCCTATCCGCGGGAGACGCAGGAGATGGTGTTCGACGCCCACGACCGGGCGTTCGCCCTGTTCAAAGGCACCTGCACCCGCGGCATCTACGACAACATGAAGACCGCCGTAGAGACGATCTTCGTCGGTAAAGGGCGTCTCTACAATCGCCGCTTCCTGCAGATGTGCAGCCACTATCTGGTCGATCCGGTCGCCTGCACGCCAGCGTCGGGCTGGGAGAAGGGGCAGGTCGAGAACCAGGTCGGGCTGGTCAGGGAACGCTTCTTCACGCCGCGGCTGCGGTTCAAAAACCTCGACGAGTTAAACGCCTGGCTGCTCGACAAATGCATCGCCTACGCCAAGGTTCATCGCCATCCGGAGCTGGTCGATCAGACGATCTGGGAAGTGTTCGAAGCCGAACGCCCCAAACTCGTTCCCTATGCCGGCCGCTTCGACGGCTTCCATGCGGTGACAGCATCGGTCTCGAAGACCTGCCTGGTGCGCTTCGACAACAACAAGTACTCGGTCGCAGCCAGCGCAGTCGGACGACCGGTCGAGGTTCAAGCCTATGCCGATCGCATCGTAATCCGTCAGGATGGACGCATCGTTGCCGAGCACCCGCGATCCTTTGGCCGCGGCGATACCGTCTACGACCCCTGGCATTATGTGCCGGTGCTCGCCCGCAAACCCGGCGCCTTGCGCAACGGTGCTCCCTTCAAAGACTGGGTGCTGCCAGCCGCGATCGAGCGGATCCGGCGCAAGCTTGCCAGCACCGACGACGGCAATCGGCAGATGGTCGACATCCTCAACGCGGTGCTGACTGACGGTCTGCCCGCGGTGGAAGCGGCCTGTGCCGAAGCGCTCAGTCACAGCGTCCATTCGGCCGATGTCGTTCTCAATATCCTGGCCCGTCAACGTGAACCCGCCCCACCGGCCAACATCATGACGCCGGCCGCACTGACGCTCCGTCATGCACCGATCGCCG
This sequence comes from Bradyrhizobium sp. S3.7.6, assembly GCF_054061875.1. NCBI lineage: Bacteria > Pseudomonadati > Pseudomonadota > Alphaproteobacteria > Hyphomicrobiales > Nitrobacteraceae > Bradyrhizobium > Bradyrhizobium sp. S3.7.6. The sequence continues at coordinate 17,531 of NZ_JBSSEQ010000003.1, read as the reverse complement.
ATTGTGCCCGCTACGACAACCTCCGGAGGACCATCTGATGGAACGAACCCAAATCTTCGACCTCATGGGCGAACTCAAGCTCTACGGCATGAAGGCTGCCTTCGACGAGATCATGGCAACTGCCGTCAAGCGCCAGCACGAACCTCAGCGCATTGTCGGCGACCTGCTCAACGCCGAGATCAACGAGAAGCAAGCCAGGTCGATCAAATACCAGCTCACCATTGCCAAGCTTCCGCTTGCCAAGGACATCGCCGACTTCCAGTTCGACGGCACGCCGATCAATCAGACTCTCGTCAATGATCTTGCTGGCGGCGGCTTCATCGCCCAACAACGCAACGTCGTGCTGGTTGGCGGCACCGGCACAGGCAAAACCCACCTGGCCATTGCCATCGCCAGAAGCTGCATCCGATCCGGTGCCCGCGGCCGCTTCTTCAACGTAGTCGACCTCGTCAATCGCCTCGAGACCGAGACCCGCAACGGACGGCAAGGACGGCTCGCCGAGCATCTGACCCGGATGGACTTCATTGTGCTGGATGAACTCGGCTATTTGCCCTTCGCCCAGTCCGGTGGCCAGCTTCTCTTCCACCTCGTCAGCCGGCTCTATGAGCGCGCCTCCGTCATCGTGACCACCAATCTCGCCTTCGGCGAATGGCCGAGCGTGTTCGGCGACGCCAAAATGACCACCGCGCTGCTCGATCGGTTGACCCATCACTGTGACATCGTCGAGACCGGCAATGACAGCTGGCGCTTCAAAAGCCGCGACGACGATCACGCCACCCGCGCTCGTCTCGTCTCCGCTATCCCGGCCAGCTCCAACGAGCCGAGCGCTACCGTCAAACCGCGGCGCACGAAGGGGTCAAAATTGGACGCCGATGAGGGGTCAAATTTACAGACGATGACGTAATTGCGGTCAGCGCTCGGGGCACGAAGCTCCCTTATCGTCGAGCTCTCGCAATCAAGCGATTCGGAGGAGCTGTCATGAGGCAATACGTCGGCCTGGATGTCTCGCAAAGGGAAACTTCAGTGTGCGTAGTCAACGAGACGGGTCAAGCGATTTTTGAAGGAAAGGCCAAGTCTGATCCCGGCGATCTGTCCAAGCTGCTTTGTAAACATGCGCCACTGGCGGAGCGTATCGGCTTTGAGACAGGCGCGATGGCGAGCTGGCTTTGGCACGAGCTTCGTAGGGTTGAACTCCCCGTCGTTTGCATCGATGCAAGGCATGCACACGCAGCACTGTCGGTCCGCATGAACAAGAGCGATCGGAATGATGCTCGGGGCATTGCCGAACTGGTGCGGGTTGGGTGGTATCGCGAAGTCAAAATCAAGAGCGAGGAGAGCCAGAAGGTTCGAGCGATTCTTGTCGCGCGATTCCGCCTTGTGTCCATGCGCCGGGATATCGAGAACCAGGTCCGCAGTCTGATCAAGGAATGTGGGTTGCTATTCCCTCGCGCCATTGGCCAACAGTTCCGTAACCAGGTCGGCGAGCTATTGGGCGAAGGTCATCAACTCCTCAACGTGATCGGGCCGCTCCTGTCGATTCATGAGCATATCTGCCAGCAGCAGCGCAAATTCGACGACGAGGTCCGCCGATTGGCAAAGTCTGACGAGACGACGCGTCGCCTGATGACGGTTCCTGGTGTCGGCGTGGTGACTGCCTTGACGTTCCGCCATACGATCGATGACCCGTCCCGCTTCCGATCGGCCTCGACAGTCGGCGCCTATCTCGGCCTCACACCTCGGCGCAACCAATCGGGTGAAACTGACACTAGTGGCAAGATCTCCCGATGGGGCGACAGGCTTCTCCGAACCTACCTGTTCGAGGCAGCGACCGTCCTTCTCCATCGGACCAAAAAATGGTCTTCCCTCAAGGCCTGGGGAATAAAGCTCGCGAAGCGGGTCGGTATGAAAAAGGCAAAGGTCGCCATTGCGCGCAAAATCGCTGTGATCCTCCACTGCATTTGGGTCGATGGTACGTCGTTCGACTGGGGCCACGCGCCGGCCTGACCTCATTTTGCAAGTTCCTGGCCCGGTCCGCCGGGCCCGGCGATGTCCCGCTGGGACGGTGGTCGTGGTGACCTCGGTCAATCGGCTGGTGGCGGGCCTCGCCCGCACGCCGTTGCAAACGATGAGGCACCCGATCCGGACATCATCATGAGGCGCTTGCGACCTCGGAAAGGACCATGACCCCAGCGACGGGCAGTTGATCGCATTGAGATTTAGGTAACGGCTAAGCGGCCCACGACTACCGAGCTGGCTATCGATCTACCAGCCGCGCTCGCCCCCGTCTCCGCAACCCCGACCCGCTCCGACGGGTCGAGCGCTACCGTTTTGCCGAATGGCTTTCAAAAAGAGAATTGACATCAATCCGCAATTAAAGGGCCGATTGACAGCATGCCGCCCGCCTTTCGGAATAATCTGCCTCCGACAGGTTGTGACAATCCGGCTTCCAGCGCAGCATCTTCGCTACTTAGCCCCGCGGCAATCGCCCGCCTAAACTTTATTCTGTTCATTGCGTCCTGCAACAGACGGCCGTCCTGACGATGGCAATGGGGCTCGTCCTGATTGCGCCGATCGGCGCAGAACCATGACCCCAAGCGAAGACATCAACCAGCCCGGGCGAGTCCAGTGCCTGGCCCGCAAAGTACGTATCAGCCGCGCTCGCGCCGTCTCCGCAACTGACCAGCTCCGACGACGCGAGCGCTACCGTCGTGCCGTCGGAAAGTTCAAAAGGTGATTGACAACAATCCGCAATTAAAGGGCCGAATGACAGTGATATCAGCACCACTCTGATTCAGGCCACTCGGCCGCGGGTGAAGCGGTTGCAATTGTTCCGAGTCGCCGCCTACAACAATACCCCACGCAAATGCCTTGACTTCAAGACCCGGCGGAGGTCTTTGCTGCTCAAGTGTTGCACTTCGAGTGTGAATTCAGCAGCCGCAGGTGTCATTGACGAGGGGTACCCACGGGCGTGGCACGTCGGTCGAGATAGCCTCCAGGGAACGCGATCAGCGCGGGCATTGGCGTATATGGATGCCAAAGGGGGAGCCCAACCAGCCGCGCGTCGAGCCGTATGATCAGTTTGCGAGCGATCATGTCCGCTATTGCAGCGTCAATCTCAGCCTGTATTACATTTGCCGTGGCCAGCCGTTTGCGCAGGAGCGTTTCAGGCACGCCTTCGTCCGCGGCTAGAAGAATTTCGCGCTTGAGGCCCTTGACTCGGTGTTCGCGCTCCACTCCTATGGCTCGCGTGTCCTCGACGGTGATCTCTTCGCCGCTGTCACGCATCGACAGCATGGGCAGCTTCGGCTCGTACCAGGCTTTTAGCCAGGCATCGACACCCAGGGTAACGGCCTGCAGCCCCGGGCGGCGGTTCGCGTCGCGCGCTGCGAAATGGCCGCCGACATCGTTGTCTTCACTGTCTTCGAAGTAATAAACCTGATCTGCGAGATCACGCTCCGACAGCGGATAGACGTAGCGATAGGAGGCGGTCGGGAGCAGTTTCAGCCCATATTTGTCGGCTGCGTAGTGATAGGGGCTATAGCGCTGGTACCGCAGCCGCACCGTCCGTCCTGGCTGCAGATGATGCAACAGCGGCAAACAAGCGGCCATTTCCGAATACCATGTGTCGCTCTCGCCCGGGAAGCCCCACAGCACACTCCAACTGACGCGCACGCCGTACTGACGGCACCATTTCAAGAGCTGAACATTATGCGCTGACGTCGTGCCCTTGCCCATTAGCTTCAAAACACGGGTATCCAGGCTTTCGATACCTGGCTGGATCCAGCGGACGCCAGCGCTAGCCAGCTTCTCCACTTCGTGGCGCTTCAGATTCGCTTTGACTTCGAAAAAGATCGTGAGCTTCCTGGGTGCTGCGGCGAGGCGGGGCAACGCCTTTTCGACGTAGTCACGCGCCAGAATATTGTCTACCGCTTCGATACGCGACGAGCCGTAGCGCGCCGACATCTCAATCATTTCCTCTACCGCCTGCTCGGCTGGTTTGTGGCGGTAGGTGATCGATCCGCCGTTCAGCCCGCAGAACGTGCAGGGGCTGCGCTCGCCCCACCAGCAGCCACGAGAGAACTCCATCGGCAGTCCGGGATGGATCCGGTCCGCGTAGAGCGATCGCTCAAGTTCTGTAAAATAATCCGAGAAATCGGGCAACGGCAGGTCACGCATGTTATTAACCGCCGCGCGGGGCACCAAGTCGCGAATCGACGTCGCGGGATAGCCGGTCTCGCGATGCGCCGGACCGAAGACGCCGGATGGCAGGTCGGCCGACGGAATGTCTTTGCCGCGATTGAGGATGTCGCGACACAGCGCTCCCATCAGTGCGTCGGCCTCGCCCGATACGATATAGTTGACCCATGGAAAACGCGCGTGAGTGGTTCGCCCCATCACCGACTCGCAGTTTGCCCCACCCATGAGAGTGACAACGCTGGGTGCGCGCTCGCTTAATCGGCGCAGCAACGCGAGCGAGGGGACATGCTGGGTAAAGGTCGAGGTGCACCCGACGATGGCCGGACGATGCATCAGCACCTTTTCCGCCGTCCAATCGACGAACTCCCCCATAAGCGACCGCAGCTTTTGGAAACTCGCACGACGCTCGGCCATGCCTTTCCCAGCGTGCATCGGGTTGCGCTTGAAATACCGGTCGAGAAACGCGTTGTGGTCAGGTTCGAAGTCGGGAAAGGCGACGCCGGCGAACAGCCAGTCAACCAGCGCTTCCTCAGGCGGGCAACCCTCGAGCAGATGGTAGTCGGGAAGGCCTATGTATTCCAGGAACCAAATGTTGGCACATGCTGTGCTGGATCGCAGTCCGGCCCGGGTCAGCGCCGTCTTCAGTAGACCAAGCGCCAGCGATGGCCGTTCAACCGCCGACATCGGCATGTTGACCAGCACGATTGGCACATTAGTGCTCATATTATTTCATCTTCTTCAGGGAGCTATGCGGGATGGTGTACGATGATGGCCTGAGATAGGCAGCGCAATCGTGACCGGTGTCGAACATGCCTGACTCTCACATCGTGGTGCAGGCCGCTTGGTGAGCTCGCTTAGCCACACAGTAGCGGGCCGCAGGCTCGCGATAGCCGCGGCATCTTTAACACCATTGGCAAGAGCGTGTGGCATAACAGTTTGTTTCCACCAATCGGCACCAGCCGTTCTTCACGAATAACCGTGCGGCATCTTGGTTAGGCTAGCCGGCCCGGAAATGACAAGCCGCAGCTCCTTGAAGCCGACCTAATGTTTTAACGCGAATCGGCATGATCCACTCCCATATTGTGGGCCGCGTGGTTGGCCGCTTCGATGCGGCTCGCCACGTCCTTGCTGGTCTGCGAGGCGAAACGATCGTCGAGATCCTCTTCGATTACTCCGGCCCTGTACAGTTGGTCCAGCAGGTCAGCGACTGCAAGGACGCTCGTTCCGTCAGCCGTGATCCGCATGACCAGCTCGGACGCTGTGCAGTTGCCGCACACGATTAGATCGCCAACGGAGATCGGAGCGAGGTTGTCGACCACCCGGTGTTGCATGTTGCGTGAGCGAAGATGGAAGTGCCGGGTCCCTGCCTCGTATTGCAGGTCTCTCCGGAAGCGGATCGGTAGGTGGCGAGGGAGGCATTCGAACATATGTTGATCGATCATGCTCTGCAGCCCGCTCCGGAACTCGCTTAGCGTCCTGAAGAAATGTTCAGCCACAATGCGGTAGCCGAGAGGCCAACGTTTGCTGCCTGGCACCGGCGTCACTAGCTGCACACGTCCCTGCAGCATATTTACAAGGAATCCGGAAACGCAGGCGATCGTCGTATGATTGCGTTGCGGCACCCGAGTTGCATCGTCTTTGTTGGCTGCTCCGAGCCTCTCCCTCCGCTCGCGCGCGCGCCCGGCGAACGCTTTTGCAGTCAGCGCCTCCTTGCCCTGCAGTATGAGTTCGACACCTATCAGCTCCTCAGGCGCAAACGCCGCGTGAATCTGATTGAGGTGAGTTTTGCTCAGCACGGAGAAGCGATTCGTCACAGTACGATACCGCCTAAACAGTTCGAGCACGCGCCTGGTGAGCGCCTGATCTTTGAGCGGGGCGGCCGTCGTTGTTTGTGGCAATGCGCCAGTGATTTGATAGTAGTCGAACAGAAAGCGGTCGTAGTGCGGGTTGTCCATAGGATCCGTGGCCCAGTAGCAAAAGCCAGTTCGGGCTGCCGAACCAAACATCTCGCTGGCGACACCAACCACGCCGCGCCAAAGCTCTGCATGCTCTTCGCTATATTCGTAATATCCTTTGAAGCGGCCGGCCGAGAGGCCGCAGAACCAGCAACCGACAGTGCAACCGTCGCTCAGCTCGAAAGCGATGATGGGGTGCGTGACCGACAACGCCGACCCTCCCAACTCGCCGTTGCAGCGGCGAATTTGGCGCTCGCGCCAAGCATGAAAGCGAGGGTTGACCGTCGACATTTCGCCCTCATCGCGCAAGAGGTCGCGATGACGCACCATCTCGCGTATATACTCGTCCCACATCACAGCCAGCGGCCACAACGCACACTCCGGCTTGAAGCGGTATTTCAGGTGGGTACCGCGCCAGAGCGGCAGCATTTCCATCGGGTCGATTTCGATGCCGTAGCGCTCACTTACCGACCGAGGGGCGTCGACACTCTCCGAAAGCCCCCTGCGGAACTCCATGTCCCCAACCAGCCGCTCCATGAAGCGCTTAACGTGTGACAGGGTGCGCAACTCCTCGGGGGTGCGCCGGTCAAAGATCTGTCGATAGTGTTCCGCGGCAACGGGGCGCATGTCGTTACGCGTGAGCGCTGAGCCGCATTCTTGCAGGCTAGATGGCGCAACTTTCATGGATCCTCCCCGGATAAGACTCACTTTCATGGCCTCTGCGCGCCGGCTCGTCATTGAGCACGAGCCGATGCGCTCAGCAGCTAAGAACACGCGCTCAAACCAGGACTACAACGACCTCGGCTACCGCAGCCACGCTAGTGGCCGCTTCCGCGTCTTGCACCACGCTCGTGGCAACCTCCGCTGCCTCCACAACAGAAGTAACAACGCCCACGGTCTGCACGGTTGCACTCGCAGTATCGCCCACTACCGCGTCGAACTGCTTATTCGTCGCCGCCTGTATGCTGGTTGATCGGAGGTGATCTTTAGCTTCGTCAATCGTGAAGCTATAGCCGTGGCCATTTCCGATCGCTACAAGCGCTCCAAGGCCTGTAGCACTCGGCCTCACCTTTTCGAGCAGACTAACGTCATTTGACAGATCAATTACGAATCGCTCCACCTCAGCTCGTGACATATCTCGCCCTTCCTGATTGCTCAACGTTGCCAAACACCCCGACCGCACTGCAAAGGAATCGGTGATGACGTTGTGAACAGAGCAACCGGCGTGCCAAACTGCAAATTGCTGAAATCCGCGTTGCTTCGTTGTGCGTAGCTTCCGCTTGTCGACATAGGGGCTCGAACCCGACAATTGGCGGTACGGACTCAATGTTGGCGTCTCTCATGTCGTGGGTTTATGCCGTGGGGATGGGAAGTCTTTCGAATGACAGTCGCGAGACGATCGCCTGCAACGGTTTGAACTCTCTAAAACCAGCAAAACGAACTCAACTTCGCCGTGGACCGTGCTTGGGTGCATCGGAGGGGACGATGCGGCCGAAGAAGCACAAGCGGACGGGATCGATCGATCTGTTCCGGGCGCTGCTGGACCAGATCATCAACATGAAGCACGAGTTGGTTCTGCTTGCCGGCAAGATCGATTGGGACCGGATCGACGACGAAATTGCGCCGCTCTACAGCCGAAAACGGCAGGCCGGGGATCGAGATCCGCTTCATGGTCGGGCTGTTGTTGCTCAAGAACATTTACGGGCTGCCCGATCGGGGGCGTGCGAGCGCTGGGCCCACTACCCGTACTTCCAGCTCTTCACCGGCGAAGAGTTTTTCCAGCACGCTTTCGAGCGCTCGGACCTCAGCCATTGGCGCCAGCGGCTGAGCGATCGAGCGGTTGTTGCCCGAGAGCCTTGGCGCACGAGGCCGGCGCGTTGCGCAGCCAAGACCTCAAGCGGGTCACGGTCGGTCGAGTAGCCCCGGGAAGTTGCACCCCGAGGCTCTCCCAAACCGGACGTGAACCTCTCGATTTGTCCGGCTTCTATCTTCCAGCCGCAGGTCGAATGCCGATTCGCCACAAATAGAACAGGTTCGGATTGCGCTGTGCGAGCCGTCCCAACCAATATACTGGGGCGACTTTCCTGCCTTTCAACCGCTTGTATTTCCGCCTCGGCCTAACGGGCGAGCGCGTCGTAACGTGACGAAGGACGTTGACACATTCCGTGCGGTAAAAACCGTCCGGTGCGCCCCGACGGCGCGCATCACCAGTGGAGGAAGGATCCACCCAGAGAGCTGTCGATTGATCTGGTAGCTGACGAGCGGTTTGGGCGAGCAATCGGACGGATCGAAGCCTCGTGACAAAGGTCGCTTTTGCAGCGGGCCGTAACGTGAGTGAAGCCTGAGCACGCCTCGAAAGTTACGATGTGAATGCCGACCCGATCGTACGGCGGGGAAGGCCGTGTGGACAGGGAAGCAATCGACACATGCACTTGTCTGGTTCACCGGGGTAATGGCACGGCACGTTGGTGATCTTCCCCCGAGAAAGTGGACGGGCTTAGGCGGCTTTTAGCTCCATTTCGATCAAGCTGACCGACGTCCGCTCTTTCTCAATGAGCTGACCTACCGTCAGGTCACCTGCCAAGCCGTTTGGAAGGCAACGGGCTCTTGTCCATTAACCGTTCGTCATTCCTGTCGCCCCTGATCGGCGAGCCGTGGGCCTGGCAATCTCGCAATTGCTGGGACTTCGCCTGTCATGTGCACGGTCTGCTCGTGGCAATTTGCCGGAGAGGAGAGATTGCAGAGCACGGCGATGATCTTGATCGCGGCTGGAGAGCCCCATCGCTGCGATGAGCATTTGCCCGGATGATCTTGATGGCCTTGGCCACCGTGCGCGGATTCAGGCCTAGCGCGCGGATCACTTCCATCTTCTTGCAGCCGAGATTGCATTCGAGGTAGCCGCGCACGCGCTCGACGTTGAATGCCTCCAGCTCCTTCGAGCCGGGGCGCAGGTTCAGCGCTTCAATGGTACAGAATTCGGGGAACATGTTTGAAGCCGCCCACCCGGTCATGCACGCCATTCGCGTTCAGCGCTATCAGCCGATCGGGCGGATGCTTTGGACGCATCAACATGCCAAGCTTTCTCAGCACGCCGCTCGTAGTCGTCGGCAAGGGCCTTAAGCTGACCCGCACTCGCTGAGTCGGTCATGGTTTGGGCTGCGCGGAGCAAAGTCCAAGCTGTCTCTAAATATGCCTTGCCTCGTTGTGGAGACCTCGACCATCACAAAGTCCTCGCGCGGTGCTCTAGCAGCTGGTTGAAGGTGATCCGGAGCCAACCCACCCAATTGCGGTCACTTTCCCTGCGAGCTCTGAAGCGATCGGCGCACTTCTTGGAACAAATTCGCCACGAGTAGTGCCGGACGAGACCGAACTTGCCATCACAAACTGCGCATCGCGCGGCACTGCCAGATTTAATGCTTTCGGAGCAGTTGAGCATTGTAGTCTCCTCTTGGCCTTATCGCAGCTGTTCGTCGATTATCCTTTTTCACTGTCGCACTTGATGAGCCTGTGCGCCTTTCCAACGCATGCAGCCTAAGACGACCACGATCAACAGCTCAACTGAACGTAGGTATTCGTCCGGCATCTAGTGGCTCGGCACAGTGATTATGATTCTTTGGAAGTAGCGCGATATGCGCGGCCCATTTTGGCGCGGGCCTTGTCTGTTGTGAATCCATTTGATGCGGGAGCGGGCGGCGTTTCGCTTCCGTTCCCAAGCGGCTATCTCGCGGCGCAGTCGCTTGGAATCGTCGATCCTGCGATCCAGGCACTGGCCGCGCAGGACGCCGATCTCGATCTCAACCATGTTGAGCCAGCTTGCGTGCTTGGGGGTGTAGTGGAACTCGAGCCGTCGCAAAATCCGCCTGGCTTCGGCGGGCGGGAACGCCTGATACAAGGCGCCTGCGGAGTGGGTCGATAGATTGTCCTGAACGACCCGGATGATCTCGGCATCGGGATAATGGATGTCGACGAGGTCGTGCATGCATCGGGCATAGTCTTCCGCCGCTCGCCGTTCGGTGACTTTGACCTTGCGCCAGGGACGATGCACGTCGACGAGGACAAAGAGATTGACCGTGCCATTGCGACGATACTCGTAATCGTAAGGTTCGAGCTGACCCGGCCTGGCCCGGATGGGCTGACGCGCCTCGCCGATGAGTTGCACCGGGCTTTCGTTGAAGCACACCACCGGCCGCTTGGGGTCAGGCGCCTCGACGTAGAGGTCGAGGACGTCCTCCATGCGGGCGACGTATTCGCCATCGACCTGCGGAATGCACCACATTCCTTGCGCCAGGGCTTGTGGCCATTTTCAGCCAGGCGCCCCCGAACGGTCTCGTGCGACAGGTTCCTGTGTTCGGTCAGCTTGACCATCGCGCCTGCCAGCAGCTCGAGCGTGCAGCGGGCGCGGCCTTCCGGGGGACTGGCGCAGGCGGTCGCTACCAGCAGGGCTTCTTCCTTGACCGTGAGTTTGCGTTCCGCCCCGGGACGGCTCGTCGCTCAGCGCCCGTTCCAGATTGCCTTCCACGAAGCGGCGCTTGATCCGGTACACGGTCGAGCCGCCCACGCCGACGCTCTTTGCGATCTCCTCGTCGCCGGCACCGGCATCGGCGGCCAGCAAGATCTGGGCTCGCTTGAGCTTGCGCGACGCATGCTTGCCGCCGCTGAGCAGTGCCCTGAGTTCCGTGCGCTCGATTTGGCTGAGATCGACCCGATAGCGTACATTCATGGCGTGCCTCCGTGTTCGAGGCGCGCACAAACAACTGAATCGGATGGCCGGCGTGAGTCCTTCGGCAAAACCCTTCACGCCCACGCAGGGGCAATATTTGACCTTTATCTGGAGTGGGCCCCTCGGAGCAGACGGGGTCAGGCTGCTGGTTTGACCGTTCGCCGGGTGTGTTGATCCTCGAATTGCACAGGACTGAGATAACCGAGTGCCGAGTGAAGCCGTCGACGGTTGTAAACCTCCTCAAGGAAGCGCGGAAGGTTTTCGGCAACGTCGATGAAGGTTTCGAATGCCATCGGATAAACGGCTTCGACCTTGAGTGTCTTCATGAAGCTCTCCGCCGTGGCGTTGTCGTATGGGTTGCCGCGCCGGCCCATGGAGCCGATCAAGCCGTGGGCGGCAAGATGATCGCGATAGGCAGCCGCAGCGTATTGGGCGGATTCAATCGGTCGTCGCAACACCAATTAATTTCACTCATGACAGCAGTTCGTCAAGCGCCTCCGCTGGCGTTTTCCAGCCTAGTGTCTTTCTCGGTCGGGCATTGAGGGCCGCTGCCACAGCGGATATTTCGTCGGCGCTGTGGATGCTCAGGTCTGTGCCTTTCGGAAAGTACTGCCGCAGCAATCCGTTGGTGTTCTCGTTAGTGCCGCGCTGCCAAGGGCTTTGCGGGTCGCAGAAGTAGACCTGGATACCCGCATCGATCTTGAGACGATCGTGCTGAGCCATTTCGGCTCCCTGATCCCAAGTCAGCGATCGACGCAGTTCTTCGGGTAAGGTGATGACGGTGCGCGTGATCGCATCGCGCACGGCTTCGGCCCCGTGTCCCGCGAGCGCAGGTCCGTTCTTCACGCGCGGAGCTTCGCCATGCCCCGCCAACCGGGGAAGGTGCAATAGCATCGTGAAGCGCGTCGTGCGCTCGACCAGCGTGCCGATTGCCGAGCTGCCAAGACCGAGGATGAGGTCTCCCTCCCAATGTCCCGGCACTGCTCGATCGGCAGCTTCAGCAGGGCGCTCACTGATCATGATCTCCGGGGAGACAAAACCCTTGCCTCGCCTGCGTACGCGCGCTCTGGGCATCCGTAATACACGCCCTGTTCGCAAGCAGGCCGTCAGCTCGCGGCGTAGCGCCCCACGGCCCTGGACGAAGAGAGCTCGATAGATAGCTTCGTGGCTGATGCGCATCGTCTTGTCGTCCGGGAAGTCGATCGGCAAGCGTCGGGCAATCTGCTCGGGGCTCCAGGCTTTGGCCCATCGCCGATCCTTGCGCGGGCCATGCCGGCGCCCCTTCCACGGAACGACGGGACCAAGAACGGGAGCGCCGCTCGGGGCTACGACGTCGCCAGCAAGTCTCTCCTGCACATAAGTGCGCAAGGTTGCATTGAGCGCAAGCTTGGTCGGCTTGGGCCGGCGGGCGGATCGATCCGCATGCCATTGGGCAGTTGTTGCCCGATACTCCAACCCGCCGCCGCGGGTGGCCGCGTTGCGCCGCAGTTCACGGGAGACTGTCGAAGCAGCCCGCCCCAGGCGACGTCCAATCTCCTGTATGGAATGGCCCTGCACCTTGAGCAGTGCGATCTCCTCGCGCTCAACCAACGAGAGGTACCGCCCGGAGAGCGCATTTGCCGAAGATCTGAACATCGCTGGTGGCATGCCGCCCGCCTTTCGGAATAATCTGCCTCCGACAGGTTGTGACAATCCGGCTTCCAGCGCAGCATCTTCGCTACTTAGCCCCGCGGCAATCGCCCGCCAAAATTTATTCTGTTCATTGCGTCCTGCAACAGACGGCCGTCCTGGCGATGGCAATGGGGCTCGTCCTGATTGCGCCGATCGGCGCCTTACAATGTTCATCGCAACCTCAAACCTCCGAGTGTTGCGACGACCGATTGAATCCGCCTTGTGATCCACGATCGGAATGATGCACGCAGCCGGGAGGTGGTTTGCGGCCTTCGATCGCGGCGGCCAGGGCCGCGAGCGTCAGCCGGGCGTCGATCGAGCGGCTGATGGCGTATCCGACCACTCGCCGTGACCAGGCATCCAAGATGACGGCGACATAGACAAAGCCGCCGGCGATGGCGACATATGTGATATCGGCCACCCAGAGTTGGTCGGTACCGGTGGGAGTGATGTCGGTGGCGAGATTCGGGAAGGTCGGCTGACCGTGATCGCTGTCTGTTGTCACCATGAAGCGGCGACGTAATCTCGGCTGAAGGTCATGCTCACGCATCAGGCGGCGGATCTTCTTGTGATTAACGATCAGGCCCTGCTGGCGAAGCGCAGCCTGGACGCGACGCCAGCCATAGTGCTCGAACTCGTCGCAGATAGTGGCGATCGCCTCAACGATCGCAGTATCATCGGCCGCCTTCTCAGAGCGGTCATAGTAAGTCGAGCGCGCAATCCCCATCAGCCGACATCCTTCCGTGACGGAGAGGCCGCGGGGCCGGTGATCGCGGATGTAGGCTCGCTTCTCCTCCGCGGTCGTGCATGCAGAGCCCCCTTTAGAAACTCGAGCTCCAGCGCCTGTTTCCCGACCAGCCTCTCGAGGGCGGCAATTCGCGCCTCATAATCCTGGAGAAGATCGGCCGCCGCCAAATCTTCATCGAGAGCGCCTGCCTGAAACTTCTCGACCCAGATCCGGATCAGATTGCGGGAGATGTCATGCCGCTTCGCGAGCCCGTGCAGCGTCTCGCCGCTCAGATACTCTTGCGACACCTGCCGTTTGAACTCGACGCTGTGGGTTCGGTGCTTTGCCATGGGCCTTCATCCTCTGAAAGCCCGGCCGTCCGGTCAATTACTGAAAGCCAACCTGTCCCCCCTGGAGGGCCCACTCCAATCCACCTCTACACGCGGCTCCACCGCACACCTCCGGCTGAAACCGACATGCAAGAATATTTCCGCGTCAGCCCGCCTTCGGTTCATCAGATGGTGCTGACGCTGGAACGAGCCGGCCTCATCAGGAGGCAGCCAAGAACTCCTCGCAGCATCGAGGTCCTCGTTGATCCGAAACTCCTGCCGGAGCTAATCTGATCGCCGGGTCCAACCTGTCAAAATCACTGTGCAGAGACACTAGAGGGGTGAGCGGAACGATACGAAGGTTTAGGGCGCCCCCCTTTCCGCAATGGTCCCAGGCCGTGTGAAAAGTCCGCCTCTGCTATTATTCGCCGGGGGCGAGCGATGACGGGATCCGTGGAAGGGCTTGATCGCGGACAAAGCACGTTGTCTCGACACGGGTCGACCCGGCCACCATCCCGGCATGATGCTCAAGCTCTACATCTACGGCTACCTCAATCGCGTGCCGTCGAGCCGACGCCTGGAGCGGGAATGCCAGCGCAATATCGAGATGATCTAGCTGACCGGGCAGTTGGCACCGGACTTCAAGACAATCGCAGATTTCCGCAAGAACAATGGCAAGGCCATCCGTGGGGTCTGCCGTGAGTTCGTCGCGCTCGCAACGTCGTGCACGCAGAGGATGAGGGCCTGCGGGCGCTCGTCTGAATCCAGGCCAGGGAGACGAAGATGACCGCACAAGGCAAGTTCGTCGCGCCGACGCGCCGTCCAGGAAGTTGGGTGTGCATTCGATCGATGAATTCGTATTCACGGTCCCGCCCCTCACCGTGGCGTCGGACTTTCACAAGGCGTTCGGTCTCGACGTCCGCGAGGAGGGGCAGGGCATCGGCCTCTACACCAAAGGGCATCCCCATCGCTGGGCCACCGTTCGCGAGGGCTCGGGTCGGACCAAGCGGCTGCATCACCTCAGCTTCTGCCTCTCGAAGAGGACATGGCGGCCTTCGCGGCCCATCTGCAGGTTCTCGGGGTGAGACGCATCGACCCGCCGCCCGGCTTCGAGACCAACGGGATCTGGTTTCGTGACGACGATGGGACGCCAATCGATGTCCACGTTGCCGAAAAGTCGTCTCCTGCGGAGAAGACCCGGGCAGAGGTTGCCGACCCGCCGCCGCGCGTCGGCGCGGGCGCGGCCCCTAAGCGGAGCCAGGCAGGCACGACAAGTCCCAATCGGTTGGCCCACCTTCTCCTGTTCACGCCGGATGTAGATGCCGCCGTAAAGTTTTATGGACGCGTGCTCGGGCTCCGCCTGTCCGACCGGTCCAGCAACAACATCGCCTTTATGCATGGGATCCACGGGAGCGACCACCACATGGTCGCCTTCGTCAAGTCGGATGCGACCGCGCCGTTCTGCTCACCGACCGCTACTTCGCGGGCTCCGACACGCTGCCAACAACTTACGCATTGGCAACCGCCATCCGAAAAATTGGCAAGGAATATGGTCCGCCAGATCTCATCTTTACCGGCAAGCAGACCATCGACAGCGACACCGCGCAGGTTGGGCCGGGCATTGCTAAGCGTCTCGGCGCGCTGCAGCTCACCTACGTCACCAAGATCAGAGCGCTAGATCTTACCGCGCGTACCATTGAAGCGGAGCGGCGCTCCGAAGGCGGTGTTCAGGTACTGCACACCGACTGCCGTGTCTCATCACCATGCTGGAGGCGACCAACCAGATTCGCCGCGGTGCGATGGCGGATGCATTGCGTGCCGCCCGCGCACCAATCGTGAAATGGAGCGCGCAGGACGCCGGCGTTGAGGACATCGCCAAATGCGGTCTCAAGGGCTCACCGACCGTCGTCAAGCGGGTGTTCGCTCTCTCCGCGCGCGCTGAGAAAGCGACGCTGGTGGAGGCCACCGAGCAGCCGGCGCAAGCATTGATCGACGCCATGTTCAAGCACCAGCCCAACCTTGAAACCGACCTTGCGGCGCTAGCTCGCGATGTCTGATCCGGACAGCCTTGGCGACGAGCAACGTGTCGGAGCACACGCGTTGCTCCGCGGAAGGAAGGGCGCCACCCACTAAGATGCCGGGGCAATTCAGAGCGTACAAGTATGTGGGCCTTCATCGAACGACGCATGCTCTACCTCGAGTATGGCTGCTTCCGTCCGCTGATGCAGGAGGGCAGATCGCCAGATTGGACAGACCGGAAAGGCCATTCTTCCAAAGCTGTATATTGCTGCCGGCGTTTCCGGTGCGATCCAACATCGCGTCGGCGCCGAGAGGCCGACTTTCGTTTCCATCAACGGATAAGAACGCCCCGATCTTCGATTTCGCTGATATCGAGATCGTTACCCGTTGCGATCCGCCCGTTAACCGAGCCGCTTTGCGTCTCGGCCGCGCGGCGTCGATCCCTCGCGCAAAGGGATACCGAGCTCCTCGCCGGGGGCACTCGGGAAAGGGGCCCGCCGTCATGAAGTATGCCGGCGTCGCTATCACTGCCCCGTTCCCGGGTGCCCTCTTAACCGGTCTCGTCGCTGCACTCGGTCCCGCGTGTCGCCTTCGGCGTCGCTATGCTCACGCTCCTGCGGGTACCATTTTCCGCTGAGGCGATGCGCCCCTGGCGCACGCCTGGTCGGGCCTTCGGCCTGGGTACCTCAATATCAAGTCCCATGTAGAATCGGACGGATGACGGGTCGCGTCGCAGATTTCGCATTCTAATACTTGGAGGCCAGAGAGTAAGAGTGTCGGCCGGGTTTGCCGTGAAAGGCGTCAGGCGTGCGCCGCTTCAGGTAGACAGTGATGACGATGCGTTCGTTCGGATCGACCTCGCCGACATAGCTCGCACCAAACGGTTCGGCGCGATAGCTGCCGGCGAGTTGTATCTTTTGTCCGGTCACGGATGCATCGGCCACCTCACTTCCCGGCGCATTTGCTGGGCTGCGGCGGGTTCTGCGTGTCATCGATGGCGCAGAACGGAACCGACCACACGAAATCGGCGGAGGTCGCGACTTGCGTCAGTCCCGGCATACCCTGGAAGATCGGCGGCTGGGCCGAGAAGCTCCAGAACCAGTTGGGCTGGATCGGGCCGAGCGGTGCACCATTGTTGTCGAAGCCGGCGCCGGTGGTCGCAGCGCCGGTGTTGTCCCACGCTGCCCGGCCGTGGCAGGTCATGCAGGAGGATTGATCGACGAAGCCTTGCTCGGTGACCGAGTTGCCGGCGCGAATATCGAGACCGGTCGAGTCAACGAAGTCGGCCTGCGTTCCCTTCAGGCAGTAATTGGCGAACGCCGGATCCCAATCGGCGGATGCAATTATCGCCGCCAGCGCCGGCGTCTTCACGCAGTCAGGATAGCCCTGGCCCGGTTGCGGATCCACCGGATTGGTCTGCGCGCCGAACGAGTCGTGGCAGCCGGTAATGTCGCAGCGCGCGGGATTGAACTTGTGCTCGAAGGTCGCCCACGTCCAGTTCGGGACCGCCTTGGAGATGATGTGCATGGACAAGAAGGCGTATTGCTGACCGTCGGCGCCGGTGTTGACGTGGTAGAACTTGGGCACGTCGGCGAGCGTCACCCTGCCGCCGGTGAATGCCGGAATCTCCGAGACCAGCTTCCAGTTCGCCTTCACCTCCATCGCCGCAACCGGGAATGAGAGGGTCTTGCCGAACGCGGCGCGCAGACCGGACAACTTGTACAGATTGTTCTGAACGATGAAGTCGAACGCGTCCTTGTTGCGGCGCGTTTCCTCGAGCACGCCCTCGCCCACGCCGGGCGGAATCGCTTGCAGCAGCTTGCCCGCGCGTTGCTGCGCCAGCCGGCCCAGGTTCGGCACCACGGGCCGGCGCAGCGCAAGCGGTGCCGGGGCGGTGGGGAATTGCGGATTCG
>NZ_JBSSEQ010000002.1:0-153333 GCF_054061875.1 Bradyrhizobium sp. S3.7.6 | reverse complement strand
AAGATCGCAGTTTCTGTTCTACAATGCTGTGCGATACGGAATGGACTATGTCGATCCCGGGGCCTCGTCCTGCGAGACGCGTTACCGGACGCGAGTCGTCAACAATTTGCATCGGCGTGCCAATGCATTCGGCTTTATTCTCCAGCCCTTGGAGCCGAAACTCGGTGCTGCCGTTTCTTAGGAATCGTTCTCCAGCGTCAGCTCCCCGATCTTGGCATGCAGCGACTTCACATCGATCACAGGCGTGGCCGGCGCGGCGCTGCCAGGTCCAAAAACTCCGGAAGCACTGCCCTCAAGCAGCGATTCCATGCCGTGATCTGATTAGGGTGAACGTCGAAATGCTCCGCCAGCTGGGCGATTGTGCGGTCGCGCTTGACGGCGGCCAGAGCCACCTTCGCCTTGAAGGCCGGTGTGTGGTTCCGGCGTGCTCGTCTGCTCATCGTCGCTCCTGATTCGCAGGCACCAGCGTGCACGCCGTCAGGCAGAAACTCCACTTATCGAGCTGTTCAAATTTGCGGAGCCGGCTCTGTTGACAGCAACACAGTCGAGCGCTCCATGCGCTCAACTCATTGTTCAGCGGCAGTGAAGGAGCGGCGCCGAGAGCTGGGCGATCCTGCCGCTACCAGCATTCCCATGCTCGACGGCAATTCCGCCGCGATCTCCGCCGTCGCGCTGCGCCACAACGACATCAGCAACAGCCTCTCGACTGCCCCCGATCGGTTCGAGCCGATACACCGGCGCAACCCCAATGGCGACGTCGAACCGCGTCCCTGATGCCAGGGTTTCCATGCCGCGATGCGGCTCAGGCTGTCGGCGTGGGCGCCGATGCTGGACACCAGCAATGTCAATCACAGCATGCTTCTGCCCATTCTGTTGCACTGTCGCGACGATCAGGGGCAGCCGGTGCTCGGATCCCCCCGAAGCGGCCGCGAGACTGCCGACTTTCTGCGTAACGCCTACGCCGATATTCCAGCGGTCGTCGAGGCCATGCGCGCGCATCGCCTGACTCAGAATGTTACTGGACAACTTCTCGCCGATGACTGGGGCGACGTCACCGAATCGGTTCGGTGGCCTCTATGGCGGGAAAGATCAGCATGGGCGCGCGGCGCGAGGTCGTGTCGGCGGGTGACAGAGCGTTCCCGTTCGGTCAAACGGGCGGAGAAGGGGCGGATCCTCGACGCGCTGTGCGCGACGACGGGCTGGCATCGCAAGCATGCGGTGCGGGCACTCCGGCAACATGAGCCGGTTAGACCTAACGGGGTCGAGGCACCGCGAGAGCGCCGCCGCAAATACGGTGCGACGATCAAGGATGCGCTGACGGCATTGTGGGAGGCGTCGGATCGGGTGTGCGGCAAGCGGATCAAGGCGATGATCCCGACCTTGCTGCCAGCACTTGAGCAACATGGCCGATTGAAGCTTGGCTTTGCGGATCGTGACCGTGTGCTCGCGATCAGCCCCGCAACCATCGACCGCATGCTCGTCGACGTAAAGGTCCCGGCGAGCGGCGGCAGGCGGCGCCGTGCCGGGTTCTATTCGGCAATCCGGCGCGAGGTCCCAATCCGCACGTTCAATGACTGGAACAGCCTTCTGCGAGGTCGACATGGTAGCCCATGGCGGCACGTCGGTGGGCTGGCTCGTTCATCCAGACCCTGACGATGGTCGATATCGCCACGGGCTGGACAGAGTGCCTGCCGTTGGTGACGCGGGATGGCTCGCTGGTTGCCGAAGCGATCAACCGCGCACAGAGCCTGTTCCCCTGGCTCTTGCGCGGCGTAGACTTCGACAACGACAGCGCCTTCATGAACGATGTCGTCGTGCCATGGTGCCGCGACCAGAAGCTGGAAGTCACACGCTCGCGCGCCTACAAGAAGAACGATCAAGCGTTCGTCGAGCAGAAAAATGGTGCCGTCGTCCGCCGCCGCATGGGCTATGGCCGCTTCGACGGCGTCTACACGACCCGTGTGATGGGCCGCCTCTATGCGGCGGCACGGCTCTATGTCAACTTCTTCCAGCCGTCGTCCAAGCTGAAGGAGAAGCGCCGCGAAGGGGCTGAAGTGATCAAGCGCTATCACCCCCCATTGACGCCCTACGAGCGTGCATTGGCGCATCCCAAGGTGACCGCCGCCGTGAAGAAACGGCTGCGCGATCAGTATCGCTCGCTCGATCCGGTCGCGCTGTTGGCCGAGATTCGCGCAACCCAGGACGAACTCGGCAATCGCGTCGATCGTCGTGCCGGACAGGCGCGCGGCCTGCAATGCGCCAGCACGAGCACCGCGCCAGCGACCGCAGCCAGTTTTGCCAAGACGCTCGGCAAGACAGCGACGGCCGGCGAGCCGCGTGCCACGCACCGGCGAACCCGTCGGCCCTATAAAACCAGGGGTCGCATGCCATCCAAGCTCGACCCACATATTGCCACGATCCAGGCCTGGCTCGCTGCGCAACCGCAGCTAACTGCACTCGCTATCGTCGGCCGGCTGAGCGAGAAACACCCCGAGGAGTTCGGGATGAGACAGCATTCGATCGTGCAGCGTCTGCTAAGGGCGCTTAGACGGAAGGCTGCTGAACAGTGGTCGCTCAGCGCCCGCTCGGCGACGCCACGACCGCTTCCCAGTTGCCCGGGGTTGTGGACGGCTCGGGCTATGTAGGGCCAGACCCGCCCACAGCCCCTCTCGTCGAGCAAACCGGGAAAGCCACCTGGCGCGGCCGATCGATCGACATCGGATCGTCATCGGCAATCGCGCCATCAGGGTAACATTCGCATATGCGGCAATACGGCGCACCAATATTGGATGCCGATCCGCTACCCACGCGCTCGCTGATCCCCCCAGACGGGGAGCTCATACCGGTTACCTTCCACCGGATACCGTAAGATCGGCAATATCGCCTTCTTGCGCCGAACGACATCGCTACGCCCGCTCAAACCGGAATCCAATCCAGCCGGGTCTTACCCATCGCTCACCGCTCGTCGCTTTTCGTGGAGCCGGGAGTTGATCTGCGACATCAGGATCGGCCCAAGAGAAAACTCCCCGACCTCCGCTTTCCGCGTCAGCCCGCGCAAATAACCGCCGGCGGAATTGATCGCCGTCCCGCGCTGCAGGATGTAGGCGACGACCACCGCCGCTTGCGTTTCGCCCAGGACGGTTTGCGCCTCCTCCCAGGCGCTCGGGCTGATTCCCAGCATCGATCGCACAACGGCCGCGGTGGCGACGAAATCGCGCCAGTTCGAAATCCCGCCATTCGCGTAATCGACGATGTCGGGGCATGCATTCAGCACCATTCCCAACGGATACGAATTCTCGGCGACTCGCGATGGTTGAGGTGTTGGCTCAGCTCTTGCCGCCCTGCCTTCTCGAAGGCTTGGTTCAAGTTCAATAGGGGTGTCTGGATTTGAATTCTGTATGTGGCGCTCAGAATGGGACTCATTGGCGCTCGGACTCTTGGATTTGATGTGTGCTCCCAGAACACCGAGCACGTCGTCAGCAAGCTGCGACAACTCGTCGACGATCGGCTCGAGCTCCTGCCGGGTCGCGGAGCGTGGAATCTGAGCGACCATTGCGCGGAAGGCGGCATGTACCTCCTGCCAATCGGCGGGCCCCTGCCCTGCCCTTCGCGTCGGGATGTCTTCCTCGATGCCAGTTGCAATCATCTTCGCGATGTCGCGCCGGCACAGCGTGACCCGTTCACGCAACAGCTTGAGTGCACGGGCTTCCGCTTCGATATCGGCCGCCAGGCTCTCAAACTCTTCCGAGCGTACGACGAGCGGTGAAAGATCGAAGCCGAAGGCGAGGGCGATTTCGCCAACCTCGTCCTTCCGCGCATACCGCTTCCCATTTGGACTGTCGCGCCGAACTATCAGTCCGGCGTCGACCAGCACAACGAGGTGACGCCGCAGTGTCGATGCCGGCATGCCGTGCGCCCGCCGACTGAGCTGATGGTTCGACGGGAAGACGATCAGATCATTCTCTCCTGTGAGCGCGGTCTCAGGATGGAAGGTCAGGAGCGCCTCTAACACCGAGAGCGAGCGCTCCGACACGCCCAGCCGCGGCCGTGCCGTGCAGATGGCGTGGAAGATCTTCCATTTGTGCACGATCTTTTCGGGACGGCGTTCTGTTGCGAGCATTTGGCTTGCCACGTGGGCAAGCGTTAGCGATCGCCGCCCAAAGGGCGTCGTTGGTGGATGTGACTGCATGTCCTTGCCTCGTGCGGGCAAAGGAATCTGCTCGCCAAACCGGCCCTCTCTCTCGCGAGACACTTGACTGCGATTCGCGAAGGTGATTCTTTGCCAGTGCCCAGCTAGACAAAAGGGCTTCCGGACGGAACCGTTTGGAGGCTTTTTCCTTTGCCGCTATGGATCCTTGCTCATACTGCGGGTACGCGGCTTACTCATCGGGCGCTGCCGGCGATGGCAGCGCCCGATATTCCAGAACAAGTTGTTCATTAGTCGGATCTTTAACGATAGCTTTGACCGGGCTTGCAAAGCGACTGCAAGGCCTCGAGCCGACCGTTGCCAGAGGCAGCTTGATAGCGACCTTCTGTCTGAAAGCTCGGCCCTACCAAGATTGGTGTACCTGGTGTCCGTGCTCGGCAATGCTCCGCCAGGGCCTCGAAATCAGCCGCCTTCGTATCATCCGGCTGATCGCGAATGAACGACGGATCGCCCGGCGCGGCATTGAGCTAACTAAACAAGTCGTCATAGCGGATCGCCCGGCACAATGCGTAGTTGCGTAGCAGGTCACATTTGGGCTGAAGACCGAACAGCACCGACAAGGAAGTACGATAGCTTTTCATCGGAAAATATTGCGCGACGTGCGCGGCCGTCGTGGTTTTGCGGATCCAGCTTTCAAATTTGTGACTGCGATGACCTGAAGATGTCCGCCCTCGCATCGATTCGCTGCATCGCTGCGTTTTGCTCAGAATGCGACGACTCTCGCGAACCTGCAGCGAATAAGCGGTGTCCCCGTGCTGTCTTTTCGGCTCGGGAGCCTCAGCTGCGAGTGACAGGTGCCGGAGATGTGCGTCGGTGATCCCGATCAGTTTTGCGACTTCGCCCGAGGTGAACTTTCGCAATTCCGTCACGGAGGATGGAGTAAATAAGCGCAACCAGAGCCCTTTAAGCTGAGCGCTTAGAGAGTCGGCGTCCGATTCAACGAACCGCGCTGGCGAGTGTACCTTCTTGCCATTGCGGTAACTGGCATTTGCTTCGATAACCGTCATATACGTCGCCATCCGATATTACCTTTCTTCTTCCTACCTCATCGCCGATCGATTCGGAACCGTAGCGTGAGGTCACGCAGAAGAGGGTAATCGAAACGCCGTTCGTCAGGTTTTCGATAAGGTTGCCCTAGTACCCACTTTTCATAAAGCGCGAGTCGTGATTAGAGCTGGTCCCGTTTGTCTGAACAGAATCTCCGCGTCGATAGGTGGAGCCTCTGCCGGGGTTAGGCTGCCATGCGGAGTGGCCGCGGGGTGAAGTAGGCTTGATCCGGCGTGCTGCCGTCAAGACTCGAATGGGGACGCCTGTTGTTATCTTATAGAAGTCGAGATATCGGCCGATCGAGCTGCGGGCCTCGCTGACGCTGTCATAGGCCCGCAGGTACACCTCTTCATATTTGATGCTGCGCCAGAGGCGTTCGACGAACACGTTGTCCCGCCATGCGCCCTTGCCGTCCATGCTGATCGCGATGCCGTTGTCGGCGAGCACGCCGGTAAAAGCCTGTCCGGTGAACTGCGAGCCCTGGTCGGTGTTGAAGATGTCCGGCTTGCCGTGACGAGCCAAGGCATCTTCCAGCGTCTCGACGCAGAAGGCTGCTTCCATGGTGATCGATAGCCGCCACGACAGAACACGACGGGTTGCCCAATCGAGCACGACCGCGAGGTAGACAAAACCGCGCTCCATCGGGATATAGGTGATGTCCATCGCCCAGACCTGGTTCGGCCGCGTGATCTCCATGCCGCGCAGCAGGTATGGATGGATCTTGTGGCCGGGCTCTGGCCTGGTGGTGCGCGGACGGCGATAGAGCGCCTCTATCCCCATCCGCCGCATCAGCGTCTTCACATGCCGGCGGCCGATCTTGCACCCCTCGGCAGCCAGCAGGCCTCTCAGCATGCGCGAACCGGCGAAGGGAAACTCCAGATGCAGCCGGTCGAGACGCCGCATGATCGCGAGATCGGCGTCCGGCACCGGGCGCGGCAGGTAATAAACGCTGCCGCGGCTGATCTGCAAAACTTCCGCCTGCCTGGTGATCGACAGATCGTGCTCACGGTCGATCATCGCTTTGCGCTCAGCAATCCCGCCTTGGTGAGCGCTCCTTCTAAAACACTATGCGCGGCGCTGCGCTCCCCCTGTGGGATAGAAACGGGCCTGCGCTAGATTGCGGACCGGAAGGGAGCGGCCGATACGATGGCAAGTGACCCCGTTAAAAAACCTGGTCCATGGGTTGTTGCGCACTTGAGAGTGGTGACGCCATCCGGCGATCCCGTTTAGGAATCTGACCAATAGCGCAGCCCAGCCCTTCTGCCGTCGTCAACAGGAGGATTCGAGATGAAGCAGAAGAGATCGAAACCCAAGATCTACCACAAGATGCCGATGGTCTACCCGAACGCGGCGGCCATCGACGTCGGGGCGACCATGCACATGGCCGCCGTAAGGGCTGATCGAACGTCCGAACCAGTGCGCAGCTTCGGTACCTTCACGACCGACCTACATCAGTTGGTGGATTGGTTCGCAGAGTGCGGCGTCGAGACGGTCGTCATGGAATCGACCAGCGTTTATTGGATTCCGATCTTCGAGCTCCTCGATGCCCGTGGCTTTATTGTATTCCTCGTCAATGCCCGCGATGCCAAGCACGTGCCCGGACGCAAGACCGACGTCAGCGATGCGCAGTGGCTACAGCGGCTTCATTCTTACGGTCTGCTGCGTGCCAGTTTCCGGCCCAAAGACCAGATTGCCGAGCTGCGAGCACAGCCGCGATCACCGGCGCGATCGGCCGCAGATTGTCTACGCGCTGCTCTGTACGCGCGAGGGGCTGCCGATTGCGGTTGAAGTCTTTGACGGCAATACGGCCGACCCGAAGACGCTGAGCTCTCAAGTCGAAAAGATCAAGGACCGCTTCGGAATCAGCCGCATGGTGTTGGTTGGCGATCGGGGAATGATCACCGCGGCGCGCATCCGCGATGATCTCAAGCCAGCAGGCGTTGATTGGATCACCTGCCTACGTGCGCCGGCGATCCAGGCGTTGGCGGCGGAGAACGGGCCGCTGCAGCTGTCGCTGTTTGATGATCGCGATCTCGCCGAGATGAGCGCCCCTGACCTGTTCCCGGGCGAGCGGCTGATCGTCTGTCGCAATCGCGATCTGGCGGCCGAACGAGCCCGCAAGCGCGAGGATCTGCTGGCCGCGACCGAGCACGAACTTGCTCGCGTTCAGGCGCAGGTCCAGCGCAAACACTCTCCGTTGCGTGGTGCCGCCCAGATCGGCATGGCGGTCGGTGCGGTTTTGGACCGCAAGAAGATGGCCAAGCACTTCGATGTCGAAGTGGCCGATGGCGATCTCTCATGGCAGCGACGGATCGGGCGGATCGAGGAAGAGGCGCGCCTCGACGGCATCTACGTCATCCGCACCAGCATGCCCGCTGGGCATCTCGACGCTGCAGAGGCGGTTCAGGCCTACAAAGACCTGTCGCGAGTCGAACGCCGCTTCCGGTCCATAAAAACCATTGATCTCGAAATACGGCCGATCCGCCACTGGACGGCACAGCACGTGCGGGCCCATGTCTTTCTGTGCATGCTCGCCTATTGCTGCGGGCCTGACCAAGCGCGTCACGCTGCACACGCTGCGCCATAGCTTCGCGACACATCTTCTGGAGAACGGAACCGGCATCCGGATCATCCAGGCTCTGCTCGGGCACAATAACCTGTCGTCGACGGCGCGCTACACGCAGGTCGCCACCCAACCGATCTGGGCGACGCAGAGCACGCTCGACCGCCTGTCGCTGGAGGTGACGCCACCGGCATGACAACGCGTCCGGGATGCGGCTTATGACCCGCCCCGACGTCCGCCCGCACCGACCCCCCATCGAGATTGCCGATATCACCCGCCGAAGCCAGGTGGATTTTGCGACGCCTCGAGTTCCACTACACCCCAAAACACGCAAGCTGGCTCAACATGGTCGAGATCGAAATCGGCGTCCTGCGGCGCCAGTGCCTGGATCGCAGGATCGACGACCCCAAGCGACTGCGCCGCGAAATCACCGCCTGGGAACGACAACGAAATGCCGCCCGCTTCCGCATCAAATGTTTGTTCACAACAGACAAGGCTCGCGCCAAAATGGCTGGCGCCTACCCCGCCACTTCCAAAGAGTCATAATCTCTGTGAAGCGGTAACAGTCCCTCGTGTAGTACGCGCCAGCGACAGGCGCAATTTTTCGAATTCGCGCTAGGCGAGATGAAAACACGCGCCGTCCAGGCGAGTCGAGCCTCGTTTGGTGATGATCAGGCTTGTGACGTCGTCGAGTTCCTCGACGCAGTCGACGATTGAACTATATTCCTTTGGAAATCCAAGGCCGGCTTCGATATTCTTGATGAAGCCCATGGGAAGCTGGAAGAGCGCGTCGTGTATGGCCTGTTCATCTCCGGGCGGCTCAACGCCAAAACCCTCCAAAACGATCTCTTCGATCTGTCCGTACTTTGAAGTGGACCCCGTCCGTGGGACCATGGAGCGCCGAAGTTAAGGTGTGATCGCGCCTGCCTTGTCGTTCAAATCAAGCAGCTTCCTGCTGCGGCGTTTGCGTCTGCTGTGGGTATGTGGGCAACGCGTTTGCGTTGTCCAAGCGAAGCGGCATATCCACAGTCCTCGCCACCTCGGTCCTGTCCGTGCCGGCACGCCATGTCGCCATGGGAAACTGGTTGTTCATCGCCTGGTGTGGACGGCGATGATTATAAAAGTTCATCCATGATCCGATGCCGTCTCGCGCTTCGCGCCCGTCGGCATAGGCTTTCAGGTGCACTTCCTCGTACTTGATCGAGCGCCACAGCCGTTCGATAAAGATGTTGTCCATGAAACGCCCGCGTCCGTCCATCGAAATCGCGATGCCTGCAGCCTCGAGCCGGCCGGTGAAGGCCAAGCTGGTAAACTGCGCGCCCTGATCGGTGTTGAATATTTTAGGCCGTCCGTGCCGCGCCAGCGCTTCGTCGAGCGCCGCGATGCAAAAGCCTGTATCCATCGTGTTCGACAGGCGCCACGCCAACACTGCCCGGGTAGCCCAGTCAATAATCGCGACCAGATACAAGAATCCCTGCGCCATCGGAATGTAGGTAATGTCGCTGGCCCAGACATGATTGGGCTCGGCGATGCTGACGCCACGCAGCAGATAGGGATAGATCTTGTGGCCGGGAGCGGCCTTGCTGGTGCCGGGGCGCGGGACCAGCGCCTCGATCCCATCACGCGCATCAGCCTTTGCACGCGCTTGCGGTTGATGCCGCGGCCGGCCTGATTGAGTTCGAACACCATTCGCCGCGAGCCGTAGAACGGCCATTTCAGATGCAGTTCGTCGATCCGCCGCATCAAGGTCAGGTCGTCGATGCTGGTCACTGGCACGGGCCGGTAGACACCAGAACGCGCCAGATTCAGCAGCTCACATTGCCGGCGAACCGACAAATTCTCGCCAGGCCGCCCGACCATCGCCCTGCGCTCGGGGAGACTCATCGCCCGGGCCTCTTGGCCAAGAAATCCCTTTCAACCGTCAACTGACCAATCTTGGTATAGAGCTTCGCCGTCTCGCGCTCATGCTCCTCCACGCCATCGCCCGAAGCACTCGCGCCACGCGCGAACAGGCTCGCCAAATTGTCGAGGACCTGCTTCTTCCAGCCATAGATCTGATTCGGGTGAACGCCGTGCCGCTTTGCCAGCTCCGGTACCGTCGCAACCTCGCGCAGTGCCTCCAGAGCAATCTTGGCCTTGAATGCGGCATCGAACTTCTTGCGAGAGTTGGTCATATCCGTACTCCGTCGGTTGAGACAGAGCAGGACGCTTCACACCTTAAGATCTGGTCCTATTTCCGGGGTCCACTTCACTTTGCTTCAAAGTATCGCTCGGACGGGTACGTGATAATAGGTCGAATGATAATTGTTGACTTGGTGGCATCGAACCAAATGACCTCTTTGATAGGCAACGGGTTCGGGTCCGGCTGATCTGGCTTGAGCGATTGATAAATGCCGGGATCGGCCTCACACTGGACCGCGATGCATCCTGGATGAATCTCTCTTAAACTCAGCTTCACGACGTACCCCACTTATCCGCCGCATGTGCCGGATAGCCCCGATCGCATAATCTCAGCCCGCCCGCCGAGCGATGGCAAGAATAGCCCGAATCAGTGCGACGGCTGCCAATATTGCACAACGAGGCTATGGTGATTGACGAATTGAGATCCACGGTCGGCATCCTGCTTATCATGGCAGTCGGATAGCGCACTGTGATCAGTGCTTCCGCGATGCCGCCACTCGTGACCGCGCCGCCGTCTATTGCACGGCCTCGACAGCAAGCCACACCGTTCCCATTCCGGTAGAAACCCGAATCTCAGAGCGCCCCGCGCCGCACTTTTCAACGCGAACCTGCACGGCGATCCGCTCGATCATGGCGGCGACATGAGTGATGACGCCAACTTTTCGTCCTCGCCCCTGCAAGGTTTCCAATGCATCCACTGCCAACTCGAGCGTGTCGGCGTCCAGCGATCCGAAGCCTTCGTCGATGAACAGCGTATCGACAAAGGACGATCGGCCTTCGAGGCCTGATAGTCCTAACGCAAGCGCCAACGAGACTAGAAATCGCTCGCCGCCGGAAAGACTCCGCGTCCCGCGAATCTCATCGTCCATGTCGCAGTCGATGATATATAGTGCGAGATCTGACACCTTTCCCCGCGCGAGCCTGTAACGGGGGCTCAGTGCATTGAGATGATCATTCGCGAGTTGCACCATGTGATCGAGTGTGATGCCCTGTACGAAGCGACGAAAGCGATCGCCATTGGCTGAGCCGATGGCGTCATCGACCGCCTGCCAAATGGCAAGTTCCGCCTGGGCCGTCTCTATCTCCGCAGATAGGCTTGCAGCTATGCGACGCGCGTCATCGTCGCGCGCGAGCGATGCGCAAAGTGTGCCGGTTCGTTGATGCAGATCGCCGATTTCCGTTGTAAGGGTTGCAACGGCGGCAGTCGATGCCTCCGCGTCAGTTGTCTCATCGAACCCTTCCAGCGATCTCTCGAGGTCTTCCCGACGCATCAGGACGGCGGCGTCCGCATCGTTTACGGTTCGGTCGATCTCTTGAATTCGTCTCCGTAGCGCTCTGCACACAGCTGGGTCGGTGGCAATCAGCGTGAACACCTGACCCGGCGACCGGGCGATATCCTGACAGGCCGTATTGAAGGCCCCTTCGGTTGACGCGCGGCGATTCTTCGCGGCCTCCAATCCCGCGGCAGCCTCCTCACAGCGAGCGCTGGCCGACTGGAACGCGCCGGCAGCATTGGATTTCGCCTCGCGCGCCTTGGCGAGGGTTTCGCGGGCCGTTCGACCAGCTTCGTTGATCCGGGTCCGGTGACTGGCAGTCGCCTCACCGCCAAGAAGTTCAGCTCGGGCGGTCGCCTTCTCTTGCGCGAACCGTCGACGTTGATTGAGTTGGGCCGCGCTCTGCGTCATTTGTGACCGTGCGTGCTCAAGCGAGACGGCCGCCGCCGCGCGGTCCGGCGCCAACCGTTGTAGCGTAATTTCGAGCTCGCCAGCCCGCTCACGCAGTGCCCCGTACTCTTGCGCAACCGCTGAAAGTCTGTCGGCGCAGCCCACCGGGTCGGCGTCAAGCAGCTCGATGGTTAGATCGGCTGCAACGAGGAATGGCGATATCTCGCGATCGATGGTAGCGAGGTTCTCTGCGAGCGCCGCTTCCCGGATTGCGGATTCCGTGGCTTTCAGTTGTCCAGCATGAAGTTCAGAACGTCGTTGGTCGACGCTTCGAATTGTCGACTCGATGGACCGAACGAGTGCGTCATGCTCTCTCTGCAAACTGTCGCTCTCGGCCCGAAGGCGCTGGGCGTCTGCGAGTGGAGCAGCAATCGTGATCCGTTCCGTCTTCGCGGCCGAGGTGAGCGCCGCCAATTCGCACGCGGCTTGACTGTCGAGCGCGCGAGGCACACTCCCCTCCATTCTCGCCTTGGAGCAGAGGTCGCTCACCATTGGCCTTAGTTCGATATAAGCGCTCTCGGCTGGCGAAACCTGGCCGCGCGCGATATCAATCACGCGGTTCGCCTCTGCCCGGCGCCCTTCCGTAGCGGCAAGTGCGCGTGTCGCGGTGCTAAGACGCTGGCCTATTGCAGCCAGCGCCGTATCCAGCTCTTCGCGACGACGACGAACGGTTGCAACCATCTCGTTCAACGCGCTGGGGTGCGCGAGATGGGGATGGCCTGTGCTGCCGCATACCGGGCACGCAACATTCGGGGTTAGCAGGCTGCGCAGATGGATGGCTTCAGAGGAGACAGCCTCGTCGGCCAGTTCCGCGAGCGGCACGATTTCGACGCGCGCGGTCCGACTGCGGAGCTGCTCGGATTCGGCGTTAGCGATTTGGCTGCCTGCTGCGCTCACCTCCTGCGCCGCAATGGCGAGCTCCGATTCCCCGCGCGCTAGATCTCCAGACGCACGATTATGCTGTTCACAGATGGTGCTCGCCTGGCGCAGAGCCTCAAGCGCTCCCTGGAGATCTGTGTCACGTTGATGGAGCGTCGGCTCGTCGATTGCGGCAAGGCTATTGCGACACTGAGCAATGTCGCGACTGAGGCCCTCTTTCCGCTCACGATCTGCCGCGAGCATCTCCGACAGCTCGCCTATCTCACCTTCCAAACGTGCGATTATTGCCGCAGATTCATTCGCCCGGAACATGCTGCGACTCTGTTTGAGAGAGGCACGCTTCTCCAGCAGAACCGTCGCGTCACCGAGGCGATCAGCAAGGATAGCGCGGGCTGATTGCTCCCTCAATTGGACCATTGTTATGCCCAGCGAATCTGTGCATTGGCCAATAGCCTGATCAAGCGCTGCCAGCGCGTCTACGTTGGATCGCAGCGTCGTTTCCGCCTGCTGGGACTTCGCTGCCGCATCAGTAAACTCGATCCTGGCCGCGGCCAGTTCGGCGTCGAGCTTCTCGGCTTCGCTCCAGAGGGGACCAAAGCGCTTGAAGAGGTCTTCTGCGGCCTCGTCGGCCGTTGCAGCATCGGAGAGTTGACCTGCCGCGGCGTCGTCGCGCGTTCGCGCTTCTTCGCGGGCGATGAGCAAATCGTCGAGGCGTGATTCAGCCTCCGTCACCGTTCGCCGCGCATTGTCCATTTCAACCGAAAGCGGGCGAAGCGGCTCGACGAGATCAAATTCGGCAAGCGACTGATATTCATTGGCGGCCGTCTCACGCGCTGAACGTGCCGTTCCGGCTCGATCCACTGCTTGAGCAAGATCGCTTCTGGCGGCAACGACGCGCTTGAAATGATCGAGCCGTCCGTCGTGTTGATCACGCTCCGCGGCTTTCTGGGCAATAGCCGACGCAAGCCGACTTTGCTCGTCCAGCAATCCTTGCTTGGCAGCATCATCGAGAAGGCCAATGTCACCACGACGCTGCTCCAGCTGCTCGACGGCCCTTCGTCGAGCCTCCGTGCCCTCACGGACGCGGATCGAGATCGCCGCGTAGATTTCGGTGCCTGTGATTTTCTCAAGCAATTCTGCGCGCTCGCTCTCAGCGGCGAGTAGGAAGGCATCGAATTCGCCCTGAGCGAGGAGTACCGTTCGTCGGAACTGATCGAACGTAAGCTCGGTCCTCGCTTCTACCGCCTCGCGAACCTGAGTCTTGCCCGTCGCCACGGCGCTGCCGTCGTCAAGGCGATACAGCGCGCGCTGCTCATTCTGAAGCCGGCCATTTGCCCGCCCGCGCGCGCGGTTGGCTTCCCAGCGGGCACGGTATCGCTCACCGTCCTGCCCGACGAAATCTACCTCGGCATACCCGCCGCCGGCACCTCGGCGCAGGATCGCGCGGCCGTCATGAATCGAGATCGGCTCTCCACTAGGGTCGGGAGCATTCTCGCGCCGGCCGACAGAGACGCGGGGGTATTCGCCGTAGAGCGCGAGGCACAGTGCATCGAGAATGGTCGACTTTCCGGCGCCAGTCTCGCCCGTGATGGCGAAGAGGCCGGAACCCGCGAGCGGTTCTGCTGCAAGATCGATTTCGAAAGGTGCCGCAAGACTGGCCAGATTTTCCCCGCGGATCGCCAGGATGCGCATGGGTCAAGCCTCCGCCCGTGCACGGTGGAAGACATCCAGATGGGCAACACCCGGTGCCGCGCCAAACTCACGCTCGAACGCGAGTTTAAACATGTCCTCTGGATCTCGTTCCGCCAACCGAATCAGAGGATCCGTCAGGACCGTCTCGTTCAGCGTACCGGGTATCGTGGCGACACGAGTATCGACAACGCGTACAGGAAAGTTCTCGGTGATGCGGTCGATCTCCTCTCTGAATCCAGAAGGCAGCCCGTTACGAGCAAGTCTGATCTGGACGAACGGCCGCTCGTTGATCGGCAGATCTGGCTGGAGATCCAATGCCGTCAGGTGATCGCCAAGTTCAGTCAAACGCATATCACCGGACTCTGGCAGCCGCAGGAAAGGAACCGGCCGATCGATTGGGATATGCTCTGACGTGACCTGCGCACCGTCGACGCTCACAAGCGTCACTCCATGAGCGTAAGGCTGCTCCGTTGCCGACAAGGGGATTAATGATCCCGAATAGCGAACGCTATCGCGACCTATGGCCTGGGCTTTATGCAGATGACCAAGCGCGACGTAGCTTGCTTCTGTCGGGAACACATCATGCGGCACGGCATGTTGACCGCCGACCAAGATCCGGCGCTCGGCGCCCTCCGACTCGATGCCACCCGCGACGTGGAGATGTCCCGTAAGGACAAACGGCAAACCATCCATCTGCCGCCGTAACGTGCCGAGCAATTCCGCGTAAAGACTGCGTACTCCGGCGATGACGGGTGAGCCAGAGTCGCCATCCAGCCGCGTCAAATTCGGAAGGCAGGCGGCAGTTGGGTAGGAGACCGCCAGGACGTGTGCGGCCATTGCACCGCTGGCGTCGAAAATCGGCACGAGGTGTTGCGCCGCCTCGATCCGCCTATCGCGCCGCCGCACATTTCCAACGACGCGAATATTAAAGGCTTCTAGCAAAGGCCGAGGCGCTTCCAACCTTCCGGCGGCGTCATGATTGCCGGCAACGATCACTACGGTCATTCGTGGTTGCGCGCGGCTCAGCCGCACGAGCGCGTTGTAAAGGAGTTGCTGCGCCTCTCCTGACGGATTCTGACTGTCGAACACATCGCCGGCGACTACGAGCGCGTCGACATTCCGCTCGACGACGATCTCTTCGAGGCGCTCAAAGACCTTGCGGTGCTCATGCTCTCGAGAGAATCCACGCAATGTTTGACCGACGTGCCAGTCGGCCGTGTGCAAGATGCGGATCATTCTTCCTCCGGCTCGTCCCAGCCTGCGTCCGCCCAACGAACGAGCAGTGCGCTCATGAGGAACCCATCAAGGACCACAGGCTGAGGACATTCTGACTGATCGTCACACGAAGACCGGATGTTTAGAAGATCGTGCCATGTACCTTCCACACATCATCGACGACCGAGATGCCGGGGATCGCGCCGCCCGCACCGGGAAATTGCACATATTCCCCCTCTCCAGCTTGGCCCACATTTTCCAGGTAGTAGACGGAAGCATTGCCGGGCATCTGTTTGCCGAGACGCTTCAGGTAGGCGAAGTGGTCCGACGAATGAACGTCCGGCCGTGCCACGACGGCCAGGATCCGCCCCGCCAACTGGGATAGGTCGGGCGCTCGTCCAAGCAGCACATGGCCCTTGTCCGGCGCCACCGGAAAGGCGCTATCGCCAGCAACGACCGCCGCCGCGACCACCTGGGAGAGGATAGCCGAACCGGTTGCGGGAATCGCCTCGTCATGAGATTTGGCCGGCACCGTCTCGTCAAACAAGACACCGACGATCTTGCTCAACGTGGCGCTGCTGCGCTGAACGAAGTGCGTCGGCGGTACGCGCGAACTCGCCGATGGCACGCTCTCCAAGACAATCCGCGACAAATCGGCCTTATCGATGCCGATGCGGCGTGCGTAGGTTTTCCCCGGCGTTTGCACGATAGCGAGGTCTCCGTTGCGAACCTCGGCGGTCAGCGAGACGATCAGGGTCTGTCCGGGAAAGGCCGCCAATCCCAAGGTCGGCGCGCGCAGCGTGAAGAGCGAGATGTCGCCTAGCGACCCAAGCTCGAATTGGTCCTTTGCATCTTCGATGCTGGTGAGGGGAGCGCCGACCTCATGGGCGGCAAGCCGCCCGAGGACCGATATCGGCTTGGCCTGCAAGGGAACGACGTTCGGTTCGGCCGGAGCCTTCGTGGCCTCCGCCAGGGCTTGTTCCGACGGCAATCGGCCCATGAACCTGGCATAGGCGAGCCAACAGGCGTCGATCGCGGCGAAGACATCCTCATAATCTTGGCGGACGATATCCGCATCGACGGGCGTGAGCCGATCGGCCTTGCCGTGGTGTGCCTTGTTGATCGCGTCCCGGAATGGCGCACCGGCCTTCAGGGCAGGCAGCTCGATCAGCTTGCGGAACGGCTCTTCGTTGAACGGCCGCTCTCCTCTGTTTCGCGCGTTGGCGATCTTGCCGAGGAGATCATTCAGCGTCGGGTCTTTCAGGACCGCGGGATCGGACGCCAGCAGATCCCAAAGCTTAATCTCGATGCGTACGCGGACGGGATGAACGAATGCCCGCGCGAGCGTGACATCATTCGGATCGGTCTTTTGCCAGTGTTCGCCGCGCAACCTTGCTTCATCGGCGACTGGCGCCAGACTGACGGTGCATTTCGACGTCGAGATCGCCGAAAACTCCCACACTTCGGTGCGCCGGCCGGGCATGGTGGTATTGTGCGCGGAGACGAACGCCTCGATGGTGGGGATGAAGCCAAAGTCGTTGCTGACGATCAGCGGGCTCATGTCCGCCGCGATCAGATGCGGAACCGTCGCTGCCAGATTGGCGACGTTGCCCGGATCGAGCAGATCCTGCGGATCATCCATCAGGATCGTCGAAATCCCTCCGGATCTCGTCCAGACCTGCTGCCATAGCGCAAGGACAAACGCCGACAAGTAAGCCCGCAAAGCCGAAGCGTTCATGACATGATGCGCCTCGACCAGATGCTTGCCTTGTGCCGCCAGGAACGTAAAGCCGTCGCTCTTGGCCGGGTCCAACCCCGCGTAGGCAGGTGCTTGCAGGAACTGCGCCTTGTACATGCGCTGCGACCAGGCCGTTGCCTGCGAGTCGAGAGCTAGGATCAGACCGGCGACCTGATCGTGAACAAGGGCTGGAAACCGCGTGAACGGCTCAACTGCGTTCGCCGCACGATCAAGCTTTTCGATCCGCTCACACGCGGCCTTCCACTTCTCGCAGGTCAGCTTGAACTGGCCCAATTGGCGACGCACACCGGCGAATGCCGTCGCCGCCTCGAGGTAGGTGTTAAGAACGCTCAGTTGCCCGGCAACCGCGCGCTGATTGGCTGGGACATCGGTTTCCGCCGCAGAGCGCAATACGCTGGCCACGGCGGACCTCGCGAATTCCGTGTTCGCGGCGCGATACCTGGCGAGACGAATCGCACGCCGCACCTTCTGGATCGCGCCTCGCAGGCCTTCGGCGTCGGGAATCTGTTGCGGGATGGCCGTGCTCGGCAACGGCGCGCGGACGGGTGCGTTCGCCCATGCCATGCGGCACAGTTCGGCGACGCCGGGTGCCATCTTGCGAAGGACCGGCGGAAAATCCGGTTGCTCGAAGACCTCCTTGGACAACGCTGCCTTATAGACCGTCGCAAGGTCATCCGGCACATCGTCAGATGCAAAGGGCTGCAAACTCGCCGGCAACTGTCCGCGCAGCCCACGCATGGCGTCGCGCTCCCATTCGGCGCCGGTCTTCAACAGTGCTGAATCCGCTTTGCGGGCCTCCCCTAGCGCGTCGGCCACGGCCTGATCCAGCAACGCGTCCCGAGGAATCGCCCCGGGTTGCGTGAGATCGCGATCGCAAACCGGACATGTCGAGAAAGGCTGCCCCGGATGAGCAGCCTCATGCCATCTGGCAACTAGGCCATAGAGGCGCAGCCGATCCGAACGACTGGCATCCGACAGGCGATTGACCAGGCTCTTGGCCTCGGCCTCGATGCCTTCGAGGACCTTTCCGGCAGATTCCAAGTCCGTCTCATGCAGCTCGCCGAGGTTCGCGGCGAGTTGCATGGACGGCAGTCCCCTCAAAGCGGCGCCGCTGAAACAGTTTTGAGCGGCCGTCAGCGCGTCTCTGAACCGCTTAATCTCGATATCCGACGTCAGGGGCGGCAGGGCGCCCAGAATCAACGTCGCTTCCTCGGCCGCCTGGTCCTCGACCGCCTTGAGGCGCTTCTCGGCGTCCGTGAGGCCAGCCACCCATCCATCGCGATCGCCGTCGGCGGGAACGACGACGCAATCGAGGTTCGGCAGATCCTTCCCGCTCTTCAGAAGGTCGTCGAGGGTTTGCTTCTGGGCGCCCGCCGTCGTTTCGCAAGCTTCCTTCTCTTGCTTGGCCAGCTTCGGATACTTCTCGGTCAGCCGATCGTGGAGACGCCCGCTCCGCGCGCCAAAATGCGCCAACGGCCGCAGGCCGGTCAATGTCGACACGGCCTGGGACAGCGTGGTCTTGTCATCGAAGCGGGTCGCGGCGGCGATGCCGGGCATCAGGATGCCGACCTGAAGCGCCAGCTCGGATAGCCCCAATTTTTCTAGACCGATCACGCCGGTCTTGAATCCCTTCTTACCCTCCCGCTGGAGGTGGCGCTCAACCACGACCTCCCTCCCATCGATCAACGATCGAAACGACAGCCGAACCCATGTGTCGACCTTCGGCACGCCATCGACCGCTACCAGCTCCTGCTCGGTGGGAATTGGCACAATCACTGGGATGTCAAATCCGCTCTTTTCCGCCTCGGTGCTGGCGACTTGCACCGAAATGCACTCATGCAACGGTGCCGGCAGCCCCTGCGACCGGTATCCATACCCGGTCAGGCACCAGCAAACGGCGCTGACCAGCGAGGTCTTGCCCGCCCCATTGAACCCCCGAAACAGTGTGGCCGGTGCCGCGAGCTCAAGCTCGAACGGCTTGGGGTCTGAACCTCCCTCGGCGCAATGACGATGCAGCCCCCGGAATCGATGCGCCTCGATCTTGGTGAGTTGCCATTTCTGCAATTCCGGCGGCGCCTTAGCCGGTGCGGGCAAGGCTTTAGGTACATTGTCAAGCGCGGCGAGGACGCGATCCACCTCCCCATCCTGAATTGCAGTGTCTTTATCCGGATTCCAGTACGCTCGACGGTCTTGATTGTAGAACGCGAGAACAGCGCGGCTATCACTCAACGGCAGGGAAAATGTCTCTCCGCTAGCAACGTGCAGAATCTCTCCCGCGATGAGGTGAGATACGACCTCATCGAGGGTCATGTCTGCAATATTATGTTCCATCTCCACTCCTAAAAATATTCTTTGATCACAACTGGCGCCACTTTCATATCAGCGGCGGAAACGAAGAAGCGGGGGCCCAGCCCACCTTCAGTGCCTGATTCGTCGGTGGGCTACCTTCTCCGGCGCGGCGCTGATCGCGATAGGGTAACCCTTGGCTTCGAGGAGAAGCGACCTGTACTGGCCTGAAAATCGACTCCGCATTCCTTGAGGTGCGTGTCCGCCTTGCAGACATTCGTCCCGCTTCCGGCCCTCCTAATACTCATCCGAAGTCAAACTGCGATAACTTACCTTAATCTAAACGTGTCGGAGTTTCGCGACTGTTCCTGACCTTTGGTCCAAGAGGATAGCCCGGCGACGCTGACCAAAATGACCACGCCAGACGCCATGTAGAGGGTTGCCTCGGAGGCTCCTGGCATAATTGTCGGTACGAGGTATATCGCAAAGCCGAGGCCGCCTGTAAGTAAGGTCGTGAACGCCTGCACGCGAATATCGCTGTCGAGCGTCATGAGAAGAGCTCCAGATGTCCCTTGTGCCTGGTTTGCGAATTTGCCGGTGTCTGGTCAAGTGTGGCTCGGCGGATCACGGCACTGTTCGGCGAATACCCGTTCTCAAGGAGAACACCGAGCAGCCTCCTATGGTCGTGAAGGCGAACCACCTCATATTCCCGCTTTACTTCGGCTCTTAGCGGATCTTTTGTGCGGCACGACGCAGGTTTACTGCAGGCTTCGGCCAAGATGCGCAGCTCCCGCGGAAACACCGCAGCCGGACGTGATTACTGCGAAGCCGGCGAAGCGTTGATGGTGTCCTGTAGTTTCTGGATGCGAGCCATGATCTCGTCGAACGATAGCGGTTTCTCATCGAACATCATCGGCGCCATATCGCGATAATCAGCGCGCAGATCCTTAAGCCGCGTCTCCAACGGCACAAGCTGCAACGTGCCTGGCCGCGCGGTGTCGTAGCTCGCCCAGGCGGAGCGGAAAAACACCGCCTTGTGGTTGGCGACCTGCTCGAGCAGCGCGAAGTCGGCGGCGGCCGCGTTTCCGTCTTCAGTGTCGAGCAGCATCGCGATGTCGTAATAGTGTCGGGAGAAATATTGCGGCGTCGGGGCGTCCTTCGGACGGTGCGCCTCGGCGTGCAGCGCCGTGGCCTTTTCCCAGAAGGTGCGCCGCACCAACAGCACAGTCACGGTGCAATCCGCTTCCTCGAAGAAGTCGGGAAACTCATTCGCTGCATACGGGCGGATGTTCTTCTCTTCGGTCGGCCACGGATCGCCGCGCGCGCCGAATTCCAGCTTCACCCTCGGCGTGATGTAGGCCATGCCTTCATACGCCTCCTTGGGCAGCGCGGTCGGGTAGTGGAAGTTCACGCCCTGCGGATCGCTCGGATCGATCTCCAAGGACCATTCGCCGTTTGTCGGCTCGCCGAGCTGCTTGGCGATCGCCGCGCGCAAGGCGGGCAGCAGCTTCTCGGCAATGTGCTTTCCGACGTCACCGACCAGATCCTCGATCAGCTTGCCCGCCTGCTTTTTGCTGATCCCATCCCTTCCCGGATCGCGGTCGCCGGTGTAGCCAAGATCGGCGCGGTCGAACGACAGGTCGATGTCTTCGGAAAAGCGGCGGATCGCGCCGAAGGCCTTGGACAAGGAGGTCCCACCCTTGAAGACCAGGGTGGGCGCGTCTTCTTTCTGCAGCTCGAAGAGGCGTTTCAAGGTCCAGCAGACCCAGAAGTCCTTCTCGATGATGGTGTTGGCGACGCCACGCGCCGCGCCCGTCTCACCGAACAGAGCCGCGCGCTCGGCGCCGTCGAGACGGGCGACCTTATCCATCGGCCCCATCGGAGATGGTGGCGATGGAGACGAGTGTCGGTCGCATCCATGCCGGCGCCCGGACGGCGCCCTTCGCGAGCGTCTTCTTGTCGCTCGCCGACAGCCGGCGCCCGGCGACGCGTACGACATCGGTCGCCCGTACGGGGCCGAGATGCCGCAGAGCCTGAACGACGGTGCCGGCGAAGCTGCCCGGAGCGATCAGGTGTTTTGGCGAGGCGTGACGCAGATCAACGACCCGCTTGCCAAGCACGACACGGCGGGAGGGACCATCGGTCAGGTAGTTGTTCTTGGCCGGAACCTGGGTGGACAGGCCGAGCGCGTTCGCGGCGCGGGCACCGGCGATCTGCACCTGCGAGCCGGTCTCCCGGGCGAGCGCCTGCGCGACGTCATCGGGCGCCGGCGAGAGCG
The DNA here is from genome assembly GCF_054061875.1 of Bradyrhizobium sp. S3.7.6. Taxonomy (NCBI): domain Bacteria; kingdom Pseudomonadati; phylum Pseudomonadota; class Alphaproteobacteria; order Hyphomicrobiales; family Nitrobacteraceae; genus Bradyrhizobium; species Bradyrhizobium sp. S3.7.6. The sequence continues at coordinate 131,502 of NZ_JBSSEQ010000002.1, read as the reverse complement.
GGCCGAGCTTCGGATGAAGCTTGGGGAAGTCGTAGAGGCCGCGCGCCAGACGTCGCAACTTGCCACCCCTGACCAGCCGGGACAGCGCCTGGTCAACGGCCGCGCGGCCGGCCACGTCCAGGAAATCGCTGGGCGTGAAGACGCCGCCGCGCCCGCCGGCGTGGGCGCGCTTCATGATCCGGTCCGGAACTGATGCGACGGGGGTTTTCATGTGTCAGAAAATAATATATCTTTTTCTGACATGTGCAAGGCCTCGTTCGGGCTCTTCCCCTCGGGCCTCGCAGACAGTAAAGGTGCGGGCCAGAGCCCCGGCCGGCGTTCGTTAAGGGTCGCCCACCTCGGCCCAATAAAGACGATCCTGCTCGGCCTTGAGCGCATCGAGCGTCACGGGGACAGGGCTGAGATCAACGTTGTACATCGGCAGCGGCCAATGCCGGTACAGCGTGTCGACATGGTCTTGCGTCGCCGATTCCTGCGGCAGGCCCTCGGCAATCAGGCGCTCGAGGAGTTCGCGCGTCAGTCGCTCGGCATCCCACAGCGTCTCGCGCTCCTTGAATTCCAGTTCCCCCCAGACTTGGGAGCTCGCCTGCAGCCCTGTGAGCGTGAACATGCCGCATGCAGCCATCGTCTCGATCACCGCCACGACCGCGGGCATCCTCCGTCCAAAGGGGTTTTGATGGCCGGCGGGTGCATTCCAGAGCGGCGTGCCGTCCTCATAAGCTTCAACGTCCGCATAGAGCTTGCTCTCCCGCCGATAGAGCGTCGAATTCGGCACAATGAGCTCGCCCATACTCCCCTCGAGATCGTGGGTGGTTCGCAAGGGCTCGACCGCTTTCCGCAAGCGCGCGATGTCCTCGCTCGGCAAGCTGGGCGTATATCAACCGCTCCAGGTGACCGTAGAAGCGCCCGATCAGCATGCTGAGCTTGCCGGCTACGCGTTTCTCAGGGCAGCGCACCACATCCAAGAGGATGAGAATTTTCGCCGCCTCCTCCTTGGCGAAACCCTCGAGCACTTCGGCTTCCCGCGGCATCGCGTTCAGTTCAAGTGACGCCGACCAAAACCCTTTCGCGCTGGCATGGATGATCGGCAGCCCCTCGGCGATGAAGGCGAGCCGATCGGTCGCCGACATCTGACAAATTCGGCTAGCCTGTCTCTGCCCTATCTGCAATTTCTTCGCCATCGTCGTGGTCCTCGACCCTCCAGCTGCATGTACACATCGGGCCCGGTAGAGCGGGAGCTTCTCCCTCGAGCGTCAAACGGGGGCCGTCTGATTGGCCGTCAGCCGGCCAGCGGTTCGTCGCGCTCGAAAGGCTCATCATCACCATCGACGGCGGTCGCGTCGGTTTCCAAGCCGGCGGGAAAGCCGTCCGCCAACAGTATGTCTTTGCTGAGCAGCCCGGCGTCCTCGAGCAGGTCGATGTCAGGCAGATCGCGCAAGGATTCGAAGCCGAAGTGCGACAGGAAGGTTTTCGTGGTCACGTTGGTATACGGCGCGCCAGGGGTTGGGCTGCGCGGCCCGGCCGCGATGAAGCCGAGCGCGCGAAGGTGACCGATCACATCCCGACTGATCTCCCTGCCGAACGCCCGGCCGAGCTCGCCGCGGGTGATCGGCTGGAAATAGGCGATGCACATCAGGACGAGCGCCTCGGACTGCGACAGCGGTTTTGGCGCGGTGGCGCCGAGCCCGGTGGCGGCGCGGATCGCATCGGCAAAACCCGTTCTGGTGCGATGTTGAAAGCCGCCAGCAACCGACACCAGGTCGTAAGGCCGGCCGCGCAGCTCGTCGCGAATCGCGTCGATGAGCAGATCGAGGTTGCAGTCGCGCCCGACCACCTTGGCAAGCACCTCGCGCGGCACCGGCTCGGGTGAGGCAAAAATTACCGCTTCGACCCGGCCCATCCACTCGCGCCAGCGCAGCTCCGGCGGCAGGTCGGCCAGCTCGGTGTCGAGATTCTCTTTCGGTCGCGCGCGCCGCCCCATCTCAGAGCCCGTACAATCGAAAGGTCGGCCGGCCGGTGAGCTCGCGCACCGCCCCGAGCGACACCAGCCGTTCGAACAGCCGTCGGGTGCTGCGGTCGCTCGCCATCTTGCCGGCGCCGGTGGACTGGGCGTCTTCCACCATCAGGATCCCCACCATCATGTCGGCATCCCTGCCGCGCAGCTTCGGCGCGACCGCCAGCAGGCGTGTCGCCCGCCGTGCGAGATCGTTGTAGAGGTCGATCGCGGCCACGGCGGCCGTCGTGTACGCCGCACAGAGTGCGCTCATGAAGACGGTCTCGCCCTCGAGGTGCTGTGGTGCTTTGCGCAGCGCGCCGCGCGACAGATGGGCCGCGAGCAGCGGCACCGGCGCCGGCCAGCGCAGCTGGTGGGCGAGGACCGCATCCGCCAGCCACAGCGGCACAGCCTCCTCGTTCGGCAACATACGTCTGCTCGCGGCGATGATCTCAGCGGCGGCCAGAACCGGCATAACGTGCTGCTGCCTCGTATGTCGGCTGGCAAGTCCGACGATCTGGTCCGGCAGCGAGTTGAGGGGATGGCCGAGTGCGGGCGCCAGGGCAAAATTCCACTGCTCCACATCACTGGAGGCGCGTTCGCAGAGCTTGCGCCAGGCGGCGAGAATACGCCCGCCGGGACCCGGATCGTCGTCCTCGCGGCGCAAGTACCAGTGGTCGCGCAGCGCAGCTTCCTCTTCCGTCCGCCCGCCCTGGCGCGCGAGAGTAGCGGCACAGGTGAGCGCGAGACGTTGGCGCCACAGACTGCCGAGCGGGTGCTCGTCGCGTGCGATCGGATGCAGCGCTGCGAGCGCCGCGCCGGCATAAAACACCGCTTCCGTGACGATGTCGGGCGGTGCGCGGCGACGCAGCCAGGCCGGCGCCGGGGCGAAGGTCGGCGGAGGTTCGGGGACGATTCGGCAACGCGCGGGCATGCGAAAGGGTATGCCAGCGCGGCGCTTTGTGCCACTATAATCGCCTCAAACCGCCGAACCTGTCGTTGCATAATAACGACCGATAATGTTGCATTATCGGTCGTTCTGTTCTTAATATAGGAAATGCCCGAAATCGCCGCCCGGACCTTCGAAAATCTCGCTCCGGAAGCCTCCGTGCCGCCCGAAAACCCGCTTTCCGGCGTCAATCTTTCCGCGCCCGAAACGCCGGCGCCCAGCCTTGACCTCAACGACAACGGCCCTTAGAAGATAGCTAGACTGTCTAGCTAGGAGCGTGCAAACATGGAATGGCCGCTACAGGACGCCAAAAACCAGTTTTCCAAGGTGGTGCAGAAGGCCCGCCTCGAAGGCCCCCAGGTCGTGACCCTGCGGGGGATGCGGGCCGCCGTGGTGCTGTCGGCCGCCGATTACGATGCGCTCCGCTCCAGCCGGCCGACCCTGGTCGACGACCTGCTGGCCGGACCCGGTTGGGATGACGACCTGGCCGAGGGCGTGACGCAGCGCGCCAAGATCCCCAGCCGCGACGCAGCCTTCTGATGTATCTCGTCGACACCAATGTCGTTTCCGAGGCCCGGCGCGGCTCGGCGCAGGCCACCGGCTGGCTGCGCTCGGTCGAGCCGGCCAGCGTTCACCTGAGCACCCTCACCCTCGGCGAGATCATGCGCGGCATTGCGCTCAAGCAGAAATCGGACCCGAAGGCGGCCGCCCATCTGGCCGAATGGTTGCGAAAGCTGCGCCACGACCACGCCGACCGCATCCTGGCGGTGACCGATCAGATCTCCGTCGAGTGGGGTCGCATCGCCGCGATCCGGCCGCGCGGCGACATCGATGGGCTGATCGCCGCCACCGCGATCGTCCACGACCTCATCCTGGTCACCCGCAATGTGGGGGATTTTGAGGATACGGGCGCCACGGTGATCAATCCTTGGGAGGCGTCGGTCTGAGCAGCACAGATTCTACCGACGCATCCCTCCCTCCCCTCGGTCGCAGGCTGGCCCCGCCGGAGCTGCCCAGAACTTGGTCAGGGGCTCAAGAACCAAGCGCCAGCATTGCGCGGCTGGCGCTCTGTAGGTAGAATATGGAAAAATAGGAACCAAGGAAACTCAGCAATGGCGCTAAGCATCAAGGATCCCGAGACGGAAAAGCTCGCCCGCGCGCTGGCCGAGCGTACTGGTGAGACCATCACTGTTGCGACCCGCCGCGCGATCGAGGAGCGGCTGAAGCGAACGGCATCGCAGGCGCGTAAGGCCGCCCTTCTGGAGGATATGGAGGCGATGCAGCGTCGACTGAATGCGCTTCCGATTCTCGATCACCGCAGCCCGGACGACATCATCGGCTACGACGAAAATGGCATACCAAACTGATGGTGCTCGATACGTCCGCGATTGTCGCGATCTTCTTTAATGAGCCGGACGCTCCACGCTTTCGCGAGCAGGTCGCCGAAGATCCGGTCCGTCTGATTTCGGCGGCAACTGTTGTTGAGGCTGCAATGGTCATTGAGGCTCGTTTGGGTGAGGCGGGAGGAGCAGAACTTGATCTCTGGCTGCATAAGGCGGACATCGAGATCGTTCCCGTGACCGCGGACCATGCCGACCAGGCCCGCCGCGCCTGGCGTCGGTACGGAAAAGGCCGCCACCCGGCCGGACTGAATTTCGGCGACTGCTTTTCCTATGCCCTGGCCGCCCTCAGTGGTGAACCTCTCCTGTTCAAGGGCAACGACTTTTCGCAGACCGACATCAAGGCTGCCTGACGATGAACAATCGCTCTCCCGGCCGCGACAGCCTTCTCGTCGCTTCGGAGGCCGTGCGACAGCCGGGCGAAGCCCCCTCCCCTGCTCTACCCGCCCACCTCGAGCAGCTCGCCGATCGCGCCCGCGGCTATGCCGACGCCGCGAGTTCAGCCAACACGCGACGGGCTTACGCATCCGATTGGAAGCACTTCTCCGGCTGGTGCCGGCGCCAGGGCCTCGAGGTTTTTCCGTCCTCCCCGCAGACAGTGGGGCTCTACATCACCGCCTGCGCCTTGGGCACGGCGACCGCCGATCGCCAGCCAAATTCGGTTGCCACGATCGAGCGGCGGCTCTCGGCGCTGACCTGGAACTATACCCAGCGCGGCTCGCCGCTCGACCGTAGCGACCGCCACATCGCGACCGTGCTTGCCGGCATCCGCAACACCCACGCCGCACCTCCCCGGCAGAAGGAAGCCGTCTTACCCGAAGACGTCATCGCCATGCTGGAGACGCTCGATCGCGGCACCCTGCGGGGGCTGCGCGACCGCGCCATGCTGTTGCTGGGCTTCGCCGGCGGCCTCAGGCGCTCGGAAATCGTTGGCCTCGACGTTCATCGCGACGACACCGAGGACGGCGGCGGCTGGGTCGAGATCCTCGACAAGGGAATGATCGTCACCCTGCGCGGCAAAACCGGCTGGCGCGAGGTTGAGATCGGACGCGGCTCGTCCGACGCCACCTGCCCGGTCGTGGCCTTGCAGACCTGGCTGAAGCTGGCCCGGATCGGCCACGGGCCGCTGTTCCGCCGGGTCCGCGGTCAAGGCAAGGACGTCGGGCCGGATCGCCTGACCGATCAGCAGGTCGCGCGCCTGGTCAAGCGCGCGGCACTCGCCGCCGGCGTCCGCAGCGATCTCCCCGAAGGCGAGCGGGAGGAGAAATTCGCTGGGCATTCGTTGCGTGCGGGCCTCGCCTCCTCGGCCGAGGTCGACGAGCGCTATGTCCAAAAGCAGCTCGGACACGCCAGCGCAGAGCAAACCCGACGCTACCAGCGACGGCGCGACCGCTTCCGGGTCAATCTGACCAAGGCGGCAGGTCTCTGATCTTCGAAGGCCGCGCCCGCAAGCGGAGCGGCCACCCGTCGTTTCTCCGGCCAAGACGTCCAGGCGTATTCGAAAGCGTCAGAGATTTAGCCCCGTATGGCGCCGCCATTGTTCGCGGATGACGGCATCGAGATCAACATCCGAATCGCCGTATGTTTTGAGGCGGCCGTAAAAGACCGCTGGCGATTCTCGGCTGATCATACGCTCCGCGTAGACTTCCGGAGCGCGCTCGAGAATGTCTTCGCTTGGACGATTTTCCAGGCGTGCGAGGCGGCGGGCAAGGTATCGCGCCTTCGCGCTTAGGGCGGAGAGCCAGGGTTGGATCATGTTGCATCTCCGTCACTTCGGCCGCTTGGCAAGAAGCGCCCGCAATTGTTCGCTCGGTTGCAACCCGCCGCCATGAGCCGGCTTTTGCGACTCATCCCTACCAGGCCCACCCCCGCCCTGCACCGCCGACGGGCTCGATGCGTCGAGTTTGGCACGCAACAACGCCATGATCATCGGCCAAACTGAGAATTTCCCGTCCCTGGCCCGATCGGTCAGGCTGCGCAGATAGCCCCCGGCACTGCTGATCTGATCCGATTTCTGGTGGATCGCAGCCAGCGTGATCGCGGCCTGCTGATCACCCAGCGCCTCCTGCGCCTCCCGCCACGCGCTCGGACTGATGCCCAGCATCGGCCGAGCAAGTTCCGCGGCCGCAATCAAATCCCGCCAGTGCCGGATTTCACCGCCTTTCACCAGCCAGCGCATGTTCGGGCAGGCGTCCAGCACGATTCCCAGAGGCAACTCGCGTTTCGGCAAGCTCCGCAGGTTGTCGGTAGCCGCGACGTTGCCGCCCGCTTCATTCTTCTTCGGCGGGCCCTCTTCAGATTCAGATAAGGGTTCTGGGTTTGAATTCTGTATGTGGCGTCCGAAATGGGACTCATTGGCGGCCGGATTCTGTGTTTTTGTGAAAGTTTCCAGCAGCTCTCGGGTCTCTTGCCAGAGCTTCTCCAAATCACTGCCAAGGCCTTCCAGGACCTGCCGCGGCGCGGTTCTTGGAATCCGCCCTACGATCTCCTGGTAGGCCTGCTGAAACCGCCTCCAGTCCGCCGGGACGCCCTCATCGATCCCCGCTTCGATCATCTTCACGATATCCCGGCGCAGGATGGTGAGCCGCTCTTTGGCGACCCGGAAGGCCTTCTTCTCGGCGTACACCGCCCCGGCGAGGGATTTGTATTCCTCAGCCCTCGCCACGATCGGCGCCAGGTCGAAGCCGTAGGCCTGCTCGATCTCCCCACCTCGCCCTTTCCGGGCAAAGCGCTTCCCGTTCGGGCTGTCCCTGCGGATGATCAGGCCGCAATCGACAAGGACCGCCAGATGCCGGCGCAAGGTCGTCGGCGGCATCCCGTTGGCACGCGCCATCAACTGCTCGTTGGACGGCCAGACAATCAACTCACTTTCTGCTTCCAGCGCAGTCTCGGGATGGAACGACAAGAGCGCGTGCAGGATCGCGAGCGCACGATCGGTGGCGCCGAGAACTTGGCGCGCCTCCTTGATGTGCTGGAAGACGTGCCACTTGTGAACGATGGCCGTCTCCGGCTTCCCGTTCTTCGCGGCCATCTGGCTTGAAATCATGCCAAGCGTCATCGGCCGCCGCCCAAAGGGCGTCGTTGCTATTGGTTGCGTCATGGTTGTGCCCTTCAGCTTTTAGGCAAAGCGAAAGCGCTCACCAAAACGGTGTCCAAATGCCTCGACGAGGCTCTTGACTGTGATTCGCGGAAGTGGGATTCTCGTTGTCGCCAAACGAACGAGGAAGGCTTCCGGGACACTGTTTCGGGGGCCTTTCTTTTTACCGCATGCTACCTCTGTGTTTGTTGCGCTATCGTCTGGCTTTGGCCGAGGCCTCCGCCCTTCCCGTCGTGCGGCCAAACCTTGTCAGCTGACAAGGTTTGGCCGCACGACGAAAACTTACTCATTGCCCTCGCGGGCAAAAAACCTCTTCACCAGGCTTGGCAACTCTTCCTCCAGGAAGGCGCTGAAGCCGGTCGCATGTTGGTCCGAGACCGCAAGCTTGATGGCGCCATTTGCGAATGTCGCCTTGCCAACGACCTGCCCGGACGGGGACCGCAGCTCCATCTCGCTATGAGATCGCATGGCCGACTTCTTCACTGCCCCGAGGACAAGCTTGAATCGATCGTCCGAGGGCAAAGTCGAAACCTTGTCAGCTGACAAGGTTGCCCGCACCCGGACAAGCGCGGACGGATCCTCTCCCACGGCCGCCGCTAGCACGACCCATCGCGGACGTCCCACCTTCCCGGCGCGGCCGATAGCCTCGATGACGTCAACCGGAAGCGCACGACAGACAGTCCGTAGGCGAGCAAGCTCAGGATCGTCGATCGATAGGGCGGCACGGATATCGCGGGCCTTGATGCCGGCTTCGTCCATGCGCCAAACGAACAGCGCGCGTTCGATCCAACTGAGGTCCTGACGAGCCGCGTTCTCGATACCCTGCGCAACGACGAGTTCGCTATCTGACAGCGCAACAATCGTGGCCTTCACCTTGGTGCCGAGATCCAACGCAGCACGCCAGCGTCGATGCCCGTAGACGACCTGATACCGATCAGCCGCGTCCGGGTGGCGCCGCACCTGGATCGGGACCTTTTGGCCTTCCTCCGAAATCAGCTTTTTCAGCGCGTCGAAATCAGCGTTGCTGTCGTCCGGAAGCCGGTCCGGGAACGGCGAGGGGTCGATCAACGCAGGATCAAGTTCCGAACCGCCTCCCGCATCCACGAGCGCCTGGAGCCTATCGCGCTCCTCGCGCAGCTCGGCCAGCGATCGTTGGGTGGCTCCAATGACGCCGGCGCCGACCCGTGCCGGCGCTTGGACCGGCGCATCCACCCTTGAGGGCAGGGCGGCTGAAGGATCGGCGCTCTTTGCTTCCGGATCCGAGAAAGACCCAAAGTTGGCCAGAATTGATCGACGCTTGCTCGTCATGTGCGCCCCCAGGATTCGGCTATCAGTGCGAGGACCTGGTCGTTCACCGCATCAATAGACTCCCGCGCCCGCTTGGCGGTCGCCGCCGAGATATTGCCAGGCTCCAGTTCGTAAAGCGTCCGCTTCGCCAGCCCGGCGGTTTCGATTGCTGAGCTCGCTATCGCGGTGGCTGTAAGCACATCTTCGGCGAAGAGGTGTCGAAGCATAGTGACGACGCGGACCTGGGACTGGTCGAACGGGTCGTGCCGCGTCACGACGTAGCGCAGGAAGTCCTGCTTCATCGTCGCACCGGCGTCTCGGATCACCGATATGAGATCACCCATCATGAGCAGAAACTGGCTCATCGACATCACATCCAGCATCGCGGGGTGTACGGTCACGAGGAGGCCAGTCGCCGCATAGATGGCGCCAAGGGTCAGGAAGCCGAGGGATGGGGGAGTGTCCAGAATGACCACGTCATAGGCGTCTTCGACCTCTGCCAAAGCCAGACGTAGGCGCTCGAAGAAAATACTGTCCGAACGCGACTGTTGTTTCGACAGGAACCGTGGAGTCTCGTGCTCATATTCCATGACCTCGATATTTCCCGGGATGAGGTCGATCCCAGTGAAGTACGTCGGGCGGATGATCTCTTCGATCGGCCGGCGCTCATCGTCGTAACGCAACGCGGCGTAGATCGTCTCATTCTGTTGCACGTCGATCTCCGGCTGGGCGCCGAACATCGCCGACAATGAAGCTTGAGGGTCGAGGTCGATGGCAAGGACACGATAGCCGTGGAGAGCGAGATAGTGGGCCAGATGCGCGCTTGTCGTGGTCTTGGCGCTTCCGCCTTTGAAATTCGCCACCGCCAGCACCTGCAGATGTTCACCCGGCCGGCGATGCGGCAAAAACCTCAACACCTCTCCCGGCCGCTGAGCAGCGAAAAGCTCGCGAAGCTCGTTGATCTGAGCGAGCGTGTAAGCGCGATGATTATTTTCCAGTCGGGCGGGGAGAGGCCCTTTGCCCTCGTTTGACATCAGCTTTAGCGTCGACTCCGGGATCGACGTCAGCTTCGAGACCTCATGAGTCATGAAATGCCGAAGGCTCTTCTGAGCATCTGGGGGATACATCTGCTGGCGCCTGGCTTGCAGATGTTCGGAAAGCATTCCGGCGTGCCGGACAATCTTGTCCGCCGGGTCTTCGCTTTGCACACTTGTCAGGGCCTGCGCAGACATTGCCGATTCATTCCTTCGTTGTCGGTCAACAGGCGGTTTGTCGCCATTTGCCCGCTAAACTACGTCACGATTCTCACCTTCCGTCCAGTCCTTTAAGGTTAACAGATACTTAACGACCGTTCGCCGCCACGCCGCGCCGCGCCGTGATTCGTTCGGAATCGCGCAATCATTTCGAGGGGTTATTGCTCGCGCCAACAATGTCGCGATGGCAGTTCAGCACCCCGTTAATCCTACATCCGGGAGGCCGGTTTCGACGGCCGATTTTGCGGGCGAGCGAGCCTTTTTGGGCGACGCACTCTCGACTCACCCCGGCTCAGCGGGCTCGCCGCCCCCCCCCCCCCCGTTAATCCTACAGAGGATGAAGATCGCCCGTCTGTGTTGACTTGCCTCCGTTCACTTGGACGCAACGGGGGATTCGGCGAATGCGGGCAATTGCGATTGATTCGAACGAACATAGCGGATCGGGGTCTCTGCTTGATGGGATGCATCGGTTGCGCGCCCGGGTGTTCGCCGGCCGGCTCAGCTGGCAGGTCAAGATCGAGCAGGGCCGCGAACGCGACGAATACGACGCACTCGACCTGACCATCCTGGCGGAGACGGACCGCGGCGCCGTCGCCGGCTGTCCCCGCCTGCTTCCGACCACAGGCCCAACCATGCTGTCGCGGACCTTCCCGCAACTGCTCCCGGGCGGCCGGCTTCGGGCCAAATCCACCATGGTCGTGAGTTCGCGCTTTTGCGTCGACAGGCGGGGCGAGGGTAGGGGAGGCCGGTTCCTGCACGATGCCACGCTGACGATCTTCGAGAGGATGATCGAGTGGTCGATGTCGAATGGCTTGGGCGAGATCGCCACGGCGGCGAATCTGCGGGTCAAAGGCATCCTGCAACGGGCGGGCTGGCCGATGAGGCGACTCGGCAGCGTGGAGCACATCGGCGACACCATGAGCGTCGCCGGCGTCCTGCCGGCCGACCAGGCGAGCTTCGACCGGGTCCATCCGCCTGGCTATCGATCCGACCTGCGCCGCCTTCAGTGCACCGCTGCGTGAGCGGCGGGCGATTGCTATGGCCGAACTTCGTTCGCATCCGCGGCTTGTCCGCAAACTCCAGGACGCCCTTGGCGACCAGATCTGCGCCGCGCTCGATGATCCGGCGGTCGTCGAAGTCATGCTCAATCCTGATGGCCGGTTGTTCATTGAACGACTAGGCCAAGGGATGACAGCTGCCGGAACCATGCTTGGGGCGACCGCCGAGATCATCATCGGCAGCGTCGCCCACGCGCTGCAATCCGAAGCCGACGACGAGCGCCCGATCATTTCAGGGGAACTGCCGATCGGCGGTCATCGTTTCGAAGGTTTGCTACCGCCTGTCGTCGGCGCCCCCACCTTCACGATTCGAAAGCGCGCTTCGCGTCTGTTCGATCTCGAGGATTACGTGACGCAGGACGTGATGACGGCCGATCAACTTGCGGTCATCCGCAACGCCATCGGATCGCGCCTGAACATTGTCGTGTCCGGCGGGACGGGCTCAGGTAAGACCACACTCGCCAATGCCGTGATCGCGGCGATCGTGGCGCACGCGCCTGAGCACCGCCTGGTCATTCTCGAAGACACGGCCGAGATCCAGTGCGCGGCCGAAAACGCCGTCTCGCTTCATACGAGCGGCACAGTCGACATGGCGCGTCTGCTCAAGAGTACCATGCGGCTACGACCCGATCGCATCATCGTCGGAGAAGTGCGCGACGGCGCGGCGCTCACGCTGCTCAAGGCCTGGAACACGGGCCATCCCGGCGGCATCACCACCATCCACGCCAATAGCGCCATTTCGGCGCTGCGCCGTCTGGAGCAGCTCACGGCCGAAGTTAGTCAACAGCCCATGCGCGAGGTCATCGGCGAGGCGGTCGATCTGATCGTCTCGATCGAACGAACGGATCGCGGCCGCCAGGTCCGCGACGTGCTCCACGTCGAGAGCTTCTCGGCGGGCCAATACCAAACCCAATCCTATGCCCCCAAGGAGGAGCGCCATGTCGCTTAACCGCATGATGATCGTAGGTGCCGGCGGCCTGCTGCTCGCACTCGTGATGTTGGATCCAGTTTTTGCATCGACCAGCGGCGGCGGCAATCTTCCTTGGGAGAGCCCGCTTCAGCAGATCCAGCAATCGATCACGGGTCCCGTGGCTGGCTTCATCGCGCTTGCAGCTGTCGCGGTTGCCGGCGGCATGTTGATCTTCGGCGGCGAACTCAACGATTTCGCGCGACGCCTCATGTATGTCGTGCTGGTCGCCGGCATTCTCCTCGGCGCCACACAGATCGTCGCCTTGTTTGGTGCAAGCGGCGCCTCGATCGGCGATGTCGCGATGCCCATCGCCGATAGGGCAGGGGACCCCGGTCATGGCTGAGGTCGGTGCCAATCTCAGACGCAACCGCATCCATCGCGCGCTGTCGCGGCCGAACCTGCTGTTCGGCGCCGATCGCGAGCTCGTGCTGCTGACCGGCCTTGCCGCCGTCATCCTGATCTTCGTCGTGCTCACCTGGTACGCAGCAATCCTCGGCGCGGCGATCTGGATCGTTGTCGTGGCGGCGCTGCGGATGATGGCGAAGGCCGACCCGATGATGCGGCGGGTCTACGCTCGTCATATCTCCTATCGGCCTCAATACCGGGCGACCTCAACGCCCTGGCGTCGCTACTGAGGTCCGCTCATGGCTGCACTGCGCTCCTTCCGTCACTCCGGCCCATCCTTCGCCGATCTCGTGCCTTACGCCGGGCTGGTCGCGAACGGCATCCTGCTGTTGAAGGACGGCTCGCTGATGGCGGGTTGGTATTTTGCGGGCCCGGACTCCGAGAGCTCGACCGACGCCGAGCGCAACGAGGTCTCACGCCAGATCAACACCATCCTCGCGCGTCTCGGCTCCGGCTGGATGATCCAGGTCGAGGCTGTACGCGTGCCGACAACGGACTATCCGGCGCGGCAGGACTGTTACTTTCCCGATCCGGTGACACGCGCCATTGACGATGAGCGTCGCAGCCGCTTCGAGCAGGAGCGGGGACATTATGAGAGCCGGCACGCCATCATCCTGACCTGGCGGCCGCCGGAACGCCGGCGCGCTGGACTCGCCCGCTACATCTACTCCGACGTCGAAAGCCGGTCAGCGTCCTATGCCGACACCGCGATCGACAGTTTCCGCACCTCGATCCGCGAGGTCGAGCAATATCTCGCCAGCGTCCTGTCCATCCGGCGCATGGAAACGCGCGAAGTCGAAGAGCGCGAGGGCACGCGCACGTCGCGTTACGATGAACTGTTCCAGTTCATCCGCTTCTGCATCACGGGCGAGAACCACCCGATTCGCTTGCCCGACATTCCGATGTATCTGGACTGGCTGGCGACCGCCGAGCTTCAACACGGTCTCTCGCCCATGGTCGAGAACCGCTTTCTCGGCGTCGTGGCGATCGACGGTTTTCCCGCCGAGAGCTGGCCGGGAATCCTCAATTCGCTCGATCTGATGCCGCTGACCTATCGCTGGTCGTCGCGCTTCTTGTTCCTTGACGATCAGAACGCCCGGCAGAAGCTCGAGCGCACCCGTAAGAAGTGGCAGCAGAAGGTGCGCCCCTTCATCGACCAACTCTTTCAGACACAAAGCCGCTCGATCGATCAGGATGCGGCGGCCATGGTGGCCGAGACCGAGGATGCGATCGCGGAAGCCTCTTCGCAACTCGTCGCCTATGGCTATTACACGCCGGTCATCGTCCTGTTCGACGAGAGCAGCGCGCGCCTACAGGAGAAGGCGGAGGCAGTCCGTCGCCTGATCCAGGCCGAAGGTTTTGGCGCGCGCATCGAAACGCTTAACGCGACGGAAGCCTTCCTCGGCAGCCTGCCGGGCAATTGGTACGCCAATATCCGCGAGCCGCTGGTCAACACGCGCAATCTCGCGGACCTGATCCCGCTCAACTCCGTCTGGTCGGGCAATCCGACCGCGCCATGCCCGTTCTATCCGCCGGGCTCGCCGCCGCTGATGCAGGTCGCCTCCGGCTCCACACCCTTCCGGCTGAACCTGCATGTCGACGACGTCGGCCATACGTTGGTGTTCGGTCCGACTGGTTCGGGCAAATCGACGTTGCTCGCGCTGATCGCAGCGCAGTTTCGGCGTTATGCCGGCGCGCAGATCTTCGCCTTCGACAAGGGCCGCTCGATGATGCCGGTGACGCTGGCCGCCGGCGGCGACCATTACGAGATCGGCGGTGATGAGGTGGACGGCGCGGCAGCGCTTGCCTTCTGTCCGTTGTCGGACTTGTCGACCGACACCGATCGCGCCTGGGCGTCCGAATGGATCGAAACGCTGGTTGCCGTGCAAGGTGTCTTGATCACGCCTGATCATCGCAACGCTATCTCGCGGCAGGTCGGCCTCATGGCCGAGGCGCGTGGGCGATCTTTATCTGATTTCGTGTCGGGCGTGCAGCTGCGCGAGATCAAGGATGCGCTGCACCACTACACGGTCGACGGTCCGATGGGCCAATTGCTCGATGCGGAGAGGGACGGCTTGCTGCTCGGTTCCTTCCAGACCTTCGAGATCGAGCAGCTGATGAACATGGGCGAGCGCAACCTCGTCCCGGTCCTGACCTATTTGTTCCGGCGAATCGAAAAGCGGCTGACCGGCGCGCCCAGCCTCATTATCCTCGATGAGGCCTGGCTCATGCTCGGCCATCCTGTCTTCCGGGACAAGATTCGCGAGTGGTTGAAGGTCCTGCGTAAAGCCAATTGCGCGGTGCTGCTCGCGACGCAGTCGATCTCGGACGCCGAGCGCTCCGGCATCATCGATGTGCTGAAGGAAAGCTGCCCGACGAAGATCTGCCTGCCGAACGGCGCGGCGCGCGAGTCGGGCACGCGCGAGTTCTATGAGCGCATCGGCTTCAACGAACGTCAGATCGAGATCGTTGCGACTGCTGTTCCCAAGCGCGAATACTACGTCGCTTCGCCGGAGGGCCGCCGTCTCTTCAACATGGCGCTCGGCCCCGTCGCGCTCTCCTTCGTCGGTGCGTCCGGCAAGGAAGACCTGAAGCGCATCCTGGCGCTGAAGACTGCCGAGGTAGATTGGCCTGTTCTCTGGCTCAAGGAAAGGGGGATCGTCCATGCCAAAGCACTTCTCGCCGACGTGTAAGATGCTCATTGTTGCCATGATCGTTGCTTCGGCATCGATCCGTCCGGCGCTCGCCGGCGCGGCCGCCGGCGGCGCCACTGAGCTCACACAGCTTCTTAATAACGGACAGTTGGTCCAGCTCGCTGGTCAATCCGCTCAACAGATCAACAATCAGATCACGCAGATTTCGCAGCTCGCTCAGCAGATTCAAAATCAGTTGAGGATTTACCAGAACATGCTGCAGAACACGGCGCAGTTGCCGTCACATGTCTGGGGACAGGCCGAGAACGATCTCAAGCAGCTGCAGAACATCGTCAATCAGGGCCAGGGCATGGCCTTCTCGATGGGCAACATCGATGACGTGCTCAAGCAACGCTTCCAGAGCTACACGCAGTTCAAGACCAATCTGCCGAACGGCGCGAGCTTCGCGTCGACTTATCAGACCTGGTCGACGACGAACCGCGATACGATCTCGAGCACGCTGCAGGCGGCGGGTTTGACCTCGCAGCAATTTGCGACCGAGAACTCAACAATGGCGCAACTCCAGACAGCCTCCGAGAGCGCCGACGGACAGATGAAGGCCCTGCAGGTCGGCCATGAGATCGCCGCGCAGGAGGTCGGCCAGATGCAGAAGCTAAGGGGTCTCGTCGCGCAGCAGACGACGATGATGGCGACCTGGTTCCAATCGTCGGAGGCCAACAAGGATCTGTCGCAGGCGCGGCGCGAGCAATTCTTCAACGCGACCACGCCAGCCACCTCCGGCGGCCAGACCATGGAGCCGCGTTGGTGAGACCGTCCACGATCATCATCGTCGTGATCGCGATCAGCGCCTGCGCCGCAGGGGCCTGGCTGTTCTTCGCGCCGCGCGCGCCGGTGCCGGCACAAGGGACTGCCTCGCGCGCCAGCGACTTCTTCAAACCTCCGCAGGACTACAAGACGTCCGGCGGCCAGCAGATGAAACCGCGTTGGTAGGATAGGGGGCAGGGGGTGCGTGGGATTAAACCGGGGCTCGTTCTGATCGTTGCGATCGGCATCGTCGTCGTCGCGCATCCTGCCTTCGCGCAGCAGGACGGCAGCGTTCTCACGACGCTGGAGAATTCGGTGACGACGGCCGCGAAGGGCTGGCAGACGACCGTCATGCAGGCGGCCAAGTCGTTGTTCTGGATCCTCGCTGGCATCGAGGTCGGCCTCGCCGCGGTGTGGCTCGCGATTCAGACCGCGACTCTCGATGCGTGGTTCGCCGAGATGGTGCGGCGGATCATGTTTATCGGCTTCTTCGCCTTCGTGCTCGACCAGGGACCGAACTTCGCCAAGGCGGTCGTCGACAGCCTTTACCAGATCGGCGCAGGCGGCGGCTCGGCGTCGCCGGCGGATGTGTTCAATGCGGGTCTCAAGGTCGCCTCCGCGATGTCGCAGAACGCGCAGTTCGGCCTTTTCCAGGATAACGCGCTCGCGATCGCCTCGGTGTTCGCCATGGTGATCGTGGTGATCTCGTTCTCGCTGGTCGCGGCGATCTTCGTGGCGGTAATGGTCGAGATGTATGTCGGTCTGCTCGCCGGCATGATCATGCTCGGTCTCGGCGGCTCGTCCTTCACCAAGGACTTTGCGATCCGCTACCTCGTCTATGCCTTCAGTGTCGGGATGAAGCTCATGGCGCTGGTGATGATCGCCAAGATCGGTTCCGACGCCTTGCTGAACCTCGCCAACCAGACGGGCACCGGCAACGACGCCTTCGTCGGGACACTTGCGATCGGTGGCATCTCCGTCGTCGTCTTCATCATCTCGATCTATGTGCCGAACATCGTGCAAGGCGTCGTGCAGGGCGTCTCGGTCGGCAGCGGCATGGAAGTGGTGAAGCATGCGGGACAGGCGGCGAGCTTCGCGGCCGGCGGCGCCACCCTCGCCATGGGAGGCGCAAGGGCGGGCGCAGCCGGGTTCAGTGCCGCGCGTGCCGACGGCGCCTCGTTTGGCGCAGCCGCCCTCAAGGCCATGACGCAAGGCATCGGCACGGCGGGCGGCGCGCTCGCCTCCGCCGCGCGCGACCAGGCGATCGGCGCGCCCGGCTCCTTTGGCACGTCGACGCTCGGCCTCGCCAACGCCAAGCTCGACCAGCGGCGCTCGCAGCAACAATCGACTGGAAAGACTTGAGCCGATTCAACCCGACAGATGAAGAATGGAAAGACTTTCTCAAATGGCCGCGCGTAATCCGCCCGACAATCCCTATCTCGCCGCCCGTCAGGAATGGAACGAGCGCTACGGCTCATATGTGAAGGCGGCCGCGACGTGGCGCACCATCGGCCTGATCGCCATGGTGATGGCCGTGATCGGCTTTGCCTATGCGCTGTTCCAGAGCACGCGGGTCAAGCTGGTGCCGTACATCGTCGAGGTCGACAAGCTCGGCACCGCCGCGAGCGCAGGCTATCCGCAGCAGATCGAATATGCGGATCCGCGGGTGGTGCGCGCGACGCTCGGCAGCTTCGTCTCGAACTTCCGATCGGTGACGCCCGATGCGGTCGTGCAGAAGCAATATATCGATCGGACCTATGCACTGCTGCGGACCTCCGATCCCGCCACGCAAAAGATCAATGACTGGTTTCGGAGCAACTCGCCGTTCGAGCGAGCCAAGACGCTGACGGTCGGCGTCGAGGTCAACAACATCGTCGCTCTATCCAACCAGTCCTATCAGATCGACTGGACCGAATTCGAGCGTGACAGAAAAGGAAAGGAAACCGGCGAGCACCGCTTTCGCGGCATCGCCACCGTCACGCTGACTCCACCCCAGGACGAGCAGACCATCCGGCTCAATCCGATCGGCCTCTACCTGCGTGATTTCGACTGGACGGCGCAACTATGAAAGGGGCGGGGACACCGATGCACCCAAACATGATCAGACTTCATACATGCATTGTTCTAGGGGCATCCGCCTTCGGCTTGCTGCTTGCCGATGTCAGCGCGCACGCGCAGGCGATGAACGCCAAGGAGCGAAAGGGCACGAGCATCTCGAGCCAGTGGCGCGGATCGACCGGCCTTGTGACGCGCGGAGTGGACGGCAAGGTCGTCTTCCTGTTCGGTGAGGTCCAGCCCTCCGTCGTCTGCTCGCCGCTCGAGGTCTGCGACATCGAGCTCGAGGCCGGTGAGGTCGTGCGCGACGTGCTGGTTGGCGACACCGTACGCTGGAAGGTCGAACCGGCGACGTCTGGAGCGGTCGGCGGACAGGCCATCCACCTGATCGTCAAACCGTCGGAGCCAGGACTCGTCACCTCGATGGTGGTGACGACCTCGCGGCGGACCTATCATATCCAGCTCAAGTCCAATGCGACCCAATACATGGCGCGCGTCGGCTTCGAATATCCGGCGGATGTCGGCAGCCGGCTCGCGGACGTCAACGCGCGTATTGGCACTGAGGTGATTCCGGGCACCGGTGTTCCCGCCGAGCAGTTGAGCTTCGCCTATAGCGTGAGCGGCAGCGCGTCCTGGCGGCCCACGCGCGTCTACAGCGATGGCGTGAAGACCTACATCCAGTTTCCGTCGGCGCTCTCTGGGCAGGATGCGCCTGTTCTCTTCGTGGAGTCGGGTGGTCAGAACCGCATCGTCAACTACCGGCTGAAGGGCGATATGATGGTGGTCGACTATCAGATCGACACCGCCATTCTGGTCTCCGGCGTTGGCTTTTGGAACCAGGACAAGGTGACGATTCGGAGGGGAGGCTGATCATGCGGCAGGTCTCCTCGATGCCTCGGCTCGTCCTTCTCTCCGTGCTCGGCCTGCCGCTCGCCGGCTGCGCGTCGATCGGCGGCGGCGCTCTGGTGGCGAGCTCGGCGCCGGCCGATCTGTCCGGACCCGCGGCTTCTGCGATCGCCGGCGACATGGTGACGAAATTCGCCGAACAGGTCGGGCCCGGCTCTGGCACGATCATCCTGAAGCCCGACGGCACGCCCTTCGGCCAGGCGCTGGAGACGTCGCTCAAGAGCTGGGGATATGCGGTTGCGACCGATCAGAAGACCAAGGGCGAGAAGACCATTCCACTCGCCTATGTGATCGAGTCCTACAACGGCCAGGTCCTGGCACGCTTGTCGACCGGCAGTGTCGAGCTCGGCCGCGCGTATAGCGCAACCGCCGCTGGAGCATCGCCGGCCAGCCCGCTCTCCGTCATGCAGCGCGGGTAAGGGGGTCATATGGCGCAATCCCTGAAGCTTGGCGGCGCTCCGGATGAAGCGGAAGGCAGAGGAATCCGTCGCCTGAACCGGCTGCCGATCATCGTCGCCATCGTGCTGGTGATCGTGTTCTTCGCCGTCATCTTCTACGGCCTGACGTCGCGCGGACTCCGTCGCGAGGCCGGCATCGACACTGCCTCTTCCAACTCAGCTTCGACCTATGCGGATCAACTCAAGAAGGGAGTTTCCAACGGCATCATCGGCGACCAACAGGAGGCACAGACATTCCAGCCAGCGCCGGCGCAGTCCGAAACCCAAAAGCCGGCAAACAATCCTTTTTCCGGCCGTCAACACACCGAGGCACCCACCGGCTCGCAACTCGAATCCGAAGCGCTGTGGCGGGCGCGCCTCGAGCGGGAGGCACATGAGCAATATCTCCGGGAGCAGCAGCGCGAGCGCATGGCCCGCGTGCAGGCGAACGATGCGGCCTATGACTCCCCGCTCGCCATCAATCTCGGCAAGCTGCAAACATCGAGCGCACCGATGAGCAATGCAGCACCATCGAAAACGACAACACCAGGTCTTACAGGCGGTGCCTCCGACCTTTATGCGGCGGCGCTTCGCGCCGGCCTCAGTACGCAGAGCATCGATCCGAACGGTCAAATGGCGAAAGAGGATTTCTTCAACGCGGACCTCAAGAAGCTCGGCTATCTTCCCAACAAGGTGGTTGCGCCGACATCCGCCTACGAACTGAAACGCGGCTCCGTCATTCCAGCGACGCTGATCACCGGCATCAATTCCGATCTTCCCGGTCGCATCACCGCCCAGGTCAGCCAGGACGTCTATGACAGCGCCACAGGCCACCAGCTGCTGATCCCGCAGGGCGCCAAACTCTTGGGACGGTACGATTCCAAGATTTCATTCGGGCAAAGCCGCATCCTTGTCGTCTGGACTGACATCATCTTCCCGAACGGCTCGACGTTGCAGATCGGAGGCATGGCAGGCACGGACGCGGAAGGCTATGGTGGCTTCAATGATCAAGTTGATAATCATTATTTCCAGGTATTCGGCTCCGCGATCCTGATTGCCGCGATCGGCGCGGGCATCAATATGTCCGTGCCGGCGAGTTCGCCGTATGGGTATCGGCAGACACCGTCTGACGCCGCACGAAACAGCTTTGCCGAGACGTTTGGCCGAGTCGCCGAACAGACGATCGGCAAGAACCTGAACGTCCAGCCCACACTGGAGATTCGACCGGGCTATATGTTCAACGTCCTCGTCGACCAGGACATGGTCTTTCCCAGCGTCTACCGCTGATAAGGTTTCGAGGATGGACGATAAGTTACCGTCGGTACCGGAGAACAATACGGGCGGCACCTCTCGCAGTGGTTCAACATGCGTTGCAAGAATGCGGACGATCTAGCTAGCTAACTAATGCCCCTAAATACTGACATTACGAGTAAGCCGGCTTTTTCAACGAAGGACGCCCTAGCTACTTTCCGGCGCAAAATTCGGCGGCCTTGTGAGGCAGCCAGAATCGCTTGGTGTAGCGAAAACTGCAAGGTCGAACGGATTGGCGCTGACTTGAAGCGGCAGTATTGATTCCTTCTTATGAATGATTCGTAAGCGAGCCCTTCAAACGCGTGAGAAGCTTGTCGGCAAGCTGCCGGTCACCGGCGAACTGCTGCGCGGTTCGTTGCTGGAGCGCACCGTTCGTCACAAGAGCGGCTGCCCGAAATGCGCGCGCGGCGAAGGGCACCAGGTGCATGTCCTGACGGTGAGCTATGCGGGTGGACGCGTGCGCCAGTTCAGTGTGCGGCGTGAGCGCGTTGCCGAGGTGCGCCGCTGGCTGGAGAATTACCAGAAGCTGAAAGACGCGATCGAGGCGATCTGCGAGTTCAATCACGACCTGTTGCGCCCTGATGCGGCGCCGCGGGAGAGGAAGAAACGTGATTGAGATGCGCAGAGCGCAACTGAGCTTCGGCGACGGCTTGATCGCCGGGGAGGTGAGCGATCTTCGCGAAGGTTGGATGACCCATGCTGACCGGGTTCTGGCGGATGAACAGATCGTCGGTGCGGTGTACGAGGCGCTGGCGAGACGACGTCCCAAGAGCCGCAGTCGTGGTCGGCTGGGCGCGCCGGCCGAGGTGGTGTTGCGGTTGTTGATCCTCAAGCATGTTCGCAACTGGAGCTATCACGTGCTGGAACGCGAAGTGCGCGCCAATCTGGTGTATCGCGACTTCACCCGTGTGGGCGGCGGCAAGATGCCGGACGCCAAGACGATGGGGCGCTGGGGCCTGGCTGTGGATCCGGAGACAATCAGACAGATCCACGACCGGATCGTGCAAATCGCGCAGCAACAAGGGGTGACGCAGGGACGCAGAATGCGTCTGGATACGACGGTGGTGGAGACCAACATCCATTACCCGACCGACAGCACGTTGCTGGGTGACGGGGTTAGGGTGCTGATCCGCACCATGAAGAAGGTCACCGAGATCGCGGGCGCGGCCGGAACCAAGCTGCGCGACCAAACGCGAAGCGTAAAACTGCGGCTGCTCGATATCTCGCGGATTGCGCGTGCCAAAGGACCGCTCAATCACGAGAGGCTCAAGCAAGGCTACCGTAAGTTATTGAACTCAACGAGCCGAGTGGTGGGTCAAGCGAAGCGCTTCTCCCATGAGATATCCACCGGCGTGAAGCGGGCCAGGGGCATCTTGAAACGGCTGGCGCTGCAAGGCTTGCGGCAGGAGCTGGAAGCGATGATGCCGCTGGTGCGGCAGGTGATGCGGCAGACCCGGCAACGCATCTTCCACGGCAACACGCGGACAGAGGACAAGCTCGAGCCCTCGACGGGGATCATTCGCAAGGGCAAGGCCGGCAAGCCCAACGAGTTCGGCAAGATGGTCAAGCTGCAGGAAGCCGAAAACCAGATCGTGATCGACTACGAAGTCTACGATCGGCGGCCGAGCGATTCGGACCTCTTGATCCCGGCCATCGAAATCCACCAAGCCAAGCTCGGTCGCACGCCACGTCTGGTCGCGGCAGATGCCGGGTTCTATTCCGCCAGGAATGAAGCCGCCGCGAAGGCGAGCGGCGTCAAGCGCGTCTGCATCCCCAATCGTTCCACCAAGAGCGTCGCCCGCAAGCGCGAGCAGAAGAAGCGTTGGTTCCGCAACGGCCAGAGATGGCGGACCGGATGCGAGGGGCGCATCAGCGTCGCCAAACGGCGGCACGGGCTCGATCGCTGCCGCTACAAAGCCAGCGCCGGAATGAAGCGCTGGGTCGGGCTCGGCGTTGTCGCAGACAACCTCATCAGCATCGGTCGCGTGATGGAACAGCAGTCACTCCAAAGGTAGTCCACTTCCAGCGCAATCTTGGCCTCACATCGCCCCGCCGCCCCCGGCAGGGCTTCTTATTGTCTGCATGGTTGATCGCGCCCTTCAGAACCGCGATTTTTGCGCCGGAAAGTAGCTACTAGCTTAGCTATGGCTAGATGAAGGAACTCGACCGGTTCTCTACAAATTCCTGCAAGGAAATCGACAAAAACGCGCGACACCGCCTAGCCGCAAGCTATGAAGAATTGCTATCCGATTGAAATTTAAGCCTCAGCATAGGCTGCTCCTCCGAATTGGGGGAGCCTCAAACAGCGCCCGCTCCTTGGCACTCTCGTGCCCGGAGGAGCCGTCCACAGCATAGCGTGTCCCGACAGAGGAGCTTGCGGCGCTCGACCAGAAAGATCATCGCGACACACTCAAACCGCTGGAACGATCGAATTGCTCGACTCGATCGACAGCCTACCCGCTGGAAGTGCAGCCTGCCTCAATCAGGTTGAGGCAGTTACTCGACCCCGAGGAGCAGTCGCTCAGCGGCAAATGAGACTAGGATCTGGCATATCGATATCGCCTCTCAATTCGAAGATGTCACGACTGATTGGAGAATCATCGGTACGAATGCGTCACAGTGACACGATCTGTAATGGCACTGTCTCTCATGCGCTGTTGATTGCTGATAGAATCTAACCGGAAACATAGGAAATGGGCATCGCGGACGAATCATGCGGCGACTTCTCAGACGAACATTGCATCCTAATCGCCGCTCGATTGAAGAGAGGCTTCGTTGGCCGCGAATGTCGTAACGCAGTCGGCGTGCTTCAACGGAAAACTTCAAATTGTCGACCCCACAGCATCCGACCCCACCGCTTCGCTCGACGGCGCCAACCGCAAGAACTTTGGCCGGCCTCATCAACTTGGGCACAGCATCGGTACTGCGATCATCGCCTTATCAATCGCGATGAGGGTAGGAGTAATGCCGCTGACAAGCCTTTCAGCTTAAGAGACGCGCCGCAATTAAAGTACGCTTGACTGTGAGTGAGCTAGGAAGCCGTTATCTGATGTCGGATAATCCTCGGTACGCGATCTACTACACGCCGGCTCCGGAACACCCGCTAACCGTGGCGGCGAGGGCCTGGCTTGGGCGCGACGCCTTCGCTGGATGCTCGCCCATGGCGTCAGGTGGATTCGTTGCCACCGCAACGAACCAAATTCGCGGCGCTCTCACCAGAGCGCCCCGCCGCTACGGCTTCCACGCAACGCTCAAGGCGCCGTTCCGGCTCAAGAAGGAGTGTTCCGTCGAGGTACTGGAGCGGGCGCTCCGCAAGTTCGTGGCAGCTTGGCCTTCATGCCCGATCGGTCCTTTGAAAATCGATCTGCTAGGTGGCTTCTTTGCGCTGGCTCCTGTGAATCCGGCTCCCACTCTGCAGGGCCTTGCCTCGTGCATCGTTGAAGAGTTCGACCGTTTTCGAGCGCCGCTGAGCCAAGTCGAGTTTCAACGGCGTTTATGCAGTCAGCTCAACGAGATCGAGACCACCCATCTTGTGCAATGGGGCTACCCGTACGTTTTCGATTGCTTTCGCTTCCACATGACCCTGACCGATCGCCTTCCCGCCGAAGACCAACCTGTAGTGCGGCGGGACTTGGATACGGTGTTCGGGTCCTTGCTCTGTGAAGACTACAGCGTCGATGCCCTTTCCCTTTTCGTTCAAGAACATTCCGGGGCCGATTTTGTCGTGCGATCTCAGTTCGCGTTGAGGGGCCCTACCCTCCTCAGAGAGGCGGTATGAGCCGATGACCTTTGGGCGCGGCCATCTGGTTCTCGTGGTTGGACCCAGCGGTGCGGGCAAGGACACCCTGATCGACTATGCTCGCGTACAATTGCAGTCCGATCCCAGTTTTCATTTTGTCCGCCGGATCATCACCAGGCCTCCTTCCATCGGAGAGAATCACGAATCAATTGGTGTTGAGGAATTTCAACGCCGAGCCAGCGCCGGCAGGTTCGCCCTGCATTGGCACGCGCATGGGCTTTTCTACGGGATTCCTGCGGTAGTCGAAGACCACCTCGATCGCGGTATAGTCGTCGTCGCGAACGGCTCCCGAGCAGTCGTGCCCCTCGCCCGTCAGCGCTATCCGCAACTATGTGTCATCAATGTCACCGCACCTGTTGAAGTCTTGTCCGAGCGCCTTAAGGGACGCGGACGGGAAAGCGAATCCTCATTGAAGCAGCGTCTTGCGCGGGACGTTACTCCGATCGAAGGAATTAACGTTTTGCAAATAGAGAACGCCGGTTGCGTGCACGTCGCGGGCGATCGGTTCGTCGATGCGCTGCGCGCCTGCGGACAATTGAGGACCATCACGAGCAGTCCTCACGTATGACGGCACATCGATTCGTGCAGCAGAAATGAGAAACATAACTTTGAGACCGCCCGCCCATCCAGGCAGTTCATCATCCCAGATGACATAGTCATTATTGTCCTGCTTCTGCGACATCTACGATCCCCTCATTGAGCTTTGCGCTAGCCTCGATCGCGTCATGCACCTTGGTAAGCTAATTCCCAACAGCGAGAGAACCAAACATAGCGATGGAGGACACATCGATACTCATGACTCTGGACGGGCCCGCCGTTCGAAAACGTAAAGCGTTTCCCGTCACGGCGTCCGGCCAATACCGAAGGTACGAATTCCCGATTCATCTGCATGAAAATCGCACTGGCCTGCACCGCGCAAGCAATGTAGAATCGGCGTCCGTTCAACCGCGATAGAAACTGAATCCAGCCTTGGAGAACGCGGTTTGGCCTGCGGCCGGATCAGAACTGCGTGGAGCTATGCGCAGGACCATCGGGTGGGTGGAGAGATCAATAGGTAAGGGAGGTTGAATTCCAGGTCACTCGAAATTAGTCAGAAGGATGAGCGCATCGTGATGCTCGTCCGAGCATGGTCGGCAACGCGCTGACGCTCGGAATAAAGAATAAGAAGACGGGGAGATTTCTGTTGGACGGGCAGTTGCAGGGGTTGATCGACGCTATCGATCTGGCAAACGACGAGCGCTCCATTCGCAATGCGCTCAAGAAGTTTACTGTCTCCTCCGGTTTCGATCGCTATGCCTACATTCATGTTCACGCTGATGATGGGGTTGCTTTCAGCGACTATCCTGCGGAATGGCTGAACCTCTATTTTGCAAAGCGATACACGATCATCGACCCTGTCGTGACGACCGCCAAGCGCAGCATGCGGATGTTCGCCTGGTCGGAGGAGGAGCGCGGCGCGCGCAGGAGCTCGCGCGAGATCAAGCAATTCTATTCGGAGGCAACTGATTTCGGCATCCGCTCCGGCGTTTCCGTTCCGATCAGGACAAGCTATGGCCGCACCGCGATGATCACGCTCGCATCTGATCGGCGGCTGGTCGAGGTCCCGCCATGGGATCCGATGCACGCGGCATTGGCGCTCGCCTACATTCACGTTCGTCTCAGCCTGGTGTCTGGGTCGTCCTTCAAAACAGGAGATGTGACGCTGTCGACGCAGGAAGCGACCTCCCTCAGCTGGTCGTCACACGGCAAGTCGATGAACGTGATCGCGGACTTGCTTGGGATCAAGCCGCGAACAGTCCAGTTCTATCTGGATAACGCGCGCGACAAACTCGGCGCCAGCAATCTTCAGCAGGCCGTCCGCATCGCTATGGAGAAGAAGTTGATCTAGCCCAGCGTGAACGGCCGTAGGCCGCACTCACTCTCGCATTGGGCACCGCCCCGAGTGAGACAAGACGGAATCCACGACGCACAGCGCGGTGCACGCTGATCCGTGACGTCTACGAGTTGCCGCGTTGATTATCCGGCCGGGACCTTCGGAACGAAGCCGAGCCGGTTGATCAGGTTGTTCAAGACGAGCTGACGCGCCCGATGCTCGGTCTCCGCATGTGCATAGATTTGTTGGAGCTCCGCCCGGCGTTCGGGACAACAGCCTGTGTCAGCCTCTGCGGCTACCCGCTGCAATCGGGCCGTCTCGGCAAGCGCGACGCTGGCACGGTATTCGCGCATGGCGTCGATGGCCAGGCGCTCAAGCTCAGGTTGTGCCATTCCCTCGAAGATCTGCTCAAAATCGCAGTTGAGCCCAACGCCGGGCGATTCATCATCACTGTTCGATGCCACAATTCTCACACAGACTTGGTCCGCGGTGCGCCCCCGCCGACGATAATCCCTTGATCCCAAGCCGGGGGTTAGAAAACCGCGATTAGACGGTCCCTATGACCTTTAGCACCGAGGCGCCTGGACATACGTCACAGGCCCCCGGCCGTTAGGTCAGAGGATCCCGGTGCCGTCACGGCCGGCACCAACCGCTAATCGAGGGGTTTCTAAGCCCCAGGGCAGCGCGTACTGCCCTGCGGTGCCTTATAGATTGAAGAGGGATTCGACGCCAGCCGGGGAGAATGCGGCGAATTCAACCAGCTTGGTGTCGTCTGAGCGGCCAAAAGCCTAGTGACAGAGGTCGCGCGGGTGATTGGTGACGCCCGACACCTGCCAATCATGGCATTAGCGCGTCGAATATGGCTCATTCAGCTTAAAGCAATCGCCCCCGAACACGCAGCAATCCGGCGCCAAAGAGGTCCTCGTCAGTGCAATTCTGCTGCGGGTACCGGTAGCATACGTGATGAGGTAGAATCGGTCGGGCCTCGAAGGGGGCCTCCGGAAGGCAGACCGTTCGTGTGTCCAGATAATTCACTTTGTTCATTGAGCCGTCACGCCCCGGCTCCAGGTGATCCGATAGACCGGCCGAAGATGGATGGTACAGAGCCGGGCGCGCGAGACCGTGCAGGTCCCCTCGGCTCCGCCAAGGCCGATCGCATTACCGCTCCCCTGCGCCACCGCACGTTCCGGCGCATCTGGATTGCCAGCCTGGTCTCAAATCTCGGCAGTCTGGTGCAGGGAGTAGGAGTGGCGTGGGGTGACCGAAATGTCTTCATCGGTGGACAAGGTCGCGCTGGTGCAAACTGCTCTGGGATTGCCAGTGATGCTGATCGCAATTCCGGCGGGCGCGATTGCGGATCTGCATGACCGACGCATCGTGGCCTTGATTTCACTCGGCATTGCCTTGGCGGCTACTACTACGTTGACGACGCTCGCCTCGCTAGGGCTGCTCACACCGGACCTCTTGCTCGCGCTCTGCTTTGCAGCGGGCTGTGGCGCCGCGATGTGGGGCCCCGCTTGGCAGGCGGCCGTCAGCGAGCAGGTGCCAGCGCAAGCTCTGCCAGCCGCCGTCGCGCTGAATGGAATCAGCTACAACATTGCACGAAGCGTAGGTCCGGCAATCGGTGGCATCATTGTGGCCACTGCAGGGACCGTTGCGGCGTTCGCACTCAATGCGGTGTCCTATCTGCCGCTCATCGCCGCGCTCTATCTGTGGAAGCGCGCGGCCGGACGGTCGCGCCTGCCGCCGGAACGGCTCGACCGCGCGATTCTTTTAGGCGTCCGATACATCGCGAACTCACCCTCGGTCATGATCGTGTTGATCCGCACGATCATTGTGGGCTTGATCAGTGGAGTGATTCTCGCGCTCTTGCCGCTGGTGGCGCGCGATCTCCTCCTTGGTAGCGCACCAACATACGGTCTGATGCTAGGAGCCTTTGGTGTGGGAGCCGTCATCGGAGCGGCAAATATCGGGCTGGTGCGCAAGCACTTGACCGGTGAAGCAGCTATGCGCTGCTGCGCGCTCGCTATGGGCACGGGCATTGCTGTTGTGGCGTTCAGCCGAAATCCAGTGATCGCTGGACTGGGACTGGTCGACTGGTCGTGGCCGGCGCTGGGTGGACCTCTGTTGGACGTTGTTGAATATTGGCGTACAGCTTTCGGCGCCGCGCTGGGTCGCAGCACGATCTCTGGCTGCCTATCAGGCGGCCTCAGCAGGTGGGCTGGCCCTCGGCAGCTGGGGTTGGGGGCATTTGGCGGACATCGCCGGTGTTGAAATTGCCCTCCTCGTCGCAGCCGCACTGATGGTTGCATCGCCACTGGTTGGCCTATGGCTACGAATGCCTCCTGTGAGTGCGCGTGCGGAAGAGGGAAGCCTTCTCGAGGATCCAGAGGTACGGGTGCCCATCACCGGGCGCGATGGACCTGTGGTGATCGAGATCGAATATCAGGTTATGCAGAGAAACTCGCCTGGGTTTCGGGACATTATGCAGGAACTTCGGCTCATCCGGCAGCGTAACGGCGCCTACGGCTGGTCGATCGCGCGAAACATGGCGGATCCAGACATGTGGATCGAGCGCTATCACTTCCACACATGGCACGACTACCTACGCCAGCGCAACCGTTCCACTCAGGCTGAGCGAGCAATGGAAGGCCGCGTCATAAAAGAGTACCACGTCGGTCCAGGCAAGGTGCGTGTGCGCCGCACGATCGAGCGCTCGTTCGGATGAATCGCAGTGGCTCAACTAGGAGTGTCGCGCGGGCTACCGGCGACGGGGTCGCGCTGCCGCCTATCCACCAGACCCTGGCTTACGTGCCGAGGTCGTTGCAATCCGAAGGCCTATTTCGGCTTGCGGACGCCAATGCCGGTCAGATCGATCCGGATGCCGGCCCTGTTCGGATCGCCCGGCTCCTTGTCCTGCTTGGTCCCATCTTCCGGACGGCTCACAGGTCTCGCCGCGTCACCGTCCGCGGGCTTGTCGCCGGCATCCGACGCCCCCTTACGGGCTGGCAGGCTGCCAGGATCGGGCTCGTCGAACACATACTTTCCGTCGAAATAGCCGGTCTTCCAGGCGTCGATCGCATCGCCGAACACCTCGTCGACCGGCGCGCCGTACCATTTCGTGACGATACGATAGACCTTGCCGAACAGCGCCGTCCCCATCCTGATATTGGCGCAGGCGTCGACGAGATCAGGCTTGAGCTCGGCCATGTCGGTGACGCCAAGCCCGGCCGGATATTGGGTCACGCCGACGCGGACCATGGCCTGGCCGACGTAACGGCGAACCAGCTCTATGGCGGCGTCCGCGGTCTTTGGCGGCGTCACCAGGATGACGCGGTTTCCGGTCCGGACGGTGACGGCGAGCGGATCGGGTGCCCCGACCGCGCGGATGAATTTCTCGACGATCGCAGGCTTCAAGCCCGGATCGGCGCATTGATGAATGGTGGCGGCATCGATCATGATGATCCCTTCAGCTGTTGAACGCGAGCACGAGCGGCAGCCCGAACAGGCGCGCCCAGGCTTCGGTGCTGGCTCGCTGAATCGCGACGACGTTGGTTCCGGCGGTCCACCAGTCATTGCCGATCGCGACAAGCACGTCGGGCGCGTGGAGCATCGACTGCAGGACGGGCCAGACGAGCAACTGCTCGTAACAGATCAGCGGCGCGACGCGCCGGCCGGCGGACTCCACGACGGGATTGCCGAAGAAGGTGGCCCTGGCGCCTCCGCTCTGCCCCGTCCATGCGAGCCAGGGTTGCCACATCGAGACCGGGACCGGCATGCGCTCGCCATAGAGCCGGCGCGTGCGACCAGCGCTGATCTCCATCATGGCGTTGTCGTAGCTTTCGCGATCGACGATCGCCGCACCAGCGATCACCGTGATGTCGGTGTCGCGAAGGGCGTCCATCCAGAAGCCGTTCACGGTCGGCGTCCATAGCCCGACCGCACTCTCGGGAAGCACAACAACACGCGCTCCGGCCGCGCCCGCTTCGCGCACGCGCTGGAGAAGCGCCTGGGATTGATCGAGGCTAGGGGCCCGGCCCAGCGCGCTCCCAAGCGTGGTATCGAGACCAACCCATCCGTCTGGTTGCGACGGCGCGATCCAGTGTGCCGCCGACCAGGCCCAGAAGCCGGCCGCGACCATCGCCGCGATGGGCCAGTTGCTGGTCGTCATGGTCAGCAGGATGGCCGCGGTCGCGCCCAATCCCCACCACCCCCATCCGGGAAACAAAATGCCTGCCGCGGTGATCGGTTGTGCCCATCCGACGATCCCGAAGGGCGGCACGCTCATCAGGAGCGCCGCAACCCCAAAGCAAAGCGCCCTCTCCCGTCCCGGGCGCCTTCGCCACAGCACGGCGTGGACAAGGACGAAGATGGCCGCTGCGCCGATCCATAAGGCAATCCCGACGCCGAAATCAGTGCCGTAGAAATTGACGACGCCCTGCGGCAGTCCGCGCGATGCCGCGAGGAAATAGGCCGCGCTCACGCCCGCTGAGATCACCCGCGACGGCGCGAACGCCCACAGCGTCGGGAAGGCGCAGGCAAGCGGCAGGGCGAGCGCGTGACCGCACCAGGCGGCAGCCCCAACTGCGGCCGCGGCGACGACCATCGCCACGCCACGCCAGGCGCTAGGGACCGAAGGTGAACACGGGCCGGGCGAGGCCGAGAACGCCCGATGATGGAATCGGGCCGAAGTAGCGGGAATCATAGGAGCCTGCGAAATCGGAGTGGAGATAGAGCTCGCCGGCGGGAACGACGCCGCCGGCAAACGGCGTGAGAGGACGGCCGGCGGCATCGGACTGCCGGACATCGGAATCGGGGAGCGGACGGCCGTCGATCGAGACCTGATCAGTCACATCGACCTGTTGGCCGCCGATGGCGGCGACGGTCTTGATGAGCGGGCTTAAGCCCCCGGCGCAAAGTCCGCGCCGGATGTAACCGCGCGCAAACGCGCGTTCGAACTCGGCCGTGACCGGCGGGCAGATGAGGACGAGATCGCCGGCGGTGGCGGCCCGATCCAGCGGCGCGATCCGCCACAGGCCGCGCGGATAGCTCGGCGTCATGTTGATGCGCAGTCCGGCGCACCAGCCGGCGCCCGCCACGGCGGCGACGAGGCCGGCGCCAGCCACCAGGATCACCAAGGGGGAGCGCCGAATGCTCATTTCAGGGTCTGTCCCTGGCTCTGGGTCAGACGCTGCGCCTCAGCCTGCTTGAGGGCCTGCGCGGTGCGCTCCTGGGCTGCGAGTTGCTGTGCCGCACGCATGGCCGGCCAGGCTTCTTTCAGCTGCTCGCGCCGCGCGGGATCCATGCCGGCCGCTGCCTTCTCGAAGGCTTGACCATTGGGCTCCCTGGCTGCGTTCGGCAGGAATGTGCGATCGCCAAAGCGCTCGGCGATGGCCTTGTTGAAACCGTCGATCTCGGCTTTCACCATCCTGTCCGCAAGCGCGTACTCGAGCGCGCTCGGCAGGTCATTGCGGTCGATGGCACCCCGGACACGCTCGAGCACGCGACGCGCGTCGCGCGACAAAGCGGGGACGTCGATCGCGACACGATGCCGGATCGCACGTTCCTCGGCTTCATGCTTGTGCTCGGCCTCGGCGCGAAGACGTAAGTAGCGCTCGACGTCGCGCTTGAGCGCCGACACATTGGCCTCGGCGCGTTGGCGCTCCTGCTTGTCGGCCTTGCCCGCCAGCAGACCGGTCTTGCCGCGCAGCGCCCCGAAGGATCCCGGGCTCGCGGCAAGACGCGCGAGCGTCGAGCTTGCAGCGGCCGGGTCCTTCAGCATGGCGTCAATGTTTGTCACCCTGAACGCGCGCTCGGGATCGGCAAAGACGAGGCGGAAGCGGGTGGAGACATCCTCCCACTGCTTCTTGATGGCGGGGTCGGCGAGGATCCTGTCCTCGACCGTGTCGATGAGGGATTTGGGGAACGTCATCACCCCAGTGACCATGGGCTTCGCCTCCTTGTGCGCGGTGCTGATGGTGGGTTTGCGGGCATCGACGAGACCGAGTTTTGCGCCGAGCGCACGCAGTCGCCGCGCCACGTCGGCGAGGCGCTGCTTCTGGCGAACCGTCCAGCGCAGACGGTCGCTCATGAGCGTGCGCGCCACCTTGACGATATGCAGTCCACGGGTCGCGGCGAAGCGCAGCGCATCGCGATAGAGGCAGCCGCGTTCGTAGTCGAGGGTGGTCTCCTTCGCCCGCCGCTGCGACAGGATCGGAATCAGGCCCCCGGCCTTCTGGAACGAACGCCGGCCGTAATAGAGCGCCACATCCTCGCGATGGCGGGTCAGCGCGACATAGGTCAGGTGCTTGTCGAGGGACAGCGTTGCCAGCACCTTGACCCGGTCGACTGTCGCTCCTTGCGCCTTATGCACGGTCGTCGCGTAGCCGTGGTCGATATTGCGATAGAAGCGCTGATCGACCTCGACGCGGCGGCGGTCCTTGCCCTCACCGATCTCGGCGACCAGGTGCGCCGGCGCGGCTTCGACGACCTTGCCGATCATGCCGTTCTTGACGCCGAGCGAGCCCTCGTTCTTCAGGAAGACGATCTGGTCGCCGGGCGCAAACCGGCGCTCGCCGTCCTCGGTCCGGAAGGCATGTCCCGTTTCGACGAGACCGCGCTCGACGAGTTTGGCCCGCGCCATCTCATTCAGCGCGCGGACGTCCAGGCGCAGATGCGCCAGGATCAAAGTCGATTTGGACGGATCGTAGTCGCGGTTCCAATCGGCGATGAGATTGTCGATCGCCTGTGCCTTCAACTCCGAGCCGAACACACGTCCCTGATGGCGATAGGCGGACAGGGCCTGCGCCGTCCGGCCACGGGCAAGATCGAGCGAGGCGTCGCGCATCCATTGCTGACGCTGGCGATAGATCGTCTCGAGCTCGGCATAGCCCACGCGCTCGACGATCGCGCGAAACGCCGCGCCTGCTTCGATCGGCTGGAGCTGCTCCGGATCGCCGACCAGGACAAGCTTCGCTCCGGCTTTCGAGGCTGTTTCGACGAACAGCGCCGTCTGCCGTGACGCCACCATGCCGGCCTCGTCCAGGACAAAAACCGTTCTATCGTCGAGACCGTCACGGCCGCTCTTCCATCGCAATTCCCAGGAGGCGAGCGTGCGGGATTCGATGCCCGCCTCCTTCTCCAATCCCTCGGCCGCCTTGCCCGCCAAGGCGCCGCCAACCACGCGGTAGCCTGCGGCCTCCCACATATCGCGCGCGGCCCGCATCATGGTGGTCTTGCCCGCCCCGGCCCGTCCGACAACCGCGGCGATCCTTTCTCCGGACGCTAAGTGCTCGATGGCGGAGCGCTGCTCGGCCGAGAGGTTGGCGTGCCGCGCGGAGACGGCCGCGATGACCGGTGCCTTCACCGCGAAAGCCGCACTGCCCGACAGGTGGACCGCGCGGCGCGCCATCTCCGCTTCGAGCCGGATCAGCTCGCGCGTCGTGTATTTCGCGGGCGCCCGCGCGCCTGTGGCGAAATCGACCGACTCGCCTTCCAGCCGTAGCACATCGGGGCTTTGCAGCACCCGCGCCATCAAGTGCTGGAAGGCTCCACCATCGTCGACATAGCGATGCAGCAGCTTGCCGATATCCCGCTCATCGAAGACGCTCTTTTCCCGCGAAATCATGTCGAGCACGATCTCTGGACGACGCTGGATTCGTCTTAGCGTCTCGGCCCGGTTCTCGTCGAAGACACGCAGCCGTTCGAGCTCGGGATCGCGTCCCTCGCGCTCCGCCCGGCGCTGGATGGCCTTGGCCGCAACGCCGATATGGGTGGTCGGCACGACATCGATGCCGCGCTCGGCGTAGGACCGCCCATCGACGCGAATCTCGTGGCCGTTCAGGGCGAGGTGCTGATTCTGCAGGTCGAGCCAACCGTTGCGCTGCTCGAGGAACTCCTGCTTGTCGCCGGCCCAAAGCCGATAGGCGATCTTGCCGGATTTCATGCGCAGCGGCTGTCCGTCTTCGGCGACGACCGCGACCCGCTTTGGCCCGAATCCGTCCTCGGTGAGGGGCCGCAGCGTCGTCATGAGGTGGACATGCGGATTGCCCGGCTCGTCGTGATAGACCCAATCTGCGACTTGCCCGC
The DNA here is from genome assembly GCF_054061875.1 of Bradyrhizobium sp. S3.7.6. NCBI lineage: Bacteria > Pseudomonadati > Pseudomonadota > Alphaproteobacteria > Hyphomicrobiales > Nitrobacteraceae > Bradyrhizobium > Bradyrhizobium sp. S3.7.6. The sequence continues at coordinate 97,163 of NZ_JBSSEQ010000002.1, read as the reverse complement.
GCGACAGCACCTGCTCGACCACGAACTGGCGCATCAGCGCGACGTTTTGTTCGGTCGTCAGCTCGACGGGCAGCGCGATGATGAACTCCTTGGCGAACTGCGCATCCGCCCGCTTCTCGAAGGCCTCGACCTTGTTCCAGAAGGCCTCCGAGGCACCCGCAACGGAGCGATCGGCGATCATGGTCCGGAGCCAGGCGGGCGCGTCGGCCGGCACCAGGAACTCCTCGTGGATCATCCCGCGCTTGTTGGAATAGTCGACGGTGCGGCCCTCGGCCTCGAACTCCATCCTCGCGCAATGCCGGTAGGCGGCAGCCAGCACGGCGCTGCGGCCATCGCCGCGTCCGATGAGCTGGGGCGTGAAATGGGTGATGGCCACGGCTGGAGCGATCCTTAAGACAGATGCACATGCTGTCCGTCTGGAACGGCCCGCCCATTCGGGGCGGAAAGCAGGACGTCGCGTCAACGACGTATTACTGCGCCCTTGGAGCCGCTCCTTCGGAACGGCGGGATGATCTTCCAAAGCGTCGGCTTCGCCGACCCCGTTAATTACCCGGGTCGCGCTTCGCGCTCACCCCGGCTTTCCTGTCGGCGCTTCGCGCAAGTCATGACAGGAAAGGTCTTCCGGAATGAAAAAGCCCTCGCGGCAGATCAGGGATGAAATCGCCCGGCTCCAGGAGCAGCTGAAGCAGGCTGAAACGCGGGAAGCCGAGCGCATCGGCCGCATCGCGCTCAAGGCCGGGATGGGAGAGATCGAGATCGACGAGGACGCGCTGCTGTCGGCCTTCGAGGAGGTCGCCAGCCGGTTTCGCAAAGGCGGGAGCCGAACCACGAAGGCGGCGGCGGGCGTCGCGTCTGGCGCGTCTTCGGGCGTGGCTGAACAGGGCTGAACGCATGCGCCGTTCTGACGCCACAGAGTCCCGCAAGAAGGACACGCGGGAGAAGATCGAGCTCGGCGGCCTGATCGCGAAGGCGGGGCTTCGCTATGAGAAGCGCGCGCTGCTGCTCGGCCTGTTGATCGATGCCGCCGACCGTTTGCGGGGCAACGAGACGGAACGCGAGCGGCTGATGGCGATCGGCGTGCAAGCGTTCGGTCATGAGAGCAAATAAGATTGCGCTGACGCTCGCGCCGGCCGTGCTGATGGCGGGCTTATGCCTTGCCCTCACCGGCGTCGAAGCGTGGCTTTCCAAGTTCGGGGCGAGCCCGAACGCGCGCCTGATGCTCGGCCGGATCGGCATCGCCCTGCCCTACCTCATGGCTGCGGCGATCGGCGTGGTCTTCCTGTTCGCGGCGGCCGGTGCGACGGCGATCCGCTTCGCCGGCTGGAGCGTCGTGTACGGTGGTTTCGTTGTGGTCGCGATCGCCACCTCGCGCGAGATCGCACGGCTCCATTCCTTCGCCAACGCCCTGCCTTCTGGAGACCGGCTTTTGAGTTATGCCGATCCCTCCACCATCATCGGAGCGACGTTCGCTGCGATCGTGGCCGTGTTCGGGTTGAGGGTGGCCATGAGGGGCAATGCCGCCTTCGCGGCCGCTGAGCCGCGCCGCATCCGGGGGCAACGCGCCATCCATGGCGAGTCCGACTGGATGGCGATGACTGCGGCTGCGCGGCTGTTTCCGGATGCAGGTGGCATCGTGGTCGGGGAGCGCTATCGCGTCGATCGGGATGCGGTCGTCGAGCAGTCCTTTCGCGCCGAAGACGACGAGACATGGGGTGCCGGGGGCAAGTCTCCTTTGCTCTGTTTCGATGCGTCCTTCGGCTCGTCGCACGGCATCGTGTTCGCCGGTTCCGGCGGCTTCAAGACGACATCCGTCACGGTGCCGACAGCGCTTAAATGGGGCAGTGGGCTGGTCGTCCTCGACCCCTCCAACGAGGTCGCGCCCATGGTGACCGCGCACCGGCACGGGGCCGGTCGGCTGGTTTTCGTGCTTGACCCGCGCTCGCCAGAGATCGGCTTCAATGTGCTCGACTGGATCGGCCAGCACGGCGCGACAAAGGAAGAGGACATTGCCGCGGTGGCGTCGTGGATCATGACCGACAATCCGCGCCAGGGTTCGGCGCGGGACGACTTCTTTCGTGCCTCGGCGTTGCAGCTGCTGACGGCGCTGATCGCCGATGTCTGCCTGTCCGGTCATACGGAAAAGAAGGACCAGCACCTGCGCCAGGTCCGCGCCAACCTGTCCGAGCCGGAGCCGAAGCTGCGCCAGCGGCTTCAGACGATCTACGACCATTCGGAGTCGGGGTTCGTGAAGGAGAATGTCGCGCCCTTCATCGCCATGACGCCGGAAACGTTCAGCGGCGTCTACGCCAATGCCGTGAAGGAAACCCACTGGCTCTCCTATGCCAACTATGCCGCGCTGGTGTCTGGGTCGAGCTTCACGACGGCCGAGATCGCGGAGGGCCGGACGGACGTCTTCATCAATCTCGACCTGAAGACGCTGGAGAACCATGCCGGCCTCGCCCGCGTCATCATCGGCTCGCTGCTCAACGCCATCTACAATCGCAATGGCGAAGTGACCGGCCGCACCCTGTTCCTGCTCGATGAGGTCGCTCGCCTCGGGTACTTGCGCATTCTCGAAACTGCACGCGATGCGGGACGCAAATACGGCATCACCCTGCTGATGCTTTACCAATCGATCGGCCAAATGCGCGAGGCCTATGGCGGACGTGACGCCACCAGCAAGTGGTTCGAGAGCGCGTCCTGGATCTCCTTCTCGGCGATCAACGATCCCGAGACGGCAGACTACATCTCAAAGCGCTGTGGCGACACGACGGTCGAGGTTGATCAACTGACCCGGTCCTCGCAGATGTCGGGTTCCTCCCGGACGAGGTCCAAGCAGCTCGCGCGCCGGCCGCTCATGCTGCCGCATGAGGTCCTGCGGATGCGGACCGACGAGCAGGTCATCTTCACGGCCGGCAACCCGCCGCTGCGGTGCGGACGGGCCATCTGGTTCCGGCGCCCCGACATGCGAGCCTGCGTCGGTGAGAACAGGTTCTACCGGAGAGAAGCTGGTGGGCGTAGCTGACGATCGTGAAACGCGGTGATGACCCGCAAGAGGATCGTCACGCGAATACTCGGGAGACCGGTCGAGGGCTCCGGAGAGCCGTTCAGCGGCACGAGGAAAGCCGTCCCCGAAGGGGCTCGCACGATCCCTCATTTGATCGCAGGAGACATTCTGTGCACCAAATTGGACAGGGGGAGCAAGCCAGCTGCTCCGCGATGTCCCCAATAAGCCGCTGGGGCGGCCTTCATTCTCATCGAGGAAGTCGAAATGGAAAATTGGGTCTAGGGCTGGCATGCCCGTGCCGATATCGGAAGAAGCTCGCAAAGTCGTCCAGCGTCTGATGTTTTCTCAATTTCTGGCCGCTGGCGGGCGTCTAGCCCGCCGTGCTGGCATGCATTCAGCGCCCAGAACCTAGCGCCGGGTTCCCTGTTGCCGTATTGTGATAGCCTTCCGGGAGCGGAATTATGATTGAACGGAAAGGGATTGCGAGAACGCCGCGCGAGCATTTCAGGCGAACCGCAGAAGACGAACTAGAGAAGTTTGTACGCAGAGAGATTGCATTTCAGCAAGCCGAGCGCATCAAGCGCGCAAGGGAGCTGCGCCTTCCTGTTCAGAAGGAGATCGTGCCTTCTTGGTCTGGGCCGAATTCGAAACCGGTTACACGGCGATTTCCCTGATTGCGTCCCAACTCAAGCGCTCGTGACGATGGGCGCCCGGCAGCGTCCGTGATCGCCGCGACACGGCGTGTCTTGCGGGTGTCGGACTCGGCCGTCGGCTGCTCAATATCGGGATAGAGCTGGCGCGGGTGGGCCATAGTGGGCCAATCAGGCTTGAGGCGGTGCCGTCGCAGGGTTGGTAGGAATTAGGGTTGGCGTAGTCTCCGGGGTGATCAACCTCGAATCGTCCGGCGTTGAAGCGTCGGACTGGAGACTACGCCATGACCAAGTTTACTACGAAGCCTGATTCCATGCAGCCTGCGACCGAAATGGCTGTTGATCTTTTCGACAACTGGTTCGATCCGATCGAGACCGAGGTGCGGGCTCGGGCGCGTCAGTTCATCGAAGAGCTGATCCGCGGCGAACTCGATACCGCGCTGGCACGGCCGCGTTACGAACGAAGCAAGATGGCCGGCAATGAAGCAGGAGCCTGCGTCAAGGCCCACCGTCATGGCAGCCGGACGCGCTCGCTGACGGGCACGTTCGGGCCGATCGAGATCGCGGTGCCGCGGGCCCGGCTGACCACGCCGGAGGGCGGGACGGCGGAATGGAAGAGCCAGGCGCTGCGGGCCTATCAACGACGCACGCTTGCCGCCGACGCGCTGATCGCCAGCAGCTATCTCGCCGGCACCAATACCAGGCGGGTGCGTCGCGCGCTGGCGGCCTTGTTCGGCGGGACGGTCGGCAAGGACACGGTGAGCCGGACCTGGCGCAAGGTAAAGGGCGACTGGGACGCCTGGAACAGCCGCTCGCTGGCCGCGGAGCCGATCGTGCGCCTGATCCTCGACGGCACCGTCGTTCGGGTGCGCCTCGACCGCAAGGCGACCTCGATTTCACTGCTCGTTGTGCTGGGCGTGCGAGCGGACGGCCAGAAGGTTCTGCTCGCGATCAAGAGCATGGGCGGCGAAAGCGCCGAGGCCTGGCGCACGGTGCTGGACGATCTCATCAAGCGCGGGCTGCGGCGTCCCGAATTCCTCATCGTCGACGGCGCACCAGGGCTCGACAAGGCCATTGCAGTCGTCTGGGACGGCGTGCCGGTGCAACGCTGCACGGTTCACAAACACAGAAACCTGCTGGCCCATGCCCCCGAGCGCCTGCACGACGAGATCACCGCAGAGTACAACGACATGATCTATGCGACGACGCCTGAGGAGATCACCGTTCGCCGCAAGGCCTTCATCCGCAAATGGCGGCTCAAGCATCGTGCCGTTGCCGACAGCCTGGAGGAAGCGGGAGACCGCTTGTTCACCTTCGCGCGCCTGCCGCCGAGCCAATGGCGCAGCCTACGCACGACCAATGCGATCGAGCGATTGCACGAGGAGTTCAAGCGCCGGATCAAAACCCAAACCGTACTGCCGTCGGCCGACACCGCCGCGATGATGTTCTGGGCGCTGCTCGCCTCGGGACAGATCAGCATGCGCAAGGTCGATGGTTGGAACACGCTCGCCACAAAACCCACCGATCAGCCAATTGACCTTGCCGCCTGAAACGATAACTTCATGTTACCCGGGAATACGCCATACCGAATTCCAACCGCATTCCGGACGGCACCCTTGAGGCGACGATTGACGCCGAAGGCTTTTACCAAAATGCGGCTTTCTAAGCGTAGGCCGAGACTTTTTCTCTCAAGCACTCGGCGGTGAGCCTATCGAGATCGTGCGGATGGAATTGTGAACTTCGACGTTCACCGGCGCAAAACCAAACGTTGAACGTAGGGGGCGACAAATCATCCCTCACGCCATCTCGGCCGTCGAGTTTGAGGGGTGACAGCCGCGCTCCGATACGACAGCCTCTGAAAGGATGAGCACTCAGACGCGCGCGTGTCTGCGGCGGCCGGTCCATAGGCCAACGAGCGCCGTGGCGATGAAGATCGTCACTCCGCAGGCCATGTAGAGGCCCGCTTCAGTCGCGTTCGGAACCAAGGTTGGCAGAAGGAAGATGAGCGCGCCGAGCGCTCCGGTCAGCAAGGTCGTGAATGCCTGGACGCGTCCGATCAGGGCCGAATCCACCACGGTCAAGAGATGTCCGTTGGCCGCGGCCCGCGACAGGTTCCAAAGCATCCCAGCAAGGGCATAGAGCACAATCGCGACCAGCGGGTTGGTCACGAAGGATAGCGCGATCAATGAGGCCGCCGCCCTGCGAGAACCGCCACTGTTGTTCGCGCCATTTTCCTGGCGAGCGCCGGTATCCCAGCGACAGCGAGGGCGGCCATGGCGGCCGTCATCTCGAGCATGCCGAAAAGATCGCTGCCTCCGCCAAGCGAATGGATGACGAAACCAGGCAACAACAGGTTTGTAATCTAGATCACGGCGAAGGCCAGTCCCGCCGTGACCGCAGCGGACAGGCTTTGTGGCTCGTTCAAAAGATAACGAAGCGCCTCACGCGAGGCGGAAAGCGGGTTGAGGCTCTTCATCGATACGTGGCCGCTTGTGGCTCCCGTCAGCCTCGCGAGCAAAGGCAGAATGGCCAACGCCATGCAGGCAGATAGGGCGGCCGTTGTAGCGCTACCGAGACGATCAATGAAGTAGCCGGCAACGCCTGTCCCGATGGCGAGACCCGCCTGATTGAAGACGGACAGGCGCAGGTTGAATGCCATGCGCTCCGTCTCGGGAACGAGCGACTGGAGCAGGCCGCTCACGGCCCCTGCCAGGAGCGCATAGCCGACGGCTCCGAGAATGGCCGATGAAAGAAGGATCGGACCGGAGAGCACGTCGGGCAGGACTTGCACGAGGGCCAACATAAACAAGCCCAAAGCCCTGATCACCTGGCCAGAAGCGGTGACTGTGAGACGGCTATGTCGGTCGACGATGTACCCGCTGAGCGGCGCGAGAACGAATCCGGCGACGCTCGAGGTCAGCAGCAGCAGGCCAACCAGGCTCGATCCGCCGGCGTGAAATGCGATCCACGCCGGCAAGACAATGCCGACACCGACAATGAAGAACGACGCCGAGGAAAACCCAATAAAGCAAAGTCGTTGTGTCGCTTGCATGTCCAATTCGTTCGCTCCCGCTGTCTGGAGGACAGCTACGCCCTTGCCTCAAGCTCGCCCCCGGGGCCCTTCCGCCGCATGATGGACGAGCCAGAATTCGAATGACATATCCGGCCGCTCCTTGTTGTCTCTCCCGGAAAGCCGATGATCGGCACGACGAACGACGCGGTCCCAATCGCTCGCTTGCCCGCGCCCGCCAGGCAGAGGATACCAGCCGCGGCCAAATTGATCGTGTGTTTAAGGGCTCTCAGTACGGAGCTTATCGTTCCGCGCCGTGACGTTTGCTCTACGGAAAGGGGCGCGCTTGCGATCAACTACTGATCGGATTGGATATTTACCAATACCTCGCCGGCAACGATTTCGGGATCGCCAAGATGGAGGTCATGTAGACTCGCTTGAACGAACTCCAAGACCTTTTTGTTCGCTGCGCTGGCGCTTTCGCGATCGTCGAATATCATCACAGCGACACCGACGCCTTCACCTCCGTCCAGCACATAATACTTCCTGAATCCATGCGATTCCCTTAGGATCTGACCGATGCCGCTTTTCGCGCGGCGGGCGGCATCCGCAACCGAACGAACCTTGGTGTACTTGCGAATGACCATGTACATTGAAGCACCACGCGTCTCATTTCCATCCTACTCATCAAAGCATATTAGGTCGGCGCTGGACTAGGTCCTAGTTCCAAGGCCGGGGCATGCTGCGGATTGGCTACGTCAAAGCCGAGCATGATGGATCCCACGTCCAGACTTGGGGAGACCTGGAGGCTCGATCTCCTGCGCCGGACGGGCGTTCTCGTCGGCGCCGCCGACTCTGAAGCATGGCTGAGCAGATAGGCTTCGCTGCGGCTGGAGCGACGCGCGATCGCTATTCGGAGGCAACCGACGTAGGTGATGCTTTTAGAGCACCACGTAATACCAAATCTGGGACTAGACACGACTTAGCTTCGTGTCCAAAAGGCAGGTATCCGAGTCTGCTGATGATGCTACTTCATCTCAGGAAACTGCTATGCGGAAACGACCGCTCGAACCCAATGTAGCGGATCTGGCTCCTGCCGATTCGATTGTGATGCCCTATGACTTCGTGCATCTTGTCACTTATTGGCGTCTGTTGGACGCGGATCGCGAGGGGGCAGACTGGCGCGAGGTCAGTCGGATTATCCTCCGCATCGATCCGGCGCGCGAACCGCACCACGCGCGGCAGGTCTATGACAGTCATCTTGCGCGCGCCAAATGGATGACCGAGGAGGGCTATAAGTATCTTCTGCGAGGCGATATCCCAGGTCTTCATTAGGACGGACGGCCGCATCTCGTTCACCTTTCACGGAAGACTTTTTTGTCCGTTAGATAGTCGTTCGTGAAGAACTGGCGGCGGCGCCCGGCTCAAGCGGTGTTTCGAGCCGGGACGGTCTCGAAGAAGGCTCGGATGATGACACGCAAGAGCTCTGCGAGCCATCGCAGCAGCAGACCGAAGTTATAGCCGGCGGCGGCGAGAACAGCGTTGATGCGGTCGCCGAGGCGTCCCTTGAGATAATTTCTGTCCATGCGGTGCTCGGCCTTGACGTGGCCGATGACAGGCTCGACAGCCGCGCGACGCTTCATCTCGCGACGGATGGAAGCTGTGACGCGGCGGACCTGACCCGAGATCCAGACCCTGAACCGATGCGGGTGGTTGTGACCGCGATATCCTTTGTCGACGTGGATACGGCGAGTCTCCACCCCGGTGAGCTTCTCCATGTCGGCGATTACGGGACCGAGCGTGTGCCCATCGAAGGGATTGCCATGCAGGGCCTTGGCATGGAGCACGAACTGGCCGCCCTTCGGAGACGTCACAGGGGTGGCGATGCTGACCTTGCAGCCGAACTCGTAGGGCGCGCGGGCTTTACCTTTGCCGATGCACTCAACCTCCGGAGCATGTAACGCATAGACCTTCGGACCGCGCTGATGCTGATCCTGGCTGCGCACCTGCTGCGCTAAACCGAGCAACGGGCCGAAGCGAGCTTCCAGCACCGTATCGCCATCAATCTTGCGGCGGATGTCGCGGATGATCCGGCCAAGCCGTGTCCGCAGGAACTTGAGCTGCCGCCGGGCGCGTTTGAACTGGTGGGCGTGGGTATAGCGGCCGGTCATGATGGCGGCGCGCTTGGCCAGGCGCAGATAGCTCTGGCGTAGCGGCACACGGTTGCACTTGGCGAGCCCGACCAGCTTGGTGATTGCTCGATGCAGCAGCCGCGCGTCGGTCGGATGTGCAACCGCCTTGGGCTGCACTGTGGTATCGACGACCACCCGTTCCAGGTCCTTGGGACCGATGGCGCCGGTCTTGTGCGCCACTGAAAGACTTTCCTGGATCAGGGCGACGAGCTGTTCCTCGCCGAGCCGCTGCCGCCAGCGTGTCATCGACGATCGATCGAACGGCAGACGGTGGCAGAAGCTCAATTCGCCGCAGAAGTATTGGTAATAGGGGTTCTCGATCCAGCGAGCGCACAGCACCTCATCTGACAGGTTGTGCATGTGCTTCAAAATGAACAGGCCGGCGACTAGCCGCGTCGGCAAGCCCGGCTGGCCCGACCCTGCTTGGCACACTGAACTGAAGCGCTCATTCAGGATGTTCCAGTCGATCAGCGCTGCCAACCGCACCAGCGGATGACCCATGTCGATGATCTGATCAAGCGCCGGAAGCAACAGGTCTTTCTGGCGATCATCCCTCGGCTTGCTCATCGCATTCCCCAATGTCGACGACGCCGTCAGGGAATCACGAATCGCCCAAAAGCAAAATCCTAAAACGCAAGAAAGCGAGGTCCAACACCCCGCTTTCCTGCAAAATCGAATACTACATCAAGACAAATTCTGCTTATTTCTCAGATCAATCCGCATTCTTCACGGACGACTAGATAGAAATGCCTGCCTACCGCGCAACGAACGGCAGTTCATTACGAAACGAGATAGCATCGTAGAATTTTAGCCTGCCTCGCAAGACCGACCCGTTAAGACCGACGGTTGGCGGCAGATGATCCGCGCGACGTTCAGGTACGGGCGACGCGAAGGTCACTAGGCCAGCATTGGGTCGGTTTCAATTGCCGTCACACGACCGCCGGATCCGACGATCTCAGCCAACACCGCCGAGTAGTATCCGGTCCCGGCACCGACCTGGAGCACGCGATCGCCGCGCGCGATGTCGAGATGCTCCAAGTTGCGTGCCCAGAAGCTGGGCAGTCCATTATTGAGGTTGCCAGGACCGCGCGCGCGGATGAGGGCAATCTTGAGCAAGACTTTGATCCGAAGATGAGCGACGAGCTGGGCGAATCCGGAGCAGGGTTGCGCCGATGCGCCGCCGCCGGTGCTGGTCGCACAATCAGCGGCATTGAGCTCAAGCACAGACGACGTCACACGCGACCGATCTGCTAGAGGCGGTCAGGCGTTTTCTCACCCGTGCTCTTCATCACCTGCGCAGCGAAATCTCGTCAGCGACTGCGCCCGCTTCGCGTACCAGCCGTCCATGCAAGGTATCGAACATGTCGAGGATGTCGTCATTAGGTTCATTCCTGTCCTGTTCGATACGCTGGATCATGCGAAAAAAGCAAACTGTGGGAGCGGCTTTCACCAACCCTCGAAATTACACAGGTTTTCCCTATCATTCGTCGCTCCGGCAGATGAATTATTCTGCCGCGCGACCTAGATGTGGTCTCTCAGGAGGTTGTCCATCTGGTCTGAACCGAGGAAGCTGAGGTTGCGAAGCTTCAGTTTTCCAAGGAGAGACCAGATGAACATCCACAAGAATGCGCCTCTGACGCCCAAAGGTCGAGAGGCGATGGTCCGAAGCGTGGTGGAAGGTGGGCTGAGCCAGGCCGACGCTGCCTACCAGTTCAACACGACGCCGAAGACCGTCGCCAAATGGGTCAAGCGGTTCCGCGGGGAAGGTGTGGATGGTTTGCGCGACCGCTCGTCGCGACCCCATTCATCGCCGAGCCAAACCCCGCCAGCCACGTGTGCAGCCATCGAGGCCTTGCGCCGGCAGCGCCACACCGGCAAGCAGATCGCGGCCGAGGTCGAGGTGTCGGCGGCCACCGTCAGCCGCGTCCTGCGCCGCTTGGGCTTGAACCGGATCCGCGATCTGGAGCCGGCCGAGCCGGAACGTCGCTATGAGCGCGAGAATCCAGGCGAAATCATTCACCTCGACATCAAAAAACTCGGGCGTTTCCAGCGTGTCGGCCACCGCATCACCGGCGATCCGAGTGGCCCGAACAAAAGCCGTGGCGCCGGTTGGGATTTCGTCCACGTCTGCATTGACGACCATTCCCGCGTCGCCTTCTCCGAGATCAAGCCCGATGAGACGGCGGAGAGTGCTGTTTCCTTCCTCAAGGCGGCTGTGGCTTATTACAAAAGCCTCCGCGTCACCGTCGCGCGCGTCATGACCGATAATGGGAGTTGCTACCAGTCCTTCGCATTCCGCGATGCTTGTCGGGATTTGGGCATCAAGCATATCCGCACCAAGCCCTACACGCCGAGAACAAACGGCAAGGCCGAACGCTTCATCCAGACCGCACTTCGGGAATGGGCTTACGCCAAAGCCTATCCAACATCAGATCGGTGCGCCCAAGAACTGCCAATCTGGCTGCACCAATACAACTGGCACAGACCACATGGTGGTATAAACTCGCAAAAGCCAATCAGCAGACTCGGTCTAACCGAGGACAACCTCTTGAGGCTCCACACCTAGATTGTATCGGCGTTGAAAGTCGGCCAGTCGACGATCCGCGAAGCAAAGATAATAGGAACGCTTCACACATTTGAGATTGTTAGCCCCCGCGCGTTTCAATATCGAACGCCAAGATCCGCCGCAGGGTGTCCCGCCTCAGGCCGGTCATCGCGGTCGCGGGAGTTCCGGACAGCATCGGCGATACCCGTCCGGAATGTCCAGAGGACATGGGCGCAGCGGAATTTTGGTTTACGCCAGGTTCATGCGCAGCGTAGGTATCCTGAACGACTCGCCGGCAAGCGCGAAAGACATATTTCGCTTCGCAACGCCCGAATGCCTGGCCAAGACATCCTTGATGACAGATACGTCGTCCGTGAAAGCCATTTTATCGAGAAATTGCCGCAATGCGGCTTCGTCGGACTATCGGCTGCAGATGCCGAACTTGAGGATTTCGGGGACGGCTTCGTCCAATTTCAAGCCGTAGCTCGTAACCTTGCCGCTCTCGTAGACCGCGGAGCGCAGCCAGTAGCCGCCCCTGTCGAAGAATATCATTGGAGTGAAATTTTCAGCGTCCTTAGCGTAGTAGTTCCTTTCCACGTCCTGGAACATCTCGCGCAGCGTTCCGCCGCCCCCTCGGCCGTAAATGATCCCAGCCCGCGAATTGTTGACGAGCACTTCCTCGCGAAGACTGTTCTGATAATATTCGGCGTAGTGCGTCGCGAACGGCATAGTGGGCTCAGCACCGTACAGCCAGGTCGGAATGGCCAGGCTGAGAGGCAGCGTCGACGGCGCGGCCGAACGCACGTCGAGTGCAGCCGCGAGCCAATCGCGGGCGGCCATCGCGTCCTTCCGCTTCGATTTCTTAAGGCTGCCGTCGTTCTCGAAGAGATCGTCCAGATTGCCGTAATCCGGGGTCGCCGCAAGCTTCGCCAAGGCCCTTTCGAGATCGTCCATTCCATTTCTGCTAAAGGCCACTCCGACGTGCGCAGCCTCCATAACGCCGGGACCACCTCCGGTCACGATGAGGTATCCGCCGAAGAGACGATCCCAATAGGCATGCAGCGCGATCGTTTCGCCGGTGGCCGGGACGACAATCTCAGCGTTGCCGCCGCGGTCGCCGTGCGGAAGCTCGGCGGTGTAGCGGGCGATCGCGTGAGGCGGTTGATGGAGATCCCCGACGAGGTGCAGCAACCAGACGAGGTCGTAAGAACGGAGTTGATCGGGGGCGCCGGAAGCTGCGGGCAGCGTAGCGATCATGATCTTCGCCATCTTCGCGGCATCGACCGGATCCGGAGTGGGCAGCGTCGTGCCGTCGGGCGAGAACAATATATCCTCATAGTGCCAATAGGTGTGCTTTAGCTTGTCGTAAGCTACGTTCTGCCCGGCGGTCGCGTCCGTAATGCGATCCTCCCGGTATTCGCTCTTCGTCTTGATGTCATCGGCCCACGTCACCGCGTGGACGAAGGCATAAGTCCTTCGGGAAGCTTCGTCTTGCGCACCACATGTCCAGACCTGATAGTCGGGATTGAGCTTGAGCAGGCCATCGATCTTGTCCTTGATCGCGGGATCGAGCCGCTTGTAGGCCAGGTAGGCAATCTGCATGTGCCCTTCGTCCCACCACGCCAACGCCCGGCCCGGCGCGAGCGCGATGAGGCACAACAACGTTATCGCGGCGGCTTTCTTCACGCGCGTTCCTCCTCAATCGTGCCTGATGTCGCGATCGTCAAAGGTTGCGAGGCAGAATATCTGACTCGGATTTCACTGGAATCGCCGGCCGCGCCTCGCCCACGACGGGCTGATCCTTGATCTCGAACGTATCGGCCGACCTGACCTGATCGCCGAAGTCAAGGCCGGCCCGGCGTTCGATCTCGGTGATGGCGACGCGCCATTGCGAGACGTCGACGAAGGCCGGCGGCTTCGGCGGAATTCCTCCCTTGCGCTGTTCGGACAGCAGTTGTCGCTGATCGACGACGAGCCCGACAGATTTCACTCCGTTCTTGCCCTTCCAGGCGATCACCTTGAAGAACGAGGACGGAATCTGGATGTCATCAGCCCAAAGATCGACCTTGTCGTCGAAAATCGGTCCCTGGAAGACGCAGATGCGGTTCGCGGTCTCTTCGGCGATGGCCCCGTTTTCGAGGACGTATTGCTCGGCGCCCTGCCAGAATTTCGTACTCTCGTTGAAGCGGAAGTGCTGCGGGGTGCAATTGGTGAAATGATAGGTGTCCGCATTCGCGCGTTCGGCTTCTTCCTTGCTTCCCCAGTCAGGATCCATCCGGCGAGTCAGATGGCCCCTATCGAAGAGATTGGACCAACCAGAATAGAAGGTCTGGTCGATGAAGAAGCTCGCGCTGATGCGGGGGTCCCCGTACCACGTCTCTCCTTCAGCGCCGTCGGTGACCTCTCCTGTGGAGCGATCAAATTTGAGGAAACTCTTGCCGTCGACGTTGGTCGCCGTGAAGAGAGCCATCTTCTTGGCCTTGTTCATCTTGATGCTGAAGTGCTCGTACTTCAGTTCACCGGCCTCGGCGTTCTGTTCGCCGGCCCTCAAGGGAGCAATCTGCTTCGCCAGTTTGCCGACCGGCGCGGGCAGCGGAAACGTCACGCCGTGCACGAACCGCGGGTCGTAGCCGTCGCGATTGGAATAGTCCTCGTCGACCGATATCTTTTCCGCCGCACGCGTGAGCGTTTTCTGGGGAGCTGGCGCTGGCCCGATCGATGCGGCGGTCGCGTAGCTTCCGCCCACCCGGACGCTCACCTCGATCGGAATCGTCACCTTGATCTCGTTTCCACCGGCTTCGCTGGCCATGACGCCCTCCTCCCCAATCACCAGACTCTCTTGTGCATCCGCGGAAGGATGCGGCGGCGAGAGTCGCTTTCCGCCCGTCTGCGCGAGAGCCGTTTTCGACAGATCGAGCGCGGCCCGCAACAGGTCGCGACGTTCCCCGTCGAGGCTCGCGAGCCTGTCCGAGAGATGTCGATAGATGGCGCTGATTCGTACGCCTTCGTTGACGTTCGTCGAAATGGGATTGCCGAGCGCGCATCGAGTGAAATCGCACTTCTAAGCGTTTCGCTGTCAGACCTTCGGAACGGTGCGCACTAGACGCGGGCTCGCTCGCGCAGTCCCTCATTCCAGTCCTCCAGTGTGGGCTGCAACCGCTCATAGTCGCAGCCCACCTCCTGGGCTAAGGCCGCGAGGCGATCGGCATAGACTTCTCCCTGCCGGTTGTTGTCGGTGGCGGCGACGAGCCGCGCGTCCGGCCGCGCGCTCAGCGCTCGAATGGCGGCGACCGTGGCCGGCGCCCAGCCGCCGCCGGTGCTCAGATAAAGACTGTCCGGCCGCTGGTCTTCGATCGCGGCCAAGCTTATGGCGTCGATCGCGGCCTCGGTGATGCAGAGCCTGCTCGCGTTTGCCGGCCCGAAACGGAATAGCACCTTGCCGCCGCCGCTGGCGAAACCGCGCCATTGCGGCCCGCGCTCCTCCCAGCCTGTGACTACGCCGTCAATGTCGAGATGCGCCGCCCACATGCTGCCGTGAGGGCCTTCGCGCAACCGGTCATGGTGAATCGCAGCGCGGATGATGGCTTCCGGGATGCCACGGTCCTCGCGCAGATAGCGCCAGGTCAGCGAATCTCGCCAAGGCTTGCGCCGCGCACGCCAGCGATCCCCGCTCGATGGCGTCCGTCAGTGTCCTCAACCGGCCGCGATCACTGCACAGCCGAAGGCGCAGCGGCGGCATGCTCGCATATACGCGAACAGATTGGTCGATGCGGCCATTCAACAACGTCTGAAGCAGGCGGAGAAATACGAGGTACTAGCTAGCTAGGGGTAATCCTAGGAGAAGCGCTATGACGATTCGAGGGCGGAGGTGATCACATCCGCGCGGCTTCATCGGCCCACAATTGCTGACGACGATTCTGTTCGACAAGTTCGGCATGCACATCCCGCTCAATCGCCAGAGTGCGCGCTTTAAGGCCGAGGGGATCGGACCTGCCATTGTCGACGCTGGCCGACCAGGTCGGCCACGGGACCTTCGCCGTGATGCCGCTCTTCCACTTGATCGAACGCCATGTGCTTGCTGCCGAGCGCCTGCATGGCGACGACACCACCATCCGCATCCTGGCCAAGGGCAAGTGCAAGACCGGTCGGATCTGGACATATGTGCGGGATGACCGGCCCTTCGCCGGGCCAGCGCCACCGGCGGCGGTCTATTACGCCTCGAGCGACCGTCGAGGCGAGCATCCACAGAAGCAACTGGCCGCCTTCGCCGGTATCCTGCAAGCTGATTGCTACAACGGCTTCGAGCCGTTGTTCGATCCGCAGAAGAAGGTGCTGCCGATTACGCCGGCGTTTTGCTTCGCCCATGCGCGGCGGGGCTTCTTCGAGCTGGCAGACATCGAGAAGAACGCCCGGGAAGGCCACAGGGGCAAACCGGTCTCGCCGATCGCGTTGGAGGCGGTCAGACGCCTCGACGCTTTGTTCGAGATCGAGCGCGCCATCAACGGCCCGCGGCGCCGACGAGCGGCGCGCCGTGCGCCAGAAGAGAAGCAAGCCGCTGCTCGACGACATGCACACCTGGCTTCTGCGCGAGCGAGAAACCCTCTCACGCTCCTCCGAGGTCCTGAAGCCCATGAATTACATGGTCAGGCGCTGGGCCGACTTTGCCCGCTTCCTCGACGATGGCAGGATCTGCTTGACCAACAATTGCGCCGAGCGCGCATTGAGAGGCATCGCAAGCCTTGAGCCATTGTGCGCCCCTTCTTTAAGTGCTTGTAAACATTGGAAGCGTGTCCGCGTCAATTTCGCGAGACGGGCGACCCTTTCGGGCAATCGCTGTTTTGACCGTCTGGGACGCCAAATCGGCAGCTCGAATCTGACAAGGCGCTCGCGGAACAACCTGCACAGCAGGAAGAACGCCGCTGGAGACAAGGCGGCGGATCATATGACTTGAGACACCGAGCGCTTTTGCGGCCTCGATCTGCGTAAGCCATTCGCCGTTTTTTTCCGCTGAACGGTAGGCATGGATGCCACGCACACGGCGAATAGAGCTGACCCGATGTGCTGTCCAGGTCTTACCCACGCCGGTGGGCAAGCCCATCCGATCGAGCGTGGCGGCGATGTGCTCGTCAGACCAGCGCCCGGCCATGCTGCGGATAACAGCCAAGGCATCTTCCGCCGTGGAGGAACCGTGTTCACCGGAGCGCGGCTTGCGGATCCGAAGCTCGGAGTGCTGCCCACCCTGCCAATGGATCGTGAGCACAACGTCGCGTACCGCATCGTCGACGTCCGCGATGATGTCGACAATCAAGGCTCGCAGCAGCTGCTGGCGCGCGCGCATCGTCACATCAGGGGATTTCCAGGCTACGGACAGGTTATCCGCCAGATCGGCAAAGGTGCCGGGATCGACCGCGTGGCCGGACGACTGATGGTCATTCTGGCGATTTTCCAGCTCGCACACACGGCGCAAAGCGTACTCCCAGTTCTTCTCCAACTGCGCAGCGATCAGGCGATTATCGGGGTCACAGGCGGCGTAGCGACGCTCAGCTAGCGTGGCATCGTACCGGGCTTGCTGGAGTTCCAGATCAAAGATCCGGCGCTTGTCGTCTTGGCGTTCCCGTTGCATGCGTTGTGCCTCGAACGCGGCCTCGATCGCCATGGGTTCTACCGCTCGTAACAGCTCGTGCAACTGCCGCGTCGATTTTTGAAGCTCCGAATATCATACAGCGAAGCCGACCTGCTAGACTACCCTTGTCACAGCGGTAGACCGGGTAGCTGATTCGACCGCCCCTATAGCTGACGCTCAGGCGCTGACCACAACGAGCGCACGTCAGAATGCCCGACAAGAGCGCCTGGCCGCCCCGGCCTGATTTTGCACCATCTGGGCGACCGTAGGCGTTAAGCGCCAATTGCTTCTGGTTGCGCTCGTAGTCATCCCAGGTGATGTACCCTTCGTGATGATCCTTTATCATCACATCCCAGGTGCCCGCCGGTTTGTAGTGCCCGTAGGTCCGCCGCGCTCTGCCTTCGATAATCGCGGCTCGCTTCTCGCTTTTGCCGTATACGTAAACACCGCATAGAACGGATTCTTCAGCACGCTGATCACATTGCGGTAGCGGATGGGCTGCCAAACGAAGTTTGCCATGCGACCTTCGTCAGCAGGTCGGGGGAAATGGATTTGCTCCGCCTTCATCGACAACAACACCGGGCGAGCGCTACCAAGTTCGCGAAAGCGAGTGAAGATAAGTCGAATCACCTCTTGCAGACGCAGGTCAGCATCCAGGCCCAGACCGGCTTCGCGATGCCAGACATAACCAAACGGCACTGATAAGCGTAGCTCACCACGTTGGGCCTTCGCCCTGGCTGCCTCTAGCATCCGTGCCCGGATTATGCCCAACTCAAACTCGCTTATGCTTCCCTTCATGCCGAGCAAGAGCCGATCGTTCGGAAGGCAAGGATTATAAACGCCGTCGTGATCAATCACCCTCGCTTCGACAAGCCCGCATAACTCAAGCAGATGATGCCAATCGCGGCCGTTGCGCGCGAGCCGCGATGCATCGAAGCAAATCACGGCGCCAACGGCTCCTGCGCACAACCATGCGACCAGCCGATCAAAGCCGGGCCGGGCCACCGTTCCACTCGCCGAACGGCCGAGGTCATCATCAATGACTTCCACGTCGGAGAAGCCGTGCCGGCGCGCAATATCCACAAGATCGTACTGTCGCCGTTGGCTCTCCAGATTGGCCATCACCTGGGATTGCGTTGACTGCCGCACATAGACGACAGCTTTGCGCTTCAAGAGCGCTTCCGGGATCTGGTCAGTGTCGGGCATCACCGAGCTCCTCGACTACCAGGCCGGCGGCCTGCATGAGGATTTGGGCGAGCGTCAGTAACGCCACTCGACCACGACCGCCGCCCGGGTCGTCGAGACCACGAGCCGCATTCGCCTTGCGTTCGCCGCGGCATGTCCCGAAGCCGACCTGATCCGCTGCTTGCCAGGCGCGCTGCTTCCGCTCGGTCCTTGACCGGCGGGGCGTGCGCCCCGTTCGCCCAACCCGTCCCTCAAGCGCGTCGCAAAGTACGGGTCGTCAGGCGGTGAAAAGCCAAAGGCAATCCTGTGCGCCCCGTCAAAGGAGGTGTCGCAGCCGCATCAATCGGACCAAAAAACCGCACTCTCACGAATAGGACGGGCTAACTCTCACGATGTCGCCCTTCTTCGCCCATGGCGACCCGGATTCGGTGAGGCTGTTCCGTGAGTTTGAAGAAAATAGCTTCCGATCGTCTCGGGCTGCGTCAAGTAAACGCTGAAGGCAGCTCAGCCGCCGCTTACTTCACGAGTGCACGAATGCACAAACAAAGGAAGGCGACAAGGCGATATATCCTGCCACCCACCCATTTATCCACCCACCCATTTATTGAAACGGACCCAGCTTACCTGGAGACGGCGCAGTCAGGCGGCCGGGCTCCTGAGAGCCGCTCGTCCGTCGTTTACAATTACTTTATTACCCACATATTCCCTCGTATTATTCAATCTCACTAACCTAAAATATTAGGATCATTTCTCTTACATTCATACATAGGCACATCAATCAAATTTTCTCGATTGAAGGTCATACGTATTCTTCCGTCGTTATTTTCTTCTTAATTTTAATGTTGCAAATCGGTTTTTATTTATTGTTAGCATTGTATAATCCATTTCTTTCATTTTTACGCTTGATTCTCACTTTGAAGCCATCTGTGGGACGAAGACTCGCATAAATTCACCGCGGCAATAATTAAACACAAACGATCATCTTATTAATTGGCCTCGACTTATTTTACACAAAATCACCACACAACAGCTGCATAATTGCAGTTTATGATACAATACAAAGGCTTACGTAGAAACAGACACATGCAACAACACCACAGGTGAACGCCAGGCCAATATACGGCGACTTCGATCATTCCTTTTTCCCGCGCCCCCATGCTACCACCTCGATCTCGCCGTTCGGGTTCACGGGTTCCTTGACAGCGATGAACCACTCGGGCGCGCCCACCTCCGTACCAATTGGGCGAGCACCTGCGTCCCAAGTTCCGACAAAACGTCGACCGGCCACAGTAGTTGCAGCGTCAACCTCACTCCCATAATAGAATTTAAGCGAGACATTGGCTTCATTAGCTGGGCCTTCATAGTTTATCCTGGCGTTCTCAAGAGCGTTCCTCAGATTAGTGGTCACACTTAGCATAGGATCGTCAAACTTCCATTGGGGACGTTCCGGCATCCTGAAACCAGCTATTCGATTTAAGTCTGTTTTGTAATGAAAAAAGGCAGTTGTGGAGATACCAAGAATTATGAGGTTATAAATAGAGGACCGATCCTGCGTCTCAAACCTCGCAAAAAATTGCGTGGCTTTTTAGGCAAGCGAAAGGGAATAATGGCTTTTTAGGCAGCGAAAGCGAATAATTGTTTTTTATAAGCGAAACGCCAAAGAATATAAATTGGGCCCTTTAGCGAGACCCAAGCATATTTTTACCGCTGGAGAACGACAGAAAGTGACATCCTCGGGTTAATCTTATTGGACCATGCTTTTAGACAGTGACATTTGATGGGTTTCACACAGCCCTCTAGTCGAGACGGAAGAAGCTTGCCCCTTTGAGCTCCAGAATGGACACACTCGGCCGCTGCCACATGTAAGTATCTTCCTGATTGGCCCACACGGACAGCGAAGGCACACGATTGACCTTTGCAGGCGGGTCCCCTCGCTCTTCCCTATTGGACCGCAATCACAACAGTGACACCAATGGACAAGCAGAACTCGACTTCACTTCCGTCCGCAATGTTAGACTCTCGTAGAGCAATAAAGAAGAAGGATGATAAGGGCCGCTCTTTATTGGACCGAAACTACGAATAAAAGCTCATCTATCATCTAGATGTAAACGTCCCGTCGGTTTTGGACGCGGCAAGTTCCGCGGAACCACACGAAAACGGAGGCCGTACGGCCTCCGTTTTCGTGTCGCGCGGAACTTGCCGCGTCCAAAACCGACGGGACGTTTACATCAGGATATATCCTGCCAAGCCACCAAGCAAAGCAAAGCAAAGCAAAGCAAGCGGGTCACGGCACATATTCAGCGGCACAGCTTTGCAACTCACCTTTACGAGTGCGCGTTTCGCGAGATCGTGAGCACGGAATTCAGAGCATCGTGAGCAGGTATTTCGTGGGATCGTGAGCAACGATTTCAGAGGATCGTGAGCAGCGATTTCAGGCGATCGTGAGCACGCTTTTGGCGGTGCCAATCGCTTCGGCCGACAACTCAACCGGGCTACGGATTTCTCATTCAACCAATGAGGAAGCCCGATGCCTACCCACAGATTGTCGATGCGCCGGGGCCTGGCTGATCTTCTCGCAATCACGGCAAGTAAACTTCTCGCGGACGTGCTGGATCACTTTCCAGGATTTCGGGATCACCTCCAGCGTCTCGGTCATGTCCTCGCCGAGTTTGGACAGCCGCGCGCCGCCACAGCAGGCGCACGCCACAGGTCCCGGCACCATCACCCGCTCGCGAGGCAGATGCTCCGGGAACGGCTGGCGTGACGACCGCTTGCGCGTGAACGACGCCACCTTCGTGGTTTTGGCCGCGGCCATTTCGGCTGCGAGCTCGTCCTCCGTCGCCGAACTCTCCAGCTCCTCCAGCGTAAGCGTAGCTCTGAGGCCCATTTGATTGGTGCTTGACGTCTATTTTGAACGCGTGGTGCGCCGGCGCGGCTTCCATATTTCCGACAATGCGTTGACTGCGGCCTCGAGCGCCTTCCGGTCGACGACGTTGGGATCAAACTGCTCGGGGCCCCAGAGGCGCATTTGTTCGTGCTCCGGATGGGTGGGGTCGCTAATGGCGTCGAGGTATTCGGCATAGCCTGACGCACCGCCGACATCTTCCGGAGGACAACGGCTCGCGGCCTCGAGCAAGAGGGGAAGTCCCTCCATTGTCGTGTTGTCGAACCACTTTTCGAGCTTGATCACGTGATCCCAGCTGTCGCCGAAGTCGTAGAGATAATGGATCGTCTTCGCGCCGGTCTCGTGAACGATATTGGAGAGCCGCGTCTTGCGAGCATCGATGGGCTGAGGGCCAAAATCTCCATCGGGATCAGGAATACCCCAACGTCCTTCGCCAGCCAGGAACTCGAAGAGATG
Organism: Bradyrhizobium sp. S3.7.6; assembly: GCF_054061875.1. Classification (NCBI taxonomy): domain Bacteria; kingdom Pseudomonadati; phylum Pseudomonadota; class Alphaproteobacteria; order Hyphomicrobiales; family Nitrobacteraceae; genus Bradyrhizobium; species Bradyrhizobium sp. S3.7.6. Next base: position 75,590 of record NZ_JBSSEQ010000002.1, on the reverse strand, counting down.
GCTATTCGTCCAGCCAAACGCCGCCTGAAGCGTCAGATGCAGCCGATCAAGGCGCAGCGTGAGCGGCACGACAAGGCATCGCATCACCTCCGGTTTCACGTCCTCGAGGGTCACCTTGATCCGGACCGCGGTCGTGTTCAGGCTCATGCCGCCAGCCTCGGATCGTGTGCATGCATCGTGTAGATCGACGCCCAAGGGAGCAGTTCGTCCAGTCGCGCCGCAGGCCAACCATTGACGAGCTTCGCGAGAACATCAGCGAGCCAGTGCTCGGCACTGACGCCATTGAGCTTACAGGTCTCGATTAACGAAGCCAGAACTGCCCAATTCTCGGCGCCCTCGTCGCAACCGGCAAAAAGGGAGTTCTTGGCGTTGAGCTTGATCGGCCGCATCGCACGCTCGACAGCATTCGTGTCCATCTCGATGCGCCCGTCATCAAGGTAGAGCGTCAGGCCATCCCAATGACGCAGCGCGTAACGCAAGGCCTTCGCCGTGTCGCTCTTCTGTGCAAGGTGATCAAGCTTGGCCTCAAACCACTGCTTCAAGGCTGTAGCCAGAGGTCGGGCATGCGCCTGCCTGCCAGCACGGCGCTCGGCATCTGATCGGCCGCGGAGCGCTTTCTCGACCGCGTAAAGCTGGGCGATGCGCTCAAGAGCCTCGCGGGCAACCGGAGCTGGCGCCGGAGCAACCTCGCGCTCGATCTTCACAAACTGGCGCCTCAGATGCGACCAGCAGAAGGCGAGCGTCCCGGACAAGGCGTCCACACGCGTCTCTCGGGTCATGGTCTTGTAAGCCTGATAGCCGTCGCAGTGGATGATGCCGCGATAGCCCTCAAGCAGCTGCAAGCCATGAACGGCCCCACGGCCCGGTGCATAGGCGTAAACCACGCCAGGTGGGTCAGGTCCGGCCCAGGGCCTGTCATCGCGTGACAGCGCCCAGAAGTAGCCGGTTTTGGTCCTGCCGCGCCCCGGGTCCAGCACCGGCGCCGGGGTCTCATCGACACAGAGCTTCGAAGAGGCGAGCAGAAGCTGGCGCAGACGATGCCACAAGGGCTTCAATTCCTGGGCGGCATAGCCTACCCAGAAGGCGAGCGTGGAACGGTCGATGGCGATACCGTGCGTCGCCAGCATCTGCGCCTGGCGGTAAAGCGGCAAATGCCAATGATACTTGGCGTCGATCACATGCGCGACGAGCCGCTCAGTGGGCAATCCACCCCTGATCAATCGCTCGGGAGCAGCGTGCTGGAGGACGACGCCATGACAGGCGCGGCAGGCCAGTTTGGGCCGGCGGGTGACGATGACGCGATACTGCGCCGGTACGACGTCCAGCCTCTGGCTCTCATCGTGACCGATCTCGAAGAGGTCGCCCTTACAAGACGGGCAACAGGTCTCGGCCGGTATCAGGATTTCGACAATGCGCGGCAAATGTTCCGGAAGTTGACCACGGTTGGTTCTACGCTCGGCAGTTCTCTTCTCGCAGGTTCTGGGATTGGCGCGATCCTCGGCTGCTTCGAGAGCCGCGACGGCCTCTTCGATGTCCTCCAGAACAAGCTGTAACTGATCAGCGTCCAGCTTTTCCGAGGATCGACCGAACTGCGCATCTTTTGCAAGCTTGAGCAACCGCTCGAGCCTGGCGCAGCGATCCAGCAGAGCCGCGGCAAAGACGCGCAACTCGGCTGGATCGCTCGGCAGCTCATCAGGCAAATCACTCATTGGCCCGAGTCTGCCATGCTTCGCGCCCCGATGCAGCGAAGATTTATATCTTTACGCAAGCGCTTTCGGCTGCGGGATTCGAGGTGCGTGCATGCGCGTCCAATCCATGCCAGCAAGCAGCGCCGACAGCTGCGCAGCGTTCATCCGCATCACGCCGGCCACGATGGGAGGCCATTTGAAGCCGCTGCCATCGAGCCGCTTCCAGTACAGCACAAGGCCGCTGCCATCCCAGACGACAATCTTCACACGGTCAGCGCGCTTCGCACGGAAGACCACCGCCACGCCCTTCATCGGGTCATGGCCCAGCGTCTCCTTTGCCAAGAGCGCCAAGCCCTCCGCACCTTTTCTGAAGTCCACAGGTTGCGTCGCCACGTAAATCATGAGGCTCGCGGGCGGCGTCAGCATGAACGTGTCCGTCGAAGCGCCAAGAACACATCACTCAACACAGCAAGGCCAGGCGTCCCTCGCACCTCAACTCGTGCCCCCTGGAGCTCAACCGTCACAACGGCTGCTTCCGGCGACCCGGTGGGCTCTGCGGCCGCCGGTAGCGCCGATTCCGATACCACCGGCACGAACGACAGCGTGTCCGCCGAAGCCGGCAGTACCAACTGGCCCAAACGCGCCCGGCGCCGCCAGTCGTGCACCTGCTGGGGCCGGCACCCATGGCGACGCGCGACATCTGTGACAATCGCCCCCGGCTCGAGGCTTTCCGCGGCAATCTGTGCCTTCAAGTCGTCCGGCCAGCGCTTTCGACCTGCGCCTGCGTACACTTCGATACGCGATGACAACGGTCGTCTTATGTCGTCCGAATGGTCGTCCATTGTGAGCACCCTTGCAGAAGAAGACTCTTCTAGCGGTGCTCTCAGGACTGAGTACAAAAATTCTCAAGGGCCTCAACGCCACGCTTACCCTCCAGCGTCAGTTCAAGCTGATCCAATAGCCGCGCGGTACGCTCCGAGCGCGGACCATGGCGGTCGCGATTGAGTTTCTCGATCTGCAGCTTCAGATGGGCGATCAGCGCCTGGTTGTCGGACTGCTCAGCGCGGGCGGCCGCACGATCCGCAGCTTCTCGTCATCCGACCAGCACCGACGACGACCAGTCTCGACCACCTCAAGCCGTTCAAGCTGAGTACTGCGCTTATGGCTGTCCATAAGGACTGTTACGCACCAATCGGACTAATCCAACAAGGCGGCCCTCGCCGGACCTCGCCGGAGGGAGACGGAACAGCAGCAGCTCCAGCCCCTCGTCGTCCATGCCCTCCGGCAGCGGCCAGGCCAACCCGGCAAGGCGGGCGCGTCGCACGTATCCATGGACGACGCCATTGCTTAGGCGCGCCGGCGACTGTCTTCAGCATGTCCTTGAGATGCCTCTGGATGGTCACCCTAGTCTCTCCTTGAGCAAGTTGGCCGCGAGACTCGCTTCGCGCTGGTTGCCGAGCCGTATCGCGTCGACGAGAGCCAGATAGGCATAGAGGCGATCATCCCTCTCGGCGGCTTCCGGCACAGACTTGAACAGCGGCTCGACGGACTGCCCCATCTCGCGGCCGCGCGCATAAGGCCAAACGTGGATCAGGTTACCCGCGCTGTAGAGTGAGTCCTTCAGGACCGGGGCGGCGAATGCTGTTGGCAGGCCGCGCTGCATGGGACCTGGCTTTGCCGGAAAAACGAACTTCAGTCCGTATGTGATGAAGTCGCGCAGGTTCCTGCGATTGGGATCCGGACGGCTCGCCATCCGGCCCTTAATTGCCATACCCGATGCAAGGCTGCGCTTGATTGAGGCGGCGATTTCCGTTTTGCTGATGCCGAGAGAGGCCTCGAGCCCCCGCACCGAGTATGGGTCTTCGCCATCCTGGCGGAAGGGATCCATCCTGCCTGCGTGCTCATGATCCTGCAAGCACACGAGCTTCAGCAGGACGACAATATCCTGACTTTTCATGGTTTCCGCGCGATGTCCTCATATTGCAGGCCGAATGACAGCCAATGGCGATGTCGACGCGCGGCCCTGGTGCCAGGGGTTCTACGCCGCGATGCGGCTCAGGCTGCCGGCGTGGGCGCCATTACTGGACGCCAGCAACGTCAATCATCGCCTGCTGCGGCCCATCCTGCGGCACTGTCGCGACGATCAAGGCCGTCCGCTGCTCGGGCCGCCACCAAACAGCCCCGACCCCCACCGTAACGCCTACGCCGATATTCCAGCGGCTGTGGAAGCGCTGCGCCAGCACTGGATGCCGATCCGCTACCCGCGCGCCCGCTGATCACCCCGGACGTGGGAGCTCATACCGGTTACCCCGAAAGAGCGTTGCGTGGCATCGCATTGGGCAGGCGCAACTGGACCTTCGCCGGTTCCCAACGCGGCGCCGACCGCGCCGCCGTCATGCTGACGGTCATCACGACCTGTCGCCTCAACGACGTCGATCCCAAGGCCTGGCTCGCCGACGTCCTCGCCCGTATCGCCGATCTTCCCGCATCGCGTCTGCACGAACTGCTCCCCTGGGAATGGAAGCTCCTGCGCCAAGCCGATCAGCAGGCCGCCTGACCTTCACGCAACGCTATCATAGAGCTCCCCGTGCCCGCGCGCATGCGTCAATCAGGCGGTCCTCGTCGTATGCGTACCGCACTCTTCGCCCGGTCGCTGCTCAATCCGACCTGAAAACAGGAATCTTCACGGTCGACTAAACCGGAGGATCGTCGACAAGCTGCTTTCCAGCCGCGCCACAGCACTCGGGAACGCCTTCAGTACTCCAGTCCTCCGCCACGGTTCCTCTGACGCTCCCGCGGTGAACGCTGATTGCTCGACTCAGAGCGCCGCCCACGAGGAGCAATCCACCCGGTGCCTTCGTCTGGCCCCTGCACCGGCGAACGATCCGACCGACGACGGTTAGCGGCTTGCCCGTCTGCAACAAGATCTTCTTGGGCGTCGACCGCCTCGCCAGGAGGCGTCAACACGATGCTGGACGTCGAAGACTGCCCAGGTTCGCTGCGCCTTCGGTGACGTGCCGCCAGGCCGATCTGCGGCACCTCATCGCTCGAGGAGATCTCCTCATGCTTGCGCCGGCGCGACGCAATTTTCCGAGGAGAAGTCGTCACAGAAGCTGCTGGCGAGCTTGCTGGCGATGAGAACAAAGAGTCGTCCGACATGTTCGCCGCCGCTTCCAGCGCCGCTTGCACCTGTTGGTCGATCCGCGCCAGTGTCAGATCTGATGGCCTGCTGCGCACGAGTGAGTATGCCTCTTCGAGCTCTCTCTCGATCTCATCAGGAAAGCCAGAGACGCGATCACGCTCGGGCTCGGAGAAGATGAAGCCGATCGTAGCAAGCTTTCGATGTACTTTGCGGTGTAGATTGCCGAGCGAATCAGTCAACAGCCGGGCATCGTGGCCGTCCCATGGTGGATCCACGGCGTGGTACTGGTGCCGGCCGATCTCTCTGTCGAAGATGTAAGAGACCATGGACTCTCTCGCATTGAGGGCTCTTGCTATCGTCTCCTCAGGCTCAAGGGCTCTCAGAACACCCGCGGAAGAGGGGATGTAAGCCTCGGCCCTCTCAATCAACGCACGACGCTTGTTAACTCCGATCGGGCCGGACTTGACATGTCGGTCGATGATGTCGCCGACCGCCTCAAAACGCACCTGGAGTCCTGGTCTGAAGATCTGAGGCTCGATCTTATGAAGCTCTTGGGCGATGCATTCGGTAGTATAGCCAATCGCTCGTTCCTTTGCCTGTAAAGCCTCGCCGCGCCACATCAATTCTGCCGGGCCAGCATGGTTGCCCCGTCGCTGCATGAGACGGGCTATCTTTGTCAGTGCTGCGAACCGCTCCAGAACATCTTTTTGCGTCCATTCCCTGATCATGGTGTTCATCCTAAGGCTGTTTTTCGTTTCGCGATCGTCATATGGTTACGCAGGATCCGGTCTGCTGCCGGCCCTAGGCGGGTTAGGTTAAGCCTCGCCAACTCATCCAAGTTGGAATATTCTCCGCTTCTGTCAGATATACTCAATTCAGCTCGCGCGCTTTTGTATGCTTCGTTCATGGAGTTTCCGTTCGGGCGAACGGCAAGTAGATCTGCAGCACGCCGCGCCTGCCACGGCGGCGTCCCACATGGACAATCAGATCAATCGTCTTCTTCGCGTAATTGACAATCGAATTATGGGACATCCGCACACCTGACCGCATGACCATGAAGGCCAGCCTGTCGAAAGCAAGTTCAGGACTATCAGCGTGGATAGTTGTTATCGCGCCTGGGTGTCCTGTATTGATCGCCTCAAGAAAATCATAAGCCTCGACACCGCGAATTTCGCCCAGAATGATGCGGTCGGGCCGCATTCGCAGACAGCTTTCCAAGAGTTTTGACGGACTCCGAGCAGAGTTTGCCGTGCGATCGGCAATTAGGCCCACTTGATTCTTGTGCAGTGGAGAAAGCTCCTGTGTATCCTCTATGGTAATGATACGCTCGTCGGAGTGCGCCATCGCCAGCAAAGCGCGTGCCACCGTTGTCTTCCCCGACGATGTGCCCCCCGAAACCAAAATGTTGAAGTTCTCCTCAATTGCCAGTCGAAATAGACCCTGCAGGTTGCCGGCTTGAGCCATATCGGCCGCTGCCCGATGGCGCTCCTGGCGGAGGGCGTCCACGGAGATCTGCTCACCTTCGACGAACTCGATATCGGAAACGTCCAAACTCCGCGTCCGGTATTTGCGGATCGACAACGACACGCCGTGCTCAACCGCAGGCTCGCTAACTACTTGGACGCGCTGCGGGTTGCCCCAAACATTCACCCGGCCTGAAACGATCGGATGAAGCACCCCAAGAGTGTTGCGGGCCTCCCCCGCCAATTGCACTCCAAGGCGCTTGATGGCGTTGGCCGGCAATGCGACCTTGACCTTGTGCATGTGTATCGATCCGGCCTCTTCGACGAAGATGGAACTATCGGGGTTGATCACCACCTCATTGATATTATCGTTCGTGAGATATTCCTTTAGAGGGCTGAAGTACTGCTCTACATACGAGACGTCTGGACTGGACCGAAAGTCATTCATCGAAGAACAAGATCCCGATTCACGAACACCCGAACTTCTTCGCCTTGTGGAACACGAATCACCGGAGGAAGGGAGAAGTATTCGTCAACGATAGGTCGCGCCTGACCACCGATAGTCGCTGCAAGGTTGGACACCGCCTCGCCTGCAGCGTTCGACCTGTCTGGCCCGGTACCCCCAGTATGGTTTGGCAGACGACTTACATTAGACGACCTGTTGCTGCCGGCGAGAGCGGGAATGGTCGATGACACTGCGGTGACGACGCTAAATATCAGACCCGCACCTATCTTCTCGCCATAGTGGTTATCCACGCTCCCTTCGGTACCGGCTCGACCAAGGAGGTCCGCACCTGTGGAGCCGAGCTCGATTGACTTGGCGTCCGGAGTGATAGCCCGGTTCCAAGCGATTAGCACTCGTCTTTGCTCGATTTGCACTCTATCGCCGACAGTGCCAATCAGGATTGTCCCTGCGGGCAGTAGAACACGCGAGCCGTCGAGCGCGAATACGGGCTCGACGACCTGAGCTCGGACATTCCCGGGCAGTTCTGAATCGATAGCCGTTTCAAGCACGGCAGAGATTATGGTGCCCTGTACCACGGTATGCGATGGATCAGGGAGAACTCGGGACACCGAGGTTTTTACCTCCGAGCCGGACGCAAGCTGTGGCCCTGAGTCATCCAGGACTATACCCTTGGATTGCCTTTGTTTGGTGTTTATTTCCTCCAGCTCGCGGCGCCTGTCGGCCTCGCGCTGGGCCGACTTGCGCTCTTCTTCCGATCGTAGTGCCGCGGCACGAAGGCGTGCATTCTCGGTCTCCACCCTCTCACGATCCTCCTTCAGTTTCAGCAATAGTTCTTTGCTATGGTGGTCCAGCAGCTTCTGGACGTCAGCGAGTGAAACGTTCGAGCCATTGTTGGGCTGAGCGTTTGCGTCGCTTTCTTTTCTTATGTCTTGGACGTGCTTATCCATCGTTCCGTCGCGATCGGCGGCCTTTTGCTTAACTGGAGGAGCCTCCGGAACTGAAAAGTCGAGTTGCTGATGACTTCTAGGCACGTCCTCCACCTTTAGATCGACTTGTGAAGCCTTTTGGCTGTTATCTTCTGTCCGACTGATGACCTTCAAGAATTGCGTGGGGCCCATAGCAATGAGGGCTGAGATGGCACTACCTAGAAGCATGGTGGCGAAAACGGCCATCCAATTACTTTTGCGCTTAGACGTGCCCATTTGCTTGGCGCGGCGTTTGTCAAGCAGTCTCTTCCCCTCAAGATCCACAGGCACCTCTGCTACCATTGCGATCGCGCCGATGGTCAGTACCTAACGGACATGCCGTACCATCTCTCATTGGGTTGCCATGTGCACCGCACTTGCCTTGGCCACGCAGACCGCAGTATCGCCGAGTCTCATCACCCAAAAGTCGCTGATGCCGTCGACGACGACACGGTCGCCGTCAGTGCGCGAATTAATCAGCTTTTCCTGACCATCCTGACCGATCAGAAAAATGGCCGGCCGTGGCGCACCTCTTGGCAAAATAAAAGTCGTCTGCAAGGTATTGTCTGTCACACTAATCGGTCGGAACCGCGCATAACCCGAGACCGCGTACTCGTAATTTGCAGGAAGATCCCTGACGGAACCTTCATGTGGCGTTTTAATCTCGTCGGGATAGATGAAACTGGTCCGGAACGCTTCGCGCGCTCCCGCCTGCATACCCGCCTTTATTTCGCCGACCGATCGCAGCTCGAAGGTGTAACGGCGCCGATCAGTGTAGATCGTCATGTTGGTTAAAGCTTGATCAATAACAGGTTTTACACTCATCACATTGCCCACCTTCAATTTGTTCACTTCCCAGGATGCACTATCGCCAATGAGAATCGATTCGATTATCTCCCCCTGTGCGAACTGGATAGCCGTGATTGACTTCAAGTAGAGATCGAGCTTGTAGACGTTGTTCTCATCGTAAACGTAGCGTTTGATGCGCAAATCTGACGCCGCCGCTTTGGGGGATTGCTCCGCTTTCGCCGCACTTAAGAAAGCTATCAAGACAATCAAAACAAAAGGAACGAGCCCTAACCATCGCAAGTACATCGTTTAGCCCCGCACCTAGTCAGCAGTTTCCGCATCAATTCGGTAAGACGAGACGCCGAAGCCCAGCGGATTCTTCCAAACTGCCTCCAAAGAAACATTTATTTGCGGCTTGAACTGATAACCGATAGTCACCACGTAACTGCGGCGGACGGCCTCCTGTCCTTTGTGTTCCCGGTACTTGACGATGCGGACCCGAGCTAGATCCCGTGGATTGCGCCCGTCCGAAGGCATCAGGGAGACAGATTTAACTTCGACCCGCACTCGCACGTCATCACCGTAAACAACGGGTGGATATTGCGCGGAGCCCGAATGCCAAGTTTCGGCAAGGGTTTCCTGCGCGTTGCCGGACGAGCGCGTCATTACGTCAGATATCCTGGTTTTGTTGTCCGCGGTATCGTATGTTTCTCGGTCAATGACGTAGGAAGCAAGTTCCGCCTGGGCCACGGCCTCCTGTTGTTCAAGCGTTGCCGGCCTAACTTGGACGATTTTTTCAGCCTCGCCAGTTGTCTTGTCCACCAGAACCACATACGGCTTGGTCTCTTTGATGGGCAGCACGGCTATGAGAGCTCCTAATGCCAACAGACTCGCGGTAGTGGAACCCACCGCAACCTTCGCCCAATTGTTCCGTTGTGCGCGAAGACTAAAAAACATCTCGTCTTCGAATGATTGCTGGGTTGACTGTTTTGACTGTTCAGACATGCGACTCACTAGTTAGCAATGCTACCCTTGGTTGCAAGGGTAGGGAGATTGGTTCGCAAAACAAGAGCCCGGTTAAATCCGAGGGCTGCTAAGAATTTAGCAGCAGCTCATGCCTGTCCAATCAAGGGGACAATTGTTCGGCTGCGCGGCGAGCTACACGGTCATCCCAATGGCGTTGCCGCATACCAGCGCCTTGACGCATCGCGTTGATCGCCGGGGATGCAGCCATGGCCGGCGAGGCCTGAGCCTCCACTGCACGCACGGTGGCAACGTCCTGCAATCGTTGAGCCTTAGCGAAAACACTCATCGTCACACCTTTGGCCATGGAAGCTGCGGCGACGGCTGCACCAGCACCAACAGCGGCGACCGATGCACTGGCTAGGGTGTTTGCCATAGTTGGAATCTGGAACAGGAGAATGGTAGCCGCTATCATGATGAAGATGACCGCGAATGAATCGCTGGACGCCGGGCGACTCTCCTCCATTAACATACGTAGTACAACAGCCATTAGCGCTGTTGTCAGCAATGGAATAATTGCATTACCAACCGTAAAGCGTGTCCAGCTCTCGAAATATTGCTTCGTTTGGGGCATCATCAGCATGGTGATCGCCAGGGGCGCCAGACTGATCGCTACCATGAGTCCTAGTTTTCCAACTAACACAATAATGATGCACGCCGCGATAAAAAAACCCCCAACGATCAGCGCGAATGCACCAAAAAACACCTCCCGAATTGACCTTCCGACCTTGAAGATCGAGATGTTCGAAAAGTGGTCATTGGCAATTTGCCGAACGACACCTGCAGACTCGTCCATTGCAGAATACGTGTCCACTATATTTGCTGTATAGAGACTAGGATCAACGTTCGCCTCGATCGGTGCGACAACTCCGCGCACGAGTAGCGCGCCATAGTCGCTCGGCACTTGCGTGAGTATCACGTAAATGCCCGCGAAATTTTCCCACATGGTCGCGAACGAATATATGAGCACATATCGCAGCCCCCATTGCAGATATATAGAGTAGTTTACGCTTCTAAATTGCACTACATGGTTCAGCGCGATAAACAGAAGCGCGATCAAGGCTATCGCACCAAGTAGCGCTTTGATCGGGCCAGCGACGGTTTGAAATACCACTTGCACATAATTAACAAGCGTTGTGTCGATACTATGCGCGATCTTCGAAATTAGGCCCATGGCGATCACTTATTGATGTCGTTTGGCAGATCTCGCATACTGTCTTGCTCGGCGCTATCCGAGCCCATCACCATGAAGTACGATCCTGCCACTGACGCGATCGCCGCTTGGGTCCGCAACGTTTCGTTGAGCTGCTGTGCGACTTCGATCATTACGCGGGTGTTAATATCGATGCTGGTTTTTAAATCTGTACTGGCCTCAAGAGCGGTGATATAGCCATTGATCCTTTCCATGCTTGCATTGGCCCGTTTGTAAGAGTCCTCCGCGGTATAGGCGGTGACGGCGGCTTGGGCCGACAAATACGCGATCTTGTCGAGTCTCTTATCGTTGCGCAGCGCAAATGCATCATCCAAACGGTAACGGTGACGAAATCCGGAAAGCGCTTCCTGAATGTCGCCAGACCCAACCGTTGCTCCTGTCAAAGCAGCGCTCGCCATTTCCGCCGGCGTTGCGTCTCCCTTGCGGGCCGAAATATCCGCAGCGTCATTATTCACTGGGAAGGGCTTTGGACCTGATATGGCCGCAACAGCTGTGGACGCCGCCGCAAAGAGTTGCGTTATCCCGTCACTTAATGCCCGAACACTTTCAACTATGGACGCCAGCAGTTCCACAGCTCTCTTGTCGAAAGTTGGCTGTGCGCCACCCGGCTCCATGCCAGATACTCCGACTGACGGGAGCGGTATGGCACTAATCTGGCTTTCGTCAGCGCACCCCTCACAAGGCGTGAGACTGATCGCCCCAAGCATCAGGCAAGTAAACACAAGAGATCGAGAAACGACTTTCATGCGGCGGCTCGCTCGGTTTGAAGATGAAGTCGCTCCCAAGCGCAACCACAATCGTTCTTCCGTATCTCCGGAATCGATTGGCACCCAGTAAGGGAGGCAAGTACAACGGCGAGGAATATGGTGGGACCCTTCATTGCAGCATTTCCATCTGGGAGTTCGGTATGCCACGCCAGGTTAACGGCGCTTTATTTCCGGGCGCCCCACCTAAGAAATCAATTCCCTTCCCGAGCGCGCCAAGCGCGAAATCAAGAACTACGCTGTCATCGCCGGACTTGAACAGTACGAGATGGTTATCCACATTACTCATCCGAAGGAATGCGCCTTCGGTCGGTGTCAGGTTGAGCGGTGCAAGTTCCGCTTCGGTATTGGAAGTACTTGGGTACATCAACCGTGTAACTGCGCTCTCCAGAATCGCATTCCCAGCAGCGCTGTTGGCGATATGCGACACATGCTGGGTCAGGAGAATCGCTGCAACGTTCTTCTTGCGCATTGTTAGCATCCAGTCCTTCAGACGCCTTTCAAAATAAGGATCGTCAAGTAGTTTCCAGGCCTCATCAACCACTAGCAGGGTTGGCGCTTCATCTTCTACGAGCCGTTCCACGCGCCTGAAAACGTAGCTTAACCACGCCGTGCGAATGGTTTTGTTGTCGAAAAGTTCTGTGAGATCGAAAGCGGTGATCCGGCTATCAAAACAGAGGGGATCGCGGCCCTTGCCGCCAAACAACCAACCGAACTGACCAGTGCCGTCCCACTGACTAAGCCTCTGATAGAGGTCTCCATTATCATCCGTCGCCCGCAGCTGGCTGCGGAACTGTTCGAAGTTCTGTAGACGGCGATCAGCCACCGCATTTGCCTGAACGGCATCGTTAAGTGCCTGCAATTGCAACGGATTAAGTCGTTCGCCCTCGTTGTCAGCTAATGCTCTAAGCCAGTCGGAAAGCCAAGCCGAGCCGCGGTCATCCGCCTCCGCCTGCATTGGGTTGAAGCCAAGCTCCTGCCCCATACGTACGGCGGAATAGCTTCCGCCCATCGCGCGAACCGCCATTTCGAAACCGCAATCCTTATCGAATATCACAATGCGTGCGCCAAGCCGATGCGCCTGGCTTAGCAGAAAGGCAGTACCAAGGGTTTTGCCCGACCCTGTTTGGCCAAGCACAAGTGTATGGCCAGCGGTGCGCTGACCTGATTTTCCGGGCAAATGAAAGTTAAAGCGAAACGCCTCGCCGCGCGCTGTCGGAAAAATCGTCACATAGTCGCCCCACGGACATTGCTCGACCGCATTGCCTTTCGGCGAGCCGTGCATGGCGCAACATTCTCCGAAGTTCTGAGAGGAGATCATTGCCGCACGTGCGCGGTAGCTGAAATTGCCAGGATGCTGAGCGAAGTATATGGCGCGGGCGGAGAACTTTTCGCGGACGATCGAGGCGCCAGCTTCCTGCATAGCGCGAGTGACATAGGATACGGCTTCCTCAAGCTGTTGTCGGCTTTCGCAGAATATGGCGATGCTGCAATGATGGTTGCCAAAGACGACGCGGCCCGAAGCGACGTCGTCCTCAGCCTGTTCGAGCTGGACCATCAGAGAAATGGCCGCGTCCTCTGCAGCCTTCATTTGCTTCCGCACACGAGCGATCTTACCTTGGGCGGCTATATTGTCGATCGGTGTGAAGCTCTGCGAGATCACCATGTCATACGGCAGATTGAGAGTATCGAATATCCCGGGATACGTCGCAGCGGGATAATCTTTGAGGGATATAATGGTGCCGTAGCGCTTGAGATCTGGATTCGGATTGTCGCATTCGAAGACATTGCCGTGGAACGTGATCATCGAACTAGCCAAAAGATCGGCGACAGGTACGAACTTTTTCCCGGGCATGAGACGCCCACTTGACCCGTCTATCAGCGTGCGCAACAAACTGAGCCATTCACCGCCAGAAACGGTTAACCGGCGAGGCTTTGCCTCACTTACGCTGACCATGCATGTATTGATCAGCTGATCCAGCCGGGCGGCACGGGCGACGACCTCTTCCTTACTGCAGACGTCGTTACTAGCAAACAGACCGATTAGCTTGGCTATTCTTTTCGGTGGTCGAATGACGATGGTGACCATCGACACTCGGTCACGCAATCCAACAGACTGAAGATACGTTTGCCAACGCCTGTCAATTTCCTCATTAAACGGATTTCCTTCAATAGCGCGCATGGTGGGCCGGGTTTCGACTGAGATGCGATGAACATGATATCCAACGTCCTCGCGCTGCTGCGCAACAAAGCGTGAGAAAGCGCTGCTCAGCTCGATTGTCTGCCGGTTGTCGAGAGCGTCGGCGTTCGCCCCCTCGACAGCGAAGGTCGCCATTACATCGCCGTCACGCAACATTAGGGTGACATCGTCGACGATACTTAGATACGGTAATCCATCAACGAGTTGCTCGTCTTCGCGACCAGCGCGTCGCAGAGCATGTTTTAGCGATAACTCAAACACGATACACGACCCCATCGCCTTTCAACAGGGAATGGGTCAATGGTGTACTTTGCAGAGTCGCGATGATGACACCAATGAGTTTTGGATCGTAGGCGGCTAGAGTACGCAGGACGCCGTAGCAAACAGTTCCCATCACTGCCAGATAGACGAATGACTTCGTGACAACGAAGCCAAGCATAACGACCCATATGACGAAAACTAGATGCATGACAGGCAATCCTGCAAAAGTGACCTCTCGAGTTAATCCAAGAAACACCGGCGTGCGCTGCATGATGTTCTCCTTTGAAATCCGAGGCGATCCGCGATCTCTGTTGAAGGGGTCCGCGCGATCGGAGGAGATTAGTTTGGGGCCAAGGAGCGAACAAAGCTGGCTCCGCCGAAGACGATTGCTATACCCATCATGACTGAGACTGCAAAGGTCCAGTCCATCCGGCCAATCATAAACGAGAAGCCAACCGCCATGACAGCCAGAGCTGAAATTGCGACACCAAAGGGTCCGGTGATGGTCCTCACAATCGTCTCAAGGAAGGTTGTAGGCCCGTTGAAATTCTGAGCAGCACATGGAGCAGTAAGAACGGCAGTCAAGACAACGACAAGACCGACGAATGAAAGCAGCTCATCGAAAGCGATGCGAGAGAAACACTTCTTCACTGCGAGCCTCTTGAATGTTTGTTGCGGGCATTTGTACGAGCCATAAGCGCCAAGCGTTCCGTTGGCAGAAAGCTCAAGTTCGGATAGACCGACATGATAGGACAGTCAGCACGGCAGTTAGCTGCGCGTTAGAGACTTTGCGGGACTGAGAACGATTGGTAATCCGAAGCGTCAGCACGGTGTCAGGTATCAGCTAAGGGAGGCCCTACCGCCCTGGTCCCGAGACCGCGCGATGCTTGAACTTGCCTCTCCTATTGCATCATCCCGGTAAACAGATGGACGAACATAGCTAAATTTCGGTCGGCTCCGCACCGGCCTAGACTCGAGGCAGACCGGTCCGCTAGGTCGGCCCTGAGCCAGCACATTCGCTGTTGATCGAAGGGCCGTAATTGCCAGCATTTTGTAGAGCCTCGGGGCTACGGTTGGGATCGTGCTTGCCAACGTTTTGCTACTCATCCCAATTGGTGCTTTTGACGAACGCGCGTCGAGATCAGCAGTTTCACTGCTAGCTGCTTCGCCAACGATAGCCGGTCGCTTGGATGGACGTCTACGACAAAACCGTTGCGTTGGTAGCAATGCACCAAAAAAGCTTGCATCCATGCAATTGATACACCTAATGCCAAGTGACCGGCGGCCTACGACGAGGCGGGTCACTTCGTTCTCCCCCTCCCGCACTTTTCCTGCTAAGCTTAAAGTCAGGGTATCGGCTTCGCCGCTTACGTAACGACCGCCGGCAGGCCGTAACCGGCATCAGCACTCCGCCTCGCGAGCGCCCGTGTTCTGAGCGATATTGTTGATCGTTCGCTAATATCGGGAGGCGGCTCGGTGGTACCTTCCAGGATTAACGCCATGAATTGCGTCAGCCGGCGACGATGGACGGCGGAGGAGAAAGCGCGGATCGTAGCGGAGAGCCTCGAGGCGAACGCGAACCTATCGGATGTGGCACGCCGTCACGGCGTGGCCCGCGGATTGCTGACGGCCTGGCGCCGCCAGCTATCTAGCGATGGAATTAGCTACTTTCCGGCGCAAAATTCAATCTGGTTGGCCTTGGACTAGAATCGCGCGATATGCGGAAAACTGCCAGGTCGGACGGAAACAGAATTGACGTTGGTTGCTTTCGTTGATTCATTCTTGATGATTCGAGAGCGAACCCTGCGAGCGCGCCAAAAGCTGGTCGGCAAATTGCCGATTACTGGCGAAATACTCCGTGGCTCGCTGCTGGAGCGCACGATCCGGCATACCAAAGATTGCCCGAAATGCGCGCGTGGCGAAGGGCACCGGGTCTTCGTTCTGACGGTGAGCTATGCCGGCGGACGCACCCGGCAAATCAGTGTGCGTCGTGAACGGGTTCCCGAGGTTCGCCGTTGGCTCGATAATTATCAGAAACTGAAGGAGACGATCGAGACGATCTGCGAGATCAATCACGATTTGCTGCGTCCGGAGAAAACGGCGGCAAAGCGCGGGGGGAAGAGCCGTGATTAAGATGCGACGCGTGCAGCTCAGCTTCGGCGATGGATTGATCGCTGAGGAGGTGAGCGATCTCCGCGAGAGCTGGATGACACACGCCGATCAGGTGCTGGCGGACGAGCAAATAGTAGCCGCCGTGTACGAAGCGCTGATGAAACGGCATCCCAAGAGCCGCAGCCGCGGCCGGCCGGGCGCTCCGGCGGAAGTGGTGCTGCGCTTGTTGATCCTCAAGCACATCCGTAACTGGAGCTATGGCGTGCTGGAGCGCGAGGTGCGCGCCAATCTGGTGTACCGCGACTTTACCCGTGTGGGCGCCGCCAAGACGCCCGATGCCAAGACCATGGGCCGCTGGGGAGTAGCGGTGGGGCCGGACGTGGTCAAACAGATTCACGAAAGACTTGTAAGGCTCGCACGGGACGAGGGGGCGATGGAAGGGCGCAGAATGCGCGTGGATACGACGGTGGTGGAGACCAACATCCATTATCCGACCGACTCGAGCTTGTTGGGAGACGGGGTTCGGGTGCTGATCCGCACCATGAAGAAGATCACAACGATCGCTGGCGAGGCTGGAGCCAGACAGTGCGATCGTAGTCGGACGGTGAAGCTGCGGGTGCTGGATATCGCGCGCGCGGCGCGTTCCAAAGCCAAGCAGAGCCGGGAGAAGCTCACGCAGGCGTACGGCAAATTGCTCAACTCGACCAGCCGGGTGGTGGGACAGGCAAAGCGGTTCTCCAAAGAGATCGCCGCAGGAGTGAAGCGCGCTTCGAGCAATCGCAAGCCGCTGGTGCTGGAGGGCCTGGGTCAGGAACTCGATGCGATGGTGCCGCTCATCAAGCAGGTGATGAAGCAGACTAGAGCGCGCATCTTCCGCGGCGATACGCGCGCCGAAGGCAAGATCCTCAGCCTGTTCGAGCCGTCGACAGAAATCATCCGCAAGGGCAAGGCGGGCAAGCCCAACGAGTTCGGCAAGATGGTGAAACTACAGGAGGCCGAAAACCAGATTGTGATCGACTATGAAGTCTACGCTCAGCGACCGCACGATTCGGAGCTGCTGATCGCAGCTATCGAAACGCATCAAGCGATGCTCGGACGCGCACCGCGCCTGGTAGCGGCAGATGCCGCCTTCTACTCCGCAAAGAATGAGGCAGCGGCGAAAGCAAAAGGCGTCAAACGCGTTTGCATTCCCAACCGCTCAACCAAGAGCATTGAACGCAGGCGCGAGCAGAAGAAGCGCTGGTTCCGTAACGGCCAGAAATGGCGGACCGGATGCGAGGGACGCATCAGTGTGACTAAGCGGCGGCATGGGCTTAACCGTTGTCGCTACAAAGGTGACGCCGGGATGAAACGTTGGGTCGGCCTCGGCGTCATTGCCGACAACCTCATCAACATCGGCCGCGCAATGGAAAAGCGGGCTGTCCGGTAAATCCGCCCGCCCTCACCATCAGGCTTCTGTCAAAAACCCCGCCGGTCGCCCCCGGCGGGTCTTGCGTTGCTGCGCGCCCTTGAACACTCTTCCAAAAGCATCAATTTTGCGCCGGAAAGTAGCTAGGAGCCTCAACAAGGCTTTGCCGCTGTGAAGATAGATACAGTTGCCTCAGCGTCAAACGAGGCCCCGCGTTATTCGGCGGAACCGGCTGCCGTGGCGACGGCATTGGCAGCGGTGAGAGGCCGAGGACGGATCGATATCGCCGGAGCCCGGATCGGGGTTGAGAACGGCGTTGATCAGGTGACGCTGTCCATGGTGTTGGCGGCGGTACGGGGCGACAATTGATTTCGTTCCGGGCGGACCTGAAGATCATGTTGGCGGCGCAGCCCGTTGATTTCCGCAAGAGCGTCCATACGCTGTCAGCGCTGGTGAACGAAGCGCTTCGTGCGAACCCCTACTTCGGAGATATTTTTATCTTCGCTCGAAGCGATCAGATCGCATTAAACTTTTGGCGTGGGACGGCAGCGGCATGGTTCTGGTTACGAAGTGGCTTGAGGAAGGCTCGCTTTACCTGGCCGCCGATCCACGACGGCGTTGTTTGTTTGACGGCAACGCAATTGTCGATGCTGATCGATGGGTTGGATTGGTCGCGCGTGACACAGCGCGGTCGTGGCGGGGCCGGTGTCGATGGATCCGCCCGAGTGGATTTGCCCTCTGCTCGGCATCGAGGTCGACGCCTTCAATCATGGTGGCACGCCGGGTTCGCCGCAATCTCCGCCGTGGCGGTTCGTCATAATGTCATTGTTGAGACGCTCTCAAAGGCACCCAAAACCTTCGAACCGATCTTCGCGCGCAAACCAAACCGCGATATCGACGCAGGT
The DNA here is from genome assembly GCF_054061875.1 of Bradyrhizobium sp. S3.7.6. Lineage (NCBI taxonomy): Bacteria > Pseudomonadati > Pseudomonadota > Alphaproteobacteria > Hyphomicrobiales > Nitrobacteraceae > Bradyrhizobium > Bradyrhizobium sp. S3.7.6. The sequence continues at coordinate 57,191 of NZ_JBSSEQ010000002.1, read as the reverse complement.
CCGTGGTGCGAGGGCTTCTATGCCGCTATAAAGTTAACACTATCGGCGTGGGCACCGATCAGCAATCCCGCCGATATTAATCACGGTCTGTTGTTGCCGATCCTGTTCCACTGCGTCGACGATCAGGGGCGCCCGATGCTCGGCCCGCCGAAACAGGGGGCAGACACTGACCAGTTCCGGCGAACAGCCTACAAGTATATTCCGGCCGTCGTCGAAAACATGCGTCAGTACTGGATGCCGACACGCTTCAAGACCCCATCGTAGCCACCGGGCGGACGTGGAAGCTCATACCGCTTACGGCAGGCCCTCGCCGTGACTGTTCTGGTGGATTGCGATCAGCTCTTTGAGGTTCTTGATCCCGTCATCGATGAACGCCATCACCCCGTCTTCACCGACGCCGACGACCCATAGTTGGCCATCCTCGGTGTCCATTTCTTCGGCGACCTCGAACAGCCATTCCTCGTCTTCACCGAGCATCTCAGCGACATGGCTGAGAGTGAACACGCGGTTGACGTGCCTCATCAAGCCGCCTGCGCCGCAAGGACTTGCTGTTGCGCAGTCTTCCAGTTCCAGGGCAGCAGCTCATAGAGCCTGTGGGCAGCGATGCGAGCGAGTACATCGTAAGCGCGAAGCCGATACCCTTGCTTCAGAATTCGAATGAACGTGCGAAGAAGCGAAGAAGCCTGCGGCTTGGACGGAGGTTTGGGATGGGATTGGTCAGCAAAACGGACGTCCATTTGGACGGCTCATCGGTAGAGCCGGTGAGCCGGCTGGAGGTCCTTGAAGGACCGTCGGGACGCCGCGTGCGTTCGGAGGCTGAGAGAGCTCGGATCGTCGCCGAGAGTCTGCTACCCGGTGCCCAGGTGTCCGAGGTGGCGCGCAAGCACGGAGCGACGCGCTGGCAGATTTACGATTCCTTCGGAAGATACAACGCGCGATTGATGAACGCATGGCCATGACAAGAAACGTAGGCAGCGAAGACGCCGATCTGGCAGTTCGTGATCTTCCCTGCCGAACCAGTGTATTGCCGCGCCACTCCGCATGAAGCTTTGCCCTGTTTGAGAAAACCGGTCTCGTCGATCACCAGCACCGCATCGTCATCCGCCAAATGCTCGATGACATAGTCGTGCACGATATCGCGCAGGGCATCAGCGTCCCAGTCTCCACGACGCAGAATCGCCTGCTGCCGCCATGGGCCGGGATCGCCAGCCGCCTCCGCGCGCATCCAACCGGTCTTGCGCTGCTCATCTCCGAGCAGACCTTCCAGAAATAGGCCTGCATTCGTCGCAACACGCTCTTGCGTGAACAACGGACGTTTCCGTTGCTTGATCTCTCGACGCGACGCCGCCCACAACGCAAGCGTCCCCTCAAACGTGGAAGCTCATACCGTTTACGATGTATCTGGCCGGGAGTTCGGTTCGGCGAGTCGAAGATATCACCGAGGCGCTTTGGGGCATTCGGGTTCAGCCCGAAGGCAGGGTTGAACCTGAACAAGAAGATCTATGCCAAAATCGAGACTTGGCTGAATCGCAGATCGAAGGGAAGCGCTTCGCTGATCCCCTCGTGCGGAGCATGACAGAAGCGTGCAAAGCTGGCCTCGGATCAACGAGGTGGCGGTATGATTGCAGACGGCAAAATGGACGTCCCATTGGACGTCTCGAAGGCGAGCCGCGTCGAGTGCCTGGATCAGGAGGAGGCCGGTCACAGCACACACTCTTAGCAAAGTTGTGCCTTCTCCGCGCCCTTCGCCCCTCCGAATCGCGTGCCTGCGGGCCTAGCGGTTCACTTCGAGGCGCCAAGGAGTCATCGTACCCCTGCAGTGCAGCCCATCGAAGAGAGTAATACGTGAAGCAACGTTCACGCGGCACCATCCTCACCGAGATCCTCCCCGCTCGTCATCGTGCGATCGCACGATCACACGTCCGCTGCGAAGCCGCAGTGGATCATTGGGATCGAGATCGTCAGGTTCAGGCTCGCGGCGGCGATGTCGCCTCGCGCGTTCTTCCGATTCGCGCTGTTCACGGGCCGCTCGCTGGGCGCGAGTTTCGATGATGGATCGTGCGAAACGGCGGCGCTGCCGCGGGCGCTCGAGCGAAGTAGGCTGGACGTCGTCGCCTTCGAGCTCGCGGCTGCGGCGCCGCCGAGTTTCGCGCTGGAGCTCAAACCCGCCTACATCTGATGGACCGGGGGTCCGTGTCTTGTGCTTCGATTGTCATAACAATGCCATCAGTATTCGCGCGGTCAACTATTTCCGCAGTGCTTCTGGACGTTTGGATTGCCCGGCCGATTGCGGGATCTCGTGCTGCTTGAAGAGATTCGGCCATTCGTATCCTGCCGTCGCGTTCAAGGTTCGGCGGTTCGGGGTGGCTTCTGACACTAACGGGAATATCGGGTGCAGGCTCCGGCCTCGCGCGTTCTTCGGATTCGCGCTGTTCACGGGCCGCTCGCTGGGCGCGAGTTTCGATGATGGATCGCGCGAAACGGCGGCGCTGCCGCGGGCGCTCGAGCGAAGTAGGCTGGACGTCGTCGCCTTCGAGCTCGCGGCCGCGGCGCCGTCGAGTTTCGCGCTGGAGCTCAAAATCACCTACATCTGATGGACCGGGGTTCGTGCCTTGTGCTTCGATTGCCCTAACAATGCCAGCCGTATTCGCGCGGTCGACCATTTCCGCAGTGCTTCTGGATGTTTGGATTGCCCGACCAACTGCGGGACTTCGTGCTGCTTGAAGAGCTTCGGCCATTCGTATCCTGCCGTCGCATTCAAGGTTTGTCGGTCCGGGGTGACCTCTGGAACTAACAGGAATATCGGCTTCAGCTTCCGGCCGAATTGCGACGGCTTCTCTAACCCTCTGCCTGCGTCGGAATTCCGCATAAGTAATCGGACGCTCCATAATGCCTCGGTCAGCACGCCGTGTTGCATCCAATTCAATGCCATGATCATAGGCTGCATCAACCAATACGGCGCGCATATTGTCGTAGTTCTGTTGAGGATGGCGACGCGCGATCTTCAGCCAGTGGCCTTCCAGTGCCCGTCGATTAACGACTACATGCAAGTGTGGATGCTGCCGATCGACGTGGAACGCCGTGAAGTAGTCGAATGAACCGCCATTGTAACCTGAACCGAACATCGTTTCGGTCCAAGCACGGCCGGCAGCGTGCGCACGGCTGGTATCAGTGCCGGGCGGGAAGCTGACGATGATATGAGTCGTTAGGTCCTGGTTGCTTTCTGCGGCCGACTGACCGGCTTGATAGTTACCGGTCTGCTCGGCCCAACTTTGGGCAATCTCGTCGAGTCGGTCGTACGGCAGAAAAACGCCTTGATGACGTTCGGAACGTTGGAGATCAACGGCTCCGTTGCGCGAAAGGTATTTCAGCTGATCTCGAATTTGCCGGGCGGTCCGAGCGCCGCCTCGTGGCACAATTCTTACGATTGCTTGAGGATGAGGCATTTTGGGTGTCCAATGACGTCGTTTTCAAGAGCGCTCCCCCTGCATGACCTCCTGTAATCGCCTACGGCCGTCCTCTCGCCGTCGCGATACGTTCAATATTGTGCGGAGTAGGGCGTCGAGCGCGGAAAATTCCTGACCAAAGTGTTGCCTATGCCTCTCAAACCTTTCAATATCGAAGGTGGCGTCACGGTTAGCAACTCGGCTCAATTCTCTGAGTGTTTGGGCAATGTTGCCGATGTGACTGGTGATCGCCCGAAGATCATTCCGGGTCTCGGCGCCAATCTCAATAAATCCGGCGATCCTGCGGACCGCAATTCGCAGTGCCAGACTGTTGGTCATCCCGAGCACACGCAACTGCTGCGAGAACGTATCGAATTCTGCCGCGCGTAAGCGGACGCTGATTATTCTATAGCCGCTTTGGGCGGTGATAGCAGCACTTCCCCTTTTACTTGACGGCGCGTCGTCAATCGAGTGCGACACGTTACACCTCCATCATATCTAGGGTCACCATACGGTGAGAAGCGCCAAATATAATACTGTCGGTCCCGAATTGCACCAAGGACCGGTTGCTGTTGTAGCTAAGCATATCGTGGCCTACTCGATGGTGGGTTATGTTGACGCCGTTCGACCTCTGATTAGGATCAGATCGTTTTGAACTGACGTGGCCCGGCTGCCAAACCTCACGTCACATGTCGATCAAACCTGTTTGAGCACGGGGACCATCGGATATGAAGCTAGTTACTTGCTGCTCATTCAAAGGAGGGGCCGGTAAAACCACAGCCTTAATGGGTCTGTGCTCGTCATTCGCAGACAAAAAGCATAAGGTCGCTCTTTTCGAAGCTGACGAAAACCGCCCGCTTACTAAATGGAAAGAAAATGCCCTGCGTAACGGCGCTTGGGATCCTCGGTGCGAAGTATTCGTTGCGGATCAGTTGCCCCTGCTGGAGAACGCATATGCACAGGCGGAAGGTAACGGCTTCCACTATGCGCTTGCCGACACTCGCGGCGGCTTGAGCGAACTCAATGATAGTATCATCGCCAGCTCCGATTTCATTCTGGTGCCAACCATGCTGACACCTCTAGATTTCGACGAAGCACTTGCGACTTACCGATACGTTATCGAACTTCTAATAGAAGAGGAACTTCAAATCAAAACCGCGATTCTTGGCCAGCGAGTGCCTACATGCAGGCTGACCGTCTCTCAACAGGCCACGCAAGCCATGCTGGCCCTCCTGCCAATGTTCGACACGCCTATGTATGAGCGTGATGCCTTCGCTGCTATGAAAGAACGTGGTATGCTGCACATTACAGCGCAGAATATGTCACGCGCTCCCGCAATGCGGCTTATGTTGCATAACACCCGGCGCGCAATGGAGGAGCTGTCCATCATCGGCGACTTCATCGAGAACGCATTGCAGGACTGATGTGGTTTTCCGCAAGCTGACCAGTTCGCTGCAGGTGGCACGTCTCGCTTCCACGAGTTTGGAAAAGCGGAGTAGTACGACCATCTCATCTCTGTCAGCAGGGATGATGCCGCTTGAGCAGGTTGCCCCGCCAATAGTGAACGCAAAGGTCCCTGCCCCCGCTTCCTCCGAGGAGAGGACAACTATCCTTTCGAATCAGCGCGTCGGGCCAGATCCCAAACTACAGGTGTTTCTGTCAGCAGCGCTTCCCGCTCCCGGTTTCTCTCCGGGGTTTGACAGCCTGTGTGGGCAGTATCGCCCGGCGAAAGCTCTGCAGATGATTTTGCGGCGCGCGTTAGACGATTACCAGGTGATGCTGTTAAGCGCCTCATTGACCAAACCCGTGGCTCCTTATCCTGTTGAGGAGCCACTGTCGCTCGTTCTAACATCGCGGATGATGCCCCGACGGGTGGTTGAGATCGCTCTCGCGCATTTTGATCCCTTAGGGCTGGAAAGTGCGCGTGCCTTCGGTCGTAAACTGGCGAGCGCCGCGCTCGGCATGTTCTTCGAGAACGAAAGGAAAGGCATCCGTCAGCACCGCTGATCGGCGCGTGGCTCGCGGTAGTTGGGGTGCTTCTCTGTTGAGGCTCTTGCTGAACCGTAAGCGCCAAGCTGAGGCCATTCAGGCTTTGAAGTGCCAAGGCATGAGAGCTTCGATTTGAGAGATCGGCCAGCCCTGCGCGATCCGCTCGAGAGTTTGCGTGAGCCAGGCGTGCGGATCGACATCGTTCATCTTCGCGGTCTGCAGAAGCGTGGCGATGGTCGCCCAGGTCCGGCCGCCGCCATGGCTGCCCGCAAAGAGCGCATTTTTTCTTGTGATGGTTTTGCGACCGGATTGCGCGCTCGACGGTGTTGGAGTCGATCTCGAGACGACCGTCGCTTAGAAAGCGCTCGAGGGGCGGTGCGTCTGGATGTGGCATAGCAGATCGCCTCGGCGAGTTTGAATTTGCCCGACAGGCGCGGCAGCTCCTTGTTCCACAGATCGAACAGCGCCGCGACGATCGCGGCGGACTTTTCCTGGCGCGCTTTCACCCGCGTCTCAGGATCCTGCCCGCGGAGGTCGGCCTCGATCTCCCACAGCCCGGCCATGGTGGTGACGATCTGGGTCGCCAGGTGCGAGCTCTCGTTGACGTGAAGCTCGTAGAACCGTCTCCTGACGTGGGCAAATCACGCTGCCAGCGTCACGCCCTCATTGGCACCCGCTGACCTGGCGAGCCGATTGTAGGCGGCATAGCCCGTCGGCATATTTGGCCACTGCGATCTGGGCGAGAAGCGCTTCGGTCGGAAGGCCGCTCTCGATCAGATGGACGGGGCTGGGGCCTGAAGCACGCCATCGCGGTTGCGGTAGACGTATTTCGGGCGGCGCGTCACGATCACGCGGAACTTCGCCGGCGTCACGTCCAGCCGCCTCGACACATCCTCGCCGATCAGGACCTTCTCCAACCCCTCGCAACCAGGGGGCACCTCGGGCTCGACGATGATCTCGCCCCGCTCCAGATGCGCGCTGAACTCCTTGCGCGGCCGCGGCGCGCGTTTCGGCTGGTCCTGGCCGCCCGCCTTGGCCAGTTCGGCTTCAATGGCCGCCATCCCGGTGGCGATCTCGTCAAATACGAAGGCTATCTGCCCATCGCTCGGCGTGTCGCTACGCAAGCGTTCCGAGCGCGTGCCGTAAAGCGTGCGCTCCAACATCTTCACGATCGCCGTCAACTCCACGATCCGCGCGTCGGCCGTCTGGTTGACCGCGGCAAGATCGGCATTCGTCGCAGTCAGTGTTGCAATCTCGGAGGCGATCCGGCTGTTCTCGGCCTCGATCGCCGCCCGCTCTTCCGCCAAGGCGAGGATCAGCGCATAGGCTTCGGCAAGGGTCGTCGGAAGCGCTGCAACGGGCGTCGTTATCACCGCCATCACAGCAGAGTGGTCGCCAATCTCCCAAACCTTTTAGCCGCCCTGATTCAATTCGCCGCAGTTGGTCAGCCCACCGTTTGTGGGCGCTGCACAGCCACCGGCCGCACCTTCGTCCAGTCCAGCCCGTCAATGAGTGCAAGCAACTGCGCGCGGTTCAGCCGCACCCGCGTCGACGCAATCTTCGGCCAGCAGAACTGCGTTTCCTCAAGCGTCTTCGCAAACAGGCATACCCCGCTGCCATCCCACCAGACCATTTTCATCTTGTCCGATCTTTTCGAACGGAAGATATTAAGCGCTCCGCTGAACGGATCCGCGCGCCTCCATCGCGCACCAGCGCCATCAAGCCCATCGCACCCTTACGGAAGTCGACCGGCGTGCTGGCCACGTAAACCTGAACGCCTGCCGGGATCATGCCTGCCGAACCGCCCGGATCACCGCAGCGAGCCGCTCAGGGTCCACGTCGCCACCGACCCGCACCACAACATCGCCGATAACGATTTCCACCATGTCGCGCGGCACCGCATCAAACCGCGCGAACTTGACCGCTTGGCCTCGCGCCCCAGAAACCGGTGCGACCAGTCCCCAGGCCAGCGCCTTGCGTCGCCACGCAAACAACTGCGATGGATCGAGCCCGTGAGACCGCGCGATCACCGACACGTTCGCCCCCGGCAAAAACGTTTCCTTGACGATCCGTTCCTTCGCCTCCCGCGACCAAGTGCGATTGAACCGCCCCGGGATTGCCGGAGGCTGGTTAGTTTAAGTTATGCCGCCATGGCCGGAGTTTCCAGCATGGCGTAGTAGCGTTGCTCGGCCTCGGCCGGCGGGATGTTGCCGATGGGCTCCAGGAGCCTTCGGTTGTTGAACCAATCGACCCATTCCAGGGTCGCGAACTCGACGGCCTCGAAGCTGCGCCATGGTCCACGCCGGTAGATCACCTCGGCCTTGTAGAGACCGTTGACGGTTTCGGCGAGAGCATTGTCGTAGGAATCTCCGACGCTGCCGACGGAAGGCTCGACGCCTGCTTCAGCCAGGCGCTCGGTGTATTTGATAGAGACGTATTGGTCGGATTCAATCGGTCGTCGCAACACCAATTATTTTCACTCATGACAGCAGTTCGTCAAGCGCCTCCGCTGGCGTTTTCCAGCCTAGTGTCTTTCTCGGTCGGGCATTGAGGGCCGCTGCCACAGCGGATATTTCGTCGGCGCTGTGGATGCTCAGGTCTGTGCCTTTCGGGAAGTACTGCCGCAGCAACCCGTTGGTGTTCTCGTTAGTGCCGCGCTGCCAAGGGCTTTGCGGGTCGCAGAAGTAGACCTGGATACCCGCATCGATCTTGAGACGATCGTGCTGAGCCATTTCGGCTCCCTGATCCCAGGTTAGAGAGCGGCGCAGCTCTTCGGGCAAAGTGATGATGGTGCGCGTGATCGCGTCGCGCACGGCTTCGGCCCCATGTCCCGCGAGGGCGGGCCCGTTCTTCGCGCGCGGAGCTTCGCCATGCCCCGCCAACCGTGGAAGGTGCAAGAGCATCGTGAAGCGCGTCGTGCGCTCGACCAGCGTGCCGATTGCCGAGCTGCCAAGACCGAGGATAAGATCTCCCTCCCAATGTCCTGGCACTGCTCGATCGGCCGCTTCAACGGGGCGCTCACTGATCATGATCTCCGGCGAGACAAAGCCCTTACCTCGCCGGCGTACGCGCGCTCTGGGCATCCGTAACACACGCCCTGTTCGTAAGCAGGCCGTCAGCTCGCGGCGTAGCGCCCCACGGCCCTGAACGAAGAGGGCTTGATAGATAGCTTCGTGGCTGATGCGCATCGTCTTGTCGTCCGGGAAGTCGATCGGCAAGCGTCGGGCAATCTGCTCAGGGCTCCAGGCTTTGGCCCATCGCCGATCCTTGCGCGGCCCATGCCGGCGGCCCTTCCACGGAGCGGCGGGACCAGGAACGGGAGTGCCGCTCGGGCCCGGACCTCAGGCGAAAACTTGTTCGTCGTCTTGCTCGTCATGGCTCTACCTTCTCAAGAGTTGGAGCCTCCGGCAATCCCGGGGCGGTTCAAGGTCACCTAATTCCTGGCCTGTTGTGGGCCAAAGCGAACTTCAAAAACAGATCGAACCCGGCGAAGGATGCGTCACCAGAGCAACTACATCACCGTCACGAGGGAGACTTCAAGCGCGGACAGTCTGCATACTAAACAAGTAACCTACGCCACGCACAGTTTTTATCAACTGGGGAGCGCGCGCATCTCCTTCAAGCTTGCGACGCAACCGGAGGATCTGAACATCTATGCTGCGATCTAGTATTTCTCCGTGCACACGGGTGGCCCGCTGTAGGTACTCTCGCGACAACGGCCGTTGCGCTGCCTCAACAAAGGTCACTAGGAGCGAATATTCCGCCGCGGTTAAGGCTACCGACTTGCCTGAAGGATCATAGAGCTTTCGAGATTTGAGGCGCAGCTCCCACTCCCCGAAACGCCATCGTCCGTCCTGCGCTCTGCTTCGCATTCCAACAGGGAAGCTAAAACGGCGCCTGCTCAGAGCGTTGATGTGAGCCAAAAGCCGAGCCATGGACAGTGGTGTGGTTAGATACTCATCAGCACCGGAGTCAAGCCAGGTTACAGCATCGTGCTCATCCCGTCGGCTCCCAACGACAATAATGGGAACATCTCCTCGATCACGGAGATCACGCACGAGCTCGAAGCCGTTGTCTCGGACGAGGTTCATATTTATAAGGATTACCTCTGCGTTGTTGTAGCGGGTTAACTCTTCTGCGTGCGTATCAGCCAAGGCCGTACACACATTGTTATTTCTCAAATATTCGTTCATAGATTGAATAAGATTGAGACCATTATCGACGATGGTGATACATCTGATTTTGTAGGAGCGGTTCATGTATCTCCGTTCTGTGCTAGCGACCTTGTTCTTCATCTGACTGCAAATCGCTTTCCCAACATTTGTGGCCTAAGAGCCAGGCGAGAGCGTCACTAGAGCGGTGACTAGCCCAGGACTCGACTCCGGTGAATGCCAGAACCTGTTATCAGCTATTGACAGCGACTGTTTCTCGATTGTTCTTCAAGCGGACGTTGGGCCGCCGTGTGATAAATTAGGAGAACGAGTCGGACTGCTTACGTCATACGTTTTCCTAGCCTCATCCTACTTTATTTCCAGCTCGCCGTAGGTCAGTCCGTCGTTGGACCAGGTCAGCCGCTCGCGCTGCACAATGGTCATATCGCGCGCGGCAAGGTTGGTAGGACGGGAACGAAAGTCGTTGTCATGATGCCGAGTCAACCTAGGGGCCACAAAAGATCGCGCCAGATGTCCCCTGTGAGTCAAAAGGTCGCGGCTTCGCCACAAGCTTTGCGCACCATGTCCGCGCCGACGTGAAATGGACCTCGATTTTGGGACCACGTGCTTAGTCGGAAGGGGCTGTTCCGTTTGATAGACGGAGGGCATGATGACGAAGACGACGCGACGGAAGCTCGACGCTGGTGCTGAAGGCAAAGAGTACGCATCCTACGAGCGCCGTCTCGACGATCCGAGCTCTCTCAGCCTCCGAACGCACGCGGCGTCCCAACGGTCCTTCAAGGACCTCAAGTCGGCTCACCGGCCCTACCGATGAGCCGTCCAAATGGACGTCCTTTTGCTGTCCAATCCCATCCCAAACCTCCGTCCAAGCCGGAGGCTTCTTCGCACGTTCATTCGAATTCTGAAGCAAGGGTATTGGCTTCGCGCTTACCGTAAGCGTGGGGTGGCGTCCGGAATGCGGTTGGAATTCGGCTTGGCGAATTCTCCGGGAACATGAAGTTATCGTTTCAGGCGGCAAGGTCAATTGGCTGATCGATGGGTTTTGTGGCGAGGGTTTGCCAACCATCGACCTTGCGCATGCTAATCTGTCCCGAGGCGAGGAGGGCCCAGAACATCATCGCGGCGGTGTCGGCCGAGGGCGGCACGGTTTTGGTTTTGATCCGCCGCTTGAACTCCTCGTGCAACCGCTCGATCGCATTTGTAACCGGCATAAGATTCTCGGTGCTGATGTTCGGCTGCGGTTTTCAAGATCGTGGCGTATGGTGCGACCATCCGGGACAGAGGCACCGGGAGCACGAAGGTGTGGCGGAGATGTCCAGATCGCTGTTGAACTACGTCGGGCTCGTCGTTGGGGCAAGCGCCACTGAGACACCAGTCGCTGCCTATCTCACTCCGTCATCACCCACCGTCCTGCATAGCTCGACGCAGCCCAGCTACAAGTTTAACGCAAAATTGGTTCAATTGAGCGCTCCCGGCTGTTACCTCCTAGGGCTGCCGAAACGTGAGAGGTCTCATTATGGATCGCGATCATCCGCAGACCCCTGAAGGGGCAGACGACGATAGCCGCCGTGCCGAAGGAATGGGTCACTTGCCAGTTGACCCGCTGGCCGAAGTGGCGCGGCGGTTAATCACCGATGATCCTATTGAGACAGCAAAAGATCTCACGAATTTTAAACTCGTGAGCCGCTCAATGCGACAAGCAATTGACACCCCTGCCTTCGCGACTTTTGAGAGGCGGCTCGGTGACGTTGCTGAGCTGGCGCGGATTGTGAAGCGCTGGGCGATTCCCCCGGGAGGCTTATCGCAATTTGATAATGTGCAATTGACTGAAGAAGAAGCGCAAGGTTTTTCCTATCCCTCGTGTCGAGCTGACGTCGCTTCGCCTACAGTCAAATTTGAAGGGAATGCGCGAAGATCTGCTTTCGTCGATGACATTCTTAACTTGTCTCCGCGCGAGCAAGCTGAGTCGCTCCACAGCATAGCCCGCGATCTAGCTGGACTTGACCGCGTGAACACAAATCGCCTCGTCAGGAGAGCAATCGAATTGTTTGAGCAGGATGGTAATCTGCCGGTGGTCCGCAGATTTGCAGCCGCCGCTCTTGTGCGGGGGCATAAACATTTGGACGCAGATCACAAAGTGCAACTTTTCGATGCAATCGTCGCTCGTCCGGATCTGTTTTCGGTTTATGGCGATGCGGCTAGGATGCAGCATATATCCACCGGCTTGGCTTTGAGGTCAGCGGCCTCGTTTAGGAATACGGCCGAGTCGCACAATCCGGACCTGGATAGTGAAATCAGGCGAATTTATACCAGAATTCACGTTTTGGAAGATGGCCAAAACAACATGAGCGAACGTGAGCTAGTCGAGGGCCTTCGTCCGCTCGGACGCTCAATCAGCAAAGCATACGATAGCGCGCGAGCAGCCTTAATGGCGTCCGACAGAAGCAGAGAACGATCCAGCTTGGCACGATGAGTTTCGCGGGCTTTAATCCCTGAGCCTGGAACCAGGACGGAGTCCTCAGAGTGTCTGTCCGGAGAGATTATGCATGATTGCACAGTTTTCTCAGCATGAGCCTGATTGAAGCGAGGCGAAGGGTGCCGTCGCAGGGTTGGTAGGAATTAGGGTTGGCGTAGTCTCCGGGGTGATCAACCTCGAATCGTCCGGCGTTGAAGCGTCGGACTGGAGACTACGCCATGACCAAGTTTACTACGAAGCCTGATTCCATGCAGCCTGCGACCGAAATGGCTGTTGATCTTTTCGACAACTGGTTCGATCCGATCGAGACCGAGGTGCGGGCTCGGGCGCGTCAGTTCATCGAAGAGCTGATCCGCGGCGAACTCGATACCGCGCTGGCACGGCCGCGTTACGAACGAAGCAAGATGGCCGGCAATGAAGCAGGAGCCTGCGTCAAGGCCCACCGTCATGGCAGCCGGACGCGCTCGCTGACGGGCACGTTCGGGCCGATCGAGATCGCGGTGCCGCGGGCCCGGCTGACCACGCCGGAGGGCGGGACGGCGGAATGGAAGAGCCAGGCGCTGCGGGCCTATCAACGACGCACGCTTGCCGCCGACGCGCTGATCGCCAGCAGCTATCTCGCCGGCACCAATACCAGGCGGGTGCGTCGCGCGCTGGCGGCCTTGTTCGGCGGGACGGTCGGCAAGGACACGGTGAGCCGGACCTGGCGCAAGGTAAAGGGCGACTGGGACGCCTGGAACAGCCGCTCGCTGGCCGCGGAGCCGATCGTGCGCCTGATCCTCGACGGCACCGTCGTTCGGGTGCGCCTCGACCGCAAGGCGACCTCGATTTCACTGCTCGTTGTGCTGGGCGTGCGAGCGGACGGCCAGAAGGTTCTGCTCGCGATCAAGAGCATGGGCGGCGAAAGCGCCGAGGCCTGGCGCACGGTGCTGGACGATCTCATCAAGCGCGGGCTGCGGCGTCCCGAATTCCTCATCGTCGACGGCGCACCAGGGCTCGACAAGGCCATTGCAGTCGTCTGGGACGGCGTGCCGGTGCAACGCTGCACGGTTCACAAACACAGAAACCTGCTGGCCCATGCCCCCGAGCGCCTGCACGACGAGATCACCGCAGAGTACAACGACATGATCTATGCGACGACGCCTGAGGAGATCACCGTTCGCCGCAAGGCCTTCATCCGCAAATGGCGGCTCAAGCATCGTGCCGTTGCCGACAGCCTGGAGGAAGCGGGAGACCGCTTGTTCACCTTCGCGCGCCTGCCGCCGAGCCAATGGCGCAGCCTACGCACGACCAATGCGATCGAGCGATTGCACGAGGAGTTCAAGCGCCGGATCAAAACCCAAACCGTACTGCCGTCGGCCGACACCGCCGCGATGATGTTCTGGGCGCTGCTCGCCTCGGGACAGATCAGCATGCGCAAGGTCGATGGTTGGAACACGCTCGCCACAAAACCCACCGATCAGCCAATTGACCTTGCCGCCTGAAACGATAACTTCATGTTACCCGGGAATACGCCATACCGAATTCCAACCGCATTCCGGACGGCACCTTATCAGCTATTGACAGCGACTGTTTCTCGATTGTTCTTCAAGCGGACGCTGGGCCGCCGTGTGATAAATTTAGGAGAACGAGTCGGACTGCTTACGTCATACGTTTTCCTAGCCTCATCGTAGGTCAGTCCGTCGTTGGACCAGGTCAGCCGCTCGCGCTGCACAATGATCATATCGCGCGCGGCAAGGTTGGTAGGAAACGGGTACGAAAGTCGTGGTCATGATGCCGAGTCAACCTAGGGGCCACAAAAGATCTCGCCAGATGTCCCTGTGAGTCAAAAGGTCGCGGCTTCGCCACAAGCTTTGCGCACCATGTCCGCGCCGACGTGAAATGGACCTCGATTATGGGACCACGTGCTTAGCTAGTGTCTTTGAGCAATTGGCGTTGCAGCTTCAGGATTTCCCTGCTCCGCCAGCGCGCTATCGGCCACAAGCGCAAGAGCCGGAACTTGTTAGTTAGCGGCGGTGCAAAACCTTTGTGGCAAAAGTGGTCCCAACAAGAGAAACGGGGGCCACAATGTCTGGTTTCAGGGGGCAGGGGAAAGGTTTGGCGGTTACCGCCATTCTGTTTGCAACTTGCGTCTCGGCCAAGGCCGGCGACGTGCTCTACGCCAGCCTGGGTGACACCACGCGTTCGCCGATCGGCTGGGTCGAATTCTGCGCCGACAATCCGGGCGAGTGCCGCGGCGGCCCGACGCAACCACGCGACATCGTGTTGTCGCAGACCGCCTGGCGCGACCTCGTGCGGGTCAGCAAGTGGGTCAATGAGACGATCAAGCGATCAAGCCGATGACCGACATGGATCATTGGGGCGTTGTCGAGAAATGGTCGTTGCCGACTGACGGCTAGGGCGACTGCGAGGACTACGTGCTCCTGAAGCGCAAGATGCTGATGGATGCCGGCTGGCCGCGCGAGGCGCTGTTGATCACGGTGGTCCGCGACAAGAAGGGCGAAGGCCACGCGATTCTGACGGTGAAGACCGACAAGGGCGAGTTCGTGCTCGATAAGCAGAACGAGAACGTCGTCGCCTGGACTGATACTGGCTACCGCTTCGTCAGGCGGCAGTCGCAGAGCGATCCCAATGTGTGGGTCTCGCTCGGTGACAACCGCCCGGCCGTTGCAACCGCAAGCTCACGCTGAGCCAACAAGGATTTTCGAACACGCGACCGGTCACATCCCCACCCCTCCCCGTCCCAGACCGGTTCGCGCGCGGCCAGGCATCCCCCAATGCCTGGCCGCAACTTTTTTGGCGATCCGATCGCCTTCAGGACAGCGCTATTCGGCTCAGTACCGGACGCCGGCGGGAGGCTCGCCGAACTTGTAGGAGGCCTGGAGGAAACCGCCAAAGCGTTCGTAGGTGAAGGTCGTCGGAGACGCCGGCATGCCAGGGAATTTGCTCGTGCCGTTGTCCGTCTTCGCGTACCAGTAACGGCCACCCGCGCCGACGCTGAAGTTCTGCGTCACATCATAGGAGACGATGCCCTCGAGTTGGTAGCCCCAGCCATCGCCCGACTGCGGCTGCGGGTTGATGTTCGGCCGCATCCAGTGGTTATCAAAGCCACTCAAGTGGACGAAGGGCAGATAGGCGCCGTCCAATGTGAGCTTCCACTGCGGAGCCAGATTGATCACGCCGTTCAAGCCGACACGCAGCGAGTCCCAGGTTTCGGTCTTGCTGAGACCGAGCACACTCCCGGAAATCGCCGTGCAAACAGACGGACTGCCCGCAACCTGCGTGCAGCCATAGGCATTCACGTTCTCGTAGAAGCGGTTGTAGCCGAGGAAGCCGCCGACCTTGAAGGGCTGCCCTTTCCAGAAATTGTAGCCGGCATCGACGGTGCCATAGGCCTGGCTGCCGTTGTTGACGTTGTGGACGGTGTTGGAATACAGCGGCATCACCGGCGGGAAATCCTCGTCGTTGATGCTGCCGTTGATGCTGCCCGCGCCGACGAAGCCCTTGGCGAAGAATCCGGAAAGATGATCCAGCCGGGCAAAGGCTTCCCCTGCGTGGCTGCCGAGATTCTTGTACGTCAACTGCGAATTGACCTGCCCGGGCACGAACGGATCGCCCAGCGTGAAACGGGTACGCCCGGAGCTGTAGAAGTAGCGCGCGCCGACTTCAATGATCCATGGCGACAGCACAAGCGGCGGCGGCGCCTTGAGCGCCTTCACCGGCATGCCAGGCGTCGCTACCGCGACCCCGTCGGGAGCTGCGTCCCAATGATAGTTCATGCCGACGCGCGCGATGCTGCCATGCGTGGCGAAATCATACTGCGACTGGAATCCAGGCGCCATGGTCGGCGTGCCGAAGCCGGAGGTCAGCGAGTGGTTGCCGAGATCGTAGTAGAGGTATTCACCCTTGACCGTCCAGTGCGGGGCGAACCTGTACTCGACGCCCGCGCCGGCGGTCCAGCCAACCTGGAATGCGTGGCCTGACGCTCCGAAATCCCGGAAAGCGGCTGGTCTCTGAAGATGGAAGTCGCCTTGCGCGCCCACGTCACCATAAGCGAGGCCGGCGGTGCCATAGAGCAGGAGGTCGGGCCTCGCCAGGAAGCCGGCCCGGGCACGCACCGTTCCAAATGCGTCGATGGTCTGGCTCGCGGTGACGAAGTTACCCGGAAAGCTGCTGCGCCCGTTGTTCGCGGCCACCACAGGACCTGAGATTGTCTTGCGCCCGCCGATATTGGCCCAGTCGAGATCGGCCTCCAAACCCCAAACCCAGGAGTTGATCTGCCAGTTGACGCCAGCCTGGCCGCCGGCGAGGCCGCCGCTCATCGTGTGGCCAAGATCGTAGAC
Organism: Bradyrhizobium sp. S3.7.6; assembly: GCF_054061875.1. Lineage (NCBI taxonomy): Bacteria > Pseudomonadati > Pseudomonadota > Alphaproteobacteria > Hyphomicrobiales > Nitrobacteraceae > Bradyrhizobium > Bradyrhizobium sp. S3.7.6. Next base: position 40,765 of record NZ_JBSSEQ010000002.1, on the reverse strand, counting down.
GCCCATCGCACCGGGAAAGCCGAGTTCGGCACCTCTCATGCCGAACTCATTCGCTCCGGTCGAGCCGAAGCCACCGCCGCCGTTCAGACCCGCGTAGAAGCCGGTCCAACCGCCGACCGTTTGAACCGGGGCCGGAGCCTTATAGGGGAGGTCCGCAGCCGATACCGAACCGGGACCGACCAATGCAACTGCCGAAGCGATCGGCATCGTCCAAAGCAGGTTTCTCAAGACATCCTACCTAAAACGCCCTAGCGAGTAGCGCACGGGCAACATCGGCGATGTGTGTTGGGTACCTTGCCTCCGCAATGTCGCAGCTCTTCTTCTCATGAATTGTTGTAAATCAGCAACAAATAGGTTTTCCGGCGAAATCCACCACATCGGCAAATTCGAATCGACCGGTTCTGCTTGCGAGCCCTACTCCGCGGCCTGCGCGCGGTGCTCTTCCAACGGCACGAGCTCGGCGGAAGTCGATTTCTGCTTCTTGTGCACGAGGCTGACTAGACTAGAACGCTGAATACTGCTTTGGACGATCAAAGCGAGCGTGTCAGGCTGCGCCTGCGCAGCAGCTTGATCAGATTCTCAGCTTGGCCGCGCGCGCAATACAGGCTGTCGTAGATCCACTCGGCCGAGCCGACATCGAGGCTGGTGACGACGAAGCGGATGTCGAGACCGAGCATCGTCGCCTCTATACGGGCGACGGTGCGCCGTTCGCGATCCCAGGACTTTGCCTTGTGGCGCGTCTCGGTATAGCCGCGCAGAACAGGCAGGTTCTCGATGGCGCGTCGGGTGCGGATGTCGTCAGCGACCTCGTCGACTTTTCTGGCGAGCGGCTTGGTACCGGACAGACCGAAGATGTAGTCGATGCCGTTGTTCTCGCAGCAATTCATCGCCTCCGGCCGAGCATAGTGCCCGTCGCCACGGAACGTAATTCGCGTCTTGTGCCATCGCGTGCGGATGTGCCGTACCAGGCGGCGAAGATGGGCACGCACCTTGCCGCCCGGCGTCTTGCCGGGCCGCAGCACGACCGCCACGGGCCGGCTCGTCTCCGTGTCGTAGACGTGGATCGGCAGGAAGGTGGCCGTGGACGACATCGCAGGTGTCGTCGATGTCCAGGGTGATGGATGCGGGCTCGCACGGATAGCTATCCATCCATGCGTCGACCAAGGTGTAGGTCAGGCAGATCACGTCGCGCAGTCGCGGCGAATTCTCCAGCCGCGACAGCGTCGGTTGGGAACACAAATCCCGGCCGGTGTCCGGCAGGCGACCGCAGGCGAGCTTGAACGCCGGATCGGACCGCGGATGATCGAGGTCGTCGGCGTCCTCGTAGCCGCAGCAGATCGCGAACATCCGAGCGCGGAACAAATCGACAAGGCTGTGCACGACCCGCGTCGGATCGCGCCGATCCGGGAACACCCGGGCCAAATTGTCGGCCAAACCGAGACGCCGCTCGGCCATCGCCAGAAGCATCACGCCCCCATTCGAGGTCAGGCGCCCACCATCGAAGGCAGCTGTGACTTCCTTGGCATGAACGGCTGGAAACGAGAATGGCAGAATCGTATCATCGGTCATGGCGGGCGTGGTGTTCGCGGCTGAAGGTGATGGGGTTGGCTTTGCAACCGAACCCTACGCCGCATCAGCGCTTTACACCACGCTCGCCAGCCTCTCAGGCGCCCTCTGGCGAATAAGACGGGTTAGTCGGAAGGGGCTGTTCCGTTTGATAGACGGAGGGCATGATGACGAAGAAGACACGACGGAAGCTCGACGCAGGTGCTGAAGGCAAAGAGTGCGCATCCGACGAGCGCCGTCTCGACGATCCGAGCTCTCTCAGCCTCCGAACGCACGCGGCGTCCCGACGGTCCTTCAAGGACCTCCAGCCGGCTCACCGGCCCTACCGATGAGCCGTCCAAATGGACGTCCTTTTGCTGTCCAATCCCATCCCAAACCTCCGTCCAAGCCGGAGGCTTCTTCGCACGTTCATGCGAATTCTGAAGCAAGGGTATCGGCTTCGCGCTTACCGTAAGCGTGGGGTGCCGTCCGGAATGCGGTTGGAATTCGGCTTGGCGAATTCTCCGGGAACATGAAGTTATCGTTTCAGGCGGCAAGGTCAATTGGCTGATCGATGGGTTTTGTGGCGAGGGCTTGCCAACCATCGACCTTGCGCATGCTAATCTGTCCCGAGGCGAGCAGGGCCCAGAACATCATCGCGGCGGTGTCGGCCGAGGGCAGCACGGTTTGGGTTTTGATCCGCCGCTTGAACTCCTCGTGCAACCGCTCGATCGCATTTGTAACCGGTAAAGAGTCTCGGTGCTGATGTTCGGCTGCGGTTTTCAAGATCGTGGCGTTTGGTGCGACCATCCGGGACAGAGGCACCGGGCGCAGGAAGGTGTGGGGGAGATGTCCAGATCGCTGTTGAACTACGTCGGGTCGACGTTGGGCAAGCGCCACTGAGACACACGTCGCCGCGTATCTCACTCCGTCATCACCCACCGTCCTGCATAGCTCAACGCAGCCCAGCTACAAGTTTAACGCAATACTGGTTCAATTGAGCGCTCCCGGCTGTTACCTCCTAGGGCTGCGAAACGTGAGAGGTCTCATTATGAATCGCGATCATCCGCAGACACCTGAAGGGGCAGACGACGATAGCCGCCGTGCCGAAAGAATGGGTCACTTGCCAGTTGACCTGCTGGCCGAAGTGGCGCGGCGATTACTCACCGATGATCCTGTTGAGACAGCAAAAAATCTCACGAACTTTAAACTCGTGAGCCGCTCAATGCGACAAGCGATTGAGATTGAGACCCCTGCCTTCGCGACTTTTGAGAGGCGGCTCGGTGACGTTGCTGGGCTGGCGTCGATTTTGAAGCACCTGGCGATTCCCCCGGGAGGCTTATCGCAATTTGATAATGTGCGATTGACTGAAGAAGAAGCGCAAGGTTTTTCCTGGCCCTCGTGTCGAGCTGAGGTCGCTTCGCCTACAGTCAAATTTGAAGGGAATGCGGGACGATCTGCTTTCGTCGATGATATTCTTAACTTGTCTCCGCTCCAGCAAGCGATGTCGCTCCGCAGCATAGCCCGCGATCTAGCTGGACTTGACCGCGTGAACACAAATCGCCTCGTCAGGAGAGCGGTCGAATTGTTTGAGCAGGATGGTAATCCGCGGGCGGTCCGCAGATTTGCAGCCGCCGCTCTTGTGCGGGGGCATAAACATTTGGACGCAGATCACAAAGTGCAACTTTTCGATGCAATCGTCGCTCGTCCGGATCTGTTTTCGGACTATGGCGATATGGCTAGGATCGAGCATGCATCCACGGTAGCCAGCTTGGCTTCGAGGTCAGCGGCCTCGTCTAGGAATACGGCCGAGTCGCACAATCCGGACCTGGATAGTGAAATCAATCGAATTTATACCAGAATGCACGATTTGGCAAATGGCCCAAACACAAACAACATGAGCGAACGTGAGCTAGTCGAGGGCCTTCGTCCGCTCGGACGCTCAATCAGCAAAGCATACGATAGCGCGCGAGCAGCCTTAATGGCGTCCGACAGAAGCAGAGAACGATCCAGCTTGGCACGATGAGTTTCGCGGGCTTTAATCCCTGAGCCTGGAACCAGGACGGAGTCCTCAGAGTGTCTGTCCGGAGAGATTATGCATGATTGCACAGTTTTCTCAGCATGAGCCTGATTGAAGCGAGGCCAAGAAAAGCGACTTACGATTGAGATTTTCCCAATCTTTTGTGAGACGCCTGCAACGTCCGAGCCATGCAAACGTTCGTTCGACGACCCACCGCTTCGGGAGGACGACAAATGCCTTTGCTTGATCGGAACGTTTGAGGATCTCTATGTGCACCTGCGCCATTATTTTCGCCACGGCGCGGCGAAACAGCGGGCCTTGCCGCCATCGGCGTAGAGCTTCATCAGGAACGGATACATGCCGAACATGGTCGCCATGACGAACGCGCCGTCCCGATCCTGAATGTCAGCGGCATGAACGATGGCATGAATCAACAGGCCTTGCGTATCAACGGGAATATGCCGCTTCTTGCCCTTGATCTTCTTTCCCGCGTCGTAGCCCGGCGGATCAATCGATGCCTCCCTTTTTCAGCGCTTTTGACGCTTTGACTATCGATGACGGCGGCGGTGGGACTGGCCTCCCGGCCAATGGCTTCTCGGCATTTTACATAGAGCTTATGATGGATGAGATCGAGCGTGCCATCCCAACTCCACAGGTCGAAATAGTCATACAAGGTCGAGCGCGGCGGCAGGTCTATCGGGATGGCCCGCCACTGACGAGAGAATATACATGAGGCCGTTCACAACCTCGCGCATCATTACTGTGCGTTTGTCGCCACCGCGCTTGCCTGGCGGGATCGGCAGTCCGACCAGTTTCCATTCGTCGTCGGTGAGGTCGCTGGGATAGCGCAAATGGCTGTGGTCATACCGGGCGCGATTTTCACTCGTCCGCATCGCCGGCCCCTCCGAATCAGGCCGCATCTATTGAATCACAGTAAGCGTGTAGGTGCCCCCACGTAGCGGATGATGTTCGATTGTCAGAGAATCTCCTGGTGATTTGCTTGCCAGGCGCTCATGTGAGCGAACATAGCTCTGACACTAAGAATTTCGAAGTTATCAGGGCCACACCCGAGCGGCTTGCGGTCAGTCCGGGGCGGAGCTATCGCGACCTGGTCGCGGGAGGCGAAGGAACGGATCGTCAAGGAAACGTTTTTGCCGGGGGCGAACGTGTCGGTGATCGCGCGGTCTCACGGGCTCGATCCATCGCAGTTGTTTGCGTAGCGATAGGTCTCGATGGCGTCGAGCAGCAGAGCGCCTCCGGCCAGGGCTGAGCAACCTGCTTCAGCAGCGCGACGTCGGCCTTTGCGTAATAGGCCGTCGTGTCGATGCCGTGATGCCGAAGGACGAGGCCGATCTTGTCGAGCGGCACGCCGTGGCTCAGCATCTCGGTCGCCGCGGTGTGCCGCAGAGCGTGGGCCCCTTTGACCGGCGGCACGACTCGGCGCGCTTCATGATACGCTTCACCACCGACGAGATGCCGTCGCCTCGTCGGAATGGCCGGCACGGCGCGATCGTGCGCAGGAACAAGACATCGTTCCGGCGGGTAGACGGCCCGCATTCGAGGTAGGCGGCGATCGCATCCCCGACGTCTTGCGGTAGCGGCAGCCGGACCTCGTAGCGCGACTTGCCGCAGACCCGCAGCGATCCCGTTTGCCACTCGATATCGGTGAGACGCAGTTGCGCCACGTCACCGGCCCTCTCAGGCCGAGGCGCACCAACCAAAGTACGATCGCACGATCACGCCGGCGCACACCGGCATCGCCGTCACAGGCAGCGATCAACCGATCGACCTGCTCGGTCGATAGATACCGGGGCATGTCGGCAAGCTGCCAATGAACGTAGGCCGGAACGGCGCCGTCGAGACCTGCCGGACAACGGCCTGCGACCGCGAGATACCGCAGGAAAGCCCGCAGGCTCGTCGTAATCTTCTCGATCGTGCCACCCCCCTATTGCTCGCCCGCTCCAGGAAGTAACTGCGGACATCGTTCGGCCTCCAGCCGGCCGGGTCAGATCGAAGCGCCATCATCAGGCCCGCGGCGTCGCGGGCGTAGAGCCTGACGGTGGCATCGGATGCGCCGCGATGCTTGCGCAGCCACGTCTTGAAGTCCGCGACGAGCAGCTGCGGCTCGGCGGGGGTGCTGCCCCCACGGCCGCGGATCGGCAAAGGCCGAGCTCGACGAGGTGCCGACGAAAGAGCCTGGCACCGTAGATGGTGTGGCGGTTGCGCCGGCCGCCTTTGGCGCGTGGACACCGGCAAATGCGCAGGTGCTCGCCGAACGCGGCGAGATCAACGTCCGTCAGGCCGGCGCCTTGCTCGGCCATGACATGGCCGATGTGAGCCGCCGCTCGCAAATAGCGTACCGCTGTCTCGGGGCCATAGCCCTGCTGCCCCAGCGCCGCTGCAAACCCGTGAAGGTAAAGGCCGCTCGGCCCACTGCGCAGATGCCCCAGCATCTTCGCTGCCGAGAAGTACGTCTCCAACATGTCCGTCTCCGTATATGACCGGCCATCAGTGGCCGACCCAACAGGGCCGCACGGGCGACCTGTAATGGAGAGCTCGAGAGCGGCAATACACAGGAAAATACGGTGATCGCGATTGCCAGCTCCCCATTACCTGCCGCAACCGCCATTGCCCCAAGTGCCAGGGACTGGCACGCGCCGAAATGGCTCGCGCGTCGACAGGCCGAACTGTTACCGGTGCCGTACTTCCACGTCGTCTTCACCCTGCCGAAGCTGGCGGGCGAGATCGCGTTCCAGAACAAGGCCACCGTCTATGCGATCCTGTTCCGCGCCGTCGCCGAGACACTCACCACCATCGCCGCCGATCCAAAGCGTCTGGGCGCGCAAATCGGTGTTACCGCGGTACTCGATACCTGGGGTCAGACCCTGCAGCATCATCCGCACATTCAATGCGTGGTGCCAGGCGGCGGCCCCTCGCTCGACGGCAGGCGCTGGATCGCTTGCCGCCCCGGTTTCTTCCTGCCCGTGCGCGTGCTCTCGCGACTGTTTCGTCGCCTGTTCCTGCAGAACCTGCAGGATGCATTCGAGGCGGCAAGCTGCGCTTCTTCGGCAAACTCGCCGGTATGGCCGCGCCCACGGCCTTCGCCACCGGGCTCGACCAACTCAGGCGCATCGAATGGGTCGTCTATGCCAAGCCGCCGTTCGGTGGCCCCGAACAGGTGCTGGCCTATCTCGGCCGCTACACCCATCGCGTCGCCATCGCTAACCGCCGGCTGGTCTCGCTCTTTGACGGCAAGGTCCGCTTCGCCTGGAAAGACTATCGCCAAGACGGCAAGACCAAACTGATGACGCTCGATGCCGACGAGTTCATCCGCCGTTTCCTGCTGCATGTCCTGCCGGATGGCTTCCACCGGATTCGCTACTACGGCTTCCTCGCCAACGGCCAACGCGGCGACAATCTCGCCCTCTGTCGCCGGTTGCTCGATGCCCTTCACGTCACGACCAATTCCGAGTTGGCGGACGCTCACGCCAAAAGCGATCGACAGAGTAACGCCTGGGACTTCCTCATCTATCCCGATTGCGGCGGTACCATGCGGCGTATCGCAGCCGTTCCGCGCTCATCCACGCATCAGCCATTCTACTGTGATACGTCATGATCTCATCGCCGCCGATTTTCGTCATCACTGCCACCGAGCTTGCCGCGCGTCCTGTCAATGCCGATCGACTGCCGCAATACCGACTCCAGAGCTGGCCAACGACTGAACCTGACCTGTTGCTCGCGTTCAGTACCCAATCCGCGAGATCTTCCTCGCCAAAACGGCGCCTCGCATCAACTGCGCCGCCGTCGTCAGAGCAGCCTCGCCAGCACGCCGCGGTAACTTTCCCCATAGCGCCAAAACAACCCGCGGCGTGAGGGGTAAGGTGGCGTAGATCGCCTCCTGGCTGAGAGGATGTGGGTGTTGGAGCCCATCCCCTCAGACAGGAGTATCGAGATGGCCGATTTGAGCCCTCTTCGCCGCCGCATGATCGAAGACATGACCGTCCGCAATCTGTCGCCGGCGACGCAACGATCCTACATCAGCGCGGTTTCGAAGTTCAGCCGCTATTTTGGCCGATCGCCTGACCGGTTAGAGCTGGAAGACGTCCGCGCCTTCCAGGTGCATCTGGTCTCGACCGGCATCTCATGGCCAGCGCTGAACCAGATCGTCTGTGCGCTACGGTTTTTCTACGGCGTCACGCTCGGCGAGGCGCTCATCCCGGAGCGCATTCCCTATGCGCGAGAACCGCGCAAGCTGCCGGTCGTTCTCAGCGCCGACGAAGTGGTTCAGTTCCTCGAGGCCGTGTCCAGCCTGAAGAGCCGCGCCGCGCTCACCACGGCCTATGCGGCCGGGCTCAGGGCCTCCGAAGTCGCGGGACTGCGGATCGAAGACATCGACAGCGCCCGCGGCGTCATCCAGGTGCGCCACGGCAAGGGCGCGAAGGATCGCAACGTGATGCTGTCGCCCCAGCTGCTGGGCATCCTGCGCACCTACTGGCGGCTCGCCCGGCCGCGGCTTTATCTGTTCCCTGGTCGTGACCAAGATCATCCGATCGATCAGACCGTGTTGCACGCCGCCTGTCGGTCGGCGGTGAAGGCTGCGGGCCTGACCAAGCGCGTCACGCTCCACACGCTGCGCCACAGCTTCGCGACGCATCTTCTCGAGAACGGAACCGATATCCGGATCATCCAGGTCTTGCTCGGGCACAATAATTTGTCGTCGACAGCGCGCTACACGCAGGTCGCCACCGATACGATCCGGGCGACGCAGAGCCCGCTCGATCGCCTGTCGCTGGAGGTGACGCCACCTGGATGATCCGCGGCGGGATGCGGGTGATGATCCGCCCCGACAGCCGCGCCAACGGGCCCGCCATCGAGATTGCCGATATTCTGCGCCGGCATGGCGACACCTATCGCCGTGTACATGCCGGTCATCTCGGTCGGGTCGAGCGGCGCGTGATGAGCGCGATCGTGGCGTGCCGGACCGAGGCGCTCGGCGGCCACATGGAGGCTTGCGACGACTGCGGCACGACACGCGTCGCCTATAATTCCTGTCTTATGGGCAAAGCCGGTAATGGGGAGCTGGCGGCAACTTGATCGCACTCCTGCACTAATCACCGCCAACCCCGCTCTCCATTACGAGGTACGCCTGAGGAGTTCGATCAGCTTGTCGGTGGGCTGGAAGACGCCGCGCCGCAGGTGGGGCGGCACGATCGCCTCCATCGCATCGAGCTTCTCGGTCGGATCGCCGCGCGTGTAGACCTCGGTGGTCGTCAGCGTAGCGTGGCCCAGCCATAGCGACACCTTCCGGATGTCCCCGGTCGCTTGCAGGATGACCATCGCGCAGGTGTGCCTGAGCACACGGGGCGAGACGCGTTTCTTGGCGAGACCGGGCTGCTTGCGAGCCGCAGTCGCGGCGTGCTGCCTGAGCAGATAGGCAAAGCCCCATCGGCTCAGCGGCTCACCACGGGCGTTGACGAACACCTCAGGTGTCGCGACCTGCCCACGGATGGCGAGCCAGGCGCGCAGTGCAGCGGCCGCCGGCTTCCACAACGGCAGGGTCCGCTCCCGGCGTCCCTTGCCGAGCACGAGGATGCTCATCGAAGGCAGGTCGATGTCATCGACCTTGAGGCCCCTCAGCTCGGAGACGCGCAGCCCTGCGCAGACGGCCACGTGCAGCATTGCGCGATCGCGGATGCCATCGCGTGTCGCCGGATCGGGAGCGTCGAGCACGGCTTGGAGCTCTTCGCGCAGAAGGTTGGGCACCAGGCGCGTGTCAGTTTTCTTGAACGGGATCGCCAGTACACGGCGGATCTGCTCGAGCACTGCCGGCTGCCGGTACTCGAGGAAGCGGAAGAACGACTTGATCGCCGCCAGGCGAACGTTGCGCGTCACGGCCGCGTTTTTGCGCTCGTCCTCAAGATGCTCGAGGAAGGCGCTGACGAGCCCGGCATCGATCTGCTCGAGCGTCAGCGCCGATGGTTTGACCTTGAGCCGGTCGGCGGCGAACACGAACAGCAGCTGGAAGCTCGAGGCATAGGAGTCGCTCGTGTGCCCGGCTGGCGCCCCGCTGGCAAGCTAGTGTGTCGCGCAGGAACGTCTCGATGAGAGGAGCGATCGGCGTCATGCTGACCTCCCTTCGGACATGAACGCTTCGCCGGCCGTGGCGACATCGCGCAAGAAGTCGGGCCTGGCCTCGAGATACCAGTAGGTCGCGTAGATGTTGACGTGACCCATGTAGGTCGCGAGTGCCGCCATGTGCGCCCCGCAGCGGCCTCGGCCGGTAGGGCTGCCTTGCAGCGCGCGCACCGCAAACGTGTGCCGCAGATCGTGCAGGCGAGGACGGTGAGCCGACCTCGATCTGATGCCAGCCTTGTCGACCAGCCTGTCGAAGGTCTCCTTGACGGCAAGGTAGCGCAGCGGCCGACCGCGCTTGTCGATGAACATCGGATCATCGTCCGAGCCGGGCCCGCGACGTGCCAGGTATCGCTGCAAGCCGGCGGCTGCCGTGTCGTGCAGCGACACCAGTCGCGTCTTGCGGAACTTGGTCTCGCGGATCAGCAGACCGTCGCGGGTCACGTCAGCGATCGTCAGCTTCAGGGCTTCGGAGATCCTGAGCCCGGTGGCTGAGAGCAGCGCAATCAAGGTCGCTTGCGTGTGCGGGCGCAAGCCGTGCATTGGCCGAAGCCGCAGCGCAGCTTCAACCAGCCGACTGATCTCGTCTGTCGTGTAGATGTGCGGCGTGCGACGCTTCTTGCGGGCGCCGAAGTGATTTGCCGGCGGCAGCTCGTGCCCGACGTCCTCCACCCGGACGTGGCGTACGAAGCGACAGACGGCTCTGAGCCGTGCATCGCGTTGCGCGACGGATGGTCCGAGCGCGGCCCAGTCGATCGCTGTTTTTGTCTCGACGTACGTTTGTCCGCGCTCGGCCGCGAAGGCGGCAAAGCTCTTCAGCAGGTACTCCGCAGTCGACATCGCGAAGCCCGTGGCGCGGCGGAGCGCGAGATAGGTCTCGATCGCGTCGAGCATCAGAGCGCCTCCGGTCAGGGCTGAGCAACCTGCTTCAGCAGCGCGACGTCGGCCTTTGCGTAATAGGCCGTCGTGTCGATGCCGCGATGAGAGCTCGAGAGCGGCAATACACAGGAAAATACGGTGATCGCGATTGCCAGCTCCCCATTACCGGCTTTGCCCATAAGACAGGTAATGGGCGACGCCCATTACCTGTCGCAACCGGCACTGTCCGAAGTGTCAGGGGCCAGCCCGGGCCGCGTGGCTCGCCGCGCGAGAAGCCGACCTGCTGCCGGTTCCCTATTTCCACGTCGTCTTCACACTGCCGGCTCCGATCGCCGCGATCGCCTTTCAGAACAAGGCCATCGTTTATGCGATCCTGTTCAAAGCCGCCGCCGAGGCGATGTCGACGCTCGCCGCCAATCCACGCCGGCTCGGCGCCGGGATCGGCGTCGTGGCCGTCCTCCACACCTGGGGACAGGCGCTGACGCACCATCCCCACGTCCACTGCGTCGGCCCGGGCGGCGGCCTCTCGCCCGATAGCGCGCGCTGGATCGCCAGCCGACCAAACTTCTTCCTGGCCGTCAAACCGCTCGCCCGGCTGTTCAGACGCCTGTTCCTCGAACGTCTGACCGCCGCCTTCGACGCCGGCACCCTGAACTTCTTCGGCGATCTCGCATCTCTGGCCGAGCCTGCTGCCTTCACAGCTCACCTCGTCGCCATGCGGCGCATCAGCTGGGTCGTCTACGCCAAACGGCCGTTCGGCGGTCCCGCGCAGGTGCTGGCCTATCTCGGCCGCTATACCCGTCGCGTTGCAATAGCCAACAGCCGGCTCGTAGCCCTCGACGAGGATCACGTCGCCTTTACCTGGAAGGACTACCGCCAGAAGGGCACGACAAAGATCATGAAGCTCAAGGCCGACGAGTTCATCCGCCGCTTCCTTCTTCACACGCTGCCCGATGGCTTCCATCGCATCCGCCACTTCGGCTTCATGGCCAACGGCCATCGCGCTGCCAAACTCGCCCTTTGCCGCAAACTTCTCGATCGTGAGCGGACAGCGCCAAACGATGGCGAGCCGTCGCCTGTGGAGTCGGACGCTCTGACGTGGCCCAAGGCTCCCGCCTGTCCTGAGTGTGGTGGCGTCATGCGCATCGTCGAGCGCTTTCGACACAGCTTCAACCGCTCCAGTCCTCAAACATCCCCGTTCCGGTGCGATACATCGTGAGCCAAGTCATGCCGTGCACAACGATCACCATTCGTCATTCCGCTCCCAGCGTCTCGATCATCGTGGACGCTGTCGAATCCGTGCTGCCACACGGCGCGACAACAACCGTCCGATGCAGCAAAACGCCTATCGCGATCTCCGGCAAAGCGCGCCTGTTCTCAACTCTTCCCCGATGCACACATCTCGCAGCTCTGCCTCACGTGCCGAGCCGGCAGACCGGGCCTTGCGATCTCCAACAATCCCCATAGCTGCAAAACCGCGCATACCCGCCCGCGCCTTCGTTCAATCCGGCTTCAATGAGGTCGCGTAACTGCGCATGCCGCGCCAGCGCGTGAGCGCGACCTCACAGAACCCTCCAGATTCTCATCCGGGCTTGGTTGTGATTCAAGTTGCGGATGGACCGATTCGTTCTGACTGACGCCCAATGGCCGAAGATGGAGCCGCTTTTGTCTCGGCAAGCCGGGCGATCCCGGCCGCAGCGGCAAGGAGAACCGGCTGTTTGTCGAGGCCGTGCTGTGGATCGCCTGAACCGGCAGTCCCTGGCGGGATCTGCCGCCCTCGTTCGGCCACTGGAACAGAGTCTTCACGCGTTTCCGCGACTGGGTGAAGGCGGATATGACCGGCTGACCGAAATCGCCCGACCGCAGGGGCCGTGGACGCTCGTGCATTGCTGGATCAATTGCGCCGGCGCTTCGTCAAACTGGCCCGCAACAGCAAATCGCCGATCGCCGAGGCCGCCGTTCGGCACATCGCACAGCTTTACGCCATCGAAGCCATGGTACGCGGTTCATCGCCGGACAAGGTCATTAGGTCAAGTCAGATTGGGACGACAAGCGCTTCTGCAATGAGATAATCCGGTTGAGCAGTGCGCGCTGGCGCGCCACGGCCTCGCCTTCTTCCGGTTTCAGCACAGGTTCTGTCTGATGGCCTTTTGAGCCCTCGAACGTATGATCTTCGGCCTCGCGCTCGCGCCATTGCTTTACTGCCCCCTCATCGGCCGGCCCGTGTTGCGCTTCCTCTTCCGCAGTTGGAGTTTCTAATTCATGTCGGACCCGACACTTATCCGCATCCTGGTCGGCAAGATCGAGATATTTCTCGCCGTGACCGAGAGCGATGGGATCCGGAGCGAAAGTCTCTGCTTTATTAACGGCAAAAAGACCGCGGTCGCTTGTGCCGACGACCTCTTCTCCCTCCTGCCCGCACTGCAACGGCGTAACGGATGCGGCTACTTGCTGAGTAATCGGCTTTGGCTCCGGCAGTCGGCCGGTCTGGCTCTCGAAGATGCGCCTTAGTATGCGGTCTGAGTAGTATTTCACTTTGGGCATTTGCAGCGGTGGCTGTCCCTTGATGAGGACGATCTCCCTATTCTCAGCGATCAGGCGGACCTGCTCCGGCCGCATCAGGCTGGCTCCCTGATCCGAGACCTGGATGTTGGTGTCGAACATTCGGCTTAACATAAATGACTTCGATCTGGCGCGGAAAGTGTAATCGCCGATCGCCTTGGAAATGTAGATCGGCGTCTCGTCGTCGGCCGTGGCCATGAAGACCTGCACCCCGGTGTTGCTGAGGAACGTCTCCTTCCCCGACTGCTCATACAAGCCGGTTAGAGCCGAGAGGCTCTGTACGACGAACATGAACCGGCCCTGGTAGCCCGCGATTGTGGTGACGGCCGTCTCCACTGCCTCCAGCTTGCCGAGATGCTTGAACTCGTCGAGCAGGAACAAGACTTCAAATATCTCATCCTTGGTCGGCATAGTGCGCTGCATGACCGCCACTACCTGCTGAAAGAACAGGCGAACCAGTGGTGCGATAACTAAAAGGTCGTTCGGGCTTACGCAAAGGTAAATTGTAGTGGGGTCGCGGCGGAGATCGTAGATCGAGAAGTCGCATCGCGTCGTCGCCGCTTTGATTAGTGGGTCCGCCCAGAGGTTAAGACCACCATCTCCGAGGACCGACGTGTAGGACGTGAGAATCTTGGTGTCGTTTCCTGCCATATTATCGAAGATGCGGCGCGCTTCTTGGTTCTGACACTCCTCCGCCAACTGGGCGAAGAGCTTGTACTTTTCTCCGGGCAAGGTGAACAGGTCATAGACGGCGCCGATCGTAGGCGTGCCACGCTCGATGCAAGCGAGGACTCCGGCGGCGAACAGATCCCTTGCACCATCGATAAAGCCTTCCGCCCCTTTGCCCTTGGGCGTGAGCAGGTTGTAAGCAAGACGGCGTGCTTCGCTAAACTGCCGCTCCGACGGCATAGAGACGATGTCAGGAATTGGATTGTAGCTATGGGTGCGGCCGCCCGGGTCCATCGGGGCGAATTTGAAGATCTGGTCGCCTCGAGCTTTTCGCGCGCGCGACGTCAACTCGAACAGTTCGCCCTTAACGTCGAGCGCCAGAACCGAACCGTTGAACGTCAGCAGCGTAGGAACAACAATCCCGACTCCCTTGCCGGCGCGGGTCGGCGCTACCACTAGGCTGTGCGGCTGCTCGCCATTGCTCAGATACTGGCCCGGCCAGCCCGGACCCACCGTCTTGCCAAAGATTGGTCCGGAAACCCTGTGATACGGTAGGATATAGCGAGCCTTTTTCATCTCACCGAAGCGCGCCCAGCGGGCCGTGCCATGGTGCTGGGGCTTCAACACTATGAGCGCCAGCATGAGCGACGCGATGACAGCCGTGAAGCCGATAATCGTCAATCCGCGGTAGAAGACCTCCGTCACGTAGCCTCGGTGAAAGGGCGTCTCGTACCAAATTGCGAAAATATCGAAGCTCTGGATCGCTTGGAGAGTAACTCCATGCTGGAAGTTGGCATAGGCGCTCGCCAGAAATAGACCCACGAGCAGCGATAAAGCTGCACCGAATAGAAGCATTTCAAGTTTCCGGCTCGAACCCAATGATCGTCTGATGTCCCGAGTCAAGAGTACGGTCGCTAGCTTCGGTCACAGTCGCAATGCTGTGCCGTCTCCGTTTCAAGTCACACGATGGGCATTCGATTTCTGCAGCGATCGACATCGGGAAGGGCAACGCCGCTCTTGGCTTCGCACTCATCATCGAAAAGGAACTCGGGCCCGGCATCTATGGCAGCGTCCCGGCGCCCGGCCCGCAGGAATGCTGACTGGTCATCGCAATGACGATCCGAGATCCCTCAACTTCATCCAGTCCGACGAGATCCTAGCTCTATCCACACCTCCGCAAATGCTCCAGTCAGACGATGTCGCGAATTGCCGGTTCGACATCAGCATCTACCCATGCTCGCCACAGTCCGCGCGTCGAGGCCTGTCTCTTCGCTGCTTCGTCACGCGGCTTCCATCATAGCCATTATCCTGCCCTTTGGCGCCGCACTGGCGGCGCTACTACTTCGGTAGCGAGGGGAGGTTGCACTTTGCTGAAATCATCTTTGATCGCGTCGGATCTGCTTGCAGCATCGGAGGCGGGTACGTCTTCTGGCGCCGTGTCCGAACCTGCTATCTTGGTTGCTTCATCACCATGACTCGCCGCATGGCCTACCCCACGGTAGGCACTATGGGTATCCTGGTTATACCCGCGGCTTTCGCCGACATAGTCGCGTAAGCGGTGGGTCGCTTGATTGGGCCCAAGCGTGCGCTCGATGAAGTCGATGGTTTGGTAGCCGTGAAGTTTTGACTTCAGCCATACGTCGCCGCCAAGTTTCATCTCTAAGTCCGAAGCCGTACACTCCTCATAACCATCGTCCGGGAGGCGCGAAAGCCCCTTCATGACTCCGCCCTTCATTCGAACCATGATGTCCGGAGCCTGCTCGCCGCTAGTATGCGGATTTTTATGGGCGACCTCCCGTCGTCTGTTCCCTTGTTGCCCAACCTGGAGAGAGCCTGAAAGGCCGCTCCAGCGAAAAACGTGTATACGTTTTTCGCCGGGAGGTCTTTGGAACGATCCGAATTCAACGGCACTACGGGGATGCCGTTTTCTCTAAGTGTGGTGTCTTTGACCGCAATCAACAGGTCGTCGTTCGAGGGAAGTTTGGCGGCGTCGGTACGCCGGCTTGCCCTGAGTTCAAGCGCCGCCAATCGTCTAGCGGAGGCGTCGAGCTCTGCATGGGCTTCAGGCATGTCATTATCATCGGCCATGTAAGCGATCCTTCAAGACACTTGGATACTCAGCTGCAATTGTTTTTCGTTTGTTTTTCGTCTCGGGCCTTAACAGCTCTTAGCAACGCCATAAGCCGGCGTTCACGAGAATTCATAAATAGTTTCGGATCGTCCATCGGCGCATAGTCGTCTGCATCAATATCCAAAAGCGTACTCAGTTCAGGTGATAGCCGAACGCTGTTTCCACTTTGACTGAGCCCGGAGTGCGGTGATGGAAGTTTTACGAGCGGCAACTTGGCTTCCTTTCAATAGCGAACGCACGGGTTGGCGCGTTGGATTTCCTTTATAGAGATCTGAAATTCTGGAGCGTCAACGTCGAATCGCGCTGCACTTGTAATGTGGTTACATCGGACACGCTTGCTCTCTCGGTAAGAGAGAGAGCTCTTCTCCTGGCCAAGAAATCCCTTTCAACCGTCAACTGGCCGATCTTGGTATAGAGCTTCGCCGTCTCCACGTCGCCACCGACCCGCAACACAACATCGCCGATAACGATTTCCACCAGGTCGCTCGGCACCGCATCAAACCGCGCGAACTTGACCGCCTGGCCTTGCGCCCCAGAACCGGTGCGACCAGTCCCGAGGCCAGCGCCTTGCGTCGCCACGCAAACAACTGCGATGGATCGAGCCCGTGAGACCGCGCGATCACCGACACGTTCGCCTCCGGCAAAAACGTTTCCTTGACGATCCGTTCCTTCGCCTCCCGCGACCAAGTGCGATAGCTTCGCCCTGGACTGACCGCTCGGGTGTGGCCGTGATAACTTCGAAATTCTTGGTGTTCGCTCACATGAGCTCCTGGCAAACAAATCACCAGGAGATCCTCTGACAATCGAACGTCATCCGCTACGTGGGGGCGCCTACACGCTTACGACCGTTGATGGTTTCGGCGAGAGCGTTGTCATAGGAATCTCCGACGCTACCGACAGAAGGCTCAATGACCACGCCAGATGCCATGTAGAGAGTTGGAGAGTTGTCCATACGTACAGTTCTCAACCCCATCAGGCCAGCTCGTCGCAAGGCGTCTTTCCTCGGAGGCCTACCGAACTGCTACCCTGGGAACGGAAACGCCTGCGCCAAGCCGACGAGCCTCGCCGATCAGCTGGCCGCCTGACCTTCACGCAATGCCTCGCCATCATAGAACCCGCCGTGCCGACGCGCATGGAGCTATCGCCGAAGCTGACAGCACCAACTGGCCCAAACGCGCTCGACGCCGCCAGTCATGTACCTGCTGGGGCCGGCAGCCATGGCGGCGGGCGACATCTGTGACAATCGCGCCCGGCTCGAAGCTTTCCGCGGCAATCTGTGCCTTCAAATCGTCCGGCCAGCGCTTTCGACCTGAGCCAGTATAAACTTCGATACGCGGCGACAATGGTCGTCTTATGTCGTCCGAATGGTCGTCCATTGTGAGCACCCTTGCAGAAGTTGACTCTTCTAACGGTGCTCCCAAGACCGCGCACAAACAATCTGAACGGCCGCGGCGCTACGCTTACGCTGCAACCTTGCCCGACGCCTGAATAAGCGGCTCCGCAAACTGGCAGCGCAGATCGGGAGCGCCATGGGAGAAAGCATTCCGCTGGTGTGCCAGGACTGCGCTAATACCAAGGCCGCGTATCGTTTTTTCTGCAACGACCGGGTCAGTGAGGCGGACATTCTGGCCGGCCACTTTCAATCGACGCGTGAGCGCACGATTGCCACCGACAGGCCTATTCTAGTGCTCCACGATACGACCGAGTTCAGCTATCAAAGAGAGAACTCAGACGCGATCGGAATCACCAAGAGCATGAACAGCAGCCGGGACAAGCCGGGTCGGCTGAGACCGCACACGGTTTGCGGCATTCTGATGCACTCGAGCCTCGCGGTGACGACCGAGCTGCCGCTTGGACTGGCGGCTGTCAAATTTTGGACCCGGAAGAAATCCAAGGGGACCGCCGCGCTTAAGAAGAAGATTAATCCGACGCGTGTTCCCATCGAGAACAAGGAGAGCATTCGGTGGCTGGACCATGTCCGTCAATCCGCGGAGCTGCTGGGCGATCCGGGACGATGCGTCCATGTCGGTGGTCGCGAGAGCGACATCTATGAGCTGTTCTTCGCGGCTCGAGAAGCCGGAACGCATCTCGTGATTAGGACTTGCGTTGATCGTTTGGCTGGGAATGGAGACCACACGATCGCCGACGAAATGGACGAGGTCGCCGTCAAAGGACTGCATTGCATCAACGTCAAAAACAACAACGGCGATCCCGATGAAGCACCAGTTCGGCGGCCTGGTGCTTGTACTCCTCAGTAAACGACCGACGTTGACGTTCCATTCGACACCTCGGGGCTCAGCGAGCCTACCACAGGTGTCCACTCGTTCGAAGGAAATTCAATACCGCCCAGTACGAGTGCACAAATGTACAAACAAAGAAAGGCGACAAGGCGATATATCCTGCCAAGCCAAGCCAAGCCAAGCCAAGCCAAGCCAAGCCAAGCCAAAAGTTGGATGTGACGCGTTGTTGACTTAGCAATTCGGGAGACCCTTTAGCAGAACGCTGCTGTGCCCTTTGACGGCTACACAGAAGCTGCGACTCTACGCGACGTAAGGGACACATCCAAAAGATGTCTTACGGTGGTGTCATGGGGGAACGTAATACCAAGGATGTAGAGGCTACTTGTTGTTCGTTTTGTTCAGTCAGTTTTTTATTTTCTTTTTGGTTTGTTAGCGTTTGCTATGTTGTTCTTGTTTTCGCTAGTTATGCTTTTGCGCCCATGGTGTCATGTTGTTTAATGTTCACTGAATTCAATTGAAGGCCAGGCAAGTTTGCGCGTCTAATCCCGGGTTCGCATTGAGTCATTTTACGAACATGGATACACTTGTATGCGAAGAATAGGTTACAAACGCAAATCGAATATAATCTACTGTATGGAGCAATAAGCATACTCAAACCTATATCCTCAAAATGCGATAATTAAAAAAAATTATTGTTTAAGGGAAAGTTCACATATGGCGCTCACAAAAATAAACATTCAGTGGCAAGGTCACTTTTTGCAAAAAACAACAACTTTATTAATAGCTAAGATAGGGTTACATTTCCGGAAAGCGATGAAAATAGGAGCACCCACACGGCGATGGGCACATAACTAGAAAGCAGACCATATAACAGAAACACAGACACAGACACAGACACAGTAGCAACAAAGGACAAATAGCGAGAGGCGTTAACTTGTTCCTGGTGGCGAGCGCGTTTATTCGGGAGACACCTTCAGTCAAGGTATGTGTAGCAACTAGCTAGAACGTCAAAAGTACCAAAATAGGGGCGACTATAGAAGTGATCCCCTTCGCGCCGAAAGTCATCGGTTTTGGGAATGATCAGACACCTTCTGATATTGTGCGGCCCAACTTCGAGGCATCCCAAGCTCTGGTATTTTAGCAGTATCTCATAAGGATCGATTCCCTGGTCTTCCCAAGGTCGGAAGTCGCATGCCAGCATTCTGGGCATCCCGTTGGCGAAAAAGGTATATCGGTCATTAATTTCGTTAAGATTTTGTCGCATGATGGCACCGGTGCATGACGATGAGTCGAGCGCGACGGCGAGTAAGATAGGGTACCCATCTTGATCTCGTTCTATCTGCTCTAAGCTGCCCTCAGTCGGATCATTCATGCACGGGACGCTCCGGAATTCCGCCAGAAGTTCGTTGATCTTCTGCTCAGTGAAATTCGCGCGCCAGGTTGCACTGGTCTGTAGAAAGTCTGCATAATATCGTTGTTGCGGCAGAATATTATCAAGAAAAATGTCGTAAGCTATTCTCGTCTGCAGAACGCGAAGTGCCACAAACGCCTTAGATCGGTTGCCGCCACAAACAAAGCTCTGGTCAAATTGTGGGCGATCGAAACTTAGGAAATCTGCCATTGTGAGAGACGATGTAAGCTAAAGACAGCGTGATGAAAGAACAAGCAGTTGTGGTGATAGCTAGAATGGTGAGAGGATATAAATACCGGAGGGATTGGATTCTTCCAGCCCTTGCAAAACTTATTACGCAAGCGAACAGAACAATGGCCTTTGCATAAGCGAAACGCCAAAGAATATTAAAATTGGGGCCATTTAGCGAGAACCCAAGCATATTTTTACCGCTGGAGAACGACAGAAAGTGACATCCTCGGGTTAATCTTATTGGACCATGCTTTTAGACAGCGACATTTGATGGGTTTCACAAAGCCCTCTAGTCGAGACGGAAGAAACTTGCCCCTTTGAGCTCCAGAATGGACACACTCGGCCGGCTGCCACATGTAAGTATCTTCCTGATTGGCCCCACACGGATAACGAAGGCACACGATTGACCTTTGCTGGCGGGTCCCCTCGTTCTTCCTTATTGGACCGCAATCACAAAGAGTGACAGGCACCAATGGACGAGCAGAACTCGACTTCACTTCCATCCGCAATGTTAGACTCTCGTAGAGCAATAAAAAAGACGACGATAAGGGCCGCTCTTATTGGACCGAAACTACAGAGGTCAATGACGGGATCCAATAGGATAAAGGTCTCAAGTTTATTATACTATTCTTTTAACGATCAATAAAAGCTCATCTATCATCTAATGTAAACGTCGCGTCGGTTTTTGGGCGCGGCAACTTCACGCGCGACACGAAAACGGAGGCCGTGAGGCCTCCGTTTTCGTGTGGCTCCGCGGAAGTTGCCGCGCCCAAAAACCGACGCGACGTTTACATCAGGATATATCCTGCCGCCGCCGCCGCCCAGCCTGCTTCCGGTAAGCGAAAAGCAGGCCTTTCAATTGTAAGCGTGGCGTTGAGGCCCTTGAGAATTTTTGTACTCAGTCCTGAAAGCACCGCTAGAAGAGTCATCTTCTGCGTAAGCGTCGTTCCGGTGCCACCTTCCGGCTGATGTCCTGATCTGCGAGTCTGCGGCTTGTGCTTTGACCGTTAGGCTTAGAATGGACACAGTGGATAATGCTATCACTAAGCCAGCTCGCCGGCTGGAGGTTTTCACCGGTGCGGGACGCCGGCGGAATTGGAGCGACGAGGACAAGGCGCGGGTGGTCGCCGAGATCGAGACCAGCGGCGACACGGATTGTCGCCGCAGCAATTGTTTGGCTGGCGGCGGCAAGTCAGGGAAGCTCAGGCGGTCATTTCCAAAAACAACGAAGTGCGGTTCGTGCCGGCGGTCGTAGATGCGGCACCGCCCGGCGCCTCGGGACATTTGCAGCGCAAGGCGCGGCGACAGCATCGGGACGAACCGCTCGTCGGAACGATCGAAGTTGCGATCGACGGTGCGACGGTGCGCATCGGCGCTGGCGCCCCGGCTGATATGATCGCCGCGGTGTTGCGGGCGTTGAGAGCCGGCGCATGATAGGCCCGACCGGCGCGGTGCGGGTGATGGTGGCGACCAAGCCTGTAGACTTCCGCAAGGGCGCCGATGGACTGGCGGCACTGGTGCGCGAGAGCCTGGCGGCGGATCCGTTCTCGGGTGCGGTCTATGTGTTCCGCGCGAAACGGGCGGACCGGATCAAGCTGGTGTTCTGGGACGGCACGGGTCTGTGCCTATTCGCCAAGCGACTGGAGGACGGCATCTTCCGCTGGCCGCGGGTCGAAGACGGCGTGATCCATTTGTCGGCCGCGCAATTGTCGGCGCTGCTTGAAGGGCTCGATTGGAGGCGTGTCCATGCAGCGCGTGAGACGGTGGCGCCGGCGCAACCGGGCTGAACTTGTTGCTGCGGCGAAGTGAATCAGCCGCGTTGGGATCGTCGCAAAATGCCGGAAAACATGATCTGGTTTGATCATGCCGAGCGACGCATTGCCCGACGATCCCATGATGCTGAAAGCGATGCTGCTCGCCGAGCGGGTGCAGAACGAACGGCTGCGTCAGATCATCAGGGACCTGCAGCGCCACCAGTTTGGGCGCCGGGCGGAGACGTTGCCCGAAGACCAGATGCTGCTGGGTCTGGAAGACGTCGAGCAGACAGCTGCGAGTGATGCGGCTGGTGCGGAGCAGGCGACACCGGCCGCGCGACAGGCCGGAGCTGCGAAGCGGCGTGCCAACCGCGGCGCGCTGCCGGCGCATCTGCCGCGGATTGAGACCACCATCGACCTCGATGATAAGACCTGCCTCTGCTGCCAGGGCGCGTTGCACCGGATCGGCGAAGACAGGAGCGAACGGCTGGATATCGTGCCGGCGCAGTTCCGGGTGCTGGTTACGATCCGGCCGAAATACGCTTGCCGCACATGTGAGGATGGCGTCGCGCAGGCCTCGGCGCCAGCGCGGCTGATCGAGGGTGGGCTACCGACCGAAGCCACCATCGCGCAGGTGCTGGTCTCCAAATATGCTGACCATCTGCCTCTGTACCGCCAGGCGCAAATCTACGCCCGGCAGAGCGTCAATCTCGACCGCTCCACGCTGGCGGACTGGGTGGGACATGCCGCCTGGCATCTGCGTCCGCTGCACCAACGCCTGCTGGACAAGCTCAAGCAGCGGCCGAAACTGTTTGCCGACGAGACGAAGTTGCCGGTGCTGGATCCCGGCCGCGGTCGCACCAAGACCGGGCAGTTGTGGGCCTATGCCGCCGACGACCGACCATGGGGCGGATCCGATCCGCCGGGCGTGGCCTATGTCTACGCCTCAGACCGCAAAGCCGAGCGGCCGATTACCCATCTCGACGGCTTCAAGGGCGTCTTGCAGGTGGATGGTTATGCCGGCTACCGCAGACTGGCCGAGCGCGGCGACGTGCAGCTCGCGTTCTGCTGGGTCCATGTGCGGCGTAACTTCTACAAGCTCGCGACTCCCGGTCCTGCGCCGATTGCCAGCGAAGCGCTTCAGCGCATTGCTGCACTGTATGCGATCGAGAAGGACATCCGTGGCCGCAGCGCCGAAGAACGTTGCCTGGCGAGGCAGCACAAAAGCCGACCGCTGATCGACGCATTGGAGCAGTGGCTGCGCACAAAACTTGGTCTGATCAGCCAAAAGGGCAAACTCGCCGAGGCGATCAACTACGCCATGTCGCGCTGGGAGGGCTTAACCCGCTTCCTCGACGATGGCCGCATTGAGCTCGACAACAACACCGTCGAGCGTTCCATCCGCCCGATCACGCTGAACCGGAAAAATGCTTTGTTCGCGGGCTCTGACGGCGGCGCCGACCACTGGGCCACTATCGCAACGCTGATCGAGACCTGTAAACTCAACGACATCGATCCGCTCAGCTATCTCACGGATGTTCTCGCCAGGATCGTCAACGGTCATCCCAATCGCGATATCGACGCGCTATTGCCGTGGGCCTACCGAAAGCAAGACCTCCGAGCCGTGGCCTGACAACATCGCTTACTCTTCTGCAAGGGTGCTCACAATGGACGACCATTCGGACGACATAAGACGACCGTTGTCACCGCGTATCGAAGTGTACGCATACGACGAAGACCGCCTGATTGACGCATGCGCGCGGGCACGGCGAGCTCTATGATGGCGTTGCGCGAAGGTCAGGCGGCCTGCTGATCGGCGGGCTTGTCGGCTTGGCGCAGGAGCTTCCATTCCCAGGGCAGCAGTTCGTGCAGACGCGAAGCGGGAAGATCGGCGATACGGGCGAGGACGTCGGCGAGCCACGCCTTGGGATCGACGTCGTTGAGGCGACAGGTCGTGATCATCGTCAGCATGATGGCGGCACGGTCGGCACCGCGCTGGCTGCCGGCGAAGGTCCAGTTGCGCCTTCCCAATGCGATGCCCCTCAATGCGCGCTCGGCGCAATTGTTGGTCAAGCAGATCCTGCCATCGTCGAGGAAGCGGGCGAAGTCGTCCCAGCGCCTGAGCATGTAATTCATAGGCTTCAGGACCTCGGAGGAGCGCGAGAGGGTTTCGCGATCACGCAGCAACCAGGCGTGCATGTCCTCGAGAAGCGGCTTGCTCTTTTCCTGGCGCACGGCGCGCCGCTCGTCGGCGCCGCAGCCGTTAATGGCGCGCTCGATCTCGAACAACGCATCGAGGCGTCTGACCGCCTCCAGCGCGATCGGAGAGACCGGTTTGCCCTTCTTACCTTCCCGAGCATTTTTCTCGATGTCAGCCAGCTCGAAGAAGCCCCGCCGCGCATGGGCAAAGCAAAACGCCGGCGTAATCGGCAGCACCTTCCTCTGCGGGTCGAACAGCGGCTCGAAGCCGTTGTAGCAATCGGCTTGCAGGATGCCGGCGAAGGCGGCCAGATGCTTCTGGGGATGCGCGCCTCGTCGGTCGCTCGAGGCGTAATAGACCGCCGCCGGCGGCGCAGGCCCGGCGAAGGGCCGGTCATCCCGCACATAAATCCAGATCCGCCCGGTCGTGCACTTGCCCTTCGCCAGGATACGGATGGTGGTGTCATCGCCATGAAGGCGCTCGGCAGCGAGCACATGGCGCTCGATCAAGTGGGAAGAGCGGCATGACGGCGAAGGTCCCGTGGCCTACCTGGTCGGCCAGCGTCGACAACGGCAGGTCGATCCCCTCGGCCTTAAAGCGCGCACTCTGGCGGTTGAGCGGGATATGCATGCCGAACTTATCGAACAGGATCGTCGTCAGCAATTGTGGGCCGATGAAGCCGCGCGGCGTGGCATGGAACGGCGCGGGCGGCTGGCTGATCTTCTCGCAATCGCGGCAGGTGAACTTCTCGCGTACCGTCTCGATCACCTTGAAGCGGCGCGGGATCTCCTCCAGCGTCTTGGTCACATCCTCGCCGATCTTCGCCAGCCGCGATCCGCCGCAACAGGCGCAACTCGTCGGAGCCTCGATGACGACGCGCTCGTGTTCGATGTCGTCCGGCCAGGGCTTGCGAACCGGCCGCTTGCGCATGAAGGCGCGCACGCTCTGCGCCTTTGCCGCCGCGGCCTGTGCGGCAAGCTCATCCTCGCTCGCCGTGTTGACGAGGTCTTCAAGTTCCAATTCCAGCTGCTCGATCAGCCGCGCCGTGCGCTCGGAGCGCGGCCCGTACAGTTCGCGTTTGAGCTTCTCGATCCGCAGCTCGAGATGCGCGATCAGCGCGTCGCTGTCCGACAGCTTCGCCCGCGCGTTGGCCGCTTCGGCTTGCCAATTGATGGCTTCGGCCTGTATCCGGGTGACCTTCGCCGCGGCCGCATCGCGTTCGACCTCGACCCTCAGCCGCGTTTCGCGTTCAGCCCGCAACGCCTCACGTTCGATCAACAGCGCCGCCTGGGCGCTGGCAAGATCCGAAGGAAGATCATCCGGCTTCAAACTCATGAAGCCAGTGAATCAGATTTCCCGGTAGGTTCAATTGCAGAATGCTATCCAACTCGCGTTGGACGCAAAGTTTCTTGAGGATTCCGCCAGTCGATCCCAGACAGTAGGTAAGAAAGCTGGGCCGGAGAGATCGTCACTGCTTCACCGGCAGCCGAAGGCCAGATGAATCTTCCTCTTTCGAGTCTTTTTGTAAACAGGCACGCTCCCTGAGAATCGTGCCAAATGATTTTTATCAGATCTGAACGGCGCCCCCTGAAGCAAAACAAATGACCCCCCAGCGGGTCATGCTTCAAGACCTCCTGTACCTGCAAAGCCAAGCTCGGAAAGCCGCGCCGCATATCGGTATGGCCCGTCGCCAGCCATACCCGCACGCCAGAGGGGATCGGAATCATCGCAGCGCCTTCAACACCGCCGACACCAGCAAGGGCGGCGCCGACCCGCAAATCCTGATCCGCCCGCTCCCTGTCAATTCCACCACGATCACTTCACCGGACGGCGCCGCTTCCTTGATCGGCTCCGCTTTCATCGCCGCTTCCACAAAGCCCTGTTCAGCAAGGTCCTGGCGAAGCCGGCGACGCCAAGTGTAAATCAGACCCGTCGAAATATCGTGATCCCGCGCAACCTGCGCGTAAGCGCTAATTTCTCCGCACCTTTTGCTTTTGAGTGCCCTGATGCATGAGGTGTCCACCAAAATAGGTGGACACCTTGTGATGAGCGACGATGATCAGAAACTGCGGGTCAGGCTTGTCGGCCGGAACGGTCGCCGGCGCTACGAGGCGGCATCGAAAGAGCGTCTTGTCACGGCCTGCCTCGAGCCTGGGGTTTCGGTATCGAGGCTTGCACTCGAACATGGGGTCAACGCGAACCTCCTTCGGAAGTGGATCAAGAAGCACAGCGCGACCAGGTCGCTGCCGCCGTCCTCACGCCCGGCGTTCATCCCGGTTCAGCTTGAGGGGAAGGCCGAGCGGGACCTGTCGCGAAAAGACAGCGTGGCGACGGTTGATTTGCCGGCTTGCGATGAAGTGCGTGGTTCGAAACCCAAAGGGACTCCAGCTTTTTGTTCTCCGGCCAAAGTGAGCGTGTCGCTGCCGAACGGCGTGAAGCTCGCGCTGGAATGCGGCGATGTGGATGCATTAACGGCGATTATCGGAGCGCTGGGCGATGTTTAGACTGGGCGGTGACCTGCAGGTCTATCTGCACCGTGAGCCGATCGACTTCCGGGCTGGCATCAACAGCCTTGCGGTCCTGGTCCAGGAGACGATGGCGCTCGATCCATTCACTCCGGCGGTTTTTGCGTTCTGCAATCGCCGTTGCGACCGGATGAAGCTTCTGTTCTTCGATCGGTCCGGCTTTGTACTGGTCCTGAAGCGGCTGACCGAGGACAGGTTCCGATGGCCGCGCCGCCAGGAGGCGATCGTCACGCTGACGACGGAGCAATTGCACTGGATCCTTGACGGCATCGATATCGATGCGATGGTCCGCCATCCGGTGCGGCAATATCAGGTTGCCGGCTGAGCTCTCGAGTTGAGCGGTTGACGCGTCGGTACGGTTCAGATTCAAGAATCCGATGAATCGAACCGGCGATCCGAGTGTTGAAGTGCTGTTGGCACGCATTGCTGCGCTGCAGGCGGAGAACCATCAACTCGCCGACCGCGTCGCCAAGCTCGAGGAAGAACTGGCGCTGGCACGCCTGCATCGTTTTGCGCCGCGCAGCGAAAAGCATGTTGATCGTCTCTTCAATGAAGCCGAGCATGCCTCCGATGAGGATGACGCCGGCAGTGAAACGAACAATATCGCCGAACTTCCGGACACGGGCTTGCCGCCCGTCGAAAACACAACGGGAAAGAAGCGCGGCCGGAGGCCGCTGCCGGGGAACCTACCTCGTGAGCGCGTCGAGTATGACCTGTCCGACGATCAGAAGGCGTGTCCTTGCTGCCGTGGCCAGATGCATCGCATGGGCGAGGCTGTCACCGAGCAACTTCATATCGAGGTGAAGGCGAAGGTTTTACAGAATGTGCGCTTCAAATATGCGTGCCGCCATTGCGATCGCACCGGGATCCACGCCCGTGTTGTGACCGCGCCGATGCCGACGCAACCGTTGCCGGGCAGCGTTGCCACGCCCTCGACGCTGGCGTTCGCGCTGGTTCACAAATATGTCGATGGCACGCCGCTCTACCGCCTGGCGCAGGCCTTCGAACGTGCAGGTGTTCCTGTCAGCCGCGGCGCTTTGGGCCACTGGGTGATTGGCTCGAGCGAGAAGCATCTGCGTCGCATCTACGACGCCCTGAAGCTGCGGCTCAGATCACAACCTCTCATCCATGGCGACGAGACGACGGTTCAGGTCCTCAAGGAGAAGGACAAAAAGGCCACCAGCACATCGTACATGTGGGCTTATCGTAGCGGCAAGGGCAGCCACGAGCCGATCGTTCTTCTGGATTATCAGCCAGGCCGCGGCCAAATCCACCCGCAAGCCTTCCTCGGCGATTACCGTGGCATTGTGATGAGTGACGGCTATACCGCATGGCGCACGCTGGAAGGGGCCACCCACATTGGATGCATGGCCCACTCCCGGCGGCGCTTTGTCGATGCCCTCAAAGCCAGGAAGAAGGGCGGCGGTCCGCCCGAGCAAGCGCTGCGGTTCTTTGAACAGCTCTACCGGGTTGAAAGGCAGGCGCGGGACGGAACACCGGAGAAGGGTGAAACACAGGCCGACTGCATTCGCCGCTTCCGCCAGCAACATAGTGTCCCCATCCTCAATGCTCTCAAAGTATGGCTCGATGACATGGCCCCGAAGGTCTTGCCTGACAGCAAGCTCGGCGATGCCGTATCCTACACCCAGAACCAATGGGAATATCTGACGCGCTACACCGGGGACGGCAGCATGCCGATTGACAACAATCTTCTGGAGCGCGACATCAGGGTTTTTGCAACTGGCAGGAAGAGTTGGTTGTTCAGCGATACTGTGGACGGAGCCAAGGCCAGTGCCGTCGTCTATAGCCTGATGCTGTCCTGCCGCGCCTCACGTGTCGAGCCGTTAGCGTGGTTGCGCCACGTCCTCACCGAATTGCCTCAGCGCGCCGGCGACGGCCGATATTACAGACCTGCTGCCCTTCAACTTCCACAAAGCCGCCACTGCCTGAACGGCCCGGTATCGCGCGATACCAGGGCAATCCATCAAAACCGCCGGCGTGCGAAGAAAATCGCGCTTACACCTGCGCCACACACGATCCCGGCGCAAAGGCCTCCGCAACGATCCGGCACCGTTCATCCTCGCTCCAACGCCGCCGGCGTTCCGGCCCCGTAAGCACCGAAATCTGACCCATCAACCGCTCTTAAGCTCGCTCTTAAACACGTGCTTATGAGTGCTCAATCCGCCTCTCTCAGAACAAGGCGGTCTTCATCGTAGGCGTACCAAGCACGTGACGCTGTCGATCCTGTGGGAGGAGTACATTGCCGCCGAGCCCGGCGGATACCGGTACTCGCGCTTCTGCGAGCTCTACCGCGCCTGGGAGGGTCGCCTGTCGGTGACGATGCGCCAGTCGCACGCGGCCAGCGACAAATTGTTCGTCGACTACGCGGGCGACGGCGTGCCGGTGGTGGTCGACCGCGGGGTCGCGAGCTGGATCGCCTTCTACCTTCTACAACGATCGTCGCCTTCATCAGGCGCAGGGCTATCGCACGCCGATGGCGGTCTGGCGCGAACGGATGCAGGCCACGAAGGCTGTGGACATGGTGGACAACGCTGACGCGTTGACCACATGCCCACAGCAACTGCAGCAGACCGAGTCTCTGGCAGCGTGATAGAAAGGGATCAGGAGCGGTCAGTTTCCAACTAACAAACCTGGTTCAAGCGGTCCCGCTCCGCGGGTTCATTTCAATTGCACCGGAAGATCGGTCAGGAGTTTCCATTTGCAAATGCTCCAGTCAGGACGGATCGACATCAGCATCTACCTATGCTCGCCACAGGTCGCATGTCGAGGCCAGCTCTCTCCGCTGCTTCGTCACGACGCCTTGCGGCTTCCATCATAGCCATTCTCCTACCGTTCGGAGCCGCGCTGGCGGCGGCGCTCCTACTTCGGCAGTTAGGAGGTTGCGCCTTGCTAAAATCATCTTTGATCGCTTCGAGTCTGATTGCAACATCGAAGGTCGGTAAGACCTCTGGCGTCGTGTCCGCACTTGCTGGTTTGGTTGCTTCATTACCATGACTCGCTGCTTTCCACGGTGGCATGCCGAAGTCGACTTGAAGCGCTCCGGATTTGTTCGCAGAACCGGAAGCAAGTGGGATCTCCCGCGCCGCCGTGGCCCGTGACTGCACCGCCAACATTATTTTGTCGATGTTTCTGGGAGAAATGCTGTTCGAATGGTGATCGTCGTCCACGCGACTCTCTTTATTCGAAGGAGCGTCAAAACGAGCGGTATTTTCCCAAGCCGCCTTATGCTGCATTGCTTCTGCAGCTCTCATTTTCTGGGCATTTTGCTCATGCTCTTGGAGGCCCTTTAGGCGCGTCTTCAGTTTTATTCCCAACACTTTCGTTGTAACGACCTTCGCATCGCTGCCCACATATTTCGTTTGACGTTTGTACAACTTGCCAAGGGTCTGTTTGGTTTCGGTTAATTGATAGGTGCTTTCGTCGAACGTGGCCGACCTTTTGGTCCAAAGCCTTCGATGGGACGTAATGTTTCTGCCCAGCTCGTTTCCCTGCGGATCCAGTAGAGATGTATATGACTTGACACCAAAGAGCGTTTTGGTTTCGGTTACCTCAGTTCTCCTGTCTTGCGATTTTCTCGAATACTTCGAGAAGCCGCGATTTTCGCGACCGATCAGTTCCAGATTGCCGTCTTCGTCTCGCTCGAAAACTTCTTTTCTGGAGCCTTTGATACGCGTTAGGATTCGATATTTCTTGTTATCGGCCCCGCTTTCGTAAGGGGCGCTAATCTCCTCAGAAATCGCCCTGAAGAGCCGACCGTCCCGAAGCCTGTCCGTGTAGTAGCTGGTGCGAATCAGTTGGCCTTTTTCGTCCCGTTCCCATTTTTCACGGTACCTGCCATCTTTGAATTCGAGGCTGTGGGAGCGAAGTTCTCCCTTCGCGTCAAAGTCGTAACGCGCCTTTTTCCGCCAATCCTCCCTTTCAAGCTGGCTGATGTAAACAGCGTCTGACTGCGGCCCACGTTTGAGGACCTCCGTGGTCTTCCTGACCACGCCCCTCTTGCGCGTGCGCTCGCCATTCTTATCGACTGCTAGCTTCTTGTTGCCGAGGAGCTCGTAGCCGATCTCCCCGTGATAGCCCTCTTTCACTTTGTCAAAGAGTTCCATCTCGTTGGCATATGTCGCTTGTTTGCTCGGTCTCCTAAGCCCGCGATCTATTCTGCGAGCTTTGTCGGCCGTTTCCCGCGCTCGAAGATGCTGCTCTGCTTCGCGCCTAACGGAACGCGCGTTCTTATAGACAGGATCTCTCAGCTTGATCGGTTTTTTTTGAATGTTGACCATGAGTTGGATCTTCTGCAAAGCTTTTCGATCGAAAGGGAACATGGAAGGCAGCAAAACTCATGTACAGCGTCGCGCGGAAGGGCGTTGCCGGCTGTCCTTTGACAACCGGCTTTCGCCACTGACACGCGGCTGCGTGCGCACGATTGTCAGGTTCCCCAACTACGGGCAACGTCGCGTGATCTGTCGTTCCGATCGTCGTATCTGCTGCCTGGCGGCCGCTGCGGCTTGCTCATATCGCTGGTGTTGCCCGACTCGGCCTCCTGACGCGACAGAAGCCTATCCGTTACGCTCGTTGGAAGATCCAGCGCTTTATCCTTATTCCTCTCTTGGTGAGCCCTCTGCAGAGTTTGAGCAAGCGACGTAAATGAGGGTTTCGTGTAACTTACACCTCTAGCCTCTCCATCGTCGGCATAGAATATCTCTTCTGGCGTGTACATGTCGATTATGGATTTGCCCTTCGGCAATTCGATTGAATGACCTTCAACAAGGGTCTCATCTACCGCCACGAGTACGCGATCATGGGATGCATACTTATCGAGCATCTTATCCCAATTTGGTTTGAACGTGCCCCATTGCGGATTGATACCATGCTCTTCGCACACCTCCTGAAAGTACTTAGGAAAGCGCGTTGGGCCTCCAAGAAAATCCGGCGTGACGAACGTATTGCCCTCCGGCATCCTGATTATGATCCGATGGTCCATTGCATCCATGGAGGGTGATCCCTGGACGGCTTGTACCGCTGCGTCGTCGGGTAGGTTCCCGACAACATCTTTTATCGGGAAGTATGTCGTATCGATCTTCACATAGGCACTATGGGTATCCTGGTTATACCCGCGGCTTTCGCCGACATAGTCGCGTAAGCGGTGGGTCGCTTGATTGGGCCCAAGCGTGCGCTCGATGAAGTCGATGGTTTGGTAGCCGTGAAGTTTTGACTTCAGCCATACGTCGCCGCCAAGTTTCATCTCTAAGTCCGAAGCCGTACACTCCTCATAACCATCGTCCGGGAGGCGCGAAAGCCCCTTCATGACTCCGCCCTTCATTCGAACCATGATGTCCGGAGCCTGCTCGCCGCTAGTATGCGGATTTTTATGGGCGACCTCCCGTCGTCTGTTCCCGGCTGGAGTCTCGTAAATTTGCGCTTCGCCATCGAGTTTGAAAGTCGGAACGATTTCTCGTTTCCCGTCCTTAAACACTACTTTGTCGACTTGGAAAAGGTCGTTATCACGCTCCGCTGTGAGCCCAAGTGATGTCGTGATTTTCCTGAACTCAGAATTTTTGTATTCTACCGTGGTTTTTTGGCCGTCTGGAGCCTTGATGGCAGTCCAAAGTCCATTCTTGGTATAGTAGTTGTCTCCGTACCTGATGTAGACAAGCTCCTCGTCCATCTGTTTGACGGTTTTGTTGCCCAACCTGGAGAGAGCCTGAAAGGCCGCTCCAGCGAAAAACGTGTATACGTTTTTCGCCGGGAGGTCTTTGGAACGATCCGAATTCAACGGCACTACGGGGATGCCGTTTTCTCTAAGTGTGGTGTCTTTGACCGCAATCAACAGGTCGTCGTTCGAGGGAAGTTTGGCGGCGTCGGTACGCCGGCTTGCCCTGAGTTCAAGCGCCGCCAATCGTCTAGCGGAGGCGTCGAGCTCTTCGGCTTCAGGCATGTCATTATCATCGGCCATGTAAGCGATCCTTCAAGACACTTGGATACTCAGCTGCAATTGTTTTTCGTTTGTTTTTCGTCTCGGGCCTTAACAGCTCTTAGCAACGCCATAAGCCGGCGTTCACGAGAATTCATAAATAGTTTCGGATCGTCCATCGGCGCATAGTCGTCTGCATCAATATCCAAAAGCGTACTCAGTTCAGGTGATAGCCGAACGCTGTTTCCACTTTGACTAAGCCCGGAGTGCGGTGATGGAAGTTTTACGAGCGGCAACTTGGCTTCCTTTCAATAGCGAACGCACGGGTTGGCGCGTTGGATTTCCTTTATAGAGATCTGAAATTCTGGAGCGTCAACGTCGAATCGCGCTGCACTTGTAATGTGGTTACATCGGACACGCTTGCTCTCTCGGTAAGAGAGAGAGCTCTTCTCCTCCTGGCCAAGAAATCCCTTTCAACCGTCAACTGGCCGATCTTGGTATAGAGCTTCGCCGTCTCGTGCTCATGCTCCCTCCTCGCCATCCCCCAAGACACCCAAGACACTCGCGCCACGCGCGAAAAGGCTCGCCACGTTGTCGAGAACCTGCTTCTTCCAGCCATAGATCTGGTTCGGGTGAGCGCCATGCCGCTTCGCCAACTCCGGCACCGTCGCTGCCTCGCGTAGTGCCTCCAGGGCAATTTTGGCCTTGAACGCGGCATCAAACTTCTTGCGTGACTTGGTCATATCCGTACTCCATCGGTTGAGACAGAGCAGGACGCTTCACACCTTAACGTTTGGTCCGATTTTCAGCGTCACACTCGGTTGATGACGTGCCGTTAAGTAAAAGGGGAAGTCTTCATGGCGACGACACCACCATCCGCATCCTGGCGAAGGGCAAGTGCAAGACCGGTCGGATCTGGACATATGTGCGGGATGACCGGCCCTTCACCGGACCTGCGCCGCCGGCGGCGGTCTGTTACGCCTCGAGCGACCGACGCGGCGAGCATCCACAGAAGCATCTGGCCGCCTTCGCCGGTATCCTGCAAGCCGATTGCTGCAACGGCTTCGAGCCGCTGTTCGATCCGCAGAAGAAGGTGCTGCCGATTACGCCGGCGTTTTGCTTCGCCCATGCGCGGCGGGGCTTCTTCGAGCTGGCCGACATCGAGAAGAACGCCCGGGAAGGCCACAGGGGCAAACCGGTCTCTCCGATCGCGTTGGAGGCGGTCACCCTCGGCCACAACTGCCCTGACAAAGCCAGCCTCGGATTTGGTCCGGTTCGCCGCGAAGGCTTTTCGCCAAGTCACCAGCAGAGAACGCGACAAGCCGTCTCGCCGCGCTGTCGCCGCAACCAGGCGCGGCTCAGACAGGCTCTCCAAAACAATCCGCGCCTTCTGCTCCTCAGACCAACGCCGCCGCCAGCCTGTCTCCACCACTTCCAGTCGATCCAGCGCACGGATCGTATGGCTGTCCATACGTACAGTTCTCAACCATCAGGCCAGCTCGTCGCAAGGCGTCTTTCCTCGGAGGCTTACCGAACTGCTACCCTGGGAACGGAAACGCCTGCGCCAAGCCGACGAGCCTCGCCGATCAGCTGGCCGCCTGACCTTCACGCAATGCCTCGCCATCATAGAACCCGCCGTGCCCACGCGCATGCGTCAATCAGCGGTCTGATCCTGAAGTCAGGGTATCGGCTTCGCCGCATACGTCACGAGTGCACGAATGCACAAACAAAGAAAGGCGACAAAGCCATATATCCTGCCCAGCCCAGCCAGCCAGCCAGCCAAAAGTTGGATGTGACGCGTTGTTGACTTAGCAATCCGGGCGACCCTTTGCAGAACGCCAAAGTTGTGCCCTTTGACGGCTTCACAGAAGCTGCGACTCTACGCGACCTAAGGGACACATCCAAAAGATGCCCCTTTATTACACCGCAACGGCAACAACTGTGCCGGTTGGAGATTACAAAACCCATCACCTCGTGGACAAGCCTCTATATAAACGAGTCACTCTTATAGTTCGCCACGCAGCGAGCCCTCTTATAGTATCTGTCGTAGACGTCATACCTTCACCATGGCAGACAATTATCCAACCTACGAGCGCCCCCAATTTGACAGCGTCTGCCTAACGGGTACGACCAGAAACAATCTGTGCAATGGCCTCAAGATGGCAGTCGAAGCCTACCGTGAGCACTTCCTCAAGCAGGTCCAGCGAGCTCAGGGCGAGTGGGTGGCTGCGGCGCGGGCGTACGAACAGGCTGCGGGCCATCCTCCACGGGATTTTGGGGCGTTCGAAACCCAGCCCTGTATGACCGAGTCTCCATCCGGTGGCATCAATGAGGCCATCGATGTTGACGCCCTCTCGCTTGATGCTTCACATCCCCCCCTCTTGTATGTTTATTTGCCTACCACCCTTGCACTATCCTGTGTTGCAACCAGGAGTTTCGAAGAAGTCCCAACTAAATATTGCCCTGGGGTGGTGATAGCAATGAACTGCAGGCCATACGATGACAACATCTCTACTAAATCTTTATCGAAAAGGTACCACGACCGATGGTGCACTAACGTCCAGCGCGAGGAGATGCAGTATTTCCTCGCTATCGTTCAGACCGACCTCTTCAGTTTCCAAGAGAACCAAATATGGACGCGCGATACGACGACAGGGCGATTCGACATCGTGGCCCATGGACAGATGATTTGGCCCCCCTCTATGCCCGCCTCCAACTGGCCGAGGGCGACCGGTTGGGATTAGTGGTGCCACTCTCGCTACGCCAATGTTGGTCCTGGCCCCTCGTAGAAATACATCCTGTTTTTTAATTTCCATTTGCGTCAGTCGTGTTTGTTGGTTGTATTATTGTTGTTTCCGTTTTCGCTAGTTATGCTTTTGCGCCCATGGCGTCATGTTGTTGTACTGTTCACTGAATTCAATTAAAAGGCCAGGCAAGTTTGCACGTCTAGACTGTCATATGCGATAAGAGACCATCTCTGGCGCAAAACGTCGCATTAAAAGCACAATGGCAACAATCAAACACATAATGGCCTCTTCATAAGCGAAACGCTAAGAATAATTAAAGTGGGCCCTTAGCGAGACCCAAGCATATTTTACTATTGGAGAACGACAGAAAGTGACATCCCTGATGTAAATGTCGCCTCGGTTTTGGACCGCAACTTCCGGGCTCGCGCTTTGCGCGAGCCCGGAAGTTCCTGTCGCGTCCAAAACCGAGGCGACATTTACATCAGGATATATCCTGCCGCCGCCGCCGCCGGGATGGCTCAAGGAACCGTTGCGGAAGGAGATATCTGAACCGCCCCGGGTTTGCCGGAGGCTCCAACTCCTGAGAGGATGGAGCCGTGACAAGCAAGACGACGAACAAGTTTTCGCCTGAGGTCCGGGATCGCGCGGTTCGGATGGGTCACGCCAGCGGGCACCCGTCGCGCTGGGCGGCGGTGACATCGATTGCGGCCAAGGTCGGCTGCACACCGCAAACGCTTCATGACTGGGTCAAGAAGGCCGAGATCGACTGCGGGCAGCGGACCGGCGTTCCGACTGAGATGGCCGAGAAGCTGAAGGCCCTGGAACGGGAGAACCGTGAGCTTCGACAGGCCAACGAGATCCTGCGCAAGGCGAGCGCTTATTTTGCGATGGCGGAGCTCGACCGCCGGTCCAAGCCATGATCGCCTTCATCGACGATCATCGTGGGCGCATGGGGTCGAGCCGATCTGCAAAGTCTTGCCGATCGCCCCCTCGACCTACCACGCCCATGTGGCCAAGCGGCGCGATCCGGCCAGGCTGTCGGCGCGCGCCAGGCAGGATGTCAGGCTGAAGATCGAGGTTCGGCGCGTGCTCGATGAGAACTTCTCCGTCTACGGCGTGCGCAAGGTCTGGCGGCAGCTCAAGCGCGAAGGCTTCGATGTTGCCCGTTGCACGGTGTCGCGACTGATGCGGGACATGGGTTTGCAAGGGGTGATCCGCGGCAAACCGGTCAAGACCACGATCAGCGACAAGGCCGCGCCCTGCCCGCTGGATCACGTCACAGGCGCCACCCGACCGAACGTTCTCTGGCTCTCCGACTTCACCTATGGCGCGACCTAGACCGGCTTTGTCTACGTCGCCTTTGTGATCGACGCCTATGCTCGCAGGATCGTGGGCTGGCGAGCCTCGCGCACGGCACATGCAGGCTTCGTCCTCGATGCGCTGGAGCAAGCACTGCATGATCGACGACCGGTCCATCGCGGCGGGCTCGTGCACCACAGCGACAGGGGCAGCCCAAGGCGTCTCTATCAAATACACCGAGCGCCTGGCTGAAGCCGGAGCTATCGCCGAAAGTTGGTGACGGCGGGAATCGGGAAGGCGGCATATCGTGGGGGTGCTTGACGCCTCCACTTCTCCACCAAAGGAGCGATATGCCGTGCCCAACGATAACGTCACCAGACTGATTCAGCCAGGATTCTTCGACGATCAACTCACCGAAATCTTACGCAATGGAGCCCGTGCGCTGCTTGCCAAGGCGGTCGAGGCCGAGGTCGCGGACTTCCTCGACAAGCATGCCGATTTAAAGACCCAGGACGGTCAGCAGCGCGTCGTCCGCCACGGTCACCTGCCGGAACGCGAGGTGATGACCGGTATCGGTCCGGTCACCGTTCACCAGCCGCGTGTGCGCGACCGCACGGCCGCCGCCGGCGATCCCGGCCGCATCCGGTTCTCACCGTCGATCCTGCCGCCCTACATGCGCCGGTCGAAGTCGATCGAGACGCTGCTGCCGATCCTTTATCTGAAGGGTATCTCGACCGGCGATTTCTCCGAGGCGCTGGCGGCGCTGCTCGGCAAGGATGCTGCCGGGTTGTCGGCATCCGCCATCGGCCGCCTGAAGGACGGCTGGTTCGACGAGCACGCCGCGTGGCAGAAGCGCGATCTGTCGGCGAAACGCTACGTCTACATCTGGGCCGACGGCATCCATCTCGAAGCCCGCCTCGAGGACGAAAAGCAGTGCATCCTGGTGCTGATCGGCGCGACGCCGGAAGGCCGCAAGGAACTGGTCGGCTTCACCGATGGCGCCCGCGAGAGCGCGCACGACTGGCGCGATCTGCTGCTCGATCTGAAGCGGCGCGGGCTCGCCGTGCCGCCGCGGCTCGTCATCGCCGACGGCGCACTCGGGTTCTGGAAGGCCGCCGGTGAGGTCTGGCCGAAAACGCGCGAGCAGCGCTGCTGGGTGCACAAGACCGCCAACGTACTTGCCAAGCTGCCGAAGAGCCAGCACCCGAGAGCCAAACGCGCGTTGCAGGAGATCTGGATGGCCGAAACCAAGGCCACAGCCGAGCTGGCGTTCGACGCCTTCATCGAGAGCTACACGCTGAAATACGAGAAGGCGGCCGACTGCCTGCGCAAAGATCGAGACACGCTGCTGGCTTTCTACGACTTCCCGGCCGAGCATTGAAAACACCTGCGCACGACCAACCCCATCGAAAGCACCTTCGCCACCGTGCGCCACCGCACGATCCGATCGAAGGGCTGTCTATCCAACAAGACCGCGCTCGCGATGGTCTTCAAACTGGTCGAGGGCGCCCAGAAAAATTGGCGTCGTCTCGATGGCCACAACCAGTTGCCAAAACTCGTTCTCGGTGTGACATTCAACAACGGGATCGAGGTCATCGCAAAGCCGACCGACCGTCAGCCCACAACCGAAGCCGCCTGACCGGCCCCGGCCGTCACCAAAATTTGGCGATAGCTCCTGAAGCCGGCGTGGAGCCCTCTGTCGGGAGCGTCGGAGATTCGTGAGCGTCATGTAGGGACCACGCTCTGAGGGCTGATCTGGTCGGCTAGGAAGATCTTGCGGAATGGTTTGTCGCGAGGTCACAATGTCGAAGGATAGTCGTAAGGATAGCGATAAGGATAGGCATACGCCTATCCTCGAACACGGCACCGACACGCTTCAGCGTGTCGAGATCATCACCGGGACGGGCCGGCGTCGGCGCTGG
Organism: Bradyrhizobium sp. S3.7.6; assembly: GCF_054061875.1. Lineage (NCBI taxonomy): Bacteria > Pseudomonadati > Pseudomonadota > Alphaproteobacteria > Hyphomicrobiales > Nitrobacteraceae > Bradyrhizobium > Bradyrhizobium sp. S3.7.6. The sequence continues at coordinate 2,569 of NZ_JBSSEQ010000002.1, read as the reverse complement.
TCGACCGATGCGAAGGCGGCGATTGTTGCGGAGAGTTTTGTGCCAGGTGCAAGCGTGTCCGCGGTAGCGCGGCGACACGACATCAGTCCAAGTCTGTTGTTTCTCTGGCGTCGCCAGGCCACGCGGGCGCAGGTCGGGGCGCCCGGGGACAGAGGCATGCCACCTGGCTTTGTGCCGGTCGCGATCACTGGCTGCGGCGGCGAATTGTCGTCGCGCGAAGAGCAGGCAGCAATTGAGATCCAAGTCGGCGCGGTTCGCATCCATGTCAGGGGAACAGTCGACCGGCGGGCACTGCGCGAGGTGCTCGCGGCAGTCGGGACGGCTGGTCGATGATCGGGCTTCGACCTGGGTTGTCGATCTGGATTGCGACGCAGCCGGTCGATTTCCGTCGCGGCATGGACTCGCTGGCGATGCTGGTGAGCGAGGCCTTTGGAGCCGATCCGTTCGACGGCGGACTTTACGTCTTCCGCTCCAAGCGCCGAGATCGCGTGAATATCCTGACCTTGGGATGGAAGCGGTCTTGTCCTTTACTACAAAAGAATCGAGGGGCAGTTCACCTGGCCGCCGATCAGGAAGGCGTCATGCCGCTATCTCATGCTCAGCTCTCGGTGCTGCTCGATGGCTCGGACTTGAAGCGAGTGCCGATGCGAATTGTGGGTCAGCCAGCGCTGAGCTGGTTGATCCGTATCAAGAGTCGTTCGTCACTCATGCGGAGTTGTTGTAAAATCACTCTGCATGAGTGATTTGCCTTCCGATCCAGGGTGCCGTCCGGAATGCGGTTGGAATTCGGTATGGCGTATTCCCGGGTAACATGAAGTTATCGTTTCAGGCGGCAAGGTCAATTGGCTGATCGGTGGGTTTTGTGGCGAGCGTGTTCCAACCATCGACCTTGCGCATGCTGATCTGTCCCGAGGCGAGCAGCGCCCAGAACATCATCGCGGCGGTGTCGGCCGACGGCAGTACGGTTTGGGTTTTGATCCGGCGCTTGAACTCCTCGTGCAATCGCTCGATCGCATTGGTCGTGCGTAGGCTGCGCCATTGGCTCGGCGGCAGGCGCGCGAAGGTGAACAAGCGGTCTCCCGCTTCCTCCAGGCTGTCGGCAACGGCACGATGCTTGAGCCGCCATTTGCGGATGAAGGCCTTGCGGCGAACGGTGATCTCCTCAGGCGTCGTCGCATAGATCATGTCGTTGTACTCTGCGGTGATCTCGTCGTGCAGGCGCTCGGGGGCATGGGCCAGCAGGTTTCTGTGTTTGTGAACCGTGCAGCGTTGCACCGGCACGCCGTCCCAGACGACTGCAATGGCCTTGTCGAGCCCTGGTGCGCCGTCGACGATGAGGAATTCGGGACGCCGCAGCCCGCGCTTGATGAGATCGTCCAGCACCGTGCGCCAGGCCTCGGCGCTTTCGCCGCCCATGCTCTTGATCGCGAGCAGAACCTTCTGGCCGTCCGCTCGCACGCCCAGCACAACGAGCAGTGAAATCGAGGTCGCCTTGCGGTCGAGGCGCACCCGAACGACGGTGCCGTCGAGGATCAGGCGCACGATCGGCTCCGCGGCCAGCGAGCGGCTGTTCCAGGCGTCCCAGTCGCCCTTTACCTTGCGCCAGGTCCGGCTCACCGTGTCCTTGCCGACCGTCCCGCCGAACAAGGCCGCCAGCGCGCGACGCACCCGCCTGGTATTGGTGCCGGCGAGATAGCTGCTGGCGATCAGCGCGTCGGCGGCAAGCGTGCGTCGTTGATAGGCCCGCAGCGCCTGGCTCTTCCATTCCGCCGTCCCGCCCTCCGGCGTGGTCAGCCGGGCCCGCGGCACCGCGATCTCGATCGGCCCGAACGTGCCCGTCAGCGAGCGCGTCCGGCTGCCATGACGGTGGGCCTTGACGCAGGCTCCTGCTTCATTGCCGGCCATCTTGCTTCGTTCGTAACGCGGCCGTGCCAGCGCGGTATCGAGTTCGCCGCGGATCAGCTCTTCGATGAACTGACGCGCCCGAGCCCGCACCTCGGTCTCGATCGGATCGAACCAGTTGTCGAAAAGATCAACAGCCATTTCGGTCGCAGGCTGCATGGAATCAGGCTTCGTAGTAAACTTGGTCATGGCGTAGTCTCCAGTCCGACGCTTCAACGCCGGACGATTCGAGGTTGATCACCCCGGAGACTACGCCAACCCTAATTCCTACCAACCCTGCGACGGCACCCGATCCAGCATTGCTCCGACACACCGTGATGGCGCTGTCGTCAAGGCTTGCGGCGTTGTCGGCGGAATGCAGCACGCTTTCGGCCGAGCGTGATGGCTCACGCAAACTCTCGAGCGGATCGCGCAGGGCTGGCCGATCTCTCAAATCGAAGCTCTCATGCCCTGGCACTTCAAAGCCTGAACGGCCTCAGCTTGGCGCTCACGGGACTGGCGCCGAGCAACAAGGTCTCCGGCGGCAAAATGCTTTCCTCCCGAACACGCCGATCCGGCGGCCGGGCGGCGGCCTTCTGCGCCTCATTGCCGTGACCGTGGGTCGTACAGACACCGCGCTCGGCGCCTTTTATAGACGGCTCTCAGCGCGCATCGGCTAGGCCAAGAC
>NZ_JBSSEQ010000001.1:8130000-8851046 GCF_054061875.1 Bradyrhizobium sp. S3.7.6 | reverse complement strand
TCTTCGGCAACAGTGGCACTGAGCCTCATCTCTCGAGCCAGAACACGTTGACGCCGAAACGATCCGGCGCCGTGCTTGCGATGGAACGTGTAGATCCCGCGGCGCGAGCAGAAGACATGGCTTCGCGCGGTGCGTCTTCCATTCGTAGACCGACAGCAGATCTTCGCCGCTCTCAACGCTGAGCGCGCTCTCGTGCACCTTCGTCATCAGCGCATTTTTCTGTCGGCACAGTGAGCGGTCGCAGGTCGTGATTTCAGATGATTCCTGACACCAGGCTGAACGCCACCGCGCCGCAAATGGCAGGCGCCTCGACAGGTTGACCTGCCCCTGCCGATTTCCTCCAGTTGAAGTTAGAGTCCGGCCTTCTGAAGGACGGACAGATGAAACGAGCCAGGTTTACGGAAGAGCAGATTATTGGCGTGCTGCGTGAGCATGAGGCGGGTGCGAAGGCTGCCGATTTGGCGCGGAAGCATGGCGTCTCTGAAGCGACGCTGTACAATTGGAAGGCGAAGTTCGGCGGTCTGGACGTCTCCGATGCCAAGCGGTTGCGGCAACTCGAGGACGAGAACGCCAAGCTGAAGAAGCTGCTGGCCGAGCAGATGCTGGATGCTGCAGCGCTACGCGAGCTTTTGTCAAAAAAATGGTAGGGCCCGTCGCCAAGCGCGAAGCCGTCGCGCACCTGCAGGCCGTCATGGGTCTGGCGGAGCGGCGGGCCTGCGGCATCGTCGGCGCTGACCGCAAGATGGTTCGGTACCGATCGTGCCGACCGCCGGACACCGAACTACGCGGCCACTTGCGCGAGCTTGCTAATGCCCGTCGGCGGTTCGGCTACCGCCGGCTGTTCGTGCTGCTTCGCCAGCAGGGCGAGCCGTCCGGGCGGAACCGGATCTACCGTCTGTATCGAGAGGAAGGCCTCAGCGTGCGCAAGCGCCGGGCCCGCCGCCGCGCCGTGGGCACCCGAGCGCCGATACTGGTCGAGGCTCGGCCGAACGCCCGGTGGTCGCTGGATTTTGTCCACGACCAGTTCGCCAGCGGCCGTCGCTTCCGGGTCCTGAATATCGTCGATGACGTGACCCGGGAATGTCTGGCGGCCATCCCCGACACCTCGATCCAGGGGCGGCGGGTGGCACGCGAACTGACGGCGCTGATCAATCAGCGCGGCAAGCCGGGCATGATCGTCTCCGACAACGGCACCGAGTTCACCTGCAATGCCATGCTGGCCTGGTCGGAGGAGAACAAGATCGACTGGCACTTCATTGCGCCGGGCAAGCCGATGCAGAACGGCTTCTGTGAAAGCTTCAACGGCCGGATGCGGGACGAGCTTCTCAACGAAACCTTGTTCTTCGGCCTCGATCACGCCCGCGCCAAGATTGCGGATTGGGTCGGCGACTACAACGGCCAACGCCCGCATTCCTCGCTCGGCTATCTGACCCCTGCGGCCTATGCCGCCTACCTCACCGCAACGTGCGATCGGCTGCGCAACCCCGACCAGCTCCGCCGATCGCACGTTGCTCACACCGCGCCAAACGGCGTAACATCCGCCGAGACTCTAACCGCTACTGGGTGAAACTTCAGGGGCAGGTCAAGGTCGGCAAGCGAGATGGATTGCATGCAGAACAATGTTTGGTGATCGCAGGAGCCACCACAGGGTTGTGATCATTCAGCCATGATCGGCCCTTAGCAGACGCAAGCGGAGTTCATGAGCAGTTCATTCCAGGCTCCCTAGTTTTTCCGTCGTCGAGACCCTCGATCGCCAAGACCTTCCGCTGACAACACCAACCATCCCCTTCAGGAGGAGACTCCCATGCCAGCATTGCTTCGTCCCGCCCTCACCGCGTTCGGCGTCGCGTGCCTTCTGTCCGCCGCATCGCTTGCCTCCTCCGGTACCGCGTTCGCGCAAGCCAAGCAGGCCGCGCCGGTTCCGCAGGCCGCGCCGGCGCAGGCGCCTAGCCTCAAGCAGATCGCGCTGACCGACAAGCAGCTCGACGGTGTGCTCGCCGCGCAGAAGGACATGGATGCGATCACGGAAAAGCTGCCCGAGAACACCGCACCCGACCAGAAGGTGATCGGCCAGCTCGACGGCGTCGCCAAGAAGAACGGCTTTGCGGGCTATGACGATTACAACAACGTCGTCGACAACATCAGCCTCGTGCTCGGCGGCTTCGATCCCGCGACCAAGAAATATGTCGGCACCGAAGCCGTCATCAAGGCGCAGATCGCGCAGGTCCAGGCCGACAAGAAGATGCCGGCCAAGGACAAGAAGGAAGCGCTCGACGAACTCAACGAAGCGCTGAAGACGCCGGCGCCGCAGGTCGAGAACAAGGCCAACATCGATCTCGTCGGCAAGTACTACGACAAGCTGGTTGCCGCGCTGGGCGACGATCAGAACTGAGCGCTATTACGGCAAGCGCCCGCCACACTCACAGCTGTCATGCCCCGGCTTGGCCGGGGCATGACAGTACGCCGCGGCGGAGGTGGTGAGAGCGTGTTCTCCAATATGGGCCTCTGGAGTACTGGATCGCACGGTCAAGCCGGGCGATGACACCTTTGGTGTGGTTCGGGCTCTCCCGAAACAAAAAGCCCCGGAGACATCTCCGGGGCTTTCGTCGTTTGTGGCGCTGCGTTTCGCTTAACGCCTCACGTCCGTGTCCGCATCCGCATCATGAAGCTGTCGTAGCTGAGCTCGGCGACCTGCATCCAGGCGAGCGACTCGTTCCTGAATGCCGACAGGCTGGTGTACATCTTGTTGAAGTGCGGATTGGTCTTGCTGAGATCGGCGTAGATCTCGTTGGCGGCGTTGTAGCAGGCCTCCAGGACTTCCTGCGGGAACGGCTTCAGGACCGCACCGGCCACCAGCAGGCGCTTCAACGCAGACGGGTTGACGTAGTCGTATTTGCCGGTGACCCAGGTGAAGGTATCGCGTGAGGCCATCTCGACCACGGCCTGATAGTGCTTCGGCAGCGCGTTCCACTTGTCGCGATTTATGACGTTGTGGCCCTGGCCGGTGCCTTCCCACCAGCCCGGATAGTAGTAGTATTTCGCGACCTTCACGAAGCCGAGCTTCTCGTCGTCATAGGGCCCGACCCATTCGGCGGCGTCGATCGTGCCCTTCTCCAGCGCCGGATAGATGTCGCCGCCCGCGATCTGCTGCGGCACGCCGCCGACCTTGGCGATGATCGTGCCGGCGAAGCCGCCGACGCGGAATTTCAGTCCCCTGAAATCCTCCATCGACTTGATCTCCTTCCGGAACCAGCCGCCCATCTGGGCGCCGGTCGAGCCGGTGGGAATGCCGACCGTGTTGTATTCCTTCAGCAGGTCGTTGAGCATTTCCGTGCCGCCGCCGAACAGCAGCCAGGAAATATGCGCCCGCGTGTTCAGTCCGAACGGCAGCGAGGTGCCGAACGTGAAGGCGGGGTTCTTGCCCCAGTAATAATACAGCGCCGTGTTGCCCATCTCGACCGTGCCGTTCGAGACCGCATCGAGCACCTGCAGGCCCGGCACGATCTCGCCGGACGCGAACGGCTGGATCTGGAATTTGTTGTCGGTGGCCTCGGCCACGCGCTTGCAGAAATATTCGCAGCCGCCGTAGAGCGTATCGAGCGCCTTGGGCCAGCTCGCGGCGAGCCGCCATCTCACTTCCGGCGAAGATTGCGCGATGGCCGGCGCAGCAACCGCTGTGCTTGCCGCCAGGCCAGCGCCTGTCACTTTCAGAAATTCACGACGTTTCATGCGTATCCCTCCGTTGTGCCGATTGCTCGACTAAGGGAACGATCTTCGTGTCGTCTTTTGCTTCGCCGAGAACCGAACTTGTCTTTGGTGAAGGTGTGAGTGTGTCCGACGGCCCTTCAGGGCTCTTTGTGGATCCCGTACGTTGCGGTTCCGGCCATCAGGATGACCGGTCGCCTTGCGATAATCAAGCGTCGTCGGAACGCTCGCAGTTGCGAAGCCGATGGGGACAACCAGGTTTGGTCCGAAACCAGAACCAAAGCACGTAAAACCCCGGAGATGGCAGCATCTCCGGGGCTTCTCCGTCTTTAGTCGTGTGAGCCGCTCAGCGCCTCACGTCTTGGTCCGCATCCGCGCCATGAAGCTGTCGTAGCTCAGCTCGGCCACCTGCGTCCAAGGCAACGAGTCATTCTTGAACGCGGTCATGCTCGCATGCATCTTGCCGAAATGCGGATTGGTCTTGGACAGGTCCGCATAGATTTCGTTGGCGGTGTTGTAGCACGCCTCGAGCACTTCCTGCGGGAAGCCCCTGAGGATCGCGCCGTTCACGATCAGCCGCTTCAGCGCCGGAGCATTCACCGCATCGTACTTGCCGGTGATCCAGGTGAAGGTGTCGCGTGACGCCGCGTCGATCGCCGCCTGATAGTGCTTGGGCAGCGCGTTCCACTTCTCGATGTTCATGATGTTGTGGCCCTGGCTCGTGCCTTCCCACCAGCCGGGATAGTAGTAGTACTTCGCGACCTTGGCGAAGCCGAGCTTCTCGTCGTCATAGGGACCGACCCACTCGGCCGCGTCGATGGTGCCCTTCTCCAGCGCCGGATAGATGTCGCCGCCGGCGAGCTGCTGCGGCACGCAGCCGAGCTTGGCGAGGATCGTGCCGGCGAAGCCGCCGATGCGCATCTTCAGGCCCTTGAGGTCGTCGACCGTCTTGATCTCCTTCCTGAACCAGCCGCCCATCTGCGCGCCGGTCGATCCGGTCGGGATGCCGTAGACGTTGTGCTCTTTCAGGAGGTCGTTGACGAGATCCTGTCCGCCGCCCCACAGCAGCCAGGAAATCTGCTGGCGCGTGTTCAAGCCGAACGGGAGGGCAGTTGCGAACGTGAATGCGGGGTTCTTGCCCCAATAGTAATAAAGCGCGGTATTGCCGATCTCGACCGTGCCGTTCGACACGGCGTCGAGCACCTGCAGGCCCGGGACGATCTCGCCCGCCGCAAAAGGCTGGATCTGGAATTTGTTGTCGGTAATGTCGGCGACCTGCTTGCAGAAATATTCGCAGCCGCCATAGAGCGTATCGAGGGCTTTCGGCCAGCTCGTGGCGTAGCGCCACCTGACCTCGGGCGACGACTGCGCGATCGCGGGCGCAGCCACTGCTGTGCTCGCGGCCAGGCCGACGCCTGTCACCTTCAGAAAATCACGACGTTTCATGCGCATCCCTTCCATTGCGTCGATGCATCGACCAGGGAACGATCTTGCTGTCGTCTTGTCTTCGTCGAGGATCGACGTTCTCTTGTTGAGATTTGTTTGAGCGTTTCCGAATGGCCCTGATGGGCTCTTGTTGCTGGAAGCCGAGCGTTGCGGTTCCGTCAGCAAGGATGACCGGACGCCCTGCGATAATCAAGCCTGATGCCTTCCTCGCAAGTGCGAACGCGGGCCAGACGCAAGTCGGAACCATCAGCGATCTGCTACGCGATTAGGCAATAACAAGGGAGGCTCGCGCATGACGGGCAAAAAGGTCGTGGTCGCTGGGGCAACCGGTCTCGTCGGCAACGCCGCGTTGCGACACTTCGGCACATCCGAGCCTTCAGAAGTTGTGGCGCTGTCGCGACGCAAGCCGCGCCACCTCTACGGCGCCCGCCACGTCCCGATCGACCTTACCAGCGAAGCCGATTGCCGCCGTGCCGCGGCCGAGCTTCAGGGCGCCACCCATTTGATCTACGCCGCGCTCTACGAGGCGCCACAGCTCGTCGATGGTTGGCGCGATCCGCAGCAGATCAAGACCAATGATCTGATGTTGCGCAATTTGATGGCCGCGCTCGAGCCGATGGCGCCAGACCTCAAGCATGTCGCCTTGCTGCAAGGCACCAAAGCCTATGGCGTTCACGTCCGCCCCTTGACGGTGCCGGCGCGCGAAGGCCGCTCCGAGATGTACGAGCAGCCCAACTTTTATTGGGCGCAGGAAAATTTCCTGCGCGAGCTCCAGGCCGGGAAAGCCTGGCACTGGAGTATCTTGCGCCCCGTTCTGATCGTCGGCCTCGCCATGGGCGGCGCCATGGATCTGATCCCGCCACTCGGCGTCTATGCCGCGATGCTGCGCGAGCAGGGCAGGCCGCTCGACTTTCCCGGCGGCGCCGCGCGGGTGGCGCAGGCCGTCGACGTCGATCTCCTCGCGCGCGCGATCGCCTGGTCGGGCGAGGCCAAGGCGGCACAGAACGAAGCCTTCAACGTCACCAATGGCGATGTCTTCACCTGGGAAAACATCTGGCCCGCGGTGGCCGACGCGCTGGAGATGAAGCCCGGCAAGCCGATCCCGCTATCGCTCGCCAAGGAGTTTCCCAATTGGGTCTCTTCTTGGGACGCGTTGCGACGCAAGCATGACCTTGTGTCGCCGGACCTCGCCGACTTCGTCGGCCTGTCGTTCCAATACGCCGATTACAGCATGCGCTACGGCCAGACCGAGTCCGGTCCGCCCTCGATCGTCTCGACCGTGAAGATCAACCGCGCCGGCTTCACCGAGATGATGGACACCGAGGACATGTTCCGGAAGTGGTTCAAGCAAGCCAGGGAAGAACGGCTGCTTCCATAGAGATCGCTACCACGAAGGCCCGCCGCCCGCTCGAAGCACTGGTGACGGTACGCGACCTCGATCCGGAGATCGGGGTCGTTCGTACACCCAGTCGTGCACCCACCGCGCGATCTGGATGCTAATTCTCGGCGAGAGCCACAACTCCGGCACGAAACAGGCGGCCCCTTTGGGGCCGCCTGAGCTGTTTAACGTCAGAGCAGATGACCTACTGGCAGAGATGCTGGAGGCCGTCGCTACCCTTGAAATAGGTGCCGGGCCGGCAGACGATGCCGTTACGGGCAGCATACGTACTCCAGCTGCCCTGCCAGCCCATCTCGCCGTACGACATGCCGGGCGACATGGCGTAGGAATTGCCCCAGTTGCCGACAGTCGCGTCCGCCGCTGCCGGCTGGCGATATGCCGTTCGCCGAGTTGATGGCCGAACCCGATAGTCGGGGGTGGTCCCCGTTCCAAGACCCGTGCAGCTGGCGAATTCAGCTTGGCATGCGTCCGGATTGGAGTTGTACCACTGCGCCTGTACAGCAGAGCTGGACAGGGCAGATGCCACAACAACGACCGCACCAAGAATTTTCAGATTTATCATGGATTGCTCCTTACGGTTGGACCGTGGTGCAAGATGCCACGTGTGTCAGTACCCGTTTTTTTTGCGCGCAAAACATCAAATCGACGTGACACGTTGGGCGAGCACGAACAGAACGAGCATCCCGGTGTCATCCTTCGCGACCATCCTGACACTGCTCGGCCCGGCCATTGGCTTCTCGGGGCTATCAATCGCTGTGACCAGCGCAAGAATTTCGAGGAGGCCGAAGCCAAGGTCATCGTGGTCGAAGAGGACGCAACCTGCTGCGATCATGAGTCCGCATATGGTTGGACATGGCGCGGGCTGCGGCCGATGCCGGCTTTTGATCGAGAAGCCGAACTCACGGTTCAACATTCACCGCTTTGGCATAGCTACACTTCATCTATAATTCTCTCCCGTGGATCAGCTACAGGAGGCAAGAATGAAGCGATCAATTGCCTTGTCAGCGTCGCTAATTATTGGCTTCTCAATTGGAAGCAATGCAGGCGCGAGTGCTGCAACTTACTGCCGACACGCTGGCTATCCCGCCAATTGTGGCGTTCGGACCGGCGTCATAGTCGCGCCAACCCGTGATGTTCGCGGAATGCCACCATCAATTGATGCGGGCCCGAGCGGCGTTATAAGGCAGGACTTGTTCGCAAGGAATAATCCGAACAATTTGCGATCGGATTGGCCCAGTCCACCCGCTCAACCGGGGCAGTTCTAGCCGCTATTTCGCGAATGCCGTCTCCATTACCTTTCGCGTCTTGATCGTCTCGTTGTTAGCGTCGAACTCGACGTCGCTCCAGCGCACGATCTCGCCATGGGCGACGTCGTGCTTCAGCTTCAGGCGATGTGCGAGACCGATCGGCAGGGCGCCTGCCTTCAGGCTCGCGGCCGCCGGCACCAGCTTGCCCCACACGGTGTAGCCGCCTTCGCCGTCCAGCATCTCGCCGGCGCGCAGATTGCGCTTGGCCACGGCGGCAACGTCGCCGCGGAAGCCATAGGGCTGGCCGGTCGGCTCGCCCCGCAGCGCCGCCGACAGGATCGAGATGTTCAGCTCGAGCCCGATCAGATGGTACGGCTTGTACATCGCCGCGAAGCGTCCGCTGCCGTCGGTCTTCAGGCCGTATTGCCTGAAGCAGTCGGCGGCATAGTCGTTCGGCGCCTCCAGCACGACATAGACGCCCCACCGCAAATCGCGAAACACCGGCCGGCCGTCGCGCTCGAGTGACGACACCACCTCCACCACGCCCGACCGTTCCAACACGCCGCCCTTGTCGCTGGGACGCATGACGTGTGGCAAATCGTCGACGCCGCAGGGCGGAAACAGCAAGCCGCTCGCGGGCACGTCGAGCCCGCAGGCATTGGCGATCGCGGCCATCTCGATCGCGGATTTGGTGCCGTCGAGGAAGGAGTTGAACATCTGCGGATTCATGCCGGCCGACTGTGCCTCGCCCGCGGTGAGACCATAGTGCTGCCAGACGCCGTCAGGTGTCACGTCGTGATAGGCTGGCAGATATTTTGTCCCTTTGCCGGCTGCGACCACGCGAAAACCGGTGGCGCGCACCCAGTCGACCATCTCGGCGGTCAGCGCCGGCTGGTCGCCATAAGCGAGCGAATAGACCACGCCCGCCTTCCGTGCTTCCTCGGCGAGCAGCGGGCCCGCCAGCACGTCGGCCTCGACATTGACCATCACGATATGCTTGCCCGCCGCGATCGCAGCGCGCGCGTGCTTGATGCCGACGGCCGGATTGCCGGTCGCTTCAACGACGACATCCATCGCGCCGCCCGCAATGGCGCGTGCGCCATCATCGGTGAAGACGGTGGCCGCGATCCGCTCGGCGCTCCAGCCCACGGTGCGGCAGGCTTCGCGCGCACGGTCGCGATCGATATCGACGATGATGGGCACCTCCAGCCCCGGCGTGTGCGGCACCTGCGCCAGAAACATCGAGCCGAACTTGCCGGCACCGATCAGCGCGACACGGACAGGCTTGCCAGCGGACGCGCGGGCCTGGAGGAGGCGGAAGAGGTTCATGGGGGATGTCCTGAGCGCAACAATCAAAGCTCGTCATTCCGGGGCGACGCGCAGCGTCGAGCCCGGAATCCATAACCACGATCGGGAGTATGGATTCCGGGCTCGCGCCCAAGAAGGCGCGCCCCGGAATGACAGTGAGAACTTACTCCGCCGCCTGTCGCGGCGCACGTGCGAGCCGCACCAGCGCATCATCGTCCACCGTCTTGATCGGCGCAAAATCGCGATGCGCGATGTACTCAGGCCGCGTCGGGGTGCGGATGTAGTTCGAGACCGCGTTCAGCGTCAGGTACACGATCTTGCGCGGGTAGGGCGTGATGTTGCCGGCCGAGCCATGCACGAGATTGCCGTGGAACATCAGCATGCCGCCCGGCTTGCCTGTGGGCGCGACGATGCCGCCCTGCTTGACGAGGCGCGTCACGGTCTCTTCGTCGAGCGTCCACAGTGGATAGGAGGTCGTCGCAAGGTCATGCGAGGCCTGGAGATCGCCGGCATTCTGGCTCTGCGGCACCAGCATCAGGGGGCCGTTGATCGGCATCACCTCGTCGAGGAAGATCGCGATGTTCATCGCGCGCGGCTCCGGCATGCCGTCGTCGCGCTTCCAAGTGCCGTAATCCTGGTGCCACTGCCAGACGTCGCCGGTGAAGGCCGATTTCGCGTTGATCTTGAACTGGTGCATGTAGACCGGCTCGCCGAACAATTGCTCGACCGGGTCGATCATGCGCGGATGCGCACCCAAGATGCGGAATGCCTCGTTGTAGAGATGCGCGGCAAACGCCGTGCGCGGCGCGCCGCTCTTCTCGCGCCAGACCTCGGGCCGATTCGCGTCATAGATGCCGATCGCCTCGCGCGCGAGGAAGTCGACTTCCTCCTGGCTGAACAATTCGGGGAGGAACAGCCAGCCCTCGTGGTGGAAGAACTCCAATTGCTCCTGAGACAGTTTCATGGGTCGTCCTCCTGTTTTGATTTGTTGTTTTCTCTCGTCATGGCCGGGCTTGACCCGGCCATCCACGTCTTTGCTCCACGTTCGCGAGAAGAACGTGGATGCCCGGGACAAGCCCGGGCATGACGGGGGGCGCGATAGTCGCTACGCCGCCGCCTCGTCCGTCGCCCTCAATTTCTCCTCGGTCATCCGTCCCGCCGTCTGCGCATGGGCCAGCGCTGCGCGCTCGGCGGCTTTCGCATCGCCTGCGAGAATGTGTCCGGCAATCGTCGCATGCTCGGCCCACGCGCTGCCGCGATAATCGAGCTCGGAGAGCACCGTCGCCATCGAGCGGCGCATATGCGGCCATTGCGGCGCGATCGTCTCCTCGATCACGGGATTGCCCGCGAGCTGATAGATCGCGCGGTGAAAATCGACGTCGAGCACGATCAGCTCGGCGAGCGAAGTCTTGCGGTCGATGCGGCGTCCGGCGGCGAGGGCTGCGTCCAACCGCGCGCGTCCCGCCGCGTCGCTTGCGGCGCGCTGAGCGGCGAGCCGCGCGGCCAGCGCGTCGATGGCGCCTCGCACCTCGTAGAGCTGGCGGATGCGCGAGGGGTCGAGCTGGGTGACTTCAAAACCGCGACGGCCGCTCTCGGCGACGAGACCCTGCCGGTGCAGCAGATGCAGCGCATGCGACACCGGCTGGCGCGACACGCCGAGCTTGTCGGCGAGTTCGTTCTGCCGGATGCGCTGGCCGGGTTGAAGCGTGCGGTCGGAGATCGCCTCCAGGATCCGCGCATAGACCTGGTCGATCAGGTTCGGGAGCGGGTCGAGAGGGATCACGCCGGCAGCTCCGAGACACAAAAGGGAATACGGAATTCCGTATTCGAAGGTATCGCAGGAGGGGGAGGGCGTCAAGGCGGTCCTCAAGCCGCCGTTTTGGCCTCGCTAAGCCATTGATATCGCTAGGGCCGTCTACTGTGCATGGGGTTGTTTTCGCCGAAATGGCTTGGCCGGCCCCGGCGCCTACTTCTTCTTGCCCTGCTCGATCAGTATCCGGCTCACCAGATAGAGCCGCGGCACGATCGAGTTGGTGTCGATGAACTCGTCCCGGGCGTGATAGCCGAAGCCGGCGAGGCCAAAGCTCTCGACCACGACCGCCTTGCCGCTGCGGTTGGCATAACCGGCATCGGTGGCGCCGCCGGTCATCTCGGCGATGTCGAGCTTGCGGTCGATCTCGGCATAGATCGCCTGCCCCTCCTGCGCGAGCGCGCGGCCGCGATCGCTGGCGACGAAGGGCGGGCGGCCCGCAATGATCGTCACCGTGGTTTCGGTGTCGGGCACGAACTTGTCCTTCACCTTCGCGTCGAGCGCCGCCTGCAATTTGGCGATGCCATCGGGGATGGTCAGGCGGATATCGGCGCCGGCCTCGGCCTTTTCCGGAATCTGGTTGCGCACCGTGCCGGCCTGCGCCGTGGTCCAGTTGAGCTGCGTGCCCGGGATCGACTTGGCGACGTCCTTTGTCTGCTGCAATTGGTGCGCGAGCTCGATCAGCGCGTTACGGCCGAGATCGGGCGCGGCGCCGGCATGCGAGGCGCGGCCCTTCACCTCCATTTTCGCCGTGGCAGTGCCGCTCGCGCCCAGCAGCAGCCCGTCATTCTTGGCGATCGGCGCGGCGACCGTGGGTTCGCAGGAGAGCACGACGTCGTGCTGGTCGGCGAACTCGGCGATGATCTCGCCCGACCCGATCGAGCCGACCTCTTCATCCGGATTGAAGGACACGGTGAGCCTGGCGTAGTCCTGCCAGCCGGCGTCCTTCAGGATCTTGAGCGCATGCAGGACCACGGCGATGCCGCCCTTGTCGTCGGCGATGCCGGGGCCGTAGATGCGGTTACCGTCGACACGGTACGGCTCGCTTGCGAGAATGCCGCGCTGATAGACCGTGTCCATATGCGCGATCAACATCAGCTTTCGCGACCCGGTGCCCTGGAAGGTGGCGATCACCATGTCGGCGCCCGTACCCGCGGTGGTCTTGCGCCGCTCGATGGTGGCGCCCAGCGCCTTCAGGCGCGCTTCGGTGAATTCGGCCATCTTCTTCAGGCCCTCGGCATCGCCGCTGCCGCTTTCGATCATCACCATGTCGTGCAGGGTCTCGATCAGCGGCGCCTTCTCCTGCTCGGCCGCGGCCTTCAGCTTTTCGTCGGCGGCCGCAAGCGCGGTGGTGCTGCCGGCGGCGAGGCCGAGCAGGGACAAGGCGAGCAGGGGAATGAAGCGGGCTGTCATGGAAATCGTCCTTTCGCGTCTTGAGCGCTGGCACCGCGCGATTGGACTTCAGCGTAACATCCGGGCCGTCCGGATGCCACGTCCCGCTAGTCATCTGGAACGCAAGTTCGCCACATTAGTTGATAGCTCGAATCTCTACAGAGGAGAGAGCTCGTGGCGAATGCAGGTGAACGAGGCCGGCCGATCGCGCCGTTGGTGCTTAGTCCGCAGGAGCGGGCGTACTTGGAGAGGCAAGTTCGTCGTCATCGCGTTGCCCGATCGCTATCTGAGCGCTGCCGCGCGATCCTGCGGTGTGCGGATGGCTTGCCAAGCAAGTCCGTGGCTGCCGAACTCGGCCTCCACGAACACACCGTTGGCAAGTGGCGTCGCCGATTTTTGAAGGATCGCTGTGATGGCCTGCTTGACGAGGCCCGCCCTGGCCGCCCTCGAACCATCAACGACGATCAGGTTGCTGAGGTAATTGAGCGGACATTGCGTACAACGCCACCCGACGCGACGCACTGGTCGATCCGCTCAATGGCTGGGGAAACTGGCTTTTCCCACACCACGATCCGCCGAATGTGGATGGCGTTCGGCCTGCAGCCGCACCGCAGCCAGACATTCAAGCTGTCGAGCGACCCGCTGTTCGTCGACAAGGTCCGCGATATCGTCGGCCTTTACCTGTCCCCACCGAACCGAGCCCTTGTCCTCAGTATCGATGAGAAAAGCCAGATCCAGGCCCTGGATCGCGAGCAGCCGGTCCTGCCGATGATGCCGGGCGTACCGGAACGGCGCACGCACAGTTATGTGCGGCATGGTACGACCTCGCTGTTTGCCGCGCTCGATGTCGCCTCGGGGTTCGTCATCGGCAAATGCTATAAGCGGCACCGGGCAGTCGAGTTCTTGAAGTTTTTAAAAGGGATCGATGCTCAAGTTCCTGAAGGCCTCGATGTCCATCTCGTCATGGACAACTACGCCACCCACAAAACACCTAAGATCAAAGCGTGGCTCGCCCGTCGGCCGCACTATCATGTCCACTTCACGCCGACTTCCGCGTCATGGATCAATCAGGTCGAGCGCTGGTTCGCTGAACTCACCAGAAAACAGATCCAGCGAGGTGTTCACACCTCCGTCAGGCAGCTCGAGGCCGACATCCGTACCTTCATCGACCTGCACAACAGAAAACCGAAGCCATTCAAATGGACCAAGTCCGCAGACCAGATTTTGGCTTCCGTCAAACGCTTCTGCTATAAAGCTCAGCGGACTTTATGTGGCGAACTTTAGATTCACGTGACTAGCGCTCCAGCACCTCCACCTCCATCGTCGCGATCTGGTCCGCATCGGCCACCGCCTCGATCCCCGCGATCCGGTCGCCGTTGAACGTCACGCGCAGCGCGATGCGCAGACGTCCGCCGAAGATGACGGCGACGCCGATCTCGCCATCGACCAGCGCCGTCCGTGCAGCCTGCGCACGGCCCTTGTAGAGCTGTGCGACCGCATCCGCGCCGCGGATCTCCGGCAGCGTGCCGAGCCGCACCGCAGCCTGGTCGGCACGGAACACGACGTCGGGATCGAGCAGGGCCAGCAGGCCCTCGAAATTGCCCTCGCGCGAAGCCCTGAGGAAGGCATCGACGATCGCGCGCTGGTGCGAGATGTCCGCCTCGGGCACCGGCGCCCCCTGGACGCGCCGTCGCGCGCGGCTCGCCAACTGCCGCGAGGCGTCGACCGAGCGTCCCACGATCGGCGCGATCTCCTCGAACGGGACTGCGAACATGTCGTGCAGCACGAAGGCGAGCCGCTCTGCCGGCTGCAATGTCTCGAGCACGACGAGGAGGGCCGCGCCGACGGAATCGGACATCTCCGCCTCGCGCTCCCGCGTCTCGTCGACCGGCTCGGGCACGTGCGGGCCCATCGGGTCCTCGCGGCGCGATTTGCGCGCGCGCAGCATGTCGAGGCAGATGCGCGCGACCACGGTGGTCAGCCAGCCGCGCAGGTTCGCGACATCGGACGTGTCGTAGCGGCTGACCCGCAGCCAGGCCTCCTGCACGGCATCGTCGACCTCGGCACTGGAACCCAGCATCCGGTAGGCGACCGCGCGCAGATGGTCCCTGCTGGCCTCGAATTGGCGGCTGAGAAAATTTTCTTCGAAGTTTTTCTGGGTCATCGGTCACATTCCCTCATCGCAATCCGTCATGCCCATGACGAAGCCAATCCGGCCGATGTGACCGGAACCGTCCAAATTCTCTAACGGAGACGCAAGATGATGCACGCGCGCATGAACCACCCCGTCATGGTCCTGCCTGAAGCCATGAACCACCTTCAATCCCTCGGCAATTTGACCAAGCAGGGGCTGCCGGAAAAGCTCCTGGAACTGGTGCACCTGCGCGCCAGCCAGATCAACGGCTGCAGCGTCTGCGTCGACATGCATCCGAAGATCGCCCGCAAGCTGGGTGAAACCGACGAGCGCCTGTTCGCCGTCTCGGCCTGGCGCGATGCGCCCTATTTCAGCGACGCCGAACGCGCCGCGCTGGCGCTGACCGAAGCCGTCACGCGCCTTGCCGATCGCGAGGACCCGGTGCCGGATGCGATCTGGAACGAGGCCTCCAAGCATTTTGACGAGCGCGAGCTCGCAACCCTGATCCTCTCGATCGCGACCATCAACGTCTGGAACCGGCTGAATGCGACGATCAAGATGCCGGTCGGCGTTTGGAAGGTGTGAGTTTCTGTGCCCTCTCCCCTTGCGGGAGAGGGCAGCGCCGCTGGGAGACACGAACTCACTTGGTGAGGGGTATTTCTCCGCAGACTCATTTGCAGATGTGATCTCTCCCACATCCGCCTTCGCCTGAAGGCTTCGGCGGACAAGAGGGGAGAAGGAAAAAAGAAAGCTACTCCGCCAAAAACCTGTTCACCACCTCGCCGAACTCAAGCGGCGCCTGCTCGAACATCCAGTGGCCGGCATTGGGGATCACCGCGGTCTTGCTGCCCGCGATGTGCTCGGCCAGCACGCGCCACATCACCGAGAGGCTGCCGGTGGTTGCACCGCCGCCGATCAGCAGCGTCGGCGTCCTGATCGCCTGCGCATCAGCGAGCGTGTAGGGCCGGCGCTGCTCGTTGATCTGGCCGAGGAAGGTGAGCGTGTTGTCGCGCAGCTGTTGCTTCGCCGCCGCCGGCACGCGCCGCCACGAGCCGTCGCCTTCGATGCCCTCGTAGAAATTCTGCAGCGCGCCGTCGAGATCGCCGGCGCGGATCATCTCGACCGAGCGTATCGTCTTCGCAGCGAGCGGCGGATGCGCGGGCGTGCCTTCGGGCACCGACAGGCTGGCGTCGAGATCGCCGCCCGGCTCGGCCAGCACCAGCTTGCGCAGCAGGTCAGGCCGCGCTTGCGCGACGCGAAACGCGATGTGGCCGCCGCGCGAATGCCCCATCAGGTCGACCGGCCCGGGTTTGACCTGCTCGATGAAGGCGATCGTGTCCGCGACGTGCTGCGCCATCTTGTAATCGTCGCCGATGGCGTCCCAATGCTCGGGAAAGAAATGCCGCAGGCTGACCGAGATCACGCGATGGGACTTCGACAGTGGGCCGAGCACTGAATACCAGGTGCGGAAATCACCTAGCGTGCCATGGACGCAGACCAGCGGCGGGCCGTCCCCGACTTCGAGATAGGCCATGTCGTAACCGTTGACGCGAAAGCTCTGCATGATCAGCTCGCCAGGAAATCCAGAACCAGTTCGGAGTATTTTTGCGGCGCCTGCTCGAACATCGGATGGGTCGCGTTCGGGATGATCGCCGTCTTGGAATAGGGTACGTGCGCGGCCAGCGCATGCAGCACCTTTGGCAGCAGGCCTTTGGTCCGCGCACCCAGGATGAACAGCGTCGGCATCCTGATCGATTCCGCATCCGCCTTCGAGAAGGGCGGACGGTTGTCGCGGACCTGCCCGATCAGGGTATAGGCGTTGTCGCGCAGATTCTGCTTCACCATCGCCGGCAGCCGCGGCCAGGTGCCGGCGCCCTCCAGCGTGTCCACGAAGACGGCAAGGCCGCCGTCGACATCGCCGGCCGCGATCTTCTCGGCCGAGGCCGTGAACCGCGCCAACAGCGGCGAGGGGCCGCCGACGTAATCGGGATCGAGGCTCGCATCGAGCTCGCCGCCGGGTTCGGCCAGGATCAGCCGCCGCAACAGGTCGGGGCGCGCCTGTGCCACGCGGAAGCAGATGTGCCCGCCGCGGGAATGGCCCATCAGATCGACCGGGCCGACGTCGAGCTTCTCGATGAAGGCGATGACGTCCTGGACATGCTGGGCGATCGAATAGGTGTCGCCGACGCCATCCCAGCGGTCCGGGAAGAAGTGCCGCAAGCTGACGGCGATCACCCGATGCCGCTGCGTCAGCGGTCCGAGCACGCAGCCCCAGACGCGGAAGTCATTGAGCGAGCCATGTACACAGACCAGCGGCGGCCGGCTCCTGTCTTCGCCCACGTCGAGATAGGGCATGTCGTATCCGTTGACGTGGAGGCTTTGCATTCGGGGCTCGCGGGAGGGGGCAGGAACTCCTGTGCAAGATTCCCGGAAACCGGGTGGATCGCAACTATTTCCAAGCCTAGATTTAGGCATGGATCACAATGGGGGCATGCGACGAGGGCGCAAGCCAGGAACCAAGCCATGACCGACCAGCATTTTGCCCTGTTCGACACCAGGATCGGCCTCTGTGCCATCGCCTGGGGCCCGCGTGGTATCAACGGCACGCAACTGCCCATGGGCGGCGAGGAGAAGATCCGCACCCGCATCAGCCAGCGCCATGCCGACGCCACCGAGGCCGAGCCGACCGCCGAGGTGCGAGAGGCGATCGACCGCATCACAAAATTGCTCGCGGGCGAGCCGGACGATCTCACCGACATCCCGCTCGATCTCGACGGCGTGCCCGACTTCAACCGCGGCGTCTACGAGATCGCCCGCGCCATCCCGCCCGGCAAGACCATCACCTATGGCGACATCGCCAAGCAGCTCGGCGGCGTCCAGCTGTCGCGCGATGTCGGTCAGGCGCTCGGCCGCAACCCGTGCCCGATCGTCGTGCCCTGCCATCGCGTGCTGGCCGCCGGCAACAAGCCCGGCGGCTTCTCGGCCAATGGCGGCGTGGTGACGAAGCTGAAGATGCTCGAGATCGAAGGCGCGCTGGTGAACCACACGCCGAGTTTGTTTGATTAATCTCCGCTTCACCCTCCCCTGGAGGGGGAGGGTCGATGCGCATGCAGCGAAGCGGAATGCGCAGCGGGGCGGGGTGACAGTCTCTCCGAGTGGAACAGTGCCCGAGTGGAGAGATCACCCCACCCCGTCGCTTCGCGCCGACCCTCCCCCTCCAGGGGAGGGTAAGCAAGTGGCTAAATCTTTGCCGTCGTCTTCGGCCAATACCGGTCGCGCAGATGCCGCTTCACCAGCTTGCCCGTCGGCGTGCGCGGCAGCTCGGCTTCGAAATCGATCGAGCGCGGGCATTTGATCGCCGAGAGACGTGTCTTGCAGTAGGCGATCAGGTCGGCTTCGAGCGCCTTGCCGGCGCGGCTCATGTCGTGTGGCTGCACCACCGCCTTCACCTCTTCGCCCATCTCCTCGTTCGGCACGCCGAACACGGCGACGTCGGCGATATCAGGGTGAGTGATGAGCACGTCCTCGGTCTCCTGCGGGTAGATGTTCACCCCGCCGGAGATGATCATGTAGGACTTGCGGTCGGTGAGGAACAGAAAACCGTCCTTGTCGAGGTAGCCGACGTCGCCAAGCGTCGACCAACCCTTGGCGTTGTAGGCCTTCTTCGTTTTCTCTGGATCGTTGTGATAGGTGAAAACAGGCGCATCGGCGAAATAGACCGTGCCGATCTCGCCCACCGGCTGCTCCTCGTCGTTCTCGTCCAGGATCTTGATCTTGCCGACCACGGCGCGGCCGACGCTGCCGCGATGCTCCAGCCATTGCTGCGAATTGCAGACGGTGACGCCGTTGCCTTCCGAGCCGGCGTAATACTCGATCAGGATCGGTCCCCACCATTCGATCATTTTTGCCTTGACGTCGACAGGGCAGGGGGCAGCGGCGTGGATCGCGCCCTTCAGCGTGGAGACGTTGTACTTGCCGCGAACCTCGTCCGGCAGCTTCAGCATGCGCACGAACATGGTCGGTACAAGCTGTGACTGCGTGACCTTGTACTTCTCGACGAGCTTGAGAAAATCCTCGGCGTCAAAATGCTCCATGATGATGGAGGTGCCGCCCAGCACGATCGCCATCATGTTGAAGCGCAGCGGAGCCGCGTGATAGAGCGGCGCCGGCGAGAGATAGGTGCTCTCCGCATTCATGCCGCACATGTCGGCGCAGAGGACGCGCAGGAAGGCGTTCGGCACGTCGATCTTGTTGCCTTCGAAGGCCCTCTTGATGCCCTTCGGTCGGCCGGTGGTGCCGGACGAATACAGCATGTCGTAGCCGGCGACCTCGTCCGCAATCGGCGTTGTCGGCTGTGCCGACGCTTCCTTGTCGTAGGAGCGGAAGCCGGGCTGGGGTTCGTCGACCATGTAGAAGATCGGCTCGCCTGCGGTCCCCTTGATCAGGGCCCTGATCTGGTCGGCGCATTTCGGCGTGGTGATCACGACCTTGGCGCCGCAATCGCCGATGATGTAGTCGATCTCGTCCTGCTTCAGATAGCGGCTGATGGCGGTGTAATAGAGCCCGCTGCGTTGCGCGGCCCAGCAGATCTCCATGAACGCGAGACGGTTTTCCATCAAGAGCGCGATGTGGTCGCCGGCCTTCAGGCCGAGCGAGCGGAACAGGTTTGCGCCCTGGTTCGAGAGCTCGTCGAGCTCGCGATAGGTGATCGCCTTGCCGGTCCCGGCCATCTGGTAGGCGATCTTGTCGGGCGTGGTTTTGGCGTAGACGGACGGATGGGTCATAAGCGTAGGTCCCAAGGCACACGAGATGTCGTCCCGGCGAAAGCCGGGACCCATAACCACAGGGCGTCGTTTGGCAGAGGATTGTCGTTCGGTACTGCGACCAACCACAATCGATAGATTTCGCGGTATGGGTCCCGGCTTTCGCCGGGACGACACCGTTAGTGTGGCAGCAGCAGCTTACAGCCGCTCCACGATCGTTACATTCGCCATGCCGCCGCCTTCGCACATGGTCTGAAGACCATAGCGCTTGCCGCGCTGGTGCAGGGCGTGGACCAGTGTGGTCATCAACTTGGTGCCGGAGCCGCCGAGCGGATGACCGAGCGCGATGGCGCCGCCATTGACGTTGAGGCGGGCTGGATCGGCGCCGGTGGTCTTGAGCCAGCCGGTCGGCACCGAGGCGAAGGCCTCGTTGACCTCGAACAGGTCGATGTCGTCGATCGTCATGCCGGCCTTCTCCAGCGCGCGCTTGGTGGCGTGCAGCGGAGCATCGAGCATGATGACGGGATCGCCGCCGGTCATGGTCATGTGATGGATGCGCGCCAGCGGCGTGAGGCCGAGCTGCTTGAGGCCGCGCTCGTTCACCACCATGACACCGGAGGCGCCGTCGCAGATCTGGCTGGCGCTCGCCGCCGTCAGCTTGCCGTTCTCGGCAATCAGCTTGACGCCCTTGATGCCGTCGAGCGTGGCGTCGAAGCGGATGCCTTCGTCGATGTGATGGGTGTCCTTGCTGCCGTCGGCGCGGGTGATCTCGAGCGGCACGATCTCCTTCTTGAAGTGGCCGGCTTGCGTCGCTGCGATCGCGCGCTGATGGCTGTTGTAGGAGTATTCGTCGAGATCATTCTTCGACAGGCCGTACTTCTCGGCCATCATCTCCGCGCCGGTGAACTGGCTGAACACGATGTTCGGATATTTGTGCTCGATGCCCGGGCTCTTGTAATTGCTAAAGCCGTTCTTGGCCGGAAGCTGCGAGGACAGGCCCATCGGCACGCGCGTCATCGATTCCACGCCAGCGGCGATCACCACGTCCATCGTGCCGGACATCACGGCTTGCGCGGCGAAGTGCAGCGCCTGCTGCGAGGAGCCGCACTGCCGGTCGATCGAGGTGCCCGGAACGCTCTCCGGCAGCTTCGAGGCCATGATCGCGTTGCGCGCGACGTTGTTGGACTGCTCGCCGACCTGCATCACGCAGCCCATGATCACGTCCTCGACCAGGGCGGGATCGACCTTGGTGCGATCGACCAGTTCGTCCAGCACCTTCGCGGCGAGATCGGCCGGATGCCAGCCGGCGAGGCGGCCCCCCTTGCGCCCGCCCGCGGTACGCGCAGCGGCGACGATGTAAGCCTCGGCCATGTCGGTCTCTCCCTGGATTGTTCTCTATCGAGTTTGGATTGTCGCGGCGGATTTAATGGGCGCGATATCGTTTAGTCAATCGATCAATTAACTCTTGTGATGAGGCGCTGCTTCGGCTTATCTGCGGCCGCTTCAAGCGGCGAGAACAGGGAACTCCGTGACTACCAGCGTACCGAACAGGCTCCCCAGCGGAAAGAATTCCACGGCAGAGAAATTGCTCGTGGCCGCGAGCGAGCTGATGATCGAACGCTCGTCGATCGAGATCTCGCTGTCCGACATCGCCCAGAAGTCGGGCGCCAATGCCGCGCTGGTCAAATATCATTTCGGCAACAAGGACGGCCTCTTGCTGGCGCTGCTCGCGCGCGATGCCGCGACCGAGATGTCAAATCTCGAATATCTGCTGGCGCAACCGATCACATCGACGGCGAAGCTGAAGCTGCACATCGCCGGCATCATCCGCGCCTATTACCGGTTCCCCTACATGAATCGGCTGATTCACTATCTGCTGCATGAGACCAATGCCGGCTCTGCCGACGAAGTCTCAAAGTTCTTCGTCGCGCCGCTGCTGGATTTCCATCGCCGCCTGCTCACTGAGGGCGTCAGCCGCGGCGAGTTCCGTGCCACCGATCCGGTGCTGTTCTACACCAGCCTGATCGGCGCCTGCGATCACCTGTTCTTTGGCCGGCACGCGATGTCTCGCGCGACCGGCGTCGGTCCGGTCACCGATGACGTATGCCGGCAATACATCAAGCACATGGAAACGCTGATTTGCGGTGGCATCCTCACGCAAGCCGAGGAAGCTGCCGCGGCCGGATAATCCGGCCGAGACGTACAAGTCTAGAGAAGAAACGCCCAAGGAAAGGTAGCCTGTCATGGAATTGAAAGACGTAGCCGTTCTCATCACCGGTGGTGGTTCGGGTCTTGGTGAAGCGACCGCGCGCGCCATGGCCGCCAAGGGCGCCAAGATTGGTGTGATCGATCAGAACAAGGACAATGCAGAGAAGGTCGCTACCGAAGTGAAGGGCGTCGCGCTTCATGCCGACGTCACCAGCGAGGAGCAGATCAAGGCAGCAATCGCGAAGGCGGAAGCCGCGCACGGCGTCGCGCGCGTGCTGATGAACTGCGCCGGCATCGGCGGCTCGCAGCGCATCGTCGGCCGCGACGGCATCTATCCGCTCGAAAAGTTTGCGCGCATCATCAACGTCAATCTGATCGGCACCTTCAACTGCCTGCGTCTGTTCGCCGAGCGCCTCGTCACGATCGAGCCCGTCGGAGAAGAGCGCGGCGTCATTATCAACACTGCCTCGGTGGCCGCCTATGAAGGCCAGATTGGCCAGATCGCCTACTCGGCCTCGAAGGGCGGCGTCGTCGGCCTAACGCTGCCGGCCGCGCGCGACCTCGCCAGCCAGAAGATCCGCGTCAACACCATTGCGCCCGGCCTGTTCTTCACGCCGTTGTTGATGGGTCTGAATGAAGAAGCCCGCAAGAGCCTCGGTGCCCAGGTGCCGCATCCCTCGCGCCTCGGCGATGCCAAGGAATACGGCTCGCTCGCGGTGCATATCGTCGAGAACGCGATGCTCAACGGCGAGACCATCCGTCTCGACGGAGCCATCCGTATGGCGCCGCGGTAGTAGATGCGCTCTTCCTTCTCCCCTCGTGGGAGAAGGTGGCGCGAAGCGCCGGATGAGGGGTCTCTATCCGCGGAGACAGACCCCTCACCCCGGCGAGTATGTGGCTAGCGATGTACATGCCCTCTCCCGCAAGGGGAGAGGGCACAATAATCGGCACCGCCAAGACCGGTAAGCAGGAGCGCACCATGTCCCAACCGCTGCTGATCGAGCACAACGACGGCGTCGATACGGTGACGCTCAATCGTCCTGAAAACCTCAATGCCCTCGATCCCGCGCTGATCGATGCGCTCAACGTCTATTTCCAGGGCCTCCAGCGCAACCGCGACACGCGCGTCGTCGTGCTGAAAGGCGCCGGCAAGAATTTTTGCGCCGGCCTCGACCTCAAAGCGGCGATGGCCCGCCGCGCCGGGCAGCAGGAGCCGCCCGGTGTCACCGAGTCGCTCGACTCGCAGCGCCGCATCGCCGACATCGTGATGCTGATGCGGCGTTGTCCGCAGCCGATCATCGCTCTGGTACAGGGCGCGGCGGCCGG
Source organism: Bradyrhizobium sp. S3.7.6 (assembly GCF_054061875.1). Lineage (NCBI taxonomy): Bacteria > Pseudomonadati > Pseudomonadota > Alphaproteobacteria > Hyphomicrobiales > Nitrobacteraceae > Bradyrhizobium > Bradyrhizobium sp. S3.7.6. The sequence goes on along the minus strand of NZ_JBSSEQ010000001.1, from coordinate 8,828,308 downwards.
CGGCGGGTTCGCGCTGGCGCTTGCCTCCGACATCCGCATCGCGACGAAGTCGGCGCGGATGAACTGCGCCTTCATCAAGCTCGGCCTCGGCGGCTGCGACATCGGCACCAGCTACTTTCTGCCGCGGCTCGTCGGCGTCTCTGTGGCGTCCGAATTGATCCTGACCGGACGTTTCATCGGCGCCGAGCGCGCGCTCGCGGTTGGGCTCGTGTCCGAGGTCGTCGATGAAGATAAGCTCGATGCTGCTGCTGCGCCCTATGTCGATGCGATGATGACGGCGTCGCCCGTGGGACTGCGCCTGTCAAAAGAATGTCTCAACATGAGCGTCGATGCGGGATCGCTGGAAACCGTTATCGCGATAGAGGACCGCAACCAGGTCCTGTGCAGTCGCTCCGAGGAATTTTCGGAAGGCATCAGGGCCTTCCTTGAGAAGCGAAAGCCTGTCTATATCAGGCGCTGAAACGAGAACGATCCGCAAAGGACGATAATTCCGGGAGACGCAAAATGAGTGGAAGTGCGGCGGCCGTGATGACGAAGCCCGCCTTTCGCAAGGTCGAGTGGCTCGCGCGCGACATCGACGTCGAGCGGCGCGACGACGGCACGGTGGTGCTGAAGTCGCGCATTCCGCTGCAAGCCTACGAGACGCATCTTCCGGCCTCGCTGGCGAAATGGGCCAGGCAAGCGCCTGAGCGCATCTGGCTCGCGCAGCGCGGCGGAGCGAACCGCGAATGGCGCAAGGTCTCCTACGGTGAGGCCAAGCGCACCGTGGATGCGCTGACGCAGGCGCTGCTTAATCTCAGGCTCGAGGGACGCCCGGTCACGATCCTCTCCGGCAATTCGATCGAGCACGCGCTGATGACGCAGGCCGCGATGCAGGCGCGCTTGCCAGCAGCGCCGGTGTCGCCGGCCTACTCGCTGATGAGCCATGACCACGTCAAGCTGAAGTATCTGTTCGACCTGATCAAGCCGGCCGTGGTGATGGTGCAGGACGGCCCGACCTTCGAGAAGGCGCTGAACGCACTCGACCTCACCGGCGTCACCGTCGTTCACGTCGCTCGTCCCTGCGACGGCATCACGAGCGTCAGCTTTGCCGAGCTCGCGGCAACGTCCGTGACCGCCGATGTCGAAGCATCGATCGCGAAGATCACGCCGCAGACCGTGGGCAAGCTGTTGTTCACCTCCGGCTCGACCGGCATGCCCAAGGCGGTCATCAACACGCAAGAGATGATGTGCGCCAATGCGGCGATGATGATGCAGGTGCGGCCGCGCGATCCCGGCGGTCCGATCTCGACCATGCTGGACTGGATGCCATGGAACCACACCATGGGCGGCAATGCGGCGTTTCACCCGGTGCTGGTCGACGGTGGCACGCTCTATATCGATGACGGCCGGCCGATGCCGGGCCAGTTCGAGGAGACGCTGCGGAATCTGCGCGAGATCTCGCCGACCTATTACGCCAACGTGCCGGCCGGCTATGCCGCGCTCGCGGCGGCCATGGAGAAGGACGATGCGCTGTGCCGCTCGTTCTTCAAGAACCTGTCGATCATGGCCTATGGCGGCGCGCGGCTGCCCGACGATCTCTATGAGCGCATGCAGGCGCTCGCGGTGAAGACGACCGGCGAGCGCATCGTGTTCTACACCGGCTGGGGCTCGACCGAGACGGCGCCGACCTCGACCGGCACCTATTGGGACACCGAGCGCGTCGGCCTGATCGGCCTGCCGTTCCCCGGCGTCGAATTGAAGATGGTGCCGTGCGGCTCAAAATACGAGCTGCGCCTGCGCGGCGTCAACGTCACGCCCGGCTATTTCGGCCAGCCGGACCTGACGAAGAAGATGTTCGACGAGGAAGGTTTTTACTGCATCGGCGATGCCGGCATCTTCGTCGACGATGCCGATCCGGTGAAGGGCATCATCTTCGCCGGCCGCGTCGTAGAGGACTTCAAGCTCACCACCGGCACCTTCGTCCATGTCGGATCGCTCCGCACTGACGCGATCGCCGCGGCGACGCCCGTTGTGCATGACGCGCTGGTTGCCGGGCAGGATCAATGCTCGATCGGTCTGCTGGCATGGCCGAACCTGCACGCCTGTCGCCAGCTCGTCGGCAATCTCGAGCTGAGCTTCGAGGACGCGGTGAAACATCCCGAGGTGATCGCCTGCTTCAGACGTGGCCTCGAAGCACACAACACGGAGTGTGGCGGCGCCAGCAGCCGCGCTATCGCGCGCGCAATGCTGATGGCCGAGCCGCCCTCCATCGACGGCAATGAACTCACCGACAAGGGCTACATCAACCAGCGCGCCGGCCTGGAGCGCCGTGCGGCGCTGGTGAAGCGGCTCTATGCGGACAAGCCTGATCAGGATGTGATCGTGCTGCGATGAATGCGCAACTCTCTCAACTCGTCATTCCGGGATGGCCCGAAGGGCCAGGCCCGGAATCCATAACCCCGGCTGGTGGATATGGATTCCGGGCTCGCGCTCCGCGCGCCCCGGAATGACGGCGCAAATAAATGACAACGAATAAATAAGGGTAGCCCGCCATGAACTTCGATTTCTCCGACGACCAGAAACAGCTCCGCGACCAGGCGCGCAAATTCCTCACCGAAAAATGCTCGCCGAAGGCGGTGCGCGTCGTGCTCGACGGCAAGGCGCCCTACGACAAGGACCTCTGGAAAGGTCTCGCCGAGATGGGCTTTCTCGGTGTCGCGATCCCAGAGGAGTTCGGTGGCGCTGGCGCGGGCCATCTCGAGCTCTGCGTGATCGCGGAGGAGATGGGCCGGGCGAATGCGCCGGTGCCGTTCTCCTCGACAGTGTATCTTGCCGCCGAAGCGCTGCTGATCGCGGGCAGTGATGCCCAGAAGAAGAAATGGCTGCCGGCGATTGCCTCGGGCGAGGCGATCGGCACGCTGGCGCTGTTCGAGGGCAAGGGCAATCCGTCGCCGAAGAACGTCAAGCTCACCGCTGCGAATGGCGTGCTCAACGGCGTGAAGAAGCCGGTCGCGGATGGTGCGATCGCCGACTTCGCTGTCGTCGCCGCGCGCACCGGATCGGGCGGTCGCGACGGCGACATCTCGCTGTTCCTCGTCGACCTCAAGGCCGGTGGCGTCGAGGTGAAGAGCCTCACCAATCTCGATCCGACCCGCGGACAGGCCGAGATCACGTTTAAGGATTGCAAGGCCGAGCCGCTGGGAGCTGCGGGTGAAGGCTGGAGCATTTTGACCCAGGTGCTCGATCGCGCGGCGGTGCTGTGCGCATTCGAGCAGGTCGGCGGCTCCGACCGCGCGCTCGAAATGGGCCGCGACTACGCGCTCGACCGCATCGCCTTCGGCCGCCAGATCGGCTCGTTCCAGGCGGTCAAGCACATGCTCGCGGACATGTATGTGTCGGCGACGCTGGCGCGCTCCAACAGCTATTACGGCGCCTGGGCGCTCTCGACCAACGCGGCCGAGCTGCCGGAAGCCGCCGCCGCCGCGCGCATCAGCGCGACGCAGGCGTTCCAGCATTGCGCCAAGAACAACATCCAGGTTCACGGCGGTATGGGATTCACCTGGGAGTTCGACTGTCACATGTACTACCGCCGCGCCAACGCCATGGCGCTCGGGCTCGGCAGCCTGTCCTATTGGGAAGACCAGTTGATCGACCGCATGCGCAAGAAGAACGCGGCGTAACGACAGGTGATTTGTAGGATGGGTAGAGCGTAGCGAAACCCATCATGACGCGGGTGGTCTGACAGATGGGTTTCGCTTCGCTCTACCCATCCTACGACGCCGGCGAAGGATGACAGACCATGAATTTCGACGACACCCCGCAGGAAGCCGAATTCCGCGCCACCGCCCGCGCCTGGATCGGCGCGAACGCGCCCAGGCAGTACGAGGAAGAGCTGCGCAAATCCTCGCTCGGCCGCACCCAGCTCAAGAACGCCAATATTCTCGAGGTCGCCAAGGCCTGGCAGAAGAAGAAGGCCGATGCCGGCTGGGCCTGCCTGCACTGGCCGAAGGAGTATGGCGGGCGCGGCTCGTCGCCGATCGAGCGCGTGATCTGGCAGCAGGAAGAGGGGCCGTTCGGCCAGCTGTCCCGCATGCTCATCATCGGCCATGGCATGTGCGGGCCGACCATGATGGCGTTCGCCCGCGAGGAGCATAAGCGCACGTACCTCCCGCCGCTCGCATCCGGCGAAAAGGTCTGGTGCCAGCTGTTCTCCGAGCCGGCCGGCGGCTCCGACGTCGCGGGCCTGCACACGCGCGCGGAAAAGGACGGCGACGACTGGGTCATCAACGGCCAGAAGATCTGGACGTCGGGCGCGCATTATTCCGACTATGGCATCCTGCTGACCCGCACCGATCCGACCGTGCCCAAGCACAAGGGCCTCACCATGTTCTTCCTGGACATGAAGAGCCCGGGCGTCGAGGTGCGGCCGATCAAGCAGGCGAGCGGTGCATCCGACTTCAACGAGGTCTATTTCACCAATGTCCGTATTCCCGACCATCAGCGCCTCGGCGAGGTCGGTGACGGCTGGAACGTCTCGCTGACCACGCTGATGAACGAGCGCAGCGCGATCGGCGCGGCCGTCTCGACCGGCTTCCCGGAGCTGTTCGAATATTGCTCCAGCCTGATGCTCGACGACGGCCCGGCGATCGAGGATCGCGCTGTACGCTCGAAGCTCGCGAACTGGGCGGTGAAGGCGAGCGGGCTGAAGTACACCAGCATGCGCGCGATCTCGGCGCTGTCGAAGGGCGAGCGCCCGGGTCCGGAGAATTCCATCGGCAAGCTGGTGGCGGGCTCGATGATCCAGGACGTCGCGACCTACGCGCTGGACCTGCAGGGTGCGAACGGCGTGATCAGCGGCGAGGATGGCGAACTCGCCGGCCGTTTCCAGGCGATGCTCTTGCGCGCGCCGGGCACGCGCGTCGAAGGCGGCACCGACGAGATCATGCGCAACATCATCGCCGAGCGGGTGCTGGGCCTGCCCGGCGATATCAGGGTCGACAAGGACGTGCCGTTCAACAAGATCCCGACGAAGGGAAGAGGCTAGAGTCGTAGGGTGGGCAAAGGCGCGTAGCGCCGTGCCCACCAATTCTGTCGAGAACGAGGGAAGGTGGTGGGCACGCTTCGCTTTGCCCACCCTACGCACCGAGCAAGAATTGAGAGGTTCGCCATGAATTTCGACGACACCCCGCAGGAAGCCGCTTTCCGCGAGACCGCGCGCAAATGGGTCGAGGCCAATGCGCCGAGGGAGTTGCATGCCGAGCTGTCAAAATCCTCGCTCGGCCGCATCCGGCTGGCCAATCATGACATCGTCGATGTCGGCAAGGCCTGGCAGAAGAAGAAGTTCGAAGGCAATTGGGCCTGCCTGCACTGGCCGAAGGAATATGGCGGCCGCGACGCCACGCCGATCGAGAAGGTGATCTGGCAGCAGGAGGAGGGCGTCTACGGCAAGCTGACGCAACCGTTCCAGATCGGCGAGGGCATGTGCGGCCCGACCGTGATGGCTTTTGGCAGCGAGGACGCCAAGCGCCGCCATCTGCCGAAGCTCGCCTCCGGCGAGGAGATCTGGTGCCAGCTGTTTTCCGAGCCGTCCGCCGGCTCCGACGTCGCGGGGCTGCGCACCCGCGCGGAGAAGAAGGGCGACAATTGGGTCGTCAACGGCCAGAAGATCTGGACCTCCGGCGCGCATTATTCCGACTTCGGTCTGTTGATCGCGCGGACCGATCCGAACGTGCCCAAGCACAAGGGCCTCACCATGTTCTTCCTGGACATGAAGAGCCCGGGCGTCGAGGTTCGCCCGATCAAGCAGGCCAACGGCATGCAGGAGTTCAACGAGGTCTATTTCACCGATGTGGTGATCCCCGACAGCCAGCGCCTCGGCGCCGTCGGCGAGGGCTGGAGCGTGTCACTGACGACGCTGATGAACGAGCGGATGTCGATCGGCTCGCGGCTTGCGACCGGCGTCCCTGAAATGTTCGAGTTCTGCTCCAATCTGATGCTCGAGGACGGGCTCGCCATCGACGATCCCGCCGTGCGCTCGAAGCTCGCGAGCTGGGCGGTGAAGTCGAGCGGGCTGAAATACACCAGCTACCGCGCGATCTCGGCGCTCTCGAAGGGCGATCGGCCGGGGCCGGAGAATTCGATCGGCAAGTTGGTGTCGGGCATGATGCTCCAGGACATCGCGACCTACGCCATGGACCTCCAGGGCGCGGCCGGTGTTCTCACCGGCACCGACGAGGAGACGGTGCAGGGGCAGTTCCAGCAGATGCTGCTGTCCTCGCCCTCGATGCGCATCGCTGGCGGCACCGACGAGATCTTGCGCAACATCATCGCCGAGCGCGTGCTGGGATTGCCGGGCGACATTCGCGTCGACAAGGACGTGCCGTATAACAAGATCCCGACCAAGGGTCGGTGATCCAGCCTCTCGCTGTATCGCGTAGGGTGGGCAAAGCGAAGCGTGCCCACCATATGCAGATGCGCCGGGGTAAGTCTGTCGGTGGGCACGGCGCTATCGCGCCTTTGCCCACCCTACGAGGAGCGCGAGCTAATTCATGGATGCAAAAGTGAGCCAGACCCAGGACCGCATCGGCGTGCTCGAAGAGCTCCTCAACGAGCGCTACTCCGTCCGCGCCTTCTTGGCCAAGGAGGTCGACCGCGCGACCATCGAGCATGTGCTGACCACCGCGCAGCGCACCGCGTCCTGGTGCAACAGCCAGCCCTGGCAGGTCATCATCGCCAGTGGCGCGGCCAAGGAGCGCTTCCGCCAGGCGATCTACAAGGAAGCGTCGGGCGGATTGGGTGACGATTACGATTTCACGCCACCTCGCGAGTATGCCGGCGTCTATCTCGAACGCCGCCGCGAGAGCGGCTTTCAGCTCTACAACACGCTCGGCATCGCCCGCGGCGACAAGATGGCTTACGCAAAACAGGCGCTGGAGAATTACAATTTCTTCGGTGCGCCGCATGTCGCGATCATTCACACCGACGAGCCGCTCGGCATCTACGGTGCGATCGATTGCGGCGCTTATGTCTCGAATTTCATGCTGGCCGCGCAGGCGCTCGGGCTCGGCACCATTCCGCAGGCGGCGCTCGCGCGCCATTCCGGGCTGATCCGCCGCCACTTCAATCTGCCCGACGACCGCCGCGTCGTCTGCGGCATCTCGTTCGGCTATGCCGACGACGCCCACAAGGTCAACAGCTACCGCACCTCGCGCGCGAGCGTCGCCGACACCGCCACGTTCGCGGACGAATGATCCCGTCTCGCGCGCGCCATCCGGCTTTCACACACGCGCAAAGGCGGCCGCAGAAACGGCCGCCTTCACATTCGTCTCGGTCCGGTTGACGCGGCCGCTATCCGCCGCTGCCGCCGATCACGGCGCGCACGGTCTCGTCGGGCCCGAAGTCCTCGGCGCCATCGACATAAAGCAGCGCAGCGAGCTTCGAGCGCGCGCGATTGACGCGGCTCTTGATCGTGCCGACGGCACAGCCGCAGATCGAAGCTGCGTCCTCATAGGAGAAGCCGGAGGCGCCGACCAGGATCAAGGCCTCGCGCTGGTCCTGCGGAAGCTTCTCGAGCGCGCCGCGGAACTCCTCGAACTCGAGATGCGCGTTCTGCGACGGCTGCGTCTTCAGCGTCTTGGCATAGTTGCCCTCGGCATCCTCCACCTCCCGCCGCCGCTTGCGATAGTCGGAGCGGAACAGATTGCGAAGGATCGTGAACAGCCACGCCGGCAGGTTGGAGCCGGGCTGGAACGAGTCGATGTTGGCGAGCGCACGCAGAAGCGTTTCCTGCACCAGATCGTCGGCGCGGTCGGCATTGCCGCTCAGCGAGATCGCGAACGCGCGCAGACTTGGCACGGCCGCGAGGATGTCGTCACGAAGGGAGTCCGTGAGAGGCATTAATCCCTCCCATTGTTGTCGTTGGAGCCCCTGTCAGGTTCCACTTGGGGTGCGCCTCCGGGCGCATCAAGCTTCTTGATCAGTTCCGCGAACCGGTCCGGAACCCCCTGCCGCACCACGTCGTCGTACATGGCGCGCAGCTGGTGGCCGATCCGGGACTGAATCTCCGGAGTGAGGCCTCCCTTGCCGGGGGTCGTGCTTTTGCTGGCTTGAGACTTGAGATCTTTCATGACCTGTTCCACGTTTCCCCGAGTTAAGTAACTGTAAAATCGAGAAGTTCTCTCAACCGGGAGCCGTTCCCTGAATAGGCACAATTCCAGGTTCGACAAAAAGTTCCCAGATAAGCGGAACTTTTCTTGGCGTGAGGCGTAGACAGCCCAGCAGGGGAACCCGGGCCTCCCCGCTTGTTGCCTGGTTCGTCAAGGTTGGCCCGAAGATGAATGGAGTGGGGATGTCCCGTTCGCAGCTTGTTGCTGAACACTTGCCGTTGTTGCGCCGGTACGCGCGCGCCCTGACGGGCAGCCAGGCCTCCGGTGACGCCTATGTCGCAGCCATGTTGGAAGCGATGCTCGGAGATCCGTCCGTGCTCGACGAGAGCCACGGTCCGCGCGCCGGCCTGTTCCGGCTGTTCACCCAGATATGGAATTCGGTCTCCGTCAACGACGATGCCGAGGTAACGACCTTGCCGATGCCGCCGGAGCGGCGGCTGTCGAACATCACGCCGCTGCCGCGGCAGGCATTCCTGCTGCTCTCGCTCGAAGGATTCTCGGAAGAGGAAGTCGGCTACATCCTCGGCACCGACGTCGCCGAGACGCGGCGGCTTGCCGATGCCGCGGGACGCGAGATGGCGGCCGAGATTGCGACCGACGTGCTGATCATCGAGGACGAGACCTTCATCGCCATGGACCTCGAGAGCCTGGTGAAGAATCTCGGTCACAATGTCGTTGGTGTCGCGCGCACCCATGCCGATGCGGTGGCGCTGGCCAAGAACAAGCGGCCGGGCCTGATCCTCGCCGACATCCAGCTTGCCGACGGCTCGTCGGGCCTGGACGCCGTCAACGAGCTGCTCCGCACCTTCGAGGTGCCGGTGGTATTCATCACCGCCTATCCGGAGCGCTTCCTGACCGGCGAGCGCCCCGAGCCGGCGTTCCTGATCTCAAAGCCGTTCCAGCCCGCGATGGTGTCGGCGGTGGCGAGCCAGGCGCTGTTCTTCCAGCGCAATTCGCGCAACCGCGCGCCGAAGGCGCCGGCGGCGTAAGCAAGCCTCTATCGGACTAAGGAGACGGCGCGTCGCAAGGCGCGCCGTTTTTGCATCTGGCAGAGAGTTGTTCTGCTCTGCTTCAGCAGCCGCGGCAGATGCTGCGAAGCATGGAATTCAGCTTGGTATCGTCTGGCCCAGGGGACTTCGCATTCAGCCTGGCCTGGTCCTCGATCCAGGATTTGAGCAATTTTTCTCGTTCCGGCGACGGCCCTGGGTTTAGCCGCGTTCCGTCGAAGCTCATGAGGACGGTCACTCTCTGCAGGTCGTCCTTCGCCTCAGCGGGCGGTTTCGGGAATGGCACGGATCGCTCGACCATGGCGAGCGTTGCGGCATCTAGCGGCGCGAAGCCTGTGCTTTCTACCAGCACGTTCGAGATCAATTTGCCTGAACGATCGACCACGAACGTGACGCCGGTATCGCCCCTCTGACCGATCGCCTCCGGAGGAAATGCCCTGTGGCGCCAGACGTGTTGGGTGACCGTCTTGCGCCAGGCGGCCATGGGATCGGCCTCCGTGGAGGCGGGATCCGTGGAGGCGGGATCCGGCCTGCTCAGCACGACCCCTAAGGGCGGCACCTGAAATTGACGGCCGCTGAAGACAATCTGCACCGTGAAAGGGAACGAGTCCTCCTTGAGCTCCGAAGGTGGCGCCGGAAACGGTTCGGCGCGGGCGATGATCGCCAGCGCAGCATCGTCGAGCGACCGCGAGCCGGCGCTTTCAGCCAACGCCCGCGAGATCAACGTGCCCGACCGGTCGATGACGAATGTGACTCTGGCCTTGCCGGTTTGCCCCCGTGCTCCAACTGGAAAGAACCTGTTGCTTGCAATATGTGCCGACAGCCCCGCCTTCCAGGCTTTGACGGTCTCGCTCTGCGGTTCAGTCTGCGCATGTGCGGGGAACGCCGCCAACAATCCGAGAAGCGCGGCCAACAAGGGGAATTTCGTCTGCATCGGTGCGGATACTAATCGCGGTCAGGTTGATTGCAAGGCTCCCTACCCGTATCGCGCTCGCGCGGCTGTGGGCAATTCGAAGGGCTGGGAAGCCCGCTTGACGGCGGCCAAATTGCCTCGTTCATACGTCGGGTCGATGACATCAATCGCGACCTCGAGCTGCCAGGAGATTTTTCATCATGGACCAGCAACTCCTCGACCGCCTCGCCATCCGCGACCTCGTCGAGAACTGGGCGGTGTGGCGCGACGCCGGCGACTGGGAGCGTTTCGCCACGGTCTGGCATGACGAGGGCTGGATGTCCGCCACCTGGTTTCAGGGGCCCGCGCGGGATTTCATGCGGGTCAGTCAGGAGGGGTTTGCCAAGGGCGTGCGCATCCTGCATTTCCTCGGCGGCACCAGCATTGATCTCGCAGGCGCGCGCGCCATTGCGCAAACCAAGATGACGATCTCGCAGCGTGCCCTGGTGCATGACGTGCTCTGCGACGTCGTCTGCACCGGACGCTTCTACGATTTCCTGGAGAAGCGGCATGACCAATCAGGCATTGGCAAATGGGGCATCGTCCGCCGCCAGCCGATCTACGAGAAGGACCGGATCGACCCGGTCGATCCTGCCGCAACGCTTCAACTCGACCAAAAAGCGCTCGCTGCGCTCCCCGAAGGCTACCGCCACCTCGCCTACATGCAGGAATTGATCGGCTACAAGGTCAAGCGCGACATGCCGGGCTTGATCGGCACTGAAGTCGAGAAGCTCTATGGCGAAGGGCGGGACTGGCTCGCGGGGGAAGCCGAAGTGAGGCTCAGACAAAAGTAAGGCGCGACTGGCATCACCACAGTCGCGCCCTACGTCGCCGGCTTATGGGGCAGGGGGGAATAGCCGGCTGTTGAGACGACTCTCGGGCCTGAGAGTCGTTCCAGGCGGGTGAAAATTTTTTTGTGCGGCATTTTTATGCGGCCTGCGGTGAATTTCGCACACGGTTAAGTGATCTTAACAGCTGAGAACTGCCGGTCCTCCCATCGCGTTGTTCCCGCGATCGCCATGGGGCGAGGGATCGACAGCCATGTTGCAGATGCAAAAGGTATTTTTGGGTGTTGTCGCGATTGCCGCGACGCTTGGTGCCGTCCAGGTCGGTGCCGTCCAGCTGGCCTCCGGCCATGATCTGGCCGACCGCTGGCAGGCGGTCGCCGACAGGCCCACGCAAGATGCGGGTCACAACGTCAACCGTTCCGGCAAGGCCGACCGGTTCGCCGACGTCAAGCAGGCCCCGGTTCCCACCCGCACCGTGTCGATGCGGCTGAACGATCTGGCCGAGACGTCGGTGCTGCTGCGGGTCCGCGCGGTCATCGAGACCGGCAACGCCAAGCCGCCGGTGCTGCTCCAGAACCGGAAGCAGGGTCCCAAGAGGCCGACGATTGCCTGCGAGCCGATGGTCAGCTCCCTGACCGAGGTCGCAAAGCTGCTCCAGCCCGGCCGCTGTGTGACCTGATTCTTCTTCGCCGCCCTTGGCCGCCACGGACAAATCGCCTTCCCGCCGGGAGGGCGATAGTTCACGTCCACTTGATCCCCTATCCCCTCGCGTTATATCCCGGGTTTCTTTCCCCTTGATTGACCGGGTAAACGCATGACGACGTCAGATACGGCCGCGCATACGCAGCCTTTCCAGGCCGAGGTTTCCGAGCTTTTGCACCTCATGGTGCACTCCGTCTATTCCGAGACCGACATCTTCCTGCGCGAGCTCGTCTCCAACGCATCGGACGCCTGCGACAAACTGCGCTATGAAGCCATCGCCAGCCCGGCGCTGCTGGGCGAGGGCGACGCGCTCAAGATCCGGATCATCCCCAACAAGACGGCCGGAACGCTCACGATCGCCGACAACGGCATCGGCATGGAGCGCCAGGAGCTGATCGACCATCTCGGCACCATTGCCCGCTCCGGCACCAAGGCGTTCGTCTCGAAGCTGAAGGAGGCCAAGGACGGCCTCGGCCTGATCGGCCAGTTCGGGGTCGGCTTCTATTCCGCCTTCATGGTCGCCGAGAAGATCGTCGTCGTCAGCCGGCGTGCCGGCGAGAGCGACGTGTGGAGCTGGACGTCCTCCGGCGGCTCCGGCTTCGAGATCGCGCACGCAAGCGATGAGGAAGTGGCGCGCGTGGCACGCGGCACCGAGATCGTCCTGCACCTGAAGGACGACGCCAAGAAGTATCTCGAGACCTACGAGATCGAGCGCATCGTCAGTGCCTATTCCGACAACATCCTGTTCCCGATCGAGCTGGTGCCGGAAGAGGGCGAGCCGCGCCAGATCAACTCGGCGAGCGCGCTGTGGCAGCGTTCCAAGTCCGAGCTGACGGCCGAGGACTACAAGAAGGCCTATCAGCAGATCGCCTCCGCCTTCGACGATCCCGCGATGACGCTGCACTACCGCGCGGAAGGCCGCTATTCCTACGCCGTGCTGCTGTTCGCGCCGTCGACGAAGCCGTTCGACCTGTTCGAGCCGAACCGCAAGGGCAGGGTGAAGCTTTACGTCCGCCGCGTCTTCATCACCGACGATGCCGATCTGCTGCCCGGCTATCTCCGCTTCATCCGCGGCGTGGTCGACAGCGAAGATCTCCCGCTCAACATCTCGCGCGAGATGCTCCAGAACAATCCGCAGCTCGCGCAGATCCGGAAAGCCGTGGCGACCCGAGTCGTGTCCGAGCTGGAAAGCCTTGCCGACAAGGACCCGGAGAATTTTGCCAGGATCTGGGACGCCTTCGGCGCAGTGCTGAAAGAAGGCATCTACGAGGATTTCGAGCGGCGCGAAAAGCTGCTGTCCTTGTCGCGCTTCGCCACCACCTCGGGCGAGAAGCGTTCGCTGAAGGACGTCATCGCCGGTTTCAAGCCGAACCAGACCGAGATCTATTATCTCGTCGGCGACAGCATCGAGCGGCTGAAGTCCAATCCGCGGCTGGAAGCCGCGACCGCGCGCGGCATCGAGGTGCTGCTGCTGTCGGATCCGGTCGATGCCTTCTGGACCTCGATGCCATCGGAGTTTGACGGCAAGCCGCTGAAATCGCTGAGCCAGGGCGATCTCAATCTCGACCTGATCCCGCGCACCGACGAGGCCGACGAGGCGAAGAAGGACGAGCCGCAAGCCGACGAGGCCGCCACCATCGCGGTGATCAAGGCCGCGCTCGGCGAGCGCGTCAGCGACGTCAAGGTCTCGACGCGCCTCACCAGCTCCGCCTCCTGCCTCGTCGCCGACAGTCAGGGCCCGAGCCGCGAGCTCGAGCGCATCCTGTCGCAGCAGAACCGCGGCATGCGCACCAAGCCGATCCTCGAGATCAATCTGCGCCATCCGCTGGTGACGGCGATCACCGGGGCGCAGGCCGGCTCCAGGGCGGTCGACGATCTCAGTCTGATCCTGCTCGAACAGGCGCAGATCCTGGACGGCGAATTGCCCGAAGACCCTGCCGCGTTTGCGGCAAGGCTGAACCGGCTGGTCCTGCAGGGGCTGGGCGGGTAGCGCGCGCAGCGCACCCCGCTCACCTTGCCGTCATCCGCCGGAGGAACAGTCGCCTCCGGCGTGGTGTTATGCCATAGGAGGACGTCGGCATCAGATCCGACGCCGCCATCGATTCGAGGATGTCTCCATGCGCCTGCCTGTCCTGACCCTCACCGCGATTGCCACGCTGTTCGTGGCGGCAGATGCCGACGCCCAGACCTATGATCCGCGCTATCCGGTGTGCATGCACGTCTATACTTCGGGCGGGCCGGGGCGGTGGCGGCGACTATTACGACTGCTCCTTCACCTCGATCCCGCAGTGCCGGGCCACGGCGTCGGGCCGCGCGGCGAGCTGCGATGTCAATCCCTATTACGCCTACAACGAACCGCCGCCGCCCCCGCGCAAGCGTCACAAGAAGGTGCAGTAGTTGTTCGCGATGCGGCACGCAGCAACATCCCTCATGCGTTTCTCATCCGGCCTGATCATCACCGTCGGCGCGCTGACCGCAGCTGCGCCGTCGCATGCGCAGACCTTTGATCCCAGCTATCCCGTCTGCATGCACGTCTATTCCGGCGCGAACGGCGGCGGCGGGGAGTGGTACGATTGCTCCTTCACGTCGCTGCCGCAGTGCCGCGCCACGGCGTCGGGCCGCGCCGCGACCTGCGATCTCAATCCGTATTATCCGGTCAATGTTGCGCCGCCGCGCCCACGCTACAGGCGAAGCGGCTAGCGCCCGCCACCCGTTCAGCTGCGAATCCGGCGGAGCGCGCAGAGCTAGGTGCCGTGAGGCGCCTTGTTGGCAGCGGCGACGATCGCGTCGGTCAATTGCCACGTCATCTTGTCCGTGGTCCAGTCGCTGGCGTGCAGTCTGCTATCATCGCCCGGGTCGACCATGCGGTCGAACGAAATCCTTGCGACATCGTACCAGCCCTTCATCAGCCCGAAGCGACCAAAGACGTTGACGCCCTTCACATGCGCGATCTCGCTGATCGCCTCGACCATGGCCTCCGTCTTTTTGAGCTTGGCCGGTGTCAGCAGCGCCGGCACATATTGAAGGTCCATCAGGATCACGTCGATCCGCTCGGCGTCGAGCAGCCGGTCGACACCTTCGCGGATGGCCTTCGTGGTGTCTGCGAACGAGGGAGGATTCTGATCGGCGGGTTGCCATACTGAATTGGTGCCGACCTGCCAGATGACGAGATCGGGATTCAGATCGAAGACGTCATGGTCGAACCGCTTGAGCTCAGCAGGGGCCTCTTCGCCGCCGACACCCCGGTTGATCACCTCGATTCCGACATTTGGATATTTGATCCGAAGATCCGCCAGCAGCCGCTGCGGATAGGGAGCGATGCCTCCTTCGCCCGCCGTGGTCGACGAGCCGATCGCAACCACCCTGGCCTGCCCACCCTTCACGCGGCCGGCGAAATTCGTCAGGCGCTGCTCGAACGGCGCGGCCTGGACCGGAAACTCTGACGGATCGTGAGCCACGGGACGTCTCCCTTTCGTAGCCATGACAACGCAGGGTAGAAAAGCATAGCCCGTTTGCCAGGGAGCGCCTAGCCTCGGCGAGGCCGGATCGCTACGCCTTCCTGATCCCCGACAACTCGATCACCTTGCGCCGGCGGTCGGTCGCCGCCGTCTGCATGCCGCCGAACTCGCCCGCGTCGGATGGCCAGAGTTAATCACGTACTAACCTGGCTTTACCTTGTCTCTTAACACCTGGGCAGGGCGCGCGAGCTAAGCTTGGGGAAGCAGCAGATACGTTCCGAAAGAATGGACGGCATGACCACCGGCGTCATCGAGCAACCGAAAGTCGCGCGCGCACCTTCGGCTTCAAAGATCTGGCTGAAGGCGATCGAGCTCACCGCGCGCATCGAGACGCTGCCGGGCCGGCTGTTCGCCGACGTCGTTGACGATTGGGCGCAGCGTCAGCCCGCTCGCACCGCGCTGGTCGCAGATGAGACAACGATCGACTACGCAGGCCTCTCGAAGCGCATCAACCGCTATGCGCGCTGGGCGCGCTCGGTCGGCGTGGCCAAGGGGGATACCGTCGCGCTGATCATGCGGAACGGCATCGACTATGTTGCCGCGTGGCTCGGCATCAGCCGGGTCGGCGGCGTGGTCGCGCTGATCAACACCAGGCTCGTCGGCCAGTCGCTCGCGCATTGCGTCGATGTCGCCAGGCCGTCGCATGTCATCGTCGCGCACGAGCTCATGGAAGCCTTGGACGGCGCGTCGCCGCACCTGAAGACAGAAGCAAAAGTCTGGACCCATGGCGATGCCCGCAGCGAGCGCGCGATCGACGTCGCACTTGCCGCGCTCGAGGACGGGCCGCTCTCGCCGGACGAGCATGGCGACGTGACGATCAACGACCGGGCCCTGCTGATCTACACCTCCGGGACCACCGGCCTGCCGAAGGCGGCGAGCATCAGCCACCGCCGCATCCTCAACTGGGGCTTCTGGTTCGCCGGCCTTACCGGCGCCACCCCGCAGGACCGGCTCTATGATTGCCTGCCGCTGTTCCACTCGGTCGGCGGCATTGTCGCCCCGTGCAGCATGCTCGCCGCCGGCGGCTCGGTGGTGATCGCGGAGAAATTTTCGGCCTCGAACTTCTGGCCCGACATCGTGCGGCACGATTGCACGCTGTTCCAGTACATCGGCGAGCTCTGCCGCTATCTTCTGAAGGCGGCGCCGTCCGAATACGAGAACCGTCACCGCCTGCGGCTCGTTTGCGGCAACGGCCTGCGCGGCGACATCTGGGAGGATTTTCAGGGTCGCTTCGCCATTCCGCGCATCCTCGAATTCTATGCGGCGACGGAAGGCAATTTCTCGCTGTTCAACGTCGAGGGCCAGCCGGGTGCGATCGGCCGCGTTCCGCCGCTGCTCGCGCATCGCTTTCCGGCGGGTCTCGTCAAGCTCGATCCTGATAGCGGTGCACCGCTGCGCAACGAAGAGGGCTTTTGCGTTGCGTGCGCCAGGGGCGAGGCCGGCGAAGCCATCGGCCGCATCGGCACCGCGGATGAAGGCGGTGGCCGTTTCGAGGGCTATACCGACGCCGGCGAGACCGAGAAGAAGATCCTGCGCGACGTCTTCGCCAAGGGTGATGTCTGGTTCTGCACCGGCGATCTGATGCGGCTCGATGACAAGGGCTTCTTCCATTTCGTCGACCGCATCGGCGACACCTTTCGTTGGAAGGGTGAGAACGTCGCGACATCGGAGGTCAACGACGCCGTGCGCGATTTCACCGGCGTGATCGATGCCACCACCTATGGCATCAGCATCCCCGGCACCGACGGCCGCGCCGGCATGAGCGCCATCGTCGTCAACGAGGGGTTTGACATCGAGGGGCTACCCGCCCATCTGGCGCAGCGCTTGCCGGTTTACGCCCGCCCTGTCTTCATTCGCATCTCGCGCGAGCTCGATGCGACCGAGACGTTCAAGCAGAAGAAAGGCGAGCTGGCCCGGGACGGCTTTGATCCGGCCACGATCAACGATCCGCTGTTCATGCTCGACCCGAAATCCGGCGGCTACATCGCCTTGGACGCGGATGTGTACGCAGGGATCATCGATGGCGCGATCAGGTTCTAGCCGCACGAAAATCCGCCAGATAGGTCCAATTTTATCTGAATTGTCCAAGAAGCCATTTACTTCTGTCGGGTAAACAACACGGGCCTTGGGGAGGCGGTCATCAAGAGCCGCTGCAACACGAACCATCAATAACAAGAGTGAGCCAGCCATGTCGGTAAGGTCTAAGGTCATCGAAGCGATCCAGCAGATCGCCAAGGAGCAGCACGTCACGCTTCCCGCACTCTCGGACGATCTGTCCCTGCACGAGACGGGTTTCGATTCCCTCGCCTTCGCAATTCTGGTGGCGCGCCTCGAGGACGAGACCGGCGTCGATCCCTTCACCATTTCCGAGGACGTAGCGTTCCCCGCCACCGTGGGCGATTTCGTGCGGGCCTACGAAAATGTCCCCGCGTGAGATTTTTGCGCTCCGCGACTATCTGAGCCCGGAGCTCAAGGGCCGCACGATCTCCGATGCCCATCATGTGGTGTCGCTGACGGATGTGCTGCCGCATACGGTTCTGGGCGGCCGCCTGCGTGAGCTGGCGGGCCGCTCTGTCCTGCTGAAGCTGTCGGACCAGCTCAAATCGGGCCTCGCCATGGTCGAGCTCGACGGTGTCGCGCGGCGCATGCTGCTGTGCCCGCCCGATCTCAATCCGGCGCATCTCGATGCGCTGATCGCGGACGCCGAGATCGATGCCGTCGTCACCGACGAGCCCGCGCAATGGGCCGCAAAGACAATCGCGCTCGTCGTCACCGCGCAATTGCCGCTTCAGGCCGCCACGCCGGCCAGGACCGAACGCGCCACCGAATGGCTGATGCTGACGTCCGGCACGTCGGGCGTACCAAAAATCGCCGGCCATACGCTGGAAGCATTGACGGGCGCCATCGTCGCCGAAGGCCCTGCGCGCGGACCCGCGCCGGCCTGGGCGACATTCTACGACATTCGCCGCTATGGCGGCCTGCAGATCTTCCTGCGCGCCATCCTCTCCGGCGGCTCGATGGTGCTGTCCGATCCGCATGAAGCGCTCGGCGACCACGTCGCGCGCCTGAACGCGCGCGGTGTCACCCATATCTCCGGCACGCCATCGCACTGGCGCAAGCTCTTGATGAGCGGCTCGGCTGCACAGTTCGCGCCGGGATACGTCCGTCTGTCCGGCGAGATCGCCGACCAGGCGGTGCTCGACGGCCTGAAGGCCGCGTTCCCGAATTCCTCCGTCGGTCACGCCTATGCCTCGACCGAGGCGGGCGTCGGCTTTGCCGTCAATGACGGGCTGGAGGGCTTTCCGGCCGATTATCTCGGCAACCGCAACGGCGTCGAGATGAAGGTCGTCGACGGCTCGCTGCGCATCCGCTCGACGCGCACGGCGCATGCTTACATCGGCCGCAATGCGGCCGCGTTGACCGATGACGACGGGTTCGTCGACAGCGGCGACATCGTCGAGCTGCGCGGTGACCGCTATTATTTCGTCGGCCGCCGCGGCGGCATCATCAATATCGGCGGGTTGAAGGTTCACCCCGAGGAGATCGAGGCGGTCATCAATCGTCATTCCGACGTGCGGATGTCGCGGGCGAAATCGCGCCGCAGCCCGATCACCGGCGGCATCGTCGTCGCGGACGTGATCCTTGCCGACGGCACCGATCAGGCGCGGGTGAAGGAGATCCGGGACCAGATCCTGGATCAATGCCGCGCGCAGCTCGCGTCCCACAAGGTGCCGGCGGTGATCCGCTTCGTCGATGCACTCGACGTCACCCCGGCCGGAAAACTGGCGCGCACCGATGCATAATGTCCTCGTCACCGGCGGCAGCCGCGGCATCGGCCTTGCGATCGGCAAGCGGCTGGCTGATGCCGGTTATAATGTGATTGCGGCGGCACGGCGCGAGAGCGAAGAGCTCAGGGCGGCGATCGGCCCCTCCGAAGGGCGCCTGCATTTCCGCGCCTGCGACCTCGCCGTGATCGACGCGATCCCGGCGTTCGCAAAGCTTATCCGCGACGAGTTCGGCCCGATCTACGGCCTCGTCAACAATGCCGGCCTCGGCACCGAAGGCCTGCTCGCCACCATGCACAATTCCGAGATCGAGGCGCTGGTGCAGCTCAACGTGCTGTCGCCGATCATTCTCACCAAATATGTCGCGCGCCAGATGATGGCGGACGGTGCCGGCCGCATCATCAACATCTCCTCGATCATCGCGACCACGGGCTACAACGGCCTGTCCGTCTACGGCGCGACCAAGGCCGCCGCCACCGGCTTCACCCGCTCGCTCGCGCGCGAGGTCGGCAAGCTCGGCATCACCGTGAACGCGATCGCGCCTGGTTTCATCGACACCGAGCTGACCCACAATCTCTCCGACGAAGGACGCAAGCGCATCGCCGGCCGCAGCGCGCTACGTCGCCTGCCGGAGACCGACGATGTCGCGCGCATGGTGGAATATCTGCTCGGCGAGGGCGGCCGCAACGTCACCGGCACCGTGTTCACGATCGATGCGGGGAACACGGCGTAAGCGGAACTCCGCCGCCACGATTGAGTTGATCCGACGCAATGACATCGAGCCGGATTTGGTCGTAAGATGCCCCGCAATCGATTGGCTTACGTCAATCGATCTGCCCTAATCGAGAGGGAGCAGTCGATGGCCACTTCAAACATGACCGCTTCAAATCAAGCCCGGATCGAGGAGCCTCGCGCGAAGCCGGACGATGTCCATTGCCCCCCGATGACGCATCAGAATTCCGGCGGACACGGTCATGAAATGTATCCGCAGCAATTCGTGCGCCTGGTCGGCTGCCACGATCTCTCTCTCGACGCCCTGCGCAAGCGCGAGGACGAAAAGCTCCACTAGGCGTTCACTTCGGCAGGTCAATCCGCTCGCGTGAAAATTCCGGCGGCCCTTCGGTCAGGCGGCGTATGCGGCGTTCGCGTTCGTCCGTTGGCAATGCGGGGTCGAGCAGCCGCTCGATCTCGTGCACGGCCAGCGCCTCGATCCTGGTGGCGTCGGATGCGACCGGCTGGGCCGACGAGAATGCCGGGGGCGCGACCTTCAGGCCCAGTTCGACCAGCTTGCAGATCGCAGCCGAACGCGACAAGTGATGAGCTTCAGCCCAGGCGTCGACGGCCGCGGTCAGTGCTTCCGGCATCTTCACCGCGCTGAGCGGATCGAGCCGCGTGCGTCGGCGCACTGGAGCCGTCGAGTCCTTGTTGCCGAAGTCGGGCACTTCGATCATCCCATGTAATCTCTGGATATGCCCCGACCATAGCCGCTCTTCCGGCCGGCTCTTTGACGCCGATCAATGACGGACTGCGGCATTTGCAGCGTGCGCGATCTTGTTGTCCGGGTGCATTTCGGCCAATGATCGGGAATCGAAAGAGGGGACGCCGGGCGGCGAACCCGGATCGATCCTGCCTCGTATCTTCCTCGGACGCGCTTCCCAACCATCCGGCATCACTCGATGACATCAGGCGAATCCTTCTACGGCAGCATTCCCGTCTTTCGCGGCTTCACCAGCCTGATGGACCCCGCGCTCTATTCGCGATTGCCTGACGACTGGAGCATCGGCGTTGCCGACATCGTCGATTCCACCAAGGCGATTGCGGCGCAGCGCTACAAGGCGGTCAACATGGCCGGTGCCGCCGTGATCGCGGCGGTGACCAACGCGCTCGAGGGACGCGAATTCCCCTTCGTGTTCGGCGGCGACGGCGCGAGCTTTGCGGTCGCGCCTTCCGATGTCGAACGTGCCCGCGAGGCGCTGGCCGCGACCGCAACCTGGGTGCGGGAAGACCTCGATCTGAAGATGCGCGTCGCGCTGGTGCCGGTGGGTGCAATTCGCGCGCAGGGGCTCGACGTGCGCGTCGCACGCTTCGGTCCGTCGGCCAATTTGTCCTATGCGATGTTTTCCGGCGGAGGGCTCGCCTGGGCCGACGCCGCCATGAAGCGCGGCGAGTTCGCGGTCGCCGAGGCACCCGCCGGCACGCAGCCCGATCTTTCCGGCCTGTCCTGCCGCTTCGAGGTGATGCCGTCCGCGCGCGGCCTGATCCTGTCGGTGCTGGTGATGCCGGCGCGCGGTGTCGATCCGCACGCCTTCCGCAAGGTGATCGAGGACATCATCCATCTCGTCGAGCGCAGCCCTGATGGCGGCCGCCCGGTGCCGCCGCAGGGGCCGCCGCTGAAATGGCCGCCGCAGGGGCTGGAATTCGAAGCCCGCACCAAACGCGGCGGTCCGCTGGTCGCGCGCCGCGCCCGCGTGCTGGCCTACACGCTGTTCGTCTATCTGATCATGCGTTTCGACCTCAACGTCGGCGGTTTCGTGCCAAACGTCTACAAGCGCCAGGTGGTCGAGAATTCTGACTTCCGCAAATATGACGACGGCCTGCGCATGATCCTCGACTGCACCCCGCAGCTCGAGCGCGCGTTGAGCGACCGTCTCGCGGCTGCGGCACGCGACGGCGTCGTGCGCTACGGCCTCTACCCGCAGGACGCCGCGATGATGACCTGTTTCACGCCATCGGCCCTGCGCAGCGACCACGTCCATTTCATCGACGGCGCGCGCGGCGGCTACGCGTCGGCGGCAACGGCGTTGAAGGCGATGATGGCAGGCGCGAGCTAGCGTCCCGCGCGCGTCCAGGTCTCGCCGCCGCAGAGCGCGCCGACGCAACCTTCGACCCGCAGCGAATCCGCACCAGTCACGGAGACGTTGCTCGCATAGGTGCTGCCGTCATCGGCATTGTAGATCTGGCCCGACCATTTGTTCGGCCCTGAGGGCTCCATGCCGCTGAACAGCGGCAGCCCGATCATCGCGCGTTTGGCGAGCGCTGGATTGGGATTCTTGCTGTCGATCGCAGGCTGGCCGGTCGCGGTGTCATAGGGCTCGCGCAGCCAGACGATATGGCCGCAGATGCCGCCGCCGCACTTGCTGATCTTGACGCGCGCATCGCCGGCCTGCGTCAGCCAGGTCCCATCGGCGCTCTGCGCGTGGGCGGCGGTCGCACCAAACAGTGCAGTCAGGATGATGGAAAGGATGGCGAATCTGCCGAACATGGAAAGTGCCCCCGAAAATGGAGGCGCCTCCATAGCAGTCCGGCAGGATAGTGCAACGCTGGATGGAATCACATTCCCGCGCTTATTTGCCTGCGCTCATTTGCCCCAGCGTGCGAAGGCGACCGAGGCCGCGGTCGAAAGCCCGAACACGACCATGGCGCCGCCGACCAGTGCGAACAAGGTCCAGGCCGGCGCCTGCGCCGTCATGAGACCGACGCCGCCGATCGCGACGATCAGCAGCCGCGCCGTGGAGGCCAGCACCGGACCGCCGACGCGCGCTGCGCCTTGCGAGGAAAAATACAGCGACACGCCCATGCCGAAGAACACGAAGGCCGGACCGGCCCAGTGGAAATAGCTGTGCGCCGCCGCGGTGACGCCGGGATCCCCGGTGAAGAGCGATACCCACAACGCCGGATCAAGCGCGATGACGAGGCCGATCAGGCCGACGGTCAATCCCGAGGCCGCGGCCGCGGTCCAGGCGACACGCCGCGCGCGTTTCACATGCCCGGCGCCCATCGCCATGCCGACCATCGGCACCGAGGCGATGCCGAAGGCGAAGGTGATCGGGATCAGCAGGAATTCCAGCCGTGACCCGATGCCGTAGCCGGCCAGCATCTCGGTGCCGAAGGTCGCGAGGATTTTTGTGAAGATCAGAATCGTGAGCACGGTCTGGAGCGGCGACAGGCAGGCGACCGCGCCGACCTTGAGGATGTCCAGGAACATCGCGCGTTCGAAATGGAAGGTGCGGACCTTCAGCGGCAGCCGGCTGCGGCCGGACAGGAGATACCAGAGGAAGAAGATCGCCGCGCAGGTGAAGGCGATCAACTGGCCGGCAGCGACACCCGGCATGCCGAATTGCTTCAAGCCGAATAGGCCGAGCCCCAGCGTGCCGCCGAGCGCGATCTGGAGCGCGCTCGCCCCGATCAGAATCATCGAAGGCAGGCGCATGTCGCCGGTGCCGCGGATCACCGAGGCCAGCGTGTTGACGAGCCAGATCGCGACCGCGCCGGAGAACAGCATTTGCGAATAGCCGCTGGCTTCCTCGAGCACGCGCTCGCGTCCGCCGAGCAGCGTGAAGAAGCTGCGGCCGAAGGCGAGCATCATCACCGTGAAGAACAGTCCGCCGCAGAGGCCGATGATGGCGGCGTGCAGCGCCAGCGTCGCGGCGCGGTCACGATCGCCTGCGCCGAGCGCGCGGCTGATCGCGGACGAAACGCCGCCGCCCATCGCGCCCGCGCTCATCATCTGCGTCAGCATCGCGAACGGAAACACCAGCGCGATCGCCGCCAGCGGAATGGTGCCGAGCCGGCCGATATAGGAGGTCTCGGCAATCGCAACCAGCGTGCTGCCGACCATCGCGATCATGTTGGGGATCGCGAGCCGCAGCAGTGTCGGCAGGATCGGCGCCGTCAACAGGCTCGCAATGGGGGAAGCGACCGGTGCACGTGGCGGCGCGGCGTCTGCGGAGGCGTCGATCGTCATGTTCACCGGGCGGAATATTGGATGACGATCGACATCTTATCTGGCGCAGCATCTTCGCGCCAGTCCTCCCCTCACGCAGGGCTCACCAGGGCAGGCCGCATAGGTCGATGGTGCCCAGCGTCGGCGCGCGGACGATGTTGAAGACGTAGGGCGCCATGTAGTCGAAGCGGATCCGACCCTCCGGCTGCTCGCAATAGACCTCGCCCTTGAAGGGGAGCCAGCTGCGGGCCTCGTAGAACGCAAAATTGTTCGATTCGGAGAACAGCAGCCCGAAACGGACCGCCTCGTTGGCGCGCATGGTGTGGATGGCTGCGTCGATCGCCATGGTCGCGTAGCCGCGGCCGCGCCGGTCCTCGCGGGTGCAGACCCCGCCGATGCCGCCGATGTGAACCTTCTGTCCATTCCAGGTGACGGTACGGAAGTAGATGCCGACGTGGCAGACGAGGCCGTCCTCGGGCGTCTCGATCAGCACGCGAAGGTCGGCATTGGCCCATTTAACGTGGCTCCACGACGGCTTCTCGGCGGCGTCGCGTCCCCAGACCGCACTGAGCAGGGGCTGTGCGATCCGCCACGAAGCGTCGCCGTTCAGGATGTCGATCTCGATGCTCATTGCTTTCTCTTTTGCATCTCCGCGCCATGGTGCGTTCGTTCCGCCATAAGCGCCTCAAAGGCAATGATATTTTACGGCCTGTCGAAGCGCGCCCCACATGCGTCGATTTTATGCAATCCGGCCAATCGGCCGCATCACGCAATTTCGCAAATTGGCGGTATTTAACGGCGGTGGAACCTTCTATAAGAGTCCCCGTTAAGCCAGTTCCCCATCAGTCGCGGACAACAACCCATGACCTTTACGCTGCCCCCACTCCCTTACGCCTATGACGCCCTCGGCCAGTTCATGTCGAAGGAGACGCTGGAATTCCACCACGACAAGCATCATCAGGCCTACGTCACCAACGGCAACAACGCGCTTAAGGGCACCGAATGGGAAGGCAAGTCCCTTGAGGAGATCGTCAAGGGCTCGTTCGGCAAGAACCCGGCCGTGTTCAACAATGCCGGCCAGCACTACAACCACATCCACTTCTGGAGCTGGATGAAGCCCAATGGCGGCGGCACCAAGCTGCCGGGCAAGCTCGAGAAGAAGATCAACGAGGACCTCGGTGGCTTCGAGAAGTTCAAGACGGACTTCCAGGCGGCCGGCGTTGGCCAGTTCGGCTCCGGCTGGGCCTGGCTCCAGGTCAAGAACGGCAAGCTCGAGATCGCCAAGACCCCGAACGGCGAGAATCCGCTGGTGCACGGCGCCACCCCGATCCTCGGCGTGGACGTCTGGGAGCACTCCTACTACATCGACTATCGCAACCGCCGTCCGGACTATCTGAAGGCGTTCGTCGAGAACCTCGTGAACTGGGAATACGTCGAGTCCCTGTTCGACAAGGCCTGAGCCATCACACTTTCCGGGTGCGGCGTCGCCGCTCCGGGATGACGAACTCGAAAAGGCGGTCGCATGCGCGACCGCCTTTTTGCTGTGCGGAATTCGACTGCTGCTTCGCATGGCCCTGCGCGAGGTGCGCATCGCTTCCCGCCATCGTACTGTTTGCATCGCATGGGCGGCGCCCTTAATCAGGATGGGCATCACCCTCGAGCCCACCGAGCCCGTTGTCAGAGCCTTCCCCGAACAATCCGGCGCCTGCCGAGGACGCGGAGTCCGAGCCGCGGCCGGGGCGTGTGCGCGAGCCGATCGGCTGGTCGACCATCATCATCGCGGTGCTGGTGGCGGTGAGCGCGGGCCTGGTCTGGCGGCGTGATGGCACGGACGGTGTCCTGGAGATTCTCACGCACGACCTCTCGCTGTTCGGCGGCATCCTGCCGCGCGTGCTGGCCGGCTGCCTGCTCGGGGCCTTCATCTCCGAAATCCTGCCGCACGAAAAAGTCTCGCGCTCGCTCGGGCCGAAATCCGGCCTGATGGGCCTTTTGATCGGCACCGCCTTCGGTGCGATCCTGCCGGGCGGACCCTTCACCGCCTATCCTGTGGCGAGCGCGCTGCTCGCCGTCGGCGCCGATTTCGGCGCCACCATCGCCATGGTCGTGAGCTGGACCCTGATCGGCTACGGCCGCGCGGTGGCCTGGGAAATCCCGATCATGGGCACCGACTTCACGCTGTGGCGGATCCTGATCTCGCTGCCGCTGCCGGTGCTCGCCGGCGCGCTCGGCCGCTTCGTCTATGTTCGGATCTATCCGCAGCCGGCCGCGAAGGACGACGAGAATTGAGCGCCGCGCTTCTGATCGACATCCTGTTGTGGGGCTCGGTGTTCGGCGTCGGCCTGATCGCCTTTCGCCGCGGCCCACCGGTGTTCAAGGCCTCGCTCCGCGAAGGCTCCATGGACTTCATCAACATCGTGCCGCGCATCGCGCTCGGGGTGATCGGCTCCGGCTACATCGCCGCCATCATCCCGCAGGAGGTGATCACCGGCTGGCTCGGGCCGGACAGTGGCTGGCTCGGGGTTGCGACCGCCGTGGTCGCCGGCGCCGCCACGCCCGGCGGACCCGTGATCGGCTTCTCCATCGGCACGGTGGCGCTGAAGTCGGGCGGTGGGGTACCGCAGGTGGTTGCCTATGTCGTCGCCTGGGCCTTATTTGCCTTCCAGCGGGTGATTTTATGGGAAATCCCGTTCATGCCGGCCCGGTTCGTCTGGTTCCGCTGCGCCGTCTCGGTGCCGTTCCCGTTCGTCGCCGCAGCCATCGCGATGGTGATCGGCAAGCCTTGAGCCGGCCGTGGACAGGGGTAATGTTATAATATAACGTCGCTGGCATGGTTCCCGCCGCGTCCCACGCTCATCACCACGACCACGTTCATGGCCAGTCCCATGACCATTCTCATGGCGACGGGCATTCGCATGGACACGATCATACCCACGCCCATGTCCATGATGCGGCCTCGCCCCATCCGGCCCAGGACGCGCCCTGGTCGATCCTGCGCATGACCATGGCCGGCCGCCTCGCGGCCGCGCTTGCCGTCTGTGCCGTGCTCTGGGGCGTGGTCTTCCTGGCGATGAGGTGACCATGGCGGCCGTGCACTTCCATAATGTCACGCTCGGCTACGACCGGCATCCGGCCGTGCATCATCTCAACGGCGAGGTCGCCTCCGGTGCGCTGGTAGCCGTGATCGGCCCGAACGGCGCCGGCAAGTCGACGCTGTTGCGCGGCATCGTCGGCATCCTCCGGCCGCTCGACGGCAGCATCCATCTCGGCGGGCTCGATAGCCGCGATATCGCCTATCTGCCGCAGAGCGCGGAGATCGACCGCAGCTTCCCGATCTCGGTGTTCGACTTCGTCGGCACCGGGCTGTGGCGCGACGCGGGCCTGTTCGGGGGCATCGGCAAGGCTGCGCGGGAGAAGATCCTGCGCGCGATCGCTTCCGTCGGCCTCAACGGCTTCGAGAACCGCCCCATCGGAACGCTCTCGGGCGGGCAGATGCAGCGCATCTTGTTCGCGCGCGTGCTGCTCCAGGACGCGCGCCTGATCGTGCTCGACGAGCCCTTCAACGCGATCGACAGCAAGACCACGGCCGATCTGCTCGCGCTGGTGAAGCACTGGCACGGCGAGGGCCGCACCGTGCTCGCCGCGCTGCACGACATGGAAATGGTGCGCAACCATTTCACCGAAACACTGGTGCTGGCGCGCGGTCCCGTGGCCTGGGGGCCGACGGCGGAGGTGCTGACGCCGGAAAACCTGCTGGTCGCGATGCGGATGTGCGAGGCTTTTGACGATAGTGCCACGGCTTGCGCCGAGGACGGACGCTCGCGGGCGGCGTGATCGCAGATGATCTATGACGCGCTGATCGGCCCGTTCACCGAATTCGAGTTCATGCGGCGCGCGCTCGCCGCCGTGATCGCGCTGTCGCTGGCGGGTGCGCCGATCGGCGTGTTCCTGATGCTGCGGCGAATGAGCCTCGTCGGCGATGCCATGGCGCATGCGATCCTGCCCGGCGCTGCCGTCGGCTTCCTGCTCTCCGGCCTCAATCTGTTCGCGATGACCGCCGGCGGCCTGGTTGCAGGATTTGCGGTTGCGATCCTCGCCGGCGTGGTCGCGCGTTCGACCGGGCTCAAGGAGGACGCCTCGCTTGCGACCTTCTATCTGGCCTCGCTGGCGCTGGGTGTGACCATCGTCTCGATCAAGGGCACCAACATCGACCTCTTGCACGTGCTGTTCGGCAACATCCTCGCGATGGACGACCAGACGCTGCTGGTGGTGGCCTTCAACGCCACGGTCACGCTGCTGGTGCTCGCGGTGATCTATCGCCCGCTGGTGATCGAGAGCGTCGATCCCTTGTTCCTGCGCACCGTCAGCCGTGCCGGCGGCCCCGCGCATCTCGCCTTCCTCGCGCTCGTCGTGATCAACCTCGTCAACGGCTTTCAGGCGCTCGGCACGCTGCTCGCGGTGGGCCTGATGATCCTGCCGGCCGGCATTGCCCGGTTCTGGTCGCGCGATCTCACTGTCATGATCTGCATCGCCGTCGTCGCTGCCGCCGTCTCGGGCTATGCGGGCCTCGTGCTGTCGTTCCAGACCCGCGTGCCGTCGGGGCCTGCGATCATTCTGGTGGCGACGGTGCTCTACATCGTCTCGGTGCTGTTCGGCCGCGTCGGCGGCATCGTCCGGCAGATGTTTCCCGGCCGGCATCTGGAGGCGTGACGATGCGGCGCCTCCTGCTTTGTGTGCTCCTGCTGATCGCCTCGCCGCTGCATGCGGCTGAGCGGCTCAATGTCGTCGCGAGTTTCTCGATCCTCGGCGATTTCGTCCGGAACGTTGGCGGCGATCGGGTCGACGTCACGACGCTGGTCGGCCCCGACAGCGACGTCCACGTCTACACGCCCGCGCCAAGCGATGCGAAGCGGATTGCGGATGCAAAGCTCGTCATCGTCAACGGGCTCGGCCTCGAAGGCTGGCTGCCCCGTCTGGTGCAGTCCGCAGGAAGCAAGGCGCAGGTGGTCACCGTGAGTGCCGGCATCGCACCGCTGAAGCTCGGCTCGGCCGCGGATCCACATGCCTGGCAGTCCGTCCCCAACGCCAGGATCTACGTGAGCGACATCGCCAATGCGCTGGCTGCGGCCGACCCTGACGACGCCGAGTTCTTCCGCGCCCGGGCAAAGGCCTATCTGGACAAGCTCGAAGCGCTCGACCGCGAGGTGCGGGAGGCCGCGGCGAAAATCCCGCCGGAGCGGCGCAAGGTGATCTCCACCCACGACGCCTTCGGCTATTTCGCCGCCGAATATGGTGTCCAGTTCGTGGCCCCCTTGGGGGTCTCCACGGAGACCGAGCCCAGCGCGCGGGACATCGCCGCCATCATCGGCCAGATCAAGGCCCAAAAGATCCCGGCCGTGTTCCTGGAAAACATCAGTGATGACCGTCTGATCCGGCGGATCGCGGCCGAGACCGGGGCCAAGGTCGGCGGGACCCTGATTTCGGACGGTCTGACGGGCGAAAAGGGGCTTGCCCCCACTTACATTGACATGGTCAGGCACAATATAAAGGCCCTGACCAGCGCGCTTGACCACTAGGGCAGGGGGCCACCCCGCCTCGCGTCGCGCGGAAAAGCCCGATGTCGGAGTTCTTATGTCTGAAGCGACTTCCCCGAAAATTCCCGTGACCGTGCTGACCGGCTATCTCGGTGCCGGCAAGACCACGCTTTTGAATCGCATCCTGTCGGAAAACCACGGCAAGAAATACGCCGTCATCGTCAACGAATTCGGCGAGATCGGCATCGACAACGACCTCATCATCGGCGCCGATGAGGAAGTGTTCGAGATGAACAATGGCTGCATCTGCTGCACCGTGCGCGGCGACCTCGTGCGCATCATGGACGGCCTGATGAAGCGCAAGGGCAAGTTCGACGCCATCATCGTCGAGACCACCGGCCTTGCCGATCCCGCGCCTGTCGCCCAGACCTTCTTCGTCGACGAGGACGTGCAGAAGAACGCGCGGCTCGACGCCGTCGTCACGGTTGCCGACGCCAAATGGCTGTCGGACCGGCTCAAGGATGCGCCCGAGGCCAAGAACCAGATCGCCTTCGCCGATGTCATCGTGCTCAACAAGACCGATCTCGTCACCAAGCCGGAGCTTGCCGAGGTCGAGGCCCGCATCCGCGCCATCAATCCCTATGCGAAGCTGCACCGCACCGAGCGCTGCTCGGTGGCCTTGGCTGACGTGCTCGACCGCGGCGCGTTCGACCTCGACCGCATCCTCGACATCGAGCCGGACTTTTTAAATGCCGATGATCATGACCATGACCATGATCATCACGGCCACGACCATCACCACCATGATCACGGCCACGGCCTGAAGCACTATCACGACGAGGACATGCAGTCGCTCTCGCTCAAGACCGACAAGCCGCTTGATCCGAACATGTTCATGCCCTGGCTCCAGAACCTGGTGCAGGTGGAGGGCGGGAAGATTTTGCGCTCCAAGGGCATCCTTGCGTTCCACGACGACGATGACCGCTACGTCTTCCAGGGCGTTCACATGATGCTGGAGGGCAACCACCAGCGGAAATGGAAGGACGGCGAGCCGCGCCAGAGCCGCCTCGTCTTCATCGGTCGCGAATTGCCGGAAAAGGCCATTCGCGAGGGTTTTGAGAGCTGCATCGTCTCGTGATGAAAGAGTTTACGCCGGCCCCCGATTCCGCCTCGATCGTCTCCGTCACCGATCGCGTCAAGCCTGTTACGCTCGGGATGGGCGTGACCTCGGTGTATTTCCTTGGGCCCCGCGCCGCCTTCGTCGGCGGCGAGGAGAATGTCGCGTTCGTCGACGCCAAGGGCGAGATCACGACGGTCGCCGTGCATAGTAGCGGCATTCTGTCGACCGCCTCCGACGGCAAGCGCCTCATGATGGGCGGCGACGATGGCAAGGTCGTGTCGCTCGACGCCAAGGGTGAGGTGACGCTGCTCGCCACCGATCCGAAGCGGCGCTGGATCGACGCGGTGGCGCTGCATCCCGACGGGGCCTATGCCTGGTCGGCCGGCAAGACGGCCACCGTCAAGAGCGGCAAGACCGAGGAGAAGTCGCTCGAGGTGCCCTCGACCGTCGGCGGTCTCGCGTTCGCGCCGAAGGGCCTGCGGCTCGCGATTGCCCATTACAACGGCGCGACGCTGTGGTTTCCGAACATGGAAGGATCGGCCGAATTCCTGCCCTGGGCCGGCTCGCATCTCGGCGTCACCTTCAGCCCGGACAACAAGTTCCTGGTCACCACGATGCACGAGGCGGCGCTGCACGGCTGGCGGCTTGCCGACAACAGGCACATGCGCATGACCGGCTATCCCGGCCGCGTCCGCTCGATGTCATGGAGCGCGGGCGGCAAAGGATTGGCGACTTCGGGTGCCGACACAGTCATCATCTGGCCGTTCGGCAGCAAGGACGGCCCGATGGGCAAGGAGCCCGCGATGCTCGCGCCCCTGCAGGCGCGCGTGTCCGTGGTCGCCTGCCATCCGAAGAACGACATCCTCGCCGCCGGCTACAGCGATGGCACCGTGCTGATGGTGCGGCTCGAGGACGGCGCCGAGATCCTCGTTCGCCGCAATGGCACGCCTCCGGTCGCCGCGATTGCCTGGAACGCCAAGGGCACGCTGCTGGCCTTCGCCGACGAAAATGGGGACGGCGGTCTACTGGAGCTATGAGGCCGACTATCCACAGCCTCTCCCTGTTATGTTATTTTTGTTATCGTGTAACATAACCGACAAGCAGCCTCTGTAGGGTCGCAGATGTAGAGAGCACGGCGTGCAATTTCGAATTGCTGCCGCGCGATCGAATGTGCCTGGCGCCGGTTTGTCCGGGGCCAGTGTGCATTTCGAATCCCCGCATCAACACGCGCCACCGCAGGGAATTCAGATGCCCGTCATCCCCGATCTTCCGACCATCACCAGCATCACAGCGACCGATCCGACCCAGACCGACGCCGGAACGGTGCACTACACCGTCACGTTCTCGAAGCCTGTTCTTGGCGTCACGATTGATCAGTTCAGCCTTGCAACGAGTGGCAGCATCGGCGGCGCGGGCATCACCGACGTGACACCGGTCGCCGGCAGCAACCTTTCGAGCTATACGGTCACGGTGAATACCGGATTCGGCTCCGGCTCGGTGGCGCTCCAGTTCACGGGAAGCAACGTCCACGATACCAATGGTTACTATGTCGGACCGTACCAATCCGAATCGAAGCTGACCGTAAACAGCCCGACGTCCTTCGCGATCGGCGACGTCAACGGAGACGGGAAGCTGGACGTCGTGATGGGGACAAACTTTTTCGTCAACCCGAGCTACGTCAGCGTGGCGCTGAACGACGGCACCGGTCACTTCTCCTCAGCCTCGAACACCTCGAGCCCAGGCCTATTGCCCTTGCTGGCGCTTGCCGATCTGAATGGCGACGGCAAGCTGGACATCGCACAGGTCACCCTCGACGGTACCGTGACTGTTCGTCTCGGCAACGGTAACGGCACGTTCGGGGCCAACACGAGCTATTCCGCCGGCAGCGGCGTCTATCAAACACCTAAAGTGATCGACGTGACCGGCGATGGCGTGCTCGACATCGTCGTCGGCAGCACGGTCCTGCCAGGAAATGGCAACGGTACGTTTGGGACTGCCATCACCACGAATCTCGGCGTCGGCTCCATCGCCTATGGCGACTTCAATGGAGACGGCAAGCTCGACCTCGTGACGAGGAATTCGACCAATCTGGCAATAGCGCTGAGCTTCGGCAATGGTGACGGCACGTTCCAGGCTCCGTCGTCCCCGGTCAAGACGGCGACATCTGTCCTCACCGGCGATTTCAACGGTGACGGCAAGCTCGACATGGCGGCCGTCAGCAGCGCCACAATCTCGATCCTGCTCGGCAACGGCGACGGTACTTTCACCTCGTCCGGGACGACTCTTCAGGCGGCGGGTACGATCGGATCCGGCGCGGTCGCCGACATCAACGGCGATGGCGTGGCTGATCTCGTGGTCGTCGGAACCAACAACACGCTCTCGACCTTCTTCGGTCACGGCGACGGCACGTTCGGGCAAGTGAGGATCTCGCCGCTCGACAAGACCGCCGGGCAGATCGGCGTCGGTGACCTGAACGGCGACGGCAAGGCCGACGTTCTGGTCGGATATCAATTCGGCACCAATCCTTTCACTCAAAGTTCGGGCACCGATATCCTGCTGACCGGTTCATCCAGCGAGACGGGACCGGCGTACACGATCGCGCGGACGTCGCCGGCGCTGACCATCACCGACGGGGACGTCACGCTCGGCGCCGACGGCAACAATTACATCAACGCGGCGCATTTCCATGGTGGGGCGACGATGTTGGCCGGCACCGGCAATGCCGGCGACACCATCTCGGTCACCGACGCCATGACTCACGCAGTCGTCGGCACGGCCACGGTCGGCCAGAACGGCACGTGGAGCCTCGGCGTGTCCGGCCTGCAGGACGGCACCACTTACAGCTATGTCGCGGCTGCGACCGACTCCCACGGCAACAGCAGCGTCGGCCCGGCGTTCACCTTCACGGTCGATGCGACCGCATCGCTCGGGATCACGGGCATCAATTTGTCGGCCGACTCGTCGGTGTCAAACCCGAAGGTCACCCTGCAGGGGACGACCGACGTGCCGGCGCAGGTGACCGTCTCGATTGGAGGGACCGACGTGATCGTCTCCAGCGCGACCGGATCGTGGCAGTTCAATAGCCAGGTCGTGCCATACGGATTGACGACGATCGTGGCTAGATTCTCGGATGCCGCAGGCAATGTCGGCGCCTCGCCGACCTATACGCTCATCAGGGGCAACTATACGCTTGTCTCCAGCACGCAGCTCGCCAACGCGGTGGTTGTCGACAGTTTCTTCACCGTGGATTCCAACGCCGCGGAGACCGGCGCGATCGTTCTCTCTGGCGCGGGCGAAATCGTCCGCGGGACCTCGACCGGGGCAACGATATACAATGGTGGGAGCCAAGGGCTCGAATACGGCACGGCGACCGGGACCCTGGTGCAGGCTGGCGCCACTCAGCTCGTGAGCTTCCAGGGGACCGCCAAGGACACGGTGCTTTATGGCACGCAAACGGTCGGCAACACGGCGATCCACACCACGATCAAGTCGGGCGGACTCCAGAACATCTACGTCAACGGCAGCACCTACGGCACCGTCATCGAGGCTCTTGGCACCCAAAGCACGGCCGGCGCCGACCACGATGCGACTGTCTTCGGTACGCAATATGTGACGGGCAGCAGCGCGAATGCCACGATCGGCTCGGGTGGCAATCAATACGATTACGGCACAGCGACCGGCGCAATGGTCCAGAGCGGCGGCTCCCAACACGTCTATCAGGGCGGCAGTGCCAGCGGCACCACCGTTGCTGCGGGCGGCTATCAGGACGTCTACCAGGGGACGGCCACCAACACCGTGCTCGCCGGCAATCAGCAGGTGCTTGCCGGTGGCCAGGCTGCCGGCACCGTCATCAATGCCGGTGGCCGGCAATATGTCGGCTCCGGTGGCGCGACCACCAATACGACCATCGCGATCGGCGGCTTCCAGTATGTCGACGCCGGCGCCACCGACAGCGGTGCGACCATCGCTGGTGGCCGGCAGTACATCGTCGGGTCAACGACGAGCGCGACCGTTGGCGCAGGCGGCGTTCAGTACGACTACGGGACGTCTATCGCGGTTCTTGTCGAGAGCGGCGGCATCCAGCATGTCTATCAGGGCGGCAGTGCGGATGGCACGACCGTTGCGGCGGGCGGCTATCAGGACGTTTCCCAGGGGACAGTCACCAACACCGTGCTCGACGGTGAGCAGCAGGTGCTCACGGACGGCCATGCCACCGGCACCACCATCAATGCCGGCGGGCGGCAATATGTCGGTTCGGGCGGCGCAACCACCGCCACGACCATCGAGACCGACGGCTTCCAGTATGTGGACTCCGGCGCCACCGACGGCAGTGCGACGATCAATGGCGGCTATCAGTTCGTCGCAGGTGCTGCGACCGCCGCAGCCGTCAGCGGTGGTGGCGAGCAGGAAGTGGGGGCGGGCGGCATCGCCTCGAACTCGCATCTCGACGGCGGCAGCGAGCATGTCTACGCCGGCGGCCTGCTCCAGAACGTCGATTTCGGCGGCTCGAACGGCGCAACGCTGGTGCTCGACGCGCCGACGGGCCTGTCTGGCGCGATCGCCAATTTCGGCGCTGACGACACCATCGACTTCCGCAACACGGTGGTCAGTAGTGTCGATGTCGACAGCGCGAACAATCTGACGGTCACGACCGACGGCGGCCAGAGCTACTCCTGGGCGCTGCTGGCGCAGTACGCAGCTTCGTCCTTCGTGCTCGCGGCCGACGGCAACGGCGGAACGATGCTGAGCTATGTGCCGCCACAGCAGACCTTGCTCGCGGCCGCTCACTAAGGCAGGCAAAACCAAGACGGACGGGCATTGGCTTCCATAGCGCCGATGCCCGTTCAAATTGACCGCGGCGCAACTCTCGCATGGATCGTCTGTCGATCTTGCGAGGGACCGGTTTCTGCGAGGCACAGGCTCCCTGCGTTATGTTGTTTATCGTTAATGTGTAACATAACCGACAAGCAGTCCCTGTAGGGTCGCAGATGTAGAGAGCACGGCGTGCAATTTCGAATTGCTGCCGCGCGATCAGTTGCGCTTGGCGTCGGCCTGTCCGGAGCCGGCGTGCAATTCGAATCCTCGCATCAAGCGCCACGCCAGGGAATCCCCATGCCACTCATCCCCGATCTTCCGACGCTCGTCAGCATCACAGGCACCGATCCGTCGTCGACCGACGCGTCCGTCGTGCACTACACCGTCACCTTTTC
The DNA here is from genome assembly GCF_054061875.1 of Bradyrhizobium sp. S3.7.6. Lineage (NCBI taxonomy): Bacteria > Pseudomonadati > Pseudomonadota > Alphaproteobacteria > Hyphomicrobiales > Nitrobacteraceae > Bradyrhizobium > Bradyrhizobium sp. S3.7.6. The sequence goes on along the minus strand of NZ_JBSSEQ010000001.1, from coordinate 8,792,825 downwards.
GAAGCCGGTGTCCGGCGTCACGGTCGATCAGTTCACCCTCGCCACGACGGGGAGCATCAATGGTGCCGGCATCACGGACATCACGCCGGTGGCTGGCAGCAACGGCGCGAGCTACACGGTCACGGTCAACACCGGCTCGGGCAGCGGTTCGCTGGGGCTGCAACTGACCGGCACCAATGTGCACGATTCCAGCGGCTATTATATCGGGCCATTCCAGTCCGAGTCGCAGATGGCCGGCCCGCGCTTCAGCATCATCAACACGGCGGCGGTCGGCGACGTCAACGGCGATGGCAAGCAGGATATGGTGTACATCCGAACCGTCAGCGCTTCCGCATATTTTCTCGATGTGTCAGGACCAATGACGGCACGGGCCAGTTCAAGCAAACCTCGCTGACCGGCGCCTCGGAGCTGGAATCGTCGATTCGACTCGGCGACGTCAACGGCGACGGCAAGCTGGACGTCCTGATGGGCAACATCTTCACCGGGACCCTGGACGTCAGGCTGGGCAATGGCGACGGCACGTTCGCGGCGGCGACGAAGTATGCGACGGGTGGCAGCACTGGCGGCAATATCAGGGCGTTTGCCGACTTCAACGGCGACGGCAGGGCCGACGTGATCATGTCGAACAACATCGGCACGTCGCTGCTGCTCGGTAACGGCGATGGTTCTTTCGGATCGCCCATTGCCACGAATGCCTCCAACGCCTTCGCAAGCGGAGATTTCAACGGCGATGGAAAGATCGATCTGCTTGTGCAGGACTCGTCAAGTTCGCCGGTTGCCGTGCGGCTTGGCAACGGGGATGGCACGTTCCAATCCCCGATCACGGCCGGCACCTCATCCAGAACGATCAGCGGCGACTTCAACGGCGACGGCAAGCTTGATCTTGCACTCGGAACCAACAACTCGATTGCGATCCTGCTCGGCAACGGCGACGGCACCTTCGCGTCGCCACAGACCTTCCTGACACCGGCGCCCATCTGGAACTTGGCGGCCGCGGACTTCAATGGCGACGGTAAAACGGACCTCGCCGTGGTCGCTAGCAGCAACAATACGCTTTCGACCTTCTACAGTCGCGGTGACGGCACGTTCGGCCCGGCGGTGACGTTGCCGCTCGCTTCGGGCGCCAACGGAATCACCGTCGGTGACCTCAATGGAGACGGAAAAGCCGACGTGGTGGTGGAGTGGACAACGAGCAACTCCTCGACCGGCGAGGATGTTTTCCTCACCGCGCCGAATTCGACCACCACGCAATATACGATCAGCCGCACGCCTCCGGCCCTGACGATCGTCGATGCGGACGTGACGCCGGGTGCGGACGGCAACAATTACATCAACGCGGCGCACTTCCATGGCGGGATGACGACCCTGTCCGGCTCCGGCAATGCCGGAGACACCGTCACGGTCACGAATGCCGGCGACAATTCCGTCGTTGGCGTCACCACGGTTGGCAGCGACGGCAGCTGGAGCCTCGGCGTGTCCGGCCTCCAGGACGGCTCGACCTACAGCTACGCCGCGACCGCCACGGATAGCCTGGGCAACCATAGCAACCCCGGGCCCGCATTCACCTTTACGGTCGATGCGACCGCCCCCGTCCTCGCGATCACGAGCATCGAAAATTCCGATGCAACGCCCTTTTCGATCACCGTCCGGGGCACGCTCGACCTGGCTGACGCGACCTCCGCGCTCACCTTGTCGTTTGGTCCAACGGATCACGCAGTCACCAGCGCCGCCGACGGCACCTGGCGGCTGGACAATCTGTCTCCGGCAACCGGACTTTCCTATGTGACGGCCCGTCTGCGCGACGCCGCCGGCAATACCGGCGTGTCGCAATCGATCCCTCTCGCCTTTGGCTACACGCTAGCGAGCGGCGCCTCACTTGAGAACGCGATCGTCGCGGCGGCCTCCTCGTCCTTCAACCCGAGCCTTGTTGTCCGCGGCACCTCGGTCGGGGCGACCGTCTTGCGCAACGGAATCGAAGAAGACTACGGCATCTCGACCGGATCGGTGGTCAAGAACGGCGGCCAGCAGCATGTTTTTGGCACCGGCACGACCGGCGCGATGATCGAAGCCGGCGGCTATCAGGACATCCGCGCCGGTGGGCGTGCGACAGATACCCTGTTGTACGGTTTCGGGCAGGTCTACGCTAACGGCACCTCGGCCCACACCACGATCAAGGCTGGCGGACAGCAGTCCGTTGCCGCCGGCGGCCGCGACGTCAACTCGACGATCGACGGCGGAACGCAATATCTGAGCGGAACGGCGACGGGCACGACGGTGGGCGCCGGCGGCAATCAATACGATTACGGCACGGCGAATGGCGTCCTCGTCGCGAGTGGCGGCTCCCAACACGTCTATCAGGGCGGTAGGGCCGCCGGAACGACGGTCGCGGCGGGTGGCTACCAGGATGTTTACCAAGGTACCGTCACCGACACCGTGCTCGACGGCGATCAGCAGGTGCTCGGCAATGGCCACGCTGCCGGCACCGTCATCAATGCCGGTGGGCGGCAATATGTCGGCTCCGGTGGCGCGACAACGGGCACGACGATCGCAGCCGGCGGCTTCCAGTACGTGGACGCCGGCGCTACCGACGGCAGCGCGACGATCAATGGCGGCTATCAGTTCGTCGCAGGCGCTGCGACCGCAACGACGGTCAGCGGCGGTGGCGAGCAGGATGTCGGGGCGGGCGGCAACGTCTCGAACGCGCATCTGGATGGCGGCAGCGAGCATGTCTACGCCGGCGGCCTGCTCCAGAACGTCGATTTCGGCGGCTCCGACGGCGCAGCGCTGGTGCTGGACACGCCGGCGGGTCTGACCGGCTCGATCGCCAATTTCGGCGCCGATGACACCATCGACTTCCGCAACACGGTGGTCAGCAGTGTCGATGTCGACGGCGCGAACAATTTGACGGTCACGACCGACGGCGGCCAGAGCTACTCCTGGGCCCTGCTGGCGCAATACTCGGCCTCGTCCTTCGTGCTCGCCTCCGACGGCAACGGCGGCACCGTGCTGAACTACACGCCGCCCCAGCAGATGTTGCTCGCGGCCGCTCATTAAGGCGGAGAAAGCAAGACGACCGGGCATCGGCTTCCACAGCCGGTGCCCGTTCAAATTGACCTCGTCGGCACTCTCGCATAGATCGTGTGCCAACCCGTGCGAGGGACCATGCGGTTTTTGACGACCTTCCAGATTGCTGACTTCGCCGACACGCTGGTCAGCCTGTTCACAGCCTTCGTGCTGGGCACGCTGATCGGCGCCGAGCGGCAGTACCGCCAGCGCACCGCGGGTCTGCGCACCAACGTGCTGGTCGCGGTCGGTGCTGCCGCCTTCGTCGATCTCGCCATGCACCTGACCGGCGCCGACGGTGCGGTCCGCGTGATCTCCTATGTTGTCTCGGGCATCGGCTTCCTCGGCGCCGGCGTCATCATGAAGCAGGGCATGGACGTGCGCGGGCTCAACACCGCGGCGACGCTGTGGGCCTCGGCCGCCGTCGGCTCCTGTGCCGGCGCGGACATGGTCGCGCAGGCGGCCGCGCTGACCGTGTTCGTCATCGCCGGCAACACCATGCTGCGCCCGCTGGTCAACGCCATCAACCGCATTCCGCTGAACGAGAAGACCTCGGAGGCGACCTACTATTTCAAGCTCGCCGTCGCGGCCGACGCCCTGCCCGACATGCGCGACCGTCTCGTCGACAAGTTGGAGGCCGCGAAATATCCGGTGGCCGATATCGACGTGGTTGAGACTGGGGATGACCTGATCGAGATTGTCGCAAAGCTGGTTGCGACCGCAGTCGATCCGAACGAGCTGAACGCGGTGGCGACCGATCTCCAGCACCTGCCGGGCGTCCGCCACGCGGAAGTCAACACCTCCGACTGAGCGTGGCGTTTTGGCGCGCGAAGGCACGGTTCCCGCCTCGTCCGCCATGGAACCGCAGTCGGGCAAGTTCGTTGGTCCCGCGGACAAAGGCGGTGATCGACATGCCCGGCCCAAATGACAAGCGCAGACTGAAACGCGACCTGATGATCGCCTGCTCGCTGTTCGCAGCAGGCGTCGTGGTGTCAGGTCTATCGCTGGCGCAGATCCGGGCCGAAAGCCGGACGCAGACGGCGCAGGCGACGCAACCGCTCCAGGGCACGCCGTCCAGCGATCAGGACAAGACGCCCGCGCAGGCCAAGCCCGGTGGCGACCGGCCGACCACGCCGGCCCCCGAGCCCGCGCGCCCCGATCCGCAGACGCAGGGTGCGGCGACCAAGCCGGCACTGCCGGCGGCGCCCGCGGAGAAGATCGCGCCGCCGATCAAGGAGAAGTAGCCCGGCGGCCGGCGTATTGTGACGCGCATTTGATCTCGCCTCGGCAGACGGCCCGTTCCATAATCTGTCGCGCCAACGACAGATGGGGCCTCCCATGAAGATCGAAGACGTCCGCCGCACCGCTTATTCGATGCCGCTCACCAACCCGGCATTCCCGCCGGGGCCATATCGCTTCTTCGACCGCGAATATTTCATCATCACCTACAGGACCGATCCCGAAGCCCTCGCCGCCATCGTGCCCGAGCCGCTCGAGGTGGCGGAGCCGGTGGTGAAATACGAATTCATCCGCATGCCCGACTCGACCGGATTCGGCGACTACACCGAAACCGGGCAGGTGATTCCGGTCCGCTTCAAGGGCGAGGAGGGCGGCTACACCCACGCGATGTATCTGGACGACGAGGCCCCGATCGCCGGCGGCCGCGAGCTGTGGGGCTTTCCGAAAAAGCTCGCAAGGCCCAAGATCGAGATCGAGAGCGACGTCCTGGTCGGCTCGCTGCATTACGGCTCGGTCCTCTGCGCTTCGGCCACGATGGGCTACAAGCACCGCAAGGTCGACCACGACATGGTGCTGAAATCGATGGCGGCGCCGAACTTCATCCTGAAGATCATCCCGCATGTCGACGGCAGCCCGCGGATCTGCGAGCTGGTGCGGTTTCATCTCGATGACGTCGTGCTGAAGGAAGCATGGACCGGCCCTGCCGCGCTCGGCCTGTTTCCTCACGCACTCTGCGACGTCGCCCGCCTGCCGGTGCGCGAGGTGGTCTCGGCGCTGCATTTCAAAGCGGACCTGACGCTCGGGCTCGGCAGCGTGGCGTTCGATTACTTGGCGAAATAGGTCGGCAAAAAGAAATGCCCGGCACAAGGCCGGGCATCGCTATCAACCGGAAGCGCTGAGAGGTCAGCGCACCAGGACATTCCGGAACTGCCAGGGATCGCTCGTGTCGATGTCTTCCGGGAACAGTCCCGGACGATCCGTCAGCGGCGTCCAGTCGGTGTAGTAACCCTTCACCGGGCCGAGATACGGCAGCTGGATCTCCAGCAGACGATCGAAATCCATCTCGTCGGCTTCGACGATGCCTTCGTTCGGGTTTTCCAGCGCCCACACCATGCCGCCGAGCACGGCGGAGGTCACCTGCAGGCCGGTGGCGTTCTGATAGGGCGCGAGTTGGCGGGTCTCTTCGATGGAGAGCTGCGAGCCGTACCAATAGGCATTGTTGTCGTGGCCGAACAGCAGCACGCCCAGTTCGTCGATGCCGTCGACGATTTCGTTCTCATCGAGGATGTGGTGCTTTTCCTGCATCTTCGCGGCACGGCCGAACATTTCGTGCAGCGACAGCACGGCATCGTCGGCCGGATGGTAGGCGTAGTGGCAGGTCGGCCGGTAGACCGCTGTGCCCGATGCGTCGCGCACCGTGAAGTAATCGGAGATCGAGATCGACTCGTTGTGGGTGACGAGAAAGCCATACTGCGCGCCGCGGGTCGGGCACCAGGTGCGCACGCGCGTGTTGGCGCCGGGCTGCATCAGATAGATGGCGGCGCCGCAGCCGGCTTCGTGGGTCCGCGCATTCTCGGGCATCCATTTTTCATGGGTGCCCCAGCCGAGTTCGGACGGCTGCACGCCTTCCGACAGGAAGCCTTCGACCGACCAGGTGTTGACGAAGACATCAGGCTCTTTCGGCGACTTGGAGCGCTGGGTGTCACGCTCGGCGATGTGGATGCCCTTGATGCCGGCCTGCCGCATCAAATCGGCCCACTCGGCCTTGGTCTTCGGCTTGGGGGCATTGAGCTTCAGGTCGGCGGCGACGTTGAGCAGCGCCTGCTTGACGAAAAAGGAGACCATGCCGGGATTGGCGCCACAGCAGGAGACGGCCGTCGTCGAGCCCGCCGGGCGCGCCTTCTTGGCGGCCAGCGTCACTTCGCGAAGCGCGTAGTTGGAACGCGCTTCCGGGCCCTTCGAGGAATCGAAATAGAAACCGAGCCAGGGCTCGTTGACGGTATCGATGTAGAGCGCGCCGAGCTCATTGCAGAGCTCCATGATGTCGGTGGAGCCGGTATCGACCGAGAGATTGACGCAAAAACCCTGGCCGCCGCCTTCGGTGAGCAGCGGGGTCAGCAACTCCCGGTAATTGTCCCGGGTCACGGCCTTCTGGATGAAGCGGACGTTCTGCTTCTCGCAATGCGCCTTGCGGCCCTCGTCCTTGGGATCGATCACGGTGACGCGCGACTTGTCGTAGTCGAGATGCCGCTCGATCATCGGCAGCGTTCCTTTGCCGATGGAGCCGAAGCCGACCATGACGATGGGACCAGTGATCTTCGCGTAGATCTGCGAGGGGTGGCTCATGGGATGGTTTCTCCGGAACGTGCTGGCAGACAAAGGGTGGGGGGGTGGATCAGGCGCTGCGGCGCTTGTCAGACGCTGCGGCGCTTGGCGGTGACTTCGATCTCGACCTTCATCTCGGGCTTGGCGAGGGCGCTGACGACCAGCAATGTCGCAGCCGGCCTGATATCGCCGAGAACCTCGCCGCAGACGGCGAAGTGGGCATCGATGTAGCTGGCGTCGGTGACGTAGTAGGTCGCACGGACGATATCGGCCATCTCGAATCCGCCCTCCTTCAGGGCGGCTTCGATGGTCTTGAAGCAGTTGCGTGACTGGCTCGTGACATCTGATGGCATCGTCATCGTCGTGTAGTCATAGCCGGTGGTTCCGGCGACGAAGGCGAACTCGCCGTCGATCACGGCGCGGCTGTAGCCGACAGTCTTCTCGAGGGGAGAGCCGGTGGAGATCAGGCGACGGGACATGGTCGTGGGCCTCGACTGAACGGGGTGTTGGCGGGTTAAAGGGCGTTTCTCAGGCCCGCGCAACCCCAAAGGAACGGGCACGCGCGAGCATCGCCGCGGAACGCGGCTTAAGTCGTCGCCATCATGGCAATCCCTTAGGCCGCGTGCGCCTGGAGGGCGCGAACTACCCTCCGTTTGGGCAGGGCCGTGCCGGTCGGCACGATCATCCCCTCAACGCCATCCAGCGCACCGGCCTGGAATTCGATCGCCAGCAGGCGATCGCGCTCGAACGGGCCGGGCAGCATCAATGCGCCGGTCTTCTCGGGCGAGAAGCCGAAGCGGGCGTAATAGGGGGCATCGCCGAGAAGGATCACGGCGGCATGCCCGCGCGCCCGGGCGGCGGCCAGCGCTTGATGCATCAGCGCGGCGCCGATCCCGAGCTCGCGGAAGGCAGGGTCCACCGCCAGCGGTCCGAGGACCAAAGCGGGCCTGCCTCCGGCGCTGACGTGCCACAGCCGCACGGTTCCCACGAGTGTCCCCTCGCGCACAGCCGACAGGGCAAGGCCTGCGGCAGGTGCACGTCCGTCGCGCAGGCGCTGGCAGGTGCGGCCGTGGCGGTTCTCGCCAAAGCTTGCATCCAGCAGCGCTTCACGGGCGGCGACGTCGGCAGCACGTTCCGCACGGATCGCGAACGGAGCGGCTTTCGAAGTGAGGGCGACTTGTGGCTTCCGAAAAGCAGTCATGGCGCGTCAGTCCCCGCTTGAACCCGCGTGCGAGAAGCACGCCGGCTCAAGACGTCGTCAGAATGGCAATGTCAGGAAGGGAGCCGGCGGACCGGCTCCCGGGTTCGTCAGGCCTCAAAACGAGAGGCGGATCAGATGTGGCAAATCAGATGTGGTACGTCTTCAGCGGCGGGATGCCGTTGAACGCCACCGCCGAGTAGGTCGACGTATAGGCCCCGGTGCCTTCGATCAGCAGCTTGTCGCCGATCTCGAGCGTGACGGGGAGCGGATACGGGCTCTTCTCGTACAGCACGTCGGCGCTGTCGCAGGTCGGGCCTGCGAGCACGCACGGCGTCATGTCCGCACCGTCATGCGGGGTGCGGATGGCGTAACGGATCGACTCGTCCATGGTCTCGGCGAGACCGCCGAACTTGCCGATGTCCAAATACACCCAGCGCACCTCGTCCTCGTCGCTCTTCTTCGAGATGAGCACGACTTCGGATTCGATGATGCCGGCATTGCCCACCATGCCGCGACCCGGCTCGATGATGGTCTCCGGAATCTGGTTGCCGAAGTGCTTGCGCAGCGCGCGGAAGATCGAGCGGCCGTAGGTGACCACCGGCGGCACGTCCTTCAGGTACTTGGTCGGGAAGCCGCCGCCCATGTTGACCATAGAGAGGTTGATGCCGCGCTCGGCGCAGTCGCGGAACACCTGCGAGGCCATCGCCAGCGCACGGTCCCACGCCTTCACCTTGCGCTGCTGCGAGCCGACATGGAAGGAGATGCCGCACGGCTCCAGGCCCAGGCGCTTGGCAACGTCGAGCACGTCGACAGCCATTTCCGGGTCGCAGCCGAACTTGCGCGACAGCGGCCATTCGGCGCCGGCGCAGTCATAGAGGATGCGGCAGAACACCTTCGCGCCGGGAGCGGCACGGGCGACCTTCTCGACCTCAGGAACGCAGTCGACCGCGAACAGCCGGATGCCGAGCGCGAAGGCGCGCGCGATGTCGCGCTCCTTCTTGATCGTGTTGCCGAAGGAGATGCGGTCGGGCGTAGCTCCTGCGGCCAGCGCCATTTCGATCTCGGCGACTGTCGCGGTGTCGAAGCAGGAGCCCATGGATGCTAGCAGGGACAACACTTCCGGCGCCGGGTTCGCCTTGACGGCATAGAACACGCGGCTGTCGGGCAGCGCCTTGGCAAAGGTCTGGTAATTGTCGCGCACGACCTCGAGGTCGACGACGAGGCAAGGCTCGGTGTCCCGGCCCTCGCTGCGGCGGTTGCGCAGGAATTCCTGAATACGTTCGGTCATAGCACTCTCCCAAACGGCCCAGCGACGGGGATCCGTTCAAAAAATGTCGTCGGATAAGAGCGCTCCGGCCAGATCGCGCGATGGAGGCGCGACGAGCCAAAGACTCAAACCAGACTGTGCTGCCGTGGATTGGTTGGGATTGTTCCCGCCCGCACACCTGGCAATGAAGGACAAGCCTTTTCAGTAGCCCGCGCCGGCGTTGGACTGCCGGTAGAGACCAAAAAAGCCCGATCCGTCGTTGCTTTAAGTCGCGTCCCCCGTTGAGAGCGGGGTGCGCCGGTTCGCCTCCGGCTGCCAGTCACGGTTGCAAAAAGTGAAGTCACCTTCGACTAGGCATCTCTTTGAGAGAGATGCTGGACGCTCCGGGTTTGCTTCCTCGTCCGACCTTTCGGTCTCGCGACTTCCGCACTTCCGAAGAGCCCCTCGGCTTCTTCACCCCTTGGCGGCTGTCCGGCCTCTTGTCCGGATACCTACCGACTGACACACGACCACAGGCACGTGCGAAATTGGGCAAGAGCGCACATAAGCGTTTTGACTCAGCTTCGCAAGAATTTTTTTAGGCTGAGGACAGAATTGCCTAACATCTGCTTGCGCAGTGTTGCACGAGCGGCGCGGAAGATGAACGCGCGTTAAGTTTTCTCAGCCGTGCGCGCGTCTTGCGCGCGCGAGGAAGCGTCAGCGGCGCTTCGTGAACGGCTCGACGCGCTGAGCCGCGCGGATGAACGCGGTCATCACGAGCACGCCGAGCGCGAACAGCACAGCCTGCAGGATGTGCGTGCCCTGCTCGCCGAGCCCGAACAGGATCGCGAGCGCCCAGCCGCCGGCGAACGCGGCGCCGAACACCTCGGCGCCGATCAGGATGGCGGCGCTGACGACAGTGATGACGCTCGGCCAGACGATCTGACGGGAAGAGGAGACAGGCGCGTTCATGAGCTCTGGGGTCCGTGGCTTCGAGGGCCGCAATCTCCCCGAAAAGGCGGCCGGGAGCAAGGGCAAGTGGCCCAAAAAAGCCCCATCGCGTGCTATAGCTGACCCCAACAATCGAACCACAAAAACCGGGACTAGCGATGTCAGACCCCCGCCAAACCACGGACCCCGAGACCAACCCGCTGCTGAAGGCCTGGGTGACGCCGTTTGCGACCCCGCCCTTCGACGAGGTCAAGCCCGAGCACTTTCTGCCCGCCTTCGAGCAGGCCTTCGCCGATCACTCCGCGGAGATCGCGGCGATCACCAACGATCCGGCGGCCGCCGACTTCGCCAACACCATCACGGCGCTGGAGCGCTCCGGCAAGCTCCTCACCAAGGTCGCGGCGGTCTTCTACGACCTCGTCTCGGCGCATTCCAACCCGGCCATCCTGGAGATCGACAAGGAGGTCTCCTTGCGGATGGCGCGGCACTGGAATCCGATCATGATGAACGCCGTGCTGTTTGGTCGCATCGCCCATCTGCACGAGAACCGCGCCGGTCTTGGTCTTTCGCCGGAGCAGCTCCGCCTGCTGGAGCGCACCTACACCCGTTTCCACCGTTCCGGCGCCGGCCTCTCCGAAGAGGCGAAGGCGCGGATGGCGGAGATCAACGAGAAGCTCGCCCAACTCGGCACCGGCTTCAGCCACCACCTGCTTGGCGACGAGCAGGAGTGGTTCATGGAGTTGGGGGAGGCCGACCGCGAGGGCCTGCCGGAGAGCTTTGTCGCCGCCGCCAAGGCTGCGGCGGAAGAGCGCGGCATGCACGGCAAGGCCATCGTCACGCTGTCGCGCTCCTCGACCGAGCCGTTCCTGAAGAGCTCGGCCCGCCGCGACCTGCGCGAGAAGGTCTACAAGGCCTTCACGGCGCGCGGCGACAACGGCAATGCCAACGACAACAACGGCACCATCGTCGAGATCCTGCAACTGCGCGAGGAGAGCGCCAAGCTTCTGGGCTATCCGACCTTCGCCGCCTACCGGCTCGAGGATTCCATGGCCAAGACGCCGGATGCGGTGCGCGGCCTGCTGGAGCGGGTCTGGAAGCCGGCGCGTGCGCGTGCGCTCTCCGACCGCGACGAGATGCAGGCGCTGATCACGGAAGAGGGCGGCAATTTCAAGCTCGCGCCCTGGGACTGGCGCTTCTATGCCGAAAAACTCCGCCTCCAGCGCGCCAATTTCGACGACGCCGCGATCAAGCCGTATCTTACGCTCGATCACATGATCGCCGCCGCCTTCGACTGCGCCACCCGCCTGTTCGGCATCACCTTCGAGGAGCGCAAGGACGTGCCGGCCTGGCACCCGGATGTAAGGGTCTGGGAGGTAAAGGGGCCGGACGGCAAGCACAAGGCGCTGTTCTACGGCGACTACTATGCCCGGCCGTCGAAGCGCTCCGGCGCCTGGATGACCTCGCTGCGCGACCAGCAGAAGCTCGACGGCGAGATCGCGCCGCTCGTCATCAATGTCTGCAACTTCGCCAAGGGCGCGAACGGCGAGCCCTCGCTGCTGTCGCCCGACGATGCCCGGACCCTGTTCCATGAGTTCGGCCACGGCCTGCACGGCATGCTCTCCAATGTGACCTATCCGTCACTCTCGGGCACCGCGGTGTTCACCGACTTCGTCGAGCTGCCGTCCCAGCTCTACGAGCACTGGCAGGAGCGGCCCGAGGTGCTGCAGCAGTTCGCCCGCCACTACCAGACCGGCGAGCCGCTGCCGGACGATCTGCTCCAGCGCTTCCTCGCCGCACGAAAGTTCAACCAGGGCTTTGCCACGGTCGAGTTCGTCTCCTCGGCGCTGGTCGATCTCGAATTCCACACCCAGCCGGCTTCCGCCGCGCAGGATGTCCGCGCCTTCGAGAAGAAGGAGCTGGAGAAGATCGGCATGCCCGAGGAGATCTCGCTGCGCCACCGCCCCACCCAGTTCGGCCACATCTTCTCCGGCGACCATTATGCCTCCGGTTACTACAGCTACATGTGGTCGGAGGTGATGGACGCCGACGCCTTCGGCGCCTTCGAGGAGGCCGGCGACATCTTCGATCCTGCAGTGGCAAAGCGCCTGCACGACGACATCTACTCCTCGGGTGGATCGGTCGATCCCGAGGCCGCCTATGAAGCCTTCCGCGGCCGCCCGCCGGAGCCCGACGCGCTGCTCCGCCGGCGCGGCCTGCTCGATGGCGCAAGGGCAGCCTGATGGGCATGCGTGCCCTGTTCGGCCTGTTGCTCGCCGCTGCGATGACGTTCGCAGCCGGCGCGGCGCGGGCGCATCCGCATGTCTGGATCACCGCGACCAGCGAGCTGCTCTACGCCGCCGACGGCTCGATCACCGGCGTCCGCCACGCCTGGACCTTTGATGACATGTTCTCGGCCTATGCCCTGCAGGGGCTCGAGAGCAAGACCAAGGGCGCCTATACGCGCGAGGAGCTGGGGCCGCTGGCGCAGACCAATGTCGAGTCGCTGAAGGAATACGCCTACTTCACCTTCGCGCGAGGCGACGGCAAGAAGGAGCGTTTTAACGAGCCGGTCGACTACTTCCTCGACTACAAGGATACCGTGCTGACCCTGCACTTCACGCTGCCGCTGAAGAACCCGGTCAAGCCCAAGCAGCTGGTGCTCGAAGTGTTCGACCGCTCCTACTTCATCGACTTCCAGATGGCCAAGGACAATCCGGTCAAGCTGGTCGGCGCGCCCGCCGGCTGCCAGATGAAGCTCGATCGTCCCAACGACGGCTCCGCCGCCGCGCAGAAGCTCAACGAGCAGACCTTCCTGAACGGTGAGAACTCGAATTTCGGCATGATGTTCGCCAACAAGATCACGGTGGATTGCCCTTGAAGCCGCAACTCTCCCCGTTCGCACGCGGGCTGCTTGCCTGCGCTGCGGCTGTCGTCGTGCTCGGTGTGGCGGACGCCGCGCTTCACGATCTCCTCGCGCAAAATCCGTTCGGTGCACCACGCCCGGCGCAGGCCGCGGAGCCCGAGGCCAGCGGCGTCATTGGCTGGCTGTTGGCAAAGCAGTCGGAATTCTATCGCCAGATGTCGGCGACCATTCGCGCCGCGAAGTCCGACGGCTCGGCGGTGTGGACGCTGCTCTTCATCTCCTTTGCCTATGGCATCTTCCACGCCGCCGGCCCCGGCCACGGCAAGGCGGTGATCGCCTCCTATCTCGTCGCCAACCGCGAGACCGCGCGGCGCGGCATCGCGCTGTCGTTTGCCTCGGCGCTGATGCAGTCGCTGGTGGCGATCCTGATCGTCGGCATCTCGGCCTGGGTGCTGAACGCCACCGCCAAGACCATGTGCAAGGCGGAAGGCGCGATCGAGATCGCGAGCTACGGCCTGATCGCGCTGTTCGGCCTGCGGCTGGTCTGGGTCAAGGGCCGCACCTTCATCCGCGCGCTGCAGGCGGTCCAGCCGGTGCCGGCGATCGCCGGCGTGCCGCATGACCATCACGATCACGGCCATCACCATGATGTCCATGATCATCACGACCACGATCACGGTCATGATCACCATCATCACGACCAAGGTCACGCCAACGCCCATCACCACCACGGGCACGACCACGTCCATGACGAGCATTGCGGCCATTCCCACGGCCCCACGCCGAGCGAGCTCGCCGGTCCCGGCGGCTGGCGGCGCGGGTTCGCTGCGATCCTGACCGTCGGCATCCGGCCCTGCTCGGGCGCGATCCTGGTGCTGGTGTTCGCGCTCGCGCAGGGCCTGTTCTGGGCCGGCATCGCCGCGACCTTGCTGATGGGACTCGGTACCGCAATTACGGTCGCGGCTATCGCCGTCGTCGCCGTCTCCGCCAAGGACATCGCCGCCCGCCTCAGCGCCGGGCGCGACGGCGGCGGTGCGCTGTTCATGCGCGGCATCGAATTCGGCGCCGCCGCTCTCGTGCTGCTGTTCGGCGCGGGCCTGCTGTTCGGCTACATCGCCGCCGAACGGACGACGTGTTTTTAAGGTTGCTCTTTCCCTCCCCCCTTGTGGGTGAGGGTGGCTCGCCGCGTAGCGGCGAGACGGGTGAGGGGTATCTCTCCGCGAGCAAACCTCTCACGATTGAATCGTGCGGAGAGATACCCCTCATCCGTCGCGCTACGCGCGCCACCTTCTCCCACAAGGGGAGAAGGAAGAAAGATCACACCGGCAAAAACCGCTTCAACGCCGGCATGAAGAAGATCCCGAGATTGATCGCAAAACCGATGCTCCAGAGGATCGAGCGCAGTGTCGGGCGGTTGCCGAGATAGGTCAGCACGTAGGCGATCCGCACGATCAGGAACAGCACGGCGAGCTCGTCAATCAGCCGCTGCGGCGAATCCCGGAATTCGGCAAGCAGCACCGCGAAGGCGAAGAACGGAAAGGTCTCGATGCCGTTCTGGTGGGCACCAAGCGCGCGCTGCGCCAGCGCATCCTCGAAGAAGGCGGGGTCGCGCGGCCGGGAATTGTCGAAGATGCGAAACCGCGTCCATTTGATCGAGACGATCGTCGCCAGATAAAGCAGCAGCGCTCCCAATACGCAGAATTCCGCGAGTGTCATCAGCCCCTCCCCGCTTGGGCGCGACCCTAGCGAAATCGACCTCATCTTGACAAGTTCGGAGCAACGCGCGACGCAACTGATCATGACGACAATTGCCCCCATCGCAGCGCAAAAGCCCGCCGTCCGGTCCAGCCTGCGGCGCGTCGGCGTGCTCCTGGTCAATCTCGGCACGCCCGATACGGCCGATGCGCCCGGCGTGCGGGTCTATCTCAAGGAGTTCCTCTCGGACGCCCGCGTCATCGAGGACCAGGGGCTGGTCTGGCAGTTCGTGCTCAACGGCATCATCCTGCGCAGCCGTCCCCGCACCAAGGCGCTGGACTATCAGAAGATCTGGAACAATGAGCGGAACGAGTCGCCGCTGAAGACCATCACGCGCTCGCAGAGCGACAAGCTTGCGGCCGCACTGTCTGACAGCGACCACGTCGTCGTGGACTGGGCGATGCGCTACGGCAATCCCTCGATCAAGTCGGGCATCGATGCGCTGATCGCGAAGGGGTGCGACCGCATCCTCGCCGTGCCGCTCTATCCGCAATATTCCGCCTCGACCTCGGCGACGGTCTGCGACGAAGTGTTTCGCGTGCTCGCCCGCTTGCGGAATCAGCCGACGCTGCGGGTGACGCCGCCTTATTACGAGGACGAGGCCTATATCGAGGCGCTCGCGATCTCGATCGAGACGCATCTAGCGACGCTGCCGTTCGCGCCGGAGCTGATCGTGGCATCCTTCCACGGCATGCCGAAATCCTATGTCGACAAGGGCGATCCCTATCAGTCCCACTGCGTCGCCACGACCGATGCGCTGCGCCGCCGACTCGGCATGGACGAGACGAAACTGCTGCTGACCTTCCAGTCCCGCTTCGGCAATGACGAGTGGCTCCAGCCCTACACCGACAAGACCATGGAGCGGCTGGCCAAGGAAGGCGTGCGCCGCATCGCGGTGGTGACGCCGGGCTTTTCCGCCGACTGCCTGGAGACGCTGGAGGAGATCGCGCAGGAGAATGCCGAGATCTTCAAGCATAATGGCGGCGAGCAGTTTTCCGCGATCCCCTGTCTCAACGACAGCGATCCCGGTATGGACGTGATCCGCACCCTGGTGCTGCGCGAGCTTCAGGGCTGGATCTGATGGCGTGTCCCATGAACCGCCCGCGAGACTTTGGCGCTTCTTGGGACGATCGCCGCGCTGCCGGCCTCGGTGCTGGCGCAGCAGCCGAACGCGACGCGGCGGCTCGGCGTGCTCTCGGTCACGGCCGCGGATGACGCGATCGGGCAGGCCCGCAGCACGATCCTGGTCGAGACGCTCGCCGCCCATGGCTGGAAGGAGCACGACAACCTCAGGATCGATTGGCGCAGCGGCGCCGGCGACCGGGCACGCATCGCGCGCCTCGCCGACGAACTCGTGGCGCTCAAGCCGGACATCCTGCTCGCGGTCGGCACGCCGTCGGTCGAGGAGCTGCGCCAGCGCACCACGACGATTCCGATCGTCTTCGCCGTCGTCACCGATCCCGTCAGCCAGGGCTTTGTCAAAAACCTCGCTCATCCCGGCGGCAACATCACCGGCTTCACCGATTACGACGGCCCGCTCGCCGGCAAATGGCTGGAGATGCTGACGCAGGTCACGCCAAAAGTGTCCCGCGTCTTCGTCGTCTACAATCCTGCCACCGCGCCGTTCGCGCCCCTGATGCTGCGCACGATCGAGGACGCCGCACGGACGCTTCACGTGTCGGTCGAGGCAGCGCCGGTTCACGACGCTGGCTCGATCGCCGCGCTGGCTTCGCGGAAGGACGGCGGCCTGCTGGTGCTGCCTGACTTCTTCACCATGGCCAATCGTGCCCAGCTCCTGGCTGCAATCGGTGAAGCCCGCGTGCCGGCGGTGTTCTGGAGCCGCACCTTCGTCGACGAGGGCGGGCTGATGTCCTACAGCACCGACAGCGCCGAGCAGCTCCGCCGCGCCGCCAACTACATCGATCGCATCCTGAAAGGCGCGCAGGCAGCCGACCTGCCGGTCCAGAACCCCACCAAGTTCGAGCTGGCGATCAACCTGAAGACGGCGAGGGCGCTGGGGCTGACCATGTCGCCCTCGCTGCTTGCGCTCGCCAACACCGTGGTTGAATAGGGGCGCCGAAGCTACCTTCGACTGGTGATTCCGGAATTCCTGGGGCAAAATGACGGTGGGGATGTTGCCGCGAGCGATGCGGCTCGAACGGGGCGGGCGCGATTACATGCGGGGATTGTTGCTTGTAGCTGTCGTGGCCTGCGGACTCGCTGGCTGCAACACGACCGGGGACGTAGCGTCGACCATGTATCCGGAAGCGGTGCGGGCCGGCGGTGCCGTCAAGAGCGATACGGCCATTGTCCTGGTCGCGAACGGCGGCAGCGAGACGATCAACTATCTTCAGTTCGTTCACAACGGTTTTCCCGCGATCAATGCGCGAGGGATCAGCGTTGCTCCGGACGGCTTTGTTGCGATTCCAGTCGCGGTCGGAACGACGGGGCTTGAGCTGCAAAACTATACGACGACGGGGCGCCCGGGCACCTATCTCCCGAATGGCGCGTCGATGGGATTCGTGCCGGTGCATACGCCCAAGATCGATCTTCCCGCCCCCGGACTGTATTACGTTGCGACCGTCTTTCCGGGGCAGCAACGCAGTTTCGAGACAAGGCCGACGGCCGTCCAACTGGCGAAGCTGCGAAAGGAGCGGCCCGAGCTCGCCGCGCTGAAGCCGGTGAATTTTACATGGTCCAACTAGGACACCGGCCGTTGCTAGGTTGCCTCCGTGCCCTTTCAAGGGCTTTCTCACAATACTTATCGGCGATCGTTCCGCCTCCGTACTTCTTGTGGAAATGTCGCTCCGCGCCGACGTGAATGGTGACCGCTGAACCGGTAAGGTCGCGTTCCCGACCAATGACAGCGCGGGAAAGGGCTTTCCCGCCTTGGAGGAAATATGAGCGGTTTCGATGTTTTCGCGATTGTTCTGGTGTTGCTCGTCATCGTCACGCTGGTCGCCGGCGTGAAGACGGTGCCGCAGGGCTATGACTGGACCATCGAGCGGTTCGGCAAATACACCCAGACGCTGAGCCCCGGGCTCAACCTGATCGTGCCCTATTTCGATCGCGTCGGACGCAAGATCAACATGATGGAGCAGGTGATCGACATTCCCGAGCAGGAGGTCATCACCAAGGACAACGCCACCGTGACGGTGGACGGCGTCGCCTTCTACCAGGTGTTCGATGCCGCCAAGGCGAGCTACGAGGTCTCCAACCTGACCCAGGCCATCACCGTCCTGACCATGACCAACATCCGCTCGGTGATGGGCGCGATGGATCTCGACCAGGTGCTGTCGCATCGCGACGAGATCAACGAGCGCCTGCTTCGCGTCGTCGACGCCGCGGTCTCGCCCTGGGGCCTCAAGGTCAACCGCATCGAGATCAAGGACATCGTGCCGCCCGCCGACCTCGTCGAAGCCATGGGCCGGCAGATGAAGGCCGAGCGCGTCAAGCGCGCCGACATTCTGGCCGCCGAAGGCCAGCGCCAGTCCGAGATCCTGCGCGCCGAGGGCGCCAAGCAGGGCCAGATCCTCCAGGCCGAGGGCCGCAAGGAAGCTGCGTTCCGCGACGCCGAGGCTCGCGAACGTTCCGCGGAGGCCGAGGCCAAGGCGACGCAGATGGTCAGCGAAGCGATTTCCAAGGGTGATGTCGCCGCGCTGAACTATTTCATCGCCGACAAGTATATCAAAGCGTTCGGGCAACTGGCCGACTCGCCGAACCAGAAGGTCATCATGCTTCCGGTCGAAGCGATGAGTATGCTGGGCTCGCTCGCCGGCATCGGCGAGATCGCCAAGGCAACGTTCGGCGAAAGCGCGGCGTCCGCGGCCGCTGCCGCCCGCCGCGGCGGCTCGGTGCCGACGACCGGCCCCACGCCGCCGGCGGTGCCGCCGCGACAGGGGTAATCAAAGCGCATGCATTTTCGAAAAGTGCATGCGGCAATTTAAAGCGCATGCCCCGGAAAAGTGGGGACCGGTTTTCCGATCAGGGCATACGCCAGCATAAAGAGGTCGTGTCATGACCGACATGTTCGTATCGCTCGGCACCTGGAATTGGCTGATCTTCGGTTTCATCGTGATGGCGCTGGAGGTGCTGGCGCCGGGCGTATTCCTGTTCTGGCTCGGGCTCGCCGCGCTGCTGGTCGGCCTGATCTCCTTTGCTGTCGCCGTGTCGTGGCAGATCCAGCTGGTGATGTTCGCAATCTTCGCAGCCGCCGCCGTGCCGGTGTGGCGCCGGCTCGCGCGGCCGAAGCTGGACGCAAGCACGAGCCCCTTCCTGAACAAGCGAAGCGAGGCATTGCTCGGCCGCGAGTTCACGCTGGAGAAGCCGATCATCGACGGCAACGGCACCGTGCGCCTCGGCGACACGGTGTGGCGCGTGGCCGGCCCCGATACGCCGGCCGGGACGCGGGTGAAGGTGGTGCAGGTTGACGGTGCAAATTTGACGGTGGCCGCGGCGTAGTTCTCTCTTCCCCTCTCCCCTTGTGGGAGAGGGTGGCTCGCCGCGTAGCGGCGAGACGGGTGAGGGGTCTCTTTCCTCCAACGCTGCGCTATGTTTGCGGAGGCAACCCCTCATCCGGCGCTTCGCGCCACCTTCTCCCACAAGGGGAGAAGGAAGATCGGAGCGTGTGGCTGCGTCCAGATTTTACCTCTTCCACCTCTCCGCAAACCGGTGCAGCGGCATGAACGTCTCGCACAGCTCGCGCCCAAGCGCTGTCAGCCCGTAACCTCCACCGTCGCCCAGCTCCACGAATCCCGCATCGCGCAGCTCCGTCAGCCGCGCTTGCAGCACCGTCGGCGAGGCCTCGTCGCAGGCGGTGCGCAACGCGCGGGAGGTGAGGGCTTGGTCGCGCAATTCCCACAGGATCCGCAGGCTCCAGCGTCGGCCGAGCAGGTCGAGCAGCGCCATGATCGGCCGGCCGGTGCGTGAGCCGCGCACGGTCCGGCTCCCTGATGCTGCCTGTTTCGCCATCCCGGCCCTCTTGCGCGGTGCTACAAATAATGTAGCGTGTTGCTACGATAATTGTAGCAACGGAGACAGCTGATGTCCCAGGCCGCGCCGCGTATCGCCCCGCTCGTCCCGCCTTATCCCCCGGAGATCCAGGCGCAGTTCGACCGCATCATGCGCGGCGCCCCGCCGCTGGCGCTGTTCCGGGTGATGGCGGGCCATACGCGCGCCTGGGACAAGTTCCGCGCCGGCGGCCTGCTCGATCCCGGTCCGCTGTCATTGCGCCAGCGCGAGATCGTGATCGACCGCACCTGCGCGCTGACCGGATGCGAGTATGAATGGGGCGTGCATGTCGCGATCTTCGCCGGGCCGGCGAAGCTCACCGAAGATGAGGTGCATGCGACCGCGCGGGGCGATGCGACGTCACCGTGCTGGTCGCCGGCGGAGCAGGCGCTGATCGCGGCGGTCGATGCGCTGCATCACCGCGCGACGTTGGATGACGCCAAATTCGCCGCGCTGTCGGCGCATTACGACGAGGCCCAGATCCTGGAGATCATGCTGCTGTGCGGCTTCTACCGCACAGTGTCGTACCTGGCGAACGGGCTGAAGCTGCCGCTGGAGGAGAAGGCTGCGCGGTTTCCGGTGTAGCCCCAACCGCCGTCATTGCGAGGAGCGTCTCACCCCCGCCGTCATTCCGGGGCGCGACGAAGTCGCGAGCCCGGAATCCATCGGGCCGCAACCTCGGAGATGAATGGATTCCGGGCTCGCGCCAAGTGGCGCGCCCCGGAATGACGGGTGGAAAGAGCGCGCCCTAAGCCACGCCCGCCCGCAGCAGATCGTGCAGGTGCACGATGCCCACCACCTTGTCCGCTTCGGTCACCACCAGCGTCGTGATCTTGCTTGTGTTCAGCACCTCGATCATCTCGGTGGCGAGCATCGAGGGCGGCACGGTCTTCGGCTGCCTGGTCATGATGTCGTCGACGGATGCCGTCAGGAGATCCGGCCGCATGTGGCGGCGCAGATCGCCGTCGGTGATGATGCCCGCGATCCCGCCGGCATCGTCGACGATGCAGACGCACCCCAGGCCCTTGGCGGACATCTCCATCACCGCGTCCGACATCTTGGTGCCGAGCGGCTTGAGCGGGATCTCCGCGCCCGTGCGCATGTAGTCGCGGACGAATTTCAGCATCGCGCCGAGCTTGCCGCCGGGGTGGAAATGCGCGAACTCCAGCGCGGTGAAGCCGCGGCCTTCGAGCAGCGCGATCGCGATCGCATCGCCGATCGCGACCTGCATCATCGTCGAGGTGGTCGGCGCCAGATTGTGCGGGCAGGCCTCGCGCGCCTTCGGCAGCTCGATCACGATGTCGGCGGCCTGACCCAGCGAGGACGCCGCGTTCGACGTCACCGCGATCATCGGGATCGCGAAGCGCGCCGAATAGTTCACCAGCGTCTTCATCTCCGGCTGCTCGCCGGACCAGGACAGCGCCATGATGACGTCGTCGGCGGTGATCATGCCGAGGTCGCCATGGGCGGCTTCGGCGGTGTGGACGAAGAAGGCCGGCGTGCCGGTCGAGGCCAGCGTCGCCGCGATCTTGCGCGCCATGTGGCCGGACTTGCCGAGGCCGGTGACGATGACGCGGCCCTTGGCGTTGCGGATCAGGTCGACCGCCTTGGCGAAGGTCGCGCCCAGCGGACCGCGCAGGGCGGCGGCGAGCGCGTTGATGCCGCCGCTCTCCGTCTCTAGCGTGCGGAGCGCGGATTCGACGCTGTCGGGAGTAGGGCCGGATGATGGGGTCATCAGCGGTTTCGAGCTCGACATGTTCAGGTCCAGGGAGGAGGGGCGCGCGCCCGTTGGCCCTGCTTAGCATGCCGAGACCGGCGAGGCGACGAGAGCGCCAGGGCCCGAAACGGGTCATTAACCATAATTGTTTTAACTCCATTAACGATGGTTCCCGCTCGCTGGCGGAGGTCGTCGTGAAAGTCTTTGATTTCGTTGGAGTTCTTACATCGTGGGGGCGCCTCCAGGCACGAGCCGGAGCAAACGCGGGCATTTCCTGCGCGCGGCTTTGCCGTGCCTTGCGCTGACCGCCCTCGGAAGCGCGCCGGCGGCCGCCCAGAGCCTCACGCCCGACCTGTTCAATCCCAACCGCGGCGGCTTTGCCGCGCCCGACACGCTGCCGACGCGCCGCACGGCGGGCGTGCCGCAGGCGCCGTTGGATGCGCTCCCGGCGCTGCCCGATCCCAATGCCGATCCGCGCAAGCGCCAGCAGGCGCCGGCGACCTCGCGCGTCGGCCAGGTGCCGACGTACGGCCTGCCGGCCGCCAACGGCGCCAGCGGCTCCGGCTACGACTCGCTCAACCGCAAGCGGCAGCAGCCAAAGCTCTATCCCGGGCAGCCGAGGCCGAAGCGCCCGGTCGGACCCGGCTCGCCGGTGCCGCCGGCAACGCCGGACCGGACGCTAGGGCCGCCGCGCATCGCGCCGCCGCCGTCGGAAACCGCAAACAAGGCGCCGGTGCCGCGGGCGATGGCGGGCACCGTGCCCGGCCAGCCGCTGCGCCGCCGCCTCAAGGCCGACGACGATGCGTTCGGAGCGGTCGGCGACTATGCCGGCAGCTTCCTGATCAAGGGGGGGCTCGAGCTCTCGGCCGGCTACGACACCAATCCGGCGCGCCTGAACAAGCCGGTCGGCTCGCCGGCCTATGTCGTCGCGCCCGATCTTCTCGTGATGTCCGACTGGGAGCGCCACGCGCTGGTCGCCGATCTGCGCGGCTCGTTCTCCGGCTACACCAACAACATGCCGGCGACGATCGACGGCTTCGCCTCGCCGTCGCCGGTCGAGATCGACCGCCCCGACTTCACCGGTCATGTCGACGGTCGTTTTGACGTCAGTCGCGACCTCAAGCTCACCTCGCAGTTCCGGCTGCGGGTCGCGACCGACAATCCCGGCAGCCCGAACGTGCAGGCGGGCCTGCAGAAATATCCGATCTACGCCGCTTACGGCACCACGCTCGGCTTCGACCAGACTTTCAATCGCTTCCAGGTGGCTGCCGGCGCCACCGTCGATCGCACCGCCTACACCGATTCCAAGCTGACCGACGGCTCGACCTTCAGCAACGACGACCGCGACTTCAACCAGTATGGCGGCATCGGTCGTTTCTCCTACGACCTCAAGCCGGGGCTGAAGCCGTTCGTCGAGATCGAAGGCGACAGTCGCGTGCACGACCAGCCCGCCGACCGCAACGGCTATTTCCGCGATTCATCGGGTGGCTACGCCAAGGTCGGCTCGAGCTTCGAGTTCTCGCGCATCCTGATCGGTGAGATCTCGGTCGGCTATACCGCGCGTAACTATGTCGACCCGCGCCTCAGCCAGCTCGCGGGCTTCCTCACCGCGGGCTCGCTGATCTGGAACGCGAGCGGCCTGACCACGGTGAAATTCGCCACCGACACGCAGATCGCGGAGTCCACGGTCCCCGGCTCCTCCGGCGTGCTGGTGCGCACCTACGGGATCGAGGTCGATCACGACTTCCGCCGCTGGCTCACCGCGGTCGGCAAGTTCACCTACGGCACCTACGACTACCAAAACCAGAATCGCAACGACAAAACCTACTCACTCGAAGGCAATCTGATCTACAAGCTCAACCGCAACATCTGGATCAAGGGCACGCTGCGCCACGACATCCTGAACTCGAACCAGCCGGGGTCGAGCTCGCAGGGGACGGTGATGTTGGTGGGGGTGAGGTTGCAGAATTGAGGGCGGCGGTGCGTCGCGTTTGAGCGTATGCGGCCTAGTTCGGCTCCGCTCTCGCCACCTACTCCGCTGTCATGCCCCGGCTTGACCGGGGCATCCAGTACGCCGCGGCCTATCGTTTCGATTACAACTGTCTTTGGAATGCTGGATCGCCCGGTCAAGCCGGGCGATGACACCGTTTGCTAATCTGGCAGCAGAACCAGCCGCGGTTACCGCGGCAGATCTGTCTTCCCCATCAGGAACGTGTCGATCGACCGCGCACACAGCCGGCCCTCGCGGATCGCCCACACCACCAGCGACTGGCCGCGGCGCATGTCGCCGGCGGTGAACACGTTCGGGCGCGAGGTCTGGTAGTCGAGCGTGTTGGCCTTGACGTTGCCGCGCGGGTCGAGATCGACCGAGAGCAGCTTGAGCAGGCCCTCGTGCACGGGATGCACGAAACCCATCGCGAGCAGGATGAGCTCGGCATCGAGCTCGAACTCGGTGCCGGCAATCGGCTTGAACTTGTCGTCGACGCGCACGCAGTGCAGCTTCTTGACTTGGCCGTTCTCGCCGGAAAACTTCTGCGTCAGCACGGCGTATTCGCGGACCGCGCCTTCGGCCTGGCTGGAGGAGGTGCGCATCTTGAGCGGCCAGTTCGGCCAGGTCAGGCCCTTGTTCTCGCGCTCGGGCGGGGCGGGCATGATCTCGAGCTGGGTGACCGAGAGCGCACCCTGGCGCAGCGAGGTGCCGATGCAGTCCGAGCCGGTGTCGCCGCCGCCGATGACGACGACATGCTTGCCGCCGGCCAGGATCTCCTGGACGCCGCCGAGCGGCTCCTCGGAGACGCGGCGGTTCTGCTGCGGCAGGAAGTCCATGGCGTAGTGGATGCCTTGGAGGTCGCGGCCGGGGATCGGCAGGTCGCGCGGGGCTTCTGCGCCGCCGGTCAGCGCGACGGCATCGTAATCGTTGAGCATCTCGCGCGGGTCGACATTGCCGTCAGCGCCGACATGGCTGTTGTAGTGGAAGGTGACGCCTTCGCCTTCCATCTGCTTGACGCGGCGGTCGATGACGCCCTTCTCCATCTTGAAGTCGGGGATGCCGTAGCGCAGCAGGCCGCCGGCCTTGGCGAACTTCTCGAACAGATGCACGTCGTGGCCGGCGCGCGCGAGCTGCTGCGCGCAGGCCATCCCGGCCGGACCCGAGCCGATCACCGCGACCTTCTTGCCGGTCTTGACGGTCGCCACTTCCGGCTTCAGCCAGCCATTGTCCCAGGCGCGGTCGACGATCGCGCATTCGATGGTCTTGATGGTGACGGGGTTGTCGTCGATGTTGAGCGTGCAGGACGCTTCGCACGGCGCCGGGCAGATGCGCCCCGTGAACTCCGGGAAATTGTTGGTCGAGTGCAGGTTGCGCGAGGCCTCTTCCCAATTGCCCTGATAGACGAGGTCGTTGAAGTCGGGGATCTGGTTGTTGACCGGGCAGCCGGGCGTGCCGGGCGCCACCGAGCCCGTGCCGTGGCAATAGGGGATGCCGCAATTCATGCAGCGCGCGGCCTGATCGCGCGTTTCCTTCTCGGTCAAGGGAACGACGAACTCGTTGAAATGCTTCACGCGCTCGGCGACCGGGGTGTACTTGCGGTCATGCCGTTCGATTTCGAGAAAACCCGTGATCTTGCCCATTAAACCCGAAGTCCCTGCCGCTTAAATTCGTCTTCTCTCTAGCCAGACCCTCATCCTGAGGAGCGGCGCACTGGCGCCGCGTCGCGAAGGATGAAAGGCCCCGCTGGTGACCTCATGGTTCGAGACGCAGCTATCGCGCTCCTCACCATGAGGGCTTATCGCTCTACGCGCCGATCGCGATTTTCGGCTCGGCGTCCGCGTTGGCGGCCATTTCGCGCAGCGCGCGCCGGTATTCGACCGGCATCACCTTGCGGAATTTGGGCAGCCAGTCCTTCCAGTTGGCAAGGATGTCGGCGGCGCGCTTGGAGCCGGTCGCTTTGGCATGGCGCGAGATCAGGACGTGCAGGCGCTCGACGTCGGAGTCGAGCAGGTTCTTGAACACGTCGACCCGGCCGTGCGCCTCGAGGTCACCCGAGTGGTTATAGGTGCCGGCGTTGATCAGCTCTTCCGACAGCACCGGCTCGAGCTCGACCATCGACATGTTGCAAAGCTTGTCGAAGTCGCCGGTCTCGTCGAGCACATAGGCGATGCCGCCGGACATGCCGGCCGCGAAGTTGCGCCCGGTCTTGCCGAGCACGACCACGATGCCGCCGGTCATGTATTCACAGCAATGATCGCCGGCGCCTTCGACGACCGCCACCGCACCCGAGTTGCGCACGGCGAAACGCTCGCCGGCGACGCCGCGGAAGTAGCACTCGCCCTGGATGGCGCCATACATCACCGTGTTGCCGACGATGATGCTCTCTTCCGGCACGATGCCGCTGTTGGCGGGGGGCTTGACGATGATCTTGCCACCCGAGAGGCCCTTGCCGACATAGTCGTTGGCTTCGCCTTCGAGCTCGAAGGTGACGCCTTGCGCCAGCCACGCGCCGAATGCCTGGCCGGCGGTGCCCTTGAGCCCGACATGGATCGTGTCGTGCGGCAGGCCGGCATGACCGTAGATCTTGGCGACCGCGCCCGACAGCATCGCACCCGCCGAGCGGTTGGTGCTGTTGATCCTGGCCTCGATCTTCACCGGCGCGCCGCGGTCGAGCGCAGGCGTCGCCTTCTCGATCAGCGTGCGGTCGAGCACCGCCTCCAGATGATGGTTCTGGCGCTCGGAATGATAGATCTTCTGGCCCTTCTCTTCCTTCTGCTTGACGAAGAGCTTCGAGAAATCGAGGCCCTTGGCCTTCCAGTGCGCGACCAGCCTGGTCTGGTCGAGCAGCTGAACCTGGCCGATCATCTCGTTGAAGGTGCGGAAGCCGAGCGATGCCATGATCTCGCGGACTTCCTCGGCGACGAAGAAGAAGTAGTTGATCACGTGCTCGGGCTGGCCGGTGAAGCGCTTGCGCAGGACGGGGTCCTGGGTCGCGACGCCGACCGGGCAGGTGTTGAGGTGGCACTTGCGCATCATGATGCAGCCGGCCGCGATCAGCGGCGCGGTGGCGAAGCCGAACTCGTCGGCGCCGAGGAGCGCGCCGATCACGACGTCACGGCCGGTGCGGAACCCGCCGTCGACCTGGACCACGATGCGGCTGCGCAGCCGCTCGCGCACCAAGGTCTGGTGGGTCTCGGCAAGGCCGATCTCCCAGGGCGAGCCGGCATGCTTGATCGAGGTCAGCGGCGAAGCGCCGGTGCCGCCCTCGAAGCCCGCGATGGTGACATGGTCGGCGCGCGCCTTGGCAACGCCGGCGGCGACCGTGCCGACGCCGATCTCGGAGACCAGTTTGACCGAGACGTCGCCCGTCGGGTTGACGTTCTTGAGGTCGTAGATGAGCTGCGCCAGATCCTCGATCGAGTAGATGTCGTGATGCGGCGGCGGCGAGATCAGGCCGACGCCCGGCGTCGAGTGACGGACCTTGGCGATGGTCGCGTCGACCTTGTGGCCGGGCAGCTGGCCGCCTTCGCCGGGCTTGGCACCCTGCGCCATCTTGATCTGCATCATGTCGGAGTTGACGAGATACTCCGTGGTGACGCCGAAGCGGCCCGAGGCGACCTGCTTGATCGCCGAACGCATGGAATCGCCGTTCGGCATCGGCTTGAAGCGGTCGGCTTCCTCGCCGCCTTCGCCGGTGTTCGACTTGCCGCCGATCCGGTTCATGGCGATCGCGAGCGTGGTGTGCGCCTCGCGCGAGATCGAGCCGAAGCTCATCGCACCGGTGGCGAAGCGCTTGACGATGTCCTTGGCCGGCTCGACCTGGTCGATCGGGATCGGCTTGCGCTTCTCCTCGTCCGCGTTCTTGATCCGGAACAGGCCGCGCAGCGTCAACAGCCGCTCCGACTGCTCGTTCAGGATCCTGGCGAAGGCGCGGTAGCGTTCCAGCGAATTGCCGCGGGCGGCGTGCTGGAGCAGCCCGACCGACTCCGCGGTCCAGGCATGGTCCTCGCCGCGGCTGCGATAGGCATATTCGCCGCCGACGTCGAGCGCGGTCTTGTAGACCTGCGCCTCGCCGAACGCGTCGGCATGACGGCGCACCGCTTCTTCCGCGATCTCGGCAAGGCCGACGCCCTCGACACGGGTGTGGGTGCCGGCGAAGAACTTGCCGACGAAGTCCGCCTTGAGGCCGACGGCGTCGAAGATCTGCGCGCCGCAATAGGATTGGTAGGTCGAGATGCCCATCTTGGACATCACCTTGAGCAGGCCCTTGCCGATCGACTTGATGTAGCGCTTGACGATCTCGTAGTCGTCGAGCGAGCCGGGCAGGCGGTCCTTCATCGCGATGATGGTTTCGAACGCCAGATAGGGATTGATCGCTTCGGCGCCGTAGCCGGCCAGGCAGGCGAAGTGATGCACTTCGCGCGGCTCGCCGGATTCGACGACGAGGCCGACCGAGGTGCGCAGTCCGACGCGGATCAGATGATGATGCACGGCGGCGCAGGCCAGCAGTGCCGGGATCGGCACCCGGTCGCTGCCGACCATGCGGTCGGACAGGATGATGATGTTGACGCCCTCGCGGACGGCGGCTTCCGCACGCGCGCAAAGCTCGTCGAGCACCTGGTCCATGCCGGCAGCACCGAGACCGGCGTGGAAGGTGGTGTCGAGCGTGCGCGACTTGAAGTGCGACTCGGCGACGTCGGAGATCGAGCGGATCTTCTCGAGATCCGCATCGGTCAGGATCGGCTGGCGCGCTTCGAGGCGCTTGGTGGTGGCGAGGCCTTGCAGGTCGAACAGGTTGGGCCGCGGTCCGATGATGGAGACGAGGCTCATCACCAGCTCCTCGCGGATCGGGTCGATCGGCGGGTTGGTGACCTGCGCGAAGTTCTGCTTGAAGTAGGTGAACAGCGGCTTGGCCTTGTCCGACAGCGCCGAGATCGGCGTGTCGTTGCCCATCGAGCCCGCGGCTTCCTCGCCGGTGGAGGCCATCGGCGTCATCAGGATGGAGATGTCTTCCTGGCTGTAGCCGAACGCCTGCTGGCGATCGAGCAGCGACAGGTTGGAGCGCACGCCGGTGGTCGGCACCTTCGGCAGCTCTTCCAGCACGATCTGGGTCCGCTCCAGCCACTCCTTGTAGGGATGGCTCCGGGCGAGCTCGGCCTTGATCTCGTCGTCCGGGATCAGGCGGCCCTGCTCGAGGTCGACCAGCAGCATCTTGCCGGGCTGCAGCCGCCACTTGGTGATGATCTGGTCCTCGGGGATCGTCAGCACGCCCATCTCGGACGCCATCACGATGCGGTCGTCTTTGGTCACGAGATAGCGCGCCGGCCGCAATCCGTTGCGGTCGAGCGTCGCGCCGATCTGGCGGCCGTCGGTGAAGGCGATTGCGGCGGGGCCGTCCCACGGCTCCATCAGCGCAGCATGATATTCGTAGAAGGCGCGGCGCTTCTCATCCATCAGGGGATTGCCCGCCCACGCCTCCGGAATCATCATCATGACGGCGTGCGGCAGCGAGTAGCCGCCCTGCACCAGGAATTCGAGCGCGTTGTCGAAGCAGGCGGTGTCCGACTGGCCTTCATAGGAGATCGGCCAGAGCCGGTTGATGTCCTTGCCGTAGAGCTCGGAGCTCACGGAAGCCTGGCGCGCCGCCATCCAGTTGGTGTTGCCGCGCAGCGTGTTGATCTCGCCGTTATGCGCGATCATGCGATAGGGATGCGCCAGCGACCACGCCGGGAAGGTGTTGGTCGAGAAGCGCTGATGCACCAGCGCCAGCGCGCTCTCGAAGTCCGCCTCGTGCAGATCGGGATAGTACTTGCCGAGCTGGTCGGCGAGGAACATGCCCTTGTAGATCACGGTGCGGCACGACATCGAGCAGGGGTAATAGCCCGCGAGGCCGCGGTCGCGGCGCTGGTAGATCGCCTGCGAGATCGACTTGCGCAGGATGTACAGCCGGCGCTCGAAATCGTCCTCGGTCTTGGCGGTGCCGTTGCGGCCGATGAACACCTGCATGCAGGCGGGCTCGGTCGGCTTCACGGTGACGCCGAGCGAGGAATTGTCGGTCGGCACGTCGCGCCAGCCGAGCAGGGTCAGGCCCTCTTCCTTGATCTGGTCGGCGATGATGCTCTTGATGACGTTGCGCCAAGCGGTGTCGCGCGGCATGAACAGCGCGCCGATGGCGTATTCGCCCGGAGCCGGCAACGTGAAGCCGAGCTCCCCGGCCTTGCGGCTGAAGAAGGCGTGCGGGATCTGCACCAGGATGCCGGCGCCGTCACCGGCGCGCGGGTCGGCGCCGACGGCGCCGCGATGCTCGAGGTTGCAGAGGATGCTGAGCGCGTCCGCGACGATCTCGTGGGACTTCTTGCCCTTGATGTTGGCGATGAAGCCGACGCCGCAGGAATCCTTCTCCAGGCTCGGATCGTACAGACCTACAGCCGGCGGGCGCGAATTGTGTTCCTGAATCGGATCAGTCGTTTTCGAGGCGACCGTCGCCGACAGTTCTTCTGCCACGATGTTTGCGCGCTCGAATTGCGACCCGGTCATTGTTCCAATCCTCTCCATGCGGCAAGCTGCCTCACCGCTATCTTCGGCGCACCTTGGGCGTTCCGCGGCACCCGCCTCTGGGTCACCGCTCGTCCGCTGCGAGCCGCATTTTCTTAAATTCAGGCCAAGGCGTTCTTCGTCCCCGAGAACGGCTTTGCCTGTTGCCTTCCTGGCGCTCGAAAGCACCGACTTTCGTTGCAATCCGTATGCCGGAACTGCAAGCAAAATTGAGACAGTCTTCCTGTCCTAACCATCACCTTGCCAAATTTTTGTCTATCACACAAGCGCGCGGAAGTCCCGATTCCCAGAGTGTCAATCAGCGCTTTCCGCATGGCACGCGGCCCCGGTTTTGAAGCAAACGCGCCCTGATCCGGCCCTGTAGACGCCGAAATCCCGAATGAAGCTTCGGATCAGCCCTTCGAAAGGCGCGCCACGCCGCAAGAAGCGAAAGAGCGCGAGGTATTCGGGGGCCTGACAGGAGCGTGTCGACCATGAAGTTTTTCACAGGATGTGTGGCCGCTGCCACGCTGGCGCTGGTGGCGACGGCCGCCGAGGCACAAGTTCCGGCCAACGGCGCTGCGCGGGCCGCCTATATCGCGGTCTCGGATTTCGACGGACCCTATGGGCCGCCGGAAGCCGCGCCGCCGCCGCCCCGTTACGGTTACGGCTATGGCTACGAGGAGCGCGGTCCGGCGCCGGCGCTGCTGCCGTCGACCGAGGTCTACGCTGTGCTGCGCGACAACGGCTTCTCGCCGCTCGGCATCCCGCGCCTGCGCGGCGGCGTCTACACCATCGCGGTGATCGACCGCCGCGGCGACGACGGCCGGCTGGCGATCGATGCCCGCGACGGGCGAATTCTGCGCTTCATGCCGGCCGCCGACGCCTTCGGCATGGCGCCCAGCGATGAGGTGCCGACGGTTGCACCTTACCGTCCACGAAGCGCGCTGCCGCCGCCGACCATGGTCCGCAGCGGCCCGCCGCGTCCGCCGGCCTCCATCCCGCATGTCGCCAGCCGCACCGTGCCGCTGCCGAAGGCCGCACCGCGCCGCGGCGAGGCGCCTGTCGCCGCCGCCAAGCCGGCCGCGGCAGCTCCGCAGCAGGCACAAGCGCCGCAGGCACAGCTCACCCAGCAGACCGCCGCCGTGCAAGCAAAGCCCGCCGAAGCCGCACCGCAAACCGCCGCGCCAACCGTCGGTCAGGCCAAGCCGGCTCCGACGATCATGCCGACGCAGGAGATGCCGGCGGCGCAGGGGCTGGACTAGCGCGCTCGCTTGACGCGACTGCGCGCCACGCGCTGGACGGAGACCTGAGCAAAACAAAAGCGCCCGAAGAGCTCGGGCGCTTTTTCATTGCGGCGATCGCGCGCTCAGCTGCGCGGATACCCCGCCGCTTCCAGGATCAGATTCGCCACGTCCTTCGGATGCGACACCAGCGAGAGGTGGCCGGCATCGAGCTCGATCGTGGTTGCGTTCATGCGCTTGGCGAGGAAGCGTTCGAAATCGGGATTGATGGTGCCGTCGTTCTTCGACACCGCGTACCAGCTTGGCTTCGTGTGCCATGCAGCTTCCGTGGTGCGGCCGGCGAAGATCGAGGCGGCCGTCGGCCATTGCACGGCGTAGAGCTCCCTGGCCTGCTCCGGCTTCACGCCATTGGCAAAATACTTCAGGAAGGCGTCTTCCGAGAGCTTTGTGTAGCCGTCGCGTTCGACGATGCCGGCGCGGGCCGGGCCTGCCGGAAACTGCTTCGACAGCGCGACGAAGTCTTCGTTCGCATCGGGCGCGCGTGCGGCGACGTAGACGAGGCCGGTGACCTTCGGGTCGTTGCCGACCTGGCTGATCACGGTGCCGCCCCAGGAATGCGCGACCAGCACGGTCGGGCCATCCTGTTCGGCCAGCGCGCGCTTGGTCGCCTCGACGGAGTCCGCAAGCGACGACAGCGGATTTTGCACGGCGGTGACGTGCAGGCCCGCGGCCTGGAGGATCGGGATCACCTCCGACCAGCTCGATCCGTCGGCCCAGGCGCCGTGCACCAGAACGACGTTCTTGGCTTTCACCGTCTGCGGCGTCTGCGCGTGAGCCAGGCTGATGGGGGCCGCCAGCAAGCTCGCGGCGACGAAAAGGCTGCGCCAAAGTGACATGATCGTGCTCCGTATTGTTTTTGCTGCGATGCCCAAAGGACGGAGCGTGTGGTCGCGGCGTTACATGTCCTCACCGTTCTGTGATGCAATGCAAAACAAAAAAACGCCCCGGGGCACCGGGGCGTTTTCGCAACTTGGCGGCTGTCGGCGTGCTTAGGCGGCGACCGAGCTCTCGATCACCTGCGCCTTCGGCGCGCCCGCGTTGATGGCGATCTGGCGCGGCTTCTTGGCTTCGGGAATCTCGCGCACGAGGTCGACGTGAAGCAGCCCGTTCTCGAGCGAGGCGTCCTTCACCTGCACGAAGTCGGCAAGCTGGAAGGCGCGCTCGAAGGCACGCGCGGCGATGCCGCGGTAGAGCACTTCGGACTTCGAGTTCTCGTTGGCGACTTTCTCGCCCTTGATCGTCAGCGTGTTTTCCTTCGCGACGAGGGAGAGCTCGTCCTTGGCGAAGCCGGACACCGCAACCGTGATGCGGTAGGTGTTCTCGCCGGTACGCTCGATGTTGTAGGGGGGATAACCGGGGCTGCCGTCCGAACCGGCCTGGTCGAGCAGGCTGAAGAGGCGGTCGAAGCCGACGGTGGAACGGTAAAACGGAGTCAGGTCGTAGGTACGCATGGTCTAGTCCTCCATTGAGCGACTGTTGGTAACCCGCCCGCCAATCGGGCCGGGCTTTAGTCTGTGTGCAGCCTAATGTTCCGGTTCCGAAACACTGGTAGCGGCCTGCACCATGGTGATATGGGTTCAGGGGAACGGCGTTCAAGAGGGCGGCAAGTTGCGCCTTTTCGGCGCTCCAGCCCCTTGATTTGCAGCATTTCTCGCCCAATGACGCTGATCTCGATTCCGTCCAATCCCGTTCCCGAAGACGTCGTCAGCGGCACCATCAAGACACCCGATGGCGCCGAGCTGCGCTTTGCGCGCTGGGCGCCGCCGGCGAACCGCAAGGGCACGGTCTGCGTCTTCACCGGACGCAGCGAGCAGATCGAGAAATATTTCGAGACCGTGCGCGACCTGCGCGACCGCGGTTTCGCGGTGGCGATGATCGACTGGCGCGGGCAGGGCCACTCCTCGCGCCGCCTGCGCGATCCGCGCAAGGGCTATGTGCGCGACTTCTCCGATTTCGAGATCGACGTCGAGACCTTCGTGCAGCAGGTGGTGCTGCCGGATTGCCCGCCGCCCTTCTTCGCGCTCGCCCATTCCATGGGCGGCACGGTGATGCTGCGGGTGGCGCACGCGGGCAAGCGCTGGTTCGACCGCATGGTGCTGTCGGCGCCGATGATCGACCTGCCCGGCCGCGCCACCTCGTTTCCAGCGCG
Source organism: Bradyrhizobium sp. S3.7.6 (assembly GCF_054061875.1). Taxonomy (NCBI): domain Bacteria; kingdom Pseudomonadati; phylum Pseudomonadota; class Alphaproteobacteria; order Hyphomicrobiales; family Nitrobacteraceae; genus Bradyrhizobium; species Bradyrhizobium sp. S3.7.6. Next base: position 8,759,478 of record NZ_JBSSEQ010000001.1, on the reverse strand, counting down.
GGCGCTGCTGAAGACGATGCGCCTGATGGGGATGGGCGGTCGCTATGTCCCGGGCGGCAGCGACCACATCACCGGGCTCAATCCCTTCATCAACAATCCGCTGACCAGCGATCCCGTGCGCTATGCGCGCAATGCCGCGATCCTGGAGGAGGATCCGACGCTCGGGCTCGCGTCACCGACGGTCGCCTGGGCCGATACCGCCTTCCACGCCATGAACACCTTCAAGGGCAAGAACTACCCTTCCCAGATCCGCCAGCCGATCCTGATGCTGGCGGCCTCCAGCGACACCGTGGTCTCGACCGCGGCGATCGAGGAGTTCGCCTACCACCTGCGCGCCGGCTCCCATCTCGTGATCGCCGGCGCCAAGCACGAGATCCTCCAGGAGCAGGACCGCTACCGCTCCCAGTTCTGGGCCGCCTTCGACGCCTTCGTGCCGGGCACGCCGCTGTTCAAGTGAGGAAGCAGCGGCGGGGCGAGGTAAGAAGACCAGCTCACAGCGTCTTCAGGTACTCGATCAGGTCGTAGCGCTCTTGCTCCTTGAGCACGCGGCCGATGGTGCCGTCCTTGCCGGGGCCCGGCGTGCCATCGAACGAATGGCCGGCATTGCTGTTGCCGAAGGTCTCGGTGCCATCAGACGCTCGCGTCGAGAAGTGCGACTGGCCGGTCTTGCAGCTCTCGCCGTCGACGACCGCGAAGCCGACCTGCTTCGGATCGTAGTCGCGACCACCACCCATGCAGAACGATTTGGGGCGCTCGGCCGCGGGGCTCAGCATCCAGTAGAGCGAGGGCACCGATCCGTTGTGCAGGTAAGGCGCGGTGGCCCAGACGCCGTTGAGCGGGCGCGCGCGATACCAGGGCGGCGGCTCCTTCGCCTCGGCCGGCTGCGGACCGGGATTCGGGCAGTTCTTGCGCTCACCCCACCAGGCCTGCTGAACCTTCGGGTCGATCTTCGCATCGTCCATCGCTTTGCGGCTGACGATGTCGACGAGCACCATCAGCCCGACCGAGTACGGCATGTCGGTCGAGGAAATAGCCGGCAGATTGCAGCTCCACCAGGCATTGAGCTTCTGCGTGGGATCGAGCTCGAGAAAGCCCGGGACCTGAACCGTCCGCGTCTGCAGCACGCTCGCCTGAGCGGGATCGGTCCCCATGCCTTTGACGCTCTTCTGGACCTCGTTCAGGAATTTGTCTTTGCCGATGGTCTCCCAGCGCGACGAGGACCAGATGCTCTGGTCCGGAAACTCGGTGTCGAACACGGGATCGTTGACCGGCCCGAGATGGCATTCGACGCAGATCTGCGCGTAGAGCTTGCGGCCGTTCTTGACGCGCTCACCATCGATCTTCCAGGCATTGTCGCCGAAGATGTCCGACGGCCATTTCGGCGATGTCAGTCCGGAGAGCTGCTTTTTCGGATAGGGCGCCGACCCCTTCAGCAGATCCTCGATCCAGTTCAGATTCTTGATATCCATCGACGAGCGGAACAGCGTGTCCTTGGGGGTATTGTCGGACAGATTGAGCAGCGCCGTCACGCCCAGCGCTTCGCCGGCGTTGCGGATCAGCGGTTGTTCGATGGACGCGTCATATTGCGCGAATTTGAGCCAGGGCACGGTCCAGATCGGCGGGAAGCTGACCGGCGCGTCCTTGGCATGCAGATTCTTTTCGAAGCCGCTGAGGCCGCTGAGCGTCATGTCCTGGGCGAAGACCTGATTGCCGATGCGGTTGAGCGCGTCGAGACGGCCGTATCCTTCCTCGGTGTCCTGCTGCTTCTCTTCCCGCTTCGTCTTCTCGTTGAATCTCGTCTTGCCGTCGATGGTTTTCGCGTAGGTCTTCTCCCAGTCGATCAGGAACGTGCTGATCGTGCGCAGCTTCTGCTTCAGCGCATCGCGATCCGCACCGCTGGCGGAGGGGCCGAGCACACGGTCGGCGAAGCGGGTAAAGCGACCCGGCACGAGGAGCGTGTAGGCGATCGACAGACCCGTCGTGACCTCGAGCTTCCTCAGGTCGGTCATCGCCGGGCCGCCGTCGAAACGGATGTCGATGCCTTTGTAGTGAATCTGGCCGGTGTGGCAGGCGGCGCAGGTCAGGCCGATCCGGTCGTCGCCGACCTGGCCGGTCGCAGGATCGGGTACGCCGGTCATGCGCGCAAAGCCGACGGGCAGGCCGTCGACGTTTTCGGCCTGGGTGCCCCAGTTAACCGGCGGATCCCAAAGTCGCGCCGGCACCGGCTTGGTCTTGTCGTAGACATTGGCGTAGCCGAACCGGCGCAGCGTGGCGTCGTCGGTGTTGATCGTCTGCGGGCTCGGGATGAAGCCGAAGCGCTGGAGATGGTCGCTGTCATGCAGCATCCCGGGCTTTGCGAAGAAATGAAGCCGCGGCTGCTCGAGCGCCATGAACCAGCTGTAGGGCACCGGGAAGGTCGCGGTGCCCTGGCTGGCGTGATGAAACCAGTGCCGGTCCTCCAGCGCCCAGTTTTGCTCGAGCCAGTACGCGGCCTGGGGTTCGACAAGCTTCGGCAATGGCGGCGCCACGAGGTCACCGAGGATGCCGGGCAGCATTGGCTGGAATTGATCCGGAAAGCGCAGCGCCACGACGCCAAAGACGAGCAGCGCGGCGACTAACCCGCCGGCAACGCGCAATATGAGCGAGGGCGGTTTGACCGGCTGGCTGACGACCCGCTGCGTGATCCTCTCAGGGAATTTGCGCTCGTTGAACAGCGTACGCACGTCGGCGATGGCGAGATAGCGGTTCTCGCCTTCACCCTTGCCCATGATCTTCAGCAGGATGGGCCATTCGAACTGCATCAAGATCCGGTAATACCAGCGCGCAGCGCTCCCGGCGCGCTTGAAGTTGTCGCGCATGTAGGTCTGTATTTCCGACGCGTTGATGCCGGGCTCGGTGCCGCCGCCGTTCGGATCGGTATAGTCCCTGCCGAAGCTGGCCAGGCGGGCGATCTGATCCTCGTTGACCTTGCCGTCGACGCCGAGGATGCGCGAACCGGCGCCGCGCTTGTCCAGGGGGCCGCCGCGCAGCGCATCGAGCTGTGCGCCCGAAAAGATGCTCTTCAGGATGTGACCGAAGCCGTTGGCGATCAGTGCGATGCCGCGGGTCTCGACACGGGCCACCGTCTTCATCAGCCCCTTGTCGCCGCTCGCATTCGCGATCGTCTGCGATAGCTTGCCGATCGGGACGGTCCCGCCGTCGACGAAACCTTCGCCAACGAGGCCGCGCAGGAAAGGGCAGGGATTGTCTGGCGAGACCTGGATCGAGGGATCGAAGGGAGGCTTCGAGGCGGGGTCGTTCATGGCCCAAAATCCTGAAAACAGCGAATCGTGAAATGAAGACGCGCCGATAGAGCGCGGAAAGTCCTAACAAACCGACAGCAACTTATACTACTTCAGCGTGTAAAGAAGTGTGGCTGAATTCACGGTCCTGTCAATAAAAGCCGGCCCGAGGTTGCGAGGGGACGGGGGCGGGACCGAGAAGGCCTGCCTGTCAGGACTCGGCCGCGCGTTTGACGTCGCTTTGCACCAGGGTCAGCTTGCTGAGCGGCACGCCCGCGTTCAGAAGCCCCTCACGGTAATGGGCGAGGTCCTCGGGCCGCTTCCAGTGGAAATTGCGCAAGTGACGATCGACATTCAGCGTCGGGTAGTTGCGCATCAGCACGCCGACGGCCTCGCCCGCCTCATCGTCCCGACCCAACTGTGCCAGCGCCGCGGCACGGATCGCCAGCGCCTGCATGTGGTTCGGGTTGATGTAGAGCTGCTCGCGGGCCCAGGACAGGGTCGCGTCGTATTGCCCCAGCAGATAATGGCTGAAGGCGTTCAGCGCGGCCCATTGGTAGCGCGGGTCGCTGTTGTCGCGCTGCGCGGCCATCGAGAACAGCTCGATCGCCTCGCGGTGCTCGCCGATGACGAAATGGCAGATGCCGAGCACGCCGCGTGCGCCGTTGTCGTAGGGGTTGAGCGCGACCGCGCGCTTGGCGGCGTCCATCGCGGCCTCGTAATGCGCCTCCATGGCATGCGCCCAGGACAAGATCGAGAAGGCGAAGGAGGAGCGCGGGTCGAGCCGGACGCTGGTCTCGGCGAGGGCCATCGCCTCGGCCCACATCTCGCGTGTGCCCTTGACCCACCCGAACTGGATGCTCTGGATCTGGATCGTGGCGAGATAGGCGTGCGCGATCGACAGTTTGGGGTCGAGGCTGATGGCTTCGCGGAACAGGTCGACGGCGGTGGCCAGGTCCTCCTTGGTCTGCCGGTAGTAGTGCGACAGCCCCTTGAGGAAGCGGTCCCAGGCGGTCACGTCGGTGGAGAGCCGCGCCGGCGCCGAGGCCTCCGCCCGGACGATCTCGGTGGCGATGGCGGCGGACAGATTGGTGGTGATCTCGTCCTGCATCGCGAACAGTTCGCCGATGTCGCGGTCGTAGCGGCCGGTCCAGAGCTGCTCGCCGGTCTCCGGCGCGACCAGCTCGGCGGTGACGCGGATCTTGGCTCCGGCGCGCCGCACCGAGCCCTGGATCAGATAGGTGGCATCGATCTCGCGCGCGATCAGGCGGGTGCTGGTGTTCTTGCCCTTGAACGCGAAGGTCGAGTTGCGGCTCAGCACGCGATAGAAGGATTGCAGCGACAGCGCGTGGATCAGATCCTCGGTGAGGCCGTCGGAGAAATATTCGTCCTGGGCGTCGCTGAGATTGGCGAAGGGCAGCACACCGACGATCGCTGTGCGGTACTGCTGCGACAGCACCGACGCCTCCCGGAGCTCGGGCGCGAGCGCTGGCGCACCCTCGGGCATCCAGGTCCAGACCCCGATCGGGTCCTTGATGTTCTTGAAGCGATGGTTGCCGGCATCGACCAGCAGCGCGGTCAGGTGCTTGCTCGCCTCCCGGTAGGCCTTGGCCGAGATGGCGAAGCCGCCGGGGCTCGCCACCGCTTCGAGGCGGACGGCAATGTTGACGTCGTCACCGAATACCTCGTCCTCGTCGGCGATGACGTCGCCCATGTGGATGCCGAGGCGAAACTGCATGGCGCGCTCGGCAGGCAGGTGATGGTTGCGCTCCGCCATCAGCGTCTGCATCGCGATCGCGGCCTCGACGGCGCCGACGATGCTCGGGAACTCCAGCAGGAAGCCGTCGCCGGTGTTTTTGACGACGCGGCCGCCATGGTTGAGGATGATGGGATGGATCGCGCTGCGATGGGCCTTAAAGGCGGCATGGGTGCCGGCCTCGTCGCTGCCCATCATGCGCGAATAGCCGGCGACATCGGCGCAGACGATGGCGGCCAGACGTCTTTCCATAGCCCGGAGCTCCAAGGGATCGATGACCGGCCCCCGCGTGGCAGTCGCCTCGAATCCCGCATTTCCAAGAACACTGCCTTTATAGAGCAGATAAGGCCGAGCGAAAGCATGATCCGCATTGCAAATTTGAGGTAAATTCTCCGCAATCCTGGCGGTGGACGGCGGCGGCCGAACCGAATAAGCCCGCCTTTCAAGGCTGACGGGGGCACCTCACATGCTGGGCATTCACGAGATCTGGCTCTTCATCCTGTCGGGCATATTGCTCAACATCACGCCTGGCCCGGACTCGGTCTACGTGATCGGCCGCAGCATGCAGATGGGCTGGCGGGGCGGCGCCGCGGCCGCGCTCGGCATCAGTTTCGGCTGCTTTTTCCACGTTGCGGGCGCGGCAATCGGCCTTTCGGCCCTGCTGATGGCCTCATCGACCGCCTTCTCGATCCTGAAGCTGGTCGGCGCGGCCTATCTCGTCGTGACGGGACTTCAGATGCTGTGGTCGCGCCCGGCGCTGGCCGCAGCCATCGACGAGCCGGAGCGGAGCCCGCTGCGGCGGGTCTTCCTCCAGGGCGTCTTCACCAACGCGCTCAATCCCAAGGTCGCGCTGTTCTTCCTGGCCTTCCTGCCGCAATTCGTCGCAGCCGATTCTCCGCACAAGCCGCTCGCCTTCCTGACGCTCGGCCTGATCCGCCTCCACGTCTTCACCTCGTCGCGCGCACCATGGTGGACGATCCAGGACGATCTGCCCCAGCACGAAAAATGGGTGCCTGGCTACGAACCCAAATCGTAGGCCTCAGGCGAACTCCTTCAGCAGCGCGCTGCCCGCGAGATAAACGCCGAGCAGGATCATCGCGATCAGGAACCAGCGGCGAAACGCTTCCGCCGGCATCCGCGCCCGCACCGACTGGCCGACGAACATGCCGGCGAAGGCCATGGCCATGCCCACGGCGCCCGGCACTGCGTTCGCCGGCGTCAGCAATCCGCCGGCGGTGAGATTGAAGGCGAGCGCCAGCGTCGCCGTTGTGAAGAACACGCCGAGCGCCTGCACCAGTTCGTCCTTCTCCATGCCGATCGCCTGCATGAACGGCATCGAGGGGATCACCTGCACGCCTGTCGAGGCCGAGATCACGCCGGTGATCACGCCGACCACGCCGCCGACCCATTTCTCGTTCTGCGGCGCGACGTGGAACTTGAATTTGCTGAGCCCGATGATCGCGTAGATCACGAGCAGGATTCCGAGCACGATCGTGCCGTAACGGGCATGCGGGCCGGTCAGCGCGCCGGCATTGAGCCAGCATCCGATCACGGTGCCGATCATCAGCGGCCAGAGCCGCCTCAGGATGTCGCGCAGATAGGGGCCGGCGAAGGTCTGCCAGATATTGGTGACGATGGCGGGCACGATCACGATGGCGATCGCGCGGCTCGGCGCCATGTTCACCGCGAGCAGGCCCATGGACACGGTCGGCAGGCCGAGCCCGACCACGCCCTTGACGAATCCGGCGATCAGGAAGACGGCGGCGATGAGGATGAGGAGCGGGTCAATCATATCTTGCACATTGACCGAAGCCGCGCGCCGGCACAATCTGGAGGTTACGGAGACAGCCTTCGTTCTTGGCGGAGGCTGAGGAGAATCCGGCCATGCGCTTCGACCTCGTTGACCTCCAGCTCTTCATCGCGGTTGCCGACCAGCGCAGCATCACCCGCGGCGCCGAGCGATCAAATCTCGCCTTGGCCTCTGCCAGCGCGCGCATAAAGGGGCTCGAGGACGCGCTCGGCGTCGCGCTGCTCAAGCGCGGGCGGCGCGGTGTCGAGCTGACTGCGGCGGGCGAGAGCCTGCTCGATCATGCACGGGTCGTGATGCACCAGGTCGACGCCATGCGCGGCGATCTCGCCGGCTTTGCCAGCGGCGTGCGCGCGAGCGTGCATTTTCTCGTCAACACCTCGGGGCTGTCGGAGCATCTGCCGAAGGCGCTGGCGGGCTTCCTGCGCGAGCATCGCGACGTCGCCATCGACATCGAGGAGCGCGAGAGCACCGATATCGCGGCAGCAATCACCGCCGGTGCCGCCGATCTCGGCTTTGCCGCCGAGCACGCGCTGCCCGACCATATCGAGCGTTTCGTCTTCAGCGAGGACCACCTGACATTGGTGACGTCCAGGCGCGGTCCGTTCGCCGGCCGCCGCCAGATCGATTTCCAGGAGGCGCGGGATTGTGATTTCGTCGGGCTGACCAGCGCCACTGCGCTCCAGATGCACATTTCGAAGCACGCCGCCCGGCTCGGCATGCGTCCGCATTACCGTGCGCGTCTGCGCGATTTCGATGCGATCTGCCAGATGGTCGCCGCTGACGTCGGCATCGCCCTGGTGCCGATATCCGCCGCCCGCCGCTGCGCCAAGCTGATGCCGCTGGCCATGGTCCGCCTGCGCGATGCTTTCGCCAACCGCAAGCTCGTGATCTGCGCCCGCAGCTTCAAGGCGCTGCCAAGGCCGGCCAAGATGCTGGTGGAGCATTTGCGGGCGGCGGCGGTGTAAGAGGCCTGTTGATGTGAGCCTGCGCTGCGGCTGTGCGCACAACTGCGCTCCCTCCCCCCTTGCGGGGGAGGGCGGGGGAGAGGGGTGGCCCAGGAAAAGGTATCGCTGTCGCGAAGAAGAGAGATCGATGGAGTCCCCGTGTGGACCCCTCTCCCTAACCCTCCCCCGCAAGGGGGGGGAACGCACCTACCTCGTGGCGGCGTCACGACTCAAGCCGTTGATCACTTCGCCGTCTCGACGCCGGCGTCCTTGATCACCTTCGCCCACTTCGCGGTCTCGTCCGCGATGAAGCTGCGAAAATGCTCCGGCTCGTCGCCGATCAGCGTCGCGCCTTGGGCGGCGAGCTTTTCCTTGACGGCCGGATCCGCCATGGCCTTCGTCGCCAGGCCATGCAGCGCGGTGACGATCTCCTTCGGCGTGCCCTTCGGCGCCACCATGCCGTACCAGTTCTCGATGCGAAGATCAGCAAAGCCCGCTTCCGCGGTGGTCGGCACGTCGGGCGCGGTCGCGGAGCGCTCGGCCGAGCCGACCGCGATCGGCTTCAACGCGCCCGCCTTGACCTGCGGCAGCAGCACCGGAAGATCCAGGAAGGTCATCTGCACCTGCTGGCCCAGGAGATCGTTCACCGCGGGAGCAGCGCCACGATAGGGCACGTGTACGATGTCGATCTTGGCCGTCAGCTTGAACAGCTCACCGGCGAGGTGCGGCAGGCTGCCGGGGCCGGAGGAGGCGAAGTTGAGCTTTCCGGGCTGCGCCTTGGCGAGCGCGATCAGCTCGCCGATGTCCTTTGCGGGCACGTTGGTGGCAACGACAAGCATTTCCGGCACGGTCGCAACCAGCGTCACCGGCGTGAGGTCGCTCGAGGTGTCGTAGGCGACCCGCTCCATGCTCGGGCTGATCGCGAGCGCGCCGGCCGAGGAGATGGCGATGGTGTAGCCGTCAGGCGCGGCCTTCGAGACCGCGTCGGTGCCGAGCACGCCGCCCTGGCCGCCGCGATTGTCGATCAGCACCGGCTGCCCTGACAGCTCCGACATGCGCTGGCCGATCACGCGGGCAATGATGTCGTTGGGCCCGCCGGCCGGGAACGGCACGATCAGCTTGATCGGTTTTGCGGGGAAATTCTGCGCGGAGGCGAGGGCGGGAAACAGGAGCAGGAATGCGAGGAGGAGCTTAGGCCAGTTGTTCATGCAGGCTCTTTTCATGCACGCTCCTTGGGGCGCTTATCCGTTGAGCAGTTTCAGTGCTTCTTCGTGAACTCTAGCGTCGCCGGCCGCGATGATGCGGCCGCCGCCCTGGGCCGGCTTGCCTTCCCAGGTGGTGACGACGCCGCCGGCGCCGGTCACGATCGGGATCAGGGCTGCGATGTCGTAAGGCTTCAGCTCGGTCTCGACCACGAGATCGACGTGACCGGCCGCCAGCATGCAATAGGAGTAGCAGTCGCCGCCATAGCGCGACAGCCGCGCGCCCTGTTCGATGCGGCTGAAAATGGCGCGGTCGCGTTCGTTCATCAGCAGCGGGCTGGTGGTATAGCTCGTTGCTTCCGACAGCGAGGCGCAGCGGCGGACCTGAAGCCGGCGCTCGCCGGACGGGCCCTTATAGGTGGCCGAGCCGTTGTCGCCGGAGAAGCGCTCGCCGATGAAGGGCTGGTGCATCATGCCGTACACCGGCGCGCCCTTGTGCAGCAGCGCGATCAGCGTGCCCCAGATCGGAAAGCCGCCGATGAAGGATTTCGTGCCGTCGATGGGGTCGAGCACCCAGACATAATCGGCGTCCTCGCGCTCATTGCCGAATTCTTCGCCGACGATGCCGTGCTGGGGGAAGCTCGCCTTGATCAGCCGGCGCATCACCGCCTCCGCGGCGCGGTCGGCCTCCGTCACGGGGTCGAAATCCTTGGTCTTGCTCTTGTCGTCGATTGACAGCGAGGTGCGGAAGAACGGCAGGATGGTTTCGCCGGAGGCGGTGGCGAGCCGTCCGATGAAGGCTGAGAAGTCGATCACCGTCACGGCGCATCCTCAAAACGAAAGTCGGGTGAAGCTCGCTCCTGCCTAGCTCAATTCGCTTCTCGCGTGCAGCGCTGAGTTGGTTTGCTCCCTGGTATTTTGGATGCCGCAACCGGCTGCCCCGTCCCAGTCATATGCTGGCCAAATATCGATCATAGAGTTGAAAACTTAGTTCCGAGTATGCCTCGTTCGTATGCAAACGGTTATCAACCCATTGAATTTCCTTATCAAAGAAACTGAATCTGGGTTTCGCTATAAGCAATTGAGCCATGTGCATATTGCATGGGAAACGGCTCAAAAGCCCTTGCACTTTGTGCGTCGCGGCCGCATATTGTTGCGGTGCGGTAGCGCTCTGCGTTACCGCTGCCCTCCTTGGGCGTTTCCTCCCTAGACTTGGGCCGCTTCTTCATCAGAAGCGGCCCTTTTTTCTTTGAGCCTCGATCTTCACTTCGAGCGCGCGAAAACGCGAAGCGAAGATTCGGCGCACGATACGCTGGCAGCTTGATCTGATGTTTGATCGGCGACGCGATCGCGCGGCGACGGCTCGCGTCTATTCAGCCGCGGCCTGGAACGGGCCGAGATCGCCGAACGGGATCGTCGTCGCCAGCACGTCGGCGAGCACGCCGAAGTCGCTTGCCACTTGCGCAAAGCGCGGACTGCGCTCGCGCCGCCGCTCGTCCATGTAGATCGCGCGGTTGAGCTCGAGCTGCACCGCGTGCAGGCCGCTTGCGGGGTTGCCGTAATGCTCGGTGATGAAGCCGCCGGCATAGGGCTTGTTGCGGCCGATCGAATAGCCGAGCCCGCCCATGGTCTCCTCGACCCTGTCCGGAAGCAGCGGTGTGCAGCTCGTGCCGTAGCGGTCGCCGATCACGATGTCGGGCCGCCGCGGCTCGTCCCTGCTGACGCCGACCGAGGGCATCGAGTGGCAATCGACCAGCACCACGGTGCCGAACATCTGGTGCACCTTGTTGATCAGCCGGCGCAGCGCGCGATGATAGGGCTTGTAGAGCGTCTCGATCCGCGCCAGCGCATCGTCGACCAGGATGCGTTCGCGATAGATCTCCTGGCCGTCGCCGACCACGCGCGGGATGGTGCCTAACCCGCCGGCGACCCGCATCGAGCGGGTATTGGCAAAGCTCGGCAGCCGTCCGGTGAACATGCGGGGATCGAGCTCATAGGGCTCGCGATTGACGTCAACATAGGAGCGGGGAAAGTTGACCCGCACGGTCGGAAAGCCGCGCTCGCTCAAATGGCCGATCAGCTCGTCCATGAAGGAATCTTCGGACCGCCGCAGCGTCGTCAGGTCGATCCTGGAGGCGCTGAGGAATTCGTCCGGATAGGTCGAGCCGGAATGGGGCGAGTTGAAGATGACAGGCGCGCGCCATTGCGCGGGCTCCACGATCTCGAAGGCGGGCGACACGTCGCCGTCAAACCGGGTCATCTTCTCAGGCTTCGTCCCTTCGCGCCGCGGGATCCGGGTCTCGGATCGAATTGATTCGGCCGGTGGAGCGGCTCTTATGTGTCGTCATTGTCTGGAATCGCAACCATTCTGCCAAGCGAAAAGATGTGATCTGCGCTGGAACATGTCTTAACCGTGTGGGCAGGGAAGCGGGGATGCGCCGGCGCGGCTCGATTGATTCGTGCCGCATTCGGGTTCACAAGGGACCGGCAGCGCAGCCAGCCCAGGGTAAAGATTTTCACCCCAAATTTACCCTCTGTCGGGCTTAGTAACCTCTGCTGATATCCTCTGGGGATTTGACGTTTCCTGCCATGCCCAAAATCCTGCTCGCCGAAGACGACAACGACATGCGCCGTTTCCTGGTCAAGGCGCTGGAAAACGCTGGTTTTCAGGTCTCGTCCCATGACAACGGCATGGCCGCCTATCAGCGGCTCCGGGAAGAGCCGTTCGAGATGCTGCTGACCGACATCGTGATGCCGGAGATGGACGGTATCGAGCTCGCCCGCCGGGCCTCGGAACTCGACCCCGACATCAAGATCATGTTCATCACCGGCTTCGCCGCGGTCGCCCTGAACTCGGATTCGGACGCCCCCAAGAACGCCAAGGTGCTGTCCAAGCCCGTGCATCTGCGCGAATTGGTCAGCGAAGTGAACAAGATGCTGGCGGCCTAAATCGGCCCCCTTCGGTCCTTGCACCGGCTCCCCTGAGCCGTTATAGGGACCCGACCCGATCTAGAGACATCTAGGGCGCGTAGCTCAGCGGGAGAGCACTACCTTGACATGGTAGGGGTCACAGGTTCGATCCCTGTCGCGCCCACCATCCTTCGCTCGCGATAGCGAGAGAAGGATGCCACGCCGAAGCCCAAAGGGCACAGGCGGGCTGCCCGCCGCGAGCTTCGGCCAGGCAAGCCCAAACAATCCGCGATTGCGAAGCGTGCGTGTAGCCCGGATGGAGCGAAGCGCAATCCGGGATTTGCCCCGGTTCTGCAGCGAGCCACGCCCCGACAATACTCGATCGCAGCTATTTCAGTTCCGTGTTCGCGACCGGCAGGACGGAGGCGACGGACCAGCCGTTCGCATCCCGCACGTAGGTCTGGCTGATCAGAAACGTATTCTGTTGGGCTGGCTTGCCGGGAAGGCCGCGCGTGAAGACGATGGGAACGAGGACCTGCATGACCTCGTTCGAGATCACGGCGACGTGGAATTTCGACATGTCGGGTTCGAGGTGCCAGGTGCCCTCGTAGTAGCCCTTGAAGCGGTCCGCGACCGCATCACGGCCTCTCGTTTCGATGCCTCTCGCAAACAACAGCACGCCGGGCGAATTCCACAGCATGGCCTTCACATCGTCCGCGTTGTGCGCATTCTGCGCGGCAATGAATTTTTCGAAGATGGTTCGCGCCTGCGCATCATCTGCCGCGGCCAGCGCCGGCCCGGCCGACCAGGCTGTCGCGGCGAGAAACAGCGTTGCGGCAATTGCCGCAAGATGACCGCGCCGTACAAACGGTCGTAGCCTGATGGAGCCGCGAGACATCTTGGAAGGGGGCATGATCATCTCTCTTTTGGATGACAATGATCATACCATTGATCGCCGCGCCGGCCTTTCAGGATCGCGCGAGCGGCGGTCACCGTTGCATCACGGATGCGTTGGTTCACGCCACGTCCGATACCGCGGACGTGGCGCATCGTCGTCACACCGCCATCCGCCTTACGTCAGCGGCAACAGATGATCCGGGATCGGCACGGGTGCGGCCGGCACCAGCGATGCGACCGAGACGTGCGGCCAGGTCAGCCCGGCGAAATCCAGCATGACCTTCTGTGAATACTGGATCTGCGTCGTCGCCACCCTGACGTGGCCGCCCTTGAATCCCTTGTTGGGCACGAACGGGATCGCGGCGACGAAGCTCGGAACCAGCGGCACGTTGCTCCTCTGGCGCGGTTGCAGGATCACCGGCGGCGTTCCGGGCGGCAGGGCCGGCACGTCGATGTCGTAAACCACCGTCTCGATCCAGAACACCGCGTCCATCTGGAAGGCGTTGGCGTTCGAGCCATTGCCGCCCGGCGTCGGAACGGGCAAGCCCTGAAGGAACGCGATGTTCGCGGCGCCGCCGGCAAAGCTCGGCGCCTGCGGATGCGGGCCGGGCGAGGGGATGGCCGGCAACGGGCCGCCGGTCAGCGGCGTGCCAGGCTTCGTCGATGTCTCGATGACGATGGTCTGGGTGATGGTCTGATGCGCGATCTGATCGCGCAGCACCGTGTTTGGGTCGGTGATCATCGCCTGGGTGAGCTTGCCGGAAGCCATCAGTGCGGTCAGATCCTGAGGTAGCCTGCGAGTCGTCTTGTTGGTCGCGGTCTGGTTCTGGAATGTGATCTTGTTGCCCGGATTGCCGCCGATGAACGGTGTGATGTCGATGGCCGCGATGGTTGGCTTACCGGCGACCGGAGGCAGCGCGGTGCCTTGCGCAGTGATCGTCGTGCCGTGCGGGATCGACGCCATGCGCGCGACGGTGAACGGCTCGTGCGGATTGGTGGTGGCGGGCACCGCCAGCCAGATGCCGGGTTCGAAGTGAATGCCCACGGGCGTTCCCGTGGTGATGTCGTTGATGGTCTGGAGATACGGCACGCCGTTGAGGAATGCATCTGCCTGCTGCAGCGAGCCGCGATTGGGGATCGAGCCAAGATTGTTCGAGAACGACATCGTCTCGTCGGTGAGATTCAGCTCCAGCACGTTGTCGTCGGGGTCGGTGGTGCTGATCGGCCCCGGCATCGGCGTCGGCGTGATCTTGCTGTCGGGCCGGAAGATCGTATTGAATCCCTGTCCTGTGAAGGTGCCCGTGAAGGCCGACAGCGGACCGAGGATGGGCGGCAAGGTGACCGGCGGACGCGCAGCTCGCGCGGCGGCCCCCGCGGCGGGCTGCGCGGCGTCCCTGAACACCTCGTCGACCTCGTGGATGGAGAAATTCGCGGTCTTGGTGAATGCACTGGTGAGTGGTTTGGGCTCGTCCATGGTGATCCCTCGCGGTGCTGCAACTGTCGATGCCGGCATTTCCCCGGGCCGGTTGTCCGGGCAGGTGAGTCCTGCGCTATTGCGCCTCGTGATCCCGATCGCGTCTCGTGATCCGCCCGATGCCGGGCATGACAACATCGTTCACGCGCGCTCATGCGCGCGTGCCGACTACGAACATTGATCGGCCCTACGTTGTTGGCCGGGCCGGATACTGAACGGATCTGCGTGAATCGATCGTGATTTTCAACTTGCGGTTCGGGCAAATATGCGGTCGGGAAATCGGCGAGCCCTGCGAACTGAGCGAAGCATTGCTTCCTTCTTCGTGCTCGAAAATGAGATCATCAAAATGGATGTCGGGCGCCTGGCCGGCTTCGGTTATGCTGGGCTATCATACAACCTTAAGATGGTCGCAAATGTGTGCCAGGTCACAGGGCCAAAGAGTCGCAGCAACGAGAGACGAGCGAGGCTGCCCATGAGCGTTTCCGTCATCGAGCAAGCAAAGATCCAGGCGCAGGTGCTGGTGCCGCTGGTCAAGGCATTGCAGGCCGAGCTCGGCGAGGCGCGCGCCAACGCGCTGGTGCGCAAGGCGCTCGGCGATCTCTATCGCGGCTTCGGCGAGGAGTTCTGGAAAACGAAGAACGAGACCGAGAACAAGACCGATCTCGGCAAGGCCGTCTCGTCGGCGTTCAAGACCTATGCCCGCGACGACGCGCTCGCCTATGACATCGTCGAGCAGACGGCTGACACCTTCGCGTTCGACGTGACGCGATGCGCCTATGCCGAGTTCTACAAGGCACTGGGCGAACCGGAGCTCGGCTTCCTCCTGGTCTGCACTGCCGATTTCGCGACCGCGGAAGGGTTTGGTCCCGACGTCAGGCTCACGCGCACGCAGACGATCATGCAGGGCGCCAGCCATTGCGATTTTCGCTACCGGCGCGACGCCGGGGGATCACAGTGAAGGGAATGCAAATGATGCGGGCAAGCTGCCTTGCCATGGCAATGCTGGCGCTGATGGCGTCATGCGCCGACGCGGCGATCATCGACTGGCAGGCCGAGCTCCAGCGCTGCCGCGTGCTGCGGCAGAACGTGGCGCCGCTGCTTCAGGCCGGCGAGGGAATATCCGCCGTCGGCCGCTCCAACAGATCCGTCCGTCGCTGCGTCTGGATCCAGCGCATCGCGGTGCGAAAGAAAATCCCCGGCGCGGAGGCGTGGTAGCAGGCGCCCGTCAGGTGGACTGGCTCTTCTGCCGGAGCAGCAGGTCCTTCAGTCCTGTCGGATAGAGGCTCGGTCCGCCCTGCGGAGCGGCGTCTTGCGTCGATCGACAGTCTTGCGGGCGTCGCCTCAGCCGGCGGACACGCCCGGCTTGAACAGGGCTCCGACCGGCAGCTTTTCCTGGAGGTCATACGAACTCGGGCGGTTCTCCTTGACCCATCTTTTTTCGGCGTGGGATTCGAATGGCGGCGGAATTTGCCCCTGAATCGACCAAAGGTCGGCCGGTAGCTCGTCGATGGTGACCTCCCAGTCGTATCCCCGGTCCTTGACGTAGGGCGCGATCAACTTGTCGACTGCTTTCACCCACCATTCCCTGATGACGGGGCCGGGCATCGTCCTCGCCATGTGGTCGATCTTGAAGCGGACGAATTTCTCGTGCGAAGCTCCGCCGACATAGACCGAACCTGCGGCGACTTCCTCGAAGATCATCACGGCGTAGAATTTCGGGATGGGAATCCTCGCATACATTGCGGTGACCTTCTCTGCGAATTCCTTCTTGTCATGAGCCGAGTAGGCCCCGACGGGGTGATAGACTTTCCACAACGGCACTCGAGTTCTCCTTGACGTTGGCTGGTCCTTAGGGAAGCCCGCGCAGCATTTGGTATGATGGGGATAATATCACTGACTGCGCCGTCGACTCTTCAGGATCTGGCGATCCGCGGTAACCGCTGAATCACGTCTGCGTTGGCTCAGCCTTGTTGGGCCGCCACAGCTGGGCGAGCCGGAGCTCGGCTTTTCTCCTTTGTCTGCACTTCCGACTTTGCGACTGCGGAAGGGGCCGGCCCCGACGTCAAGCTGACGCGGGCGCAGACCATCATGCAAGGCGCGCGAGCCATTGCGACTTCCGCTACCGGCGCGACGCGGGGGGATCACAGTGAAAGGAATGCGAACGATGCGGGCGACCTGTCTTGCAATGGCTGTGCTGGCGCTGATGGCGTCATGCGCGGATGCAGCGGTGATCGACTGGCAGGCCGAGCTCCAGCGCTGCCGGGCGCTGCGCGCGAACATCGCGCCGCTGCTTCAGGCCGGCGAGGGGATATCCGCCGTCGGCCGCTCCAACAGATCCGTCCGTCGCTGCATCTGGATCCAGCGCATGGCGGTGCGCAAGAAAATCCCCGGCGCGGAGGTTTGGTAGCACGATGTGGAGACAGCGACGTCCTCAGGGTGACGGAGTAGAAACCTTCCGCCGGAGCAGCACATCCTTCAACCCGTTCGGATAGAGGTTCGGTCCGCCCTGCACGTCGAGATCGGCAAGGTCGAACCATCGCGCGACGATCTGCTCCCCGTTATCCTCGCGGAAATCGATGCGGTCCTGGCCGCTGAACGCGCCGTCTGGAAGCGCGACCTCCGCGATGAACATCACCTCATGCCCGGTCGATCCCTCGTGCATAAAAATGTTCTCCATCACCAGCGGCTCGCCCGTGATGGTGATGTCCACGCCGAGCTCTTCGCAAAATTCCCGCACGAGCGCCGCTCGCCAGCTCTCGCCGAACTCGATCTCGCCGCCGAGCGGGCGCACGCCCTTGATCCGCCCCGCATCGTCACGCACCTCGGCCGCCAGCAGCCGCCCGTCCCGCCAGTGCAGGCCGAGCGCGACGACGCGGATGTGAGGGTGGGGCCGCCATGTGGACATGGGGGCATCGTTATCGTGCCCGCCGCCGCTACGCAATGCGCGGTGGCGAGACCTTGTCGGGCCGGATGCGCACTGCCTTCGGCATGCAAATGCTTCGCAGCCTTGATCCGTGACTCGCCGCCTGCCATTGTCCGGTCCTCCATTAGGGCGACGAGCCTGGTGAGATACAATTTGCGGCGTTCGGCAAAACGTGTCGCTTCGCCGGACGTGACGAGAAGGCAGGTTTTCGAGATGAACAGCGTGAACAAGCCCGGCGGCAACTATTTGCCGGTGATCATCCATGGTGGAATTGCGTATGTCAGTGGTCAGCTGCCGCGTCGCGGTGAGGACCTGCTGTATGCGGGCAAGGTCGGCGCAAATGTCGATATCGCGGCCGCGCAGGAGGCCGCTGCTCTCTGCGCCGATCTCTGCATTTCGGCCATCAACCACGCAACAGGCGGAGAGGACAGGATCGTCCAGGTCCTGCAGCTCGTTGGATACATTGCTTCAGCGCCTGGATTTACCCAGCAGTCGCAAGTCATGAATGGGGCCTCCGACCGGCTGATCGAGCGCTTGGGCGATCGCGGTCGTCACACGCGCACGTCTGTCGGCGTCGCCGAGTTGCCGCGGGGCGCTCCCGTCGAGCTGAGTATGATTGCCGCTGTTCGGTCGTAAGAGGCGGTCTTATCAGACGAGATACTTCTTCACCGCCGCCTCGTCCCACGCGATCCCGTTGCCGGGCTCCTCGCCCGGCAGGGCAAAGCCGTCCTTGATTTGCAATCGTGTCGCCAGCACCGCGTCGGCCCAGTCGACATATTCCAGCCAGTGCGCGGTCGGTGTCACGCAGAGCAGGTGCGCGCTGACCTCCGAGAACAGGTGCGTCGACATCTCGATGCCGGCGGCCTGCGCGAGCGCGGCGGCGCGGAGCCAGCCGGTGACGCCGCCGATGCGCTGGACATCCGGCATCACGTAGTCGCAGGCTTCCGCGGACAGCGCTGATTGCATCGAGAAGGCACTGTCAAAATTCTCTCCGATCTGGACCGGCGTGCGCAGCGCATCCGCGATGCGGGCGTTGCCCTCGTAATCGTCGTGGCGGATCGGCTCCTCGATCCAGGTCAGCCCCTCGTCGTCGAGCATCTCGCCGCGGCGGATGGCTTCGGTGACCGTCAGGGCCTGGTTGTAGTCGCACATCAGCGTGACCTGATCGCCGACGGCCTTGCGCACCGCGCGTACCACGGCGAGATCCTCCCGCGCATCGGGCCGGCCGACGCGGATCTTTGCGGCGTGAAAACCTTCGGCCAGCAGCTTGTGGGCCTCGTCCACCGCGGCGCCCGCCGGCATGATGCCGAGCCCCTTCGAATTGTAGGCCCTGACCGGCTTCGGCGCACCGCCGAGCAGGCGCGCCAGCGGCAAGCCCTTGCTACGCGCCAGCGCGTCCCATGCCGCCATGTCGATGCCGGATTGCGCCAGCCGCTGCAGGCCGGCGAGGCCGAGCAGGGTGAAGCGCTGGGTCAGCTTGCGCTCGATCTCGAACGGCAGCAGCTCGTCGCCGGCGACGAGCTCAGACATTTCCGCGACCATCGTCGTCAGCGGCTTCAAGGCCGAAGGCGTGATCGAGAACAGATAGGCATGCCCCACCGCGCCCTGGTCGGTCTCGCAGTCGATCAGCACCAGCGGCGCCTTTGCGACCGTGCCGGTCGAGGTCTTGAGCGGCAAATTCATCGGCACGATCACGGGGCGCGCATTGAAGCGCGTGATGCGGATGGTCTCGGTCATATGGAGGATCTCCGGGCGGAGTGAATGCAGGTTAATGCCGATCTTAAACATTCGCCATGAAACGAAAAGCCATTTGCTGCGACCCACCATGAAATGGGGTTGCGCGGTCTCGCATTTGCGGGCTCTGTGCCGCCGCAAGCTCTTGCCGCGAATTCCCGGGGTTTGCGACAAGATCGCACACGACGGAGCCACAGGGTGAAACAAGAGATCTCCGAAGAACAGCGCAAGAGCGGCATCCTCACGGGGGCCGTGATCGCCTTGCTCCTGCTCGCTTTGCCGGTCGCGGTGTGGCTGGACCTGACCGACCTCAGCAAGACCGCGCTGCGCCGGCAGGCCGCCGACCTCAACTCGGTGATCACGAGCGTGCGCAGCTACTATGCGTCCAACGTCGTCGGCCGCATCCTGGCTAACCCAAACGGCACCACCAGGGTCGTGCACAATTACGAATCCGTCCCCGGTGCGATCCCGATCCCGGCGACGCTGTCGCTGGAGCTCGGACGGGTGATCGGCGCGCAGCAGGAGAACATCACCTACCGCTTCGTCTCGGACTTCCCGTTCCAGAACCGCGCCGCGCACCAGCTCGACAAGTTCGAGAAGGACGCGCTCGACGCGCTTCGGAAGGACCCCGAGCAGAAGATCGTCGAGACCGAGACCTCGCTGTTCTCCGACAAGGTCCGGCTGGTCGCGCCCGTCACGATGGGCCCGGCCTGCGTCAGCTGCCACAACAGCCACCCCGAGAGCCCGAAGAAGGACTGGAAGGTCGGCGACATCAGAGGCATCCAGGAGGTGATCATCGCGCAGCCGATCGCCGCCAACATCTTCTCGTTCAAGTTCCTGCTGGCCTATTTCCTCATCGCCGCGGGCTGCGGCCTGTCGTTCCTCTCGCTCCAGCGCCGCCAGGCCGGCCGCATCAAGGGCATGAACAAGGAGCTCGAATCCGCCAACGACTTCCTGGCTTCGCTGTCGATGAAGATCTCGCGCTACATCCCGCCGCAGGTCTACAAGAGCATCTTCAGCGGCCAGAAGGACGTCACCATCCACACCGAGCGCAAGAAGCTGACGATCTTCTTCTCCGACATCCAGAATTTTACGGCGACCGCCGAGCGGCTGCAGCCGGAGCTGCTGACCCAGCTCCTCAACGAATACTTCACCGAGATGTCGGCGATCGCCCATGAATATGGCGGCACCATCGACAAATTCATCGGCGATGCCATGCTGATCTTCTTCGGCGACCCCGAGACCAGGGGCGACCGTGCGGACGCTGAGGCCTGCCTCCAGATGGCCTGGCGGATGCAGCAGCGTCTTGCCGAGCTCAATGCGAAGTGGCGCGCCTCCGGCATCGAGCAGCCGTTCCGCTCGCGGATGGGCATCAATTCCGGCTATTGCAATGTCGGCAATTTCGGCAGCAGCGACCGCATGGATTATACGATCATCGGCGCCGAAGCGAACCTCGCCGCGCGCCTGCAATCGATCGCCGAGCCCGGCGGCATCGTGCTGAGCTACGAGACCTTTGCGTTGGTCAGCGACATCGTCCGCGCGCACGCGCTGCCCGCGATCACGATGAAGGGCATCAGCCGCGAAATCATTCCCTATTCGGTCGACGCGCTCAACGACGCGGCGGCGGAGAAGAGCGGTGTCATCACCGAGCGCGCGCCCGGCCTCGAGCTGTATCTCGACCCTGCCGTGGTGAAGTCAGGCGATGCCGCGCGCGTCCGCTCGCTGCTGGAAAACGCGCTGGCCGCGCTCAAGCCGGCGTGAGGGTGCTCTTACCCTCCCCTGGAGGGGGAGGGTCGATCGCGCGCAGCGCGAGCGGGGTGGGGTGATCTCTCCACGCGGGCAGTGTTCAATGAGGATAGACCGTCACCCCACCCCGTCTCATGTCTCGCTTCGCTCAACATGAGCCGACCCACGGGCGAGCTACGCTCGTCCCGGACCCCTCCAGGGGAGGGTAAGCGCCGACCTCTTACAACGCGAAAGGTGAAGTCCCGCGTCAGCGGGTAGGTGGGCCAGCAAAAGGTCCACGTGAAGCCTACCGCGCCGCCCCTTCCGTGAACGCGGTCTCGATCACATCGCCAAAAGGCTGCCAGGAACGGCCGTCGAACTGGACAAGCCGCATCTGCTTGATCGGCAGGTAGCTGTTGGGCGAGGTGCTCATCCTGATGTTGGGCAAGGCAACGGAGGGCTGCTGATCCCTCAGCGAAGCCGCCTGACGCATGATGTTCTCGCGCGACAGGTCGTCGCCGCATTGCTTCAGCACCTGTGTCAGCGCCTCGGCTGCGCCGTAGCCGTAGACCGCGGCGCTGTTGTTGGTGCTTTCGACGTGATGGTACTTGTCCATGAAGGCGAACCAGTCCTTCATGGCGGGGTCGTTCTTCCATGCGGGGTCGCTCGGATCCTTCAGGAAGGCCGCCGAGATCACGCCGGACGAATTCTCCAGGCCCGCGGGCGCCATCGCGTTGGCGATCGAGGCGGAGGCGTCGTTGACGATGATGACCGGGCGCCATTTGAGTGACGCCGCCAGCTTGATCACCTTGGACGCCGTCGACGGCACGCCGAGGAAGACGAAAATATCCGCGCCCGCGCGCTTGAGGATCGAGACATGCCCTTCGAGATGCTCATCGGCAATGTCGAAGGCGATGTCGACGAGCACGAGGCGGTTCAGGTCGCCAAGACCTTCCTGGATGCCCCTGTAGAGCATGCGTCCGAACTGGTCGTTCTGCCAGAGCACCACGATCTTCTTCTTGGGGTAATAGGCCTGGATATAGTTGGCATAGATGCGCCCCTCCGACCGGAATGAGGGCTGCCAACCCATGGTCCAGGGAAACGCCTTGGCCTGGCTCAGCTCCTCGTCGCCGGAGGCGACGAACAGCTGCGGGATTCTCTTCTCGTTCAGGTACCAGCGCGTGGCGATATTGCCGGGCGTGCCGAACGAGCCGAACATCAGGTGCACGTCGTCCTTCTCGACCAGGTTGCGCGTCAGCTCCAGCGCGGTGGCCGGATCGGAATTGTCGTCGCGCGTGATGAAGCGGATCTTGCGGCCGTTGATGCCGCCGCGCGCGTTGATCATGTCGAAATAGGCGGCCTCCGCCTGGCCGATGGCGCCGAACTCCGAGAGCGGTCCCGAATACGGCATGACATTGCCGATGCGGATTTCATCGCCGCTCGCGGGTTGTTCTGCGTGTTGCTGGGACATCGCGCCAAGCGACGCGATAGCGATCATCGAAACGAACAGCATCCTGCCGATGACGCGCATGCTCGATACCTTGATATTGGCCCCTCCAAGAGGTCGGCTCAATCCGCACCAAGTCCGCTTGATCTACGTCAAGCGTTTGTCAAAGCTGTGGCTTGATCGCCCGCTTCAAGGCGACGCATCGCGAACGAAACGACAGCCGTGTTGACGGGCCATCAATCGACAGAGCTTGCCATGTGGCACCCCTCTCCCTAACCCTCCCCCGCAAGGGGGGAGGGAACGCACCTTTCGTTTGGCGAGTGACTCCATTCATTAGCGCGTCGGCGATGAGGGCACAGCGTGGCCACGTGCTCCGCTGCGCTCCCTCCCCCCTTGCGGGGGAGGGCGGGGGAGAGGGGTAGCTCAGCAAAAGGTGCGAGTGGATCGGCACGCCGCCCGTAACGCACTGCTACGGCAGCTCCCGCGCCTCGAGCTGATGCACCAGCAGCAGGGTCGGTTCGGCGAGGCTGTCGCCGGAGCCGTCGAGGCCGAAGGCGGCGGCGATGCCGTCGCGGCTGCGCAGCAGCGTGCTGCGCGGGCAGTGGCCGGCGCCGCAGAGGGTCTTCTTCAAGGTCTCGCCCTGCGCCACGAGGTTCGCGGGATCGTTCGCGGCCCAGGCCAGCACGATCGGCGCGTCGACGTTGAGGATGCCGGGGAAGACCGACCGCTTGTCGTATTGGGTGGGGTCAGTGCCAAGATAGGCCTTCTCGCTGTCGCTCGCGTCCTTGCCCGCGCGGTAGATCCCGGACACCAGCACGACGGCGGCGACATCGGCGCGGTCGGTCTGGAATTCGGGATGCGCCAGCAAGGTGGCGACATGGAAGGCGCCGGCGCCGTAGCCGACCGCGACGATCTCGCGGGCATCGCCATTGAACAGGTCGATATTGCCGTGGACCCAGGATAGCGCCGCCGCGACGTCGGTTGCACCCATCGGCCAGGTCGCCGCAGGCGCAAAGCGATAGTTGACGCGCACGCCGATCATGCCGTTGCGCGCGGCAAAGCACATCGCCTGGTCCTGGATCTCGCGGGACAGGTCCGGCGCGCCGCGATCGCCGGTAAAGGTGTCGCCCCCCACGAACAGCAGCACGGGCCGGGGCGTATCCGCCTTGGTCTCGCTGCTGGTGGCGACGTCGAGCACATTGGCCTCGCTGTCGCCGTAGCGCAGCCCGCGCGAGAAGGAGATCTGCTCGCACAGGCGCGCGGTGCCGCCGGCGGTCGTGTCGTTGTCGGTGAGGCCCACCCGGACGAGATTGGACGGCCCCGTGAGCCGCGCGGGCGACGGACCGTGTGCGGAGGCTGCCGTCATGCCCAGGATGAGGAAGAAAGCGAGATAATTCTTCATGTTGGTATGTTGGTGCCGGCCCTGCGTGCCCGATATGGGTTCGCGCGTTTGACCTGTCTTTTCAATTCGCCTTATTAGTTAGTTCGTCTTGAGGCGATTTCACGGCACCCGGTTTCTTGCCCATGTTCTTGCCCATGCGCGGTTCAATTCCCCGGCTGGAACGTGCAGTCGGCTCCGCTGCCATCCTTGCGACGGATGGCATTGGGGTCGATCGTGCAGCTCAGCTTGCTCAGGCTCTCGAAGCTCGATCCCGCCGCACCATCGGGCGGAATGCCAGCGAGCGCTTCTGTCGCGAAAATTTCATTGGCCGTCGAGCCGTTCACGGTCCTGCTCTTCTTGCCGAAGGTCAGCTCGCAATTGCGTAGCGTGATGTCGACATTGCCGGTGCGGCAGACGATTCTGTCCACGGTCACCACGATCGGCTTCTTGTAGGGAATCTCGGCATTGGCGGCGAACAGCATCGCCACCGCCTTCCTCTCGGCGCCGGTCAGGTCCGGCGACAGCGGCGCGATCACGCCCGCGAGCGCCAGCGCCGTCGAGCCCGAGACTTTTGCAGGCGTTGCCCCCGAGGCTCCGGCGACGTTGAAGGCGCCGGCAAAAGCGAGCGCGGAGATGATGCGGGCCCAAATCCTGGATCGGGCCCTTCTCGTGAATGTCATTCGCGTCGCTTCCTCTCCGGTCACGGCTTCGCCGCCGCAAGGCGTCCCGAACCTATGACAGAATTGCTAGTCCGGGCAGAGCCATTCGCTTCAGGCTGCTTGTCGATGGCCTTGATGATCACCGCCGCTGCCGTCTGGCCGGACTGGAGAGCGCCTTCCATGTAACCGAAATACGCAAAGCAGGTGTGCTCGCCGGCAAAGAACAGGCGGTCCTCGAAGCCCTTGGCCAGCAGCGGCCCGGCGAGGCACACCTCGCCGGGGGCGGGACAGGAGTAGCCGGCGGCGGTCCATTCGTCGCGCGGCCAGGCCATGAACTCCGGCTGATCGGCCAGATGGGCGACATAGCCCTTGTAGACGCTGCCGATCTGCTGCGCGTAGAACGCGTCGACCTGCGTCTGGTCACCGGGCTGGTAATGCTTGAGAGCTTCCGCAGCGACGTCGGCGCCGGCGAACAGGCTGAGCTCGACCGGATGATCCGGCGGGGCGATCTGGTTGTCCGTCCCTTCCCAGGTGACACCGAACTGGTTCGAGATGGCCGTCGGGGCGAGGCCCTCGCCGATCCAGAAGCGCTTCTTGAGCGGGCTGAGATATTTCACCGCCGTCCCCATCGTGACGTAGTAGTCGTGCGGCAGGTGGGGCGTGATCGTGATCTTGGCGTTGGGCGAGTCCGGCCACAGGCTCGGGGGTATCGCGAGCACGGCATAATCGGCGGCGAAGGACGCGCGTGCCGTCCCGTTGCCGCAGGGGCTGAACTCCAGGGTCACGCCTTCGCTGTCGATGCGGATGGCGCGCACCGGCGTCGACAGGTGGGTGCTGGCGCCCTTGTCCTCGATGTCCTGCGCGAGACGAATGGCGAGCTCCTGATTGCCTTCCGAGCAGCGCAAAGTCTCGGTCTGGGTGAAGAAGGCGTCGATCTGGTCCTTCATCCGTCCGCCCGCGACGACGGCCAGATTAGCAAGAAGGCTCTGCTTGGTGGTCGGCTGGCCGGCGTCGTTGGAGAACTGCTCCTCCATGGCGTGCTTGGTGAGCTTCGAGCAGTCGAGGCTGGCGATCCACTCCGCAATCGTCCTGGCGTCGAGCTTCCTTGCGCCCTTGGCGCGCCAGGGCTTGTCAGGCTTGACCCTGCCGGCCCACCGACTGAGCTTGCCGAAAGCATCGTCCATCTCGTGATAGACCCGCTTCATCTGGCCGTCGGAGAGCTTGTGGCCGTCGAGAAACACCGGCATGTCGAGCTCGAGCGCGTCGAAATTGGTGTCCGAGGTGATGACGGAGAGGCCGAGCTCGAACCGCTTGGCATATTTCAGCCAGAGCGGATGATTGTAGCCGATCAGCTCGCCGCCGGCCTCGACGATCCCGCTCGGCTTCTTCTTGCTGAGAACCCGGCCGCCGAAGCGGTCGCGGGCCTCGAACAGCGTCACCTCGCAATGGGCGACGAGCTCGGAGGCCGCCATCAGGCCGGCGAAGCCGCCGCCGATGATCGCGACTTTCGGGCGTCGCACCGCCAGCGCGCGGAGCGCGGTGGGTGAGCGGATTGTGGGCGGGGTGGGCTGAAGGGCGAGCTTGTCCTTGACCCGCCGCTGGCGCTCCGCCCCCGAAATCCTGGGCCCGTAACGCCGGTGCAGCCGCGCAAACAGCGAACGCATCGCGAGCTTCCCTTGAAAATGTCTTCTGCCGGGAGGCGCCGTGCGGCGCCCTGAAATGCTGCAACATCGGCTAAAAATGGACCGGCCGATAGAAGCGAGATTAACTTACAATCTTGCGGAGAGTCGAGTGGCGGCTTCTCTTCCGCCCGACATCTTGCCCTTGGCCCGCAACTGAGGGGAAAATCCGCGAACCGCGCGGCGATTGCGCGGTGCGGCTGTTTTGGTCCGACGTGTCAAACGGTTGCGGCGCGCGACCGCGGCCGCATGCCGGCCGCGCGTTCTACTGTGCATGGGGTTGTTTTCGCAGTTTTAGTTTTGGACCGGCCGTTACACCCGCTTCATGGTCCGGAAGGTGATCGAATAGCGGCGTGCCTCGACCGGTGGGATGCTGTGCTCCCATCGCGACCGCGCCTCGCCGTCCATCAGGTAGAGCGAGCGCGGCAGGGCTTCGAGCGCGTGGCGCTCCCATTTGTCGCCGCTGCGGCGGCGGAAGCGGAATTTGCACGGCGAGCCCAGCGACAGGCCGAGGATCTCCTTGAAATGCGGCTTGTCGCGGTGCCAGCCGATGCCGACGCCGGTGTCATATTCGGTGCAGAGCACCTGCCGGACGCTGCCGGCGGCGAGGCCCGCCCAGGCCTCGACCTGCCGCGCGACGGGCAGGACCCAGTCCGGGATCGGCTCCGCCTCGGCCAGCCGTTGCAGCGAATAGTCATAGCGATAGCCGAACGACGCCACCCGGCGGTTGCCCTCGAAGGCACCAAACTGGAAGCGCTGCAGCGGCAATGCTGCGATGCGGCCGATCAAGTCCTGCTCGACGGCGGCCTCGACGAAGTCATCGGTATAGCGAAGCCCCGCAGGGCCGGCTTGCGGGTCGGCGAATAGACCTAGCTGCGTCATTGCTCGCATTTCCGTGATGGAACCTATTGGCGGCTGAAGCGACTTACATAGGACACGGAAAAAAACGTGCGAGGCTGTCATGGCAGAGAAGCATACCGCCGATCCGGCAGAGATCATGCGGGCGACTGGTCATCCTGAGCTGGAATATGCCGCCGGCTGGACCATCGCCGGTCTGGTCACCATCGGCACCATCGTCGCCGCCTGGGTGTTCGCGATCTAGGCGATCGGAAACTGGAGCTCGAAGGCCGCGCCCTCGTCGGTCGGCTTGAGCCTGATCGAGCCGCCATGGCTCGCCATCACCGCGCGCGCGATCGCCAGCCCCATCCCGGTGCCGCCCTGGTCGCGGCGGGTGGTGAAGAACGCATCAAATATCCTGTCGCGGTTCGGCGCCGAAATCGGCTCGCCGTCATTGCTGACCGTCACAAGCAGGGTCGTCCGCTCGTCCTCCGCCTCCAGCCTGATGGTCCTCGCTCTGTGCCGCATCGCGTTGTCGGCGAGATGCGACAGCACGATCAATGCCTTCTCGCCGGACATGCCGATCGCCCGGTCGAGGCGGCCGCTGGCCTCGATTGAGCTGGCCGGAAACCGGCTCCGGAGGTCGGCGATCACGGGCGCAAGCTCGGTGCGCTCGTTCTGCGGCAGGCTCTCGGCGCGGGCGAGTTCGCGCAGCCGCTGCGCCATCGCCTCCAGCCGCTGCGTGTCCGACAGGATGTTGGCGATGAACGTCTTCTGCTCGGCAGGGGTCAGGCCTTCCGGCTTTCCTTGAAACGAATCCTGCAACAGCTCGGCCGCGCCCTTGATCGAGGTCAGCGGCGATTTCAGCTCGTGGGTGAGGTGGGCCGAGAACGTCGCGATATAGTCGGAGCGCCGCGCCAACTGTTCCGCCATGCCGAGAAAGCTGTGCGAGAGCTGGGCGAACTCGCGGGTGCCGTAGTGCCGGAGCGGCCGAAACGCCTCGCGGTCGCCGCGGCCGATCCGCGCGGCGCGGTCGATCAGCTCGCGCATCGGCAGCGTGATGGTGCGCGAGAATACGAGGCCGATCGCGATGGTGCCCAGGATCACGGCGAGCCCCGCCAGCACGAACTTGGCCCGCTCCTGGTAGAGATGGTCAAAGATGTTGCTTGGCGTCCGCGTGGTGTAGATCACCCCGGCAACGCGGTTGTTGACGATGACGGGCATCGCCGAGAACACGTGCACGCCGAGGCCGCGACTGAAGGAATAGATTGGCGGCGGCGGCTTGTCCGGCACGCGGTTGCGCAAGGTGGCGCGGTATTGCCCGTGCAGCGCGTCCGCGACCTCCTCGATATGGGCGAGCGGCTGCCCGACCTCCTGCCGCCCGGCGATCACCACGCCCTGCGGATCGAGGATGCGAAAGCCCGCCAGCGTCACCTTCTGGGTCTCGCGGATGATCGGCGTCAGTCTTGCGCCGATCTCGACATAGGCTGGCTGCGCTGCTTGCGGCGCGGCTTGCGCATCGGGTCGCCGCCGCAAGAGATCGTTGGCGGTGAGGTCGAGCGCGGGACGGATCGGGGTGACCTGGTCGCCGGGGTCGGGCAGCACGTTGGGCGGCACCTCGGCGCCGAGCGTCAGGCCGCTGTCGAGCCGCGCCGTGACCTCCTGCGCATAGATCGTCGCAAGCACGCGGCTCTGCGCGATCAGCTCGGCCTGGGTCTGGCGGATCAGCTGGTTGTCGTAGAGGCGGAAGAAGAACAGGCCGACCAGCGGCAGCACGCCGACGGTCGCCAGCACCGTGAAAATCACGAGGGTGAGCGACGGCCGCCATTTGTCGGGCGCTGCGCTCATGCCTCTTTCTCGCAGCGGCCGAGCTTGAAGCCGACGCCGTGGATGGTCTCGATCACGTTCTCGCAATTCAACGCCGCGAGCTTGGCGCGGATGTTGCGGATGTGGCTGTCGATGGTGCGGTCGGAGACCTGGATGTTGAGCTGATAGGCCGCCCGCATCAGCTGCTCGCGGTTGAACACCGAGGTCGGCCGGGTCAGGAACGCGCGCAAAATGCCGAACTCGATCGCGGTCAGCTTCAGCGGCGTGCCGGCGAAGGTCGCGACATGCTGCTCGGGATCGATCAGCAGGCCGCCTTGCGACAGCGCGGCCGGACTTGCTTTGGCCTCGCCACTGCGCGGGCTGAGGCGGCGCAGGATGACGTTGACCCGCGCCACCAATTCGCGCGGGCTGAACGGCTTCGTCACGTAATCGTCGCCGCCGATCTCGAGGCCGAGGATGCGGTCGATCTCCTCGTCGCGCGCCGACAGGAACAGGATCGGCGCGTCGGACGTCTTGCGCACCTCGCGGCAGACGTCGAGCCCGTCGAACTCGGGCATGCCGATGTCGAGCACGATCAGGTCGGGCCTGTCGGCGGCAAAGCGGGCGAGCGCCTCCTTGCCGTCGCGCGCCTCGATCACGTCCATGCCGGCCTTCTTCAGGGCGACGCGGATGACCTCGCGGATGTGGCCCTCGTCGTCGACGATGAGAATGCGATGCGCCAAGAACCTCTCCGCTTCCTCAGCCTGCCTGCTGAACCTTCGCCTGCGCGTCCAGCCTGCGCTGGAGCCGCCAGCTCCGAAAGCCCCAGCTCCGCCAGGCCAGATCCTGGCGCTGCTGTTCTACAAGGCGGTCGCGGCGCGACACAAGGCAGCTCTCGGGGGCGCCGGGCCGGAGCAAGATGGCCTTGTCGATGGCAGGCAGCGCCTGCGGCCCGAGCGTCAGGAGATAGTTGATGTCGATCTGCACGCCCTTGCCCGATGCTTCCCGGCTGTGGGCGACATTGTAGTCGGCAATGAACGCATCGAAGTTCACGAGCGAGCAGCCATAGAGCACGATCGCCAGCGCGATCAGATTGGCACCGACGAGCCACTGGTTGGACCGGTTGAGCGCGATGCGCGCCACGATCAGGACCAGCCCGAGCGCCACCAGACCCATCCAGATGAAGGCCGCGATCCGCCAATAGGTCAGCATGTAGATGTCGACATAGAGATCGAGGCGGAGGATGGAGGAGGCGACGAGCAGCACGTTCTGCCCGACCCAGAGATAGACCAGCGGCCGGATCACCTTCGATTTCTCGGCCGCCCCGCCCGGGCGCATCGCGACCAGCACGAAGGCAGCGGCGAGCAGCGCGGTCGCTATCAGCGGATAGGCGCCGCGATGGGCGTAGGCCGCATAGGTCAAATTGTCGGGCAGCGCCACATGGCCCCAGAGATAGATGCCGTCGAGGATGGACTGCGCGGCGAACAGCAGGTTGAACAGGATCAGCGAGCGCAGAATGGTGGAGGGGTTCAGAAATTCGGCCGAGACCAAGGGCGGGAGCGGGGGCGGCACGGGGCCGTCGGCAACGGCGGTGGTGACAATCGTCCTGCGCCGCCAGCGCACATGGATGAACGGCCAAACCAGCGCCAGCATCATGGCCCAGAACAGCAGGCGCGGGATGCTGATATATTCGAGGATGAGCTTCGGATTGAGCAGGGACACCCACTGCTCGATCACCGGATTGGCCGCAGCGAACAGCGCGATGAAGACGGTGCTCAGCACGGCAGGCATCAGCCAGAGCGTGAGGCCGCGGGTGAACGCCGACATGTTGAAGATCTGGAGCGCCTCAAGGAAAAACCTGAAGGGCCCGAACAGGACAAAGTTGCGCAGCGCGCGGGCTCGCTCAGCGAACCCGGTCGTTTCCGGATTGGTCGCGAGCAGCAGCGCGATCGTCAGCGATGCGACGAGGATCAGGAAGGACAGCATGTTGAGCTCCTCGACGGCCGGGACGAGGCCGGCGACAAGAATGGCCGTGCCGATCATGGTGCGCCGCAGATCCAGGGCCGCATGATTGAAGAGCACCGACACGCAGGCCATCGCGATCGCAAAGAGCGTCAGCGACAGCCCGATCCGCTGGCCGTAGAACAGCCAGTCGGCGAGCGCGGCCAGCACCAGCGCGAGGCCGACCTTGGCCGGGATCGAGGAATGTCTGATCGGCTGGATTTCCGCTGCTATCGTCGAAGCCAGGCTCGTCATGTCCAAATGACCTTTCGTGATGGGTGGCATCACGAAGTCTGAACGGCGCTTGTGCAGAAGGCGGGACCATCGTCTGCACGGTTTCAGGAGTCTTTTGCAGTTTTCGTGCAGGCGCGCGTTTGCCTCTCGCACAGCGTGATTCGCTTTGATAGGTGCGAAGCATTCGCCACTCATAGCGTGTGACGCATCATGCAATTCCTCGGTCGTATTGGTCTCATCCTGCTCTGGCTGGCCGCGCCGCTCGTCGCATTCGCGGCCGCCAACAAGAACGATCCCTATCTGGTCCCGCTGCGTGGCGCGGGAAACCTCGCGCTTGTCGTCGCAAGCCTCGCGATCGTCATCCTCCTGCTCCGCAGAGGGCGTTGGCGTACCGTCGCGGGCAAGCTGCTCGTCGTGCTCTGGTGCCTGCCGCCGGTGCTGATGTCGGCGGCGCATCTGAAGTTCGAGCTGCGCAAGCACGAGGTGCTTGCCGCGAGCGCCACCGAGACGCGTCAGCTCGGACCTCACTTCATGGTGGGCTATTCCTCCTTTCCCGAGGTTGCGCGCCTTGCCGAGCAGGGCTTGATCGGCGGCGTCTACGTGACCCGGCGCAACATCCGCGGCCGGACCGTCGAGACGTTGCGCACCGAGATTGCGGCGCTTCAGGACAAGCGGCGCGCCGCCGGCCTGCCGCCGCTGGTCGTTGCGGCAGACCAGGAGGGCGGCATCGTCGGACATCTCGCGCCGCCGCTGACGAAGCTGCCGGCGCTGGCGACGCTCAGCGGGCTCGCTCCCGACGAACAGCAGGCCAAGGCCGAAGAGTTCGGCCGCATCCACGGCCGCGAGCTCGCCGGGCTCGGCGTCAACCTCAACCTCGCGCCGGTGCTCGACCTCAAGCCGCCGGTCCGGCGCAATCGCCTTGATTTTCATACGCTGATCGGTCAGCGCGCGATTGCGACCGACCCTGCCGTCGTCAGCACGATCGCGAGCGCCTATGTGCGCGGGCTGGAAGAGTCAGGCGTCGGCGCTACGCTGAAGCATTTTCCCGGCATCGGCCGCGTCCGCACCGACACGCATCATTTCAGCGCCAAGCTCGATACGCCGGTTAGGGAATTGGAGGCAACCGACTGGCTGCCGTTCCGCGAGGTGCTGTCGCATTCGCGCAGCGCGCTCATGGTTGGGCATGTGACGCTCACGACCGTCGATCCCGATCGCGCGGCCTCGCATTCGAAACGCGTCGTCGAGGGGATCATCCGCGACAAGTGGGGTTACCAGGGCACGGTGATGACCGACGACCTCGTGATGGGTGCGATCTACCAGCACGACGTCTGCAAAGCCGTGGTTGAGGCGATTAACGCCGGCGTCGATGTGCTGCTGGTTGCCTATGACGGCGCGCAATTCTACCGGGTCTTCGCCTGCGCGCTGGATGGGGCGCGGCAGGGCAAGCTCGACGCCGCGATGCTGCGCACGAGCGCGGTACGGTTGGCGCGGGGCTTCCCGACCGAGCAGGCGCGAGCCGCCTCGGACGTCGTCCGCGTTGTCGAGCGGCATTAGCCCTTCGCGAACTGGCGGTAGTCGGGTTCGCGATGAAACCAGAACTCGTAGCCGGTGATGGCCTTCTGCATGGCGACGTCGTGGATCGGCTGGTTGAGCGGAACGACGGGGACGTCGCGCATGCAGAGCGTGATGAAATCCTTCACCGCTTTTTCGTATTCCGCCGCATTCGCCGTAAAGCGCGCCCTGTCGATCAGCGCGTCCATCGCCTTGTTCTGGTATGAGGAGATGTTGAAGATCGAATTGTTGCCGTGGAAATTCCAATAGAAATAGTACTCGGGATAATCGAGCCATCCGCTGAAGCGGTTGAGCGCGAGCGGCAGCTCCTTCTTGTTCAGTGTCGTGCGCCAGTTCGCGCCTGGGATTTTTTCAATCGACGCCTTGATACCGATCTTGGCCAGACTTTCCTGGATCAGGATGGCGGTCGGCTCGCCGACGGTCGCAGTGCCTGTGTCGAGCGACAAGGTCGTCTCCAGGCCGGACTCAAAGCCCGCTTCCTTCATCAGCGCCTTGGCCTTGTCGAGATCGGTGACATAGGGAGAGGGCTGTGGCCACACCGGTTTTGAGACATCGGCGGCGCCGCCGTACATGGGAACGGCGCGGCCGAAGAACGCGCTGCTCTGGATCTGCTCATAAGGCATCGCCCAGGCGATGGCCTGCCGCAGCTTCACATTGTCGAACGGCGGCTTCGCCGTGTTCAGCGCGACGTACCAGAGCGCATTCGGGATCGGCACGCCTGATACCTTGACCTTGCCCTCCTTGATAATCTGCTCGAAATCGCGCGGGGCAAAGCCGCTGGAAATATCCGCATCGCCCCGCTCCAGCATCGCGCGGCGCGTGCCGGCCGAGGGGACGTCGCGCGCGATCACGCGCCTGATCTTCGGCAGCGGTCCGCTCTTCCAGTCGTCGAAACGGGCCAGCACGGTCTCGCTGCCTGGCTTCCAGCTTTCGATCCTGTAGGCGCCGCCACCGGCCTCGTTGGTCCTGAGCCAGGCGAGCGCCCATGGGTCTTCCGCCGTCGCGTTCTTCTTGGCGAGTTCGGAATTGATGATGAAGGGCACGACGACGGCCACGTTGAACAGCAGCATCTTGTCCTTGCGGACATAGTCGATGCGGAAGGTGTGGTCGTCGACCACCACGAACTGCTCGGGCTTCTCCAGCGAACCCGCCGACATCTGGAAGGTCGGAAAGCCGCCGACCTTCACGGCGCGGTCGAACGACCATTTGACGTCCTTGGCGGTAACAGGCGTGCCGTCGTGGAATTTCGCGTCCTTGCGAAGCTTGAAGGTGCAGGACATGCCGTCGGCGGCGACCTCCCAGCTCTCGGCGAGTTCGGGCTCGAGCTTCTCGCGATCATAGGACACGGTCCCGTCGGGCAGCGTCCTGGAGGCGTAGGTCAGCAGGCGGTCGTAACAGTTCCAGGACAGGCCGTTCACGGTCTGGTTGGAGCCGACGCCCTGCATGTCGAGCGAGTTCGGCCCGAGCTCCTGCACCACCAGCAACGTCTCGCTACGCCCCTGCGCCCTGGCGAAGGAGGGTGTGATCGCCGTCAGTCCGGCCGCGCCAAGGCCACCGAGCACCAAATCGCGGCGGTTGATGTCGAAAGGTGATGCGCTCATCGGTGCCTCTTTTGCCGGAGATCTGCAAAGAAGCAAGGCGCATGCCATCAGCGGCGCTTCATGACGTCGCATCCGCGCTGGCCTATCTCAATTCCTCCGCCAGGAAGTCGACCAGTGTGCGCACCTTGGTCGAGGGGCGCGGACCCGCCGGGAACACGGCGTACACCTCGACCGGCGCGAGCTTGTAGCTCTTCAACACCGGCACCAATGCGCCCGCCTCGATCTCGGGGCCGGCCATCACCGGCGACGTCATCGCGATGCCGAGCCCCGCCAGCACGCTCGCGAACACGCCGGGACCGGAATCGGTGGTGATGCGGCCGCGGACATCGACGGAGGTCTCCGCGCCGTTGCGGGTGAACGACCAGGTGGTACGGCCGAACAGGCCGGGGCCGAAGATGCAGTCGTGCGAGGCGAGGTCGGCCGGCGTCTTCGGTGTGCCGCGCTCGGCAAGATAGGATGGCGCTGCGACGAGAAAGCGCGACACGGTCGCAAGCTTGCGTGCGCCGAAGCCGGAATCGTCGAGGGGGCCGAGGCGAATGGCGACGTCGGTGCCTTCCACAACGAGGTTCTGCCGTTCGTCGGCGACGGACAGCTCGACGCGCAAGAGGGGATGGGCCTTAAGGAATTTCGGCAGGCGCGGAATGATGTTTCGCGTGCCGTAGACGATCGGCATCGTGATGCGCAGCGTTCCACGCAAGGAATCGACGCCGCGCGCGGCGTCCTCGGCATCCTCGATATCAGCCAGCACTTCGCGCGCACGCGTCAGGAACAGCGCACCGGCGTCCGTGACCGTGATGCTGCGCGTGGTCCGCAGCAACAGCTTGACGCCGAGCCGCGTCTCCAAGTCGCCGATGATGCGCGACACCGAGGGCTGCGACAGGCCGAGCTCGCGCGCGGCCTTCGAAAAGCTGCCGCTCTCTGCTGCGCGGACGAACACAGTCAATTCCTGCAATCGGTCACTCATTCAAAATCCGGATAAATGTTGTCCTAATTGACCATATACCCCTTCATTTTCGAATGATCCAGATAGGACGGGCCAACAGCAAAAGATGGAGCTACCCATGGCCCTTCAAGACAAACTCGATGCCTTCAAAGCCGACTTCGAAGCCGGCCGCTTCCCGCTCAAGCCCAACCAGGAGGCGCTCGACACCATGCAACGCGCCACCGCCGAACTGATCGCGAGCGGCCAGGCGCAGCGCGCCAAGAAGGCCGGCGACGCCGCGCCGGAATTCGTCCTCAGGGATCCCGACGGCAAGCAGGTCGCCTCGCGCGACCTGCTCGCGAAGGGTCCGCTGGTCGTGTCGTTCTATCGCGGCGTCTGGTGCCCGTATTGTAACCTCGAGCTCCAGGCGCTCCAGGAAGCGCTGCCGGAGATCGCCGCGCGTGGTGCGAGCCTCGTTGCGATCTCGCCGCAGACCGCGCCGAACAGCCGCAAGTCGGAGCGCGAGAACAAGCTGTCGTTCCCGATCCTGAGCGACGTCGCGAGCGGCCTCGCCGATGCCTTCGGCATCCGCTTTGCGCTGCCAGCCGACCTGGTCTCGCTCTACCAGTCCTTCAAGAACGACCTGCCGACGTTCAACGACAATCCGGCCTGGGTGCTACCGATGCCCGCGCGCTACGTCATCGGCCGCGACGGCATCATCGCCTATGCGGAGGTGAACCCGGATTACACGCATCGCCCCGATCCATCCGAGCTGTTGCCGGTGCTCGACCGGTTGCGGGCCGGCAAGGCGGCCTGATCAAGAACCGGCCGGCTCACGGGCCGGTCACTCTCTCTTCCTCAAAAGGTCAACGGCGTGCGCGTGCCGAACGCCCGCGCGCGCCCAAACCAAAGGACTGTGTCATGTCAAAGCTCGAAGGAAAGATTGGCGTCATCAC
Source organism: Bradyrhizobium sp. S3.7.6 (assembly GCF_054061875.1). Lineage (NCBI taxonomy): Bacteria > Pseudomonadati > Pseudomonadota > Alphaproteobacteria > Hyphomicrobiales > Nitrobacteraceae > Bradyrhizobium > Bradyrhizobium sp. S3.7.6. The sequence goes on along the minus strand of NZ_JBSSEQ010000001.1, from coordinate 8,723,727 downwards.
CGGCGGCTCCAGTGGTATCGGTCTTGCTGCGGCGAAGACCTTTGTGGCCGAAGGCGCTTATGTTTTCATCGTTGGACGGCGTCAGGGCGAGCTCGACAAGGCCAAGGCCGAGATCGGGCGCAATGTCTCCGCGATCCAGGCCGACGTCGCCAATCTCGACGATCTCGACCGGCTCTACGCCCGGGTGAAGGATGAAAAGGGTGCGCTCGATATCATCGTCGCCAGTGCCGCGTTCGTCGAGCGTAAGCTCACGGTGGACGTCACTCCGGCGCATTTCGACACGACATTCGGTATCAATGCGCGTGGTGCCTATTTCACGGTACAGAAGGCGCTGCCGCTGATGCGCAAGGGTGGCTCGATCGTGCTGGTGTCGTCCGGTCTGCACCTGAAAGGCCTTCCCGAGCACGGCACCTACGCCGCCACCAAGGCCGCGCTGCGCTCGTTCTCGCGGACCTGGGCGATGGAGCTGAAGGATCGCGGCATCCGCGTGAACACGTTATCACCGGGCGCCATCGATACGCCGATCATCGACGGCCAGTTCAAGACCCCAAGGGAGGCCGAAGGTGCCCGCGCGTTCTTCGCCTCGATCACGCCGCTCGGCCGGATTGGTCGCCCGGAGGAAATGGCCTCCGCCATTTTATTTCTGGCCTCGGACGACAGCAGTTACAGCACGGGCATCGATCTCGCGGCCGATGGCGGTATTACGCAGGTTTGAGGTAACCCTACGGCGTGACTGCGCCGCGTGCGACCGCGCGCGGGGCGGTCAGTTGTTTCCATGTCGAGTTGGCGACGTGTACCGGCGAGAACGCCGGCCGCTCGATGTAGTGACCGTCGCCGGCCTCGGCGCGGAGATCGCCAGCCTTCCAGACGACGCGGCCACGCGACAGCGTCGCGGCCGGTCCGCCGGTGCAGGCAAAGCCTTCGAACACGTTGTAATCGATCCGGCTCATCTGCCGCTTCGCGCTGATGGTCTTGCTCGCCTTGGGGTCCCACACCAGGACATCGGCATCCGAACCGACGGCGACGGCGCCCTTGCGCGGGTAGATGTTGAGGATGCGCGCGATGTTCGCCGAGGTCACGGCGACGAATTCTTCCTTAGTGAGCCGTCCCGTGGCGACGCCCGCGGTCCACAACAGTGCGAGCCGATCTTCGAGGCCGCCGGTGCCGTTCGGGATCTTCCTGAAATCGCCGAGCCCGAACCGCTTCTGCTCGGTGGTGAAGGCGCAATGGTCGGTTGCGACCACCTGGAGCGAGCCTGATTGCAGGCCGGCCCAAAGACTGTCCTGATGCGATCTGTCGCGGAAGGGCGGCGACATCACGCGCTGCGCGGAATGGTCCCAGTCCCTGTTCTGGTACTCGCCGGCATCCAGCAGCAGATGCTGGATCAGCGGCTCGCCATAGACGCGTTTCCCAGCAGCCCGTGCGCGGGCAATCGCCTCATGCGCTTCGCGGCAGCTCGTGTGCACGATGTAGACCGGCGTGCCCGTCATGTCGGCGATCATGATGGCGCGGTTGGTGGCTTCGCCCTCGACCTCCGGCGGCCGTGAGTAGGCGTGGCCCTCGGGGCCGGTGACGCCGCGCGCGATCAGCGCTTCCTGCATCAAGGCGACGACGTCGCCGTTTTCCGCATGCACCACCGGCATGGCGCCGAGATGGGCGCAGCGCGCGAACGAGTTGTAGAGCTCATCATCGTTCACCATCAGCGCGCCCTTGTAGGCCATGAAATGCTTGAAGGTGTTGATGCCGTAGGTTTTGACCACAATCTCCATCTCGTCATAGATCTGCTTCGACCACGACGTCACCGCCATGTGGAAGCCGTAGTCGGTCGCCGCCTTCTCGGATTTGTGCCGCCACTCCTGATAGGCCGCGAGCATCGACTGGCCGGGATCGGGCAAGCAGAAATCCACCACCATGGTGGTGCCGCCGGTCAACGCCGCCTTCGTTCCGGATTCGAAATCGTCGGCGGTCACCGTGCCCATGAACGGCATTTCGAGATGGGTGTGCGGATCGATCCCGCCCGGGATGATGTAGGCGCCGCCGGCATCGACGATCTCCGCGCCCGTCGGTGCATCGAGCGATGTTCCGATCGCGACGATGGTCTCGCCGTCGATCAGCACGTCCGCACGGCGCGAATGATCATGATTGACGACGGTGCCGCCGCGGATGAGGAGGGGCATGGGAGACTCCGGAGAGAGGACGAGACGCGGCGAAAGCTAAGCGTGCTGCCAGCGATGCGACAGGCGAAATTTTAGTCAGGCATCGCTGCGCTCTCTCGGCTTCTACGCCGCCCGCGCGATCAAGCCGTCGATCATCGCCCGCACCAGGCCCGCGATTTCCTTCCGCAGCGCCGGCAGCGGCACGGCGACCAGCCTCTGCTCGAGCCCCAGCGCCACCATGCCATGCACGGCCGAGAACAGGCTGCGTGCGGTGATGCCGAGCCCCTCTGTCCCTCTGTCTGGAAATAACGATGCCAGTGGCGCGTAGATGTGGCGGAACAGCTGCAACTGGTCGTCGACGGACCAGTCGGGGACTTCCTTGCCGGGCTCCATGCGATGCTCGAACATTGCGCGCCAGAGCTCGAGATTTTCTGCGGCGAAATCGCAATAGGCGATCGCGATGCGGACCAGCGTCTCCTGCGGCGATGGATTGCCCGCGCTCACCGCCGCGCTGAGCACCTTGTCGAGCCGGAGCAGCGTGCGCGAGCCGACGCGCAGGACCAACTCGTCCACGTCGGCGACGAGATTGTAGACCGCGCCGTTGGCGCAGCCGATCTCGCGGGCGAGATCGCGGGTTTTGAGACCCGCCAACCCTCGCTCAGCGATCATCCGCTCGGCCGCCTGAATCAGGTCGACCCGCAGTTTCTCTCGACGTTCCAAGGCTTTAGTCATCTATTAATCAAATTCTTGAGCGACGCTCAAATATTTATTGAACGATGTTCAAGGTCTCTGCTACAAACCATCTGTGAGCAACGCTCATAACAGGGAGCAGCAAATGTTCAAGACCGTATTGACACTTTTCCGCGGCAGCGTGGCGGCCGCGGGCGAGGAACTGGAAGACCGTACGGCCCTTCTGATCCTCGACCAGCAGATGCGCGATGCAGCCGCTGCCGTCGAGCGCAGCAAGCGGACGCTGGCGCTGGCGATCGCCCAGGACCAGCAGGAAGGCCGCAAGCTCGAGGCGACCGTCGCCCGCATCGCCGATCTCGAGACCCGCGCGGTTGCGGCGCTCGACGGTGGCCGCGAGGACCTCGCCAAGGATGCCGCCGGGGCCATCGCGGGCCTGGAGGCCGATCGCGATGCGGCGATGACCGCACGCGCATTGTTCGCGACCGAGATCATCCGGCTGAAGCGCCATGTCGCAAGCGCGCAGGCCCGCATCACCGAGCTCGATCGCGGCCGTCGTGTCGCCCGTGCCTCGGAAGCGGTGCGCTCGCTTCGCCGCAGCGGCATCGAGGCGGCACGCCCTTACGAATCCACGCTGCCGGAAGCGGAGAGCACCTTGAGGCGCCTGCGCGACCGGCAAATGGAAGCCCAGGCCGCTGACGACGCGCTGGTCGAGCTCGATGCGGCCAGCGGTCCGCTCGCCACCGCCGAACGGCTCGCCGAGCAGGGCTTTGGCCCCCGGCTCAAGACGACCACGGACGACGTGCTGGCGCGGTTGAAGTCCAAGCGCATGCCGACTGCCTGACCCCAAACCCATCATCATTCGAACCGACAGGAGACCATCATGAACCAGAACGGCCAGCCCCACAGCAGCGCCTGGGTGACCTTCACTTACGCGTCCTTCGCAGCCTCCGCGTTCCTCGTCGCCATCGGCATCTTCTTCCTGCCGATCGATCTCTGGATGAAGGGCTATCTCACCATGGGCATCGTGATGCTGATCCAGACCTGCATCACCCTGACCAAGACGGTGCGCGACAATCACGAGAGCAGCCGGCTGGTGAACCGCATCGAGGATGCCAAGGCCGAGCGCCTGCTGATGGAAGTGTCCAAGGCGGCCTGAGGCGAGAGCGCATATAAGCGCAAAGCTACCTGCAATATGGAGCGGAGGATGCCCCGGCATCCACCGCTCGCGCCGTGAGACCATCCACCCTCGAGCGGTCGCCCCGTTCGGCGATCGCGGATCTTCGTATCGCGCCTGCGAAATGCAACCGAGCCATGACGGATCGCGCGGGCGGGCGACCTTGCGCGCCAGCGCGGGCAGGGGCACTCTGCGCAAGCGGCGCACAAGAACACCGCCAATAAGATTGCGCGAGGAAGCTCCATGGCGGTGACGCGGATCGATTGCGACATCCACCCGGCGGTTGGTGGTACGCGCACGACGCTGCTTCCCTATCTCAGCGATCACTGGAAAGAGCAGGTCGTGAGCCGCGCCATCGACGGGCTCGATCTCACGTCCTATCCACCAAGCATGCCGCTCACCGGCCGCGCCGACTGGCGGCCGGCCAATGGCGCCAAGCCCGGCTCCGACCTCGCCATGGTGCAGAAGGGCGCGTTCGAGCAGTTGGGTGCGAGCCACGCGATCCTCAACGTGCTCTACGGCGCGCAGGCCGTGTTCGATGCCTACATGGCGGCCGACTTCTGCAAGGCGATCAATGACTGGATCGCCGCCGAATGGCTGTCGCGCGATCCCCGCCTGCGTGCCTCCATCGTGGTGCCGATGCAGGACCCGGATCTGGCGATCGAGGAGATCGAGCGCCGCGCCGGCGACAATCGTTTCGTCTCCATCCTGGTGTTGGCGCAGGGCGAGACGCTGCTGGGACGGCGGCATTACTGGCCGGTGTACCGCCTCGCCGAGAAATACAAGCTGCCGCTCGCGATCCATGCCGGCACGCAATATCGCCAGGCGCCGAGCTCGGCCGGCTGGCCGTCGCACCGCTACGAATATTACTTCGTCGAGGCGCAGGCGTTTCAGGCGCAGATCCTGAGCCTCATTTATGAAGGCGTTTTCGGCAAGTTTCCCAACCTGAAGGTCGTGCTGATGGAATCCGGCGTGAGCTGGCTGCCGGCCTTCATGTGGCGCGCCAACAAGACCTGGCGCGGCGTGCGCGTCGAAGTTCCCTGGGTCGAGCGCGAGCCGGCAGCGATCATCCGCGACAATTTCCGCGTTACCATGCAGCCGTTCGATGCGCCGACTGATGCAAGAAGCGTCGAGGAGATCATCGACCAGATCGGCTCGGAAAAGATGTTTCTGTTCGCGTCCGACTATCCGCACTGGCAGTTCGACGGCAACGATCCGATCCCGCCGAACCTGCCGAAGAGCATCATCGCGAAGATGTGCGTCGACAATCCGCTGGAAACGTTTCCGCGGTTGTCGATCAACTGACGCATGATCCGGAAAAGTGGGTACCGGTTTTCCGATAAGATCATGCGCAAACAAAAAGTTTGGAGGATCGCATGAGTGACGTCATCGACCGCCCGCTGCTCGACGACGAGAAGCCTGCCGCCTCACGGCTGCGTATCGTCGATTGCGACGTGCATCCGAGCCTGCACTCGTTCGACGACCTCAACGAATTCCTGCCAAGACGCTGGCAGCAGCATCTGAAGGAGTATGGCAGCCATCTGCGCACGCCCTATCTCTTCACCACGCCCTATCCGCGCTCGTCCCCCCTGATCGCACGGCGCGATGCCTGGCCGCCGACCGGCGGGCCGCCGGGCTCCGATCTCGCTTTCATGCAGAAGCAGCATCTCGATCCGCTCGACGTCGAGTTCGGGATTTTGCAGGTGCTCGACCTCTTCATCTTCTCGCAGCAGAACCTGGAATTCGGCGCCGCGATCCAGCGCGCCATCAATGATTGGCAACTGGCGTTCTGGTCGCATCGTGATCCGCGCCTGAAGGCGTCGATCCTGGTCGGGCAGGACGGCACGGACCTGGCGATCGCCGAGATCGAGCGCTGCGCGAAGGTCGGTGAGTATATCCAGATCAACGTCTCGCCGCGCGCCAACGAGCCGCTCGGCCGCCGCCGCTACTGGCCGATCTACGAGCGTGCCGAGGCGCTGGACCTGCCGCTCGGCATCCATGTTGGCGGCTATGGCGGCCATGCGCCGACCGGTGGTGGCTGGCCGTCCTATTATGTCGAGGAGCACCAGTCCAACGCGCACACCATCGCGGCGCAGCTCGCGAGCCTCGTCATCGAAGGCGTGCCGGAGCGGTTTCCAAAGCTGAAGATCGTCTTCATCGAGGGCGGCTTCGGCTGGATCCCGTCGGCGGTGTGGCGAATGGACCAGCATTTCGAGCGGTTCCGCAGCGAGGTGCCTCATCTCAGGCGCAAGCCGTCGGAATATGTGCGCGAAAACTTCTGGTTCACGACGCAGCCGATCGACGAGCCCGACGAGGCGCGGCATCTGCGTTCGCTGATCGAATGGGTCGGCATCGACCGTCTTCTGTTTTCGTCGGACTATCCGCACTGGGATTTCGACGATCCGCGCTTCGCCTTCAAGACGCCGCTCTCTGAAGCCGAGCGGAAGAAGATCTTCAGCACCAATGCCCGCGCGGTCTACAAGTTCTGAGCAAAGAGGTTCTGAACGGATATGGCCCGTCACATCGTCGCGCGCACCTCGGAGATCCCGCCCGGCGGCAACAAGGTCGTCGATATCGCGGGCCGCGACATCGTCGTGTTCCACGTCAACGGCGAGTTCTTCGCGCTGTTGAACCGCTGCCCGCACGAGGGCGCGCCGCTGGAGAAGGCGGCCTGCGTAGCGCGGCTGACCTCGCCCGAGCCCGGAATCTATGAGCGCTCGCGCGTCGGCGAGATGCTGCGCTGTCCCTGGCACGGCTGGGAATTCGACATGCGCAACGGCCAGTCCTGGTTCGATCCGAAACGGGTCAAGATCCGGTCCTATCCGGTCGCGGTGGAACGTGGCGAAGAGTTGCAGAAGGGCCCGTATGTCGCCGAGACGTTTCCAGTGCATGTCGAAGACAGCTATGTGATTGTCGAGGTCTGAGCCGGCATTGCCGATTGAGATTCCAACGCAGGTGCGTTATGGCTCTCGCGCTTTCCAGAGGCGGAGATGAGCTTTGTCGAAACAATCCCTGCGTGAGGAGGCCGAGCGCCTGATCCGCGAATCGATGGAAAAGAAGACCATCGTCGTCAAGCAGGGCTCGACCCGCATCGAGGCCGTCTGCGGCAAGTGCGGTGCGCCGAACCGGGTGCAGGCGGAAAAGGGCCAGAGCCGGGTCAAGTTCGCCTGCAAGAATTGCGGGCATCAGCAGGAGACGCTGTAGGGCGCTTGCGCGGTATTGCCGCGCCGCGAGGCTCTAGCTCCTCCTCATCCTGAGGAGCCCGCTGAAAGCGGGCGTCTCGAAGGATCGAGGCCGAGCTGTCGCAGCGGGGCCTTCATGGTTCGAGACGCGCGTTCCGCGCTCCTTACCATGAGGGTCTGATAGTCACTCCCCCTTCACGAACTTCGCGAACGCGTCGGCATAGTCCGGGTGCCAGCGCGACAGCGGCGGGCGGTTCTCGACGATGTCTCCCGCCGCCCACAGCATCCGCTTCTCGTCGAGCGCGCGCGGCACGTCGTTGTCCGGGCACAGGATGTAGAAGTCGCCGGCTTCCAGCCGCGCCAGCATGAAATCCACGGTCTGCTCAGCCGTCCAGGCCCCGGCCGGCTTCTCGGTGCGGCCCTTCGCGGTCAGGCCGGTGAAGACGAAGCCGGGGATCAGCAGATGCGTGGTGATGCGGCAGTCCTTCGTGTTGCGCAACTCGTGCTGGAGCGCTTCCGTAAAGGCCTTCACGCCGGCCTTGGAGACGTTGTAGGCGGGATCGCCGGGCGGCGTGGTGATGCCCTGCTTCGAGCCGGTGTTGATGATGAGGCCGCGCCTGCCGCGCGCGATCATGCCGGGCGCGAAGATGCGCGAGCCGTTGATGATGCCCCACATGTTGACGCCGATGATCCGCTGCCAGTTGTCGGGCTCGCCGAACAGCGTGCTGCCGGGCTGGATGCCGGCATTGTTCATGAGGATGTCGGTGCCGCCGAAGCGCTCGCGCACGGCGCGTTCCAGTTCCGTCACGCTCTCGGCCTTGCTGACATCGACCGCGAACGTCATCACATGTGTGGCAGGCGTGACGGATGACAGTTTTGTTGCAGCTTCCGCCAGCCGCGCCTGATCCACATCTGCGATGCAGACCTTCAAGCCGGCGCGCGCGAAGGCCAGCGCGGCAGCCAATCCGATACCGGATGCGCCGCCCGTGATCACGGCGACATTGTCTTTGACGATGGCGGAATGTGGCATGTTTGGGTCTCCGGGGAAGGGCTCGGTCGAGCTATAACATGGCACTCGCGCGACCCTGCACAAGTCGGCATGGGAGGTCTTCGTTCCACGCCGCCTTTACGCCTTTCCGGCGGCGCTGTATTCTATTCGACCTAACGATCCCGCCCAGATCGAACCAATCAATCATTTGACAGGGAGTGCAGCCATGGCTGTGTCGCAGGCTATTCCGATCACGCGCCATCCGTTCGCCAACGGGTCCTACAAGCAGATGCTGATCGACGGGAAGTGGGTTGATGCTGCCTCAGGCAAGCGCTTCGAGACCCATAACCCCGCCACCGGCGAATTGCTGGCGACGGTCGCCGAGGGCGACAAGGAGGACATCGACCGTGCGGTCGCCGCCGCTCGCCGTGCCTTCGAAGGCCCCTGGAGCAAAGTCAAACCATTCGAGCGGCAGAACCTGCTGCTCAAGCTCGCCGACCTTGTCGAGAAGAATTTCGACGAATTGTCGCAGCTCGACACGCTCGACATGGGCGCGCCTCTCAGCCGCACCCGCGCCTATCGCCTGCGCGCCGTCGGCATGCTGCGCTATTACGCTGGCCAGACCACGGCGATCCATGGCGAGACCATCGAGAACTCGCTGCCCGGCGAAATCTTCTCCTACACGCTGAAGGAGCCGATCGGCGTCGTCGGCGCCATCATTCCCTGGAACGGCCCGCTGACCGCGACCATCTGGAAGATCGGCCCGGCGATCGCGACCGGCTGCACCGTGGTGCTGAAGCCCGCCGAAGAGGCGCCGCTCACCTCGCTGCGCATCGCCGAGCTCGCGATGGAGGCCGGCGTGCCGTCGGGCGTCATCAACGTCGTGCCCGGCTATGGCGAGACCGCGGGCGCTGCGCTTGCCTCGCATCATGATGTCGACAAGGTCGCCTTCACCGGCTCGCATGTCACGGGACAATCGATCATCCGCGCCTCGGCCGGCAACCTCAAGCGTGTCTCGCTCGAGCTCGGCGGCAAGTCGCCGGACATCGTGTTCGCCGATGCCGATCTCGATGCCGCCGTCCCCGGCGCCGCGATGGCGGTGTTCGCCAATTCCGGCCAGATCTGCAGCGCCGGCACGCGCCTGTTCGTCGAGCAGTCGATCTACGAGGAATTCGTCGGCCGCGTCGCCGAGTTCGGCAAGAAGCTGCAGGTCGGCAACGGCCTCGATCCCAATGTGCAGATCGGCCCGCTCGTGTCCGAGGAGCAACTCAAGCGCGTCACCGGCTATCTCGATATCGGCCAGAAGGAAGGCGCGCGCGCTCTCGCCGGCGGCGGCCGCGTCACCGAAGGCGCGCTGTCGAAGGGCTTCTTCGTCTCGCCGACGGTGTTCGCAGGCGTCCAGGACAACATGCGCATCGCGCAGGAGGAGATTTTTGGTCCCGTCATCTCCGCGATCGCGTTCAAGGACATGGACGAGCTGGTCAAGCGCGCCAACAACACCACCTTCGGCCTCGGCTCGGGCCTCTGGACGCGCGACGTCACCAAGGCGCATGCGGTCGCGAAGAGCCTGCGCGCCGGCTCGGTGTGGGTGAATTGCTACCAGGCGATGGACCCGGCCGTACCCTTCGGCGGCTACAAGATGAGCGGCTATGGCCGCGAGTCCGGCAAGCAGCACGTCGAGGAATATCTCAACGTGAAGGCCGTCTGGATCAAGACAGCGTAGGGCCTGCTCTCTCCGGCGTTCCGCGAGAGGGAATATCTGCTTTTAATGGGGCGGCGCCTTTTCCAGGGGCCGCCCCTCGCTATATGATCCGCATCCTTCCATAGCCGTCTGAGGCCCACATGAAATTCGAGGCGTTGTTCAAACCGTTGCAGGTCGGTCCGTACAAGCTGGCGCATCGCGTCGCGTTGGCGCCGCTGACGCGCATGCGCGCCGAGCGCGAGAGTTTTTCGCCGCGGCCGCTCAACGCCGAATATTACGGTCAGCGCGCCACGCAAGGCGGCTTGATTATCGCTGAAGCGTCCCCCGTGCTCTCGCACGGCCGCGGCAACCCCGCGACGCCCGGCATCTATTCGGAGGCGCAGATCGCCGGCTGGCGCAAGGTGACGGATGCCGTGCACGCCAAGGGCGGCATCATCTTCCTCCAGCTCTGGCATGTCGGCCGCGTCTCGCATTCGTCCTTCCACGGCGGTGAGCCGCCGGTCTCGGCTTCGGCGATTGCGATCAAGGCCGAAGGCATGAAGGCGATGACCGCAGACGGCAAGATCGCCGACTACGAATCGCCGCGCGCGCTGGAGACTGATGAAGTCAAGGGCATCGTCGAGGCCTTCCGGCAGGGCGCCAAGAACGCGCTCGCCGCCGGCTTCGACGGTGTCGAGATCCACGGCGCCAACGGCTATCTGCTCGAGCAGTTCCTGCAGTCGCGCAGCAACCAGCGCACCGATCAATATGGTGGCGGAATCGAGAACCGCGCGCGGCTTCTGCTCGAAGTCACGCAAGCGGCCATCGACGTCTGGGGCGCGAACCGCGTCGGCGTGCGGCTGTCGCCCCACGGCATCGCCAATGATTCCGGTGAGCCCGATCCGATGCCGCTTTACACGCACGTCGTGAAGGCGATCGACAAGCTCGGCCTTGCCTATCTTCACTTCATCGAGCCGCGCTCCAGCGGCGCCGGCCGTGCCGACGTCCACTGGGAGAACGTGCCCTCCGCAATGGTGCTGTTCCGCCCGCTCTACAGCGGCGTGCTGATGACCGCCGGCGGCTTCACCGGCGAGACCGCGAATGCGGCGATCGCCGACGGCCACGCCGACATCATCGCCTTCGGCCGCATCTTCATCTCCAACCCCGATCTGCCGCGCCGCCTTCGGCACGACTATCCGATCACGCCGTATAACCGCGCGACGTTCTACGGCGGCGAGGAGAAGGGGTATACGGATTACCCGGTGTATGACGAGCTCGCGACGGCGTAGAGACCTTCGTAGCCCGGATGGAGCGCAGCGAAATCCGGGTTTCTCACCTCGCCGATAGACTTACCCGGATTGCGCTTCGCTCCATCCGGGCTACAGGTCTATATTCGTAGCTCCGACGAGCCCACAAACTCCGTCATTGCGAGCGTAGCGAAGCAATCCAGAGTCTTTCCGCAGAGGCAGTCTGGATTGCTTCGCTGCGCTCGCAATGACGACGGAAGGACCTACCATGGCCAAAGCCGCAGTCGCCGCAGGAACCGCCACCGGCCAATGCCTCTGCGGCAAGGTCACCTTCGAGATCGACGTCCCCGCGCGTTGGGCCTGGCATGATCATTCGGCCGCTAGCCGCCGCGCGCACGGCGCGGCCTATGCGACCTATGTCGGAAGCTGGAAGAAGCGCTTTCGCATCACCTCGGGGAAAACCGCGCTCGCCCGCTACGAGGACAAGGCGACCAGGACCGCGCGCAGCTTCTGCGCCCATTGTGGCACGCCGATCGCGTACGAGCGGCCGCGCGGACCGCACATGGTCAACATCCCCCGGGCGCTGTTCAACGAGCGCACCGGCCGCCAGCCGCTCTATCACATCGCGATCGAAGAGCTCCAGGAATGGGCCTATACCGGCGAGCCGCTGGTGCCGCTGAAGGGCTTTCCCGGTGTGGTCTGGCAGCGCTCGAAAAAGAAGAAGCGCGCTAGCGGCGAAGACCCTTTCGAGCTCGGCCGCGAGGAGGTGCTTTAGCCTTGGCGGCGACCTTGGTCTTCGCCGCAACAGCCTTCCGCGGCGCCGCTTTGCGTCCCGTGGCATTCGCCGCCACGAAGTCGAGCCCGCGCTTGACCCATTTTTTCAGATCGGCATCGCTCTGATAGCCGTCCGGCGCGACGCGTACAAAGCCGGTCATGATGCGCCCGCGCATTTCCATCGGGCTTGTGTGCGGCTCCTGCAGCATGCGTGCATGCGCTTCCGGGCCGACACGGATCAGCATGCCGCCGCGCCCGCTTACGGTGCAGCACATGGTGTTGTTCACCATGAAGCAGAGGCCGCCCATCATCTTCTTTTCCGCGACGTCTCGCTGACCCGCCAGCAATTTGCGCACCCGCGCCGCGGTGTTCTCGTCATAGGCCATCGCGTCTCCCCGTGCAGGTTTACGCCCGAGCATGTTCCCAGCTTGCCCGCGCCGACGCAAGTCTGCCATGACGGCGCTTCCTTGCGTGCCTCGGCCAAGTTCGGCCATCATGCCTCACCTTGCGGCAGCGCCCGCGGGGCCTGGAGGAAACATGAAGAACAAGATTACCGGCCGCTCCGCTTTTCTCGCGCTGCTCAAGGACGAGGGCATCACCCATCTGTTCGGCAATCCCGGCACCACCGAGCTGCCGATCATGCATGCGCTGAAGGACCATCCTGATCTCACCTATGTGATGGCAATGCAGGAGAGCCTGGTGGTGGCGATCGCGGATGGCTACAGCCGCGCCTCCGGCAAGCTCGTCGCCTGCAACGTCCATGTCGCGCCGGGGCTCGGCAACGCGATGGGCTCGCTCTACAACGCCCAGTTCACGGGCACGCCGATGATCCTGACCGCCGGCCAGCAGGAGCAGGGCCACGGCCTGATGGAGCCGGTGCTTTATGGCCCGCTGGTGCGGATGGCCGAGCCGCTGGTGAAATGGGCGGTCGAGGTGACGCGGCTGGAAGATCTGCCGCGCATCGTGCGCCGCGCCGCGAAGGTCGCGATGACGCCACCGACCGGGCCGGTGTTCATCTCGCTGCCGGGCGACATCCTCAACAGCGAGGCCGGCATCGATCTCGGCCGCTCCACCCGGATCGACGCCCGCGTAAAGCCGTCGGACGAGGCGCTGAAGGCGTTTGCCGCGCGGCTGCTCAAGGCCGAACGTCCCGTCATCGTCACCATGGACGAGGTGGTCAAGAGCGATGCGCTGAAGGAGGCCGCCGAACTCGCCGAGCTGCTTGGTGCGGCCGCCTATCAGTCCTCGACGCCCTACGGCTCGCATTTCCTCTCGGAAAGCCCGAGCTTCCTCGGCACGCTGGCCCGCGTGCAGAAGGTCGCGCGCGACATGCTTGCGCCGTATGACCTCCTGGTCGCACTCGGTGGCGATCCCTTGCGGATGTCGGTCTATAGCGAGGTCGATGCGCTGCCTGACGGACTCGGCATCGTGCAGATCGGCCTGGTCGATTGGGAGATCGCCAAGAACTACGGGGCTGAAATCGCGCTGAAGGCGGATCTGAAGGAAACGCTGCGGGCGCTGATCCCGGTGCTGAAGGAGATGGGCGGCGCTGCGCTGGCAAGCCGTGCAAAGCAGCGCCTCGCCGAACTCGCGCCCAAGAACTGGACCGCGCGGCGTGCCGCGCTGGTCGAGCAGATCGGCAAGAGCGCCGGCCGCAGCCCGATCGATCCGGATTTCCTGGTGCTGCAAATGATCGAGGCCATGCCCGATCATGCGATCCTCGTCGACGAAGGGCTCACCTCGAGCCGCCAGATCACGGCGCTGCGTCCGCATCGCGACCGCTTCGGCTATCATGGGCTTGCCTCCGGCGGCATCGGCTGGGGCCTGCCGGCCTCCGTCGGCGCCAGCATCGCCAATCCGGATCGCCCGGTGGTGTGCTTCTCCGGCGACGGCAGCGCGATGTATTCGATCCAGTCGCTGTGGACGGCGGCGCATCACAAGCTGCCGCTCAACGTCGTCATCGCCAACAATGGCGGCTACCGCATCATCAAGCAGCGCCTGCTCGCCTTCCATGGTGACGACAATTACGTCGGCATGGATTTCGTCGATCCGCCGGTGGATTTCGCAGGGATCGCGAAGGCGCTCGGCTGCGAGGCGATCAAGGTGAGTGATCCCAGTGAGCTGAAGGCGACGCTGTCGTCGGCGTTCAACCGCCCCGGAACGAAGCTGATCGAGGTAATAGTGGACGGGAAGCTGTAGCGCAGCGCGCCATCGCGTCGGTGCTCGCCACGTTCTCAGCTGTCATCGCCCGACTTGATCGGGCGATCCAGTATTCCAGAGACGGCTGTGATTCCTCGATAGGCCGCGGCGTACTGGATGCCCCGGTCCCGGCTCCGCCAAGGCTACGCCGGGGCCACAAGGGTGCTCGGCCGCCGAAGCCTTTTGGCGAAGGCGGCAAGCCGGGGCATGACAGCGTACCTCGCGGCTAACCCTTCTTCCCCACCCGATACCCCGCAGCCGGATGCGGCGCACCGAGCCTTGCGCGGCCGTCGCCGAACAGCTTCTCCCGCAATGTGCCCTTTGCGTATTCCGGCTTGTAGCGGCCGCGCTTGGTCAGCTCCGGCACCAGCATGTCGGCGATGTCCTCGAAATCGCCGGGCGAGATCGCGAACGCGACATTCAGCCCGTCGACGTCGGTCTTCTCGAACCAATCCTCGATCTTGTCGGCGACGCTCTCGGGCGTGCCGACCACGACCGGGCCGGCGCCACCGATGCCGACATGCTCGATGACGTCGCGGACGGTCCAGACGCGGTCGGGGTCGCCGCGCGTGACGTTGTCGAGTGCGCTGCGGCCGGCATCGTTCTGGACGTGACGCACCTGCTGGTCGAGCTCGTAGCCGGAGAAGTCGATGCCGGTCCATCCCGACATCAGGGCCAGCGCGCCTTCCGGACTGATATGCGACCGGTAGTCGGCATACTTGGCCGCCGCTTCGGCTTCCGTGTTGCCGAGGATGATCGTCATCATGTTGAACATCAGGATCTCCGCCGGGTTTCGGCCGAGCGCGGCGGCTTCCTGGCGGATCGCGGAGACGCGCGGCGCAATGATCTTGGCCGACGGTCCCGACATGAACACGCATTCGGCATGCTTCGCCGCGAACTGCCGCCCGCGCGGCGAGGTGCCGGCCTGGTACAGCACCGGCGTCCGCTGCGGCGACGGCTCGCTGAGGTGGATGGTGTTGTTGATGCGGTAATTCGCGCTCTCATGATTGATGCGATGAACCTTGCTCGGATCGGTGAAGATGCCGCGCGCCCGGTCGCGCAGCACGGCGTCGTCCTCCCAGCTGCCTTCCCATAGCTTGTAGACCACCTCCATATATTCGTCGGCGATGTCGTAGCGGTCGTCGTGTCCGGTCTGCTTGTCCTTGCCGGCGCCGCGCGCGGCGCTGTCGAGATAGCCGGTGACGACGTTCCAGCCGATCCGTCCCTCGGTGAGATGGTCGAGTGTCGACATCCGCCGCGCGAACGGGTAGGGCGGCTCGAAGGACAGGTTGCTGGTAACGCCGAAGCCGAGATTTTTCGTCACCGCCGCCATCGCCGAGAGCAGCAGCAGCGGCTCGTTCGACGGCGTCTGCGCTGCATTGCGCAAGGCCGCGTCAGGGCTGCTGCCATAGACGTCGTAGACGCCGAGCACGTCGGCCAGGAACAACCCGTCGAAACGGCCGCGTTCCAGCGTCCTGGCGAGATCGATCCAGTAGGGCAGGCGGTTATATTCGGCGGTGCGATCGCGCGGGTGGGTCCACAGCCCGGGTGATTGATGCGCGACGCAATTCATCGCAAAGGCGTTGAGCCTGATCTGCTTGGCCATGATGATCCCCCGGCGCCCTGTACCGAGCGCTCTTCGAATGATAAACGTGCGCCTCAACTTGGCGAAGTTCTTGCATATTCTTGGCCCTTGGCAAGGGCCAAGAATAGAAAGGCTTGCGCTTGGCAAGGCCAAAATCAGCGGCGCTCCCGCTCTTGGCAAGCCAATCTCAAGAGAGCAAGAACGAAATCGCAAGAGAACTACAAGAGAACTCCAAGAACTGTCCAAGTCCCCGCCACTTTCGAAGGGCTACCTGTCTCAGGTAAGGTCCTTCGTCCCAACGCCTCGAAAAACCAGCCATGACCAGAGCCGACGCCATCTCCCGCGCCCGTGAGGATTTCAAATCCGGCGCGTTCCTCGCTGAACTCGACCGCCGCGTCGCCTTCAAGACCGAAAGCCAGAATCCGTCGCGCGGCGCCGAACTGCGTTCCTATCTGGAACAGGAGATGATCCCCTCCTTTGCTGCGCTCGACTTTACCAGCCGCATCGTCGAATCCCCGAGCGGCAAGGCGCCGTTCCTGTTCGCCGAGCATCATGAGAGCGCGTCAGCGCCAACCGTGCTGATCTACGGCCATGGTGACGTCGTCGACGGCATGGAGGGGGAGTGGCGCGACGGCCGCGATCCCTGGCGCACGACGGTTGCGGGCACGCGGCTCTATGGCCGTGGCACCGCCGACAACAAGGGCCAGCACAGCATCAACATGGCGGCACTCCGCGCGGTGCGCGAGGCCCGCGGCGGCAAGCTCGGCTTCAACGCAAAATTCATCGTCGAAATGGGCGAGGAGATCGGCTCGCCCGATCTCGGCAAGGTCTGCGACCTCAATCGCGATGCGCTCAAGGCCGATCTGTTCATGGCGTCCGACGGACCGCGCCTGTCGGCCGACCGGCCGACCTTGTTCCTGGGCTGCCGTGGCGGCATCCGCATTCATCTCGACGTCAATCTGCGCGACGGCGGCCATCATTCCGGCAATTGGGGCGGCGTGCTCGCCAACCCCGCGACCATTCTCGTCAACGCGATCTCGACGCTGGTCGACGGCCATGGCCGGCTTCAGCTCGACGCGCTGAAGCCGCCGCGGCTCACCAACCAGATCCGCAGCTATCTCGCCGACGTGCAGGTGGTGCCGACCGAGGACGAGCCGGCGCTCGCGGAGAACTGGGGCGAGGAAGGGCTGTCGGCCGCCGAGCGGCTCTATGCCTGGAACACGCTCGAAGTGCTGGCGATGTCGTCCGGTAATATCGAGAAGCCCGCGAATGCCATCCCCGGCCACGCCAATGCCGTGCTGCAACTGCGTTTCGTGGTCGGCACCAAGGTCGACGGCCTGATCGATGCCGTCCGCGCGCATCTGGTGCAAAAGGGTTTTCCGATGGTCGAGGTACGGGCCGCCCAGAGCTTTGCGGCGTCGCGCACCGATTTCGACAGCCCCTGGATCACATGGGCGGCGGATTCGGTGAAAGAGACCACCGGCAAGGCGCCGGCCGTTTTGCCGAATTTCGGCGGCTCGCTGCCCAACGACGTGTTTTCCGAGATCCTGGGCCTGCCGACGATCTGGGTCCCGCACTCCTATCCCGGCTGCTCCCAGCATGCGCCCAATGAGCACATCCTGCTGCCATTGACCGAAGAGGCCTTGACGGTGATGGCCGGGCTGTTCTGGGATCTCGGGGAATTGCCCAAGCCACTCGGCTGAGCCATTAACCTGAGCCGCAATCCAGCCGAAAGTCACATTCTAATCCGGCCCAATCTGTGCTTGCATCCGGGCCGCATCATCCTGAAAGGGGAATAAAAAAGTGAGACATTTCCGTAGCATCGGCCTCGCGCTCGCCGCGACCTTCGCCGTCAGCCAGGCCGGGGCCCAGGAGCTGACCGGCACGCTGAAGAACATCAAGGACACCGGCGCCATCACGCTCGGCTTCCGCGATTCCTCGATCCCGTTCTCCTATCTCGACGACAACCAGAAGCCCGTCGGGTTCGCGATGGACATCTGCTACAAGATCGTCGACGCCGTGAAGAAGGAGCTCAAGCTCGACAAGCTCGAGGTCAAGCTCAATCCGGTGACTTCGGCGACCCGTATTCCGCTGATGGCCAACGGCACGATCGACCTCGAATGCGGCTCGACCACCAACAATGCCGACCGCCAAAAGCAGGTGGCCTTCACCAACACGCACTATCTGACTGCCAGCCGCTACGTCTTCAAGAAGTCGAGCGGCCTGAAGTCGATCGACGATCTCAAGGGCAAGACGGTGGTCTCCACCGCCGGCACCACCAACATCAAGCAGCTCACCGAGGCCAATGTCGCGAAGAGCCTGGGTGCCAATATCATCCCGGCCAAAGACCATGCCGAGGCCTTCCTGATGGTCGAGACCGACCGCGCGGTCGCCTTCGTGATGGACGACGTTCTGCTCGCGAGCCTCGTTGCCGGCTCGAAGACGCCGGACGACTATGTCATCTCCAAGGACGCGTTCTCCAAGCCTGAGCCCTACGGCATCATGCTGCGCAAGGACGACGCGCCGTTCAAGAAGGTGGTCGATGCAGCAACCGCTGCGCTCTACACCTCCGGCGAGGGCCTGAAAATCTACGATAAGTGGTTCACGGCCAAGATCCCGCCGAAGGGCCTCAACCTCAACACCCCGATCTCGGCCGAGCTGAAGAACGAGTTCGCGAAACCTTCGGACTCGCCGAACCCGGACGACTATAAGTAAGATGCTGTTTGCCTCTCCCCGCGTGCGGGGAGAGGCCGGAATTCGCGCGGGACGCGCGGATTCCGGGTGAGGGGGACTCTCCACGAGTCCAACTATCACCTCCCTGGTGGAGAGCCCCCCTCACCCGAACCCTCTCCCCGCAAGCGGGGAGAGGGAAGATACTCCGGCCATTCTGGAGGGAGAGTGGCCGGACATTTGCATAGGCGCCGGGACATCCATAGCTGGCGCGTTCGCGCGGGGGACACGTGAACTACCACTGGAACTGGGGAATCTTCTTCGAGCCGAACCCGATGGGGACCGGCACCTATCTCGATATGCTGCTGTCGGGACTGGTGTTGACCCTCAAGACGGCGGCGCTCGCCTGGATCATCGCGCTGATCTTCGGCTCGCTCGTCGGCGTCATGCGCACGCTGCCGTCCAAGGGCGCCTACTGGTTCGGCTTCTGCTGGGTCGAGTTCTTCCGCAACATGCCGCTGCTGGTGCAGCTGTTCCTGTGGTTCTTCGTGCTGCCGGAATTGCTGCCGAAGGCCGCCGGCCTCTGGCTGAAGCAGCTGCCGAACGCGCCGTTCTGGACGGCCGCGATCGGCATCGGCTTCTTCATGTCGGCCCGCGTCGCGATACAATTGCAGGCCGGTATCGGCTCGCTGCCGCGCGGCCAAAAAATGGCGGCGACCGCGCTCGGGCTGACCACCGTGCAAGGCTATCGCTACGTGCTGCTGCCGATGGCGTTCCGCATCATCCTGCCGCCGCTGACCTCCGAGTTCCTCAACACCATCAAGAACACCGCTGTCGCCATCACGATCGGCCTGATCGAGTTGACTGGTCAGGCGCGCTCGATGCAGGAATTCTCGTTCCAGGTGTTCGAGGCTTTCACGGCCGCGACCTTGCTCTATCTCCTTGTCAACGCCATTGTCGTGACGGCGATGCGCTTCCTCGAGCGCTGGGTCGCGATCCCCGGCTACATTACGGGGAAATAGCACCATGTTCAGCAATCTCGATTTCGAGGTCATCCGCCGCTCGCTGCCCTATCTGTTCTACGAGGGCATGACCTTCACGGTGACGCTGACGGCGCTCGCCGCCTTCGGCGGCCTGATCTTCGGCACGGCGATCGCCCTGATGCGGCTGTCCGGCTACAAGACACTCGGGCGCATCGCGGGTGTCTATGTCGACTTCATGCGCTCGCTGCCGCTGGTGCTGGTGATCTTCTGGTTCTATTTCCTGGTGCCCTATATCGGGCAGTGGGTGACCGGCGCCTCGCGTCCGATCAGCGTCGGCGCGTTCGCATCCTCGCTCATCACCTTCATCATGTTCGAGGCGGCGTACTTCTCCGAGATCATGCGCGCCGGGATCCAGTCGATCTCGCGCGGCCAGCCGGCCGCCGCCAACGCGCTCGGCCTGACTTACGCGCAGACCATGCGCTACGTCGTGCTGCCGCAGGCGTTCCGCAACATGCTGCCGGTGCTGCTGACGCAGACCATCGTGCTGTTCCAGGACACCTCGCTGGTCTATGTGCTGTCGATCCCGGACTTCCTCGGCGCGGCCAGCAAGGTCGCGCAGCGCGATGGCCGTCTGGTCGAGATGTATCTGTTTGCCGCCGTCGTCTACTTCACCATTTCCTGCATCGCGTCTTTCGGCGTTCGCCGCCTCCAGTCGCGCATCGCCATCATTCGATAGAGCGCATCGGTCATGATCGAAATCAGCCACGTCAACAAATGGTACACCCCGACCTTCCAGGTGCTGACCGACTGCACCACCAGCGTGACCAAGGGCGAGGTCGTCGTGGTCTGCGGCCCCTCGGGCTCGGGCAAGTCGACGCTGATCAAATGCGTCAATGCGCTGGAGCCGTTCCAGGAGGGCGACATCAGCGTCGACGGCACCAAGGTCAATGACCCCAAGACCAATTTGCCGAAACTGCGTTCGCGCGTCGGCATGGTGTTCCAGCACTTCGAGCTGTTCCCGCACCTGAAGATCATCGACAACCTCTGCCTCGCGCAGCAGAAGGTGCTGGGACGGTCGTCCGACACGGCTGTGGCAAAGGGTATGCAGCTCCTGGACCGCGTCGGCTTGAAGGAGCAGGCGCAGAAATTTCCGGCGCAGCTCTCCGGCGGCCAGCAGCAGCGCGTCGCGATC
This sequence comes from Bradyrhizobium sp. S3.7.6, assembly GCF_054061875.1. Classification (NCBI taxonomy): domain Bacteria; kingdom Pseudomonadati; phylum Pseudomonadota; class Alphaproteobacteria; order Hyphomicrobiales; family Nitrobacteraceae; genus Bradyrhizobium; species Bradyrhizobium sp. S3.7.6. Next base: position 8,703,206 of record NZ_JBSSEQ010000001.1, on the reverse strand, counting down.
GCCCGCGCGCTTGCCATGGACCCGATCGTCATGCTGTTCGATGAGCCGACCTCGGCGCTCGACCCCGAGATGGTGAGCGAGGTGCTCGACGTCATGGTCGATCTCGCCCGCGAAGGCATGACCATGATGGTCGTCACCCACGAGATGGGCTTTGCCCGCAAGGTCGCCAACCGCGTCATCTTCATGGACCGCGGCGAGATCGTCGAGGACGCGGCGAAGGAGGACTTCTTCGGCAAGCCGCGCAGCGACCGCGCGCAGAAGTTCCTGTCGAAGATTTTGTCGCATTAACCTCTGCTGTCGTTCCGGGACGCGCCTCGTGGCGCGGGTCCGGAATCCATAACCACCGGCCGGGGTTATGGATTCTCTGATGCGCAATTGCGCATCAAAGCTCGTCGCTTCGCGCCGCCCCGGAATGACGGGTTGAGGGTTTCGTGGCCCCAACAAATCCCGTATACGAACTGGCAAATTCCCCACTCCCGCCAGGAGACCTGCCTTGGACTCGATCGCCTACGTCAACGGCTCATTCGTCCCGCTCTCGGACGCCAAGATCTCGGTGCTTGATCGCGGCTTCCTGTTCGCCGACGGCATCTACGAGGTCTCGGCCGTGCTCGACGGCAAGCTGGTCGACAATGCTTCGCACCTGACGCGCCTGGAGCGCTCGGTCGGCGAGATCAAGCTGAAGTTGCCGGAGACGGTCGAGCGCATCACCGAGCTCCAGAAGGAGCTGATCGCGCGCAACAAGGTCGAGAACGGCCTCGTCTATCTGCAGGTCACGCGCGGCGCCGACAAGGGCCGCGACTTCGCCTTTCCCAAGGGCGACGTCAAGTCGAGCCTGGTGATGTTCACCTCCGAGAAGGACATCATCAACGCCGCCTCGGCCAAGACCGGCATCAACGTGATCACCGTGCCTGACATCCGCTGGGAGCGGCGCGACATCAAGAGCGTGGCACTGCTCGCGCAGGTTCTGGCGAAGCAGGCCGCGGCCGAAGCCGGCGCCGGCGAGGCCTGGATGCTGGAAGACGGCTACGTCACCGAGGGCGGCTCGTCCTCGGCGTTCATCCTGACCAAGGACGACGTCATCGTGACCCGCAAGAACTCCAACGCGATCCTGCCGGGCTGCACCCGCAAGGCCGTGGTGGCGCTCGCCGAAGAGCGGCAGCTCCGCGTCGAGGAACGTTCCTTCACGGTCGCCGAGGCGCTCGCCGCCAAGGAAGCCTTCGCCACCTCGGCGTCGCTGTTCGTCCAGCCGGTGGTTGCGATCGACGGCAAGAAGGTCGCCGACGGCAAGCCCGGCCCGATGGCCACGCGTCTGCGGGAGATCTATATCGAGTTCGCCAAGGCGACGGCGGTTTAGGCCGCAAACTCCGCTATCGTAGGGTGGGCAAAGCGAAGCGTGCCCACCACTCCTTCAGCGAAGGCGTCAGAAGACGTGGGCACGGCGCAAGTGCGCCTTTGCCCACCCTACGAGATTTGCGCGCAAGGCGGCGTTGCGGCCTACGCCACCGACGCCTTCACCTTCACCGGATGGACCGCGCGGAACGCGATCGCGATTCGGTTCCAGGCATTGATGGCCCCGATCAGCATCGTCAGGTTCACCGTCTCCGCATCGGAGAATTGCGCGCGGACCTGCTCGTAGACGTCGTCCGGCGCGTGGGTCTCGGAGATCAGCGTCACTGATTCCGTCCAGGCCAGCGCGGCACGCTCGCGATCGGTATAGAGCGGGGATTCCCGCCAGGCGTTGAGCAGATAGATGCGCTGTTCGGTCTCGCCGCGCTTGCGGGCGTCCTCGGTGTGCATGTTGATGCAGAAGGCGCAGCCGTTGATCTGCGACGCCCGGATCTTGACGAGCTCGATCAGCGATTTCTCGAGTCCCGTGGACTGGATCTGCTCCTCCAGCGCCATCAGCGCCTTCATCGTGTCGGGGGCGGCCTGGTAGAAGTTCATGCGGGGTTTCATGGTCGTTCTCCTTTGCTTGAGTTAGTCTCTTGGGTTGATCTCAGTGAGCTCCGCCAGCCGAGGTCTGGCCGGGTTTCTTCAGGAAGAATACGGCGATCAGGGCCACGATCAGCGCCATGCCGAGCAGATAGAAGGTGTCGCTGAAGGCGAAGATGTAAGCCTGCTTCTGCACGGTGTGGCCGATCGCGACATAGGCGCGATGCGCGGCGTCGGCGCGGCCGAGCACGCCGTGATTGATGAAGTACTGCGTGAGCTGCTCCAGCCGCGTCCGCGTCGCCTGCTCGAACACCGAGACCGACTGCATCAGCACGTTGGAGTGATATTGCTCGCGCTTGGTCAGCAAGGTCTGAAGCAGCGCGATGCCGACGGCGCCGCCGAGATTGCGCATCATGTTGAACAGGCCCGAGGCCGAGCCAGCATTCTCCGCTTCGATGCCGGCGGTCGCCACAGCCGACAACGGCGCCATCACGAGCGCTTGGCCGATCGCACGGACGACATTGGGCCACAACAGCTGGTCGGCAGCGTAATCGTTGGTCATATAAATGTTCAGGAAGTTCGAGGCCGCGAACAGGACGAAGCCGACGCCGATGATGATCCGCGCGTCGAACTTCTGCATCAGGCGCGGCACCAGCGGGATCAGCACGAGTTGCGGCAGTCCGGTCCAGGCCAGCACCATGCCGATCTGCTCGGCATTGTAGCCCTGGATGCGCGCCAGATATTGCGGGAGGATGAACACCGAACCGTAGAGCGCGACACCGAGCAGGAAGTTCGCGAGCATGCCGAAGCCGAAATTGCGGCGCACCAGCAGGCGCAAATTGAGCAGCGGCTTCTTCGCCGTGAGCTCGATGATCAGGAAGGCGGTCAGCGCAGCGGCCGCGATGACCGACAGCTTGACGATGAAAGGCGAGCCGAACCAGTCGTCCTTGTTGCCCTCTTCCAGCACGGTCTGAAGCGCCGACAGGCCGATCGCCATGGTGATGATGCCGGCCCAGTCGCCCTCGCGGAGCAGCGCAAGCTTCATGGGCTTGGCGTCGAGTGCGTACCAGAGCATGCCGACCATGATCGCGCCGGGCACGAGGTTGACGTAGAAGATGTACTGCCAGCCGAAATTCTCGGTGAGATAGCCGCCGATGGTCGGGCCGATCGCCGGTGCGAACGTCGCCGACAGCGCGAACAGCGCGAGGCCGACGGGCTGCTTCGCCCGAGGCAACAGCGTGATGATGAGCGTGAAGGCCATCGGGATCAGCACGCCGCCGGTGAAACCCTGCACCGCGCGCAGCACGATCATTTGCGGCAGGTCCTGCGCTAGCGCGCAGGCCGCGGACAGAACCAGGAACAGGACCGCATTGGTGAGCAGATAGATGCGGATCGAGAATACCTGCGCGAGCCAGCCGGAGAGCGGGATCACCACGATCTCGGCGATCAGATAAGAGGTCGAGATCCAGCCGCCATCGTCGATACCGGCGCCGATCGCGCCCTGAATGTCGGCGAGCGAAGCGTTGACGATCTGGATGTTCAGCACCGCCATGAAGGCGCCGAGAGTCGCGCCGATCACCGCGATCCAGGTCTTTGCGGAAACGGCCGGCGTCGCGGGCGCAGCAGGGGCGGGAATGCTGGCAGCGGAGGCGGCGTCGGCGGTCGGTTGGAGCGTGCTCATGGAAGCCTCGTCTCGGTCATGGAGACAGGATGCATTAGGCGGTTGGTTTCGATAATCGAGGAAGCGTGGGAAGGATCGTCCGGCAGGACTTGATAATCCTGCCGGTCTTCCTCGCCTCAGCCGCCGTTCGGGCGGGGTGTGTTGTCGGCGAGGCGCTTGGCCGTCTCGCGCTCGGCCAGCACAGTCGCCTTGGTGTCGATGGTCGGCACCGCCGACATGCCGGGCCTGAGCAGGCCGGTCAGGCTGTGGTCGTCGAGCACGATCTTCACCGGCACGCGTTGCACGATCTTGGTGAAATTTCCGGTGGCGTTATCGGGCGGCAGCAGCGCGAATTCAAGTCCGCTGGCCGGCGAAAGGCTGTCGACGTGACCGCGCAGCGTGCGGTTGCGAAAACTGTCGACCTGCAGCTCGACCGGCTGGCCCGCACGCACATGCGTGAGCTGCGTCTCCTTGAAGTTCGCGACGACATAGACCGCATCGAGCGGCACCACCGCCATCAATTGCGTGCCGGCCTGCACATACTGGCCGACGCGTAATGAGCGTGCACCGACCGTGCCGTCCACCGGTGCGGTGATCTCGGTGTAGGACAGGTTCAGCTCTGCCTGCTGTGCGACCGCGCGCGCCCGTTCGAGCTGCGCCGTGGCCTGGGCGCGCTGGGTGGTGAGCACATCGACCTTGCGCTGTGCGGCCACCAGGCCCGACTTGGCGTGCTGCAATTGGGCGTTGCTGGCGCGCAGCGCCGCATCGGTCTGTTGCGCACGCTGGATCGTGCCGGAGCCCGACTTCATCAGGTCGTCGTATCGGGCGCGTTCCTCCTGGGCGAATTTCAGATTGGCGTCGGCCGCGGCCACGTCGGCCGTGCTCTGCTCGATGATCGGCTGCTGCAGCTCGAGCTGGGCGTCGATGTTGCGCACCGAGGCTTCGCCGGCGGCGACGTCGGCGCGGGCCTGGTCGAGCGCGGCTTTGAAGTCGCGGTCGTCGATCTTGGCGAGGAGCTGGCCGGCCCGGACCTTCTCGTTGTCGCCAACCAGCACCTTCGCGATGTAGCCGGAAACCTTGGGGGCGACGATGGTGGAATCCGCCTTCACATAGGCGTCGTCGGTGGATTCGAGATAGCGGCCGGTGCTCAGGTAGTTATAGCCGAAGTCGCCGGCCGCGGCGATTCCGAGGGCCAGTGCCAAGCCGATGGCCGCCCGCTTGATCGCCTGCCGGGACGGGCGAAAGCTGATTTTCTGATTGGTTTCAGTGACATAAGAAGCGTTCGACATGGCATCCTCGGAATTCCAAACCGCCCCGGTCCGAACGGTGCGCCGTTGATGCCGGCAAGATGCGCTGTCTTCCCGCTTGTGATAATCCCGGAAGAAATGGAAGCATTATCCACCCATAGCGGATAATCCGGAGCCAGACCGATGGACCGCTTCACCAGTCTCACCGCCTTCGTCCGGGTGGTCGAAAATGGCGGATTTTCCGCCGCCGCCCGCCGGCTCAACATGTCCACGACCATGGTGAGCAACCACGTCCAGGCGCTGGAGGACCGGCTCGGGGTTCGGCTGCTGAACCGCACCACGCGAAAAGTCAGCCTCACCGAAATCGGCAAGGCCTATTACGACCGCTCGACGCAGATCCTCGCCGATCTCGAACAAGCCGATGACATCGCCGGCGCGCTGCAATTGACGCCGCGCGGCACGCTGCGCATTCACACCGCAACCCACATGGTGCCGTTCGTCGCGCCCGTGATGGCCGAATTCCTCGCGACCTATCCGGAGGTGAAGGTCGATCTGCGCATGGGCGAGACCAATGTCGACCTGATCGAGGAGGGCTTTGATCTCGCGCTGCGCATGGTCGCGCCGCCGGACTCCAGCCTGATCGTGCGGAGCCTGGCGACCTGGCGGCACGTGCTGTGCTGCTCGCACGGCTATATCGAGGCGCATGGGCGCGTGCAGACGCTCGAAGAGCTTGCCGGGCACAATTGCGTGCGCCACATCAACTATCCCTTCGACGAGTGGCGCTTCTTCGATCGTAAGGGCACGCCGGCGTCGGTGCGCGTCTCCGGCAACCTGATCACCAACAGCGGCGAAGCGCTCCGTGAGGCGGCGCTACAGGGCGCCGGCATCAGTCTTGCGGCCGGCTTTCTGGTGGGGGATGACCTTGATGCGGGCCGGCTGGTGCGCCTCCTGCCGGAGTACCGGCCGGTCGAGATGTCGATGAACGCGGTCTATCCGCATCGGCATCATCTGTCGGCGAAGGTCAGGACCTTCATCGACATGCTCGTCCAGCACAGCGCCGAGCAGCAGAAGCTGATCAATCCGTATGCGTGAGACGTCGTCGTTCCTCATCCTGAGGAGCGCGGAGCGCGCGTCTCGAAGGATGAAGGCCCTGCTGGTGGCCTCGCCCTTCGAGACGCTTGCTTCGCAAGCTCCTCAGGGTGAGGAGATAGATATATGTTCGCCTCAAGCGGCAGAGCCGTAGGGTGGGCAAAGGCGCGAAGCGCCGTGCCCACCACCCATCAATGATAGGTGGTGGGCACGCTTCGCTTTGCCCACCCTACGAGAGCGTCAACGCGGTGCGGGCAGTCGTCCGAACACGCTGTCGAGCGCCACGCCGATCGCGAGCAAGCGGCGATCGCTTCCCGCAGGACCATCCAACTCAAGTCCGATCGGCAATTTGCTTGTCGCGCCAAGCGCGATCGGGATCTGGACACCGGGAATGCCGGCATTGCTGCCGGGATCGGTGTTCTGGATGCTCAGGCCGAAATTCTCGAGACTGCTGGCGTCCGGATTGGAGGCAATTGCAACGCGCGGCGTGGTCGGGAAGGCGACGGCGTCGAGCTTGTTGCTGGCAAACGTATTGCCGTAGAGCGCCTGAAGCGCGGGGCGGGCGGTCTTGATTGCGGCGTCATAGATCGGCCTCGCGTCGAACAGCGCGTTGTCGGGGCCGGGCAGTTTTCGCGGGATCACCATGCCATCATAGATGCTTTTCACGTCGGCGCTGGAGATCTTCTCTGCCAGCGCCTCGATGCTGAGGCCGGTCCCGGTGTGCTTGAGATAGGCGACCATGTCGTCATAGGCCTCATACAGCGCGACGGGAAAGCTGACCTGGCCGTTGAGTTCGGCGAGCTCAGGCATCTCGATCTCGACGACCGTGACGCCCTTCGCCTTCGCTTTTGCGATCGCCGTGTGGAACGCGGCTTCCGTATCGGCGTCGAGATTGGTCAGCATCGCGTTCGCGATGCCGATCCGCACCTGCTTCAGATCAGCCGGCGCAACCTCGTCGCCGCCGGCGATCACGCGATCGAGCAGCGCGACATCCGCCATCGTCGCGGCCATGGGCCCCGCGGTGTCGCGGGTGTGCGAGATCGGCGCAATACCCTCTTGCGGATAGCGCCCGACCGTCGGGCGCAACGCGGCGCATCCGTTCAGCGCGGCGGGGACACGGACCGATCCGCCGGTGTCGGTTCCGAGCCCGCCCGTGACGATTCGCGCGCCGAGCGCGGCGCCCGTGCCGGACGAGGAGCCGCCGGCGATCAGCGTGCGGTCATAAGCGTTGCGCACGCCGAACTCCGCGCCGGTCTTGAACGCGGTGTTGTAGCCGGAGATGCCGAAGGCGAGCTCATGCATGCTGGTCTTGCCGATGATGACGGCGCCTGCAGCCCGCAGCTTCGCAACCACCGGTGCGTCAGCATTCGGAATGTAGTCCTTCAGTGCCGGTGTGCCGGCGCTGCAGGGCAGTCCCGCGACCTCGATATTGTCCTTGATCACGATGGGCACGCCGCCGAGCGGCTTTGTCCTGTCGCCCGTCGCGTCGAATGCGGCGGCGGCTTTCAGGGCGCCCGCTTCGTCCAGGGTGACGAAGGCATTGAGCTCGGCATGGGCTTTGGCGCGGCTCAGTGCTTCCGTCGTGAGTGCGGTACTCGTGACTTTCCCGGCGCGCAGGTCGGCGACGGCCTGACTCAGGGTCAACTGGTCCAAATCCATGATGCGTCATCCGATTGCAGGGGCGCCAACAGGGTGCCGCCTAAAGTCCGGAGGCTGAGGCCTCACTGGTGCCGCGTCAACCGTGGGCGTGCATCTTTTGCGTTACCGACGTCGTCAAATTCGTGAGCAGCCGCTCGACCTCGGGCTTCACCTTGGCGATCGCGGTGTCCTTCACTGGTCCGTAGCCGCGGATCTCCATCGGCGCTTTTGCGACGGCAACGAGGTCGGGAAGATGTGCTGCCTCGAGCTGGCCGAGCATGCGTTCGATCAGGCCTTCATACCAGGCGATCAATTCCCGTTCAGTGCGCCGCTCATTCGTGTAGCCGAATGGATCGAACGGCGTTCCGCGTAATCCCTTCAACCGCGCCAGCATGGCGAGCGGCATCTGGATCCACTGGCCGAAAGCGCGCTTGCGCGGACGGCCGCGTGCGTCAGGTTTTGACGGCAGGAACGGCGGCGCGAGATGATATTGGATGCGAAAACCGTCCTCGAACTCGCGCTTCAGCTCGCCGAGGAAGCCGCTCTGCATGTGCAGACGCGCCACCTCGTATTCGTCCTTGTAGGCCATCAGCTTGAACAGGGCGCGCGCGACCGCCTCGGTCAGCACCTCACTGCTCAGAGCGGCTTCGGCCCGGCGGACCCTCGCGACGGTCGCCCGAAAGCGCATCGCATAGGCGGCGTCTTGATAGGCGGCGAGGAAATCGGCGCGGCGATCGATGATCTGATCGAGCGTCTCGGCTTCGAGCGCTTCGTCACTCCCCGGCAAAAACTCCGGATCGGCCGCGGCGATCCGGCCCCAGGCAAAGGCCTGCTTGTTGCGTTCGACCGCGACGCCGTTGAGCTCGATCGCGCGCAGCAGCGCTTGCAGCGCGACCGGCACAAGCCCGTGCTGCCAGGCAAAGCCGAGCATGATGATGTTGGCATAGACGGCATCGCCGAGCAGCCGCTCGGCGAGCGCGTTGACGTTGATGGTGTCGAGATTGTCGTTGCCAATGACTTGTCGGATCGCGCGCAGGCGGGCGGGCGAGGCAAGGTCGGCGTCGCGGAAGCGGACGACGTCGCCGGTCGGCATCTCCGCGGTGTTGATGGCGGCGCGTGTGCCGCGGTGATAGGTGCCGGACGCCTTAGGTGAGGAACTGACGACGAGGTCGCAGCCGATCAGCGCGTCGGCCGCGCCCTGGTCGATGCGGACCTGGTGCAACGCGTCCGGACTTGACGCAAGGCGGATGAAGCTCAGCACGGGACCAAATTTCTGTGCAAAGCCGGTGAAATCCAGCACGGAGACGCCACGCCGCTCCAGATGCGCGGCCATGCCGATCAGCGCGCCGACCGTGATCACGCCGGTGCCGCCGACGCCGGTCACGAGCAAATCGTAAGGACGATCGAGCGTGGCGGGAGCGGGCAGGGGAAGCGTAGCCGCGCGACCGACGGCGTCGGTCTCGCTCGCGGTCTTTTTCCGGCGCGTCGCGCCTTCGACGGTGACGAAGCTTGGGCAAAAGCCGTTGAGGCAGGAAAAATCCTTGTTGCAGGACGAGAGGTTGATCTGGCGCTTGCGACCGAACGGCGTCTCCTTTGGCTCGACACTGAGGCAGTTGGATTCGACCGAGCAGTCGCCGCAGCCTTCGCAGACGAGATCGTTGATATAGGCAAAGCGCCTTGGGTCGGCCATCTGTCCGCGTTTGCGCCGGCGACGCTTCTCGGTGGCGCAGGTCTGCTGATAGATCAGGACGGAGACGCCGGAAATGTCTCGCAGCTCGCGCTGCACGGCGTCCATCTCCTCGCGCGGATGGATGGTCACGCCGATCGGCAGGTCTGCCGGCAAGAACTGCGCGGGATCGTCCGACACCAGCGCGATGCGTCCCACGCCTTCGGCGCGAACGCTGTGGGCGATGGCATGCACGCTGATGGGACCGTCGACCGGCTGGCCGCCGGTCATCGCCACGGCATCGTTGAACAGGATCTTGTAGGTGATGTTGGCCCTGGCGGCGATCGCCTGCCGGATCGCCATCGAGCCGGAGTGGTAGTAGGTGCCTTCGCCGAGATTCTGGAACACGTGCTTGTGGCCGGTGAAGCGTGACGACGCCGCCCAGTTGACGCCTTCGCCGCCCATCTGGATCAGCGAGGAGGTCTCGCGGTCCATCCAGCTCGCCATGAAATGGCAGCCGATGCCGGCTAACGCCTTGGAGCCTTCCGGCACCTTCGTCGACGTGTTGTGCGGACATCCGGAGCAGAAATACGGCGTGCGCGTCGCACCGCTGACGTTGATCGTGCGCGCGGCCTCGGGCATCAAGGCGGCCGCGCGCGCGGCGAGATTGAGGCCTGGGAACATCGGGTCGAGCCGGCGTGCGAGCACGCCAGCAAGCGCACGCGGCGACAATTCGCCGATCCAGGAGATCAGCCGCGCCCCTCGCTCGTCGTGCTTGCCGACCATGCGCTCGGGCTTTGAGCCTGGATAGTCGTAAAAATATTCCTTGAACTGGCTCTCGATGATGCCGCGCTTTTCCTCGACGACGAGGATCTCGCGCTTGCCCTTCACGAAGTCCATCGCGTCATGCAGCGCCAGCGGCCAGACCATGCCGACCTTGTAGACGTCGATCCCGATGTTGCGGCAGGCCGCTTCATCCAGGCCCATCAGCCGCAGGGCCTCCATCAGGTCGAGATGCGCCTTGCCCGTCGTGACGATGCCGTAAGTGGCGTTGGGAATATCGTAGATGTGGCGATCGATCGGATTGGCTTTTGCAAAGGCGTAAACCGCGTGCTTCTTCGCCTCCAGCCGCTCCTCGATCTGGGGGCCCGGCAGGTCGGGCCAGCGATAGTGCAGTCCGCCCGGTGGCGGCGTGAAATCGGGCGTGTTGAAGACGCGTGGCGGGCGCAGCGCGACGGATGCACCTGACTCCACGATTTCCGAAATCGCCTTGAAGCCGACCCACATGCCGGAGAAGCGGCTCAGCGCGTAGCCGTATTCGCCGAACTCCAGATATTCGCTGACGCTTGCGGGGTGCAGCGTCGGCATGAACCAGCTCATGAAGGCGACATCGGACTGGTGCGGCATCGAGGAGGAGACGCAGCCATGGTCGTCGCCGGCGACAACCAGCACGCCGCCACGCGGCGAGGAGCCATAGGCGTTGCCGTGCTTGAGGGCGTCGCCGGAGCGATCGACGCCGGGGCCCTTGCCGTACCAAAGTCCGAACACGCCATCGACTTCGCGATCTGCCTGCGTCTCTACCTGCTGCGAGCCGAGCACTGCTGTTGCCGCGAGGTCCTCGTTCACCGCGGGGAGAAATTCGATGCGATCCCGCTTCAGCCGCTCCTGGATGCGCCAGAGCTCGAGATCGACGCCGCCGAGCGGCGAGCCGCGATAGCCGGAGATGAAGCCGGCGGTGTTCAGCCCGGCGGCGCGGTCGCGCCGCGCCTGGTCGAGCGCGATGCGGACGATCGCCTGCGTGCCCGTGAGGAAGACGCGCCCCTCTTCGCGGTCGTAGCGGTCTGAGAGCTCGTAGCTGTCGAGTGATGGAACGGCGTCCATGGCGGACCTCGTGCGGCATCCTGCCTGATGACGGAAGGGTATGCCGGGGAGGCTGGTAGGTCTTGCCTATTCACCCTGTCTTGATCGATAATTCGGTAAAATTTTGCGGAGGATGGCATAATTCGGTAGAAGTTACCGAATCGGGGGCTTCCATGATTGAAGAGCAGGACGCGCGGATTCTCGCCCATCTCCAGACGGACGGCCGCGCCACCAACCAGCAGCTCGCCGACGAGGTCGGCATGTCCACCTCGGCCTGCTGGCGCCGGGTGCGTGCGCTGGAGGAGGCCGGCGTCATCCAGGGCTATGCCGCGCTGATCGCGCGCGAGCAGGCGGGCTTTGCGATGTCGGCCATCCTGCATGTCTCGCTGGAGCGGCACGATGCCAAATTCGTCGACGAGTTCGTCGCGCGGGTGACCACGCGGCGCGAAGTGCTGGAGTGTTTCGCGACCACGGGCGACGCCGACTATCATTTGCGCGTCGTCGTGCAGGACATGGCGGCCTACAACAGATTCCTCGACGAGTTCATGTTCCGCATTCCCGGCATCCGCTACGTCCGCAGCAACGTGGTGCTGAAGGAGATCAAGACGAGTGTGGCGCTGCCGTTTTGATTGCGCGGGAAGTGCCGTGGTGCCGTAGGGTGGGCAAAGGCGCGCTTGCGCCGTGCCCACCATCTCGCCTCCATTACGAATGCGGTGGGCACGCTTCGCTTTGCCCACCCTACGGCACTGTTGATTTCGCGGCGTATACAACTCTATCTCCTCACCCTGAGGAGGCCGCGCAGCGGCCGTCTCGAAGGGCGAGGCCACAGTCGGGCCTTCATCCTTCGAGACGCTTGCTTCGCAAGCTCCTCAGGATGAGGACTACCGCTGCTCCCGCACAAACCTGTTCCGCAACGTCCCTACGCCCGTGATGTCGATCTCCACCACGTCGCCGTGCCCGATGTCAGGCGAGGCGCCGTCCGTGCCCATCCAGATCACGTCGCCGGGCCACAGCGTGAAGTACTTGGTCAGCTCGACCAGGAACGGCACCACGCCGAAGATCATGTCGTTGGTGTAGAAGCGGTTGGTCTCCTTGCCGTTGACCCGGACGACGGTTTCCATTTTCGCCAGATTGGCCTCGGTTTCGATCCAAGGGCCCATCGGCTTGAACGTGTCGGCGTTCTTCGAGCGCCACAGGCTGCGGTCGGCCTTCTGCCAGCTGCGTTCGCTGACGTCGTTGCCGATGGTGTAGCCGAACACGCAATCCATCGCATTCTGCTTGGTGAGATGCTTCACCTTCTTGCCGATCACGACGACGAGCTCGCCTTCATAGTGGATCTTGTCCGTCGCAAAGGACGGGATCACGACGTCCTCGTCATGCGCGATCAGCGCGTTCTGGGCGCGGTAGCCGATCTCGGGTCTATCAGGGACGGCCGGCACCTCGCCGCGCTTGTCGGCGGCTTCCTTCAGGTGCTTCAGATAGTTCAAGCCGACGCAATAGAAGGTGCGCGGGATTAGCGGCAGCTCGATCCGAACTTGTGCCAGCGGATGCGTGCGCGAGGTGCGCTGCCATTCGCCAAAGGGATCGCCGTCGACCGCGATCACCTGGTCGCCCTCGACAATTCCCCAGGAGGTCTTGTCCGAGACAGTGAATCTCAGCCAGCGCATGCTCTGTCCTCGTTGTTATTCCGCGGCATCGCGCGGCTGCACCTTCCAGGCGCCGGCCGCGGGCCGCTTCAGCCCGAGATTTTCGCGGAGTGTCTTGCCCCGATACTCCTTCTGGAACAAGCCGCGCCGTTGCAGCTCCGGCACGACGTGTTGCACGAAGTCCGCATAGGAGCCGGGCACATAGGTCGCGGCGATGACAAAGCCGTCGCAGCCACGCTCGACGAACATCTCTTCCAGTCTGTCCGCAATCTCCTTGGGACCGCCGACCATGGCGTCGTGGACCTGGCCGCGGCCGGAAAAGGTGACGAAGTCGCGCGCGCTCGGATTGCTCTTGCCGGAATTCTTCAGCACGCCGTCGCGGAGGCCCAGAATGCCCTGCATGCTCTTCAGATCGTCCGTCGTCAACGGCTCGTCGAGGTCCTTGGAGGCGAAGTCGTAATTGAGCGCTTCGGCAAGTAGCGACAGCGCGTCGATCTCGAGCGGCAGTTTGTTGATCAGCGCCATCTTGTCCTCAGCCTCGGCCCTGGTCGCGGCGCAGACCGGCGTCGTCAAATTGCAAAGGCGCATCTGATCGGGATCGCGGCCAGCCTTGGCTGCCTCGTTTCGAACGGCGGCATAACCTTCCTTGGCACCAGCGAGATTGCGCGCGGCCGTGAAGATCACCTCGCCCCAATGGCCGGCAAAGCGTTGGCCGCGGCCGGATGCGCCGGCCTGGATGATGACGGGATGGCCCTGGTCCGAGCGCGGGACCGTGAAGGGACCACGGGACTTGAAGGCCGCCCCCTTGTGATCGAGCCGCTTCACCTTGGCCGGATCGGCAAAACGGCCGCTCTTCTTGTCCATGATGAGCGCGCCGTCTTCCCAGGTGTCCCAATGCCCGAGCACGACCTCCATGAATTCGTCGGCGCGGTCGTAGCGCGAATCATGTTCGGGATGGGAATCGCGACCCATGTTGAGCGCCTCGCCGTCATTGAGCGAGGTGACGACGTTCCAGCCCGCGCGCCCGCCGGACATCAAATCGAGGGTCGCGAAGCGGCGGGCGACGTCGAACGGCTCGTAATAGGTGGTCGAGCAAGTGGCGCCGAGGCCGAGCTTGTCGGTGACCATGCCCATCGTGGTCAGCACGATCAGCGGATCCATCTTCACGCAGCGGATGCCGTATTCGACGGTGTGGGCATGATCGTTGCCGTAGCGGTCCGGCATCGCCAGCCGATCGTCGAAGAACGCCATGTGGAACTTGCCGGCTTCGAGGATCTTGGCGATCTCCTGATAATAGTCCGCCGACATCGAATCGTCGCGCGAGTCCGGATGCCGCCACGAGCTCGGCAAATTCGTGCAGTTCTGCGCCTGGAGGAAGCCGACCAGTACCATCTGCCGCGTCATGCTGTTCTCCCAAATTCCGTCAGGCCAGATCAAGGACGGTGTCGAGCCGGTACTCGCGCGCCAGCGCGCGCAGCTTTTCCCAGGTCGCATCCTCGATCTCGATGCCGTCGCGCAGGCGTTGCTGCTCGCGCAACCCCTCGATCTCGCCGGGATAGTACACGCCCTTGCTGCCTTCGGAGGGCGGCGTCGATTTCAGATAGTGCGCGAATTCGGCGACCTCGCGCTTGAATTCCTTCAGCGGACGGAACGCGGCGACGTTGAACACCGCCATGAAGCATCCGTCATTGTGACGTCCGGTCGGTTCGACGCCGAAGCCGAGACCGGTCAGCAGGCCGCACAGCACCTCGACCATGGCGGCGAGGCCGCTGCCCTTGTAGCCCTCGGTGCCGCCGAGCGGCAGCAGCGCGCCGCCCTTGCGATATTGCGTGGGGTCGGTGGTGTGCCGTCCCTCGGCATCGATGATCCACCCCGTCGGAATCTCCTCGCCGCGGGCGACCGCGAGCTGGATCTTGCCGGCCGCAACCGCCGAGGTTGCCATGTCGAGATAGAACGGCGCATCCAGATCGGACGGCACCGCGATCGAGATCGGGTTGGTGCCGAGCCTAGCCTCCTTGCCCCCGAACGGCGCCACGTGCTTTGGCGAGCGGCCGGAATCCGCCGTCGCAATCCCGATCATGCCTTCGCGCATCGCCATCAACGGATAGGCGGCGAGGCGACCGACATGGCTTTGCCGGAATACGGTGCAGGCGGCAACGTTCGCCGTCTTCGCCTTCTCGATCGTCAGCGCCATCGCCTTGGCGTTGACGTGGAAGCCGAACCCCCACTGGCCGTCGATCACCGTCGTGGTCGGCGATTCCTGGACGATGGTCCATTTGGCGCCGGGCACGATGTGGCCGGCCTTGATGCGGTCGATGTAGGTCGGAACCGCGATCACACCGTGGGAGTCGTGACCGGCGAGGTTGGCGTTGACGCAGCCTGTGGCCACCGCATCGGCCTCTTCGTCGGAAGCTCCGGCGGCACGGAGCAGCGCGGCGCTGATGAGCGTGAGGCGGTCGGTCTTGACGACGGGCATGGCGTTCCCTCGGCATTCTGCCCTTAACGGGCTGCTTGTTGGGAGCCATCGTCTCAAAGCGTGGGAGCGATATCAATCTCCCGTAAACCAATACAGGGCTGCAAAATCGTAAAGAGAGCGCGCCTTCGTCGAAGAATCCTCCCGTGCGGCGGCATTCCCGACAGTTTGGCGCCGGCCGTTCGCAGCTCATTCACTTTGATCGCGGGTTTGCAGCGCGCAATAACGACCACTTAGGCCGTCGCCGTTCATAAAGCACCCGGGAGAATTAGGCAGAAATGCCCGGGAGCTGAGACCGTGCAGACGACCCTCGCGCGCACCTTTGCAGCGTTGAGCGCCATCAACGAAGCGATCCTTTACGCGAAATCGCCGGACGAGCTGTACCAGAAGGTCTGCGACGCCGGGTTTTCGAGCGGAGACTTTTTGGCCGTTGCGGTTTTCCTGGTGGGGCCGGATGGCCGGCGGCTGTGCTTTGCGGCCGGTTGCGGCGATGACATTGCGCGGCTGCGTTCGCTCGAGATCACGACCGACTCCGGCACGCCCGAGGGAGCGGGTGTCGGCGGCGAAGCCTTTCGCAATCAGAAGCTGAGCATCAGCAACGACTACCTGAATGATCCTCGCTCGCTGGCGTGGCGCGAGGGCGCAGCCAAGGCCCACATCGGCGCGGCGGCTGCGCTGCCGCTGCTCTGCAACGGCAAGAGCGTCGGCGTGCTGTATGTGACCCGCAGGGAAGCCGGCTCACTGAACGAGCAGATGGTGTCGCTGTTCGAGCGCATGTCGGCCAACATCTCCTATGCGCTGGACAATTTCGCGCGCGAGACCGCGCGGCAGACCAGCGAGCTCGCGACGCGGCGGCTCAACCGCATGTTCGGCGCGCTCAGCGCGACCAACGAAGCCATCCTGCGTGCGAAGACCGAGCGGGAATTGTATCAGCTCGTGTGCGACGCCTCGGTGCACGGCGGCAAGTCGCTGGCGACCTTCGTTCTGCTGAAAGAGCAGGACTCGCATTGGCTGAAGCCTGTCGCCGGCACCGGCGAGAATCTGGAGATCGTGGCCCGGACCCACTACTCCGTCGACCCCGAGAATCCCTATGGTCGCGGCATTTCCGGCGAGGTGTTTCGAACCCAGAAGCCCCATGTCGAACGTGATCTCGCGCGTCGCACCAGGGGAACGCCGTGGGAGCAGGCCAATCTCAACACGGGTGTTGCCGCCTGCATCGCGGCCCCCCTGATCCGGAACGGCGAGAGCATCGGCGTCATCCTGTCCTTCCTCAGCAAGTCCTGGGCGAAGGATGAGGGGGTCGTCGCGCTCATGCTGCGCATCGCCGAGAACGTCTGCTTCGCGATCGACAATTTCGACCGTGAGGCCGAGAAGGCGCGGATCGCCGAGGAGGAAGACCGCCTGGCGCGCATGTACGCGGCACTGAGCGCGACCAATGAGGCGATCCTGCGCGCACGCTCGCGGGCCGAGCTCTTCGACCTCGTTTGCGAAGCGACGGCGAAAGGCGCCAAGTTCACCTCGGCCAACATCGCGCTCGTCGATCACGATGCCGAGCTGCTTCGCGTCGTTGCTTGCTACGGGCCGAACGCGGATATGGTCCGAAATTTCAAATTCTCCACGTCCGACCAGGTGCCTGAAGGCCGAGGGCTGACGGGAACCGCTTTCCGCACGCGCCAGCCCTGCCTCAGCAACGACGTGCTGTCCGACGACAGGATCAAGCCCTGGCAGGCCAATGCCCGCCGCAACGGCATCGGCTCCTCCGCGGCGCTGCCGCTGTACAATGGCGACAGGGTCGAAGGCGTCTTCCTCTTCAACTCGCCGGAACGCGGCACGTTCACGCCAGAATTCGTCGAGCTGCTGCAACGGCTCCAGGCCAATGTCGCCTTCGCGCTCGAGAACTTCGATCGCGCCGACGAGAAGGCGAAGGCCGAGATGCAGCGCAACCGTCTTCGGGGCATGTTGGAGGCGCTGAGCGCGACCAACGAAGCGATCATGCGCGTGAAATCCCGCGCCGAGTTGTTCGAAGCCGTGTGCGAGGCCGCCGTGCTCGGCGGAACGTTCTCATCTGCCACCATCGCCTTGGTCGATCCGACGGCGCGCTTTCTCGACATCGTCGTCACCAAGGGCGAGTGTCGCAGTCACGTCGAGAACTGGCGTTTCGCGACGTCCGCCGATGAGCCCGAAGGACGGGGGCTCGCCGGCACCGCATTTCGCACCAAGGCACCCTGCGTCGCGAACGAGCTCCTCACGGACGTTCGTGCGACGCACTGGCGTCGAATCGCGCGGGATCAAGGGACGAAATCCGGCGGCTGCTTCCCGCTGCTGAAGAACGGCACCGATGCCGTCGGCGTCCTTCTGTTCCTTTCGCCGGACGAAGGCACCTTCACGCCTGACCTCATCCAGTTGCTGGGGCGCCTCGCGGAGAACGTCTCCTTTGCGCTCGACAATTTCGCCCGGGCCGAGGAGCGGTCACGGGCCGAGGCGCAGAAGGAGCGCCTGACGCGCATGTTCGCCGCGCTGAGCGCCACCAATGAGGCGATCGTGCGGGCCAAGTCGCGCACCGAGCTGTTCGAGCTGGTGTGTCAGGCCGCGTCCACCGGCGGCAAGTTCACATCGACGACCATTGCGCTGGCCAAAGCCGACAGCGACCAGCTCGCGATCGTCGCGGCCGCAGGGCCGTCTGCCGAAACCACGAGGAACGTTCGCCTCTCCATCGACGCCGACCGGCCCGAGGGGCGCGGCATGAGCGGCACCGCGTTCCGCACCCGGCAGCCCTGTGTCAGCAACGACTATGTCAACGACAGCCGTGTGAGCGCCTTCCACGCCGTCCTGCAAGGCGACGGCGCGCGCTCCGGCGCGGCGTTCCCGCTGATCACGCACGGCCAGCCCGTCGGCGTCATGATCTACATGTCGACCGAGCAGGAGACCTTCACGGCCGAGTTCGTCGAGCTGTTGCAGCGCCTCGCCGACAACGTCTCCTTCGCGATGGAGAATTTCGATCGCGCCGACGAGAAGAACGAGGCCGACGAGCGGATCGAATACCTCGCCTCGCATGACAGCCTGACCGACCTGCCGAACCGCGAGACCTTCAACGGGCTGTTGCGGGAGGCGATCGACGAAGCTCAGCGCCACGATCATCGTTTCGCGGTGTTGTTCATCGATCTCGACCGCTTCAAGGTCATCAACGATTCGCTCGGCCATGAGGCCGGCGATCTGCTCCTGCTCGAAGTGGGGAGCCGACTGCGCGGCGCGCTGCGGGAAACCGACGTTGTCGCACGCCTTGGCGGCGACGAGTTCGTGGTGATCCTCGACCAGTGCGGTGAGATCGACGATGTCCAGCGCATCGCGACCGGGCTTCTCGTGGCGCTCGCCGAGCCCATGGAGCTGGCCGGCCACGAATGCCACACCACGGCCTCGATCGGCATCGCGATGTATCCGGCCAACGGCTCCGACGTTCAGACGCTGACCAAGAACGCCGACATGGCGATGTATCTCGCCAAGGAGGACGGCAAGAACGGCTATCGCTTCTTCTCCAAGGAGGTGAAGACGCAGTCGATCGAGCGGCTGTCGCTCGAGAGCGCGTTGCGCCGGGCGTTGGAGCGCGAGCAGTTCTCGCTGAACTACCAGCCCAAGGTGGACATGGAGACCGGCCAGATCACCGGCGTGGAAGCGCTGCTGCGCTGGACGCACCCGGATCTCGGCAGCATCTCGCCGGCCCAATTCATTCCGCTTGCGGAAGAGACCGGGCTGATCGTGCCGATCGGCCGCTGGGTGGTGAAAGAGGCCTGCGCGCAGGCCATGGCCTGGCAGCGTCGTGGCCTGTTGCCGGTGTCGATGGCGGTCAACCTGTCGCCGCGGCAGTTTGTCGACGAACATCTGTTGCAGGACGTCGACGAGGCGCTGGCGGCGTCCGGCATGTCGCCGGTACTGCTCCAGCTCGAGGTCACCGAGAGCATGATGATGCGCAATGTCGGTCGTGCGCTGAAGGTGCTCGACGCCATCCAGAGCCGCGGCATCCGCCTCGCCATCGACGATTTCGGCACCGGCTATTCGTCGATGTCGCTGATGAAGCATTTTCCGATCGACACCATCAAGATCGACCGCTCCTTCGTGCGCGACCTGCCGCAGGATTCGGAGGACCAGGCGATCGCGCAGGCGATCATCAGCATGGGCAAGGCGCTCGGCATGACCGTGGTCGCCGAAGGCGTCGAGAACGCCGAGCAGGAAGCGTTCCTGCGCGCCCATGGCTGCGACGAGATGCAGGGCTTCCTCATCTCCAAGCCGGTGCCGGCGCGGCAGATGGCCGAGCTGCTGCGGCCGATGGAGCTGCCTGTCGCGCCGCCGCTCCAGCCGGAGCCTGACCTCGCTGCGACCGAAGCCGCGGCGTTACGGCTGAAACGCGCTGTCATCTGACGGCTGCGGGTGCAGTTCGCGGACGTTGTCTTGCTTGATGTCCGCTTTGCGCGGAAAATCATCCGGCCAGGGCTGCGAGGTTTGCTCGGCGAACAGCTCAAGGAGGGCATGCGCACCTTCGGCAAAGCTTGAGCCGTCGCCGAGGCCCAGCTCACAACACCAAACCTGTCGCATCGGCTCGTGCGCGTCGACCACCGCCATCGCCGGTCCCCACCACCAGGCCGGTGCGGGCGAGCGTTCGTCCTCCGGCACGGCGTGCCATAGGACGAGCTCGTCCATCACGCGCTCGAATTGCAGGCTTGCGGCCTGATGCATTCGCTCCGTGCTCCCTGGGCCGCGCCTGAAAGCAGGCCGATGCCCGGACTCGATCGTGGCCTTCGCTGTGAAGAACAGGCTCGCGCTATTGGCGGAGCCTCACATGCCGCTTCCATTGGCGGCCATAAGAGCAACATGCGGCGGTCGGGACATGCGCCGCCGCCGGCTGTGATCATCTCTTTAGCCGCTCGGGGGCCCGACCGGCAAGCCGTAATACGGGTGTCTAGCGCGTCCTGAGCGGATGCGCTGTCTGGTGCCAGGCCCAGGCAGTCCGGATCACCGTCGGCAGGTCGGAATGGCGCGGCACGAAGTTCAGCACTTTTCGCGCGGCAGAGGCATCGGCGACCAGATAAGTGGGATCGCCGGCGCGACGCGGCTTCATGGTGTGCGGCACCTCGCGCCCGGTCTCCTGCCTGATGGCGTTCAGGATCTCGCGGACCGAAAAGCCGGAGCCGGTGCCCAGATTGAAGCTGCCGCCGGCATGTCCCGTTTCCAGGAGCTTCAGTGCTGCGACATGCGCCGCAGCGAGGTCGGTGACGTGGATGTAGTCGCGGATCGCGGTGCCGTCCGGCGTGTCGTAGTCGTCGCCGAACACGGCGAAGTCGACATGGCCCTGGAGCGCCATCATGGCGCGCGGAATGAGATGCGTTTCGTTGTCACGCAATTCGCCGATGCCGCCGGCCGGGTCGGCGCCGCTGGCGTTGAAATAGCGCAGGCAGAATGCGCCGAAGCCATAGGCTGCGCGATAATCGGCGAGCATGCGCTCGATCATCCATTTCGACGCGCCGTAGGGATTGATCGGCGCGCAGGGGAAGTCCTCCGGCAGCTCCTTGGAATCGGCGTTGCCGTAGACGGCGCCGGTCGAGGAGAACACGATGCGCTGGCAGCCTGCGTTGCGCATCGCCTGCAGCAGCGACAGCGTGCCCTGGACGTTGTTGATGTAGTATTTCTGCGGGTCGGTCATGGACTCGCCGACGAGGCTTGCCGCCGCGAAATGCATCACCGCCGTGACCTTGTGGTCGGCGAAGGCGCGCGCCAGCGCGGCGCCGTCGAGCAGGTCGCCCGTCACCAGCGGACCGGCGACGAAGCTGCGATGACCTGTCGAGAGATTGTCATAAACGACGGGCTGATAGCCGGCGGCAGACAGTGCGCGGCAGGCATGCGAGCCAATATAGCCCGCGCCCCCTGTGACGAGGACGGTCGGTCGGTCGGTCATGTCGTCTTCTACTCTTCTCTCAGCGATTGGAAGGCCGTTTGCGGCTGAAGAGAAGATAGAGCGCACGAGGGTTGGTGGTCAAATAGCGCCAGAGCAGGCGGCGCGGCTCGAGCCATGTGCGCCAGGCCCATTCGAGTCCGATCTTCTGCATCCACTGCGGCGCGCGGGACCGGCTGCCCGATAAAAAGTTGAACAAGCCGCCGGATGTCTTGATAACGCCAACATTGGTCAGCAGCGGCGTGTATTGCTCGACGAATGCCTGCTCGTTGGGCACGCCGAGCGCGACCCAGAGGTAATCCGGCGCGAGCGCGTTGATCTCCTCGACTTTCGCGCGCAGGGCGTCGCCGCGCAGATAGCCGTGGCTGTACCCGACGATCTTGAGGTTCGGATACAGCCGCTGGACATTCGCGACCGCCGCGGCGTTCTCTTCCTCGCTGGCACCGAACATGTAGAAAGTGCGGCCGACGGCTTCGGCCTTGCGCGCGACCACGTGGAACAAATCGGTGGTGGCGACGCGCTCCGGCAGCGGAAACCAGGATTGCAGCTTTGACGCCGCGACCAGCGGCTGGCCATCGGCGTTGATGAGGTCGGCGCCGCGGAACAGGCGTTCGGTCTCCGGTTCGGTCGAGCAGCGCGCCAACACCTCGCCATTGGCCGAGGTCAGGTGCAGCGGACGGCCGATGCGATGTCTGGGATCGGTGGCCTCGATCATGAAATCGGCAGTTGCTTCCAGGTCGAGCGCGGCCATGCGAAGGCCGCCGATAGTGATCCGCGGCACGTCGGCGGTTGCGGCCCGGCCGTCCAGATTGACGCGGCGCTCAAGCATATTGTCTGCCTCGCTGGCGCGCTTGAGTTGCGGGGGTGAGCTCGTCGAGCACGACGCCGACGAGCTTGCGCTCGGCGCGGCCGAGCGTGTTCAGGATTTCTTCCAGGCCGTCGTTGATGTCGAGGCTGGTCGGCAGCACTGCCACCAGCGCGTCGGCGTCGTCGAGCAGCTTGCGGCTGGCTGCACCAAGCGGCGTCACGGGGCCGTCGAGGATCACGAGATCGTAGCCGCCGGCGGCGCGCGCCTGCTCGATGGCCTTGCGCATGGCCTCAGTCGCCTTGCCGGCATCGCCGTCGGCGGCCGGCAGCACCGAGATGCCGTTGACCGTCTTGATCTCGCGCGAGGCCTTGCTGCCGATCGAGAGCCAGCCGAGCCGGCTTGGCTCGCTCTTGCCGGGGCGGCTCACCTTGTTCGAGAGCGAGTGTGCCTGATGGTCGGCATCGATCATCAGCACGCGGGCGCCGTCGCGCGCGGCCGCGAGTGCGAAATTCAGCGCGGTCACGCTGCGCCCGGTGGTCTCGCCCGCGCCGACCAGCGCGATGACCGGCATGGCCTTGCCGCCGGCACGCCCGGCCACGGCAGTGCGCATGTCGCGCCAGGCGTTGAGCAGCGTCGTCAGCGGAAAGCCGGGGCGGAGCGTCGGCCAGCCCAGCCGGGTCAGATCGACGCCGCCACCGGTGGCGAGGATGGCGCCGAGCGTGTGAATGACGTCGGCCTCCTGGAGGCGCGCGATCAGCGGCTTTCCGATCAGCGTGTTTTCGTCCATCTCAGGCTGCAGCGATGGCGCGGCTAGCTCCGGTAGAGATTGCGCAATTTCCGGAGCTCGCGGAGCCGGCTGCGGCTGGGCTGCTTCCGGTGTCCGCGAAATCTCCGGCGCTCGCGGAGCCCGCGGTGCCGGCGTGCGCTCACGACGGGCCGGTGTGGGCGCTGCCGGCGCGGTCGCACCGGCGGACAGCAGCTCGGCCGCGACGAACCAGCTTGCAGCAGCGAGCGCACCGAAGATGAAGCCGATCATGGCAAACATGCTCATCGCCGGCGGGAACGAGCGCCGCTGCGGCACGGTGGCTTCGCCGATGACGCGGGCCGCCGAGGTGTTCAGGGTCTCCTGCTCCTCGGTCTCGCGCGAGCGCTTGAGGAAGGACTGATAGACGTCGCGGCTTGCATCGGCCTCGCGTTCGAGCTCGCGCAGGCGCACGGCGGCCTGGCTGAGCTGAACGCTCTGCCGCTTCTGCGCTTCCAGGGCCCGGTTGAGCGAGGCTTCAAAGTCGCGGGCGCGTGTCAGATCGTTCTTGGCGGACTGCGCGAAGCGATCGATCTCTTCGTTGATGGTGCGCTTGAGATCCTCGACCTGCTTCTCGGTCTGGCGCAGCGCCGGATGCCGCGGGCCGAGCTCGCCGGCCTGCTCCGCATATTTCTTGCGGGCGTCGGCATATTGCGCGCGCAGGTTTGCGATGGTAGGCGATTGCAGCGCTTCCGAATTCGCGCCGGCATCGGCAGCGGTGCGCCGGCTCGCTTCGATCTGGTCGAGCCGCGCCTGTGCGTCCATCGTCGCCGCGCGGGCCGCGGAAAGCCGCTGGTTGCTGGCGGAGAGCTGCTGGTCGCTGATCAGCGCGTCCTGGGTGCCGACGAAATTGTTCTGGGCCTTGTAGGTGGCGAGCGCGGTCTCGGCACTGCGCAGCCGCTCGCGCAACTCCTTGAGGCGGCCGGAGAGATCGTTGGTGGCGCGTCGCGCGGCCGAAGCCTGCGAGTTGCGGGATTCGGCGAGGTAGGCATTTGTCAGCGTGTTGGCGAGCATCGCCGCTTTCGCCGGATCGGTCGACCAGACCTCGATGTCGACGATGAAGCTCTTCTCGGTCTTGCGGACCGTGATGTGCCTGTTCAGCGCGTCGAGCGCCGCGAGCTGCACTTCCTTCGTCTCCGCGGCGGAGGGCGCGCGGGGCTGAAGGCCGATCAGGCCGAGCAGCGACGACATCAGGCTCCTGGCGTCACCGCCGCCGCCGAATTCGGGATCCTTGTCCAGATTGGCCTGCTGGATCACCTGGAGCAGCACGCTGTTCGAGGTAATCAGGCGCGCCTGGCTCTCCACCACCATGGCCATGCCGGAGACGTCCTGCGCGCGCGGCGTGAGCTCGCGATCGACGAGCTGAAGCTCGCGCGGGTCGACATAGAGCTGGGCGGTGGCGGTGTAGCGGGGCGTCACGCTCTTGCCCGCGGTGACGGCAAGCGTCGCGCCGAGGAGCGCGGCAGCGGCAATCGCGATCTTTCGCCGCCAGAGCAGATTGACGAGCTCCAGCACGTTGAAGCCGGCTTGAGGCCTCTGCTGCGGGGCCTCCGGTCCGGCCCGATCTATCGGCTGGTTGTAGTCAAGCATAGTCCCCAGCTTTCATTCCAACGACCGCGGGCTGAGGGGTTACTCTTCGCTTTACGCCACGCACCCGGGATATAGATGCCCAATCAACGCAACAGGGAAAATTAACCATACTCATTGAGGGACTATTCACCGAAATGGCAAACAAAGCGTTTAAGCGCATGCCACTCTTCGACGCGTCGCGATGACGCTGAGGTCCCCAAGGAATTAACGGTTCGTTACCGCGCGCAGCGATGCCGCAAGGCTTCGCTCGTCCCGCGATGGACCGCGCGCGTGCCATGATCGTCAGCGCTTCCTCAGAATGACGTGGTAATCACCGCGGCGAACGTCGATCCTGCCCGGCAGCACGGCGTTCATCACGGCGGCGCCGGCATCGACCAGAGCGGCGAACAGCGGCTTGCGCCGGCGCATCTCGGGATAGCGCGGACTCTCGACCTCGCGGCGGTAGATCATCTCGAGGCCGTTGGCCGCGGCGAATGTTTCGAGCCGCGGCAGCGTCACCAGCGGATGGAAGAAGGTCGGGAACGGCGGCTCGCCGGGCAGGCCGGCATCCTTGATGCCTCGGATATTCCGGTAGAACCAGACATGAAACCAGTGCGGCGAGTATTTGGTGACGACGCCCGACAGCGAGCGCGGATTGGGTGCGCCGATCAGGATCATTCCACCGGGCTTGAGTGCGTCGCGGAAATTCAGGAGCGCGGCATCGACATGGGGCAGATGCTCGATCACGTTGTAGCAGATCACCAGATCGAAGGTTTCGCGTCCAAAGCTGTAAGTCTGCACGTCGCCTAGGATCGCCTCGTCGGCGTAAGTGTTGTTGCGGACCTGATCCTCGTCGATGTCGACGACGGTGACCTTGCTGCGGTTGAGCAGCTCCGGTGGCAGAACACTGCACGAGCCGCCGCCGGCCTCATAGGTGGCGAGCTGGCCCTGCGGCAGCTCGCGGCGGAGCACGTCGTGGACGGCGAGCAGGCTGTCGCGGGCTTCGCCGGGGACCAGATCGTGCAGCGCCTGGGTGCGTGCCGTGGCCGTTGGGATTTGGATCGCCGTGGCTGTCGCGAAATCGATCGAGGCTGGCTTGTTCATTTTTTCTGACCGCGCTTGTTCGACTCAAATTTACAGGAAAAATCTCGCATGCCCGAAGAGCAAATCCGGTGCCGGGCCGCTTCACCGGTCGCGGTGCTTACGGTCGGGTTAATGCGGGCAGGCGTTAACTACGGCATTGTCCATGTTGCGCTGTTGTGCGCGTGATGGACTGCGAATTGCACTATCACGTATGCAGGGACTTGCAGGAGAAACGCGCAAAAGCGGTTAAGTGTATGGAGGGCGGGAGATCGGCGGCGTTGCGCCGTCGCGAGCCTCGGGCCCGCCGTTCATTTTGGGGCTGATATGTCCCGCGGCGATGTGCCGTCGCAGGACAGCGCCGATTGCTGCGCGATTGACGCAGGGCTTTTTCAATACATATCGGACATCTAGGATGCCATGACGCTGATCCCGACAGACCTTTCCGCCAGCCGGATCTCGGATGCCGTGCGCGATCCCAACCGGGAGATCGCGGCGAGCTCCCGCGTCATCGACCTGTCGGTCGGCATCGTCGTCTGCATTCCATGCTTCCGCCGCCCGCACCATCTGCGGCTGACGCTGGACTCGCTCGCGAGCCAGCGCACGCCGCGCTCCTTCGCGGTGGTCATGGTCGAGAACGACGCGGTGGGGCGCGAAAGCACGCCGGTTGCCGCGGAGTATCTGGCCGACGACCGGCTCCAGGGCGTTTGCCTGGTCGAGAAACGGCAGGGCAATTGCCAGGCGATCAACGCCGCCTTCGAGACGGCCCAGGCGCTGTTTCCGGCCGCGACCCGCTTCCTGATGATCGACGACGACGAGATCGCCTCGCCCGACTGGCTCGAGCTGATGGTTCGCACCGCGGAGGCGACCGGCGCCGACGTGGTCGGCGGGCCGGTGCTGCCGGTCTTCGACGACGACAGCAAGCCCTGGCTGGCACGTCATCCCGCCTTCTGCCCCGCATATGATTACAGCGGCGCGGTGCCGCTGATCTATGGCTGTGGCAACTGCCTGATCACGCGCGCGGCGTTCGAGCGGTTCGATCGTCCCGCCTTCGACCTGCGCTTCAATTTCCTCGGCGGCGGCGATTGCGATTTCTTCGTGCGGTGCCGCGATGCCGGCATGATCTTCCACTGGACGGCAGAGGCGGTCATCACCGAGACCGTGCCGCAAAGCCGCACCAGCCTCGGCTGGATCGCCAAGCGCAGCCTGCGTATTGGCGCTATCAATTATCGCGTGCAGTACAAGGCCGCACAGAGCGCAGGCGCGCGGGCGCGGGTGTTCGCGCAGATGCTAGGACGGCTGCCGCTGTCGCTGGTGCGCTCGGCCCGTCTGCTCGCGACATCGAAGGCCGTCGTCGCCATGCATCCCGCGCTGGTCGCGCTTGGCTCAATGCTCGCGGCGCTCGGCTTCGCTCCGAAGCCCTATGAGGCCTCGAAAATCGTGTCGTGACGCGGGTTAGATGCCCAAACGGGCGAGGGCGACCCTGACCGCGGCGCGGGGCAGCGATTTGAGCGAGCGCCGGCCGACCATCCCGAGATAAGCCAAGGCGTCGCGATATCTGCCGAAGCGGACCGCCTGCATCGCCGAATAGGTGACGAGATGGACCTCGGCGGCCTGGCGCAGCCCGGCCGCCGTACCCTCGGGCAGTCTCGCCAGGATCAGCCCATCGTCGAACACCCGCGCGATCGCAGGGAAGAAGTCCTTCGGCGTCCGCACCGCCGCATTCATGGTGTTGGCGGTGTGCAGGCGATAGTCGAGCAGGAGCTTTGGTGCGAACTCGAACTCGCCGATAGCGGCGAGGCGGCACCAGCAATGCCAGTCCTCGCAATATCTGAGGGACGTGTCGAAGCCGCCGATGGCGCGGAACGCCTCCGCACGTGCGAGCGCGATGCCGCCATTGACGATGAAATTGCCGGCCGCGAGCCGCGCCAGCACGTCGCCTGACGGCTTGCGGCGTCCCTTCAGCAGGCCCCGCCGGCCAATCTGCCGTCCTTCGCTGTCGATCGTGTTGTAGTCGCCGTAGACGAGAACCGCGCGCGGAGCACCGCGGGCCGCCGCCAGCAGCGCCGCCACCGCGCCGGGGCGCAGGCGGTCGTCGGCATCGAGGAAGAGCAGCCATTCGCCGCTCGCATATCGTGCGCCGAGATTGCGCGCGGCGGATACGCCGGCGGAGTCGTTGGTCATCAGGCGCAGCCGCGGGTCACGAATGGCGCGGACAATGGCCGTGGTGGTGTCGCTCGAGCCGTCGTCGACGACGATCACTTCGGTGATCTCGCCTTGCGCCAGTGCGCTGGCGAGGGTTTCGCCGATATAGGCCGCAACGTTCTTGGCGGGAATGACGACGGACACCGATGTGGTTGAGCCGGCCGGCAGCGGGAGACGCGGCGCCGGAACGACGCGCGAGGTAGCCGGCAAATCGAGAACATCTTCGGCAGTGATCAGGGCCACGGCTCGCCTT
The DNA here is from genome assembly GCF_054061875.1 of Bradyrhizobium sp. S3.7.6. Classification (NCBI taxonomy): domain Bacteria; kingdom Pseudomonadati; phylum Pseudomonadota; class Alphaproteobacteria; order Hyphomicrobiales; family Nitrobacteraceae; genus Bradyrhizobium; species Bradyrhizobium sp. S3.7.6. The sequence continues at coordinate 8,675,337 of NZ_JBSSEQ010000001.1, read as the reverse complement.
TAAGGGTCTGTTAACCAGGGCGCATCTGCCGACTGGCATTGCGATCAATCGCGACATTGGCCCGCCGCGAATGATACTCGCATTACGGCCAAATCGTTGTCGCGAAGGCCTGCGTGTTTCTGGTTTCGTAGATTAGCGTTAAGCCGCGGGCATTAAGCCTGTCGCAAATTTGGAAGAGTGCGACAGCGGGTCCCATGCGAGAATGCGGACCTGTTTGCCGCGGATGGATCTAGTGCCCGCAAAGACGTTCGAACACGACCCCGATGCCATGGTCCTCAACCTCTTCTACGAGGACAAGGACGATCGCTGGTTTCCCGGCGACCGGCATCTGCGGCGCATGGCGCGCCGGATGCTGCTCGGTGAGCCGCGCATGAGCGGGCAGCTTCGCGTGTTCCTCAATCTCTGCGCAGGGCTCGACCGGCTCGGCATCCGCTACCGCGTCAACGATTACGGCTACATCGCGCAGCATCCCGACGAACTCGCCTGCATCATCGGTCGCACCTTCCTGCTCGACAAGTTCGCGTGGAAGAATCCGATCCTGCTCGGCGTCGCCGCCCACAATCATCCGCTGGACGATCCTGATCTGTTCAAGCGGCTGCCGGTGAAGAAGGTCGTGGTGCCCGGCCCTTGGTACGTCGACATGTACCGGCCGTACTGGCCCGACACGGAGGCCTGGCCGATCGGCATCGACACGGATCTCTGGGCGCCGTCGGCGCCGTCGCAAAAGACCGTCGACGTCCTGATCTACGACAAGGTCCATTGGGACCGCGAGCGCTATGCGCCGGAGCTGATCGAGCCCGTCCGCGCCCGGCTCCTCAAGGAGGGCCGCTCGTTCACGGAATTGCGCTACGGCAGCTACAAGGAAGAAGACTATCAGGCCGCGCTGGCGTGCTCGCGCGCGATGATCTTCCTGTGCCAGAACGAGAGTCAGGGCATCGCCTATCAGCAGGCTCTGTCCTGCGGCGTGCCGGTATTCGCCTGGGATCCCGGCGGCCCGTGGCGTGACCCGGATTATTATCCGCACCGCGTCCGGTTCGCACCGGTGTCGTCGGTGCCGTATTGGGACAACCGCTGCGGCGCCAAGTTCATCGACATCGCGGGGTTCGAGGCTGGCTGGGACCGTTTCTGGGCCGGCTGCACCGCTGATGCGTTCGATCCGCGCGGCTTCGTGCTCGACAATCTCACGCTGGAGCAGCGGGCGCTGCAATATTACGAGATCGCGCGCAGCATCGTGCGGCCGCAGGCGGCAACGCAGGCCTCGGCCCTATTGGTTGACGGATGCTTAACAAGGATGGGCTAGACTCAAAGCGTCCCCGGCTTCACCACCTGCCTTGAGCCATGGATCGAAGCATGGATCGCAGCGCCGCTGACATGACCGACGTGGAGACCCGAACGCTGGGCCGCGTCCTGCACGATGGGCTCGCGGGGCTGAATGCCGCGCGGGCGGCGCGCTGCCTCGTCGCGGTTGCGGCGCTGCTGCTGGTGCTGATCACGCTCGATCCGTTTCCTGACCTTCGCAACGAGGATGTGACCACGGTCGTCGGCGGGCGCATGGCGCTCACCTATATCTCCTGGGGTCTGCTGGCTGCGGTCGCGATGTTGTTCGTCGCCGCCACCGATGCGCCTGCGCTGAAGAGCCTGGTGACGCCGCTGCATCTTTGCCTCGTCGGCTGGCTGTTGATCAACATCGTCTTCTCCGAGAGCCGCGGCGTTTCGATCCAGCGCTTCGTGCTGGCGGTCAGCGTGACGTCGCTCGCCATGCTGTTGCCATTGCTGCCGCCGACACAGCGGGCTTTCAACCTGTGTCTAGGCGGCGCCGCGCTCGTGCTGCTGGTGCTGTGCTATCTCGGCGTCTTCCTCGCGCCGCAATATTCGATGCACACCGCGCTCGATCTCACCGAGCCGCAGCTTGCCGGCGACTGGCGCGGCAGCTTCGGCCACAAGAACATCGCTTCGCCGGTGATGACCATCCTGGTCTATGTCGGTATTTATCTCTGCGGCGTCGGCTCGTTCGTGATGGGGCCCGCGATCGCCGCGCTTGCCGGCATCTTCCTGATCTACACCGGCGGCAAGACGTCGACGGTGCTGTGCCTTGCGATCTACGCGCTCGCCTCGCTGGTCTATGCCACGCCAGGCCTGTGGCTGAAGCGGCTCATCTGCTTCGTGCCGCTGATCGTGATGAACCTGCTGACGGTCGGCAGCGTCTTGAGCCCGGCGCTCGGGGCGCTGACGCGGCTGCTTCCCCTCGATCCCACCTTCACCGGCCGGTCCGCCATCTGGGAATTCGCGCTCGCGGCCGTCGCCGAGAAGCCGATCATCGGTCACGGCTATGCGGCGTTCTGGGACGACGTGACCGCGCGGCAGACCGCCCAGGGGGCCGAATGGGCGACGTCCGCGGCGCACAGCCACAACAGCTATCTCGACCTCGCGGTCACCATCGGCCTGCCGGGGCTGATGCTCGTGATCCTCGTCTTCGTGCTCGCACCGCTCGGCAATTTCCAGTCGGCCCAGGCTCACAACCGTAGTCGCGCGCTGGCAAAACTGTTCCTCACCGTATGGCTGTTCGGCCTGTATTACGGGGCCACCGAGACGTTCCTGCTCGAACGGCAGAATCCGATCTGGTTCATGTTCGCGCTTGCAGTGGCTGGCCTGCATTTCCTCGCCAGGTTCCAGTGCGTCGAACAGACGGAACCGGAGCGCTGACAGCTTGTCGCAGCCGGAGCGATAGTGATGTTGGCTTAACGATAAGCCGTTACGTCACTTGTGGTCTGCGACAAACATAATCTATCTGGAAACATTCAGTAATCGCATGTCCCGCGGATGACGTTTCTCAGCGTCGAGCAATCAGATGGTCTTGTGTCCAGCACGTCGGGAATCGCTGTCGATTTCGTGCGTGACTGGCGGCAGGCCGCATCGCGCCTGAGCGTGGGGCATCGCACCGCATTCCAGCACGGTTACTGGCTCGGCGCATGGTACGAGGCGTTTCACGGCTTTGCACCGCTGATCGCATTGATCTCCGATGCCGCGACCGGCAAGGACATCGCGGTGGTGCCGATGATCAGCCACATCAGGCGCGGCATCCGCATCGTCGAATTCGCCGACCTCGGCGTCTCCGACAACAACGCGCCGATCCTGGCGCTCGATGCCGCGTTGGACGCTGCGGCGACGGATGCGATCGGCAGGGCGCTGGTCGACGCGGTGCGCGCCTTGCCCGACTGCTTCGATCTGCTGCGGCTGAAGAAGATGCCGGCCCATGTTGGCGACAAGCCGAACCCGCTGGTGTCGCTCGGACGGATCGGATCCTGCTCGCTCAACGGCAACCTCGTGCTGACGGGCGACGACTATGAAGCCTATCGGGCCTCGATCAAGCGCATGCAGATGCCGCGCTGCTGGCGGGTCTTCAGCCGTCATGCCGGCGCGCGGTTCGAGATCGCCACGGATGTCGCGCGTGCGCGCGAGATGCTGGACGTGATGGATGTCCAGCAGCAGGCCCGCATGCGAAAGCTCGGCTCGCGCTTCGTCCTCAACGACGACGCTCATGCCCGGTTCTATCGCGAGGTCACCCGCCAGGGTATCGCGGAGGGCTATGCCGTCATCTCGGCGCTGGTCTGCGACGAGGCCGTCGTCGCCACCACGTTCGGTGTCAGGTTTGGTGCGAGCTATTTCCTTCTGCGTATCAGCCACGCCGCCGATTCATGGCCGAACTGCTCGCCGGGGCTGCTCGTCACCGAACGGACCATGGCGGCGCTGCATGCAGAGGGCGTGCGCCGTTTCGATCTGAGCATCGGCAACCAGGACTACAAGCGCCGCTTCGGCGCCGAGAAGGTCGCGTTGACCGATGTCAGCATCGCGCTGTCCTGGCGCGGCGCTCCCTATGCATGGCGCGACCATACCGCGCAGAACCTGCGTCGCTATCCCAGGCTCGCCGCCTTCGCCAGCAGGGCGATACGCAAGATGCGGTGACGGAGGCCGTCAGTACGCGCGTCATCTCGAAAGGCCGGCACTGAAGGCGTCCAGCAGCGCGCGACCCTGCGGCCAGTCGCCGAGCCCGCTCGACGCATTGATGTGGCCAAGGGCGCCCAGCACGATCAGACCGGACTTCCAGGCACGCGCCCGCTGCTGCGTCTTATCGAGCCTGCCAAAGGGATCGTCGGTGCTGGCGATGATGAGCGAGGGGAAGCGCAGCGTGCGGTCCGGCACCGGCTTGAACGCAGCCGCCTCCGCGGGAAAATTGGCGCCATCGGGATCGGGCACCGCGACCAGAAAAGCACCCGCGATCGTGGATGGGAAGCGCGTGGCCCAGTGCGCCACCAGCAGGCAAGCGAGGCTGTGTGCGACCAGCACCGGCGGTTTCGCGCAGCGCCCGACCGCCTGCTCCAGGGATTGCTCCCAATCGGCGAGCTCCGGCCGGTCCCAGCTCGCCGGCTGAAACCGCGTGAAACGTGTATCGTTGCGCTCCCAGAGTGTCTGCCAATGAGTTTCTGCGGAGCCGCCGAGGCCGGGCAAGGTGATGATGTCGTGCATGATCGTCCCGTGATATCTGAGATGCACGTGCAGTGTGGCCGGTCTTGGCGCTGGCGTCACATGGCAAGTCATCGGCGAAAGAGATCATCTGCCGATGATCTCAAGGTGGAATGGAGAATTGTCTTGGATCGCTTCGGAAGCATTGACACCAAGGATCTGAAGATCCTGGAGGCATTGCAGGTCAATGCGCGCGTGCCGCTGTCCGAGCTCGGCCGTTCCGTCGGGCTGTCTCAGCCGGCCATCTCCGAGCGCGTGAAGCGGCCGAGGAAGCCGGGATTATCGAAGGCTACGGCGCCCGCATCAATCCGCGCGCGCTAGGGCTCGGCCTGATGGCGCTGGTCCGCCTGCGCACCTCGCATGAGCACATCAAGACCTGCCTCAAACGGTTCGGCGAGATTCCGCACATCGTCGAAGTCCATCGCGTGACCGGCGATGATTGCTTCGTGCTCAAGGTGCTGGTTCCGGCGCCGGAAGATCTGGAGACGATCGTGGATCGTATCGCCGGCTTCGGCACTGTGACGACCTCGCTCGTGCTGCGGAGCGAGCCGGCGCGACCGATCGGTAAAGACCTCATCAGGAAGAAGACCGAACGCGGTTGAGGCGTGGCCCGCGCGATCGACACGTCACCGGGCTGTCACAAAGCCTTCGATTGCGCCGAGCTTCGATGATCGCGCGCGTTGTGCTATCGTCGCCCCCGCTTTCCGGAGGCGACATGGAAGATCGTTCGGCGAAATATCGCGCATTCTATGCGCAGTTGATCTGCGCTGCGGCCAAGACGACGGATCCCCGTATCGAGCAGGCCTTTAGCACGGTCAGGCGCGAACCCTTCGCCGGACCCGGACCGTGGTCGATCTCCGTCGGTGGCCATCCCTATGTCGTGACGCCCGACGATGATCCCGCCTTCCTCTATCAGAACACGCTTCTGGCGCTGGATCCGGCGCGCGGCCTCAATATCGGGATGCCGGGCGCGCACGCCTATTGGCTCAGCGGCTGCGGTGTGCGGGAAGGCGAGACGGTGATCCAGATCGGTGCGGGCAGCGGCTACTACACGGCCCTTCTCGCCGAGCTCACGGGACCTTCGGGCCGTGTCCATGCCTATGAGATCGACGAAGGCCTGGCGGCGCTCGCGCGCGAAAATCTGAAGGACATCCCGCATGTCGAGCTGGAAGATCGCTCGGGCATCGCGTCCGATTTACCGGGAGCGGATGTGATCTATGTCTGTGCGGGTGCGGCGCAGCCGGCCACGGAATGGCTCGATGCGCTGCGGCCCGGCGGCCGGCTGGTGTTTCCGTTGGCGCCGGAGGGCATGCTCGGTGGCATGTTGATGATCACGCGCCCGGACGAGGGCACGGTCTGGCCGGCGAAATTCCTGAGTCGAGCCCAGTTCATCGGCTGCGCGGGACTGCAGGACGCGGATGCCGGCCGGCGATTGGCCGAGGCGTTCGCGAAAGGATGGGAGAGCGTACAGTCGCTGCGCAGAGGCGGCGCTCCGGACGAGACGTGCTGGTTTGCCGGTGAGGGCTGGTGGCTTTCGACGGCTGCAGCACCCGTTCCGACGGATTCAATCAAGCCCCACGCCGACCTCACGCAGGCGTGACGGACCGCTCGCGCCTTACGATTTCGCGCACCCGGCGCAATGCAACCGGCCGCGCGAGGCGCGGAACAGGCTGCGGCAATACCAGCGCCGCGCCAATGCTTGCGCAGGCCTGCGGATCATCTGCGCGATCAACAAGAGTTCGAAAGCCATTCGTATCGCTTTGGTCAAATATCCCGACCACGTAAATGGGGCGGCGTTCCCGAATGAGAACGCCGCCCGCGTCGCATCAGCCATGCAGTCGTTCGTGCATAAAGCCTAATTGCGCTCAGCCATGAAGTTCAGCCATGAAGTTTCTTGGCGGTCTCCGCGATCTGGCGGCCCTGATAGCGCGCGCCGGCGAGCTCGTTGGCGCTGGGCTGGCGGCTGCCGTCACCGCCGGTGATCGTGGTGGCGCCGTAGGGGGCGCCGCCGGTGACCTCGTCGAGCTTCATCTGGCCGGCAAAGCCATAGTTCAGACCGACCACGACCATGCCGAAATGCAAGAGGTTGGTGATGATCGAGAACAGCGTCGTCTCCTGGCCGCCATGCTGGGTCGCGCTCGCGGTGAAGGCGCCACCGACCTTGCCGTGCAGCGCGCCCTTGGCCCAGAGCCCGCCGGCCTGGTCCAAGAAGTTCGCCATCTGCGAGGCCATGCGGCCGAAGCGGGTGCCGGTGCCGACGATGATCGCATCGTAATTGGCGAGGTCCTCGATCTTGGCGACGGGCGCAGCCTGGTCGACCTTGTAGTACGAGGCCTTGGCGACCTCGGCCGGCACCAGCTCAGGCACGCGCTTGATGTCGACGGTGGCGCCGGCCTCGCGCGCGCCTTCGGCGACGGCATGGGCCATCGCTTCGATGTGGCCATAGGCGGAATAATAGAGGACGAGAACTTTGGTCATGGTGGTCTCCGTTGGGATCGATGTTGACTGTTTGTGGGGGACGTCATGTCCGGGCAGAAGCGCGAAGCGCGTCTTCGCGCTAGATGTCCCGGGCATCCACGTTCTTGTGCGCCCATGGTGGGGCGTGGATGGCCGGGACAAGCCCGGCCATGACGGATAGCGCTTAAGCCGCGTCGACGAGCACGAGCTCGGAATCTTCCAGAGCCGTGATCTTCAGCCTGTCCTCGTCGCGGATCGCGGCGCCGTCGCGGGCATTGACGCGCACGCCGTTGATTTCGACCGCGCCTGCCGCTGGCACGAGATAAAGGTGGCGCGACTTCTGAGCTGAATACTCAGCCGTTTCGCCGGCCTTGAGCGTGGTCGCCAGCACCCGCGCGTCGGCGCGGATCGGCAAGGCGTCCTTGTCGTTCTCGTCGCCGCTGGCGATGGTGACGAGCTTGCCGGAACGGTCCGCCTTCGGAAACGGCTTCGAGCCCCAGGTCGGCTGGCCCCCGCGCGCCACAGGCTCGATCCAGATCTGGAAGATGCGGGTCTTGGTCGGCTCCAGATTGTACTCGGAGTGGCGGACACCGCTGCCCGCGCTCATCACCTGCACGTCGCCCGCTTCGGTGCGGCCCTCGTTGCCGAGGCTGTCCTGATGGGTGATCGCGCCTTCGCGCACATAGGTAATGATTTCCATGTTGGCGTGAGGATGGGCGGGAAAGCCGGTGTTCGGCGCGATCTCGTCGTCGTTCCACACCCGCAGGGCGCCATGACCCATGTTGTTTGGGTCGTAGTGGCTGGCGAAGGAGAAATGGTGCTTGGCCTTGAGCCAGCCGTGATCGGCGCCGCCGAGCTTTGCGAAAGGTCTGAGTTCGATCATCTGCGTAATTCCTTTGTGTGATCCTTTGGGTTGAACGGGTGGCGCCTTGATCAGGCGCCGAACCCGCCGTCGACGTTGAGCACTGTGCCGGTGACGAAGGAGGCTTCCGGGCTTGCGAGGAACACGACGCCGGCGGCGACTTCCTCGGGGCGGCCGAAGCGCTGCAGCGCGTGCTGCTTGCGCTGCGTCTCGGCGAACTCGCCGCCGTCCTTCGGGTTCATGTCGGTGTCGATCGAGCCGGGCTGCACCACGTTCACGGTGATGCCGCGCGGGCCGAGGTCGCGTGCCGCGCCCTTGGTGTAGCCGACGACGGCCGCCTTGGTGGCGACGTAGTCGGCAAGCCCCGGGAACGAGGCGCGGTCGGCGAGCATGGAGCCGACGGTGACGATGCGGCCGCCTTCGCCCATCAATTGCGAAGCAGCGCGGATCGCCGCGATCACGCCGTGTACGTTGATGGAATCCTGCCGCTCAAGCGCGGCCGTGTCAGCCTTCGCATCATCGATAGCTCCGCCCGCGGCAACGCCGGCATTGTTGACGAGGATGTCGAGATGGCCGAATTCCTTGGCGACGTCGTTGACGAGCTGCGTCACGTCCTTGGCCGAGGCTTGGTCTGCCTTGAAAGCGCGCGCCTTGACGCCGCGGGCCTTGAGCTCGGTAACGACCGCCTCGGCCTTTTCCGGCGAGGCGACATAGCTGATGGCGACATCCGCGCCTTCATCGGCGAGAGCGCGGGCCGAGGCCGCGCCGATGCCGCGCGAGCCGCCGGTGACGAGGGCAACCTTGCCTGAGAGCTTCTTGGTCATTGGATTTCTCCATTCCTGAATGTCTGATGACCCTTGGATAAGCCTCCGTCTGTGGTATAGAAATAGAAACTGTTGAAACGCATTGTTTCCTGAAATACCCCAATTGGACCGGCGCACATGGCAAAACTCCCCGATTTCGAGGCGCTCGCGATTTTCGCAAAAGTCGTGGAATTACGGTCGTTTGCGGGGGCCGCGAGCGAGCTCGCGATGTCCAAGGCAACGGTGTCCAAGGCGGTCACGCGGCTGGAGGAACGACTCGGTGCCCGGCTGTTCAACCGCACCTCGCGGCGGCTGGCGCTGACCGATGCCGGGCACAAGCTCGCCGAACGCGCCACGCGCCTGCTCGTCGACGGCGAGGCGGCCGAGAACGAGGCGCTGGCGCAATCGGTGGCGCCGCGCGGCCTGGTCCGGCTCGCTGTGCCCATGACGTTCGGGATCAAGGCGGTGGCGCCGTTGCTGCCGGAGTTCTTCGAAACCTATCCGGAGGTCTCGGTCGATCTGCATCTGAGCGATGCGACGATCGATCTGATCGGCGAGGGTTTTGACATGGCGGTGCGGATCGCGCGGCTGCCGGACTCTTCGCTGATCGCACGGCGGCTCTTCACCATGCCGCGCTTCACGGTGGCGGCGCCGTCCTACCTCAAGAAACATGGCCGGCCGACGCATCCGATGCATCTCGCCGAACACAAATGCTTCAGCTACGCCTATCTCTCCACGCCCAATGTCTGGAACTACACCAATTCGGCAGGCGAGCAGGCCAGCGTCCGTCCGGGCGGACAGCTTCGCGTCAACAACGGTGAAGCGGTGATGCCGGCGCTGATCGCCGGTCTCGGCATCGCCGAGCTGCCCGAGTTCATCGTCGGCGAGGCGATTTCGTCCGGCGAAGTCGAGGTGATCCTGAAAGACTGGAAGCAGGCCGAAGGCGCCGTGCATCTGGTCACGCCACCCGGCGGCCCGCGCCCCGCACGCGTCGAGGCGCTCGGCGATTTTCTCGCGGCGAAGCTGCCGGGCACGTGCAAGCGGCGGCCGAAGAAAGGTGTCAACAAAGCGGGGTAGATCCCTTGGTGGGCACGGCGCGTTGCGCCTTTGCCCACCCTACGTGATCTCGCTAGTCTATCCTGCAAACGGCTATCGTAGGGTGGGCAAAGCGAAGCGTGCCCACGCCTTTGCCTGATGGGATCGCAGATGTCTCGATATCGGCGCACACAAGGCAGCACATTCTTCTTTACGGTCGTGCTCGCCGATCGTTCAAGCACTCTGCTCGCGGATCATGTTGATCGCCTAAGACGAATTTACCAAACCGTTCAGCAGCGCCGACCGTTCGAGACCGTCGCGATCTGTATCCTGCCCGACCATCTCCATGCCATTTGGTCGCTCCCGAAGAATGATTCCGACTTTTCGTCGCGTTGGAATTTGATCAAGGGCGGTTTCTCGCGAGGATTGGAAGCGCAGGAGCGCTCGGCAAGCAAGTCACTCAAGCGCGAGAAGGGAATTTGGCAGCGCCGCTACTGGGAGCACGCGATTCGAGACGACGCGGACTTGGAGCGCCACGTCGATTACATCCACTTCAATCCAGTGAAGCATGGCCTCGTCACGCGTGTGCGCGATTGGTCGCTCAGCAGCTTCCATCGCTACGTCGACCAAGGCACTCTCCCCGTGGATTGGGGAGGGGATATGCGGGATATCGCGGGGCAGTTCGGAGAATGATGGTGGGCACGGCGCGCGAAGAGCGCGCCTTTGCCCACCCTACGAGATCTCGCTCGTCGATCCTCCGCACAACTATCGTAGGGTGGGCAAAGCGAAGCGTGCCCACCATTTCAGATTACGACTTCCGATCACGACACCTTCACGCCGTTGATCGCGACAATGCGCAAGGCTGGCTTCAGCGTCTCCTCCAGCTGCGACTTCAGTTCATGAACACGCGGGTCGTTCGAGCGCGCCGCGCAGGCGGTGTATTGATGGACCGATTGCGCCAGGGCGCGCCGCGCTTCCGGCGTTCGCGTCAATTCGGGCTTTGAAAGCCGCAAGACGATCGCTGCGAGATTCACCAGCATCTCGTCCAGGGCGACGTCGATGGTCGCAAGATTCCGCATCACTCACTCCCTCAAGAGGGCAACAGCGGGTTCACGGAAGCGTTCCGGGCCGGACCGAACATGGTCAATACTTCGTAAACGCCTTGTTCTTGCCGCTCGGCCGGTTAGGCTGCCAGCGAAACAAAGATAATCGGGGGCGAGGGGACTATGATGGATCGACGCGATCTCTTGCGCGCCGCTGCGGCATTGCCGTTGTTGCGGGCTGCTTTACCTGACAAGGCCTTCGCGCAAGCCTATCCGGTGCGCAACATCACCATGATCGTGCCGTTTCCGGCCGGCGGCCAGGCCGATCTCGCGGCGCGCCCCGTCGCGATGGCGCTGGAGCGGATCCTCGGCAAGCCCGTCATCGTCGACAACCGCGCCGGTGGCGCCGGCGGATCGGTCGGCAATGCCGCGGCGGCGCGCGCAGAGCCCGACGGCTACACGCTGCTGATGACGCTGTCCTCGCTCGCGGTGCTTCCCGAGGCCGACCGTCTGTTCGACCGACCCGTTGCCTACGAAGTCTCGCAGTTCATGCCGATCGCGCGCGTCCTCGCCGATCCCACGCTGCTCGCGGTGCCGGCCTCGGCGCCGTGGAAGACGGCGCAGGATTTCGTCGAGGATGCGAAGAAGCGGCCGGGCCAGATCACTTACGGCTCGTCCGGTCCTTACGGGACGCTGCATGTCGCGATGGAGATGTTCGCGAGCAGCGCCGACATCAAATTGCTGCATGTTCCGTTCCGCGGCGCGGGCCCGGCGCTGACCGCGCTGCTCAGCGGCACCGTGCAGGCGATAGCAGCCGCGCCCGGTACCTTGAAGCCGCAGGTCGACGACGGCAAGCTGCGCGTGCTCGGCAATTGCGGCGCACAGCGCATCGCGAGCTTCCCCGACGTTCCGACCTTTCAGGAGCTCGGCTACAAGGACGTCGAGATGTACATCTGGGCCGGGCTCTTTGCACAGAGCGCTCTTCCTGCGCCGGTCGCGAGCCGCCTGCGCGAAGCGATGGCGAAGGTGATGACGAGTCCGGATGTGCTCAGGAGCTTCGAGGCCTCGGGCAGTCTGGCCGCCTATCAGGACGCGCCGGCATTCTCGCAATTCGTGGCGACGGACAGCGCGCGGCTGATCGCGGCGGTGAAGAAGATCGGCAAGGTGGAATAGGTTCCCGCCGCATTTTCACATTTTTTTGTTGGTTCAGAACCTGACCGCGTCTCATTGATTGAAGACAAATCAAGGGAATCGAGAAGGATCGGGATATGCGAACAGAGCGGATTGCGCTGGGTCTGGCGCTTGCAGTCAGCGGCATCGTCGCGCAGGGCGCGGCGTCAGCCCAGGACTATCGCGGCACAATGGAACAGCAGATGGCGTGCACGCCGGATGTCTGGCGCCTGTGCAGCGACCAGATTCCGGATACGAACCGCATTGTGGCCTGCCTGCAGCAGAACACGCCGCAACTTTCGAGCGCATGCCGGGCGGTGTTCCAGTCGAACAACCAGGCCCAGCCGCAGCAGCCGGTCCCGCGCGGCCGGTCTGTGCCGCCGCCGCGCTACAACAATGCGCCGCCGCCTGTCGCCGCGCCACCACGTCCCTATGATGATGACAACGACTAGAGCATGATCCGGAAAAGTGTGATGCGATTTTCCGAAGAGGTCATGCTCAAGTCATAACCTGAAGCGACCGTCTCACTCCCGACTCGTTTGGCGCTCCCGCTTGCTGTTCGGCTCGGGTCGCTGCCGGAGCGCTGTCCGCAAGAGGGCACCGAAGAGCAATGCTGCGACTGGCCAATGGAACCAGATCTTGTGCATGCCGGTGAAAACGTTGATCAGAATCAGAAAGCCCGAAACCGTGAGGGCCACTGCAACCGGGCGGGGCAGCTTCGCCAGCCAATCCGAGACGAAGCCCATCCAGGTGGATGGCTCGTGCCTGCTGTCAATCCATCGCGCGCCAGTTTCCGAATCTGCAACTGCCCGCCCCTGGGAAGGGAGGCTTTCGTCAACCGGGAAGCTCCGTCGCCCAGCGCTTTGGCCGCTCATGGCCACGCGATAGCTGGTCATGGGAGCAACGTTCTTCATTGGTCGCTGGCCGAGACAGTCGAAGCCAACGGACAATTTGTTGTGCACCTGATCGTAGACGGAGCTTGAGATCACAACGCCGCCGGGTTCGGCGAGCTCTTGCAGCCGCGACGCGATATTGACTCCGTCGCCGTAGATGTCGGACCCGTCCACCATCACATCGCCGAGGTTAATGCCGATGCGAAACCGCATCGGGTTCGCGTGAGGTGGGTCCGAATCCTGGTTGGAAATTTCCTGCTGAATTTCGACCGCACATTGCACGGCCTCGACGACGCTGGCGAACTCGGCGATCACAGCATCGCCCCAGGTATTCACGATCCGGCCGTCATGACGCTCCACCAGTCCCGCAAAGGCAGTGCGGTAGCGGCGCAGCGTCTCCAACGTTCCGGTCTCGTCTGCCTCCATGAGGCGAGAATAGCCCTGCACGTCAGCGCACAGGACGGTGGTCAATCGTCGTTTCACCTTGTCGTCGGTCATGGTCCATATGGTAGCCTCCCTGACCGGCAATTGCATCAGGCATCGCATCTGGCCCCATCGCGGCTCAACGACCGGTCGTCCAGTCCCGAAACCGTCATACCCGTGCAACGAATGCAGCCAGCCAGGTGCCAAAACCGACCTGGCGTGAGGTCTGCCTCCGCGCCGTGGTTCACGAGGACAGGCCGGAGCCGCCTTAAGGCCTGTGCTCGCAGACGTCGACCCATTCGGCCGCGGTGAGCTCCGCCATCCGCTCGGGTGTGATGCGCACGGCGCTGTGGGTCGAGCCTGCGGCCGGCACCACCACGTCGAACGCCTTCAGCGACACATCGCAATAAATCGGCAGCGGTGACTTCAGTCCGAACGGGCAGACGCCGCCGACCTCGTGGCCGGTGATCTCGGCAACCTCCTCCAGCCCCAGCATCTTCGGCTTGCCGCCGAACGCAGCCTTGACCTTCTTGTTGTCCATGCGCGAGGTGCCGGCGGCAACGATCAGGATCACACGCTCGCCGATGCGCAACGACAGGGTCTTGGCGATCCGGCCGGGCTCGACGCCATAGGCTTCGGCGGCCAGCGGCACCGTGGCCGAGCTGATCGGGGATTCGATGACGGAGATGTCGGGGGCTTTCTCGGCGAAGAAGGCGCGAACGGATTGAAGGCTCATTCCAAACAGCTCATTCCAGACTCATGGGCGGGCGGCGATGCTTAGGCGATCGTTGGCAGTTCCGAGAGCGCGCGGACACGATGATCCGGCGCGAACCCTAGCTCGTCCATCTGGGTCCGGATCGCCTTATACATCGTCAGCGGTGCCACGAGTTCGTTCTCGACGCAAGCCAGCGCCATCGCCTCGGGCGTCACGCGTTCGATCCAGGCGACGTTCAGCCCGAACGACTTCGCGCCGGCGACATCCCAGGGATTGGACGAGACGAACAGAACCTCATCCGGCTTGGTGCCGAACGTCTCGCCGATCAGCGTGTAGGCCTCTGGAGATGGCTTGAAGACCTTCTTTGCATCCACGCTGATGGTAGCGTCGAGCAGACGGTCGAGCCCGGAATTGCGCACGAGCGCATTCAGCATGTCCGGACTGCCATTCGAGAGGATGGCGAGCTTTCGCGGCTTCAGCGCGGCAAGCGCGGCGGCTGCATCGGGGTAGAGATCGAGATCCAGGTATTTCTCGATCACCCGCTCGAACGCTTCGCCTTCGTAGGCGAGCCCGAGCAGGCGCAGCGTATAGGCGAGCGAGTCGCGCGTGACGGCGGCAAAATCCTGGTAGCGCCGCATCAGCGAGCGCAACCAGGTGTATTCGAGCTGCTTGATCCGCCAGACCTGCGTGATGATCTCGCCATAACCCGGAAAAGCATCCTCGGTGATCTCTGCGACCGACTGGATGTCGTACAGCGTTCCGTAAGCGTCGAAGACGACGGCCTTGATGCTCATGGCTCGCTCCTTTGGGACTTTGCGGTGGCGCACGGACAATACCGAAACGGCCCGGTACTCGACAAGGTCGGAACCTTCTTCAAACAATCGTCACCCCGTCGACCTCGCGCAGCAGATTGACACTGCCGCCGGCAGGCGTTTAATTCAGGGTACGGGGATTTGCGATCTCCCCGCGAGGCGACATGCCCAAGTATCGCGTCCTGGTCACCAAGGACGCCGCATGTCTTCTTTCATCTCGATCTCATCAGAGAAATTGTCCCGTCAATTGGCGCCGCCAGCGCGCCGACCCTCGTCGATGTCCGTATCGACAAGGACCGCGCGGTCTATTTGCGCACTCGACAAGACGGCGAGCACCAAGAGCTAGCGAGCACACGGGGCAAGTCGGGGACGACGATGACGTGGAGGACTCCATGACGACGAATACCGACCGCCGAGACTTCATCAGGGGCGTGGGGGCCGCCGCGGCATCGACCGCAATACTCGCGGGGACGCAAGCCCTTGCGCAAGCCAATCAGCCAACAGGAGCCAGGCCAATGACATACCAGCCCAAGCCGATGCCGTTCGATCCGAAATCCATTGCCGGCATCTCGGAGAAGGTGCTCGTCAGCCACTACGAGAACAACTATGTCGGTGCCGTAAAGCGACTCAACGCGATCGGAACGCAACTCGCCGAGCTCGACTTCGCGAAAGCTCCGAACTTCGTCATCAACGGCCTGAAGCGCGAGGAACTCGTCGCGTCAAACTCGATGATCCTCCACGAAATCTATTTCGACGGGCTCGGCGGTGCCGGCAAGCCGAGCACACCACTTGCCGACGCGATCGCGCGCGACTTCGGCAGCATGGAGCGGTGGCGCGCGGAGTTCTCCGCCATGGGCAAGGCCGAAGGCGGCGGCTCCGGCTGGGTGATTCTTTCCTACTCACCGCGCGACAAGCGGCTGGTCAATCAGTGGGCCGCCGACCACACGACGACGCTGGCCGGCGGACGCCCCGTGCTGGTGCTCGACATGTATGAGCACGCCTATCATATGGATTATGGCGCGGCGGCCGCGAAGTATGTCGACATCTACATGGAAGCGATCAAGTGGGACAACGCTGCAACACTGTACGATCAATACAGGCGGGAAGCTTAGACGTCGTGCAAAAAATGAGCGTAGCGCTCTTGGGGGCGGCGTTGTTCCTATTGTTGGTGGGAGGAAACGCGATGGCAGAAACTGTAAATTTTGACAACGCAGCAACCGGCGCAGCGCCCGAAGGCTGGACTCTGACGATGACGGGTCGTGGCCAGCCCAAATGGACGGTCGAGGTGGAGTCGACGGCGCCAAGCAAGCCGAACGTCCTGAAACAATCCGGTCAGGCGACGTTTCCAGTGGCGCTCAGGAACGGTACCAGCATCCTGGACGGGTTTGTCGAGGTCAAGTTCAAGGCGATCGCAGGCTCCGAGGATCGTGCGGCCGGTATTGTCTGGCGCGCAAAGGATGCCGACAATTACTATGTCGTGCGGGCCAACGCGCTTGAAGACAATGTTGTGCTCTACAAGACGATCAAGGGTGTTCGCAGCGCGCTCGATATTGTCGGCCGGAAAGGCGGCTATGGCGTCAAGGTATCGGTGCCGTCAGGTCAATGGCATTCCCTACGTTGCGAATTCGCGGGAAAGCTATTCAAGGTGACGTATGACGGCAAGCCGATGTTCGAGGTGGAGGACGAATCGATCAGGGACGCCGGCATGATCGGCTTGTGGACCAAGGCCGACAGTGTCACCGTATTCGACGACCTGACATACGGTGCGCTGAACTAGGTTAACATCGGCGTCGACCCGCTCACGTCGGAGAAACCATGCTCGCTCGAACCCTGCTTGCGGCCACCGTCCTGTTGATGCTCGCGCACCCGGCAACGGCGCAGGAGCCGCTCGCGACCTACAAATCCCTGAGTCCTGAGCTGGCGCTTGATCTGGCCCGGGCATCGCTTGCCGATTGCCGATCACGCGGGTACCAGGTCGCCGTCGCGGTCGTCGATCGCTTCGGGGGGACACAGGTGATCCTTCGTGACAGGTTCGCAGGTGCTCACACCGTTTCAACGGCCTCGGGCAAGGCGTGGACCGCAGCAACATTCCGTACCAGCACCACCGAACTGAATGCCGTCAGCCAACCTGGCATGATGCAGGCCGGTATCCGCAATCTCCCCGGCACGGTCATTATAGGTGGCGGATTGATTGTCGAAGCGGGCGGTTCGCTGGTCGGAGCCGTCGGTGTGTCTGGGGCGCCCGGCGGTGATGCTGACGAAGCCTGCGCCAGGGCCGGAATCGACGCCATACGCGACAAGCTGGAGTTTTAGGGCCGCCTTGCCCGCCTCAGCGAGGCCTCGAGCGCCTGAGCGTGAGGGCTTCGGCAACCGGTCGAAGCCCTCAATGCGCCGTGGCGATGAGTACGCGGCTAGATCCCCAGCAGCCTGCGCGCGTTGGCCTTCAGCACCTTCGGCCGGATCTCGTCGCGGATCTCGATTTTTGCGAAGTCCGACAGCCAACGGTCCGGCGTGATCACCGGCCAGTCCGAGCCGAACAGCATCTTGTCCTGAAGGATCGAGTTGATGTAGCGCACCAGGATCGGCGGGAAATACTTTGGCGACCAGCCCGAGAGGTCGATGTAGACGTTCGGCTTGTGAGTCGCGACCGAGAGCGCTTCCTCCTGCCAGGGGAAGGAGGGGTGGGCGAGGATGATCTTGAGGTCGGGGAAGTCAGCCGCGACGTCGTCCATGTACATCGGGTTGGAATATTTCAGCCGCATGCCCATGCCGCCGGGCATGCCGGAGCCGACACCGGTCTGGCCGGTGTGGAACAGCGCGATCGCGCCGCCATTGTTGATCTCTTCGTAGAGCGGATAGGCCATGCGGTCGTTGGCGTAGAAGCCCTGCATGGTCGGATGGAATTTGAACCCGCGGACGCCGTATTCCTCGATCAGCTTGCGCGCCTCGCGCACGCCGAGCTTGCCCTTGTGCGGGTCGATCGAGACGAAGGGGATGAGGACGTCGAGATGGTCGGAGGCGATCTCCAGCATCTCCTCATTTTTGTAGCGGCGGAAGCCGGTCTCGCGCTCGGCATCGACAGGGAAGATCACGGCTGCGATGTTCTTGGAGCGATAGTAGGCCGCGGTCTCCGGCACGGTCGGCGGATGCTTGTGCGGCGACTTGAAATAGTCCGCCATCTGCGCCTGGAAGTCGTCATAGCCGTCGTCGGGATGGGTGCCGCAGGGCTCCTCGGCGTGGGTGTGGATGTCGATGGCGACGACATCGTCGATGTTGGGCAGCTTCAGCTTCGGCATTGGTTTCCTCCCGACGGGTTGTCGAATTGATTATATGATATAACGAATTTGGCAAGGCACGTCGTCGAAGCGAAGCCCCAAGTCGACAAATGCGTAGATCGGGCCGATCCGGCCGTTTCTACTTGCTTTCTACTTTGCATGGGGTTGTTTTCCAGAATTTGCTGGTCCGGAACCGGGCAGTTAACATTGACATCCGGTCCTCCCATGCCTTAAGAACCGCCCCGTCCCGGGCGGTCGGTCCGCCAGCGGGAAAGATCTCATTTTGCCACATTCGCGCGTGCCGAAACGGTAGTGCCGAACACGGCCTTTCGAACGTTCAGGATTCTGCCATGAAGGTCCGTAACTCGCTGAAATCGCTGCGCGGTCGCCATCGCGCCAACCGCCTGGTCCGCCGCAAGGGCCGGGTCTATGTGATCAACAAGGTGCAGCGCCGCTTCAAGGCTCGCCAGGGCTGATATTGCCCTCGCGGTCGCCTCGCGCGCGCCCCGCAAGACCACGGCTCACACGAGTTTGACGCCGCCTTTGCTTTGCAAGGGCGGCTTTGCGCGTCTAGACTTTGGCCATGGCAGTGAGATTCTTGGCAGTGAGCTTCCCTTTCGCGCGCACCCTGTGTCTGGCCCTTGTGCTGGGCGCCACTGGCCTTACGCTAGCCCTGGCGCAGAAAGAGCTGCCTGCCCCTCCCGGCAAGGAACAGAAGAAGCTGCCGGAGGCGCCGGCCAAGCTGCCCAAGGTCGACCGCAGCAAGAATCTCGATTTCCTGTTCGGCGCGCTGAAGGCCGCGCCGGACGAGGCCAGCGCCAAGCATGTGGAGGCACGGATCTGGGCGATCTGGATCCAGACCCCGAGCGACACCGCATCGCTGTTGATGGCGCGGGCCAAGACCGCGGTCGACGCGCAGAAGATCGACATTGCGATCAAGCTGCTGGATTCGGTCATCAAGCTCAGGCCCGACTACATCGAGGCCTGGAACCGGCGCGCCACGCTCTACTACATGCAGAATGACTACGGCCGCTCGCTTGCCGACATCCGCGAGGTGCTGATCCGGGAGCCGCGCCATTTCGGCGCGCTCGCAGGCCTCGGCATGATCATGCAGGAGGTCGGTGACGAGAAACGTGCGCTTGAGGCCTACCGCAAGGCGCTGGCCGTCAATCCGCACCTCGAGAAGATCCCCGAGCAGGTCAAGGCGCTGACCGAGAAGGTCGAAGGCCGCGACATCTAGCGGACAAGTTGATCATTTCCCGAGTGATTGCGGCGTGCGCGGATTAACCACGATCACATGTGCGGTGTTCTCAGGGGTATTGTTGAAGCGCGCGCAGGCCTACCTGCATGGCAGGAGCACGGCCATGAAGCGTTTGATCTTTGCAGGTGTATTGCTGCTCGCGTCGGGCTCGATGAGCCTCGCCGACGGCTTGTTCTGGGTGGTCGGCAATCGCGCCACCGGCAAATGCAACATCGTAACCAGCAATCCCGTGATCATCGGCGACATCTGGTTCGGCGACGGTCCCTACACGTCCAGGGCCGATGCCAAGCTTGCCCGTTCGACGATCCGCGCCTGCCCTGCGGTCACACCCGACGAGGAAAAGGACGAGGACGGAACGAACTAGCCTGCACTTAGTGCAGGACGCTACCGGCGCGCTCGACAAGGCCGTGATCGGCGGCCGCGGCGTAAGCCTTTGCAAGCTCCGTCTCGAGATGCTCGTTGATCAGAAGCAGTGCCCGCACTGCACCGCGCAGGTCACCGTTGCAGCTCGCCACGATCTCGTCGATCGCAGTGTCTTTGGATCTGAAGCTCATCGACATTCTCCGGTTCAAATCAGGACACATCCTGCCGGCCTTCCCGCATCCCCTTGGAGTTTGCGAGGAGGATCGGCGCCCACCCGCGCCTAGATGGCGGAACCGACCGTGGCGATTATATGGAAGCCGCGATGACGACTGCATGAAGCTGGTCCGAGGCTTGCGCGCTGTGGGGAATACCATTGATTTTATTGACTTTTTTCATACTCGAATTATGCACATATCCACAGCCCCGGCTTTTCAAGTGGAGCGCCGGGTTCCACGGAGCGAAACTGCCGCCCGCTAGTCTCGTAACTGCCAGGTGCCCTGGATCGCCCGGATTCTCTCCATGATCGTGATGTCAGTCGTGACCGCGCTGGTTCTGCTGGCGCTGGCCACGCAGGCCGGCGTCCTTGCCGTGCAACGCGCCTTTCCGCCTCAGGGCCGGATGGTCGAGGTCGACGGCGCTGTGCTTCACGTCGTCGATATCGGTCCGCGCGGTTCAGGCGTGCCGATCGTGATGCTGCACGGCGCGAGCTCCAATCTCGAAGCGATGCGGCGTCCGCTCGGCGACCTCCTGGCCAAAGACCATCGCGTCATCCTGATCGACCGTCCCGGTCACGGCTGGAGCACGCGGATGCGGCGGCAGGATTCGACGCCGCAGATCCAGGCCCGGATGATTGACGAGGCGCTTCGTAAGCTCGGGATCGATCGCGCGGTCTTCGTCGTGCATTCCTGGAGCGGTGCGCTCGGCGCGCGGATCGCGCTCGATCATCCCGGCCGCGTCGCCGGTCTCGTCATGCTGGCGCCGGTGACCCATCCCTGGCGCGGCGGCGTCGGCCGCTACAACGAGATCATCGCAACGCCGGTGATCGGCCCGCTGCTCGCCTACACCATCACGCTGCCGATGGGGTATTTCGTTGCCGAGGCCGGCGCGCGCAGCGTCTTCGTGCCGCAGACCATGCCGGATGGCTTCGTGCAGGACTCCGCGACGCCGCTATTGCTGCGCCCGCGCGAGTTCATCGCCAATGCCTACGATTTGGTGACGCTGAAGGAAGCGGTGACGGCGCAGGCTGCGCGTTACGGCGAGATCAAGGCGCCGGTCACGATCATCGCCGGCGAGCCCGACAAGACGGTGAAGACCGGCATCCACGCGCGTCCCTTCGCCGCGATGGTGCCGGGTGCAAAGCTGATCGTGCTGCCCGATCTCGGCCACATGGTGCAGAACGCTGTGCCGGATCTGGTGAAGACGGAGATCGAGACGATGATCGGGAAAATCGTCCCGGCGCAGGCGGCCGCCGATTAAAGCGTTTTCGAGCGAAGTGGATACCGGTTCGCGTGAAGAAAACGCGTCAAAACAAGAAGCCCGAGCTTCGGTTCTGACTCAATCAGAACCGAAGCTCGGGCGGCCGCCGTTCACGCGCTTACTGCTTGATTTTCCCGTCCTTGTCGAACTGCGCGACGAAGGACCAGAGATTGTTGATCTCGTTCTCATTCTTGATGCCGGCGAACGCCATCTTGGTGCCGGGGATCTTGGCCTTGGGGTCCTTGATGTATTCCTTGAACGTGGCTTCGTCCCAGGTGATGCCGGAATTCTTGTTCGCATCCGAATAATTGTAGTCCGGCGCGGTGCCTGACTTGCGGCCGTTGAGGCCGTTGAGCTCGGGGCCGACCTTGTTCTTGGCGCCTTCGCCGATGGCGTGGCAGGCCAGGCATTTGTTGAACGACGATTTGCCGGCCGCAACATCCTGCGCCATCGCGGCGGGTGCGGTGGCAGTCACGGTGAGGATCATCAGTGCGCCAAAAGTCAGTTTTGTCATCGGGTGCTCTTCGTCTCTTCCCTGGTGGGTCTAGGCTGGTCGGTCTTGCCTGGTCGGCAAACGACGGACCCGCCGGTTTTGGCAGGCCCGCCCGGCTTGGACAAGCCGCGAAACCATGACAGGTTTCATGCTGTCCTACTTGTCCCAGAGCGAACTCGCCGAAGATGGCCGCTCCGACTTTCGGATGGCCTACCCAAACAGGCGCGGACGTGGTTGATTTGCCGCGATAATTTGATCGTGGGCTACGAGTCGGAAGGATATGTTATGGCCATCATGATGCCCGCGAGCGACCAGACCGTGCTGGCGCGCCGCGCTGAGATCGTGGCTGCATTGCGCGCAATCGTGCCCGGCGAGGGCGTGATCGACAGCGCCTCCGAGATGCGGGCCTACGAATCCGACGGGCTGACGGCCTATCGGCAACCGCCGATGGTCGTGGTGCTGCCCGACACCACCGAGCAGGTCTCGCTCGTCCTGAAATATTGTGCCGGGCAGGGGATCAAGGTGGTTCCGCGCGGCTCCGGCACTTCGCTGTCCGGGGGCGCGCTGCCGCTGGAAGACGGCGTGCTGCTCGGGCTCGGCAAGTTCAAGCGGATCCGCGAGATCGATTTCGACAACCGCGTCGTCGTCACCGAGCCCGGCGTCACCAATCTCGCCATCAGCCAGGCGGTCGCGCATGCCGGCTTCTACTACGCCCCCGATCCGTCCTCGCAGATCGCCTGCTCGATCGGCGGCAATGTCGCGGAGAATTCCGGCGGCGTGCACTGCCTGAAATACGGCATGACCACCAACAACGTGCTCGGTTGCGAGATTGTCCTGATGAGCGGCGAGATCCTGCGCATCGGCGGCAAGTCGGCGGAGAACACCGGCTACGACCTGATGGGCGTCATCACCGGCTCGGAAGGTCTGCTCGGGGTCATCACCGAGATCACGGTGCGCATCCTGCAAAAGCCGGAGACGGCGCGGGCGCTGATGGTCGGCTTCGCGCAGGTTGAGGCGGCCGGCGAATGCGTGGCGCGCATCATCGGCGCCGGCATCATTCCCGGCGGCATGGAGATGATGGACAAGCCGGCGATCCACGCCGCCGAGGCCTTCGTTCATGCCGGCTATCCGCTCGACGTCGAAGCGCTGCTCATCATCGAGCTCGACGGTCCCAAGATCGAGGTCGACGAGCTGATCACGCGCGTCGAGACCATTGCGAATGCTTGCGGCTCGACCACCTGCCAGATCTCGACCTCCGAGGCCGAGCGCAATTTGTTCTGGGCCGGCCGCAAAGCGGCGTTTCCGGCCGTTGGCCGCATCTCGCCCGATTATCTCTGCATGGACGGCACGATCCCGCGCGGCGCGCTGCCGAAGGCGCTCGCCCGCATCCGCGAACTGTCGGAAAAGTACCAGCTCGGCTGCGCCAACGTGTTCCACGCCGGCGACGGCAATCTGCATCCGCTGATCCTCTACGATGCCAACAAGCCCGGCGAGATCGAGCGCGCCGAGGCCTTCGGCGCCGACATCCTGCGCGCCTGCGTCGAGTTCGGCGGCGTGCTCACCGGCGAGCACGGCGTCGGCATCGAGAAGCGCGACCTGATGCCGGAGATGTTCACCGAGATCGACCTCAACCAGCAGCAGCGCCTGAAATGCGCTTTTGACGCGCAGGGCCTGCTCAATCCCGGAAAGGTGTTTCCGACCTTGCATCGCTGCGCCGAGCTCGGCCGCATGCATGTGCACGCCGGGAAGGTGGCGTTTCCGGACATTCCGCGGTTCTGACGGTCGATACCCGGCATGGCGGCGACATGGCGGACGTTCGGATCAGTGTGACGAAAGAAGCGCCGGGCAGGCCGCTGGCGAAGTCGCGCCTGTTGTTTATCGACAACATCCGCTGGTCGATGATCATTCTCGTGCTGAGCATGCACGCAGCCGACACGTACAGTCCGTTCGGCAATTGGTACTATGTCGACCGGCGGGAGACCGGCTTCGGCACGGCCCTCTTCTTCGGCATCTATCAGAGCTTCCTCCAGGCCTTCTTCATGGCCGCGCTATTCTTCATCGCCGGCTATTTCGCTGTCGGCGCCTTCGATCGGAAAGGACTTTCGAAATTTGCACGTGATCGGCTGATCAGGCTCGGCTTGCCGACTTTGCTCTACATGTTGATGATCGGCCCACTGACGCAGTATTTTCTGTCATGGACTTGGGGCAAGGGCGGTTTCGGCCATCAATGGCTGACCCATCTGATGGACGGCGAATGGCTTTCCGAGACGGGACCGATGTGGTTTTGCGCGGTGCTGCTGTTGGTCTCGCTCCTCTATGGCCTGATCCGCCAGACCGGATGGCGGGAGCCCAAGGTTGCGCTGTGCGGCACGGGGATTGTTCTGTTCGTTGCGGCCATGGCGGCACTCACCTTCGGCGTTCGCATCGCCATCCACGCCGATACCTCCGTGCTCAACGTTCACCCCGGCGATCTCCCGCAATACGCTCTCATGTTCGCGGCCGGCGCCGTCGGCTCTCGCGGCAATTGGATGCTTGGGCTTGCCGAGCGCTCCTGTATCCGCTGGGGACTGCTCGCGCTGTCGCTCTCTGTGCCGCTGTTTGCAGCGCTCGTGCTGTTCGGGGGAGGCCTGCAGGGGGACACCGCGCTCTATGCAGGCGGCTTCAACGTCGTCAGTGCCGGGAAGTGCCTGTGGGAGGCGCTGGTCTGCGTCGGCATGGGTCTCTTGATGCTGGCCGTCTACCGCCGCTATTTCGACGAGCAAGGGCCGGTCGCCAAATGGCTCTCGGACAACGCCTTCGGCGTCTACCTGATCCATCCGCCGATCCTGGTCGGCTTTGCCCTGCTTCTGCACGCACTGCCGCTCTTCGCACTCACGAAGGCGCTCCTGCTGACCATGTTGGCCGCGATCGGCAGCTTGGCCGTCTCGGCACTGATCCTGCGCAGATCGCCGCTGCGCGCGATCATATAGTCGTATGCCGCGGTCCGGATCGAACCGCGGCGTACGAGCTGGTGCTTACATGAGTGCGTATTGAGCCCGTTCCCGCTTCGCCAGCAGCGGCAGGGCTTCGCCGGCGATCCAGGTCTTGAAATGTGCGCTCTCCTGATGCGCCTTGAAAGCCGCCTCGTCGCGGAACAGCTCGTAGAACAGGAACTGGGCCGGATTGTCCCTGGCGCGCGAGATCAGGAACAGCTTGACGCCGTCCTCGCGCTGCGCCTCCGGCAGGAAGCGGTCGAGGATCGCGGCGACCTTGTCGGCCTCACCGGGCTTGGCCTCCCATTGCGCGACGACGAGCAGGCCGCCGCCGTCGACGGCGTCGCTGAGGGATTTCTGCGTGGCATAGTGGTTCATGGTCCTTGCTCCTTGCTGCTGGGCTTGAGATGACGCCGCCGCCCATGGCGAGAGATAGATCGCCAGGACGGCTCCGAAGGCCCGGATCACCGACCTGCGGCTGAACGCTTCGTGGACGCGCGGCACCAGCCGCTGATGTGTCGATCGCATGCTTGTCTCCATCGGTTGGCCTCGATCGCGATCGGCGCAAGCTTGTAGCGAGGGCCTGCCGGCTTTGGTTCGCCGCTGGTCGAAGTGTCGATGTCGTGAACGCTTCGATCATGATCGAGGCGTCGTGGTCGCCCGTGCAGGATCCCCGACTGCACCGGCGCTGATCGCCAGCGTCACGCCGCATTTGATTTTGGCGGCGAATTTCGCTACCGCCTTTTCCCGTGGATACG
This sequence comes from Bradyrhizobium sp. S3.7.6, assembly GCF_054061875.1. Classification (NCBI taxonomy): domain Bacteria; kingdom Pseudomonadati; phylum Pseudomonadota; class Alphaproteobacteria; order Hyphomicrobiales; family Nitrobacteraceae; genus Bradyrhizobium; species Bradyrhizobium sp. S3.7.6. Next base: position 8,650,005 of record NZ_JBSSEQ010000001.1, on the reverse strand, counting down.
CTCAGGGTCAGAGACGCCAAAGACGTCGAAGAGGTGGTGCGCGCGGCGATTGCCAACGAGCAGCCGCTCGAGATCATCGGTCATGGCAGCAAGCGCAGCATTGGCCACACGATGGCGACCAACGCCGTGCTCGACCTCTCCGCGCTGAATGCCGTCACCTCCTACGAACCCAACGAGCTGATCGTCACGCTCCAGGCCGGCGCCCCGCTGGCCGACGTGCTGTCGCTGATCGATGCCAAGAACCAGCAATTCGCCTTCGAGCCGATGAATACGGCGCCGCTGCTCGGCACGCCCGCGTTGGGCACCATCGGCGGCATGATCGCGGCCGGCCTCGCCGGTCCGCGGCGGATCAAGGCGGGCGGGGCGCGCGATCACCTGCTCGGGGCGCACGCCGTCTCCGGTTTCGGCGACAGCTTCAAGACCGGCGGCAAGGTGGTGAAGAACGTCACCGGCTACGACCTCTGCAAGCTGCTGGCGGGGTCCTGGGGCACGCTGTCGGTGATGACCGAGGTCACGCTCAAGGTGATGCCGAAGCCCGAAGCGGAGCGGACGCTGCTGCTGCGCGGGCTCGACGATGCCGCCGCCAACAAGGCGATGACCGCGGCGCTCGGCTCGCCCTTCGACGTCTCTGCTGCCGCGCATCTGCCGAAATCGGCGTTCCGGGCGAAGACCGACGGGCTTGGCGACATCGCCAGCCAGGGCGAAGCGCTGACCGTGCTGCGGCTCGAGGGCATCACGGCGTCCGCCGCGCACCGCGCCGGCTCGCTGCGCGAATTGCTGGCGCCGTTCGGAACCGCGACGCTGGTCGAGGATGTGGCCTCCGCCGCATTGTGGGCCACGATCCGCGACGTCCTGCCGTTCGCGGCCGGCGGTGCAGTTGGGGCCTGGCCGGTGTGGCGGATCGTCTGTCCGCCGGCTTCCGGCGCGGCGCTCGGGACCCAGCTGGCGCGCGAGACCGGCGGCGACATCATCTACGATTGGGGCGGCGGCCTGATCTGGGCCGCGCTGCCGCCGAAGGCCGACGCGCATGCCCCGGCCGTGCGCCAGCGCGCGGATGCGGTCGGCGGGCACGCCACGTTGATCCGGGCGGCCGAGGACGTCAGGCGCGGTGTGGACGTATTCCATCCGCAGGCGCCCGGCGTCGCCGCGCTGAGCGATCGGGTCCGCGCCAGTTTCGATCCGAAAACCATTCTCAACCGGGGGCGGCTGACGCGGGGCGCTGCGGCATGAAGACCGAATTCTCACTGGCGCAGCTCGCCGACCCCGACATCGCGGAAGCCGACAAGATCCTGCGCGCCTGCGTCCATTGCGGCTTCTGCACTGCAACCTGTCCGACCTATGTGCTGCTCGGCGACGAGCTCGATAGCCCGCGCGGCCGCATCTACCTGATCAAGGAGATGCTGGAGAAGGACCAGACCCCGACGGCCGAGGTGGTCAAGCATGTCGACCGCTGCCTGTCGTGTCTGTCCTGCATGACGACCTGTCCCTCAGGGGTGAACTACATGCATCTCGTCGACCAGGCCCGGGTCAGGATCGAGCAGCGCTACCAGCGGCCGCTGACCGAGCGGCTGTTGCGCCAGGTGCTGGCCTTTGTCCTGCCGAATCCGCAGCTCTTCCGCACCAGCATGTGGCTGGCGCGGCTCGCCCGTCCGCTTGCCGTATTCCTGCCGACGCCGCGGCCGTCGGCGACGCCCGGCCTGATCCAGCGCCTCAAGGCGATGCTGGCGCTGGCGCCGAACCGTCTGCCGTCGCCGGGCCCGCTCCCCGGCAGCGTATTCGCGGCACTCGGCAAGAAGCGCGGCCGGGTCGCGCTGCTGCAGGGCTGTGCCCAGCAGGTGCTGGCGCCGCGCATCAACCAGGCCGCCATCAGCCTCCTCACCCGCCACGGCATTGAGGTTGTCCTGGTCCGGGACGAGCAGTGCTGCGGCGCGCTGACCCATCATCTGGGCAACGACCAGGATGCGTTGGCGCGGGCCCGCGCCAACGTCGCGGCGTGGCGAAAGGAAGCGGCCGGCGAGGGGCTCGACGCCATCCTGGTGACGGCCTCCGGCTGCGGCACGGTGATCAAGGACTACGGCTATCTCCTGCGCGAGGACACGGCGTTTGCCGCCGATGCGGCGCAGGTGTCCACGCTCGCCAAGGACATCACCGAATTCGTCGCCGGCCTCGAGCTCGTGACCACTACGCGACAGGACAACATCGTCGTCGCCTATCACTCCGCGTGTTCGTTGCAGCACGGCCAGAAAATCACGGGCCTTCCGAAAGAATTGCTTTCCAAGAATGGATTCGTGGTGAAAGATGTGCCGGAGAGCCATTTGTGTTGCGGCTCGGCGGGGACCTACAACATTCTCCAGCCCGAGCTTGCGGGCCGGTTGCGCGACCGCAAGGTCGCCAACATCGCAAGCGTCAAGCCGGACATGATTGCCGCGGGCAATATCGGCTGCATGGTGCAGATTGCCAGTGGCACGTCAGTTCCGGTCGTACACACGATTGAGCTTCTCGATTGGGCTACGGGCGGGTCGCGGCCGCGGCATTGAATGCCTCGAGCTAGCCTTCGTCCGGAGGTGACGGCTGAAGACGCCCGATCGACCATTGTTCGGCGGCAACAGGAGGACCACGATGGCGAAAGCGAAGAAGAAAAAAAGCAAGAAGGCCAAAAAGGCCAAGAAGGCTGTAGCGGCGAAGAAGACCGCGAAGAGGGCAGCCAAGAAGTCCGCGAAAAAGTCTGCCAAGAAGTCTGCGAAGAAATCTGCCAGGAAGGCCGCCCCGAAGAAGGCCGCCAAGAAGGCTGCGAAGAAGTCGGCCAAGAAGGCTGCCAAGCCGGCTGCACCGAAGAAGGCCGCAAAGAAAGCGGCACCGAAGAAGGCGAAGGCAGCTCCTGCGCCGAAGCCCTCAGCGCCGGTGGCGGCTCCGGCTCCGGAGCCCGCCGCCGAGACAAGCTGGGCGATGCCTTCGTCTTCTGCGGAGCCGACGCCGGCTGAGGGGCAAGGTTAGGCCCCGAGGTAGGGTCCAAGGATAGGCCCAAAGTCAGGTCCAAGGTGAGGGCAAAGGCTGGGTCCATCCCGACGACAACGACCGACAACAGTAAGGCCGCAGCGGTGACGCTGCGGCCTTTTTGTATCGTCGCAATGGTCGCGGTCTGGTTGTCGTTTCTCACGTCAGTCCGATTCGTGGCACAGGCACCACTGCACCGGCGGCTCCCGTACTAATCCGGGCGGCTCTGTGCACTTTGGAATGCAAATAATGTGATCAAGAAGCAACACAGGCGGACAACCTTTTGTAGAAGTGTCAGAACGCCTAAAAAGTCGGCAGATGCTCGTGATTTTTGCTTCACGGTTCGCATCCTCCCAGCCAGATTGTCGCGGTAACGAAATTTTGCAGTCAGGTCGTACGGCCCGGGGGGCTTCCGGGAAACCGACTGGGTGGAACTGGTGATGGGGATTGAAATGAAAAAAGTGGCTTTGTTGGCAACGGCGCTGGCAATGGTGACGGGTTCGGCTTTCGCGGCAGACATGCCGGTCAAGGCTCTGAAGGCCCCGCCGCCGCCCGCCTTTGACCCCTGGGATGTCGCCTTCGGCGCCGGCATCATGAGCGATTACATCTTCCGCGGCGTTACTCAGTCGAACCACAATCCGTCGGTCGCCGCCTATTTCGAGCCGCGCTACAACGTCAACAAGGACCTCCAGCTCTACGTCGGTGCGTCCGCGGAGAGCATCTCGTTCCCGAACCGCGCCGCGGCTGAAGTCGACATCTACGGCGGTATCCGCCCGACCTTCGGCATGTTCGCCTTCGACTTCGGTATCTGGGGCTACCTCTATCCGGGCGGAAGCTGCTTCGGTTCGCAGGGCACCCTCGCCCAGGGCAATTGCGGCACCGGCCTCGACAATTCGCAGGGCGCGATCGGCCTGCCGATCAACGGCAACTTCGCCAAGAAGGACGCAAGCTTCTACGAAGTCTATGCCAAGCTGAATCTCAATATCAACGATCAGTGGGTCGTTGGCTTCAACGAGTACTATTCGCCGAACTTCCTGAACCTCGGCGCCTGGGGCAACTACGCCTCGATCACCGCCAAGTGGACCGCGCCGAGCACCACGTTCGGTGCCAGTGGCGTCGGCATGTATGTGTCGGGTGAATTCGGCCGTCAGTGGCTCGGCACGTCCGACATCTTCTACGGCATTGCCGGCGACCCGCTGTACTCCAACGGCATCAAGGAGCCGAGCTACAACACCTGGAACGTCGGCGTCGGCTTCACCTACAAGGTGTTCACGCTCGATCTGCGCTACTACGACACCGACCTCTCGAAGGGTAACTGCAACGCCTTCACCAGCGACTTCTCGGCCACCAACTCCAGCCCCGGTTTTGTGACGCCGATCAATGGCGGCGCGAACGCGGGCACGGCGTTCGGCTCCAACTGGTGCAGCGCGGCCGGCGTTGCCAAGCTCTCGGTCGACCTGACGGCGATGACCAACCTGAAGTAAGTTTCTTCCCGAGACGACCTAACGAGGGCGGCAGAGCAATCTGCCGCCCTTTTGCTTTGGGCGTAGGGTCGTCTGTGAGAGCGCTCGGCCTGCATTGGTTCGAGACGCGCCGTAAGGGCGGCGCTCCCCACCATGAGGGTCTAGGATCTTGCCGCGAGACAGACCTCATCCTGAGGAGCCCGCCGGAGGCGGGCGTCTCGTAAGGATGGCTGCAACGAAGGTCCTGTCGAGGCTAGCCTCAGGCTTGGTTGTGCCGCCTCAGCTCGCCACGGTCGGCTCCGCCTGGGCCGGCTCGCCGTCCTTGCCGAGAACGTGGATCTCGCCGTCCTTCACCAACGCCACCTTGCGGGTGTGGAAGGCGTCGAGCGTCGAGCGGTGGCCGATCGAGACGATGGTGGCCTGCGGCAGCTTCTCCGCCAGCAGCCGGTACAGCCGGGCTTCCGATGGTTCGTCCAGCGACGCCGTGGCCTCGTCGAGGAACAGATAATCCGGCACGTGCAGCAGGGCGCGCGCGAGCCCCAGGCGCTGCTGCTCGCCGAGCGAGAGCGTCCTGTTCCAATGACCGTCCTCGTCGAGTCGCTCGGCCAGCTTCGGCATGCCGACCGCAATGAGTGCGTCCCGGATTTTCTCCGATGCGACGGCGCCATGTTCTGCCGGGTAGATGACCGCGTCGCCTAGCGGGCCGATCGGGAAGTAGGGGCGCTGCGGTAGCATCATCAGCTTCGATTTCCCGGGTATGGCGATGGTGCCGGTGCCGAACGGCCAGACGCCGGCGATGGCCCGGAAAAGCGTCGACTTGCCGGAGCCCGACGGCCCGGTCACCAAGACCCGCTCCGCCGGTTGGATCGTGAAGGCATCGGCTGCGACCAGAGGCGCACCGTTCGGTAGCTTCACGAGCAGCTGCTTGAGCGCGATCGCCGTCGTGCTGCCAGATGGTGCAAGGCCGATGGTCGGCTCATGCGTCGGCGGGTGTGCGGCCGAGGCCACCGACATCTCGAAGCCGTCGAGACGGGCGACGATCGCGCGCCATTCCGCCAGCGCCCGGTAGGCCACCACGAAGAACGACAGCGCACCCTGGACGCTCGAGAAGGCCGATGCCGTCTGCATCATGTCGCCGAGCTGGATCTTCTTGGCGAAGAAGGCTGGCGCCACCAGCACGTAGGGAAAGATCACGGCAGCCTGCTGATAGCTCGCCGTGAACGCAGTGAGGCGCTTGGTCCGGCTCATGATGGCGTACCAATTGCCGATCACGAAGCCAAAGCGACGGAAGAGACCGCCGCGTTCGGCACCCTCGCCCTTGAGCAGCGCGATCTGCTCGGAATTCTCGCGGACGCGGACGAGGTTGAAGCGGAAGTCGGCCTCATAGCGCTGCTGCTCGAAATTGAGATTGACCAGCGGGGCGCCGATCCAGTGCGTCAACGCGGTGCCGAAGATCGCGTAGATCAGCGCGCCCCAGCACAGGTAGCCGGGGATCATGAGATCGGTGCCGAACAGGTGCAGCGGCGCGGCGTTGGACAGGCCCCAGAGGATGATCACGAAGGAGAACAGCGTCACGATCGACGAGAGCAGGCCCAGTCCGATCGTCAGGGTCTGCTCGACGAAGTTCTTGACGTCGTCGGTGATGCGCTGGTCCGGGTTGTCGGCCGCATCGCCCTTGAGCTGCATGCGGTAATGCGTCGAGCCGTCGAGCCATTCGCGGAGATAGTGTTGGGTGAGCCACTGCCGCCAGCGGATCTGGAGCCACTGGTTCAGGTACAGCTTGTAGACCGCCAGCGCGATCGCCGTGAAGGCGAGGCCGATGAAGATCCAGATCTGCGTGACGAAGGCGTCCCAGTCGCTGTTCTGGAGCGCGCTGTAGAACCGGTTCTGCCACTGGTTCACCAGCACGTCGATCGCGACCAGCGCCAGCTCGATCGCGATCACGGCGGCGAGCAGGCCGCGGCCGACCCACTTGTCCTCCGATCGGAAATAGGGGGCGGCGATTCGCCAGACGATCGCGAGCGTGGCGCTGATGTTCTTCACAGAGCTCTGTCTCCTGAGGGGATGTGCACAACGCCCATAGGCCAAATGGCTGTGGCAACGGCAGAAAGCGCTTAGACTAAAGTCGCAAGTTCAGCAATTTGCGTTGGCTTGTCGCAGCTTGCAACCCTAGCATGGGTACAACGGCGCGGGGTGGGGGCCTCCGGGACTTCGCGGGCTTGTGAGCGGACGGGAACCGCCGCACTCGCGAGGAATTCGCGTCCAGCTCGGGGGTTATCGCTTCCAGCGTCAAGCAGGCTCGGCTGTCCACGCGGGCCGCCTGCCGCAACAGGCGTGGGGGAGGAAGACCATGTGGAATCAAGTCTATGACCCGCTGCACAGTCCGGTGCTGTCGACGATCGCAGCGGCAATACCCGTCGTCACGCTGCTGATCCTGATCGCGAGCGGTCGCGTCCAGGCCCATATTGCTGCAATCATCGCCGTGATCGTGGCCAACCTGATCACGATCTTCGTGTTCACCATGCCGGCGAACATGTCGATCCGCGCCTCGATCCTCGGCATCGTGACCGGCTTCTTCCCGATCGGCTGGATCGTTCTCAACGTCATCTTCCTCTACCAGGTGACGGTGACCACCGGGCGCTTCGAGCTGCTCAAGCGCGCGGTCGGCGGCGTCACCGAGGACCGGCGGCTGCAATTGCTGCTGATCGCGTTCTCCTTCGGCGCGTTCTTCGAGGGAGCCTCGGGCTTCGGCACGCCGGTCGCCATCACGGGCGCCGTGCTGATCGGGCTCGGCTTCTCGCCGCTCGCGGCCTCCGGCCTGTCGCTGATCGCCAATACCGCGCCGGTCGCTTTTGGCGCGCTGGGCACGCCGATCCAGGGTCTTGCCTCGGTCACCGGGCTTGATCCCTACATCCTCGGCGCGATGGTCGGACGGCAGTTGCCGATCTTCTCTCTGATCGTGCCGTTCTGGGTGGTGTGGGCCTTCGCAGGTTGGAAGGGCATGAAGGATGTCTGGCCGGCGATCCTCGTCACCGGTGTGTCGTTTGCGGTCCCGCAATTCGTGATCTCAAACTTCATCAATCCCTGGATTGTCGACATCGGGGCGTCGCTGATCTCTATGGGCGCGCTGATCCTGTTCCTGAAGGTCTGGCAACCGAGGCAGCTCTGGCTGTCGCCGGCGCTGCGCGGCCGCGATGAATCGGCCGCCACGATGGCCGCGGCCAAGCCGCTCGATAAGACGCCGCTGACGCAGAGCGAGCTCTTCAGCGCGCTGCTGCCATGGATCATCGTCTGCATCGTGATGCTGGTCTGGGGCAACGGCGGCTTCAAGACCTGGGCGAACTCGATCTTCACCTGGAACTATCCCGTTCCCGAGCTGCATCAGATGATCAACAAGATGCCGCCGGTCGCGCCAGGGCCGACCAAAGAGAGCGCGGTGTTCGGCTTCACCTATCTCTCGTTCACCGGCACGGGCATGTTGATCGCCGCAATCATCTCAGGCTTCCTGATGGGCGTCGGTCCCGGCAGGCTGCTGATCCAATACGGCCGCACCATACGGCTCTGCGCGATCTCGCTGATCACGATCTCGGCGATGCTCGCAATCGGCACGCTGACGCGGCTCTCCGGCGTCGACGCAACGCTCGGCCTCGCCTTTGCCGCAACCGGCGTGCTCTATCCCTTCTTCGGCACGCTGCTGGGCTGGCTCGGCGTGGCGCTGACGGGGTCGGACACCGCTTCCAACGTGCTGTTCGGCAATCTCCAAAAGATCACGTCCGAGCAACTCGGCCTGTCGCCGATCCTGATGGCCGCGGCCAACTCGTCCGGCGGCGTGATGGGCAAGATGATCGACGCGCAATCGATCGTCGTCGCCTCCACTGCCACCAACTGGTACGGCCATGAGGGCACGATCCTGCGCTTCGTGTTCTGGCACTCGATCGTGCTGGCCTCTCTGGTCGGCCTGTTCGTGACGTTGCAGGCCTATGTCTGGCCGTTCACGGCGATGGTGCTGAAGTAGCAGACCACGCCACGCTTCAACGCAAATCCCCGCAGGGCTTCGCCGCCTTGCGGGGATTTTTGCATCTAAAGCATGATCCGGAAAAGTGCGAAGCGGTTTTCCGAAAAAATCATGCTCAAACAACAAGCTGAAGCACGATGACGATTCGTCCCAATCTCATCGCGCTTTAGCCTCCGCGAACCTTCTCAACGGCGCCGCCGTCTTATAGAAGGTGCCGCAAATCAGGTCGGTCGAGAGGTCTCATGGTTTCGCTAAAGCAGATGGCGTGTTTGGCGGTTGCAATGCTCGCGATGTCCACGCTGGCGCGTGCAGAGGACGGTTTTCCGTTCGGTACCGAGATGACGCTGGAGGCCCTGCCGCAGCCGGGATCGAAGCGGATTCCGAACATCGAGATCGGCGACAATGGCGAAGTCGTGCTGGAGCTCTGGTGCAAGGGCGGCAAGGGCCAGTTCTCGGTCGCCGGCAACACGGTGATCTTCGTCCCCGGCCAGATCCAGGACCGTTCCTGTCCGCCGGCCAGGGCGCAGGCCGACGACGAACTCGTCGCGTCGCTCAGCAGCGTCGAGACCTGGAAGCGTCAGGGCGACGTACTGACACTGATCGGTCCCAAGCCGCTGCGCTTTCGCACGACGGGGAATTAGGTCTCGTGTCCCGGACGCGCTGCAGCGTGCAACGCTGCTGCGCAGAGCCGGGACCCAGACTCGATCGGCGACTTCGCTTGCGGCCTCTGGGCCCCGGCTCAGCAGCGCATCACTGACGTGCTGCGCTGCGTCCGGGGCACGAGAGCCTACTTCCACACCGACTTGTCGGCGTCCCAGCGCTGGCCTTTCAGCTCTTTCGCGAGGGCCTCGATCGAGCCGTTGTCGTCGGGCTGATCGCCTTCCTCGTCGGCCGAAGCGTCGTCCGAGAGATTGAGCTTGGCGCCGCTGCTCTCATCGGCGGTCGTGGTCGAGGGGCTGCCGATCCAAAGCATCAGTTTGTCGGTCGTGCCGGGCTTGTCGGGCGAGATGAGGCCTGCAACCTCGATCGTGTCGGTGAGCTCGAGTGCCGGAAAATCCTGGTTCGGTCGCTTGAAGACGAGCTTGAGCTTGCCGGTGGCCGGGTTGAAGCTGTGCGAGACCTGCTTTGCCGCAAGCGTCCGGCTCATCACGCCGGCGACGGCTGAGGCGAGCTTGTCACGGCTGATCTTGTCGCCGTCGCGCCAGTCGGCTGCGGGAAAGCGGATGGTGCGGTCCATCTCGGTCATGCCCGCGGTCCAGCCCGCCGCGGTGACGCCGGGCATCGCCTTGAACTTCGCCAGCAGCGCGCCGGCGCGTTCCGGATCGACCGACATGTTGATGGTCTGCTCGCCGGCACGCAGCGCGTCGCAGCCGACGGTCAGGCTCGCCAGCGTCACCTCGACGTCCTGGCCCTTCAGGCTCTTCAGGAACTCGGTCGCCGCATCCAGCTTGACCTTGACCGCGATCGCTTCCGGAGAGACGTCGGTGAAATCCTTCGGCTGCGGCGTGATGCCGTCGTCGGAGGTCTGGTTGTCCTGAAATTCCTTCTCGCTGAGATCGGAATTGTCGGGCGAGGTGACCTCGGTCACGGCCTGGCCGATCGCGATCTGGCCGCGGAACTCGAACGTGTCGCCGGACTGTTTGCGCAGCAGCTTGACGGTGACGGGCGCCTTCTCGCCGAGGCTCTGCGTCGTGCCCGTCAGGTTCTGGCCCGCGACCTGGAGATTGACGACGAAGCGGTCCTTGCGGTCGGAATTCTTTGCGACGGGATAGCAGACGTCGAGCACGGCCGCCGTCACCGTCTTGCCCTGCCGCGTCTCCTTCAGGATCACGTCGGCATTGCCGTCCATCAGGCCGTCGATCGAGGTGAAATAGCGGGTCTCCGTCCCGCCCGGCGCCGCGGCCTTCGGCGACAGCTTCATCTGGGCCGATGCGACATCGGGCGAGACGGCAAGCAGGGCCGCCAAAAGGGCTGTCGAACAAACCAGAAGCGCACGCATCGATGAATCCTCGCGCAATCGAATCGGCGCGCCACCGTAGTGGGTTTTGGCCGCCGGTTGAATTGGAAAGCAGAAGGGGCAGGGTCGGCAAAAAAGAAGGCCGCCCGGAGGCGGCCTTCGCAACATTGTAACGGAACGGAGGCTTAGAAGCCGCCCATGCCGCCGCCGCCCGGCATGGCGGGCGGAGCTTCCTTCTTCGGCGTTTCGGCGACCATGGCCTCGGTGGTCACCAGCAGGCCGGCCACGGACGAGGCGTCCTGCAGCGCGGTGCGGACCACCTTGGCGGGATCGATGATGCCCTTCTCGACCATGTCGACATAGTCCTCGTTCTGGGCGTCGAAGCCGAAGGTCTCGGACTTGTTCTCCAGGATCTTGCCGACCACGATCGAGCCTTCCACGCCCGCGTTCTCGGAGATCTGGCGGATCGGGGCTTCCAGCGCCTTCAGCACGATGTTGATGCCGGCCTGGACGTCGGCATTGGCGTTGGTGAGACGGCCCACCGCCTTCTTGGCGCGCAGCAGCGCGACGCCGCCGCCGGGGACGATGCCTTCCTGCACCGCGGCGCGGGTGGCGTTGAGCGCGTCCTCGACGCGGTCCTTCTTCTCCTTGACCTCGATCTCGGTCGCGCCGCCGACGCGGATCACCGCGACGCCGCCGGCGAGCTTGGCGAGGCGCTCCTGGAGCTTCTCACGGTCGTAGTCCGAGGTGGTCTCCTCGATCTGGGCCTTGATCTGGCCGACGCGGGCCTCGATCTCCGGCTTCTTGCCGGCGCCCTTGACGATCGTGGTGTTCTCCTTGTCGATCACGACCTTGCCGGCGCGACCGAGCATCTTCACCGTGACGTTCTCGAGCTTCATGCCGAGGTCCTCGGAGATGAGCTGGCCGCCGGTGAGGATCGCGAGGTCCTCGAGCATGGCCTTGCGGCGGTCGCCGAAGCCCGGCGCCTTGACGGCGGCGACCTTCAGGCCGCCACGCAGGCGGTTGACGACCAGGGTGGCCAGCGCCTCGCCCTCGACGTCCTCGGCGATGATGACGAGCGGCTTGCCCGACTGCACCACGGCTTCCAGCACCGGCAGCATGGCCTGCAGGCCGGACAGCTTCTTCTCGTGCAGGAGGATGTAGGCGTCCTCGAGCTCGGCGGTCATCTTCTCGGCGTTGGTGACGAAGTAGGGCGACAGATAGCCGCGGTCGAACTTCATGCCCTCGACGATGTCGACCTCGGTGTCGAGTGACTTGTTCTCCTCGACGGTGATGACGCCCTCGTTGCCGACCTTCTGCATCGCCTGGGCGATCATCTTGCCGATGGCGGCATCGCCGTTGGCCGAGATGGTGCCGACCTGGGCGACCTCGGAGGAGGCGGCGACCGGCTTGGCGCGCTTTTCAATGTCCTTGATCACCGCTGCAACCGCGATGTCGATGCCGCGCTTGAGGTCCATCGGGTTCATGCCGGCGGCAACCGCCTTGGCGCCTTCGCGCACGATGGCCTGGGCCAGCACGGTCGCGGTGGTGGTGCCGTCGCCGGCGAGGTCGTTGGTCTTGGAGGCGACCTCACGCAGCATCTGGGCGCCCATGTTCTCGAACTTGTCCTCGAGCTCGATCTCCTTGGCGACGGTGACGCCGTCCTTGGTGATGCGGGGCGCGCCGAAGCTCTTCTCGATGACGACGTTGCGGCCCTTCGGACCGAGCGTCACCTTGACGGCGTTGGCGAGAATGTCGACGCCGCGCAGCATGCGATCGCGCGCGTCTCCGGAAAACTTGACGTCTTTGGCAGCCATTTCTTCAATCCCTCGTGTTTCGTGATGTGTTTGCCGCTTGCGGAATGACCGAATGCCCGGATCGCGCGATCCGGGCATGACATTCAGCGGCTGTTCAGGCTGACGGCCTTAGGCCATGACGCCCATGATGTCCGACTCCTTCATGATCAGGAGCTCTTCGTTGTCGATCTTGACCTCGGTGCCCGACCACTTGCCGAACAGCACGCGGTCGCCGACCTTGAGGTCGATCGGGATCAGCTTGCCGGCCTCGTCGCGGCCGCCGGGGCCGACGGCGACGACCTCGCCCTGGGACGGCTTTTCCTTGGCGGTGTCCGGAATGATGATGCCGCCCTTGGTCTTTTCCTCGGCGTCGATACGTTTGACCACGACACGGTCATGCAGCGGACGAAATTTGGATTTAGCCATGACGTTTCCCTTTGGAGGCTCGCTTCGGAAGGAATGGAAGTGGGTAGGGGCGGCGTCCGTCCACCCTCTTGCCGAGGATCGAACGGCGCGCTTAGCAATCGGGCTTTCCGAGTGCTAATAGTGCGCCCGGAAATATGGCTTGGCCGCGATCCTGTCAAGCAAGGGTGGTTAAGCGATTGGTGAGGCGGATATAGGATCGTGTCTAGAGAAACTTATTGGTCGCGCTGGCGTATAAAGGACGTCATTGCTCCGACAGCGGTTTTGCGCTTGGCTGCAGGAGGGATGCGGTCGGGGTCTCATTTGGGGGACGGTTTGCTCGGGGGAATGTCATGATCAGGTCAGCTCACGCACGCACGGTTGCCAATCTGGCGGCCGCCTCCTGCCTGGCGCTGCTGCTTGGCGCCTGCGGCGGCGGTATGAGCCTGCCGTCGTTCTCGTCGTCTTCGCCGCCGCCCGAGGCTGAGCCCGGCACCGGCCCGGAAATGCCGGCGAGCATCCGCGCCGACGAGATCGTCGGCCGCTGGGGTCTCGCCTCGTTCCAGAACCCGGCCGACCGCGCCCGCACCGAGGCCGCGGCCCGGGCGCAGTGCAAGAATCCCTACGTGATCACCGCCGGTTCCTCCGGCGGCGTGATCATGCATCTCGCCGACCAGGCGACGCCGCAGGAGCTGCGGCTGAAGGGCTCGCCCAGCGGCAAGAACTACATCGGCCCGGCGGGTCCCACCCCCGGCGAGCAGGACCGCGAGATCGTCTCCTTCGACGGCCGCGTCCTGATCACCCGCTTCATCGACAAGGACGCCGCCACCCGCTACGGCAACATGGTCTACGTCCGCTGCGCGCCAAGGGCGTAGTTTCTCCTTCGTCATGCCCCGGCTTGACCGGGGCATCCAGTACGCCGCGGCCTCTCGGCTCAATCACCGCCGCCTCTGGAATACTGGATCGCCCGGTCAAGGCCGGGCGATGACAGTGGAGGGGATGGCCCCAAAAACAAAAACGCCGGCTCTCGCCGGCGTTTTGTTTTTCCGTAATGCCGCGCCCGATCAGTCGAACAGCGCGTCGATGTCGTCCTGCGAGGCGTGGCCGACGTCGCCGGCGAGCTTGGGGCCGTTGAGGAGCTTTTCGTCGTCGCTGCGGGTGTCGGCCGGCGCGGGCACATGGGCCTTGATCGCGTCGACGCCGCCCCAGATCTCCATCATCGCATTGATGTGCTGCTCGATGAACTTCATCGTGGTCATGACCTTGCTGATGCGCTGGCCGGTCAGGTCCTGGAAGTTGCAGGCTTCGAAGATCGAGATGACGCGTTCCTGGATGTCGTCGGCGAGCCGCTTCTGCTGGTCGGCCGATTGCACCTTGGACATCGCGCTGGCCGCCTGGTCGATCGATTCGGCGGCTTCGAGGATCTGCTGGGTCGCCTGCTCGGTGCCGCCGACGACCGCGCCGAGCTCGCCATTGACCTTGGCCATCTCGCCGCCGTCGAAGCTCTTGCCGTGCAGCGTCGCGATCTCGCGCTTGGTGCGGTCGATGGCGTCGTGGATGAGGTCGAGCTCGACCTTCAGCTTCTCGCACTGCTCGATCTGCGCCCGGTAAGTATCGAGCATGGTACGAGCTTCGGAGAGCTCGTGGGCGGTGGAAGCGTCGATCGCCGCCATGGCCGCGCTGCCGGACAAGGGCACGGTGCCCTTCGCCATCTGTGCGCGGATCGCACGCAGCTCCGCCATGATCTCGTTATGCATCGGCGCAGCCTCCTCAATCATTTCGGGGCTGGGCATCTCGCCGACAATAGCCTCCTCGACACGAAAACGTTTGCGGTGAATAGCCATCAGGAACTCCCCCCACCTCACTCACGCGTCTTTGTAGACAGAAGCAATTTAACACGAGGTTCACAGCGGGAACTGTTGCGCGGCCGCACGCGACGGCGCGAAAAGAAGCGATTAACCATGGGCCTGCGGCGTTCATGGAAAATAAACGCTGATCGCCAAATTGCACCCTCGCTCGCGACGTGGTGAATCGAAACGGCTGATACGTTTACCAAACAAAACGGCTTTTGCTCTTTATTGACCACGTCGCGGTCGCCGGTCAGCCATCGGCTCTGCACGACGCATGGGATCTAGACGAAACAGTACAGAGTACGTCGATGTTCAAGAAAATGTCTGTCGCGCTGCTCGGCAGCGCTTGCACCTTCATTGCCGGCGCGAACAGCGCCAGCGCCTTCGACAATAGTGTGCCGAACGATCCGCCCGCGGTGCTCTACCAGCCGCAGGTGCAGCCGGCGCCGGTGCGTGTCGCCTCCAATGCGAATATGGGCGGCGGCTTCATCGAGTTCCTGTTCGGTGACGGTCCCGGCCGCGGCCCGGCCTACGCGCCGCAGCAGCCGGTTTATCAGCAGCAGCCCGGCTATTACGACCAGCGCCGCCTGCCACCGATGGGCGAGCCGCAGATGCAGGGTGGATATCAGCAAGGCGCAGGTCTCCAGCAGGAGGCGGTCGATCCGCGCCAGCGTCCGTTCGATCCGAGATTCGAGAAGCAATCCGTCGACTATAGCGGCAAGGAAACTGCCGGCACCATCGTGGTCGATACGCCGAACAAGTTCCTCTATCTGATCGAGGGCAACGGCCGGGCGATGCGCTACGGCATCGGCGTCGGCCGTCCCGGCTTCACCTGGTCCGGCGTGAAGTCGATCACGGCCAAGCGCGAATGGCCGGACTGGACGCCGCCGGCGGAAATGATCGCGCGCCGGCCCGACCTGCCGCGGCACATGGAAGGCGGCCCGGAAAACCCGCTGGGCGCGCGGGCGATGTATCTTGGCTCGACGCTCTACCGCATCCACGGCTCCAACGAGCCCTGGACCATCGGCACCAACGTCTCCTCAGGCTGCATCCGCATGCGTAACGAGGACGTCATCGACCTCTACGGCCGCGTCAATGTCGGCACCAAGGTCGTGGTGATGTGATCGTCTGACGCTCGACATGAAAACGGCCGCCTCCCGGGCGGCCGTTTTTGTTTGTCGCGCTGATCGGGCAGCCTCACGCGTAGTCGCTGCCGCCATCGTCTCCGCCGCCGAAATCGCTGTCGTCGTCGGCTACGTCCATATTGCCGTTGTCGTGGTCGTTGTCGTCGTAGTTCTGATCGTTGTTGTTGTTGTCCCGGTCGTTCGACGCCTGGTCGGTGAAGCGCTGGCGGGAACCGTCGTCGCGGTCGCGGTTGGAGCCGATGTCGTTGAGACCGGCATCGCGCGCGAGCGAGCCGCCGGACTGGTCACTGCCGCCCCAGGGACTTCCACCAGCGCTGCGGTCGCCGAGCGCGTTGGTGTCGCCGAAGGCCTGCTGGTGCGATCCGCCCATCATGCCGCGGATGCTGGAGAGCAGCAGCGAGCCGCCGACGACGCCGGCCGCGGCTGCCGCCGCGGTGCCGAGGAACGAGCCGCCGCCACCGCCCATCGGCGGAGCGCCATAGCCCTGACCCGGAGCTTGACCGGGACCTTGACCTGGGCCTTGGCCGTAGGCCTGTCCATAAGGAGGCGGCGCGCCGTAACCGGGCTGCGTCTGCGGCATCGCCTGACCGGTGTTCCAGACCGGCCGCGCGTCACGCGGCGGCACGTTCGGAACCGAGCCGCGCGAGGGGCCTCCGCCGAACAGCGAGTCGCGCATGGTATCGAGGAAGCCGCCGGACTGCGCCTGCTCGGGCGCATGGGCCGCTTCCAGCTCCTGGATGCGGTTATGAGCACGCTTCAGCGCTTCGTCCTGCAATAGCGTGGTCTGCACCAGTGCGTAGACCGCGCCGGGCGCCTTGCGCAGCCCGTCGGAGATCGCGGCGATCGCGTCGGGATCCCGCGGTGCATTTTCCAGTTTCGAAAGCCGGTCGAAAAGCTCGTCGACGAGCTGGCGTTCCTGCGGCGTCATGATCAGTCTCCCTCGCTCAAACCAAGCGCGAGGCAGATGTAGGGTTCCATTGTGGCCCCAACAGTGCCGGCCGGATTAAATTTCGGTATGCGACAAGCTGCCCAGCGGCTTGCTTTCCGCCGGTTTCACCCCAGCGTGACGCCGCTGTCGGCCAGCAGGCGCGCAAACCCATCGCCTGAAAGATAAGCATGCTCGCGTTCGCGGACGTCGGTCATCGGATCGAGGCCGGTGAGGACATCGTCGACGAAGCCGGGGTGGCACATCACGAGGCCGCCATCGGGGAGGCCTTCCAGAAACTGCCGCATCAGCGCGCCGAAATCGGCCTCGCGCGTAAAATCATAGGCGCCGGCAAAGCCGGGATTGAAGCCGAGGCCGGCGCTGGCGGCGCGGCGGCGGAATTGCGCGCTCAGGATATCGAGCACCATGGCTTTTGGTGAGGCCAGCCGCTGCACGAGCGGCAGGTCGCGCCCGCCCTGGCGGACCCAGGCTTTCGGCGCGGCTTCGCTGACCGCATCGACAAAGCCGTCACGCACCTGCGGATACAGCTGCACATGCTGGTGGCCGTCGACGAAGTCGGGCGCGCGCCCGAATGCTTCCGCGAACGCCGCCAGCTGCGCCTTGACCTCATTGCGAAAGAATTCGCGGTCGAGCCGGCGCGCAAGGCCGGCGCGCAGCAGCTTCGGGAACGGCACGAACATGTCGCCGTCCAGCGGTCGGAAATGCATGGTGAGCGGCCGGAACGGCGCCGACAATGTCACGTGCAAGCCGATCGCGCAGCGCGGGCTCGCTTTCGCCGCCGTCTGGAGCGCCTCGATCTCGCCGCGCTCGATCGCCGGTCCCACCATCATCACCGAGGTGGCATTGAGACGCCCGCGTTCGATCAGGTCGCGGATGGCCCGATTGACGCCCGGGCTGATGCCGTAATCGTCGGCGCAGAGCCAGATCCGCCGCAGGCCCGCGGCCGCGCTCATTCGGCGGCCGTCCTCTTCGAGGCGTCGTCGGCCTTCCCGGTCTCGAAATGCTTTTCGCTGTGCTCGGCGACGAAGTAGATCGGGCGCGCCTTCAGCTCGGACAGGATCTTGCCGATATATTCGCCGACGATGCCGATCATGATGAGCTGCACGCCGCCGATGGTCATCAGGCCGATCACGAGCGAGGGATAGCCGGGCACCTGCTTGCCCGTGGTCCAGACTTCCCAGAGGATCGAGAGGCCGAACAGGAAGGCGCCGCCGGCGAGGATCACGCCGAGCAGGCTGGCGAAGCGCAGCGGTGCCACCGAGAACGAGGTCACCCCTTCGATCGAAAGACCGAGCAGGCGCGCGGCGCTGAAGGTCGTCACGCCATGGGTGCGCGGCGCGGGCTCGTAATCGACGCGGATCTGGCGGAAGCCGATCCAGCTCGCGAGGCCCTTGAAGAAGCGGTTGCGCTCCGGCAGCTGCCTGAGCGCTGCGACCGCGCGCGGCGACAGCAGGCGGAAGTCGCCGGCGTCTTCGGGGATCTTCTGGCGCGCGCCCCAATTGATCAGCGAATAGAACCCGCGCACGGCGACGCGGCGCAGGAAGGGCTCGTTGTCGCGATGCGCCTTGGCGGTATAGACGACGTCATAGCCGTCCTCGATCCAGTGCCGCACCAGCTGCTCGACCAGGGCCGGCGGATGCTGGCCGTCGCCGTCCATGAACATCACGGCGCCGAGCCGGGCATGGTCGAGGCCGGCCATCAGCGCGGCTTCCTTGCCGAAATTGCGCGACAGCGACACCACCTGAACGTCGACCGCGTCGGCCGGCAGCGACCGGGCGATCGAGAGCGTCGCGTCCGCGCTGCCGTCGTCGACATAGACGACTTCGCAACGCAAGCGATAGCGCTGCTGCAAGGTCTTGGCGAGATCGCAAATGCGCTGGTGCAGGGCGGCGAGGCCCGCCGCCTCGTTGTAGACGGGGACGACAATCGACAACCCCTTCGCGGCGGCACTGGCCGCGGTGGTCGTCATGCCGGAAACGTCAGAGCCCAGCGTCATTGATCAAGGTTCCAGAGGCGTCCATGGTTCTCAACAGCATATGGTAGCTGCCGTTTGCTGTCGCTACGCTGAACGGACCTGAGGCTCACTGCCGCAGGAATGCCTCGAGCTTGGCGAACAGCGGGTTCTCCCGGTCGAACACATAGTCGAGCGAAACCACCGAGACGGTCTCGGCGCCATGCTCGCGCAGGAAGCTCGCCAGCGCATAGAGCTGACCCGGCGGACAGTGCAGCGTCAGCATGCCCGACGAGGTCGGCCCGCCGAACGGGGCTTCGACACCGAAGCGCTCGTGGGCTTCGCCGAGCAGGGCGGCGTCGCATTGCTGGAAGCGGGTGCGGACCTCGCGGTATTTGTTGGCCCGCGCCCTTGCTGCGATGTGATCGAGGATGACGCGCGCGGTCTCCCGCGCCTGCGGCGACCAGTCGGCATCCTTCGAGGCGACCAGATTGGCCTGGCTGCGCAGGATCACGCCGTCGTCGAGCACCCGCAAGCCATTGGCGGCGAGCGTCGCGCCGGTCGTGGTGATGTCGACGATCAGCTCGGCGCTGCCGGCCGCCGGCGCGCCTTCGGTCGCGCCCGCGCTTTCGACGATGCGGTAATCGGTGATGCCGTGGCTCTGGAAGAAGGTGCGGGTGAGGTTGATGAACTTGGTCGCGACCCGCATCCGCATGTGATGCTGCTCGCGGAAGCCGGTGGTGACGTCGTCGAGGTCGGCCATGGTGCGGACGTCGATCCACGCCTGCGGCACCGCGACGACGACGTCGGCATAGCCGAAGCCGAGCCCGTCGATCAGGGACACGCGCTTGTCGGCATCCGCGATGTTCTCGCGCACCAGGTCTTCGCCGGTGACGCCGAGATGCGCGAAGCCGCGCGACAGTTGCGATGCGATCTCGCTCGCCGAGAGATAGGCGACCTCGACATTGTCGAGGCCCGCGAGCGTGCCGCGATAGTCGCGCGCGCCGCCGGCCTTCGACAGCTTGAGCCCGGCGCGGGCGAAGAACGCCTCGGTGTTTTCCTGCAGGCGGCCCTTGGAGGGAACGGCCAGGACGAATGGCGCGCTCATGACTTAAGCTCCCACCTTGCGACCGATCCGGGTCAGCGCGTCGACCCAGACCGAGAAGCCGACCGCGGGGATCGGCTCGGCCGATCCGAGCTGGGTCATCAGCCCGTCATAGCGGCCGCCGGCGACCAGCGGCTCGGCGCCGTTGCCCCTGTGATGCAGCTCGAATTCGAAGCCGGTGTAATAGTCGAGGCCGCGTCCGAACGCGGTCGAAAAGCGCGTCTGCTTCACGTCGATGCCGCGCGCGGCCATGAAGCCGACCCGGCTTTCGAACTGGTCGACGGCGGCGCTGAGGTCGAGCTTCGCGTCCGTGGTGAGCGCGCGGAGCTCGGCGACGGCATCGTCGGGATTGCCTGCGATCGACAGGAAGCGCTTGAGCACGGCGATCGCCTCGCGCGGCAGCGCGCCGCCCTTCAGCGTCGACTGCTCGAGGAAACGGTCGGCGATCTCGGCCGTGGTGCGGCCCCCGACATTGGTGGTGCCGGCGATCGACATCAGATCGGTGACGAAGGCGAGCGCCGCCTTGCGGTCGGAGCCGGCGAGCGCGGCCAGCACACCCTCATATTCGCTGCGGGTCGCGGTGGTCGCGGCCGCCAGCTTCTCCAGATCTTTTTCCAGGCTGATCTTGCGGTTGAAATCCTTGACCAGGCGGCGGCGCCAGACCGGATAGAGGTCGAGCGCATCGAGCAGGGCGTTGAACAGCGCCACGTCGCCGGTGCGAATCTCGACATCGCGGACACCGAAGGCTGCGGTCGCTTCCAGCGCCAGCGCCAGCATCTCGGCGTCGGCCGCGGCGCGGTCCTGGCGGCCGAACGATTCGATGCCGGCCTGCAGAAATTCGCTGGCCTGGCCGCTGCGGTAGCGGAACACCGGGCCGAGATAGCTGAACCCGGCCGGCTGGCCCGCGCGGCTCGAGGTGAGGTAGTCGCGGGCGACGGGAATGGTCAGGTCCGGGCGCAGGCAAAGCTCTTCGCCGGACAGGTCCGTCGTCAGGTACAGGCTCTTGCGGATGTCCTCGCCGGAGAGGTCCAGGAACGGCTCGGCCGGTTGCAGGATCGCGGGCTCGGCCCTGACATAGCCGGCCTGCGCGAACGACAAGAGCAGCGTGTCCGCCCAGGCGGCGGAGCCGGCAGCATTTGAGGTGGCAGTCGCGGTCATAACAGGGGTCCATCGTCCCGGTGGAACCGGGCAGGGCGAAAGAAGGGAGGCGAATTGGCGCAGGCCTTAGCATGGCGCGAAAGCGGTTTCGACCTCCAAAGGATCAATCGCTTAACGGCTTTGGAGGCGGGACGCAGCGATCTGTCAGAAAGTATTTTAGGTATTTTAATACCTAGGGCGGGAGGGGCCTGGCTTTCACTCAGTTTGGCCAGGGAGATCTCTGGGCGCATCGCCAAGCGATGCATCGGTCGAGGCGAAGGCAATCCCTGCGGTTTCGGACGCGGCGTGATCTGCGAGCTCCTCGGCAAGCTCGAGAATTCTCTGCCTCCTGCTCGGGTCCCTTATGCCGAGAAATGCCTTGATGAGCCCTAGCTCCTCGCGTCGCCGCCTGTCCGATGCAACATCGTCGTCCATGGCCATGTCGTCCTGCGCGACAGCCTCATTGCCCGTCGCTGATTCCTGTCCGGGCATGCGACTCAATGCAGCAACCGCAAGCTCAACGTCACATTGAGAAATTGAGGAGGACAGGCAAGTCGTCGCATACTCATATTGGGTATGGCGGATGACCCGTTCGCTGCTGCCTTCGCTTACAATGTGAATGTTGGTTTCGATTCATGCGCAATGCATCAGATGCTATCCGGACGGTCTCGCGACACACGCTGGCCTATATGCTGTTTTCGATCAGCGAGCTGTTCCGGCACTACGACGAATTCGATCCGCTGGACCTATTGATCGTTCATGCGATTCTCAACGCAAACGTGATCAATGTGATGAACGATCCGTCGCTGGACGAGAGATTCTCCAGCATTCACGCGGTCGAGCCGGATGCGATCAAGCAAGGGGTGTCCCGCGCGGCGCTCTCTCGCTTCCTCAGCCTGCCGCTCGAGACGGTTCGCCGTCGCGTGACGGGACTTAAGAGACGAAAGATTCTCGCCGAAACCAAGGCCGGGCTCATCGTGACCGAGCAGAACGCATTCAGGTTTGGAAACAATCACGAACTGCAGAAGACTAATATGCTGCTGCTCACAAAACTGCTTCGCGATCTCAAGCGCGCCGGCATCAACGGGCCGGATGATCTGCGTGCCCCCAAGGGCGCTGCATCGACAAGGAAGGCGAAGTAAGCGGCAGGATATGGATCAAAGCCTTCTCGATACTGCTCGCGATGGAACGCAAAGAACAGCATTAGACGGCTTGCTGTCGTTTCAGGGCCTCAAGCCATCCGCGGCTCTCGAGCTCCGATCGTACGACATCGATCATTTCGGAGAGAGTGAGAGATATGCCGGCGCATCCAGCATGCCGCTGTCGGCGGGGGCGACTGCAATCAAGCGTGCCCAGCTCAGCCTGCCGGTCCTGACGCTGTCTCTGGTGAAGACCTTCCCGCGGATCATCCGCGGTTATGATCTGGCGCACGCCATCGCGGTGGCGGTGCCGATGGACCATGTGACCTCCACCCGCATCAACGGGCAATCAATTGGCAGCTCCATACTCGTTCTCAAGGGGAGATCCGATTGCCTGGTCTATGAGCCGGCGGGGCGTTTGTGGGCTGTCGCCTATTTCAGCCCGCCCGAGCGCGAGCCCTGGTCTCAGCTGGATGACGGCTATCATTTGCTGAGTCCGGCATCGGAAGTACTTGCCTCCCTGCATGGCTCGATTTCCACGACGCTTGAAACCGCGGCACATGATCCAGACTTCCTGAACGAGCCGACGTCGCGAACGGCGGTCGAACAATCCCTGTTCGCCGCAATGGATGCTGCCATTCGGTCCAACGTGAAGCGCGGGCCCATGCACTCCACGACGGACAGCTATCAGCGGATCGTCGCAGAGATGGAACGATTGATCCGCCACGATCTCGCGATCTGGCACAAGACGACCGAACTGGCAGAGCGGGTGGGAGTGTCCGTTCGGACCCTCCAGAGTGCGACGCAGGCCATCTGCGGCATGAGCCCTCATCGCTACAGCCGGGTCTTGCGCCTCTGGTCGGTACGAAAGCAGCTGCGCACCGGCCCGGCTCGTCGCAGTGTGAAGGCCTGCGCAATCGGCCATGGCTTCTGGCATCTGAGCGAGTTCGCAGCGAGCTATAGGGCGGCTTTCGGAGAGCTGCCGTCCGAGACCCTGCATCGGTCGAAGCGAGAGGTCATCTAAAGCGCGAACCTGTAGAGCCGCCGCGCGTGAATCGACCTTAGGTTCGCCTGACTAGGTTAGGTGCCGCCCCAGTCGCCCAGCACCGCCTGCACCAGCGCCAGCGCCGCCACCGCGGCCGTGTCGGCCCGCATGATTCGGGGTCCCAGCGCCAGCCGCAGGATTTTCGGCTGCCGCAACAGCAGGGCGCGCTCCTCCTCGGCAAAGCCGCCTTCGGGGCCGATCAGCACGTCGATGCCAACGCTGCCTTGGTCATGTCCGGCTTCGCGCGCGTCTTGCAGGCTCTGAATGGGGTTTTGGACCTCCGCCGCTTCATCGCAGAAGATGAGCAGCCGGTCGGCAGGGCGCTGACTGAGATACCGGTCCAGCGGCACCGGCTCGGCGACCGTGGCGATGCTGAGGATGCCGCATTGCTCGGCGGCCTCGACGACATTGGCGCGCATCCGCTCGGTGTTGACCCGGGAGGCCTGGGTGAAGCGGGTCAGGACCGGCTGAAGCGTGGCAGCGCCCATTTCGATGGCCTTCTGGACCATGTAGTCCAGCCGGGCATGCTTGAGCGGGGCAAAGACGTAGGTGAGGTCAGCGAGCCGGTCCTGGGGCCGGGCCTGCTGGAGGATGACGAGGCCGTCCGGCCGCTTGCGGCCTTCGATCGCGGCCTGCCACTCGCCGTCGCGGCCGTTGAACGCCAAAACCTCGGCCCCGGCGGTAAGCCGCAGCACATTGCCGAGATAATTGCTCTGGTCGCGGTCGAGCGGAACCCTGGCGTCCTGGGCAAGGGGGACATCGACAAACAGGCGGGGGGCACGAAAATCGTGGGAGGGCATCGTTCAAAGGTCCAATTTGCCGCCGTTATTAACCGAAAGCCGCCATTTCGGGGGTAAATATTGCCAAATCGGTGCGTCGGCGCGCCGCGCTCTTGCCCTATTCGACGGGTTGTTAAGGGCCGGCGGGAATCGTAAAATCGCGAGCACGCTGGTTGCGCTTCAATTGGGAAGACGCCAAGCCCCGTAAGCTCCTGCCGGAGAGACTGCCTTGATGATCCGTCATTTGATGGTTCCGATCACTGCCGCCATGGTCACCTTGGGCGCCGCGGGTGCCCACGCGCAGGGCTTCCCTGCGCCGCTGCCTGGCCAAGCCCCAACCAGTTCCGCGTTTCCGCCCGTGAACGGCTCGGCGCCGAGCGCTTCGGTCGGTGCAGCGCCCCAAGGATCGTTTCCCGTGAACGGCGCCGCGCCCGTCGGTGGCGCAGGTGCCTTCAGCGCCGCCCCGCCGACGCAAGGCGGTCCCGGCGAGGACTGCATGAAAACCTTCATGCCGCTGCGCGAGGAAGCCGAGAAGCGCGGCAAGCTGATCAAGGCCGCGAGCGATCGTCACGCCTCGCCGGACGAAGCCTGCAAGCTGATTCGCAATTTCAGCCAGGCTGAGACCAAGATGATCAAGTACATCGAGGTCAACGCTTCGAAGTGCGGGATTCCGGCGCAGGTCAGCGCGCAGATGAAGGACGGCCACAAGAACACCGAGGCCATGGCGACGAAGGTCTGCAACGTCGCGCAGCAGATGCAGAACCAGCCGCGCGGTCCGGCCGGTCCGTCGCTGAGCGAGGTGCTGGGCTCGGGCTCGGCGCCTGAAGCCAATGCCGGCAAGAAGGGCGGCAGCACCTTCGATACGCTCAACGGCAACGTCCTCACCCGATGAGTGATACATCCGCCCGCGTTGCCGATTCCACCGGCAACTGGGTCGATACGCTTGCGCCGCAATGGGCGCGGCCTTATTTGCGCTTGTCCCGCTTCGATCGTCCGATCGGCTCCTGGCTCCTGTTGATGCCGTGCTGGTGGTCGGCGGCGCTCGCGGCGGGCATGGCGCATGATGTCCGCGGCCTGCCCCTCACCATCGTGCTGTTCTTCATCGGCGCCTTCGTCATGCGCGGAGCAGGCTGCACCTGGAACGACATCACCGACCGGGATCTCGACGACAAGGTCGAGCGCACCCGCTCGCGGCCGCTGCCGTCGGGCCAGGTGACGACCAAGCAGGCGCTGGCCTTCATGGTCGCGCAGGCGCTGACCGGTCTCGTGGTGCTGCTGCAATTCAACCGCTTCGCAGTCCTGACCGGCATCGCCTCGCTTTTGATCGTCGCGATCTATCCCTTCATGAAGCGCATCACCTGGTGGCCGCAGATCGTGCTCGGCCTCGCCTTCTCCTGGGGCGCGCTGATGGGATTTGCCGTCACCTTCGGGCGCATCGAATTGACCGCGCTGGTGCTCTATGCCGGATCGATTTCGTGGGTGATCGGCTATGACACGATCTATGCGCACCAGGACGCCGAGGACGACGCGCTGATCGGCATCAAATCCACCGCGCGGCTGTTCGGCGCGCACACGCACCAGGCGCTGATCCTGTTCTACGGGCTTGCGGTGATGCTGATCGGCGTCGCGCTGGCCTCAGGCGATGCGCGCTGGCCGGCCTGGCTCGGGCTTGCGGCGTTCGCCGTGCATCTGGCCTCGCAGATCGTGCGGCTCGATATCAGCGACCCCTTGCTCTGCAAGCGCCTGTTCTTCTCGAACAAGTATGCGGGCTTCCTGCTGTTTGCGGGATTGCTGGTCGACGCGGTGATGCGGGCGGCGTAGCCCGTAGGGTGGGCAAAGGCGCTCTTGCGCCGTGCCCGCCATCTTCCCGGGATTGAGATAAAAAAGGTGGGCACGCTTTCGCTTTGCCCACCCTACGGCACTGTGCGTGCCGTTCAATTCCTTGCGATGATCTCGCGTTCGCCCTGATGAACCGACAGCTCGCGCGTCATGGCGGTGCGCCGGCGCATCAGGAATTTCGGACGGCGGGCGCGGATCGCGTTGGCGCGACGACGGCGCGGCGTCGGCTTGCGGGCACCTTCGTCGAGCTGCGGAAGCGCAAACAGCTCGCTCCAGATCGCCCAGGCCTCGGCGAGCTCGTCGCCATCGTTGCTGACCAGCAGCGGAACGGACAGCGAGGGATCGCGATGCACGAGGACGAGGGTCTGCGCCTCGTCATTGCCGCGCAACGCAACGCCGATGAAGTCGCTGACGCGGACGTTGATCGCCATCTGCATGCCGCGGACGGCACGGCGCAGCACGACACGCTCGCGATGAAGCTCGATCTGCCTGGTGTATCCGTCGGCGCGCGGATCGTGCGCATCGAAGCGGACCGGAAGGGAAAGAGGGTCGAGCCGCAAGCTGCGGCCCGACCCGGCGGGAGCGATCCCGCTTGTTGCTGTTTGACGCCTCACGGCTTTAGTTCTCCCCGCCGGGATTATGTTCCCGGTCGATGCGAGGACCTTAGCGCGCGCCGTTCCGAAACCACTTAAAAAGGCTGGTTAATCCAGCGTCACCGCCGCTCATGATTGACAAGACCTTGGCACGCATGATTGACGAGACGTTGCGCTAGACTTGCGAATCTGAGCTTTTTGCGGGCTGAAAACGCTTGAAGTCCGTACCAATTGGGCACATCTGGTGTTCAGGGCCGGTATCGCCCCGAAACCTCCCGCCGCAACAGGATTTCGTTTGTGAACCCTTCACCAAGCTCGACGCTTTCGCCCCAGGATTCGTCCAAAGCCAATCGCGACCTGTTCGATCAGACCGCGCTCTCCGATCTCGCGCAGCGGCTGGTCGAGGCGGCCAAGCGCGCCGGTGCGGATGCGGCCGATGCCGTCGCCGTGCGCGGCGTCTCGCAGGGCGTCGAGGTGCGTGACGGGCGCGTCGAGGAATCCGAACGCTCCGAGGGCGACGATGTCGGCCTGCGCGTGCTGGTCGGCCAGCGCCAGGCGGTGGTCTCGACCAACGACGTCAGCGGCGATGCCGTGACCAAGCTTGCCGAGCGCGCGGTTGCGATGGCGCGCGTCGCGCCCGACGACAAATATGTCGGCCTGGCCGATCCCGCGCTGCTGGCGCGCGACTTCCCCGATCTCGATCTGCTCGATCCCGACGTGCCCGCGACCTCCGAGCTCGAGCGCCGCGCGCTCGAAGCCGAGGCTGCCGCGCTCGCCGTGAAGGGGGTGACCAAGTCCGGCGGCGCCTCCGCCTCCGCCGGCATGGGCGGCATGGTGCTCGTCACCAGCACCGGCTTTCATGGTTCTTATTTGCGTTCCAGCCAGGGCATTTCAGCGACCGCGATATCGGGCGAAGGCACCGGCATGGAGCGTGATTACGACTTCACCTCGGCGCCGCACGGCGCCGATCTCCTGTCGCCGGAAATCGTCGGCCGTTCCGCCGGCGAGCGTACCGTGGCGCGTTCCAATCCGCGCAAGGTCGAGACCTGCAAGGTGCCGGTCGTGTTCGATCCGCGCGTTGCGGGCTCGCTGGTCGGCCACGTCGTCGGTGCCATCAACGGCGCCTCGATCGCACGCAAGACCAGCTTCCTGAAGGACAAGCTCGGCCAGCAGCTGTTCGCCAGGAACATCCGCATCATCGACGATCCCCTGCGCAAGCGCGGCCTGCGCTCGCAGACGTTCGATGCCGAAGGCGTCGCGGTGAAGAAGATCGCGCTGGTCGACGAGGGCGTGCTGACGACCTGGCTGCTCGACTGCGCGACCGCGCGCGAGCTCGGCCTCACCACCACCGGCCACGCCCATCGCGGCGTCTCGTCCTCGCCGTCGCCCGGGCCGTACAATCTGCATCTCGAACCGGGCACGCCGACCCCGGCCGAGCTGATCGCCGACATCAAGCAGGGCTTCTACGTCACCGACCTGATCGGCTCCGGCGTCAACGGCGTCACCGGCGATTACAGCCGCGGCGCCTCCGGCTTCTGGATCGAGAATGGCGAGCTGACCTATCCCGTCAGCGAAGTCACGATCGCGGGCCATCTGTTCGAGATCTTCAAGTCGATGCAGCCGGCGAACAATCTCGAGTTCCGCTACGGCATCAATGCGCCGACGGTGCGCATCGAGGGTTTGACGCTTGGCGGACGCTGACGCGCATGCAACTGACGAAACCATCCTGACGCGCGACGCGGCGCTGCTGCAGGACGCGGTGCGGGAGGCAGGCAGCCTCGCGCAGTCGATGTTCCGCACCGAATTGAGGACGTGGACCAAGGGCGCGTCCTCGCCGGTGTCGGAAGCCGACATTGCCGTCAACGATTTGCTCGAAGCGCGCCTGCGCTCGGCGACGCCCGATTATGGCTGGCTGTCCGAGGAGAGCGCCGACGACGAGGTGCGGCTGTCGCGGCGGCGGACCTGGGTGGTCGATCCCATCGACGGCACCCGCAATTATCTCGGCGGTCATGACGAATGGTGCGTCAGCGTCGCGCTGGTCGAGGATGCCTCGCCGGTGCTGGCTGCGGTGTTTGCGCCCGCGACCGACGAGTTCTTCTTCGCGGCCCGCGGGCAGGGCACGACGCTCAACGGCAAAGCCGTGCGGGCGGCGTCCGGATCCGCGCTCGACTTCTCCCGCGTCGCCGGCCCGAAGCCGATGGTCGAGCGGCTCAATATTGCTGGCGGCGACATCAAGCTGCATCCGCGAATCGGTTCGCTCGCGCTGCGCCTGTGCCGGGTCGCCGATGGCGTGCTGGATGCGGCTTTTGCCGGGGGCAACAGCCATGATTGGGACCTTGCGGCGGCCGATTTGATCGTGCAGGAAGCGGATGGTAGGATGAGCGACCTCTCCGGAGATCCCATCCTCTATAACCGCCGGGAAGTCACGCACGGGGTGCTGGTGGCAGCGGGTCGCGATCGTCATGCGGGCATCGTCGCGCATTTTCGAAATCGTCCCTTGCCCTGAGTGCGTCCGTCGTGCTTCTCGAACACTGCTTTGCCGGGCAGCCCGTTAGGAACAGAACCCATGCCAGATAGTGCCCCGCAACAATTGCTGCATCTCGTCATCGGCGGCGAACTGCTCGATCTCGAGCACAACACCTTCAAGAACCTCGATGACGTCGAGGTCGTCGGCCTCTATCCGAACTATGCGTCCGCTCACGTCGCCTGGCGCGCCAAGGCGCAGAGCACGGTCGACAACGCGCAGATGCGCTACTTCATCGTCCATCTCCATCGGTTGCTCGACCCGAATCAAGAACCGGCGCGTTGAAAAAACTGCTTCGCAATACGCTGCGAAGCAGCTGGTTTCAGCGTGCCGTCGGGGTTCTGGCGGCCGAATATCTGCGCCTGGTCTGGCGGACCAACAAATTCACGTTCGATCCGCCTGACGTCTATGACATCGTCGAGCCGCAGATCCCCGCGATCTTCGCCTTCTGGCACGGCCAGCATTTCCTCACGCCCTTCATCAAGACCAAGGAGTCCTACCGGGCCAAGGTCCTGATCTCGCGGCATCGCGACGGCGAGTTCAACGCGATCGCCGTCGAGCGGCTCGGCATCGGCCTCATCCGTGGTTCCGGTGACCACGGCGGCGCCTTCCACCGCAAGGGCGGGGTGGGCGCGTTCAGGGAAATGGTGCACACGCTCCAGGACGGTTGTAATGTCGCGCTGACCGCCGATGTCCCCAAGCGCTCGCGCGTGGCCGGGCTCGGCATCATCATGCTGGCACGGGAATCGGGGCGGCCGATCATGCCTTTCGCGATGGCGACCAGCCGCTTCATCCGGCTCAAGAACTGGGACCGCACCACCATCAACCTGCCGTTCGGGCGGGGCGCATTGGTCGGCATCAAGGAAATCCACGTGCCGCCGGATGCCGACGCCGCCACCATGGAAGCGCTGCGGCTGGAGCTGGAAGAGACCTTGAACGAGGCGACCCGCCGCGCATACGCGCAACTCGGCCGTCCGGGGCCCCAAGATGGCTAATTCGCTGCCGATAACGCTGCGGATGTACCGGCGCCTGGCCTCGGGCCTGGTGCCGCTTGCGCCGGCGCTGATCAAGCGGCGGCTGAAGCAGGGCAAGGAGGATCCCGCCCGCGTCGGCGAGCGGCGGGGCCTGTCCCGGGACGTGCGTCCGCACGGCCCCCTGGTCTGGATTCACGGCGCCAGCGTCGGTGAGGTGCTCGCCGCAGCCGCGCTGATCGAGCGCCTGCGCGACCTCAATCTGCGCATCCTGCTCACCTCGGGCACCGTCACCTCCGCCGCCGTCGTCGCAAAGCGCTTTCCGCCCGACGTCATCCATCAATACGTGCCGTATGATTCCCCGCGCTATGTCGCGCGCTTCCTCGATCACTGGAAGCCGTCGTTGGCGCTGTTCATCGAATCCGATTTGTGGCCGAACCTGATCCTGGCGGGCGCCGCGCGCCGCCTGCCGATGGTGCTGATCAACGGGCGGATGTCACCGCGCTCCTTCCCGCGCTGGCGGCGGATGTACGGCACCATCTCGGCGCTGCTGTCGCGGTTCGACATCTGCCTGGCGCAATCGAAGACCGATGCTGAACGTTTCTCCGCGCTCGGCGGCCGCGACGTGGTCACCACGGGCAATCTCAAGCTCGACGTGGCCGCGCCGCCGGCCGATCCCGCCAAGCTCGAGCGGCTGATGGCGATAACGCGCGGCCGCCCGATCATCGTCGCGGCCTCGACCCATCCGGGCGAGGACGAGATGCTGGTCGCGGCGCATCGCAGCCTCGTCGGTTTCTTCCCGCAGCTTCTGACCGTGATCGTGCCGCGGCATCCGGATCGCGGCACCTCGATCGCGGGCCTGATCACGGCGTCGGGCCTGAAGCCGGCGTTGCGCTCGCGCGAGGAATTGCCGACGGCCGCGACCGACGTCTATGTCGCCGACACCATGGGCGAGCTCGGCCTGTTCTACCGCCTCTCGCCGGTCGTGTTCATGGGCGGATCGCTGATCCGCCATGGCGGCCAGAATCCGATCGAGGCGATCAAGCTCGGCGCCGCGATCGTCCATGGTCCGCACGTCTTCAACTTCGCCGATGTCTACGAGGCGCTCGACGGCAGCGGCGGCGCGCGCCAGGCCGACACACAGGAGGCGCTGGTCAAGCAGCTCGGCCAGTTGCTGGCCGATGCCGCCGTGCGCGACGGGATGCAGCGCGCCGGCGCAGGCGTGGTCGAGGAGCTCGGCGGTGCGCTTAATCGCACCATGACGGCGCTCGAGCCCTATCTGTTGCAGCTTACCATCGAGATGGGGGCCGCCAATGCGTGAGCCGGCCTTCTGGTACCGGCCGCGTTCCTTCAAGTCTCATGCGTTACGGCCGTTGGGCTTGCTCTATGGCGCGATCACCGAACGGCGCATGCTGCGCCAGGGCTTTGACGCCGGCATCCCCGTGATCTGCGTCGGCAACTACCATGTCGGCGGCGCCGGCAAGACGCCGACCGTGCTCGCATTGACAAAGCTGTTGCGCGAGCTCGGCGAGACGCCGGTGGTGCTCAGCCGCGGTTATGGCGGGCGCCTCAAGGGTCCGGTCATGGTCGATCGCGAGCGTCACACCGCTTCCGACATCGGCGACGAGCCGCTGATGATGGTGCGCGACGTTCCTGTCGTGGTCGCGCACGACCGTCTCGAAGGCGTTGCGCTCGCGAAGTCGCGGGGCGCGACCGTGGTCCTGATGGACGACGGTTTCCAGAACCCGCGCCTGCTGAAGGACGCCTCCCTGATCGTGATCGACAGCGAGCGCGGCCTCGGCAACGGCAAGGTGTTTCCGGCCGGTCCCTTGCGCGCGCCGCTGAAGGCGCAGCTCGCGCGCACCGATGCGCTGGTGCTGATCGGCAATGGCCATGCCGCCAACGATGTCGCGGCGGAGCTTGCGAAGCGCAACAAGCCGGAGCTGCGCGCGCGCCTGAAGCCGGATGCGGCCTCGGTCGCGCAACTCCTCGGCAATCGAGTCTTTGCGTTCGCCGGCATCGGCGATCCCGCGCGTTTCTTCCGCAGCTTGCGTGCCTGCGGCATCGAGGTCGCGCGCACGCGCCCCTTTGCCGATCACCACATGTTTTCGCAGAACGAGATCGCGGCGCTCGCAGCGGAGGCGCAGCGCGAGCAGCTCACGCTGGTGACGACGGAAAAGGATCTTGCGCGCCTGCGCGGCCGCGAGGGCGTGCCCGACGGCATCGTGCCGTTCGCGGTGCAGCTCGAATTCGATGATCCGGCAGCGCTCCGGCAATTGATCAGCGATCATCTCTACAGGGCGCGCGAGCGGCGGTTCGGCAGGCGATGATGTCTTGATGATTTCTTGGCGTGGGCAAAGCGCTCCGCCGTAGCCCAACACCGCGCGCCATGCGATATGCGACAATTGACCGGGGCGACATGTCGCGGCGGATGAATTGTCTTCCGCACGTTCGGGAGTTGATGTAGCCTCGCATGAGAGCCGTCACCGGGACGTGCCGAACTCCCGGCAATCATCGGCGGCGTTTATGCCCACGGCGGGCAACGTACCATCATCATTTCAGATGCGAGACCGTTACGATCAGTTCGGAACGGCCGGAGAGTTATTGCCAAAAGCTCAGAGGAGAACATGCCATGCATTTTTGCCTCACTGGACAATATACACCACGCGCTCTCAACGCCATTTTGGAAAACCCCACGATCAATCGCCAGGAGGCGGCGACAAAACTCATTGAAGCGGCCGGCGGCAAGCTGATTTCGATGTACAGCGTTGCTGCCGACGGTCCGGGCGTTCTGGTGATTTTCGATGTGCCTGATCCGAGCACGGCTCCGGCCATCTCCGGTCTGACCGTCACGGTGGGCACCCTGCAGAACGTGAAACTGACCCGGCTGTTCACGCAGGACGAGATCAAGCAGGTCCGCCAGAACGCGGCGAAGCTGCGCTCTTCGTATAGTCCGCCCGGAGGCTGACATCCGGATCTCAAGCGATGCCGCCGCAATCGTATCGGGCGGCGGCAACGCTTACCTCACAGCAAAAAGCAGGTCTGCGCGCTGAGGCGAGGCGAAGGCCTTCCGGCGTCTATCGACGGACGATGCGGAGGGCGCGTGCTGTGTCCGGCGCCACAGGTCCGACTGAACGTGCTTGCCAGCGGACCCGTCAAGGGCATGCAATCCCGGCTCAGCGGTCAGTCCCCTCACCAGGCTCCAACAGCCATCATTCCGATGATGGTCAGGCACGAGACGCAGGCCACCATGACAGTATAGCATTCGGGTGTATTCATCGCTTGCTCCCAAACTGCCGCCAATTGCTTGGTCACTGCTACGCGGGAGAGTTCGCCGGTCTCGGGCCGCTTCAATGCGGCACGCCGCGACCGGTCTTGCGTTGTGCGTCCGTCCTCTCATCGTCACCCTGATCCGCAAGATGATGATGCGCTTCGGAAGCTTCAGAGCGTTGAGCTATGATCAGAAGCTGTTTCCGCATTTCAGCGAGGCGGGCGCGGCAATATTCACGATAGAGCATGTCTAGTATGGTGGGCATGATCACCCCCATCGTTGACTTTCGATTTAAAAAGTATCCACCGCGAATTTTCGAGGTGATCGTAGCCCGTCAGATGGCTCTTCCGATGTGAGCCCGTTCACAGACTGCATCAATTCCAAAGCTCAATGGTCGTTTGGTTGACTTGATGGTCTGTGCGGCAAAGCAGCAGGGCTAATTACCTAACGCGCACTTTAGCAGCGCTCTGTTTCACCAAGACTTCGTCAAACAACTTGAGGGCGCCGAACCGCAGCGAAAAATCCAACTACAGCGCGAAGTGACTTACCACGGAGTGCAAGCGCGATTCGATGCAACGCAGATCGGCACGACGGAGATCATTTCGGCGGTAAGGCCTGCAGTTCAGGTGCGCACGAACATCGTCTCCATCCTCATGCTGCGCGAAAGGCTGTGCCGCTCGTGCGATGCCGGCAGGACAGCTACACTTTGCTCACCCTGCAGCAGCCTGCCATTCAGCCGACATTCATCGCAAGACGCCTATCGGTTCCAGACGATCAGGAGAATCCGATGAAACTGCCATCCGCAGCCGTCGCTGCCAGTCTTGTGTGTCTGATCATTGCGCCCGTGTTTGCGCAGACGGCGCCGACGACGGCTCCCGCTGCTCCAACCAGCACGGTGCCAGTCCCCGCGACCAAGCGCGTCACATGTCTTGCGACGACGCAAAGCCTGAAGGGCCAGGACAAGCGCGACCAGATGCAGCTCTGCATGGCGCAGGCGCGGGTCGATTGCCTCAAGCAGGCGATCGATCAGAAGGTCGTCGGCGAGCCCAGGAAGACCTTCATCAAGACCTGCGTGGGCGGAGATGCCACTGAACAGCAATAGAAGCGCAGGCGCGGCCTCACGGCTGCGGCTTCAGCGCGCCGGGGAAATGCCGCTGCAGCACGGCGGCGGGCGTGGCGTAGGCCTCTTGCAGGTCCACGCTCCAGTACTTCAATTCGTCGAGCGGTATCCGCGTGTCGGTGATCGCGCAGCGCACGAAGGTCCCCGGCGAGATCACGCGGAAATCGCCGTCGAGATATTGCACCTGCGCTTCGCCATGGCCCGAGGGGCCGAACTTGTTCAGCACGGTCGAAAGTCTCCGTGGAAGGCCTCTCCGTGGAAAACCCTGGAGGGCACGATGTGTTGGACGGGATTTAGCATAGATAGGGTGGCTTGTCCGCCCGGTAAACCCACCGGTTTGTGATGTTTTGCCGCCGTTTCCGCATGATAGTGCTTCGCGCGAGGGATGGCCGGTTCCGGCATCTTCCACGGCAGAATCCGATGCGCCTTCGACTGACCGCCCTGTTCCTGATGCTGCTGATGTCGGCCGCGCACGCCGCGCCGGCGCCGCAGCAGGTCGACATTCCGCTGTCGTCCGGAATCCTGCATGGGCAGCTCTACAAGCCCGAAGGCGAGGGGCCGTTTCCGACCGTGATCGCGCTGCACGGCTGCGGCGGCCTCGGCAATCATTCAGAATCGGTGCTGCCGCGCTATCGCGACTGGGCGCTGCAATTGCTGAAGGCCGGCAATGCCGTGCTGCTGCCCGACAGCTACGGCTCGCGCGAGCTTGGGCCGCAATGCCGCGTCAAGGAGATGCACATCAAGGCACGTCGCGAGCGCGTCGCCGACATCGCGGCCTCGCGCGCCTGGCTGATGAAGCAGAGTTGGGTCGCGCGCGACCGCGTCAGCCTGATCGGCTGGGCCAACGGTGCCAGCGCGCTGCTCTGGGCGGTGCGTCCGCAGAGCGCCGCGCGCGAAGCCGGGCCGGATTTTCGCGCGGCGATCGCGTTCTATCCGGATTGCCGGATCTCCGCCGGCCTCGGCTGGAGCGCGCGGGTGCCGACCCTGGTGCTGATCGGCGCCAATGACGACGTCTCGTCGCCGCCGGCCTGCCGCCAGATGGTCGATGGTGCGCGCGGCCGCAGCGCGCTCACGCGCATCGTGGTCTATCCCGGCGCCTATCACGATTTCGACCGCGCCAATACGCCGCTGCATGCAGCTGCCGGTACCACCGACGCCGCCGCGCCCGAGCACGGCCATCTCGGCACGGACGCAGAGGCGCGCGCGGAGTCGCAGCGGGAAGTCGCGGAGTGGCTGGCGCGGTGAGGGCGGTCCTGTAGCCCGGATGGAGCGGGCTTGTCCCGCCGTAGCTCGATAGAGCGAAGGCGGAAGCGGGGCCGCCCGAGGAACAAATCTGGCGGACAGCCCCGCATCGACCACCGCCCTGCACGGAGTATGGCCGACCGTGAATCTACGTATCGCGTGTCGCGGCGGTTTCAGCAGGTGACGGCGCCTTAGTTCGACCACGATGTCGATTAAACGCAGTCCTCATGCGCAACCGCTTCGTCCTGTTCTCATCCGCACTGATCGTCTTCACCGTCGCGATCTTCCTGTTCGAAGCCCACGCCGGCGCGCCGATGATCGCGCCGGAACATTGCGGCTTCTGGACCACGATCGACGCGGGATTGTCCTGCCGGTAGGACGGGCTGCAATGACGTGGTTGGGGCTGCATGCGTGCACCACACAGTCGGTGTCGTCGCCCGGCTTGACCGGGCGATCCAGCACTCCGAGACGTCCGTGAGTCACCGAGAAGCCGCGGCGTACTGGATTCCCCGCCTGCGCGGGGAATGACACCGAGGGCGGAACGCCGCCCTCGCGCCTCAGAACAAATTGCCCTGATCCACCGGCTTCGCCACGCGCTTCGGCGCCGGTTTTGCGTCTTGCGCGGCCGGCTTTGCTTGCGCCAACGCACGCTTTGCCGTCGGAACTGCACGATCCGCATCCGCCGTCGCACCGACACGGCCGTCCGCAAACTCGATCTCGACGCGTGCGCCGGGACCAATCGCGTCGGCCGAATGCAAGGGATGGCCGGCCTCGTCCCGTACCAGAGCAAAGCCGCGGGCGAGCACGCCGCGATACGACAACGCCGAGAGCAGCTTGCCGCTGTTCTCGATGCGGGCATCCAATCGCTGCAACAGCGTGACAAGCGCGCGGTTGGCGCGTTCGGCCAGACGATGCGTGCGCTCGCGCTGGCGGGCAATTGCGTTGCGCTGCGCCTGTGCATTCGAAAGTTTCGAGGCGCGCAAGCGCACCTCCAGCCCGGCGAAACGGTCGCGCCGTTGCCGCAGCAGCGAGCGCGCGGACAGGCCGAGCCGCTCGCCGCACACGGTGAGGCGGTGATCGGCCTGCGAAATCTGCCCGTGCAGCACCCGCAGCGTCAGCTTTGCGCTCGCCGCGGTAAACCGGCGGAAATGCGCATGCGTGTTGGCCTTGAGGCCGCGGGGTAGCGACGCGCCCGCCGAATCCAGCCGTTGCCGCGGGATTGCGAGCAGATCGCCCGCCGCGGGCAGGGCGCGCGCGGCGGCGCGCAGCTCGCTGCGGCGGCTCTCATGGGCACGCTGCCAATAGGCGCGGGTGCGCCGCGCGAGATCGGCGACCTCGACGAACAAGTCGCTGCGCACCGGCACCGCCATCTCGGCCGCTGCCGTCGGCGTCGGCGCGCGCTTGTCGGCGACGAAGTCGATCAGCGTGATGTCGGTCTCGTGCCCGACCGCCGAGATCAGCGGGATCATGCTCTCGGCTGCCGCCCGCACCACGATCTCCTCGTTGAACGACCAGAGGTCCTCCAGCGAGCCGCCGCCGCGTGCCACGATCAGCACATCGGGCCGCGGAATCTTGCCGCCCTCGGGCAGCGCATTGAAGCCGCGGATCGCGGCTGCGACCTGCTCGGCCGAGCCTTCGCCCTGCACCTTGACCGGCCACACCAGCACGTGGCGGGGAAAGCGGTCCTCAAGCCGATGCAGGATGTCACGGATGACGGCGCCGGTCGGCGAGGTCACCACGCCGATCACCTCCGGCAGCCAGGGCAGCAACTGCTTGCGCGCCTCGTCGAACAGGCCCTCGGCGGCGAGCTTCTTCTTGCGCTCCTCCATCAGCGCCATCAGCGCGCCGATGCCAGCCGGCTCCAGCGCCTCGATCACGATCTGGTATTTTGAGGAGCCCGGATAGGTCGTGAGCTTGCCGGTGGCGATGACCTCGAGCCCTTCCTGGGGCTTGAAGCGCATCCGCCCGTGCACGCCCTTCCAGATCACCGCCTCGATCTTGGCGCTCTCGTCCTTGAGCGCGAAATAGCAGTGGCCGGAGGAGTGGGCGCCGCGGAAACCGGAAATCTCGCCGCGGACCCGGACATGGCCAAAGGCGTCCTCGACCGTCCGCTTCAGGGACTGCGAGAGCTCGGAGACGGTGAATTCGGGGGCGTTGAGCAGTGGTTCCGCAGGCGGCATCGGCAAACGATTCGGCATTTTGGGGTCAGACCCGACGTTAAGGATTTTCGCGGCGCAGCGCCAATCCGGGGATTGATATGAAGAGTACTCTGTAATATAGAGTTCTCTATCGATGATCAGTTCGAGGGAGTTTGCGATGGCGATGCGGCTGCTGCGAGGTTCTCTAAGCCTGTTGAAATGGGGCCTGTGCGCGGTTGGCGCAGTCGCGCTGCTGCTCACCGCCCTGATCGCGACGCCGCTGGAACGACCTGCGGAGATGCGCTCAGTCTCGGACTCCGCCAAGGGGATCGACTGGTCCACCCTCCCGCCGCTGGAGCGGTTCCAGGCCCGCGACGGTACCTGGCTTGGCTTCCGGCACTACGCGCCGAAGGGGACGGCCACCGACCGCGGCGCCATCTTCATCCATGGATCGTCCGGTTCCTCCGGCACCGTGAACCATGCCCTGACGGCAGCATTCGCCGCGCACGGCGTCGAGACCTGGGCACTCGATACGCGCGGCCACGGCGCCTCCGGCACGCGCGGTGATATCGGCTATGTCGGCCAGCTCGAGGACGATCTGGTCGACTTCGTCGCCCATGTCCGCAAGAGCGCGCCCGATTTGCCACTGACCTTGATCGGCCATTCCGCCGGCGCCGGCTTCTCGCTGCGCGTTGCCGCGACGCCGATCATGCAGGACCTGTTCGTCCGCACCGTCCTGATTGCGCCCTATCTCGGCTACGACGCGCCGACCAACAAACCGCACGCCGGCGGTTGGGCCAATGCTGACCTTCCGCGCTACTTCGGGCTGGCGGCGCTGCGCAAGCTCGGCATCGACTGTTGTTCGCAGCTTCCAGTGCTCGCCTTCGCCGTGCCGCCGAACTCGGAGCGGATCCTGGTGCCGACCTATTCCGATCGCCTGATGCGCAACTTTGCGACGCGCGGCTATCGCCTCGATTTTCCGGCGGTGACTCATTCGATGACGATTTTCGGCGGTGCCGAGGACGAGATGATGATCTCGGACAAATATGCCGAGACCGTGCAGGCGGTGAAGCCGTCGGTCGACGTCAAGATGATCGACGGCGTCAATCACATGGGCATGGTCACCAACCCGAAGGCGGTCAATGCAATCGCCGAGGACGTGGCAACGCGCGGAGCAGGCCAGTCATGATCGACAGCAAGGAGGCGTCTGCAGCGTTGGCCGACATCGACGACATCGTCCAGCGCGTGAAGCAATCGCAGCTCTACGAGCTCGCAAGCCTCGCAGCGGTCTGGTGGGGAGTCCTGGTGTTCGCAGGCAATCTCGTGACCTGGCTCTGGCCGGTCTACGCGGTCCACGCCTGGGTTGCCGTGGACGTTCTGGGCGTCGGCGGTCTGGTCGGAATCCGGTTGCTCAATCCATCACCCCGTCCGCATGGTGCCGCCTTCGATGTCAGGCTCGTTCTGGTCTTCGTGCTGTTCTTCGCCTTCGGCTATCTCTGCACCAACGTCGTCGGCCATTTCGGTCCACGCCAGCTCGGCGCGTTCTGGCCGCTCTACTTCATGCTGTTCTATACGCTGGCGGGTCTCTGGTTCGGCTACGCCTTCGTCGCGATCGGTCTTGGCATCGCTGCGCTGACACTGATTGGGTTCTTCTACATCGGAGAGGCGTTCCCGCTCTGGATGGCGTTCGTCAATGGCGGCGGTCTGATCCTCGGCGGCCTTTGGATGCGGCGGATCTAGCGCATGGCCGAGCTCGACGACATCATCCACCAGCCGCTGCGGCTCAAGATCATGGCGGCATTGAACGCGCTGCCTGCGACTGCAGGTCTGGAATTTTCGAGGCTGAAAAAGCTCACCGGCGCCACCGACGGCAATCTCGGCGCACACATCGAGACGCTGGCGAAGGCGGGCTACGTCTCGGTCGACAAGGCCTTCGTCGGCAAGAAACCGCAGACCACGGTCACCGCCACCGCCGCCGGCCGCGGCGCCTTCGCACGCCATGTCGCGACGCTGCAGGAGATCATTGCGGGGAAGCAGGTGTAGCGGCGATTGTCGTTCTCGGGCGTCGCTGACGCGGTGCAGATTGTTGTGCCCTCTCCCCTTGCGGGAGAGGGCATCTCCGCCGGTGGACGCAGGCTCACTCGGGTGAGGGGGCTGCCTCCACGAGCTTTTATGCGTGTGGATAGATACCCCTCATCCGGCGCTTCGCGCCACCTTCTCCCGCAAGGGGAGAAGGAAAGCGGGCTTCGCCGCGCCCCCGGAATGACGGGGAGTTCGGGGCGTTTCCCCTTGAGACCCGCGGCGATTCGTGCGACCTCCGGCACCAGCAAACCCCTTATTCTGAGCCCTCGATGCACATTCTCCTGCTCGGTTCCGGCGGCCGCGAACATGCCCTGGCGTGGAAAATCGCAGCCTCCCCCCTGGTGACCAAGTTCTGGTGCGCGCCCGGCAATGCCGGCATCGCGCGGGAGGCGGAATGCGTGGCGCTCGATGTCGCCGACCATGCCGCGGTGATCGACTTCTGCAAGACGAATGCGGTCGAGCTCGTGGTGGTCGGCCCGGAGACGCCGCTGGCCGCCGGCATCGTCGACGACCTCACCGCCGCCGGCATCAAGGCGTTCGGGCCGAGCGGGGTGGCGGCGCAGCTTGAAAGCTCCAAGGGGTTCACCAAGGCGCTGTGCACCGAATTCGGCATTCCGACCGGCGCCTACAAGCGCTTCACCAACGCCAATGATGCGCGTGCCTACGTGCAGAGCCAGGGTGCGCCGATTGTGGTCAAGGCCGACGGCCTTGCCGCCGGCAAGGGCGTCGTGGTCGCCAAGACCGTGCGCGAGGCCGAGGACGCCATCGCCATGATGTTCGAGGGCGCCTTTGGCGATGCCGGCGCCGAGGTCGTGATCGAGGAATTTCTGCCGGGCCGCGAGATCAGCTTCTTCGCGCTGTGCGACGGCGAGACCGCCATCCCTCTCGCTTCCGCGCAGGACCACAAGCGGGTGTTCGACCACGACGTCGGCCCGAACACCGGCGGCATGGGCGCCTATTCGCCGACGCCGCTGGTCACGCCCGCGATCCACGATGCGATCATGGCAAAGATCATTTTGCCGACGGTCGCCGGCATGAAGCAGCGCGGCACGCCGTTCCGCGGCATACTTTACGCCGGGATCATGCTGACCACCCATGGCCCAAAGCTGTTCGAGTTCAACGTTCGCTTCGGCGATCCCGAGTGTCAGGTGCTGATGCTGCGGATGATATCCGACATCGTGCCGGCGTTCCTCGCCTCCTGCGACGGGGAGCTTAAGCACTTCGACCTGCGCTGGCATCCGGACTCCGCGCTCACCGTGGTGATGGCGGCGAAGGGCTATCCCGGCGACTATCAGAAGGGCACGCGCATCGAAGGGCTCGATGACGCCGCCAAGGTCGAGACCGCCGAGATATTCCATGCGGGCACGGTCGAGGAGGACGGCGCGATCCTCGCCAATGGCGGCCGCGTGCTCAACGTGTGCGCGCTCGGCAAGACCGTGACCGAGGCGCAGGCGCGTGCCTATCAGGCCGTCGACCGCATCAACTGGCCGGAAGGCTTCTGCCGCCGCGACATCGGCTGGCAGGCGGTGGAAGCCGAGAAGGCCCGGGGCTGACAGGCTTTTTTCCGGAATACACGCATGGTGGCATCAAGATTGCCGCGTGCCTCCGCCCCGCCACATCGACATTCCAAAATTGCGCAATCGCCTGTTGGGGGTAGCAACCCTCACAGGTGACGACCGTGCTACTGTGCATGGGGTTGTTTTCGACATTTTTGTTTGAGGCGGCCCAGGACTGACCAGACAGGACTGACCAGATATGGATGCAGAAGATGTCCGATCTCGCCGACCTCTATCCGGGCTTTGGCTCCGAGTGGGTCAACACCTCCTTCGGCCGCATCTTCGCCCGCGTCGGCGGCAAGGGGCCGCCGCTGCTGCTGCTGCACGGCTTCTCCGAGACCAACGTGATGTGGCACCGCGTGGCGCCGCAGCTCGCCGACAAGTTCACGCTGATCATTGCCGATCTGCCGGGCTATGGCTGGTCCGACATGCCCGAGAGCGATGCGCAGCACATCCCCTACAGCAAGCGCGCGATGGCCAAGGCCATGGTCGAGGCGATGGAGCAACTCGGCCACGTCCACTTCGCGCTTGCCGGCCACGACCGCGGCGGCCGGGTGTCGTATCGGCTGGCGCTCGATCATCCCGGCCGGCTGTCGCGCCTTGCGGTGCTCGATATCCTGCCGACCTATAATTACTGGGAGCGGATGAACCGCGCCTACGCGCTGAAGATCTATCACTGGACCTTCCTCGCCCAGCCGGCGCCGCTGCCGGAGACGCTGATCTCGGGCAATGGCGAGTTCTTCCTGCGCTTCAAGATGGCGAGCCAGACCAAGTCGAAGACGCTGGACGCCATCGACGAGCGCGCACTGGAACATTACATCGCCCCGTTCCGCGATCCCGCCCGCGTGCATGCGATGTGCGAGGACTACCGCGCCGGCGCCTATTTCGATTACGACCTAGACAAGACCGATTTCGAGGCCGGCAAGAAGATCACGGTGCCGATGCTGGCCCTCTGGGGTGGCGCGGGCATCGCCCAGGCCGCCGCGACGCCGCTCGATACGTGGAAGCAATGGGCGACCAACGTCGACGGCATGCCGGTGGACTCCGGCCATTTCCTCACCGAGGAGAACCCGGACGCCACCGCAAAGGCGCTGCGCGAGTTCTTCGCAGGCTGAACTAAGCTGTCGCGACACACACAACTGTCATCGCCCGGCTTGACCGGGCGATCCAGTACTCCGAGACGGTGGTGGTTGATCGATAGGCCGCGGCGTACTGGATGCCCCGCCTTCGCGGGGCATGACGGCGGAATATGTGAATCTACCGCCGCTCCCGAAAGAAGTCCCTGAGCAGCCGCGCCGCCTCGCTCTCGCCGACCCCGGAATAGACGTCCGGCGCATGATGGCAGGTGGGCGAAGCGAAGAACCGCACGCCGGACTCGACCGCGCCGCCCTTGGGATCGGCGGCGCCGTAATAGAGCCGCCTGACCCTTGCAAAGGAGATCGCGCCCGCACACATGGTGCAGGGCTCCAGCGTCACGTAGAGGTCGCAGTCGACCAGGCGCTCGCTGCCGATCTTTTTGGCGGCCTCGCGCAGCGCAATGATCTCGGCATGGGCGGTCGGGTCGTAATCGGTCAGCGTCCGGTTCGCCGCGGTGGCGATGACCTCGTAATTGCGGACCACGACGCATCCGATCGGAACTTCGCCCGCCTTTCCGGCATTTTCGGCCGTTTTGAGCGCCAAATCCATGAAAGAGGGGGCTTTCAAGCCTCGTATCATCGTCAGAAACCTGCTAGTAGCTCCGCCTTCAGCAAGAGTGAATACCGGATTTGCCTGAGCATGCGGCTCGAAACGAGCGCGCACAATGCTTTCTGGCCACCCCCTAAGTGAGATTATTCATGCCTCGCGACAGCGACAAAGACAACGATTCCCGCGGCCGGCGTGATCGAGGCCCGGCAAGGGGAGGCC
Source organism: Bradyrhizobium sp. S3.7.6 (assembly GCF_054061875.1). Classification (NCBI taxonomy): domain Bacteria; kingdom Pseudomonadati; phylum Pseudomonadota; class Alphaproteobacteria; order Hyphomicrobiales; family Nitrobacteraceae; genus Bradyrhizobium; species Bradyrhizobium sp. S3.7.6. The sequence continues at coordinate 8,607,040 of NZ_JBSSEQ010000001.1, read as the reverse complement.
CGCCCAAGGGCCGGTCCGGCAAGCCGCGTGGCCCTGAGAAGAAATTCGCCAAGCGCGGCCCTGAGGGCAGGGGCGACGCCCGCCCGCCCCGTGGCGACCGCGACAGCCGTCCGCCTCGCGCCGACCGCGGGGATCGTCCGTTCCGCCGCCGCGAGGAGGGCGATGCCCCGCGCCGCGATTTCAGCGACCGTCCGAAATTCAAGCGCGACGACCGTGGTGGTGAGGAGCGCGGCGAGCGCAGCTTCAAGCCGCGCGGCGACCGCCCGTTCTCCGATCGCGGCTCGCGCGATGGCGAGAAGCGGCCATTCAAGCCGCGTGGTGATCGTCCGTCCTATGGCCGTGACGACCGTCCGCCGCGCAGCCGGGATCGCGACGATTCCCGTCCCGCCGGCCGGTTCGGTGACAAGAAGTTCGGCGACAAGCGGCCCTACGCGCCGCGTGGCGACCGCCCGGAACGCAAGTTCGACGGCGAGCGGAAGTTTTCGCGCGGCGCACCGGATCGCGAGCGCGACCGTGGGGATCGCAGCGACCGCCCGCGCGACTTCGGCGACCGCCCGCGCGATCGCGGCGAGCGCAGCGATTCAAAGCCGTGGCAGAAGCGCGACGCGGGTCCGCGTGGCGATCGTCCGCCGCGCAAGGACTTCAGCAAGGGTCCGCGCAAGGATTTCGGCGGCCGCGACCGCAGCGAAGACAAGCCCTGGCAGAAGCGCGACGATCGGCAGGGTGGCGGCGATGACCGTCCGCGTTTCTCGCGCTCGCGCGACGATCGCGCGTCCGGCGATCGTCCGTTCCGCGAGCGGCCCAAGTTCGATCGACCCAAGTTCGATCGCCCGCGCGACGACCGTCCGAAATTCGATCGGCCCCGTCGTGATGGCGATGGCGAACGCGGCGGTGACCGTCCCAAATTCAATCGTCCGCGCGAGCGCTCTGAGGGCCGCTCCGACTGGCACGAGCATCCGCGCAACGAAGGCCGCTTCGGCGACCGTCCGCGCCGTGAAAACGAGGATGAGAGCAGGATCTTCGAGAAGCGCCCCGCCTTCGGCGGTCGCGGCGCCTATCGTGACCGTGATCGGGATTTCGAGGGCCGTCCGCGCCGTGACGAAGCACCGAAGCCGAAGAAGGCCGGCGAGCGTATCGCAAAAGTGCTGTCGCGTGCGGGCCTCGCCTCGCGCCGCGACGCCGAGGAGATGGTCACGCAGGGGCGCGTCTCCGTCAACGGCCGCGTCATCAATTCACCGGCGCTCGACATCACCTCGAACGATGTCGTCACTGTCGACGGCAAGCCGTTGCCGGAGCGTGAGCGCACGCGGCTGTTCCTCTACCACAAGCCGCGCGGCCTGATGACCACGCATGACGACCCTGAGGGCCGTCCGACCGTGTTCGACAATCTGCCCGAAGGCCTGCCGCGGCTGATCTCGATCGGCCGCCTCGACTTCAACACCGAAGGCCTGCTGCTGCTCACCAATGATGGCGGGCTCGCGCGCACGCTCGAGCTGCCGGACACCGGCTGGCTGCGCCGCTACCGCGTTCGCGCCCATGGCGACGTCACGCAGGCCCAGCTCGATCAATTGAAGGAAGGCATCGAGGTCGAAGGCGTCAAATACGGCCCGATCGAGGCGACGCTGGAGCGTGATCAGGGTGCCAATGTCTGGCTGGTGTTCGCGATCCGCGAAGGCAAGAACCGCGAGGTGCGCAACGTCTGCGCCCATCTCGGGCTCGAAGTGAACCGGCTGATCCGCGTGTCCTACGGACCGTTCCAGCTCGGCGAGGTCCCCGAAGGCCAGGTCGAGGAGATCAAGTCGCGCGTGCTGCGTGATCAGCTCGGCGACAAGGTGATCGAGAAGTCGGGCGCGCAGTTCGACGTGCCGAAGAAATCTTCTTCACCCGACGGCGAAGCGCCACGCGAGAAGAAGCCCGCCAGCAAGCGTGACGTGATCAACGATCGCAAGGGCCGCCGTGTGCTGGTACAGCGCACCGGCAGCGAGGAAGCGCGCGAGCGCAACGAGTCCGAGGCCAACGGCTACGGCCCGCCGCGCCGCCCCAAGCGCGGCTATCACGGCAAGCGCGATTTGACGCCGCGGGAGGACTGATTGCGCGTCGTCGGCGGTCGTTTGAAGGGGCGCAATCTCGCCTCACCGTCCTCGCGCGACATCCGCCCCACGGCGGACCGCCTGCGCGAGTCCGTGTTCAACATCCTCGTGCACGCCTATGACGATCCGATCGAGGATGCGCGCGTGCTCGATCTCTTCGCCGGCACCGGCGCGCTCGGCATCGAGGCGTCCTCGCGCGGCGCAAAGTTCACACTGTTCGTCGACAACGGCGCGGAAGCGCGCGCGCTGTTGCGCAACAATGTCGAGACGCTCGGCCTTGGCGGCGTGACCAAGGTCTATCGCCGCGATGCGACCGATCTCGGCCCTGCGCATCCCGTCGAGCCGTTCTCGCTGGTGTTCCTCGATCCGCCCTATGGCAAGGGATTTGCGGAGAAGGCGCTTGCGAGCTTGCGCGATGGTGGCTGGCTCACGCCGGGCGCGCTGCTCGTGGTGGAAGAGGCTAAGGCTGCGGAGTTCGTGACGCCGGAAGGTTTCGAGGAATTGGAGCGGCGGGCGTATGACGACACGGAGTTCGTGTTTTTGAGGAAGCCGTAGTCTCGCTGCCGTAGGGTGGGCAAAGGCGCAACGCGCCGTGCCCACCAACTTTCTGCGATCGCGATAGGTGGTGGGCACGCTTCGCTTTGCCCACCCTACGAAATCATCGCCGCCCGAACAGCTTCTCCACATCGCTCAGCTTCAGCTCGACATAGGTCGGCCGGCCGTGATTGCACTGGCCGGAGTTCGGGGTGTCCTCCATCTCGCGGAGCAGGGCGTTCATTTCCTCCGGCCGCAGCCGGCGGCCGGCGCGCACCGATCCGTGGCAGGCCATGGTCGCGGCGACGTGCATCAGGCGGCGCTCCAGCGGCAGCGCCTCGTCCCATTCGGCCATATGCTCGGAGAGATCGCGGAGCAGCCCGCCCGCATTGGTCTTGCCGAGCAGCGACGGCGTCTCGCGCACCGCGACCGCGCCGGGGCCGAAGGATTCGATCGCCAGCCCAAACGACGCAAGCTCCTCGCTGCGCTCCAGCAGGCGCTCGACTGTCGCCTCGTCCATCTCGACGATCTCGGGAATCAGGAGGATCTGCCGCTGCACGCCATTGGCGGCGAGCGAGGCCTTCAGCCGCTCGTAGACGATGCGCTCATGCGCGGCATGCTGATCGACGATGATCAGGCCGTCGCGGGTCTGCGAGACGATGTAGGTCTCGTGGATCTGCGTGCGCGCCGCGCCGAGCGGACGGTCGACCAGGTCAGCCGTCGGTTGCGTCTCGAACCGCACGTCCGCACTAGGTGCGCCGACGTCGAACGCGGCCTGCGCGCGCTCGGCGAAGGCGGGTGCGGCCGCACCTTCGAAGGACGGCATCGGCGCGACCGGGGCGGATGGCGAAGCCCGCCAGTCCCAGCTCGCAGGCCGTGGCGTGAAAGCGGGCCGGAACGAGGACAATGCGCTCTCGCCACTGTTGGCGGCCGTGCGCCGGCCCTCGCGCGCGAGCGCGTCCTTCAATCCGTGCACGATCAGCGCGCGCACGAGGCCGGCATTGCGGAAGCGCACCTCGGTCTTGGCCGGATGCACGTTGGCATCGACCTCGCGCGGATCGAGCGTGACGAACAACGCCAGCACCGGATGGCGGTCGCGCGGCAGATAGTCGGCATAGGCCCCGCGCACGGCGCCGAGGATCAGCTTGTCGCGCACCGGGCGGCCGTTGACGAAGAGATATTGCCCGAGCGCGTTGGCCTTGGTGAGCGCCGGCGCCGCGGCATAGCCGGCGATGACGACGCCCTCGCGCTCGGCGTGGACCTCGATGGCGTGGCTGCGGAATTCTGCGCCGAGGATATCGCCGAGCCGCGTCAGCCGTCCGGCGGCGCCGGGCAGCGCGGCGGTCCAGGTCACCGGCGCGCGCTCCTCGCCCGCGAGCGTGAAGGCGACGTCGGGCCGCGCCATGGCGAGGCGCCTGACCACCTCGCGGATCGCCTCCGCCTCGGTGCGATCGGTCTTCAGGAATTTCAGCCGCGCGGGCGTTGCATAGAAGAGGTCGTTGACCTCGACGCGCGTGCCATGCGCCAGCGCGGCCGGCATGATCTCGGACTTGTCGCCGCCCTCGACTGACAGCGCCCAGGCATGCGGCTCGCTCGCGTGCCGCGTGGTGATGGAAAGACGCGCCACGGAGCCGATCGAGGGCAGCGCCTCGCCGCGGAACCCGAGCGTGCGGATCTGGAGCAGGTCCTCGTCGTCGAGCTTGGAGGTGGCATGGCGTTCGACCGCGAGCGCGAGGTCCTTCGCGGTCATGCCGCTGCCGTCGTCGGTGATCCCGATCCGCCGCCGCCCGCCGCCATCGGTGAAGACGTCGATCCGGCTCGCACCGGCATCGATGGCGTTCTCGACCAGTTCCTTGACCACGCTTGCCGGACGTTCGACCACCTCGCCGGCGGCGATGCGGTTGACGACTTGCTCTGGCAGCTGGCGGACGGGCATGGGGCTTTCGATCTGGATTCGCTGACGGCGCTATTCTAGGCCGTGTTGCGTCAAAAGCATGTGTTGGGCAACAGCCGTGTGGCGGGCTGGGGAAGAGGGATGCCTATCACATTGAAGGGATTGGACGTTCGAGAAAATTGCGCAACCGGGACGGAGCGGTCGCCCTGCCTGCCGTCCTGATTGTGGGGGCACGGGCAGCGGTGTAGCATCGTGAAAAAATGGCAACAGGACGGGAGGACGCCATGTGCAATTTCTTCGCGCACCAGCCCCAACGCAACTACGAATCCCAGACCCGCTCGTTGCGGATCGGCGGGCACTGCACCTCGATCCGGCTGGAAATGGCGTTCTGGGACACGCTGGAGGAGATCGCGGCCAAGGAGAGCATGAGCGTCGGCAAGTTCCTGACCACGCTCTACAATGAGGTGCTCGACCATCACGGCGAGGTCAATAATTTCGCCTCGCTGCTGCGCTGCTCCTGCCTGATCTACCGCTCCCGGAGCGTGACGCAGGTGCAGGAGTTCAAGGCAACCGTCGCGCCCATCCTCGATGCGGCCGAGTAGCCGTTGCTGTGGCGGCCCGCATCCGCATTCTCAATGCCATCATGCCGAACGTTCTTGGCCTGCATGGTTCGAGACGCCCGCCTCGGCGGGCTCCTCACCATGAGGGTCTGATATCTCGCCGCGCAACACGACCTCATCCTGAGGGCCCGCCGTAGGCGGGCGTCTCGAAGGATGGCCGCAAGCGAAATGCCTGCCACGTTCTTCCAATCAGACGGGATAACGCCCGACGTCAGATCTCCTTTTTCTGCATCGCGCCGGCGATGTAATCAGCCTGCCGGATCGCGAGCGCGACGATGGTCAGCGTCGGATTGCACGCCGCCCCGCTGGTGAACTGACTGCCATCCGAGACGAACAGATTCTTGACGTCGTGGCTCTGTCCGAACTTGTTGACCACGCCATCCCGCGGTTTCTCGCTCATCCTGTTGGTGCCGAGATTGTGCGTGCTCGGATAGGGTGGCGTTGGATAGGTCACGGTGGCGCCGACGGCGTCGTAGACGGCCGCACCCTGCTTGTAGGCATGTGCGCGCATCGCGAGGTCGTTGGGATGGTCGTCGAAATGGACGCTCGCGACCGCTTGGCCGAACTTGTCTTTGACGACGGGGTCGAGCGTGATGCGGTTGGTCTCCTGCGGCATGTCCTCGCCGACCAGCCACATGCCGGCCATCCTGGGATAGCCGTCGAGCGCCGCGGTGAACGGACGGCCCCAGGCGCCGGGATTGAGGAAGGCCGCCATGAACGGCAGGCCAATCGACAGCGTCTCCATCTCGTAGCCGCCGACGAAGCCGCGCTTCGGATTGTTGGCGGATTCATCACGGATAATGCCGGCCATGGTGGTGCCGCGATACATGTGCACCGACTTCTCGAACACGGCGTAGACGCTGCCGGTCATGTGCCGCATGTAGTTGCGGCCGACCTGGCCCGATGAATTGCCGAGGCCATCGGGGAACATGGTCGAGGCACTGTTCAACAGCAACCGCGGGCTTTCAATCGAGTTGCCGGCCACCGCGACGACGCGCGCCTTCTGGCGCTGCATCGCGCCACTCTCGTCGGCATAGACAACGCCGGTCACCTTGCCGGAGGCGTCGTGCTCGATCTTGACCGCCATGCTGCTCGGCCGTACTTCGAGATTGCCGGTCGCCTCGCCCTTGGGGATTTCGGTGTAGAGCGTCGACCATTTCGCGCCGGATTTGCAGCCCTGGAAGCAGAAGCCGATCTGCTGGCAGGCGCCGCGGCCGTCACGCGGCTGGCTGTTGATGGCCATGTTGCCGGTGTGCACGGTTTTGTAGCCAAGCTTCTTCGCACCGGCCTCCAGCACCTTGAAATTATTATTGCCGGGCAGTCCGGGAATGCCGTTGGTGCGGGTCACGCCCATCTTGTTCTCAGCCTTGGCGTACCACGGCTCGATTTCCGCGAGCGTCACCGGCCAGTCCAAAAGATTGGCGCCGGGAATGTTGCCGTAGGTGCTCTTCACCTTGAACTCGTGCTCGTCGAAGCGCAGCGATGCGCCGGCCCAGTGTGTGGTCGAGCCGCCGACCGCCTTGACGATCCAGGCGGGCAGGCCAGAGAAGTCCTTGGCGACGCGCCATGTCCCCGACGTGGTGCGGGCATCGGTCCAGGCGAGCTGGGAAAAGCTCTCCCACTCGTCGTTGACGAAGTCCTGGTTCTCGATGCGGGGACCTGCTTCGAGGATCACCACCTTGACGCCCTTCTGCGCGAGCTCGTTGCCCAGCGTGCCGCCGCCGGCACCGGAGCCGACGATCACCACAACGCTGGAGTCGTTCAGATCGAATTTTGCCATATGCGTTCTCCTGAACCGTTGGGTGAGCCTTAAGCCTTCGGCAGCCAGTCGATGTCGGCAAAGCCGCGGTTGATGTAGCCGCCGTGCTCTGCGGAGGAGCCTTCGTAGCCGAACCGCGGCCAGACCTCTTTCTGGTTGTAGAGCGACACCACGAGGTCGCCGCGCACCTTCTGGAAGAAGTCGCTCTGCTCGATCTCCGTCAGCAGCACCACGCGGTCGGCTTCCCATGGCACTTCGGCGTAAGCCACCTTGTGCCGATCCCGCGCGTTCTGATCGAGCCGCGTGATGCCGTCGCTGATCAGAGACTTGACGGCGGGGTCCTTGGCCGCCTTGCCGTCCCACGGCTTGATCGCGGTGATGTAGTAGCTGTCGCCGAGGACGTCGTGCGGATAGATGTCGCGCGCGACCTTCAGCAGCGTCTTCATCGTTGCGGGCGAGAGCGTGCTGGCATCATCCGCCCAGGCATCCTCGATGCTGACGGCGACGCTGGTCGCGACAGCGACGACCGGAACGGCGGTCGCCGCGCCCTTGAGAAAGACGCGGCGGCTGTGCTTGCTTCGACGATCGACTTCTCTCATGGCATTCCTCCGTAGATTTTGTGATTTGGATTTTTGTGATTTTGATCAGCCGAAACGACCCCCTCGCTGGATCACCTCGATCTTGTAGCCATCGGGATCGCTGACGAAGAAGAAGCGCGCCAGCGTCTTGCCGTCGTGCTTGAAGTCGTGCAGCGGTCCCGGTGCGAGCTTCTCGCGCTCGAAGCGGGCATGTTCGGTATCGAGATCCTCGACCACCACGGCAATATGTCCGTAGCCGTCGCCGAGCTGGTACGGCTCCTTGCGATCGAAATTCACCGTCAGCTCGACCTCGAAAGGTGAGGAGGGATGACGCAGATAGATCAGGGCAAAGTCCGAAAATTTCAGATGGTCGGCGACCTCCAAGCCGAAGGCGCGCTTGTAGAAGTCGAGCGAGCGGGCCTCGTCGAGCACGCGGATCATGGAATGAACGGGCTTTGCCATTCAGTTCAGCTCCTTCAGGTAGGTGATGATGGCGGCGCGCGTCTCCGGCTTCGCCTGCCGGTAGACCATGGTCACGCCGGGAATGACGGCTTGCGGATTGCTCAGCCAGGCGTCGAGCCTGGTCTCGTCCCAGGCGAAGTCCACTTTCGACAGCGCCTCCGAGTATTTAAAACCTTCGGTCTTGCCGGCGGGACGGCCGACGACCTTCACCAGCGGTGGGCCTTGCCGCGCCGGCTCTGACAGGCTTGTCGTGTGGCACACCGCGCATTGCTGTTTGAACAGCGTCGCGCCATCCGGCGGCTTGGCGGCCGGCAAGGGCATTTGCGCATCGGCAACCCGCGTCACCAGCACCATCGCGGTGCACAATCCCAGCACGATTGCGCGCATCGCCAAGAATCCGCCCATCCACATCAACGTGCGCAAACTCTAGGCGGCGTCAAAGATGCGGTGGTAGTAGCGGGCTGTTTCGATGCGCGCGGAGACACTGGTGGCCGCGTGTGTTCCGCAATGCCTTATATGCGGAGCACAATTCCGCGAAACCGCCGTCAAATCCCTAAACGATCACCACACCATGCGCATTGCATGACGACCGCGCCGCTTGAACTCTCTACGCGATGCAATGACCCGGTGCAGGTGAGCGGCGCAGGATGCAGCCGAGCCATTCGTCGCGGAAAAATCCAGGAGAAATGGATGAAGTTGGTGAAGACCTCGATGATCGCATGCGCTCTGTCGGCTCTCATTGCGACGCCGGTTCTCGCGCAAGGCGCGCCACCCGCCAAGACGGGCGGCGCCGTGCAAGGCAAATCGATGCAGGGCAGCACAATGGGCAGCGGGGATGAGGAGATGAATGCTCAGCCGGGCGCGGCGGGCGAGAAGACGGGCATGAAGTCGACCAAAGGCACCAGGGGCACGGTCGGCACCACCGGTAGCGCTGCGCATAAGGGAACCGCCGACGATTCCGCGACGGGCGGTGCAGCCCCGGCCAAGCGTTACTAGTCCCGCCGGGTGAAGCAAGCAGACTCCGGTCGCCCCGCGGCCGGAGTTTTTTTGACTGGGTCTGCTTTGCTAGTCGTCGAAGCGGCCGCCGCCGCGCCCTGCCTTGATGTCGCTGCGGCGCTTCTTGCCGTCGAGCCGGCGCTGCTTGGAGCCAAAGGTCGGCCGTGTCGCGCGGCGCGGCTTTGGCCGTATCATCGCTTCGGTCAGGATCTCGGTGAGCCGGTCGATGGCGTCCTGACGGTTACGCTCCTGGGTGCGGAAGCGCTGGGCGTGGATCACGATCACGCCGTCCTTGGTCATGCGCTGGCCGGCGATGCGGGCGAGCCGGATCACCGCATCCTCCGGCAAGGTCAGCTTGCGCGTGTCGAAGCGCAGCTGGGCCGAGGTCGAGACCTTGTTGACGTTCTGCCCGCCCGGGCCGGAGGCGCGGACGAAGCCGATCTCGATATCGTCCTCGTCGATGACGAGATCGCGGGATATCCGCAGCATGCTGGCACCATTCGTGATGTCCGGACATATCGCGGACGTCCACGTTCGGCAATGGCGCATCCTGGAAACGCAAATGGCCGGGCGAGCCCGGCCATTTCAGGAAACGTCAGGGGACGTCAGTTCGACTTCGTCGCCGGTGCCGCGGCCGCCTGTGGGGCGCGGCCGACGACGACGGTCAGGAGGCCCTGGCCCCAGAGGCGCTTGGCGGCGGCCTTGGCGTCGTCCAGTGTCACCGCCTCGACGATGGCGTTGCGCTTCTCGATATAGTCGATCGGCAGCTTGTCCTGCTGGTATTGCAGCAGCGCCTGCGCGAGCTTCGAGGAGGTATCCAGCGCCAGCATCTGCGAGCCCTTGAGGTAGGACTTGGCTTCGTCGAGCTCCTTCTGCGTCGGGCCCTCCTCGGCGATGCGGCGCACTTCCTTGTCGATGGCGTCGATGGTGTCGCCGGCCCGGTCGGCGCGGGTGCCGGTGTTGCCGATGAAGACCGCCGAATGCTCCATCCAGAGCAGCGATTCGAACACGGAATAAGCCAGCCCGCGCTTCTCGCGTACCTCGCGATAGAGCCGGGAGGACAATCCGCCGCCGCCCAGGATGTGGTTGACGACATAGGCGGCCATGAAGTTCGGATCGCTGCGCTTCACGCCGGGGCCGCCGAAGGTGATGACGGTCTGCGGCACGTCGAGCGGCACGAAGGCGCGCTGCGGCGGTTTTGCCGCCTCGACGTCGGCGACCGGCGTGAGATTGGCTTTTGCGGGCAGGCTACCAAAAGTGTGGTCGAGCAGCTTGCCGAGGGTGGCCGGATCGACGTCGCCGACCACCGCGATCTTCAGCCCGTCCTTCGCAATCACGCGGCCGACATAATCCTTCATGTCGGCGACCGTGATGGTCGGCACGCTGTCCAGCGTGCCATTGGTCTGCCGGCCATAGGGATGGTCGCCGAACGCGACCTCCAGGAATTTGCGGCTCGCCAGCGACGACGGATTGGTGGTCTCGCGGCGCAGGCCCGAGATCACCTGTGAGCGGATGCGCTCGACGTCGGCGGTGTCGAAATGCGGCGAGGTCAGCGCGCTCCTGAGCAGGTCGAAGGCCTCGTCCTTGTTGTCGCGCAGCATCCGCAGGCTGCCGCGGAACGTATCGCGGGTGGCGCTGAAGGAGAGCTCGATGGCGCGGCGGTCGAGCCGCTCATGGAAGGTCTTGGAGTCGAGATCGCCGGAGCCTTCGTCGAGAAGGTCGCCGACCAGATTGGCGACGCCGGACTTGTCCTTGGGATCCTGCGCCGAGCCGCCGGCAAAGGAATATTCCATGGCGATCAGCGGCACCGTCGCATCCTGTACGAACCAGGCTTCGATGCCGCCCGGCGAAGTCAGGTGCTGGATTTTTGCAGCCGCCTGTGACGGCGACACCGTAGCCAGCGCGAGTGCCGCGCCGGTGGCAAGCGAGAATGCAACGCGTCGAAGGAAGGGATAGGTCACGAACGCTTCTCCTCGCGCTTGGCGGCACTGGTGTCCTTGATCAGATAGCCCGTCACCGATCGCTTCTTCTCGAGCCATTTCTGCGCGACAGTGCGAACCTGCTCGGCGGTGACCGCGCGAATGCGGTCGGGCCAGCTCCTGATGTCCTCGATCGAGAGGCCCGTGGTCAGCGCGCCGCCATACCAGCGCGCCAGCACCGCCTGGTTGTCCTGGGCGTAGATCGCTTCCGCAATGAGCTGGGTCTTGACCCGCTCGAGGTCCTCGGCGCGGATCGGGTTCTGTGCGATGTCGGCGATGACGCCGTCGACCACTTGCTCGACATCGGCAAAGCTGACGCCCGGTTTCGGCGAGGCCGAGATCGCGAACTGGGTCGGGTCGAGCGAGATGCTCGAATAGCTGGCGCTGGCGGACACCGCGAGCGGCTTGTCGACCACGAGCGCGCGGTAGAGATAGGAATTGCTGCCGCTGCCCATCAGCTGCGCCAGCACGTCGAGGGCGGCGCTTTCACCTGCGGCGGCGGTCGTCGCCGACGGTACGAGACAGTAGCGGCGCAGGCTCGGCTGCTCGACGCGCGGGTCGGCCAGCGTGACCGTGCGCGGCGCCGCCGGCTCCGGCTCCTGCGGACGGATGCGCCGCTCCGGGATCGCGGGCTGGGCCGGAATGGAGCCGAAATTCCGCTCGACCAGCGGGCGGATGTCGGCGGCTTCCACGTCGCCGGCGATCACGAGGATCGCGTTGTTCGGCGCGTAGAAGCGGCGGTAGAAGGCGAGCGCATCCTCGCGGTCGAGCTTCTCGATCTCCTGGTGCCAGCCGATCACCGGCCGGCCGTAGGGATGATTGAGATAGAGCGCGGCCATGATCTGCTCGTTGAGCCGCGCGTCCGGATTGTTGGCGACCCGCATGTTGTACTCTTCGAGCACGACGTCGCGCTCGGGCAGCACGTTCTCGTCCTTAAGGATCAGGCCGGTCATGCGATCGGCCTCGAACTCCATCATGGTCGGCAGCTGCTCTTTCGGCACGCGCTGGTAGTAGTTGGTGTAGTCGACCGAGGTCGAGGCGTTCTCGTTGCCGCCGACGCGGAGCACGGTCTGGGAGAATTCGCCGACCGGATGCTTCGAGGTGCCCTTGAACATCAGATGTTCGAGGAAGTGCGCGAGCCCGGACTTGCCCGGCGTCTCGTCGGCCGAGCCGACCTTGTACCAGATCATCTCCGTGACCACGGGCGTGCGGTGGTCCGGGATCACCACGACCTGCATGCCGTTGGCGAGCGTGAAGCTGGCGGGCGGGGCCGATGTCACCGTGGTCTGGGCGAGGGCGGCGCTGGCTGAGAGGACACTCGTCGAAAGCAGCGCGGCAAGGAGGCAGGCGGCCGATCGGTAAGAGGACATCATAATCCTTATGAAAAGGCCGAACCCGGATGTCCGGCTCGGAGGCACTGCATGCTACACCGTGCGGCTGAGGCTTCGCGTCACGAAGCAGAGAACTCAACGCGCTGGCAAGTTACTGATAAGCAATATGCAGACTGCGTCCGGCGTGCGTAAGCCGCCGGTGCCAGGATGCGCCTGTCAGGATGTCGCGGTGGGGCAGGAGCGCTATTATTCCTTTTCCTTGCCCGACATGATGTCGAAATAGGTCCGGCGCGACTTGTCCGGCCCGGCGCCATAGGCGTAGTTCGGGGACGGCGTCTGGTAGCCCGGCGGCGGCTCGACCAGCGACGAGCGCGGCGGCTCGCTGGTGAATTTCTTCTCTTCGGAGCTGTTGCCGCCCTTCATCATGTTCCAGAGACCACCGGCGTAACCGAGCTCGGTGGGGCTGAGCGACGGGTTGCCGTTGGTGCCCGGCTGGATCGGGTCATTGCTTGTACGGGGGGCTGCGGCGACCTCGCCGGCCTTCATCTCGGCGGGCGTCAGCGGTTGGGCCGCCTGCCAGTTCTCCGTCGCCTTGGTCGCCTTCTTGCGCGCTGCGATGGCTTCCTTGCGGCGCTTCTCTTCGGGGTCCTTCGGCCAGTTCGGAGCATTCTTGGCCTGGGTTGCCGGAGGCGGCAGGTCGAGCTTGGGCGGCACGACGAGCGGCGAGCGCTCGCGGTATTCGATGCCGGGCTTTTCCATGCTCTTGGCGCCGATGCCGGACATCAGATTGTCGATGATCTTCTCTTCGAAGGTCATCCCGTCATCATCATCGTCGTCGTCACCGGCACGGACCGGGCCTGCCGTCATGACGAGGCCGATGCCGAGCGCGACAGCGGACAATTTCAACGCCCGCCAGAACCCTGCCTTGGGGTCTCGAACCATCGAACCGCTGGTCTCGGAGCTGCGCATCACTGTACCTGTTCCATATTGTGGCAGATTGCTGCACTTTGCCGCTCGCACGCGGCCAATCCTCGCAAAAAGCAGGGTTCCACCTGCCGGTCCGTATCGGCCGGGATCAGGGCGCTTTTGCGGCGGGTACCCCCAAGAAGGAATCATACAATAGCGCCGCCACCCCGACAACGATGGCCACGTCCGCGAGGTTAAACACATACCAATTATAGGTATTTCCGCCGAGCTCGATGTGGAACAGGGCGAAATCGACCACCGCGCCGTAGGCGAAGCGGTCGATGCCGTTGCCGATCGCGCCGCCGATGATCAGCCCGAGTGCGACCGTGGCGAGCAGGGTGTGCGAGCGGGCCATCCAGATCGCCAGGGCGACCACGGCGACGACCTTGACCGCCATCAGCGCGATCTGCGCCGACTGGCCGTCGTTCTGGAGCCAGCCGAAGCTGATGCCGATGTTCCAGGCCAGCACCAGGTCGAAGAACGGCGTCACCTTCACTACGCCGCGGCGGGCGAGGTCGAACACGTTCAGGAGCCAAAGCTTTGAGGCCTGGTCGGCCACCAGCGTGACCACGGCCGCGAGGATGCCGGCGCGAAGCGGGGTCATGGCCGGGGATCAGACCCCCACCCCCAGCGCCTTCCATTCGCGCAGCGCCTGGGCGTCGCGCGGGCTGACGTCGGGGTATTCAGGGTCTTCACCGACCAGGGGCGAGATCTTCCAGGAGCGGGCGCATTTGGTGCCGACCGCCTTCTCGACGACGACCGCGACGCCGGGCACCGCATCGAGACGGAACGCGCCCGCAGGCGCTTCGCCCTCACGCACCTCGTAGTTCGAGGTGATGCAGACCTCGGCGAGATCGGTGTCGAACAGCGTCGCCAGCATGTCGCGGTCGGCGACATAGATCACTGGTGAGGCCTCGAGCGACGAGCCGATGTTCTTGGCGGCGCGCTCAAGCTCCAGCGCGCCGGTGACGACGCGGCGGACGTTGCGGATCGTCTCCCATTTCGCGGCGAGCTTGTCGTCGCGGAGCGTCTCGATGCCTTCGGGAAACAGGGTCAGATGGACCGAAGGCTCCGCGTTCGGCCGGAACATGCGCCAGGCTTCATCGGTCGTGAAGCTCAGGATCGGCGCAAGCCACTTCAGGAGCGCATCGCACAACAGGTCGATCGTGGTGAGCGCGGCCTTGCGCGCCGGCGAGGACGGCGGGTCGCAATAGAGCGTGTCCTTGCGGATATCGAAGTAGAACGCCGAAAGCTCGGAGTTCATGAAGGCCGCGAGGCTCGCGACGACGGTCTTGTAGTCGAAGGCGGCATAGGCCTTGCGAACGGTTTCGGCATGGCCGGCCAGTTCGTGCAGCATCAGCCGCTCGAGCTCGGGCATCTCGGCATAGGCGACCTTCTCGCTCGCCTTGAAGTGATGCAGCGTACCGAGCATCCAGCGGATCGAGTTACGCAGCTTGCGATAGGTCTCGATGGTGTTCTTCAGGATCTCCGGGCCGATGCGCTGGTCGTCGGCATAGTCGGTGGCGCAGACCCACAGGCGCAGGATGTCCGCGCCCGAATCCTTGATCACCTTCTGCGGCTCGACGGTGTTGCCGAGCGACTTCGACATCTTGCGGCCGTTCTCGTCGAGCGTGAAGCCGTGGGTGAGCACGATGTCGTAGGGCGCGCGGCCCCGCGTGCCCGCGCTTTCCAGCAGCGAGGAATGAAACCAGCCGCGATGCTGGTCGCTGCCTTCCAGATACATCACGGTGTCGTTGCCGCCGTCGATCTTGCGGACGATGTTGCCGAGCTGCGGGAAGTTCTGGCGATCCTCGAGCACGAAGGCGTGCGTGGAGCCCGAATCGAACCAGACGTCGCAGATGTCGTCGACCTTCTTCCAGTCCTCGCTCGCGCGGGACCCGAGGAAGCGCTCGCGGGCGCCGTCCATGTACCAGGCGTCGGCGCCTTCCTCCATGAAGGCTTCGGCGATGCGCTGGTTGACGATCTCGTCCTGCAGGATCTCTGCCGAGCCGTCGCTCTTCTCGCGCACGAACACGGCGATCGGCACGCCCCAGGCGCGCTGGCGCGAGATCACCCAGTCCGGACGGTTGGCGATCATGCCGTTGATGCGGTTCTCGCCCGACGGCGGCACCCATTGCGTGACCGAGATCGCGTGCAGCGCGCGGGCGCGCAGCGTGTCGCCCTTCTTCGCATGGCCGTCATCGTTGATGTCCTTGTCCATCGCGATGAACCATTGCGGCGTGTTGCGGAAGATCACCGGCTTCTTCGAGCGCCACGAATGGGGATATTGGTGCTTGAGGCGGCCGCGCGCGAGCAGCTTGCCGCCTTCGATCAGCGCCTTGATCACGGCCTCGTTGGCATCGCCCTTCTCGCCCTTGTCGTTGAGCACGCGCTTGCCGGTGAAGCCGGGGGCCTGCGCGGTGTAGGCGCCGTTCTCGTCGACGGTGTAGGGGATCGCGGTCGGGATGCCGCGCGCATCGAGCTCGCGGGTGTTGGCCGTCCAGACGTCGAAGTCCTCGCGGCCGTGGCTCGGCGCGGTGTGCACGAAGCCGGTACCGGTGTCGTCGGTGACATGCTCGCCGGCGAGCAGCGGCACGATGAACTCGTAACCGCCACCGAACCCGCGCAGGGGATGGGCGCATTCCACGGCATCCAGCGTGTCGCCGGGAATGTCGCGCACCTTCTCGTAAGACGTGACGCGCGCCTGCTTGAACACTTCTGCGGCGAGCGCATCGGCCAGGATCAGGAGATCGCCAGTCTTGGCCCAGTTGTCGGCGGGCGCATCCGTCACCTTATAAAGGCCGTAGGCGATTTTCGGCGAGAACGAGATCGCGCGGTTGCCGGGCAGCGTCCAGGGCGTGGTGGTCCAGATCACGACCGAGGCACTGGCGAGTGCGCCATGCGCCGGTGACGTGACGGGAAACTTCACCCACACCATGTCGGAGGTGTAGTCCTCGTACTCGACCTCGGCTTCCGCAAGCGCGGTCTTCTCGACCACGCTCCACATCACCGGCTTGGAGCCGCGATACAGCGTGCCGTTGGCCGCGAACTTCATCAGCTCGCGGGCGATCTGCGCTTCGGCCGGATAGCTCATCGTCTGATAGGGATGATCCCAGTCGCCGATGATGCCGAGCCGCTTGAACTCCTCGCGCTGCACGTTGATCCAGTGCGTCGCATAGGCGCGGCATTCCTTGCGGAACGCCACCATCGCGGCGGAGTCGCGGAAATCGGGCTTCTGCTTGCCCTTCTTGCGGTAGTTCTCCTCCTCGATCTTCCATTCGATCGGCAGGCCGTGGCAGTCCCAGCCCGGCACGTAATTGGAGTCGAAGCCGAGCATCTGCTGGCTCTTGGTCACGACGTCCTTGAGGATCTTGTTCAGCGCGTGCCCGATATGGATGTTGCCGTTGGCGTAGGGCGGGCCGTCATGCAGCACGAATTTGGCGCGGCCCTGGGCTTCCCGGCGCAGCTTGTCGTAGAGGCCGATGTCGTTCCAATACTTCAGCAGTTCCGGCTCGCGCTGCGGCAGGCCGGCGCGCATCGGGAAATCCGTCTGCGGCAAATAAAGGGTCTTGGAATAGTCTTTGGCGTCGGACTTTTGCGGCTTTTCGGACATGGGGCTGACTGGCTCGGAAGGGCGCGGAAACGGATAGCGACTGGAATCGCGGGGTGAAACGACGAAATCCCGGTCTTGCGCCGAGCCTTCAGGCTCAGGCGGAAGCCGGGCCGCTAATCCCTATGATGCACCGCGCAAACATGGGCTCTCCATAGCAGGGGGCCAAGGGAAGCGCAAAAGGTAGAAGCGCAAAAGGTACGGCGGGCCGGATTTGGGCCTCAATCGATCACGCCAAGCCGCGGAAAACGCGTCCGGGGCGGCGGCCAGCACGGCGCGGGCGCGGGCGGAATCGTCGTCCATCTGGCGGATCAGGGCCTCCAGGCTGTCGAATTTCAGCTCCTCGCGGATGAAGCCGACGAAGGCGCAGTCGAGCGCTTGTCCGTAGAGGTCGCCCTTGAAGTCGAACAGGAAGATTTCCAGCAGCGGCGCACCATTATCAAAGGTCGGACGGCGGCCGAAGCTTGCCACCCCGTCCAGCCGCTCGGCGCCGCGGCTGACCCGCACCGCATAGATGCCGTGCTTGAGGCCACAATTGGCATCGAGGCGGATGTTGGCGGTGGGATAGCCGAGGTCGCGGCCGCGCTTCTCGCCGTGGATCACCTCGCCGGTGATGAACCAGGGCGCGCCCAGCATGGTGGTGGCCTCGTCAATGAGGCCCTCGGCGAGCGCGATCCGGATGGCGCTGGAGGAGACCGGCCGCTCGTCGATGTCGACATGGGCCTGCACGTCGACCTCGATGCCGAGCCGGGGCGCCTCGTTCACCAGGAGGCTCGGCGAGCCGACGCGACCCTTGCCGAAATGAAAGTCGTAGCCGACCGCGATGCCGCTGACGCCGAGGCGCCCGATCAGGTCATGGTGAATGAAGTCTTGCGCGCTGGTCCCGGCCCTGGCCTTGTCGAAGGTCATGACCACGGCGCCGGCGAGCCCGGTGCCGGCCAAAAGCCGCAGCTTGGCCGGCTCGTCCGTCAGGCGGAATTGCGGGGTGTTCGGGCTGAAAAACCGGCGCGGATGCGGCTCGAAGGTCAATGCCAGCGCAGGGCGGCCATGCGCCCGGCCCATTTCCAGCGCGGCTGCGATCACCGCGCGATGGCCGAGATGAACGCCGTCGAAATTGCCCATGGCGACCACGGCGCCCCTCAAAATCGCGGAATCCGGCGTTGTGTCGCGGATAACGGTAAAATGCGGGACCATCAGGGGAATTCTCGAAGCGGCAGGACCTGCGGACCGTGGCTTGACCGGCCGGACGAAGTCAAGCGGCAGGGAGAGCGGCCGCATTGAACGTGATTTCAGTCCTTCGGAGGCGCCCCCAGTTAACGCGCTGTTTAACGCCTTGGTGCTAGTCCTTGAATTGTGGAACAGCGGGGCTCCGGCCCCGGCGGGTCCGATCGTAATATTTCCTGGGTTTGCGTTGGGGGAGTCGAGATGGCGGTTGATTTGTCGATGTCGGTTCTGGTGGTTGATGACTACAGCACCATGATCCGTATCATCAGGAATCTCCTGAAGCAGCTTGGCTTCGAGAATATCGATGATGCAAGCGACGGTTCGGCGGCGCTGAACAAGATGCGTGGCAAGAAGTACGGGCTCGTGATTTCCGATTGGAACATGGAGCCGATGACGGGTTACGACCTGCTGCGCGAAGTGCGCGCGGATCCGAACCTCGCCACCACGCCTTTCATCATGATCACCGCGGAATCGAAGACCGAGAACGTGATCGCGGCCAAGAAGGCCGGCGTGAACAACTACATCGTCAAGCCGTTCAACGCGGCGACGCTGAAGACCAAGATCGAAGCGGTCTTCCCGGACATGGCGAGCGCGTAAGCGCGCTCTTCGCCGGACAATTATCTTCCATTTGGAACGTCGTGCCCGGGCTTGTCCCGGGCATCCGCGTTTGCGGGTGCCAAAAGCGTGGATGGCCGGGGCGTAGGTGCGCGCGAGCGCCGCCGTCCTTCGGCTGGCTATGCCCGGCCATGACGACGACCGGGGCTTAGCAATTCGTCTAAGCCGGCGTCGGTTCAAGCCGCAACCGTCACCACTTCAATTCGCGCATCAGCGCCTTCGGCGGGTGGCCGAACAACTCCATCACCGAATTCGGGTCGAGCTGGTCGAGGCCCTCGAACTCCTCGGCATGGATGCCGCGGGTGACGAACAGGCAGTCGATGCCGAATTCGCGCGCGCCGGTGAGGTCCGTGCGGACGGAATCGCCGATCGCCAGCACCTTTTTCCGGTCGATCATGTGACCCTGGCGTTCGCCGGCGAGCATCATCGCGCGCTCGTAGATCGGGCGATGCGGCTTGCCGTAGAAGATCACCTCGCCGCCGAGTTCGCGATAGAGTTCCGCGATCGCGCCGGCGCAATAGATCAGCCGGTCGCCGCGCTCCACCACGATATCGGGATTGGCGCAGACCAGCGTCAGCTTGCGCTCGCGCGCCTTCAGCATCATGCCGCGATAGTCTTCCGCCGTCTCGGTCTCGTCGTCATAGAGGCCGGTGCAGACGATGTAGTCGGCTTCTTCCAGCGGCGCGGTCGTCGCATCGAGGCCGCGATAGATCGAGTTGTCGCGCTCGGGTCCGAGCCAGAACATCTTGCGGCCGGGATGCTCGGCGACATAGAGCCGCGTCAGGTCGCCCGACGAGACGATCGCGTCATAGGTCTCGTCCGCGACGCCGAGCTTGCGCAATTGCCGTTGGACAGAGTCGGCCGGGCGCGGGGCATTGGTGATCAGGATCACCGTACCGCCGCGGCTGCGATAGGTGTGCAGCGCCTCGCAGGCCTCGGGGAAGGATTCCAGGCCGTTGTGAACCACGCCCCAGATGTCGCTGAGCACAACGTCAACGCCGCCCACGAGCTCGCGCAGGCTTTCGGCGAAATGCAGCGTGGTCATGATGCGTGCGGCCGATCAGATCCGGCGCGCGAGCGCCGCGTTGCCGGTGATACGCTGGGCTGGAGGCGCTGAAGACGTGGCGCCTGGGCTGGGAGAAGCGGAGCCATTGGATCCCTGAATTTCCTGCGCCGGGTTCGGCGAGGCCCCGCCGGTAGCAGATGCCCCTTCAGGCCGCAATGGCCGGGGTGGCGCGAACAGGAACCCCTGACCGAACCGCACGTCAAAGTCGAGCAAATCGACCACTGCGCGCTCGCCCTCGATCCGTTCGGCGATCAGGTCGATGCCGAAGCGGCCGAGCAGGTCGGAGAGGTCGGAAGGGTGGATGTCCGAGGTCGAGGCCTGCCTGGGGTCGAGCAGGAGGGACGCCGGCACCTTGATGAAGCGCACGCCGCGATCGGCGAGCTCGCGCGGCTCGATCCTGAGGTCAGTGACATGGTCGATCGAGAAGCGGAAACCGCGCTGGGCGAGCGCCGCGAGGTTCTCGGTCTCGGCCGGGCCGAGATTGCGGAAGGTCGACTGCTTGAACTCCAGCACCAGCGAGGGCGCCAGCGCCCGGTTGGCTTCGAGGAAGTCGAGGCACTGCGCGAAGGTGGTGGAATTGCCGAGCGTGGAGGCCGCGACGTTGCAGAACACGCCGACATCCTTGTTGCGCACCATCAGGCGCCGCAGCACCTGCACACAGCGCAGCATCACCATGTTGTCGATGCGTCCGATCAGACCCGAGGCTTCGGCGATGCTGATGAATTCCTCGGCGGCGATCAGCTGGTCGCGCTCGTCGCGCAGGCGCGTCACGGCTTCGTAGAACCGCACCTTGCGCTGCGGCAGCGTCACCATCGGCTGGAGGAAGATGTCGATGCGGTTCTCGTCGATGGCGTTGCGCAGTGTCGCCAGTAACTGGGTCGGGTTGCGGCCATTGGCCGTCTGAACCGGAACGGCGGTGTGGGTCTGGATCGCCGGTGTTGGCCGCGGCGGCGGTGCGGGCAGCGGCGGAGGGGCGGCCGGCCGCTCCTCGAAGGCCGCAATCAGGTCGAGAGGCGCCTCCGGCTCTGGCCGGGCGACCGGAGCGGGGGCGGGGGTCGGCGCGGCCCCGGCCAACAGGTCTTCATGGGCTGACACGGTGGTGGCGAGCTGCCTGACCAGCCCACCGAGCTCGTTGATCTCGCCGACCACTGACTGGATGCGGTCGGAGTTGGTCGAATTGGCCGAGGCGATGCGCCCCTCCATCGCCGCGAGCCGGCGGCCGAACTCGGCGACCTGGCGGGCGAGGTCGGCGGTGCCGCGCGAGAGGTCGGCGATCTGGCCGCCGACGTCACTGCGATCGCGCAGCCGCATCGAGACCGCGTTGTAGAGGATCAGGAAGGTCAGCGCGGTCAGCGCCACGATGGCGGATTCGGTTCCGCTGATGCCGGCGACCGAGTAGAGGACAAGCCCGAGCGAGGCCGCGACCAGAACCATGCAGATGGCGATGAAGATCGTCGAAATGCGAATCATGCCGCGCGTTACGCCTCAAAGAGCTGACTGCCTCATCCGGGAAAACACGGGTCAGTGTGCGAACCCGTCACGCCTCATGCTCCCCCAAGCAGGGCGACCTTAACATCATTGTTGATTCGAGGGGATAGCGGCCTGTTCGCGGCGCCGGAGCATGATCCGGAAAGTGTGCAACGGTTTTCCCCCGCGACAAACGCGGAACGCGTTTGTCGCGGAGATCATGCCCAGACAGTCTAGGTCAGGCCGGCCCGGCGAAAGGCTTCGAGGTAGTGCTCGCGGTCGGCGGCGAGCTTGATCGGCATGAACTCGGCGATCCAGGCGAGCGAGACGTTGGGCTGGGCACGCTGGAGTTCCTTCAGCGCCGCGCGGGCGGTCTCGGTTTGCCCGGCCATCGCCGCGGCCGCGGTCAGCACCCGGTGCCCGCCGACGAAGTCACTGCGCTGGCGCAGGGCCTCCTGCGCGAGCCGGATCGCTTCCGCATAGTCCCTGCCGAGGAAGCGGGCAAAGGCGGCGATGCCGAAATAGACGGGTGCATAGGGGTCGCGCGGGCTGAGGCGGATCGCCCGCCGCGCGGCGTCGTCGGCATCCCGCCAGCGGCCGCAATAGCTGAGCGTCAGGCCATAATAGCCCTGCGCCAGCGCAAAGTTCGGATTGAGCCGTAGCGCGGTCTCGAATTCGGCAAGCGAATCCTCGAACCGGCGTGCGAACAGATCGACATGGCCGAGCGCATTATGCGCCCAGGCATCCTGGTCGTCGGCGCGGATCGCGGCCCGCGCCGCGCGCTCGGCCACCGGCAGCGCGGCGGCCATCTCCATCCAGCCCATATGCGCCGTGAACATGTAGCTGGTGCCGAGCAGCCCGAGTGCCTTGCCGTAGTTCGGGTCGAGCGCGATGGCCTTTTCGAGCAGGGCTCGCGCCGCGACGTGGTCCTGCCGCGTTACGCGCCAGTAATGGGAGAGGGCGCGCATCAGAAGGTCCCAGGCGTCCAGGCTGTCGGGCGGCTTGCGCTCGGCGCGAAAATTCTCCGCGGCATAGAGCTGCGGCTCGATCGCGGCGACGATGCGTTCGGTGATCTCGTCCTGTACGGCGAAGACGTCGGCGAGCTCGCGGTCGTAGCGTTCGGCCCAGAGATGGCTGCCGGTGGCGACATCGTTGAGCTGCGCGGTGATGCGGACGCGATCGCCCTCCTTGCGGACGCTGCCCTCGACGACATAGCGCACGCCGAGCTCCTCGGCGACCTGCCGCAGGTGAACCGTGCGGCCCTTGTAGATGAAGGAGGAGTTGCGCGCGATCACGAAGAACCAGCGCAGCTTCGACAGCGCGGTGATGATGTCCTCGCTGATGCCGTCGGAGAAATAATCCTGCTCGGCCTCGCCGCTCATGTTGGTGAAGGGCAGGACGGCAATTGCGGGACGATCGGGCAGCGGCAATTCCGTCGGTGTTGGGTCGGGCGGCTTGCCCGGCGCCGACGATGAGGCTGCGGCGGAGCGTTCGGTCACTGCGCCGACGAACCGCACGCCCTTGCGCGCGACTGTGCGGATCAGCCGCTGATCTTCTCCATTGTCATTGACCGCGCGCCGCGCCGCGTTGATCCGACTGGTCAGCGTCGATTCCGAGACGACGCGGCCATTCCAGATCGCGTCGAGCATGTTGTCCCGCGTCACCACGCGCTCGCGGTTGCGGACCAGATAAAGCAGGAGATCGAACACCTGGGGCTCGAGCCCGACGAGCGTCTCTGCCCACCGCAATTCGCGGCGTGCGGGGTCGAGCACGAAATCCTCGAAATGAAATGTCACGCCGCCCTCGGCTCCAGCGGGAAATCAAGGTGTTCTCAGCGTAAAATAACGCCACTCTCAAGGCCAGCGAGCCGCATGCGCCCTATCGTCCCGGCGTCTTCAACCGCAGGAGAATTGCCATGTCGACGTCCGCCGCGCTCAAGCCGGCCCTCGCCCAACCAGATCTCGCCGCCGTCAAGCAGCGCCAGCACAGCGCCTGGTCGTCCGGCGACTATGCCATTGTCGGCACCACCTTGCAGATCGTCGGCGAGCAGCTCTGCGAGGCGCTCGACTTGCGTGCCGGCAGCAAGGTGCTTGATGTCGCCGCCGGCAACGGCAATGCGACGCTGGCCGCCGCGCGGCGCTGGTGCGACGTCACATCGACCGACTATGTTCCAGCGTTGCTCAAGCGGGGACGCGAACGGGCCGCGGCGGAGCATTTGATGGTCGAATTCCGTGAAGCGGATGCCGAAGCGCTGCCGTTTGCGGATGCCAGCTACGACGTCGTGCTCTCGACCTTCGGTGTCATGTTCACGCCGGATCAGGACAAGGCGGCGTCCGAGCTCGCGCGGGTCTGCAAGTCCGGCGGCAAGATCGGCCTCGCCAACTGGACGCCCCAGGGCTTCATCGGTCAGCTCTTCAAGACCATCGGCAGGCATTTGCCGCCGCCGGCGGGCGTGAAGTCGCCGGCCTTGTGGGGCACGCCGGCACGGCTTGAGGAGATGTTCGGCAGCCAAGCCTCCGAGATCGCCGCCGAGCCGCGCATGTTCGCCTTCCGCTATCGCTCTCCGGAGCACTGGCTCGAGGTTTTCAAATCCTATTACGGGCCGATGCTGAAAGCGTTCGTGGCGCTGGAGGAGACCGGCCAGGCCGCGCTGCGGCGCGATCTCATGGCGCTGCTCGGCGAATTCAACCGTGCCGACGACGGTACGGTGGTGGTGCATAGCGAGTATCTGGAGGTCGTGATCAGCAAGCGCTGAATTGCCGTCGTGATCCGGTCAGGCCGAGCCCCGGCCTGACCGCCGGCAATCAGGATGGCGCGGCGGCGCCGACCGTGTCGGCCGAGACGGCCTCGCGGGTGCCGAGCGGCTTGGGCGGTCCGGTGGTCGTATCCCGAAGGGTCTGCCGCTCGATCTCCGAGTTCAGCTCGGCCCCGAACATGATGACGATCGCCGACATCCACATCCACATCATCAAGCCGATCGCCGCGCCGAGCGAGCCGTAGGTCGCGTTGTAATTGGCGAATTCCGAGAGATACCAGGACAGGAGCGCCGAGCCGGCGATCCAGAGGATGGCGGCCGTCACCGCGCCGAGGCTCAGCCATTGCCAGCGCGGCGCGTCGCGGCTCGGTGCGAAGCGGTAGAGGACGGCAAGCGCCGCCAGCAGGATGACGAACAGCACCGGCCATCGCGCGAGAGCGACGATCAGCCTGCTTTCCGGCGCGATGCCGAGATGGTTGAGCGCGAGCGGGAAGGCGACCACGGTGCCCACCATCAGCAGCAGCGCCGCGATGCTGCCGACGGTGAAAGCCAACGACACCGTGTTCAGCCGGACGAAGCTGCGCTTTTCGCGCTCCTCATAGGCGACGTTGAGGGCATCGAAGATGGCTTTGACGCCCGCATTGGCGCTCCAGATCGCGAGCAAGAGGCCAAACAGGAAGGTGACGCCCAGGGCGGTATTGCCGTTGGACACCACGCGCGCGACCTGGTCCTCGACGATCTGGAACGCGCCCTCGGGCAGCAGCATCGCGAGCGAATGCAGGTTGGAACTGATCGTCGAGGGATCCGCGAACAGGCCGTAGGATGAGACCAGCGCGGTCACGGCGGGAAAGATCGCGAGCAGCCCGAAGAAGACGACGCCGCCCGCAGTCGCGAGCAGGCGATCGTCGTCGATGCGCTGATAGGTGCGCCAGAAGATGTCTTTCCAGCCCGCCCACGGGATCGCGAAAGGGCTTTTCGCGTGCCGGCCGTGGCCAAGCTGCATCGCCGCGCCGGCCGGGCTCGTTTCCGGCGAGTTTGCTTCATTATTGCGATGGTCTTGCGGAGGCCCCGGCCGGATGGGGCCGGACTCCTGAAAGTAGCGTTCCGCGGACAGCACGAAGACGGCCGTGGCGGCGACCAGCAACCAACTGTCGAGGTGCTCGGTGCGCCGCGCGCGCATTTCAAGCGTCCAATCTGTGGCCGTGTCGCCGCCGCCGTGCGGCCGTGAAGCCCAGCAGCCCGACGGCTGCGAGCATCAGACCTAGCTGCACGGGCCGGTTGGTCCGAGCCGACACGGCGTTGCCGCCACGGCCACGTTCGCCCGGTGCGGGCGACACCAGCGGAATCGTCGTTGCGACCTCTTTCACCGCCTGCTTGACCGTTCCGCGCGGGATCCGCGGGGTGGCGATCGCAACGCGCATACGGCTGGCAAGCGGCACGATCGGCTTGTCCCGACGCTTCATTTGGGCCTGAGCCAGGCCGGCGCAGGATACGGCCAGCACCAGGAGCACGGCCGCGACGGCACCGAAGCCCCAGAATTGTCCGTGGGTGATTGCGACCCAACGATAAAGGGCGATCAGGCCGACAAAGAGGGTGGCGATCAGGAACAGCCCGGCCATTGCGAACAGTCCTGCCGCGACCGCATAGGACGTCGCGCGGCCCGTGGCCTGATTGGTGCGGTCGCGCAAGTACGATCGCGCGGCGCGCTTGAGGTGATTGATCTTGAGCGCCATGCCGGCGCGCAGCAGTTCGCCCGATGGCGCGAGCATGCGGACATCCTCCGAGAACGAAAAAATCGTCGGGGGATGAACGTGGCGGAATTTGACTTGTTCCGCGCGGAGCGCGGGTGCCGGGACGGATCAGCCGAGATCGGCGGCCGCGATCCAGAACACCTCGCCCTCGGATTCCTCGGTGTCGAGCCAGAGCAGCGGCAGTTCCGGAAAGGCCTCGTCGACCAGTTCGCGGCCGCGGCCGATCTCGCAGATCAAGCCGCCATCCGGCGTCAGGTGATCGGGCGCATCGCGCAAGATCCGGCGCACCACGTCGAGACCGTCGGCGCCGCCGTCAAAGGCGAGCTTCGGCTCGGCGCGGCACTCCGGCGGCAGCGCCGCCATGCCTTCGGCATCGACGTAGGGCGGGTTGGTGATGATCAGGTCGTATCTGTTGTCGCCGAGCGGGGCGAACAGGTCGCCGCGATGCAGGCTGATCCGGTCATCGAGCCCGAATTCGCCGACATTTCGTGTGGCGACTTCGAGCGCGCCCTTGGAGATGTCGACGGCATCAACGGTGGCATTCGGGAAATGATGCGCGGCAAGGATGGCGAGACATCCCGAGCCCGTGCAGAGATCGAGCACACGTTCGACGGCCGTGGGGTCGTCGATCAGCGAGCCCGCCTCGCCGTCGCCGCCGAAATGCGACTCCAGCAGCTCGCCGATGAAGGAGCGCGGAACGATGACGCGCTCGTCGACATAGAAGGGCAGGCCGCGCATGTAGATCTTGTTGACGAGATAGGCGGTCGGTTTGCGCGTGGTGACGCGCTGATGGATGAGGTCGACGATGGTCTTGCCTTCCGCCGACGTGACGCAGGCATGGGCAAAGATCTCGAACTGGTCGGGATGCAGATGCAGGGCTTCGCAGACCAGGAAGGCTGCTTCCGCGACCGGATCGGTCGTGCCATGGGCAAAGGCGAGCTTCGCCTCGGTGAAGCGGCTCACGGCGTAGCGCACGAAATCGATCAGCGTGAGCAACTCGCCGCGGCCGACCTTCGCGAGCTTTGGCGCGGCGCGGCCGCGCGTGGTCTTCTTGGATGCTTGTGCCATCAGGATCGGGTCCAGCGTGCGGCGGCCTCGTCGTCACGGGCGTGGGCTTCGACCCAGCCGGTACCGGTGGCGCTCTCTTCCTTCTTCCAGAACGGGGCGCTGGTCTTGAGATAATCCATCAGGAACTCGGCCGCCTGGAACGCCGCCTGGCGGTGCTGCGACGCCGTGAGCACCAGCACGATATTCTGCCCGGGCATGAACCGCCCGACGCGATGAATGATGGTGACGCCGTTCAGCGGCCAGCGCGATGTAGCTTCGTCGGCATGGCGCTTGATCTCTTCTTCCGCCATGCCGGGATAATGTTCGAGCGTGAGGGCGGCGATCTTCGCGCTGTTCTCGTCGCCGCGGCAGATGCCGGAAAAGCTTACGACCGCGCCGATGTCGGTGCGGCTCCCGGTCAGGATCGCGATCTCGCGCGCGATGTCGAAATCGTCCTGCTGGATGCGGATGGCGACGGGGCAGGGGCCGGCGGGGGAGGTCATGGCCTAGCCGCCGGTCATCGGCGGGAAAAACGCGATCTCGCGGGCGCCCGCGATCGCGGCGTCCGATTTGACATGGGCATGATCGATCGCGGTGCGGATCACCTTCGGCTTCTCGAAGGCGTAGGCATAGGCCTCGCTCCGGCCGGACAGCCAGGCGATCAGCTCCTCGACGGTGCGCACGGTCGCCGGCGGCTCGATGGTCTCCTCGGCCTTGCCGACGCGCTCGCGCACCCAGGCGAAGTACTTCACCTTCATGCCTCATCCTCCTTGATGAGGTGATGGATGCCGGCGCGGAAATAGTCGTAGCCCGTGTATATGGTGAGGATCGCCGAGGCCCAGAGCAGCGCCAGCCCGATCATCGAGACCACGGGCACCACCTCATCGCCGGCCGGGCCAGCGAGCAGGAAGCCGATGGCGATGAGCTGAACGGTCGTCTTCCACTTCGCAAGCTTTGTCACGGGAACGCTCACCCGCAACGCCGCGAGATATTCGCGCAGGCCCGAGACCAGGATCTCGCGGCACAGGATCACGATGGCGGCCCATAGCGACCAGCCATGGATGATGCCGTCGGCGGCGAGCATCAGCAGGCAGGAGGCCACCAGCAGCTTGTCGGCGATCGGATCGAGCATCCGGCCGAACGCCGATTGCTGATTCCAGATCCGCGCGTAATAGCCGTCGAGGTAATCGGTCACTGCCGCCGCGATAAAGATGGCGACCGCGACCCACCGCAGCCACAGCGGCTGATCCAGAATCGACTGTGCATAGATGCACCCGACCACGACCGGGATCGCGGCGATCCGGCCATAGGTCAGGATGTTCGGGAGGGACATCGCGCGGCTGGTCGTCCCTCGTGTCGTGGCGATGTTCATCCGTCCTACCAATACCGCTCGTGCCTGAAGGTCAACCGTCCCGCTCCCCAAATGAGGTGCAGCATGCGACGACCATATGACCGCGGCCCCCTTAGTTCACCCCGGCTGGGGATGGAAATAGTCGAAAATCCTGCGGGCGCTCTCGGCGCTCACCCCCGGAACCTTGCCGAGATCGGCGATCGAGGCCCGCTCGATCTCCTTCAGGGTTCCGAAATGGTGCAGCAAGGCACGTTTGCGTGACGGGCCGATGCCCGGAATCTCCTGCAAACCGGCCTCGCGGATGTCCTTCTTGCGCAGCTTGCGGTGCGAGCCGATGACGAAGCGGTGGGCCTCGTCGCGCAGGCGCTGGATGAAATAAAGCACGGGATCGCGCGGCTCCAGCTTGATCGCCTCGCGCTCCGGCATGAACAGGGTTTCGCGGCCGGCATCCCGGTCCGGTCCCTTGGCGACCGACATCAGCGACACCTGGGTCAGGCCGAGATTCGTAAAGATCTCCCGGACGGCGTTGAGCTGGCCGCGACCGCCGTCGATGATCACGAGGTCGGGCCATTGCGGGAAGTCGTCGTCCTTGGCCTTGCCGGCGGCGTCCTCGGGCGGATTGATCAGGCGCTTGAAGCGGCGCTCCAGCACCTCTTTCATCATGCCATAATCGTCGCCCGGCGTGAGCCCTTCCGACTTGATGTTGAACTTGCGGTACTGGTTCTTCACGAAACCATCGGGCCCGGCGACGATCATGGCGCCGACCGCATTGGTGCCCTGGATGTGGCTGTTGTCGTAGACCTCGATGCGCTTGGGCGAATGCGGCAGGCTCAGCGTCGTGGCCATGGCGTCGAGCAGGCGGCTCTGTGTCGCGGTGTCCGCGAGCTTGCGGCCCAACGCCTCGCGCGCATTGGTCAGCGCGTGGGCGACCAGCTCCTTCTTCTCGCCGCGCTTGGGCGCCGTGACCTCGATCTTGTGGCCGGCCTTGATCGACAGCGCATTGGCGAGCAGCTCGCTTTCCTCGATCTCGTGCGAGAGCAGGATGTTCTTCGGCGGCGGCTTGTCGTCGTAGAACTGGGCGAGGAAGGACCCCAGCACTTCCTCCGGCGTATAGGTCTTCTCTGCGCGCGGGAAATAGGCGCGGTTGCCCCAGTTCTGTCCGGTGCGGAAGAAGAACACTTCGACGCAGGAGAAGCCGCCCTCCTGGTGGATGGCGAACACGTCGGCTTCTTCCACCGTGCGCGGATTGATGCCCTGCTGCGACTGGATCGCCGACAGCGCGGCGAGGCGGTCGCGGTAGAGTGCCGCGGTCTCGAATTCGAGCTCGCCGGAGGCCTTCTCCATCTCGCCGGCAAGCTCCTGCTTCACCGCTTGGCTCTTGCCGGAGAGGAAGTCTGTCGCCTCGCGCACCAGCGTCGTATAGCCGGGGAAATCGATCTCGCGGGTACAGGGGCCGGCGCAGCGACGGATCTGGTAGAGCAGGCAGGGCCGCGAGCGGCTCTCGAAGAAGGAATCGGTGCAGGAGCGGATCAGGAACGCGCGCTGCAAGGCGGTGATGGTGCGGTTGACCGCACCGGCGGAAGCGAACGGGCCGAAATAGCGGCCGGGCCGCGACTGCGCACCACGATGCTTGAGGATCTGCGGCGCCCAATGGTCGCCGGTGATCAGGATGTAGGGAAACGACTTGTCGTCGCGCAGCTGCACGTTGAAGCGCGGCCGGAGCTGCTTGATGAGATTGGCTTCCAGCAGCAGCGCTTCGGTCTCGGTGTTGGTCGAGACGATCTCCACGGTCACCGTGGCTGCGATCATGCGCAGGATGCGCGCCGGTTGCGGCGCGCTCTGGCGCGCATAGTTCGACAGGCGCTTTTTGACGTTCTTGGCCTTGCCGACATAGAGCACGTCGGCATTGGCGCTGAGCATGCGATAGACGCCCGGCGAGGTGGGCGCGAGGCGGACCGCGCGCTCGATCGCTTCATGGCCGGTCGCCAGCGGCTCTTCGCCGACCGCGCCGCTCTCCTCCAGGATGTCAGGCAGCAGCGCGTCGTCCTCGTCCTCGCCAGCGGTGGTGGCGGGATCGAGGTCCGGCGGCGCCAGGCTCTCCGGCGGGGCGTCGGCCGTCGTGCCGCGCGGAGATTTGCGCGCGCGTGCGTCGTCCGGATTGTCGGTGGAATCGTGAGCCATGATGCGAATTTAAGCGCTGGGGGTGCCGATTTGAAGTTCCAGCCTTGCGGCACACACAGGATGGCGGCGCGGTTCCGGGTAACACTTGCTTAAGCCTGTTAAGAGCGTGGTAACCCGGCTTAACAGGCCTTTAACTTAAAACTCTCGATAAATCTTACGCGAAAAAGAGGAGGTTCCGTAACCATGCGATTTTGCCTTGCGCGGCGGCGCAGGCATCGCGGGGGGCGGCCGTTGCGTTGGAGAGTACCGATGAGGGGGTTCGTTGTAGGCGCAGCCGTGTTGGTTGCAGCCGGCTGGACAGCTTCGGCAGAGGCCGCCGATCTCAATTACGGGCAGGGTGCGCCCTACACCGTCAATCAGCCGCTCAATGCCTATAGTTGGGCCGGTCCGTATCTCGGTGCCAATCTCGGCTATGAGTGGGGCTCGGTGAGTAACTCGCCCGTCAAGCCCTCCGGTTTCGTCGGCGGTGTACAGGCCGGCTACAATTTCCAGAACGGTCCATGGGTGTTCGGCGTCGAGGGCGATATCCAGGCCGCGGGCGCTGATGACACCTTCGCGCCGTGGAAGTTCTCCAACCCCTGGTTCGGCACGCTGCGCGGCCGTGCGGGCTATGCCTTCAGCAACGTGCTGTTCTACGGCACCGCCGGCCTCGCCTTCGGCGAACTGCGCGCGCAGACATTCGGCTGGACGGAGTCGCACACCACCGCAGGCTGGACCATCGGTGCCGGCGCGGAAGTCGGCTTCGCGCCGAACTGGAGCGCCAAGCTCGAATATCTCTACATCGATCTGTCGACGAGCCAGTTCGCAATTACCGGCGTGTCAAACGGCTATAGCGCCAGCGTTGTGCGCGCAGGCGTGAACTATCACTTCTGATAGTTGAAGAAGAAAATACCGGACAACAGCCTCCCGGCCGCTCGCGGCCGGGATTTTTTTCGCCAGGTGTTCGCTCGAAAACGCTCTAGGAGACGATGACCAAATTGACTGCCTTTGGTCCCTTCCCCTTCTTGTCCGGCTCGACTTCAAAAGTAATGCGCTGTCCTTCGGCGAGATCTTTCAGTCCCGCCCGCTCCACAGCAGTAATGTGCACGAAGACGTCGCGCCCGCCGTCGTCGGGCTTGATGAAACCGTAGCCGCGCTCGCCGTTAAAAAACTTGACCGTTCCCGTCATGGCCATCGGGAAACTCCCCCTCATTGCTCCTCCGTCGCGACGCAGACTCACGTCACGACATGACCGGGCCTTACGAAGCCCGGGAGCTGGCCATCCTTGGGCGGACCTTTCTTTCGGTCCGATCGGATCTTTCTTAGGCCTTCACTCCGCCGCAACCATTCGCGGAAGCGGAACGTAAAGCCAGTCACGGAAACAGCATAATACGGTTCTCTGCAGATTGACTACCGCTCCTGCATCTTTTTCCCAAGAATGCCGGGGTGTTACGGTCTCGGCACCTCTAATCGGAATCTGGCAGCTCCGCCCTGTCCGAGCGGTATCTCCAGCTCGGGCAGGATCGTCTTGAGCTCGCCATGCAGCGTGTACGGCGGATTGACGATCAACAATCCGGCGGAGGTGAGGGCGGCGCCATCAAGCTGCGGCGCGACACTGAATTCGAGACGCAGACATTTTCCTGGCGGTTTTGCTGCGGCTGCGAGCCGCGCCACTGATTGCACCAGCGTGTCGGTGGCGCGCCGGCTCTTGGCCGGATACCAGATTACATAGATACCGGTCGGCCATTTGGTGAAAGCCGCCGCGAAGGCGTCGCCGAGCTTTTCGAACTCGTCTTTCGCCTCGAACGGCGGGTCGATCAGCACGAGCCCGCGCCGTTCCTTCGGTGGCACGAAGGCCGGCAGCGCGACCCAGCCGTCGAGATCGACCACGCGCGCCTGTTCGTCGCGGCGCAGCACACCGATCAGCGCCTTGCGCGCCTTCGGCTCGAGCTCGCAGGCAACGAGGCGGTCCTGCGGCCGCAGCAGGCCGCGCGTGATCAGCGGCGAACCCGGATAGGCCTTGAGCTCGCCCTTCGGATTGTAGGCGCGAACGATGTCGAGATAGGGCTTGGCCAGCGCCACGGCGTCGTTCGACAGGCGCGCCTGCATCAGCCGCGCGATGCCGGTCAGCCATTCGCCGCTACGGCGCGCCTCGTCGCTTTCGAGATCGTAGAGGCCAGCGCCGGCATGGGTGTCGATGACACGGAATGCCCCCGGCTTGTCCTGGAGGTAAGTAATGATGCGCGCGAGCACGATGTGCTTGATGACATCGGCGAAGTTTCCGGCGTGGAAGGCGTGACGGTAGTTCATGAGACAGGACTACGCTACGTCACGGCTTGAGCAAAGCGGGATGCGCGCCTGTGCCGGCATGGGCCCCGAATCTGCAGCGCACCGCCGAACCGGCGCTGCGTCCGGGGCACAAACACTTGGACTAGCCACCTCTGATCGGCGGCATCGTCACCTGGTCGCGGCGGCAGGCGCGGCGCTCGATCTCCTCGCAGGCCCGGAATTGCAGGTCCTTGCTGAGGCAGATGCGGACCTCGGAGAGCCGGGTCCGATTGCAGGTGACCGAGATGGCCGCGTTGCTCAGGCCCGCATTGGCCTTGATGAAGGCTTCCTCCACCTCGCCCGGCGCCACGGTCTTGGCCTGCGACAGTTCGAGATATTCCGCCGGGATCTTGATCGCGGCGCGCGCCTTTCGGATCGTCTCGAAATAATTGCGGCTGTCGAGCCCGGAGCAGGTGCCGTGCTTGTCCCACTCGTTGAAGATCAGCCCCGGCGCCGGCATCAAATCGAGCATCGAAGAGACGATGTTGCGGTTCAGGCGTGGCGACGGCCGCTGGCAATATTCAGGGAAGCCATTCTCATATTGCGGCCACAGCCCGTGCACCACGAACGCGTAGGGCCGCCCGCTGCACTGCATCTGCGAGCGACCACCGCCGCCGCCGCCGCCGCCGCCGCGGTTGCGCTCGGACGCCTCCTCGCAGAACGAGGGCGACCATGACAGCGACAGCATATAGAAGTCGAATTCGCCGGGCGCGTTCTGCCGTTTGTCCTGGGCCTTCGCGCCGCCCGGCAGCGCGACCAGCCCGGCGGCCAGAACCAGGGGGAGGGTCAGTGAGATCACGAGACGGGTGAACGAACGCAATCTAAAATGAAACATGGCGACGCCCCTCAACTAGACTGTGCAATCAGCCTAACAGGCAACAAGAACATTTCAAGAACAAAATTCGGGCCGGCCCGTCAGGCGCCTGATCAGTCCGATTCAGGCCTTTCGATCGAGGCTCAGGGCCTGGCGGCGCGGCAGGACGGATTGTAGGCCCAGTTGCGGTCAAGCCCGACCACGCACCATTCCACACCATTGCCGTAGCCGGAGAAGCCGCCATCCTCGATGATCGAGAAATGCACCTTGCGCACCTTGCCGTCATTGAGCATGGCGTCGCCGGTGCAATAGCGGCGCGGAATGTTGTCGGACTGCCAGGGCCGGAACGCGATCTCGTGAACGGCGGCGAAGCCGGTGATCTTCAACGAGGAATTCCAGAACGAGCTTTCCTTCTCCCAGAACTGGGTGGCGATGGTCGGCAGCGCCCTCTCGCAATCGACGACGGCGCCGTCATAGCGCGGCCCGTTCAGCCAGAAGTTCAGCTCCAGCGGATTGGCGGCCCTGGCCTCACCGAGCGACAGCGCTCCGAACATGAGGCCAAGCAAGGTGGCAAAGCGGAGCGATTTCAGGGGGAGGGCGCGCATGGGCAATCCGGACAGCTGGGTCTTGCGAAGGATGGACGGTGCCGCGAAGGCCGGGGCAGGTCAAGTGCAGCGCGGCAACACTTGGCCAAGAGTTGACCCCAACCTCGCAGCCGGCGGGGCATCAGTTCTTTTCATGGACCTCCCGGCACCGTAAACTGGCGCCAACCAATTGGAGTGACGGGAATGCGAATCATTGCGGCCGCGGGCTTTCTTGCCCTGGGTATGATGGCCAGCCAGTCGGCACGCGCCGATCTCCTTCCGGTGCCTCCGTTCAAGGGCAACGACACCGGCGGCATCATCGCTTATTCGCTGGCGACCCAGGCGGATGCGCGGCAGGTCGCGGTCGATCACTGCGCGCGCTACGGCAAGGTCGTGAAATTCCTCGCGGTGCAGGCCTTTGAGGGCGGCTACATCTCGTTCTCCTGCCGTTGGGTGCCCTATGGCGCTGCCCAACAGCCGATCCGCACGCTGTACTGAGGCGCTTTCGGAACGTCGGGAGCTTCCACATGACGCGCAAGCTCGCTTTGCTCGGCTCGGCCCTTTGTCTTGTGGTGTCGGCAGGCAGCGCCAGCGCCGACGATCTGCCGGTGCGCAAGGCCGGTCTCTGGGAAATGAAGATGGTCAGGACCGGCACGCCCATGCCCGAGATGACCATGCAGCACTGCACCGACGAGACCGTCGACAAGGAGATGAACAACAACGTCTCCCCGATGGCCAAGCAGATCTGCGCCAAGCAGGACATCAAGAAGACCGCGACCGGCTATGTCAGCGATTCCGAGTGCAACGTCGCCGGCATCAGCACGACCTCGCATGCCGAGATCACCGGCGATTTCAACTCGGCCTATACGGTGAAGACCTCGTCGCACGCGCAAGGCGGCGCCGCCGGCGCAGCAGGCCGCGACACCACGATGCAGCTCGAAGCCAAGTGGCTGGGGGCCTGCAAGCCCGACCAGAAGCCCGGTGACATCGTGATGCCCGGCGGCTTCAAGATGAACGTGCGCGACATGGACAAGCTGAAGGCGCTGTTGCCGAAGTAGGTTTGTCTTCCCTCTCCCCTTGTGGGAGAGGGTGGCTCGCCGCGTAGCGGCGAGACGGGTGAGGGGTCTCCGCGCGTGACTCTCTTACTTCTGAATTCGCGGAAACAACCCCTCATCCGGCGCTTCGCGCCACCTTCTCCCACAAGGGGCCTGTTGCGTAATTCGTCAATTGTGATTCCCTAGGGCAAAGCCTTGGAGGGTAGCGATGGCGGTCAAGCGGACGGGACAGCCGAGCTTTGTGGAAGCGCTGATGCCGAAGGGGGCCGGCGCCAATGCGGCGCTGGATCGGCTGGCTGGCCTGGTCAAGTGGTACCGGTTCGAGAAGCTGATCGGCCATTTGCGGGATGAAGGGAGCCCCGGTCGACCAGGCTATCCGGTGCTGGTGCTGTTTCGTGCTGTGCTGTTGCAGTCGCTGTATGGTCTTTCGGAGCGCGAACTCGAGGAAGCGCTGGGCGACCGGTTGTCGTTCAAGCGCTTCGTCGGTTTGAGCCTTGAGGATGCGACGCCCGACCATACGGTCCTGAACCGCTTTCGGAACCAGCTTGTCGAACAAGGCCTGCTGGAGAAGCTGTTTGGTGAGCTGGATCGTCAGCTTGAGAATGCCGGCGTCATCCTCAAGCGCGGCACGATGCTGGATGCGACCTTGATCCAGGCGGTGTCGGCTCCTCCGAAGGAGGATCGCCCCTCAAACGATCCCGACGCCCGCTTCACCAAGCGGCAAGGCAAGAGCGGCACGACGTTCGGTTACAAGGCCCATGTCGGTGTCGACGAAGGATCCGGCTTGATCCGCACGGTACTGACCACACCGGCCAACATCAACGACACGACACCGGCGGACGCTTTGATCCGCGGCGATGAAGCTGCGGTGTGGGCCGATGCGGCTTACGACACCCATGCCCGACGGGCCCGGCTGAAGGCGGAGGGCAAGAAACCCCGCATTGCTCGTCGGCCCAACCGGCATCACCCGGAGTTGCCGCCGAGGCTCAAACGCTACAACCTCCTCATCGCGCGCCGCCGAGCCCAGGTCGAGACCACCTTCGCTACTCTCAAACGCCGCATGCGGCTGACCTGCATCCGCTACGTCGGTCTGATCAAGGCGACCGGGCAAGTTCTGCTCGCCTCAATCGCCTTCAACATGAGGCGGTGGGCCACGATCGCCGCGTGAGCTGCCCGCTGAGGGCAACAACTACAGATCTTCGCAGGCATTGCCAGGACCAAGGCCTTCTCTCCTGACGTCTTCAGCCTCAAAAGCCGATAACGCAACAGGCCCACAAGGGGAGAAGGAAGAGCAAAGCTACACCGGTATCCTGACGCTCGCCCTTAATCCCCCCATCGGGCTGTCGCCGAGGGTGATGTCGCCGCCATGCGAGCGCGCGATGTCGCGGGCGATGGCTAGCCCCAAGCCCGTGCCGCCTTCGTCCTGGTTGCGGGCGTTGTCGAGACGGAGGAACGGCTTGAACACCTCTTCGCGCAAGTGCGCGGGAATGCCGGGGCCGTCGTCCTCGACCGTGACGGTCAAATAACGGTGATCGCGCTGGCCGCTGATGGCGATGCTCTTGCCGTAGCGCGCCGCGTTGGTGACGAGGTTGGCGAGGCAGCGCTTGAACGAGGCCGGCTTCACGGTCACCACGGGCAGGCCGTGGAACGCGACGGTCGCGGTGTGGCCGTGGCGCTCGGCGTCGCTGCGCAGTTCCTCGAGCGCCTGCGCCATGTCGGTCGGCTGCGATTGCTCGCCGGAATCGCCGCGGGCAAATGCAAGGTAGTCCTCCAGCATCATCGACATCTCGTCGACGTCCTTGCGCATGCCTTCGAGCTCTGGGTTGTCGCCAATCAGCGCCAGCTCGAGCTTGAACCGGGTCAGGATGGTGCGCAGATCGTGGCTGACGCCGGCTAGCATCGCGGTGCGCTGCTCCATCGTGCGCTCGATGCGTGACTTCATCTCGAGGAAGGCGACCGCCGCGCGCCGTACCTCGCGCGCGCCGCGCGGCCTGAAGTTCGGCGCCTCGCGGCCCTTGCCGAAACTTTCGGCGGCGTCCGCCAGCCGCAGGATCGGTTTGATCTGGTTGCGTAGGAACAGCACCGCGACGATCAGGAGGATCGAGGACGTGCCGACCATCCAGAACAGGAAGATCTCCGAGTTCGAGGCATAGGCGGCGCTACGCTGCGCGAACACGCGCATCACGGCATCGTCGAGCTGGATGCGGATCTCGACGAGGTTGGAGCGGCCGACGGTGTCGATCCAGAACGAGCGTCCGATCTGGCGGCCGAGTTGCACCGACAGCGTCTGGTCGAGCAGCGAGAAGAACGGCTTTGGCCCCGGCGGCGGCATGTCACCGGCAGGCAGGAAGTCCACCACGAGGCCGAGGCGCTGCTGGGCGATGCGGCGGATCTCGTTGCGGTCCTTGTCCTGCGGATAGCCCTTGTAGACGTCGATCAGCGCGGCGATGTCCTGCACGACGGCAGCCGACAGGCGGCGCGTCACCGTGTTCCAGTGCCGCTCCATGAACACGAAGGCGACGACCGATTGCAGGATCACCATCGGTACGATCATGATGAGGAGCGCGCGCGCATAGAGGCCGGTCGGCATCCAGCCCTTGAACGCGTTGCCCATCCAGCCATTGGCGGCAGAGACGCGGCCGGCGGCGCTCTTCAACAGCGTCAGGCCGGTATCGATCGTGCTCATCGGTCGCGCTTCACTGCTTTATGGCGAGGCCACCAGGCGGTAGCCGATGCCGCGCACCGCCTGGAGGAACAGCGGATTGGCGGGGTCGGTCTCGATCTTGCGCCTGAGGCGGTTGATCTGCACGTCGACGGCGCGCTCGTTGACGCTGCCATTGCCGGTGAGCGCGCTGCGCGGCACGGTCTCGCCCGGGGTCTCCGAGAGAATCCGCAGCATCTCGCGCTCGCGGTCGGTGAGGTGAATGACTTCCTCGCCCTGGCGCAGCTCGCCGCGATCGAGATGGTAGACGTAAGGGCCGAACGCGATCTTCTCCACCGCGGCGGTTTGCGGCGGCGGTGCGGCGCGCTTGAGGATGTTGTTGATGCGCAGCGCAAGCTCGCGCGGCTCGAACGGTTTTGCCACGTAATCGTCGGCCCCGATCTGCAGGCCCTCGATGCGGGCTTCGGCCTCGTGCCGCGCCGTCAGCATCACGATCGGCACCGAGGATGAGGTCCGGATGAAGCGGGCGAGATCGAAGCCGGTCTCGCCGGGCATCATGACGTCGAGGATCAGGAGATCGAAATGCAGGCCCATGAGCTTCGAGCGTGCATCGCCGGCGCTTGCGGCGGTGGTGACGCGATAACCTTCGCTGGCGAGGAAGCGCGACAACAGATCGCGGATGCGGCGGTCGTCGTCGACCAGCAGCAGATGCGGCGCATCGTCGGCCGGTTCTACCGGCGGGCGGGCGAGCGTGGCAGCGAACGGCACGTTCACTCCTTTCCGTCCTGATTGACGTTGGCGAAGATCGTCTCCAGCACCTTGTCCGGATCGTCGCGGTCGATCATCGCGCGCAGGAAACGCTTGACGGTATCGGCATCCTGCGGCGCCAGCTCGGCGAGCGCCTTGGTGATCCGCGTGGTCTGGAGCCCGGCGAGCTTCTGCACCAGCGCCTCGCCCTTCGGCGTCGCGTAGAGCAGGCGCTGGCGGCGGTCATTGTCGCCGGTCTTCTGCACGATATAGCCCTCGTCCAGGAGCTGCTTGAGCACGCGGCCGAGCGACTGCTTGGTGATGCGCAGGACATCGAGCAGGTCGGCGACCTTGAGGCCGGGATAACGATAGACGAAATGCATGACCCGGTGGTGGGCCCGGCCGAAGCCGAAAGCCTCCAGCTCCTGGTCGGGATCGCCGACGAAATCACGATAGGCGAAGAACAGCAGTTCGATGATATCCCAGCGCAAATTGCCTCCATCGCCTGCGGCCGGCCGCGGCTCGGCTGCGTCTTGAGAGGGAGTTGCGAAATTTATGTCAGGCATATTGACGTATCTTGGGTTCAATGTTACAAAACGATCAGCCCGCACGAAATTTTAGATCGCTTCGCGTCGGGTGGCAGTTCTAGGAGCGGCCGGAGAGAGCCGGACAGGCGGCGACGGCCGAAGCAGATCTACCGTGCGATTGTCGAGCGGCATTTCGGCAAAACATACTGGACTTCCGCCTTCCGCAAAAGCATGTCCTCGGCGACATGCTGGCCACGGAAACCGGCCGTAACAAGGCTGGCGGCGGTCCAGCCACAACCTAATCAAGCCAGCCGGGCCCAAACAGGGCAGGCGGGCGCCAGAACAGCGCCGCTACCGGCAGCGGGAGGCAAGGACATGAGTATGAAATTCGACATCCAGCCCGCATCCAATCCGACATCCGAGAAGGACCGCGTCGCCAAGCTGGTGGATCCCGGCTTCGGTCGGGTTTTCACCGATCACATGGCGATCGTCCGCTACAACCAGGCCAAGGGCGGCTGGTACGAAGCACGCATCGAGGCGCGCGCCAACTTCCAGCTCGATCCGGCCGGCGCGGTCCTGCACTACGCGCAGGAAATCTTCGAAGGCCTCAAGGCCTACAAGCGTGACGACGGCGGCGTGAACCTGTTCCGCCCCGACGCCAATGCGCGGCGCTTCAAGGACTCCGCCGACCGCATGGCGATGGCGCAGCTGCCCGAGGACGTCTTCATCGAGGCGGTCGAGCAGGTCGTGCGCATCGATCGCGCCTGGATGCCGGGCGGCGAGGGCAGCCTTTATCTGCGCCCCTTCATGATCGCGAGCGAGACCTTCCTCGGCGTCAAGCCGTCGTCCGAATACATCTTCGCGGTGATCGCTTCGCCGGTTGGCTCCTATTTCAAGGGCGGACCTGCGCCGGTCTCGATCTGGGTCTCGGAGAACTACACCCGTGCCGCGATCGGCGGCACCGGCGCCGTCAAGTGCGGCGGCAATTATGCCGCGAGCCTGCGTGCGCAGGCCGAAGCGATCCAGCACGGTTGCGATCAGGTCGTCTTCCTCGACGCGGTCGAGCGCCGCTACATCGAGGAGCTCGGCGGCATGAACGTCTTCTTCGTGTTCGAGGACGGCTCGCTCTCGACGCCGCCGCTCGGCACGATCCTGCCCGGCATCACCCGCGACTCCATCATCGCGCTCGCGAAGGATGCCGGCAAGACGGTGCGCGAGGAGCCGTACTCGCTCGACCAGTGGCGCAAGGATGCGGCGAGCGGCAAGCTGAAGGAAGCGTTCGCCTGCGGCACCGCTGCCGTGATCTCGCCGATCGGCAAGGTGCGCTCGGTGAGCGGCGATTTCGAGATCAGCGGCGGCGCCGCCGGCCCCGTCGCCACAGGCCTGCGCAAGCAGCTCATCGACATCCAGTACGGCCGCACCAACGATCCGCACAACTGGATCCGCAAGGTGTTTTGATCGACGGCGATTACGTTTCCCCTCTCGCACAAGGGAGAGGGGAAACGCGCAACGTTTGTGGCTTATTGCGCACTGAACGTGCTGCTGCCGACACGCGACAAAGCCAGGAGACATCGAAGCATCCTGGACATCGCGAACATGGCAACAAAACTCTCCCAGCCCATGAAATGGGTCGTTCTCGCCGCAATCACCGGCGTCAGCGTTCTCGGCATCCTGACCATCGGGCCCATGCCGGAGGTCGTCGCACAAGACCGCTCGCCGATCGTCGACGTGCGCACCACCGATCCCGAGATGAACACCGCGATCGCGCGCGCTCGCGGCACGCTTCCCACCTTCTGGGCGTCCTATGACGCGCCAAAGCCGTCGGAGACCGGGCACGCCTTGAAGGTGCGCTTTTCGACCCGCAGGGGCGGAGAGCATATCTGGATCGGCGACGTGAAGAAGCTGCCGAACGGTACCTATTCGGGCCTCTTCGCCAACGAGCCGCGCGATCTGCCGGGCAAGCGGGCCGGCGACGCGGTCAAGTTCAGCGAAGCCGACATTTCAGACTGGATGTTCATGCGCAACGGCAAGATCGTCGGCGGCGAAACCATCAAGCCGACGCTGAAGTCGCTGCCAAAGGCGGACGCCGATGCCCTGAGGGCGCGGATGGAGCAGCCGTAGATTCTCTTCCCCTCTCCCCGCAAGCGGGGCGAGGTAAAGCGAACTTCGGTTGCCGCACCGCGCGTCGGCTGGTAAACGCCGCGCATGGCCGAGAAACCCAAAAAACCCCAGAAACTGAAGGCGCGCCTGCCGCGCGGGCTCGAGGATCGCGACCCCACCGCGATCCGGGCGACGCGCGAGATGGTCGAGAAGATCCGCGCCGTCTACGAGCTCTACGGGTTCGAGCCCGTGGAAACGCCGGCGATGGAATACACCGATGCGCTCGGCAAGTTCCTGCCCGACCAGGACCGTCCGAACGAGGGCGTGTTCTCGTTCCAGGACGATGACGAGCAGTGGATCAGCTTGCGCTACGATTTGACCGCGCCACTCGCCCGCTATGTCGGCGAGCGATACGGCACCGACGGTCTGGTCCTGCCCTACCGCAGCTACCGCGTCGGCTACGTGTTCCGCAACGAGAAGCCCGGCCCCGGCCGCTTCCGCCAGTTCATGCAGTTCGATGCCGACACGGTCGGCTCGGCGACGCCGGCGGCGGATGCCGAGATCTGCATGATGGCCGCGGACACGATGGAGGCGCTCGGTATTGCGCGCGGCTCCTATGTCGTGAAGGTCAACAACCGCAAAGTGCTCGACGGCGTTCTGGAAGCCATCGGGCTCGGCGGTGACGAGAATGCCGCGCGCAGACTGACTGTGCTGCGCGCGATCGACAAGCTCGACAAGTTTTCCGCCGACGAAGTGCGCAAGCTGCTCGGTCCCGGACGATGGGATGGCGGCGAAGAAGGCAAGGGCGACTTCACGAAAGGCGCCAATTTGAGCGAAGCTGAGGCCGACGTCGTTCTCGCCATCACCAAACCGCGCGACGATTGGAAAGAGGCCGTCGCCGCGGCGGAAACTTACCTCGCCAAGAGCGAGATTGGTCAGGCCGGCGTGAGCGAGCTGGAAGAGATTGCCAAGCTGGTGACAGCGTCGGGTTATGGCGCGGACCGCATCAAAATCGATCCCTCCGTCGTGCGCGGCCTCGAATATTACACCGGCCCCGTCTATGAGGTTGAACTGCTGCTCGAGACCAAGGACGAGAAGGGCCGGCCCGTGCGGTTCGGCTCCGTCGGCGGCGGCGGACGTTACGACGGACTCGTTTCGCGCTTCCGCGGTGAGCCAGTGCCGGCGACCGGGTTCTCGATCGGCGTGTCCAGGCTCCAGGCCGCGCTGACGCTGCTCGGCAAGCTCGACACGCGGCCCGAATTCGGCCCCGTCGTCGTCACCGTGTTCGATCGCGACCGCGTCGCGGACTATCAGAAAATGGTGGCGTCCTTGCGCGCTGCCGGCATCCGCGCCGAGCTCTATCTCGGCAATCCCAAGAACATGGGCAACCAGCTCAAATATGCCGACCGCCGCAACTCACCTTGCGTGATCATCCAGGGCTCGGATGAACAGGCGCGCGGCGAGCTGCAGATCAAGGATCTGATCGAAGGCGCCAAGGCCGCTGCCGCCATCGCCTCCAACCAGGAGTGGCGCGAGAGCCGTCCGGCGCAGTTCTCGTGCAGCGAAGCCGACCTCGTCGCCAAGGTGCGCGAAGTCCTGGGCCGCCATGACGTAAAGTGGGGATAGCCATTCCGGAAGGCCGTCACGCCCGGGCTTGTCCCAGGCATCCACGTCTTGTTTGATGGCGACCGTCAATGGCCGGTGTTCGGCCGCAAGGGAGAGAACGATGCCTGAGATTACCGTCAGCATGGCCGAAGGCCGCACCGACGAGCAGAAGGCCGGCATGATGCGCGACATCACCCAGGCCCTGGTGAAGAATCTCGGCGTCGATGCCGATGCCGTCGTCATCCAGATCAACGAAGCCCCGCTCCGTCACAAGATGAAGGGCGGCAAGACCTTTGTGGAGCGCGCGGCGGCTGCGAAGAAATAGCCAGCGCTATATCGGCAGTCTCTACTGTCGTCCCCGCCGAGTGCGCAATTGCGCACGAAAGCGGGGACCCATAACCACAGGCAGTGGTTATTTGGCGAGCTGGTAACTCGGAGTCTTCGCCAAACTACTCCCTGTGGTTATGGGTCCCGGACCAGCGCTCCGCTTCGCTGCGCTTGTCCGGGACGACAGCGGAGTTTGAGGCCCCCATGGACGCACGCGACTTCATCAAGGTCGGCATGAGCGCCGAGCGCACGCTGGTGGTGCCGGCTGAGCGCACGGTCGGGCATTTCGTGCCCGGCATGCCCATGGTCTATGCGACGCCGATGATGATCCTGGAGATGGAGATGACGTCGGGCGATGCGATCCGCGCCGCGCTTCAGCCGGGCTGGGTCACTGTCGGCACCGAGGTCGACATCCGCCATCTCGCAGCCGCTCTCGTCGGCGCGACGGTGCGGACCACCGCGAAGGTGGTCGCGGTCGAGCGCCGCGTCATCCGCTTCGAGGTCGAGGCGTTCGAGGGCACGCGCAGGCTCGGCGAGGGCCGCCATGCGCGCGGGCTTGTGAATGTCGAGATGTTCAACAAGCGGCTGGGGGCGTAGCGGCGAGCGCGAATGTCGTAGGGTGGGCAAAGGCGCGAAGCGCCGTGCCCACCATCTTTCGGGATCGCGAACGAAGTTGGTGGGCACGCTTCCGCCTTCGCTCGTCGAGCTTCGGCGGACAAGCCGCTTTGCCCACCCTACGACACCTCGCTATTTCGCCAGCTCCTTCGACCGCTTCGTCGCGGCCGCGATCGCGCTGATCATCAGATCGCGCAGGCCCGGCTCGCCCATCAGCACGCCGAGTGCTGCGGCGGTGGTGCCGCCGGGCGAGGTGACGTTCTGGCGCAGCGTGCTGGAGGGAAGCTCCGACTGATGCAGAAGTTCACCAGAGCCGGCGACGGTTTCGCGTGCAAGCTTCGTCGCCAGCGCTTCGGGCAGTCCGGCCTCGACGCCGGCGCGCGCGAGCTCTTCGGCGAGCAGGAACACATAGGCCGGGCCTGAGCCGGACACCGCGGTGACCGCATCCATCAGGCCTTCATCCTCGACCCATTCGACCGAGCCGGTGGCACGCAGCAGCGCATCGGCTACCGCGCGCTGCGTGGTGCTGACGTTCTTCGCCGCGACGGCGACCGTGATGCCGCGACCGATCGCGGCCGGCGTGTTCGGCATCGCGCGCACCACGGCACCGCCGCAGACCTCTTCGAGCGATGCGATCGTGGTTCCCGCCATGATCGAGACCACCGATGTTTTCTCCGAGACGAACTGCTTCAGCTTGGCGCCGGCCTCGCGGAACATCTGCGGCTTCACCGCGACGACCAGTGTCTCGACTGTGCCGGCGGCCTTGACATCGGGATTGAGCGCAACGCCGTTGGC
Organism: Bradyrhizobium sp. S3.7.6; assembly: GCF_054061875.1. Taxonomy (NCBI): domain Bacteria; kingdom Pseudomonadati; phylum Pseudomonadota; class Alphaproteobacteria; order Hyphomicrobiales; family Nitrobacteraceae; genus Bradyrhizobium; species Bradyrhizobium sp. S3.7.6. Next base: position 8,562,626 of record NZ_JBSSEQ010000001.1, on the reverse strand, counting down.
GGCAAGAGCGGTGATCTCAGATGAAATGTGCGGATCGATCACCGCGACGCGGCGCGGGTCGAGCCCGCCCGCAAGCCATCCGGTCAGCATCGCGCCGCCCATCTTGCCGGCGCCGGCGAGGAGGATGGTGCCGGTGATGTTCTTGAGAGTGCTGCTGTCTGCCACTGTGGTCACCACAAACAAAGGTGTCGTCCCGGCGAAGGCCGGGACCCATAACCACAGGCGGTTCTAGTGGATGGAGGGCGGAGCAACAAGCATCGCGCGATACGGAGAACTCGCGCGGTAAGGGTCCGGATCTGCGCCCCGCTTGTCCGGCACGATGCTGAGGAGGGGCGCGCGCCCCTCACCATCTTGGAGAGAGGCCTTACGCCTCTCCGACCGTGTCGAACATCGCCGCGTCCATCGCCTGCGCGGTGGTCTTACCGGCCCACACCACGAACTGGAACGCGGGAAAGTAGCGCTCGCAGGCATGGATGGCCCCGGCGAGCATGGCCTCGCATTGCGCGGTCGAGGCGGTGAGCCCGCCCGGCAGCACCAGGGCCTGGCGGTGCATGATCATGCCGGTGTTGGTCCACAGGTCGAAATGGCCGACCCACAATTGCTCGTTGACCGCAGCGACGAGACGTTGCACTTCGCCCCGCCGCGCAACCGGAATCTTCATGTCGAAGGCGCAAGCCAGATGCAGCGCCTCGATCTCACCCATCCAGGTGAAGGAGATCTGATAGTCGGTCCATTGTCCCTTGGAGACAATCGTGAGCTCGTCTTCGCCGGAGCGTTCGAACGGCCAGTTGTTGCTGGCAGCGATGTCCTCGACCACCGCGAGCGGGTGATTTCTGGAATCGATAGTGCCTTCGAGCAGGGACATTCCGTCTCGACCTCTTGCCTTTTTGTTGTCTTTGATACGCACGCGGTCGGCCCGGCGCGCTCCCTCAACGTCGCTGTCGCGATCCCCTCGGATCAGCGCGAGCCTGTCGCGGATCAAGTGATGTGATTTGCGGAATCTGCGCAACTGGCTGCCGAGTCCGTCCACAAGCCAGGACTCGTTCGTCCACAGCTCATCTCCGCCACAATTCTTAACGAATGAGAACAAATCGGAATCGGATTCGCCGATGGCGCGCCAATCGTTAATTCCGCCGGGCGAGGGCACACCCGTCATGGCGGCATGGGACCATGCGGTTTTTCATGCGGAACGCGCTTGCTGCGGCCGCCGGGCGGCGTCATATTTCCGGTCAGGCCGTTCATCCCGGGCGGCCGATGTTCTCAGGGCGGGGTGAAAGTCCCCACCGGCGGTAAGGGTCGCAAGGCCCAAGCCCGCGAGCGCCTTCCCCCAGGAATCTTCCTGAAAAGGAATTTTGCCGAAGGGAAGGGTCAGCAGATTCGGTGCAACTCCGAAGCCGACGGTTAAAGTCCGGATGAAAGAGAACGGTCGGTGGCAGACGCATCGCAAGGTGCGGCTGCTTGTCGTTCCGTGTGCCCTGATTCTGGTCCTTTGAAGGAAAGCCATGAATCAGATGTTGCAAGACCCCCAAACCGAAACTTCCGAAGTCACCCAACCGCCGGTTCCGCAGGATCCGGCACCCGAGCATCCGCGCTTCGCGAAACCGCAGCGGGTGGCCTTCGTGCAGGCCTGCTGGCATCACGACGTGGTCGAGGAGGCCCGCATCGCCTTCGTGAAGGAGGCGGCCGCGCGTCACCTCAATCATGTCGACGTGTTCGAGGTGCCGGGCTCGTTCGAGATCCCGCTGCATGCGCAGATCCTCGCCAAGACGCGGCGCTACACCGCGATCGTCGCGGCGGGCCTCGTTGTCGATGGCGGCATCTACCGACACGAGTTCGTCGCCGACACCGTCATCAAGGCGCTGATGGACGTGCAGCTGCGCACCGAGGTGCCGGTGTTCTCAGCGGTGCTGACGCCGCAGCAATTCCACGAGACCGAGGTGCATTACGATTTCTTCCGCAGGCATTTTGCGATCAAGGGCGTCGAGGTCGCCGCAGCCTGCGCCGAGACGTTGCTCGGCCTGGAGCGCCTGCGCGGCCAGGTCGCGGCGGGCATTGTGTAGCCGTCCGCTCACACGCCGCTGATTGTCAATCCCGTCGCCGTCCCTATAAAGTCGGCGGCGGGAGGAGGCCGTGCCGTGGAGACGGACGGCCGACAAGATCATGTTCGAAGGACACGATCCCTATCTCGTCGCGCTCTCTGTGGCGGTCGCGAGTCTGGGTGGCTATACCGGCTTTGCGCTTGCTGCTCGCATCCGCAACACGCCCGGCGTCAGCAACCGCGTTCTGCTCGCGGGTGCGGCCGCGTTTCTGGCCGTCGGCATCTGGACCATGCATTTCGTCGGCATGCTGGCTGCGCCGCTGCCGCCGGACACGGTCTATCTCGTTCTTCCCACCATCATCTCGTTCCTGATCTGCGCGCTGGTGGTCGGCATCTCCTTGTTCTTTGTCTCGATCGGCGAGCCATCCCTGAAGCGAGTGGCCTCGTCGGCCGTTTTGCTCGGCGTCGGCATCGCCAGCATGCATTATGTCGGCATCCACGGCCTCGCCGGTCATTTCATTATCGTCCACGACCGGACCATGGTGCTGCTCTCGGTCGTGGTCGCAATCGTCACGGCCTATGGCGGCCTGCGCGCCTTCCTGGCGCAGCAGGAGGGCGTCCGGCTGATCGTCAGCTCGATTGTTTTTGGCGTCGCCGTCTCCGGCATGCATTACACGGCGATGCTGGGTATGCATTTCGAGCCGCTGACCGGTGCGGCGCATCACCACGCCGGCGGCGGTCTTGCCGCGTCGCAACAAATCTTGTCGATCATCGTTGCGGTGCTGTGCTTCGTCATCGCAGCCGGCTTCCTGCTGTCGCTGGTTCCCGACCAGCGGCGTCAGACTTCGACCTCTGTTGCCGCCGAACCGGTTGCTTCGCCGGTCGCGGTGGCCGCCATCGAACTGATCGCTGCGCCGGCTGCAGCTCCGCGCCCGGTGGCACCCCTCGGCGGTCTCGGCCAGCCGCCCCGCGCGCCGGTTCCCCGATTGCCGGTCGAGAGCGCCGACGGCACGCACTTCATCGAGACAGCCAATGTCCGCAGCGTCCGGGCCGATGCGCACTACACCCGTGTTCACGACGGCACCCGCGAGCGAATGTGCCCCTGGTCGATCTCGGAGGCCGAGGCGCAGCTCGATCCCTCGCTGTTCCTCCGGGTGCACCGCAGCCATATCGTTGCCATCCCCCATGTCGCATTGGTCCGCAAAGAGGGGGATGGCGCCGTGCTCGAGCTCGACGGTCCGTCGCCGCATCGGGTCCCGGTCAGCCGTGCCAAGATAGCCGAGGTGAAGGCAAGGTTGGGGCTAGCGAACCGGCGGCACGCGTAGAGTCGGGCCGCACGGGAGGCGCGTTCTTTCTTACCCCCCTGGTGGGGGAGGGTCGCTTCGCATGGAGCGGAGCGTAATGCGGAGCGGGGTGGCGTGACGGTCCCTCCGCGATGAATACTGCCCGAGTGGAGAGATCACCCCACCCCGCCGGCGCTTCGCGCGGTCGACCCTCCCCCTCCAGGGGAGGGTAAGTGGCCGCCGCCATACGTCGCTACCCCTGACGCAATTCGTGCGTTCCCCGCCGCAACTCGTGCGAAATCCGCTGTTCCGTGCCCGAATGATTGCGGCGCGCCCCTCTCGGAGTGAGCCTCCCCTCAACGTCCGCGCCGTCACGCGCAAAGGACGACGAGGAGGAGATGATGATCCCAGGCTCATTCAGCTATCACCGGCCGGCGTGTGTCGCCGATGCCGTCAAGCTATTGTCAGACCTCGGCGAGGATGCCCGGCCTCTGGCCGGCGGGCATAGCCTGGTGCCGATGATGAAGCTTCGGCTCGCCACCCCCGCCCATCTGATCGACCTGCACGGCATCGCCGCCCTCAAGGGCATCAGCCGCGACGGCAACAATCTGGTCATCGGCGCGATGACCACCCAGCACGAGCTGCTGGTCTCGGACGACGTTGCCAAGTCGATGCCGATCCTGCATGAAGCGGCACTGCTGATCGCCGACCCGCAGGTGCGCTACCGCGGCACGATCGGCGGCAATGTCGCCAATGGCGATCCCGGCAACGACATGCCGGCGCTGATGATGACCTTGGGGGCAACCTATCGCCTCGAAGGCCCGGGTGGCTCCCGCGACGTCGCGGCGGCCGACTTCTATCAGGGCGCCTATTTCACCGCGCTCGAGCCGGGCGAGATCCTGACCTCCGTCTCGGTTCCCGTGCCCGCGGCCGGCCACGGCTACGCCTACGAAAAACTCAAGCGCAAGGTCGGAGACTACGCCACCGCCGCCGCCGCCGTCGTTCTCACCATGGCGAGTGGCAAGGTCGCGACCTGCGCGATCGGGCTCACCAACGTCCACGAGACGCCGCTGCTGGCTGCCGATGCCGCCAAGGCCGTGATTGGCACCAGCCTCGATGCGGCGACGTTGAAGAAGGCCGCCGCTGCGGCCGCAGCGATCATGGCGCCAGCTGCGGATGCCCGCGGCCCGGTCGAATACCGAAAACATGTCGGCGGCATCATGGTGACGCGCGCGCTTCAGCGCGCCGCCGCTGTCGCGAAGTAAGGGAGAGGGATCGATGGCTAAAACACACGTCACCATGAAGGTGAACGGCGCCGAGGTCGAAGGCCTCGTCGAGCCGCGCACGCTGCTGGTGCATTTCATCCGCGAGAATCTGCAGATGACCGGCACCCATATCGGCTGCGAGACGACGCATTGCGGCGCCTGCACCGTCGATATCGACGGCATGTCGGTGAAGTCCTGCACCATGTTTGCGGTGCAGGCCGATGGCAGTGACATCACCACGATCGAAGGCATGGCCAATGCCGACGGCACGCTCTCGGCGCTCCAGGAAGGTTTCCGCATGATGCACGGTCTGCAATGCGGCTTCTGCACGCCCGGCATGATTGTCCGCGCGCATCGGCTGCTGAAGGAAAATCCCTCGCCGAGCGAGCCGGAAATCCGCATGGGCATCTCCGGCAACATCTGCCGCTGCACCGGCTACCAGAACATCGTCAAAGCCATTCAATACGCCGCCGCAAAGATCAACGGCGTGGAATTCCAGGAGGCCGCAGAATGAACGACCTCACTCCCACGCGGGAACAACGCACCGCCGCACTCGAAGGCATGGGCTGCAAGCGCAAGCGCGTCGAGGATATCCGCTTCACCCAGGGCAAGGGCAATTACGTCGACGACGTCAAGCTGCCCGGCATGCTGCACGGCGACTTCGTCCGCTCGCCGCATCCGCATGCGCGCGTCAAGAAGATCGACGACAGCGCGGCGCTAAAGGTGCCCGGCGTGCTCGCGGTCATCACCGCTGAGACGCTGAAGACCGTGAACCTCGCCTGGATGCCGACCTTGGCCGGCGACGTGCAGATGGTTCTGGCCGACGGCAAGGTGCTGTTTCAGAATCAGGAGGTCGCCTTCGTTGTCGCCACCGACCGCTATGCGGCGGATGACGGCATCAACGCGGTTGTCGTCGAATACGAGCCGCTGCCTCCGCTGGTCGATCCCTTCAAGGCGATGGACAAGGATGCGCCGGTGCTGCGCGAGGATCTCGTCGGCAAGATGTCCGGCGCGCATGGTCCGCGCAAGCACGACAACCACATCTTCGAGTGGACCGTCGGCGACAAGGAATTGACCGACGCGGCCTTCAACAAGGCCGAGGTCAAGATCAAGGAGATGATCTCCTACCACCGCACCCATCCATCGCCGCTGGAGACCTGCCAGTGCGTCTGCTCCTTCGACAAGTTCAAGGGCGAGCTGACGATTTACGGCACGTTCCAGGCCCCGCACGTGATCCGCACCGTGGTGGCGCTGATCGCAAAAATTCCGGAGCACAAGATCCACGTCATCGCGCCCGACATCGGCGGCGGTTTCGGCAACAAGGTCGGCGCCTATCCCGGTTATATCTGTGCGGCGGTGGCCTCCATCGTCACCGGCAAGCCGGTGAAATGGGTCGAGGACCGCATCGAGAACCTCACCGCGACCTCGTTCGCGCGCGACTATCACATGACCACCGAGATCGCCGCGACCAAGGACGGCAAGGTCACCGGCCTTCGTGTCCACGTGCTCGCCGATCACGGTGCGTTCGACGCCTGCGCCGACCCGTCGAAATGGCCTGCCGGCTTCTTCAACATCGTCACTGGCTCCTATGACTTCCCGACCGCACATCTGGCTGTCGATGGCGTCTACACCAACAAGGCGCCGGGCGGCGTCGCCTACCGTTGCTCGTTCCGCGTCACGGAGGCGGCCTACTGCATCGAGCGCGCCATGGATATTCTGGCGCAGAAGCTCAACATGGACCCCGCTGAACTCCGGCTGAAGAACTTCATCAAGCCGGAGCAGTTCCCCTATCACTCGGCGCTCGGCTGGGAATACGATTCCGGCGACTACCACACCGCCATGCGCAAGATGATGGAGACGACCGGCTACGCCGCGCTCCGGAAGGAGCAGGCGGAGAAGCGTGCCGCGTTCGCGCGGGGGGAGACCCGCGAGATCATGGGGCTCGGCATCTCCTTCTTCACCGAGATCGTCGGTGCTGGCCCGTCGAAGAACTGCGACATCCTCGGCATCGCCATGTTCGATTCCTGCGAGATCCGCATGCATCCGACCGGTGCGGGCATCGCGCGCATGGGCACCAAGAGCCAGGGCCAGGGTCACGAGACCACCTGGGCCCAGATCATCGCGACCGAGATCGGCATTCCCGCCGACAACATCATGGTGGAGGAGGGCAACACCGACACCGCGCCCTACGGGCTCGGCACCTACGGTTCGCGCTCGACGCCGGTGGCGGGCGCGGCGATCGCGATGGCTGCGCGAAAAATCAAGGCCAAGGCGCAGATGATCGCGGCCTACAAGCTCGAGGTCCACGAGGACGATCTCGAATTCGACATCGACGGTTTCCGGGTGAAGGGCCTGCCGGAGAAGTTCATGTCGATGAAGGACATCTGCTGGGCGGCGTACAACTCGGTGCCGCCAGGCATGGAGCCCGGGCTGGAGGCGGTCAGCTATTACGATCCGCCCAACATGACCTATCCGTTCGGCGCCTATCTCTGCGTGATGGACATCGATGTCGATACCGGCGTGTACAAGGTCCGGCGCTTCTACGCGCTCGACGATTGCGGCACCCGCATCAACCCGATGATCATCGAGGGTCAGGTGCATGGCGGCCTCACCGAAGCTTTCGCCATCGCGATGGGCCAGGAGATCCGCTACGACGAGGTCGGCAACGTCGTCACCGGCTCGTTCATGGACTTCTTCATGCCGACCGCGGTGGAGACGCCGCATTGGGAGACCGACTTCACTGTCACCCCGTCGCCGCATCACCCGATCGGCGCCAAGGGCGTCGGCGAAAGCCCGAATGTCGGCGGCGTGCCGGCCTTCTCCAACGCCGTCAACGACGCGTTCTCGTTCTTAGGCTCCACGCACATCCAGATGCCGCATGATTTCTGGCGCAACTGGAAGGCGGCGAAGGATCTGGGCGCGGTGGCGTAGGGTGATTGGCGAAAGCCGGGCCTTCATCCTTCGAGACGCGGCGTACGCGCCGCTCCTCAGGATGAGGTCATAGACCCTCATGGTGAGGAGCGCGTCTTCGCGCGTCTCGAACCATGAAGGCCACGGAACGTGCGGCATTTAGTTCGAGGACCAATGAAGAATCGAGACGAGATCGCGCAAGCCTTGGCCGCATCGGGCTATATCGCCGATGCGGACCTTGCGACCGCGATCTCGCTGATGCAATTGTTGCGGCGTCCGCTGCTGCTCGAAGGCGAAGCGGGCGTCGGCAAGACGGAAGTGGCGAAAGCACTTGCAAAAGTGCACGCGACCGAGCTGATCCGGCTGCAATGCTACGAGGGCCTCGATCAGTCCTCCGCGCTCTACGAGTGGAATTACCAGCGCCAATTGCTGGCGATCCAGGCCCATCGTGGCAGCGATAGCATCGAGGACCAGGTGTTCTCGGAAAAATACCTGCTCGAGCGCCCCTTGCTCGCCGCGATCCGCCGGCCGAGGGCGCCGGTGCTGCTGATCGACGAGATCGACCGGGCCGACGACGAGTTCGAGGCCTTCCTGCTGGAATTGCTGTCCGACTTCCAGGTCTCGATCCCCGAGCTCGGCACGATCGCGGCCGTCACGATCCCGCATGTCGTGCTGACCTCGAACGGCACGCGCGAACTGTCCGACGCGTTGCGCCGGCGCTGCCTCTATCACTATGTCGAATATCCCGACGTCGACCGCGAGACTCGCATCATCCTGACGCGCGTCATGGGCGCCAGCCCGTCGCTGTCGCTCCAGATCGCGCGCATGGTCGAGGGTGTGCGCAAGGAGGAACTGCGAAAAGTCCCGGGCGTGGCGGAGACGCTGGATTGGGCGGCAGCTCTCGTCGGCCTCGACGTAACCAATCTTCACGACGCACCCGAGACTGTGCATGAGACGCTCGTCTGCCTGTTGAAGACTCACGAAGACCGCGCCCGTGTCACGCCAGAGGTGACGCAGCGCCTGCTGGGAAAGGTCGCATGAGCTGCTGTGGCTCCAGCCCCGGATATGATGACCTCAACGAGGTCTCGCGCCTCGTCTCCGCGAAGCTTGCGGCGTTCCTGCGCACGCTGCGCGAGGCCGGCTTTCGCGTCGGGCTTGCCGAGGGGCAGGATGCGGCGACGCTGATGTCATCGGGCTATGCGGCCCGGCCGAACCTGCTGCGCGCGGCGTTCAAGCACCTGTTCTCGGCACGCAAATCCGACTGGGACAAGTTCGACGGGCTGTTCGATGCATTCTGGCTCGGGAAGCGTGTGCGCTCGCGTTCCCGCACGATTGGATCCGCGCCGGGCGCCAGCAATCCTTCGCTGAAAAGCTTGCAAGAAAAGGCGGCGGAGCAGGGCAGTAACCAGTCCGCCGTCGACCAGCTTCCGTCCTCCGACGACGCGCCGGAAGGCCGCTCCGGCGAGGGCCGCATGGAAGGTGCTTCACGCGCCGACAATCTTGCCGAGGTCGATTTCCGAAAGCTGAGCGATCCAGATCAGGTCGCGCAGGCCCATGAGGCCGCAGCAGCGCTCGCCAAGGCAATGCGCACGCGGCTGACCCGGCGCGATCTCGCGCGCCGGCGCGGCTACCGGCTTGATCTCCGCCGCACCATTCATCGCAACATCAGCCATGGCGGCGTTCCTATCAGCCTGGTGAAACGCCAGCGCAAGGACAAGCCGTTGCGGCTCGTCGTGCTGCTCGATGCCTCGGGATCGATGAGCATGTACACGTCAGTCTTCCTGCGCTTCATCCACGGTGTGCTCGACCAGTTCCGCGAGGCCGAGGCGTTCCTGTTCCACACGCGGCTCGCCTATGTCTCCGATGCGATGAAGGAGAAGGATGCCGGCCGCGCGCTCGACCGGCTCTCGATCATGGCGCAAGGCGCGGGTGGCGGCACCAGGATCGGCGAGTGCTTGCAAACCTTCAATCGCTGGCACGCCGCGCGCGTGATCCATTCCCGCAGCTGCGTGATGATCGTGTCCGACGGCTACGAGACCGGGGATGCCGCATTGCTTGGCCGCGAGATGGCGGCGTTGCACCGGCGCTGTCGCCGCATCGTCTGGCTCAACCCGATGATGGCGTGGGAGGGCTACACGCCCGAAGCGCGGGGCATAAGAGCTGCGTTGCCGCATGTCGATCTCTATGCGCCCGCGAATTCGCTGCAAAGCCTGCGCGCGCTCGAACCCTATTTGGCGAAGCTCTGAGGATACGCCGATGATCGCCCATGTCGAAGTACTCGATCTCATTGCGCAGATGAAGGCGGCCGAGCGCGCCTTCGTGCTCGCGACGGTGGTGCGCACGGTGTCGGTGACCGCGGCGAAGGCTGGCGCCAAGGCGATCATCGCCGCCGACGGCACCATCGTCGCGGGTTGGATCGGCGGGGGCTGCGCCAAGGGCGCGGTGCTGAAGGCGGCGCGCGAGGCGCTCGCCGATGGCGAGCCGCGGATGGTCTCGGTGCAGCCGGAGAACCTTCTGGCCGAGCTGGGCGTCAGCGCAGGCGAGAGCCGCGACGGCATTCGCTTCGCCAGCAACATGTGCCCGAGCAAGGGCACGATGGACATCTTCGTCGAGCCGGTGCTGCCGCATCCCTCGCTTGTCATTCTCGGGGCAAGCCCGGTGGCGCTGTCACTTGCGGCGCAGGCGCGCGTGCTCGGTTATCACGTCACGCTGGCTGCACCCGCCACCGATCGCACGGCGCAGCCGGATGCCGATGCAGTCATCGATGGTTATCACCTCGGCGAGCTCAACGACGCTAAGCGCTTCGTCGTGGTCTCGACGCAAGGCAAGGGTGATGAAGCCGCCTTGCGTGCCGCGGTCGCGACCAAAGCCGACTACCACGCCTTCGTCGGCAGCCGCCGCAAGATGGCTTCGTTGCGCGCCAAGCTTCTCGCGGAAGGCGCCAATGCCGCCGCGATCGATGATTTCAAGGCGCCGGCCGGCCTCGATCTCGGCGCGATCACGCCGGAGGAGATCGCAATGTCGATCCTCGCGGAGATCACAAGGGAACGACGGCGTGGCCAGCGCGCGGCCAATCAAACAGCAAGCAGAGAGTGAGACACCGATCATGCAGATGAACGACAGCCAGCGAATTCCCGCCTCACGCGAGCAGGTGTGGGCGGCGCTGAACGATCCCGCTGTGCTGAAGCAGTGCATCCCCGGCTGCCAGTCGCTCGAGGTGACCGCCCCGAACGAGATGACGGCGACGGTGGTCTTCAAGGTCGGCCCGGTGAAGGCGACGTTCAGCGGTAAGGTGACGCTGTCCGATTTCGATCCGCCCAACTCCTATCGCATCTCGGGCGAGGGCTCCGGCGGCGTCGCCGGCTTCGCCAAGGGCGGCGCGCTGGTGCGGCTGGAATCCGAGAGTGCCGACGTGACAGTGTTGCATTACGAAGTCGATGCGCAGATCGGCGGCAAGCTCGCGCAGTTGGGAGCGCGGTTGATCAATTCGACCGCGACGAAGCTGGCGGGGGAGTTCTTCAAGTCATTTGCGGACGTGGTGAGCGCGAAGGTCGAGGCGCAATAGGTCTCGTAGGGTGGGCAAAGCGTAAGCGTGCCCACCATTCTCTATCGCAAACAAAGAACGTGGGCACGGCGCTTTGCGCCTTTGCCCACCCTACGATAGTTGCGCAAGCCGCCATCACCCCAGCGACACCCCCGCCTTGGCCCGGCTGATCCCCAGCGTCAGGATGCGCTGCAGGAGATCCGGATATTTGAGTCCGGCATGTTGGGCCGCCGTGGCGAACTCCTGGCTCTTGGCGATCTCGGGGTTGGGATTGGCCTCGATGAAATACGGCGTGCCGTCGGCGGCGAGACGAAAATCGATGCGCGCATAGCCGTCGAGGCCAAGCGCCCGGTAGATGCGCTTCGCGGCGCGCTGGATGCGCGCGGTGACTTCGGGCGCAAGGTCCTTCGCCGGCCCGTCGACGATGCCGAGCTTCTCCTGATAGTCGGTGTCGTGCTTGGCTTTCTCCGTGGCGATGTGCCGTGATCTGCGCCCGCCCATGCTGCCGAATTTCAGTTCCCAAACCGGCAGGACGCGCAGCCGGTTGTTGCCGAGCACGCCGACATAAAGCTCTCGCCCCTCGATGAACTGCTCGGCGATGGCGGCGGATTCGACCCGCTCGTGGATGAAGGCGACGCGCTCCACGAGCTTCTCGTCGGTATCGACGATCGAGGCCTGCGAGATGCCGAAGGACCCGTCCATGTTCAGGCTCTTGACGATCAGCGGCAGCGCAAGGCGCGTCGGGCGCTTCACCTTGCGGCGCATCGGGAAGACGGCGAAGGCCGGCGCTGCGATCCGGCGGTGATGCACCAGCGTCTTGGACAAATCCTTGCCGCGCGCCAGGATCAGGCCGCGCGGATTGCACCCGGTATAAGGGACTTTCATCAGCTCGAGATAGCTGGCGATGTGCTGGTCGTAGGCGACGTTGTTGTGGAATTCCTCGAGCAGCGTGAAGACCACGTGCGGCTTGAATTCTTCGATCGCCTCGCGGATCGGCTTGATCTCGTCCTGCGCACCGAGGGCGCGAACCTCGTGGCCGGCCGCACGCAAGGTGCTCACCACGTCGTATTCCGTCTTCCAGTTGTTGATTTCCTGCGGCGTGTATCCGTCGGAGGAGTCCGGAGGCATGAAGTCCGGATGCATCAGCACCAGAATGCGTGAGCGTCTCATAGCGCGATCCATTTGCGCCGAGACGGGCCAAACAGCGCGTGCATCGTCTTGGCGGTCACGAGGACGGTGAAATCGAGAACGAGCTTCTGTTCGGGGCCGACGGCGCGCAGATCGAGCTCACGGCAGCGGGAGATCATATCATCGAGCACGGCATCGAGCGTGAGCTGGTTCTCGCCCGTCCACCGCGCGACCAGCTGCCTGATCTGCGCGCGGTGACGCCTGATCAGGGCCGAAGCCGGCTTTGAGCGGTGATGCCGTGGATCGGCTGAAAACAGCCTGGAGAGGTCGCGGTCGTAGGTCTTCGGCGCTGTGAAGGCGTAGAACGCCTGCTTCTTCTTGTAGTGGTCTTCGAGCGTCTGGCTGAGCCGGCCCAGCGTATCGACACGCTCCCGCGTCGTGATCAGCGGCCGCTTTCCCGCAATCTCGTGCATCAGCTCGTCGACATATTCGAGCTTCTTCAGCGCCGGCCATCCGGCATATCGCGTCCGCCAGTTCGAGCGTGGGCGCAGCCACACCGCGAAGGTCTCGGCGAAGTCTTCATCCGGATGGCTTTGCGCGTACCACAGCCGGAGGTGCTGGACGTAGCGCCTGCTGGCAGGATTGGGCCGGTAGTAGCGCGGGTAGTGTTTCGACGACGGGCCGAACAGCTGCTGCCAGCGCCGGCGGCGCTGCAGCTGATAGCCGTGCTGCACGGCATGGCCGGCCTCGTGACGGAGGATACCCATGCACTCGCGCCAGGTTCCGCCCTCGACGTCGAACATCATCTTCTTCTCGAGCTTCATCAGACGGGGATGGGCGAGATAGAAGGGGATGGCGATGCCCGGCACATCGCCCGGACTGAACCATTCGCTCGAGATCCATGTGTGCGGTCGCAGCCGGATGCCCCGCTCTTCGAGCTCCTCATGGAGCGTGCTGACGCAGTCCTCGAGCCAGGTGCCTTTGACCGTAACCCTCAGGCTGGAGAGGCGCTGCTTGAGCAACTCGTCATCCGACAGCTTCTCCCAGGCAAATTTCCGGCGTGGCATCAGGCATCCAGAGGGCAAAGATGGCTCAGTATCCGGATGATGTCATGGGCCGCAGCCGGCAACAACCCGTGGGGTTTGCGAGGGGGGCTGTGGGGCGTCAGTGCACGAGATCGTAGGGTGGGCAAAGCGCAGCGTGCCCACCGTCCGCGTGCCAAAGAAAAAGGTGAGCGTGGCGCGTCGCGCCTTAGCCCACCCTATGGCATCGCGAAACTTAACCTAGTCGAACAGGCTCGACACCGACTCTTCCGCCGCGGTGCGCGCGATGGCGTCCGAGATCAGGCTGGCGATCGGAAGCGTGCGGATGTTCGGAGCCTTGGTCACCGCCTCCGTCGGCAGAATCGAGTCGGTGATCACGAGCTCCCTCAGCTTCGAGCCCGCGATGCGGGCGGCCGCGCCGCCGGAGAGCACGCCGTGGGTGATGTAGGCGTAGACGTCCTTGGCGCCCTTGGCGATCAGCGCGTCGGCTGCGTTCACCAGCGTGCCGCCGGAGTCCACGATGTCGTCGATCAGGATGCAGGTGTAGCCGGCGACGTCGCCGATCACGTTCATGACCTCGGATTCGCCCGCCCTCTCGCGGCGCTTGTCGACGATCGCGAGCGGGGTGTTGATGCGCTTGGCAAGGCCACGTGCGCGCGCCACGCCGCCGACGTCGGGCGAGATCACCATCGTCTTGGAGAGGTCGAACTTGTCCTTGATGTCGCGCACCATCAGCGGCGCCGCGTAGAGATTGTCGGTCGGGATGTCGAAGAAGCCCTGGATCTGGCCGGCATGCAGGTCGAGCGTCATGACGCGGTCGACGCCGGCCTGCGTGATCAGGTTGGCGACGAGCTTGGCCGAGATCGGCGTGCGCGAACCCGATTTGCGGTCCTGCCGGGCGTAGCCGAAATAGGGCAGCACCGCGGTGATGCGGCGTGCCGAGGAGCGGCGCAGCGCATCGGTGATGATCAGCAGTTCCATCAGATGGTCGTTGGCGGGGAACGAGGTCGACTGGATGACGAAGGCATCCGAGCCACGGACGTTCTCCTGGATCTCGACGAAGATCTCCATGTCGGCGAAGCGCCGTACCACCGCCTTGGTTAGCGGCAGGTCGAGGCCTTGCGCGATCGCCTGCGCGAGGGCCGGGTTTGAGTTGCCGGCGACAAGCTTGATGGAGCCGTTCTTGGCCGACATGGACGCTTCCTCCCGCGCTTTGCTGGATACGACGTTCAACATCAGAGAATACCCACTGGAAGCACGGTTACGACGGGCGAGGAAATATCAGGCCGGGGCCTGCAATGGCAACCCGGCATGCTACGTTTTCCCTCCGAAATCCTGAGTCGGGCCAACGGTTTGGCCGCAACTTGGGGCCGTGGTTTCGCGGGGGTTATCGCTCGGCATAGCCCAGCGCCGAGGCCGGCATCTCGGCCGCCGGAGCCTCCGGGATCACGCTGGCCACCGCCGGTCCCCGCAAGCCGGGAACAGTGCCCGGCGCGTCCGGTGTGCCGCTGATCATGTTGGAAAGTCCGCTGAATCCGGCCTGGGCGATCTTCCGCAGTACGAGGTCGTCGGCGGCGCCCCAGGGGTCGCGGCCACCCTTGGCGGCGGTCAGTTCCTCGCCGGAGAGGCGCAATGCGCGCTGCTGGTTGGCGTCGTAGACGTCCCAGACCCAGGCGATCACGGTCTTGCCGCGCACGATTTGGGCGGAGAGGTAACTGCGCACGCGATAGGCAGCCGTCCCCTCGCGGGAGACGACGGACAGGCTGCGCAGCTTGGATTCGCTGTCGAGCACGCCGACCATGCGGTCGAACACCTGCGGGGGCGGCCCGTCGATCGATTCGAAGGCCACGGTCGCCCCTGAGCCGGCGCTCGGCGCCATCGCATAGGAGTTGGCGGCACCGCCGCCGCCGGCGCAGCCGCCAAGCGCGACCGCCGCCGCCAGCAGCATGACCGCCAGCACGCGCGAACCCGCGCGGCCCAGGATGAATGACGCGTCCCTCATTATGGAGGGCAGCGATATCGTTAAAATCGATTAAGGTCTAGGGCAGGAAGGACACATCATTGGGCCGATCCGGCCGAGGAATTGTCGATGAGGGGAGCGACTTTGGGGGTAATCGTTGCCTGCCTCATCGTGGGGCGGGCCGCGGCGGCAGAAAGTGCGGCCGAGGCAATCCGGGCTTTCGGACTGACCGGTACCTGGTCGGTTGATTGCAAACGGGATCCGTATCAGGCCTGTGAGAACAACCGCTGTGGCGCGCGATTGACGTACATCGCGTCGTCCTCCGGAGCGCCGACGACAAGGAATGTGATCGGGACGTTCACACCTGGGCAGGTAAGGACATTCATCAGCGCGATCTATTCGGCGACGCGTATTGCCGACGACAAGATCAAGATCGTGTCGGTTCAGGACCCTCCACCCAGCACGACACTGATCTGGTGGCGTCAGCCGGGCGAGGTTTGGGAGATCGTTCTGCTCAAGGTCGGCGACAAATATCGGACTTTCTCCGCGCATCGCGACGATTGGAAGAAGATCGAAGTCGATGAAGGTTTCGAGGTCCGACCGCCGCCGCCTCCACCAACTCAAATGTACGTTGATTTGCCGACTAAATGGCTTCGCGGAAAGAATGAAACGCCATTGTTCGAAAGATGCAGCGACTAACCTAATGGGTTGCGGCAAGAACTAGGCCGAATTCGTTCTTAATTCTCCAGCGCGATCGCGTGGATGTGCCGGCCGTAATCCGGCTCCTTGCGATGCACCGAGCGGCGATAGCTGAAGAAGCGCTCGTCGGCATAGGTGTCCAGGCCAAGATCGTCGATCATCAGGATGCCGGCGGCTTCGAGCCGCTTCCGGATGAATCCGGCGAGGTCGAACATCGCGTGTCCGGCGCGCACCGACGGGATGAAGAACATGGCGTTGTCCGCGTCCGCCTCGATGAAGCGCGCCACGAATTCGTTGCCGACCTCGTAGCTGTCCTGGCGGATCAAGGGGCCGATCGCGGCGATGATGCCGCTGCGCGTGGCGCCGAGCTTCTCCATCGCCGAGATCGTCTGATCCAGCACGCCGGTCAGCGCGCCTTTCCAGCCGGCATGGGCGCCGCCGATCACGCGCGCGTTGGGATCGACGAACAGCACCGGCCCGCAATCGGCGGTGGAGACGCCGAGCGCGATGCCGGGTGTTTTCGTGACCAGCGCATCGCCTTTCGGCCGCGGTCCGCTCGGCCACGGCGCTTCGGCAACGAGGACATCGGGCGAATGGATCTGGTGCAGGCTGATGAAGCGCTCCGGGGCGACGCCGACATGCTCGGCCATGCGGCGGCGATTCTCCGCGACATGCGCCGGATCGTCGTTGGAGCCGAGCCCGCCATTGAGCGCCGAATAAATCCCGCCTGAGACACCGCCCTCGCGGGTGAAGAAGGCGTGGCGCAGGCCGGGCACGGCCGACAGCAGTGACGAAGCAAGCGTCATGAGGTGCCTCCGGCCCGTTCGAGATCGCTGAGGCCGGCGATGCCGGTCAGCCGCGGCTCGGAGATGCCGAGCACCTTGAACATCGAGCCCATGCCACTGCGCCCGGTATCGGTCAGGCGCTTGAGCGCGACCGAAATGTCGGTGGCGACTTCAGGCGTCGCCTTCTGCATCAGGGCGGCTGCGCGGGTATCGATGCCGACGCGCTTGAGGAAATCGCCCTGCGTCACCGGGCCGTGCACACGGGCGCCGACATCCTCGGCCGCGCGCGCCAGGGCCTGGAAGTCGACATGGGCGGTGACGTCGGCCTGGCCCGGCGCCTTCAGGGGATCGGTGAAGGTGTGGCGCGCGATCGCCTGGAAGGTGTCGCCGGCATCGCTGCGCAGATGGCCGTAGTCGATGATCAGCGCCGCGCCGTCCTGGTCGCGCACGCGCGTGGCGAGCTTCATGATCTCGCCGTCGGGCCGCCATTCGAACACGGCGCCGACGGGAGCGGCGCGCACCAGAGGCGGCAGCAGCACGTCGAAACGCGGCGTCGGGTCGGCGGCCGCGCCGAATTGAAGCCTGCCGTTGGGATCGATCTCGATCACCCGCTCGTGCCAGCCGTTCTCGCGCTTCACCATCTGGCGGATCGGCAGCACGTCGAAATATTCGTTGGCGAGGATGATGCTCGGGCCCTCAGGCACGTCGTCGATGCTGTCGTGCCAGGCGATGTTGCGCACGCCCGCCAGCGTCGCACTCTGCCGCTCGCGCAGCACGGGATTGACCTCGACCATGTGGACGTGAAGCGCCTGGTAGAGCGGCGGCAGCACGCGCAGTGCGCGCAGCGCATCCGCCATCATGGTGCCGCGGCCGGGGCCGAGCTCGATCAGCCGCAGGAATTGCGGCGAGCCCATCTGCTTCCACACCGAGGCGGTCCACAGCCCCAGGAGCTCGCCGAACATCTGGCTGACCTCGGGCGCGGTGGTGAAGTCGCCTTCGCGCCCGAGCGGATCGCGCGAGACGTAATAGCCATAGCGCGGATGCATCAGGCACAGTTCCATGTACCGCCAGACCGGCATGGGCCCTGAGGATTTGATCAGCGCCCTGATCTCGTTGAGTAGCGGCTGTTCGGTCAAGGTCTGTCTTCTCGAAAGGAATTAACTGATGGCCCCGGCGGGCTTCGGCGCGCCGCGCCTGATAGCCAATACAATAAGTATGAGGCCTACAATAAGCATCGGGATCGACAACAGCATGCCCATGGTTAATCCGCCCCAGAGGAAGCCGAGCTGGACGTCCGGCTCGCGAAAATGCTCGCCGGCGATGCGGGTCAGGCCATAGATCAGGATGAAGGCGCCGAGGATCATGCCGGGCCGCTTCAGGGCGCCGAAACGGATCATGATCGCGAGCACGGTGAACAGCAGGATGCCCTCCATGCCGGCCTCATAGAGCTGGCTCGGATGGCGCGGCAGCTGCGTCGGATCGTTGGGGAAGATCATCGCCCAGGGCAGGCTGGGGTCGGTGGCGCGGCCCCACAATTCGCCATTGATGAAATTGGCGATGCGTCCGAGCAGCAGCCCGACCGGGGCGACTGCCGTGGTGATGTCGCCCAGCGACAGGATCGAGATGCGGTTGCGATAGGCAAACCACATCACCGCGACGACGCAGCCGAGGAAGCCGCCATGGAAGGACATGCCGCCCTCCCACAATTTGAAGATCGCGGCGGGGTGATCGATGAAGAAGGGCAGATTGTAGAACAGCACGTAGCCGGTGCGGCCGCCGAGGATGATGCCGAGCGTGACCCACAGGATGAAGTCGTCGATCTGCACCAGCGACATCGGCGCGGGGCCGCTCCACAGGCGCTCTTTCTTCAGCAGCGAGCGCGCATAGAGCCAGCCGAACACGATGCCGCTGATATAGGCCAGCGCATACCAGCGGATCGCGAACGGACCGATCTCGATCGCGATCGGCTTGAAGGCGGGAAAGTCGATGAGCAGAAAGGGCATCAGGCCTTCTAGACTTAAACGAGATTGCGGCGATAGAGCGCCAGCAGACGCTCCCAATGCCGCTCGGCGGCGTCGCGGTCGTAGACCGGGCGCTTGGGGAAGGCGAAGCCGTGATGCGTGCCGGGATAGATCTCGACCTCGGCTTTCGGACCGCTCATGCCCTGCTTGACCTTCTCGATGACCTCGGCGGGCGCGTAGATGTCGGTCTCGGCGCAGGCGAAATAGAGCTCGGCCTTGGTCCTGCCGGCGGCGAGATGCGGGCTGTTGTCTTCGTCGGTCGCCAGATGCGTTCCGTAGATCGAGGCGGCGGCCTTGACGCGGTCGGCAAAGTGCGTGGCCGCGTTGACGGCGTAACGGCCGCTCATGCAATAGCCGACGGTGCCGACGATTTTCGTATTGGCAGCCGCCTGGCCCTCGGCATAGGTGAGCAGGGCCCTGGTGTCCTCCATGATCATGGGAATATTGAGCGAGGCCATGAGCTGGAACATGCGCTTGCGCTCGGGTGCATTCGGATCGGCCGGCAGCGCGCCGAGCTCCATCACGCCGGAGCGGTAATAGAGGTTCGGCAGCATCACGTAATAGCCCGAGGTGGCGAGCCGGCGCGCCATGTCGCGCAGCTCTTCGCGGATCGCCGGCGCATCCATGTAGAACAGGATGACCGGAAACGGCCCGCCGCGTTCGGGATGGGTGATGAAGGTTGCGGTGTGGCCGTCCTTGGTGGGAATCGCGATCTGCTGATCGATCATCTCGTGCGCCTTCTGATTCTTGTTATGCAGGGACGTTGAATACGATTGCAAGGAAACCGGGGCATGACAAGGATACCGCAGATCGGCTCTTGAACCGTTTCGCCCGGATTGCCATTGTCTTTTCGCGCGTTCGCGCAAAGTTTATCTGAGGCCGCCAGGAGACCGACATGACCCAGACCAACAACCGGTTTTTCGACGAGATCGGCCGCCTGATGAACGACGCCGCCGGTGCCGCCCAGGGCGTCAAGCGCGAGTTCGACACCGTGATGCGCACCCAGGCCGAGAAATTCCTGCGCGACATGGACCTGGTCAAGCGCGAGGAATTCGAGGCGGTCAAGGACATGGCCCGCCTCGCCCGCGAGGAGAACGAGGCCCTGAAGGTGCGGATTACAGCGCTGGAGGCTAAGCTGGGCGGGTAGCGCCGGCGTACGGCGCTCTTCCTTACCCTCCCCTGGAGGGGGAGGGTCGATCGCGCGTAGCGCGAGCGGGGTGGGGTGACAGTCTATCCGCGTCGAACAGTGCCCGTGGGGAGGGATCACCCCACCCCGTCTCACATTTCGCTGCGCTCAATGTGAGCCGACCCTCCCCCTCCAGGGGAGGGTAAGAGCCCGGGCTGCCCGCCCATTCTCCTTGTCATTTCCGCATCTTCCGGCTAAAAGCCCGCCAAGTTCGCGGCCCCCGCACCCCTGGAGGCTTGCTGCGAACTGCACCATGGGCCGCGCTGCGGCCCATTAACTTTTGCAAAAACAAGGACTTAGACTATGGCGACGACCGTCAAGGAATTGAAGGCGACCGCACGTCCGAAGAGCGGCAAGGGGGCCGCCCGGGCTGAGCGTCGCGCCGGGAAAGTGCCCGGAGTGATCTATGGCAACAAGCAACCCCCGCTCCCGATCTCGGTTGACGATCGTGAACTGCGCCAGCGCATCCTCGCCGGCCGGTTCCTGACCACGCTGGTCGACATCGACCTCGAGGGCAAGAAGCACCGCGTGATCCCGCGCGACTATCACCTTGATCCGGTCAAGGATTTCCCGATCCATGTCGACTTCATGCGTCTCGGCGAAGGTGCCACCATCCGCATCAGCGTTCCCTTGCATGTGGTGAAAGCGGAAGGTTCGCCCGGCGTGAAGCGCGGCGGCGCCGTCAACATCGTCGCGCATTCGATCGAGCTCGAATGCGGCGTCGAGAGCATCCCGCAATTCATCGAGGCTGATGTCGGCTCACTCGAAATCGGTCACTCGCTCCATCTGTCGGACGTCAAGCTGCCGGCCGGCGTGAAGGCGCTGACCCGCGAGGACGCGACCCTCGTCACCATCGTGCCGCCGTCCGGCTACGCCGAAGAGCAGAAGGCCGCGGCTGCGGCTGCAGCTCCGGGCGCTGCTGCGGCTGCTCCGGCGGCTGGCGCTGCGGCTCCGGCTGCGGGTGCTGCTGCTCCGGCTGCGGCTGCCAAGGCTCCCGCCGGCGGCGACAAGAAGAAGTAATCTCTCAAAGCTGGCGCGCGGTCCTTGATCGCGCGCCGAGCGAGGGGCGCGCCGCGTCATGCGACTCTTTGTTGGGCTCGGCAATCCCGGCGCTAAATACGCACGTAACCGGCACAATGTCGGCTTCATGGCCGTCGACGAGATCGCGCGGCGTCATGGTTTCTCGCCATGGCGCCGTCGTTTTCAGGGCGAGACATCGGAAGGTGCGATCGGCACTGAGCGCGTTATCCTGCTCAAGCCGACGACCTACATGAATGACTCGGGCCGCAGCGTTCAGGAGGCGGCAAGCTTCTTCAAGATCGCGCCGGGCGACGTCACCGTGTTCCACGACGAGCTCGAACTGCCGCCGGGCAAGGTGCGCGTGAAGATCGGCGGCGGCATCGCCGGCCACAACGGCCTGCGCTCGATCTCGGCGCATATCGGCAACGACTATCGCCGGGTCCGGCTCGGCATCGGTCATCCCGGCGTCAAGGAACTGGTGCACGGCCACGTGCTGTCGGACTTCGCCAAGGCCGACAATGACTGGGTGGCGACGCTGTGCGAGGCGGTGGCCGAGCACGCGGCACTGGTTGCCAAAGGCACGGACGCGACCTTCGCCAACAGGGTGCATCTCGCCATGCAGGCGAAGGGATTCTTGACCAAGGACGAGAACGGCAAGGAATAGGGCGCCGTTTTCTCCGTCAAGCCCGGCCATGACGAATACGGATAGAGGACGACCATGGGATTTAAATGCGGGATCGTCGGGTTGCCCAATGTCGGCAAGTCGACCTTGTTCAACGCGCTGACCGAGACGGCCGCTGCGCAGGCCGCGAACTATCCGTTCTGCACCATCGAGCCGAATGTCGGCGAAGTCGCCGTGCCCGATCCGCGGCTCGACAAGCTCTCGGCCATCGCCAAATCGGCGCAGATCATCCCGACCCGGCTGACCTTCGTCGACATTGCCGGCCTCGTGCGCGGCGCTTCCAAGGGTGAAGGCCTCGGCAACCAGTTCCTCGCCAACATCCGCGAGGTCGACGCCATCGCGCATGTCGTGCGCTGCTTCGAGGATTCCGACATCACGCATGTCGAGGGCAAGATCGCCCCGCTCGCCGACATCGAGACCATCGAGACCGAGCTGATGCTCGCCGACCTCGACAGCCTCGAGAAGCGCGTCGACAACCTCACGAAGAAGGCCAAGGGCAACGACAAGGACGCCAAGGAGCAGCTCGACCTCGTCAACCGCACGCTGGTGCTGCTGCGCGAGGGCAAACCCGCCCGCCTCGTCGAGCGCAAGGCGGAGGAGGAGCGGGCCTTCGGGATGCTCGGCCTGCTTTCGTCGAAGCCCGTGCTCTACGTCTGCAATGTCGAGGAAGGCTCGGCCGCCACGGGCAATTCGTTCTCCAAGGCGGTGGAGGAGCAGGCGGCCAAGGAAGGCGCCGTTGCCGTCGTCATCTCCGCCAAGATCGAATCCGAGATCGCCACCATTTCGCGCGAGGAGCGCGCCGACTTCCTGGAGACGCTGGGTCTCGAAGAGGCCGGGCTCGATCGCCTGATCCGCGCCGGCTACACGCTGCTCGACCTCATCACCTATTTCACGGTGGGCCCGAAGGAAGCGCGCGCCTGGACCATCTATCGCGGTACCAAGGCTCCGGGCGCGGCCGGCGTGATCCACACCGACTTCGAGAAGGGTTTTATCCGCGCCGAGACGATTGCGTATGAGGACTATGTCGCGCTGAACGGCGAAGCCGGCGCCCGCGATGCCGGCAAGCTGCGTCTCGAAGGCAAGGAATACGTCGTCGCCGACGGCGACGTGATGCATTTCAGGTTTAATACGTAAGACGCGAAAGAGCGGTGCTGTAGGGTGGGCAAAGCGACTTGTCCGCCGTAGCTCGAAGAGCGAAGGCGGAAGCGTGCCCACCACGTCTCTCTCAAATCGCGAAAGGATGGTGGGCACGGCGCCTTGCGCCTTTGCCCACCCTACGGCCGCCTCACCGCGCCCCGCCGCCCTGGTCGCGGATCGCGCCGAGATGCTCGTTGATGCGGAAGACGATCAGGATCAGCTCCGCGGCGATGCGCGAGAACACGATGCCGACGACGATGCTCGCGATCGATGACAGCAGCACCAGGAAGCCGCCGAACGGGCTGATCGCCATCGTCGCGAGACCGGAGAAGATTCCGGAAAGGCCGAACAGGCAGATCAGTGCGATCACCAGCCAGTAGAAGGTCTTGATGATCGTAGGGGTTATGAATCGGTCCCATTGAAACAGGTCGCTGAATGAAAACATTGCTCTCCCCAGGGCAAATCGGGCCTCGGCCTGCCGGTTGATCCGACTCAAGACCAACGCCGACACCCCATATGTAGCACGAGCCATGCGGGCCGGCGGGTTGAGATTGCCGCAAAGTGCGGCCACAATCTGTCATTCCCTCAAAGCATTCCCGAGATGACCCTGACCTTCGAAGATTTCCCGCCCGGCCGGTTCGGAACATTCGGCCCGCGCCATGTCACCCGCGACGAGATCTTGGCTTTCGCCGCCGAGTTCGATCCGCAGCCGATGCACCTCGATGAGGAGGCCGCGGCCAACAGCATGCTGCGCGGCCTGTCCGGCTCGGGCTGGCACCTCTGCTCGCTGATGATGCGGATGATGGCCGATGGCTTCATCACACGCGCCGCTTCGCTCGGCTCGCCCGGCGTCGACGAGGTGCGTTGGCTGTCACCCTTGCGGCCCGGCGACGATCTCATGCTCGACGTCGACGTGCTGGAGGCGCGCGCCTCGAAGAGCCGGCCGGAGCTCGGCATCGTCAAGTTCAAATGCACTGTGCGCAACGCCAAGGGCGAGGCGCTGTGCGAGATGACCTCGCCGATCCTGATCAAGCGCCGCGAGGGAGCAGTCTGATGCCCTTCTTCGAGGAGATCGAGATCGGCCACCGCCGCGAGATCGGCGCCTACACGTTCACCGCGGAGTCCATCAAGATTTTCGCCGCAAAGTTCGATCCGCAGCGCTTCCACCTCGACGAGGAGGAAGGCAAGAACTCGCTGTTCGGCGGCCTCGCGGCCTCGGGCTGGCATGTCGGCTCGGCCTGCATGAGCCTGCTTGTCGCCGATGGCCAGCGTCTGGCGCGTGAGGCCGCTTCGCGCGGCGAGGAGGTCGCGGTGTTGGGGCCGTCGCCGGGTTTTCGCGACCTGCGCTGGATCAGGCCGGTGCTCGCCGGCGACACCGTCGCCTACGTCAACGAAGTCATCGACAAGCGCAGCTCCGCCTCGCGCCCCGGGTGGGGCATTCTGACGGCCCGCACCACCGGCACCAACCAGCGCGGCGAGGAGGTCTATTCCATCACCGCCAGCGCCTTCGTGCCGATGCGGAAGGGCGATTAGACCTGTTCCAAGATGAACGGTCCAAATGTGTGTGCGAGTGTTGCCCGCGCGCTATGGACGCGATTCCGGGCGGCTGCCATAAGCCTGCTCAACATGATGACCCGCGAAGCAGTTGGCGGAACCATCGAGTTGCTAACCAATTATGAACCTGTCGCTGTCTAATTGAAACGAATTGGGCAGAGAACAGGGGACGAGGACCATGGCAGACCGCGGCGCACTCAAGCTGGTGGGATTTATCTTTGCGACCGCGACGCTGGCAGTGATGCTGGTCGCCGGCATGGTGGTGAAGGGCTATGCCGATGGCGGCTACACCCTGGAAGCCTCGACGGTCGACGCGAGCCGTTAAGGGCTCGTTAACTCTTCGGGGCCGGACGTCCGGCCTCCGCCGTCAGCGGCTATAGACGAACGCCAGCACCGCGATCGCGACCGCCAGCAATCCGACGAAGCGCAGCATGATCGTGCCGAACTGGTTCGGCGCGGGCCGCAGCGGGATAGGGTCCGTATTGTCGGGCCGAATGCTTTCCATCTGAAATGTCCCCGGACCCGGCCGCAAGGCTGCGGGCGCTTGGCATTGGTCGGCGCTGGGGCGCGGAGGGTTCAAAGTGAACCGGGTCGGCTGCATTGACTGTGTGAACGCATGTCCACTGCCCCAATCTTTCGCAGCCACACCCTTCGCTGTCATGCCCCGGCTTGCCGCCTTCGCTGAAGCTTCGGCGGCCGGGCGAGCTTGTGGCCCGGCGTAGCCTTGGCGGAGCCGGGACCGGGGCATCCAGTACGCTGCGGCGTCTCGGCTCTTGCCTCATTGTCTCTGGAATACTGGATCGCCCGATCCCGTCTCCGCCAAGGGCTTCGCCGGGCCAAGAACTCACTCGGCCGCCGAAGCCTTAGCGAAGGCGGCAAGTCGGGCGATGACACCTATTGTGGGGAGCTTGTGCGCATCCAACTCCCCACGAATCAAAACCGCCGCGCCCCTTGCGGAACACGGCGGCTGGTGATGCTTGACGTGAGTGATCAGCTGTTGCGCAGGCCGTCGGCGGCGCGCTTCCACTGCGCGACGTTGTCGGCGATCATGCGGGTCGACTTCATCGCGGCCTGGCTGAGCTGGGCGTAGCCGGAGATCTCGCGCTGGACGCGCTGGCCTTCGGCATGGAGCAGGTCGCGCAGGCTCTCGAGCTCGGAGATCAGGTTCTCGATCTCGGCGAGCGAGGTGCCGGCGACGCGCTGGATCAGCGAGTTGACGTTGGTGACGGTGGCTTCCGCGCTCGGATCGAGCGGCGGCGTGTCGGTGGTTCCCGATGCCGGCCGGCGCAGATAGGCGATGTCGTTGCGGACGAAGTCGCGGATGCCGGCTTCAACTTCCGTCACTGCGGCGAGGTTGGTGTCGACCGTCTCGGTCTCGGTGGCTTCGGTCTTTTCCGGACGCATGGCGTTCATCGTTATTCCCCTGTTCGCGTTGAGCGCGGCGCGAGTGTCCCCCGCACGACGAGTTCGGTCATCCGACTAGGGCGTCGGATTTTGACCGCAACTTGGCCGAGATACGGCAAGGGCGGACGATTCGGGGGCTTTGCCGTGGCGTATGGTTACGAGAGTCTGAACTGCTGGGAAAACGAACCTATCCCGGGATGATGGGAGAGGGGGGCTGGACTGCTACCAGCTCTTCTTGAAGCCCGCCGTCAGGCTCTTGTTGATCGCGCCCTGCGAGGTCTCGCCGACCGAGCCGGAGACGGTGACGTTGTCGAACAGCTTTTGCTCCGCGCCGACCTTGCGCAGCCATTTGTCGTCGGTGGTCGACAGCGACTGGCCCGCGGTGATGCTGGTGCCGGTGTCGGTGAGGGTGACCTTGGCGCTCTGCTCGGTCTCGTAATTGCGCGTGACGTGCCCGCCGATGCCGGGCACCGCGGTGGTGCCCTGCTGGTTGACGCTGTAGCCGTTCTGGAGCGTCAGCGACGTGTCGCTCGACAGCGGCACCGACTTGGTCAGCGATGCCCCGAGCTTGCTCTGCTCGGCGCCGGGATCGACGCGGGCTTCCACCGCGGTCTTGTCCCAGATCGAGCCGGCGCCCGGCGCGGTCGCCGCCGCCCAGGCGCTGCCGGACGATTGCGGCAGGCTGCCGCCATTGGTGGCTTTCTGCGCCAGCAGCTCGGACATCGTTCGCGGCTCGCTCGTCACCGTCATGTCGGCTCCGATGCGGGCGTCCCAGAACGAGGAGACCGACTGCTTCACCGTCACCGCCGAGGAGCCGTTGGCGTTCGCGTTCGACGACCAGTTCAGTCCGTCCTTGGCGGCGGCCTGGGCGCGCTTCTTGGCGGCCATGACGTCGTTGCCGGTGCCGGCGTCGATCGCGAGTTGACTCCAGTCGAGCTTGTCGACGTCGATGCCCTTTAAGATGTCGGGGTCGTTGACGTCGGGGGCTGCGGCGGTCTCTGTGGCTTCGGTCTCGGCCTCGTCGTCAGGCGCCGCCGCCGAGAAGGGCGGGATGATCTGCGCCGAGACCGTCAGAACCGAGCCCAAAATGAATGTGGCCGCCAGCACCGGCAGCCTGGTCCAGCCAAAACCTGTCGAGAATTCCATCGTCCTGCCCGCGAGCCCAGCGCATGCTTGCCGCCACTATAATGCGGCCTTCGGTGATGACCATGCGCCATTCGGTCCACTCAACACATGGTGATCTATCGTTGCGAAATTGTGGCGGCTCGCCTCGGCCAGGGCATGATCCGGACCCGAAGGGCCGCGCCGGCGCAAAGTGTGCAGCGGGTTTTCCCTCGCGACAAACGCGGAACGCGTTTGCGCGGAGATCATGCTCAAACCACTGGAATGGCGAACCAACGGGCCGCGCGAAAGGCGCGCGCCCGATGACGAGCTTCGCCACGACGGCATCCGGCGGGGCTGGAGGCCAGGACGCGGGTCGGGCGAGCATCAATCATCGGTCCCGGCAAGCGGGGCCCGTTGGCGTCCCCCTCAGCCGACGCGGGTCATCTTCGGCAGATGAATGGCGCGGCCGAGTGCCTGTTCAACCAGATCGAAGGTGTCGACCAGCACGCGCATGCTGATCAGCTTGCCCGCCCTGAACTGGGCGAACTGCGCCACCCGCAAGCTGATCGGCTTGTCGGAATCCAGCGCGGTCAGCGAATAGCGCAGCATCGAGGCGGCGGAATCCACGCCGAGCATGATGCTCTCGCGGTCGAAGCGGCGGACATGGAAATTGTCGGCGAGCTGGCGGATGACGTCGAGCACGGCGTCCCGGCCCTGGCGCGCGCCGAGGAACGGAAACATGTCGATCGGGCCGTAGATCGCCCACTCGACGTCCTCGTCGATCAGGGCCTCGATGTCCCTGAAATCCCGGTCGTTCACCGCGCGATGCAACGCGCGCGAGAAACGCCAGAGGCTGTGCTCTGTCATTTGGGGGGCGTCCTGAAGCTGGCTTGCAGAAAAAACGGAAAGCAACCCCATGCACAGAAAAGGTGCCGGGGACGCTCAACTCGTTCGTATACAAATAAAATAGGCGATTTCGGCCAAAACGCAATTCACGTTTTCGCAATGCACAATTGATGCGGGTTTGTGAGATTTACAACAGAACCCCGTAATCTCCCGGTCTCCGTTTCACCTGTCCGTAAGAACGGGGCGAGGGAGAAGGATCATCCCCCGTCTACCCGCGCGCCCACGATCAGCGGCCCGATCTCCCGCTCCAGCACCTGCTGCACCAGATCGTAGGAATCGATGATCTCGCGGATCTGCGCCACCAGTCCGCCCCGGAAGCTGTAGAACACCGCCATGTCGAACTGCACGACGCGATCGTTGCTGCGCTTCTTGAAGTAGGTGTGCATGTAGGTCGCGACCTCGTCGCCCTCGGCGAGGATGTGCGGCGCCTTGTAGCGGATTTCGGAATAGCGCGACCAGACCGTCTGCCACAGCTCGCGCAGTTCCTGCTTGCCGTGGCGCGGCACCATGTGCGGCAGCACGTCGATCGGCGCGTGGGTGAGGAAGTCGACGTCGTCGGTGCAGCACGACAGCGCGGCCTCGATATCGCCGCGCGCAAAACTGTCCAGCAGATGCAGCACGCGTTGCCTGTTCAGCGATTCAACCGTCATGCCGCTCCCGCCCTCTTGGGGTGTCGATTGCAAACGCCAATGCGCGCTCCGCGGGTCCATTAATCCGCAAAAACAAAGGTGTCCGGATCATATGACGCGCCGATGCAAGGCCGGGTTCATGAAATGCAATTAGGGATTGCGTACGTAGTCGCCTGCACGATTTCGAGCGGGTTTTCGCGCCCCGCGATGACGCCGCGTGCATGCCGGTGGGCGCGTCCCGCCACACCGGTACGCGGGAACCCGCGCCCGTCGGTGCTCGTTGAGACACCGAAACCGATCCGGAGACATCGATTATGAAATCCCCGCTTCTCACCGTCGCCGCAGCACTTCTGATGCTGGGCGCGACCTCCGCCGCCAACGCCAAGGGCTGCATCAAGGGCGCGGTCGTCGGCGGCGTCGCCGGCCACTATGCCGGCCATCACGGCGTCCTGGGCGCCGCCGCCGGCTGCCTCTACGGCAGGCATCACGCCAAGGAGCAGGAAAAGCAGCAGCAACAGCAGGGACAGGTGAACGGGCAGGGGAAGCTGTAGGCGCGAACGGCACCACATGCGCCCTCGTCATTCCGGGGCGCCGCAAAGCGGCGAGCCCGGAATCTATAGCCACGACAAGCGCGGACGATACTCCGTCGCCCTACCTCTTCTTCCACCCACCCCGCCGTCCCGGCTGCCCACCCGTCGACTTCGGCGCCGGCCCGAACTCCGGCCCGGACTGCCTTGAATCCGTCGGCTGGATGATCCGGCTCGTGCTGCCGAACGGCTTTGCCGGCAGGCTCGGGTTTTCGCGGTAGGGCAACGACTCCGGGCCGTGCATCTCGTCGAGATGCGGCTTGTGCACCTTCGAGCCGCTGCCGCCACCGCTGGCTTTCAGTGCGGAGCTCACGGTTTTCTTCTTCATCGCGCTGACGGGCAGGTTGGCGGCGTCGCCGTACTTCTTGGTGCCGGCATAGGCGCCGGCCTTGCCCTGCACGGTGCGCTGCTTGACGGTGGGGTCGTCGACCACCGCGAGCTCGGTGGCGCGCAGGCGCTTGACTTCGTCGCGCAGGCGGGCGGCTTCCTCGAAGTTCAGATCGGCGGCGGCCTCGCGCATCCTTGTTTCGAGATCGGCGAGCACGGCTTCGAAATTGTGGCCGATCGAGATGACGTCATCGGTCATGTCGTGGCCGCCGACCTCGACCAGCACGTGGTCGCGCTCGTAGACCGAGTTGAGGATGTCGCCGATCTGCTTCTTCACGCTCTCCGGCGTGATGCCGTTGGCGGTGTTGTACTCGACTTGCTTTTCGCGGCGCCGGTTGGTTTCCGCAATGGCGCGCTCCATCGAGCCCGTCATCTGGTCGGCATAGAGGATCACCTTGCCGTCGACGTTGCGCGCGGCGCGGCCGATGGTCTGAATCAAGGACGTTTCACTGCGCAAAAAGCCTTCCTTGTCGGCGTCAAGGATCGCGACCAGCGCGCATTCGGGAATGTCGAGGCCTTCGCGCAAGAGGTTGATGCCGACCAGCGCGTCGAAGGCGCCCAAGCGAAGATCCCGGATGATCTCGATACGCTCGATGGTGTCGATATCGGAGTGCATGTAGCGAACGCGAATACCCTGCTCATGCAGATATTCGGTGAGGTCCTCCGCCATGCGCTTGGTCAGCACCGTGATCAGCGAGCGATAGCCTGCCTGGGCGGTGGCGCGGACCTCGCCGACGAGATCGTCGACCTGGGTGCGAGCGGGGCGGATATTAACGGGAGGATCAATAAGTCCGGTCGGTCGGATCACCTGCTCGACGAACACGCCGCCGCTTTCGTTCAGCTCCCAGCCGCTCGGCGTCGCCGACACCGCGACCGTCTGCGGCCGCATCATGTCCCACTCCTCGAAGCGGAGCGGGCGGTTGTCCATGCAGGAGGGCAGGCGGAAGCCGTATTCGGCGAGCGTCGCCTTGCGGCGGAAGTCGCCGCGGAACATGCCGCCGATCTGCGGCACGGTGACGTGGCTCTCGTCGGCGAATACCAGCGCATTGTCGGGGACGTATTCGAACAGCGTCGGCGGCGGCTCGCCGGGCAGGCGCCCGGTGAGATAGCGCGAATAGTTCTCGATGCCGGCGCAGCTTCCGGTCGCCTCCATCATCTCGAGGTCGAAGGTGGTGCGCTGCTCCAGCCGCTGCGCCTCCAAGAGGCGGCCCTGGTCGTGCAGCTGGTCGAGCCGCTGCTTCAGCTCCGATTTGATCGACTTGATCGCCTGCACAAGCGTCGGGCGCGGCGTCACGTAGTGCGAGTT
Organism: Bradyrhizobium sp. S3.7.6; assembly: GCF_054061875.1. Lineage (NCBI taxonomy): Bacteria > Pseudomonadati > Pseudomonadota > Alphaproteobacteria > Hyphomicrobiales > Nitrobacteraceae > Bradyrhizobium > Bradyrhizobium sp. S3.7.6. The sequence goes on along the minus strand of NZ_JBSSEQ010000001.1, from coordinate 8,532,048 downwards.
GGCGTACATCTTGATGAATTCGAGCTCGTCCTGTTTGTGGCCGGTGAGCGGATCGAACTCCTCGATGGTCTCGATGGTGTCGCCGAACAGGTTTACGCGCCAGGCCCGGTCCTCATAGTGCGCCGGGAAGATGTCGATGACGTCGCCGCGCACGCGAAACGTGCCGCGGGTGAAATCGGCCTGGGTGCGCTTGTACTGGAGGGCGACGAGGTCGGCGATCAGCTGGCGCTGGTCGATGCGCTCGCCCTTCTTCAGCGCGAAGGTCATCGCGGTGTAGGTCTCGACCGAGCCGATACCGTAGATGCAGGACACCGACGCCACGATGATGACGTCGTCGCGTTCGAGCAGCGCGCGCGTCGCCGAGTGGCGCATGCGGTCGATCTGCTCGTTGATCGAGGAGTCCTTCTCGATGTAGGTGTCCGTGCGCGGGACGTAGGCTTCCGGCTGGTAGTAGTCGTAATAGCTGACGAAATATTCGACCGCGTTATCGGGGAAGAAGCTCCTGAACTCGCCGTAGAGCTGGGCGGCCAGCGTCTTGTTCGGCGCCAGGATGATAGCGGGCCGCTGCGTCGCCTCGATCACCTTGGCCATGGTGTAGGTCTTGCCGGAGCCGGTGACGCCGAGCAGCACCTGCGAGCGGTCGTTACGCTGGATCCCTTCGACCAGCTCGGCGATCGCGGTCGGCTGGTCGCCGCGCGGCTGGTACGGCGATTTGATCTCGAAGCGCACCCCGCCTTCGGACTTTTCCGGGCGCGGCGGGCGGTGCGGCGTCCACACCTTGGTGGAGCCGTCGTCCCTGCGGAACTCCGGCCGGCCCTCGCGGATCAGCGATTCCAGCGCGTCGGCGGTCGCCTTGACGCCGAGCGCCTCCATCTTGGTGCGCGGCGGACGCGCCAGCGCTTCGGCGTCGTCCTCCTCGGTGGGAAGCCCGAGCTGCCGCGCCAGTTCCGGATCGAGCGTCGGGATCGTGGCCGCGGTGCCGTAATTGGCCTGCGGCGCTTCTTCAAAGCCTTCGGTGGTCGCGCGCGCGCCCGGCGGCTGCGGATTCGGCCGCAGCGGCATCGGCTTGGCATTATCCTGCGGAAACTCCTTTGGCGTCGAGGCCCGTGCGCGATGGGCGGCAGCCTCGCCCCCGGCGCGGCGGTCGCGCGAATTGTCCGGCGGCGGCTGCAGCCCGGTGCCCGATCCCAGCCCGGCATCGCCGCGATTGATCGCGGGATTGAGCAACTCGGCCAGCGCCGGCCCGATCGGCTGCACGTCAGGCCGGTGCGCCTTGGAGTTCGGGGCCTTGGATTTGGGGGATTTCGGGGGAGCAGGTTTCTTCGCCATGCCCCGAATATGGGACGAGTCAGCCCTTCAGAAAAGAGCGAAGGTACGTCCGTGCGCAGGCTGCTGACAGCAGGTTGGCAGCAGCCTCTTTAAGCCGCCGGCGGCGGGGCCTCGTCGTCGTTGCTCGCCCGGTGCGGCTCGAGGATGTCGAGATGGATCCCGCCGCAATCGGTGCAGCGCATGGTCCAGTACTCGCACCCCGCGCGGCCGCCGATCACGCGAAGCACCGCGAGATCGCCATCGCATTCGGGACATTTCGACAGCACATTGCGGGCATAGATTCTCGGCCGCGGCGTGTCTTCGAATTCGATGACTGACATGACCGGTTCCCCCTTTATGCTGCGCTGTCCCTTGGTTCGCTTGGAGTCCCGCGCTTATTCGTCGTCGCTGTCGTCGGCCCGCCGGCGGAAGCGATCGATGTGGTGCTTGGCATCGGCGATCGCCGCGTTCTGATCCGGCCAGGCGAAACCGACTTCCATGGCCGGAAACAGCACGCCGTCGATGGCGAGGGGGCTGAGATCGGCGCGGCGGATGCGGGCATGCCAGAGGCCTTTGCCGGCCTCGAAGGATTCGATGTCAAAGCCGTCGTAGATGGTCGTCATTGTAGTCCCCAAATGTTCCGTAAGTGTCTTGTTGAAGAGTCAGGGGACCACGTTTGGCGGGTTCAGTATGTGAAGCCATTCACAAGCGGCCGGCTTTTTTGCCTAAGGGCCTCGTGGAACGGGCGTCAGTTCCGTGGCGCGGCGCGGCCGATCCGCCTGGCGGGGCGTGCGGCGGGCTCCGAGGCCGCCCGCATGATCCAGCGCCGGAACGCGGCGAAGTCGCGCTGCTCGGTCTGAAAACTGCGATACAGCAGGTACCAGCGCATGCCCTTGGGAACCGAGAGATCGAACGGCGCGACCAGCCGGCCGGCGGCGAGATCGTCGTCGATATAGGGCCGGATGCCCATGGCGATGCCGAGGCCGTCGGCGGCGGCCTGGAGCGCCTGGCCGTAGAACTGGAATTCCGGTCCGCGCGCGTTGATGCGGGTGAGGTTCGCCGCCTTGAGCCAGATCGGCCAATCCTCCGGCGAATGCGTGACGCGGATCAGGCCTGGCCCTTTGAGGTCGGCGGGCCGCTTCAGGCCGGTGGCGAGGCGGGGCACGCAGACCGGCGTGAGGTCGCCGGCGAACAAGGGCTCGGCGACCAGGCCGGGCCAGTCGCCGGTGCCGAGCTTGATGCCGCAGCTCCAGTCCTCGCCGAATGGGACCTCGGCACCACCGGTGGTGAAGCGCACCTCGATGTCGGGCTCCTCGCTGCGAAACTCCGACAGCCGCGGGATCAGCCAGCGCATCGCAAAGGTGTGGCCGACGCCGATGGTGAGTACGCGGACGCTGGAGGGCGCCGTCACCTGCGCGGTGAGGCTTGCCAGCGCGTCGAAGATCGGCGTCAGCCCGCCTTGATAGGCGCGGCCTGCCTGCGTCAGCACGAGCTTGTTGGCCTTGCGCTCGAACAGCGCGACGCCGAGACGTTCCTCCAGCAGATGCACCATGCGGCTGACGGCCGCCGCCGACACGCTGAGCTCGAGCCCGGCCGCCGCAAAACTGCCGGTCCGCGCCGCCGCCTCGAATGCCTTGATGCCGTTGAGAAACAGCAGCCGCCGCAAATGACCCACCCTCAGGAAAGCTGATGCAAGGCCAAGATAACTCAGTTTGCGAAGCTAGGGCAAGCGAGGCACAAGAATGAGAGTAATTCCAAGTTGTGTTTCGGGGCCGCCGCCGCGTTCTTCGTCTCTCCCCGCACGCGGGGAGAGGCCGGAGTTTGCGAGAGCAAATTCCGGGTGAGGGGACTCTCCGCGAGCCCCTCTGCCACCTTCCTTGCGGAGACTCCCCCCTCGCCCCAGCCTCTCCCCGCAAGCGGGGCGAGGGAGTGATGCACTCTGCGTCCCTGACTTGAACCGTACCCCAGGAGATTCCGCCCGTGACGCCCATCATGATCGCTGCCCTTGGATTGCTGATGGTCGCCACCGCGTTCCTGTCGGGGCTGTTCGGCATGGCGGGCGGGTTGATCCTGATCGGCGTGCTGCTGGCGCTGATGCCGCTGCCGACCGCGATGGTGCTGCATGCGATCACGCAGATGGCCTCGAACGGCTGGCGCGCTTTCCTCTGGCGCGCGCATATCCGCTGGCGGCCGGTCGCGAACTACATGGTCGGCGCAGCCGTCGCGCTCGCGGCCTGGTCGCTCACCCGCTACGTGCCGGACAAGCCGATGGCGCTGCTGCTGCTCGGCGTCACCCCGTTCATGGCGCGGCTGCTGCCGTCGAACATCAAGCCGGATCCTGACCGTCTCTGGCAGGGCACCGTCTATGGCACGATCTGCATGGGCCTGATGCTGATGACCGGCGTGTCGGGCCCGTTGCTCGACACCTTCTTTCTCGGCGGCGATTTCGGCCGGCGTGAGAAGGTGGCGACCAAGGCGATGTGCCAGCTCGTCAGTCATTTCACCAAGCTCGTCTATTTCGGCGGCATCATCGACCAGGCCGCGAGCCTCGATCCCGTGCTCGCCGGCGTCGCGATTCTCGCCTCGATGCTCGGCACCACGCTGGCGCGGCGCATCCTCGAAGCCATGACCGACCAGCAATTCGTGGCCTGGTCGAACAAGCTGATCACCACCATCGCTTGCTACTATATGGCCTATGGCGGCTGGCTGCTGGTTCGCACGCCGGTGCTGGCGGCCTTCGACAAGGGAGGTTTGCAATGAGCGAGACGGCCGATCCGCTGGTGCTGGACTTCGTCGAATGGGTCGCGCGCGAGCCGCGCGCCTATGCCGAGGTGATCGCGACCTGGAAGACCTCGTGCCCGCGTCTCACCATCTGGGAAGACGCCGCCGAGCGCGGCTACGTCACCCGTGACACGCTGCCCGGTGTGGGGCTGATCATCGCGGTGACGACGGACGGCGAGAGGTTGCTGCGCACGAACGGGCGGTGACACACACCTCCGCCTCCACATCGTCATTGCGAGCGCAAGCGAAGCAATCCAGAATGGGAGACCCTCACCCTGAGGAGCGCGCATCTTGCGCGCGTCTCGAAGGGCGAGGCCGAGATCGGGCCTTCATCCTTCGAGACGCGCGTTCCGCGCTCCTCAGGATGAGGGTCTGGCAGGGAAGGCCTTTCATGTCGCTCAAGCTCTTCGAACTCGTCGGTACCGATGCTGCGCGCCCGTTCAGCCCATATTGCTGGCGCACGCGGATGGCGCTGGCGCACAAGGGCCTGTCGGCGGAATCGCTGCCCTGGCGCTTCACCGAGAAGGGCGCGATTTCGCCGCACGGCTCGGAGAAGGTCCCGGTGCTCCTGCATCATGACAAGCCCGTGATCGATTCCTGGGCGATCGCGAACTATCTCGAAGACAATTTTCCAGACCAGCCGTCGCTGTTCGGCGGCGAGGGCGGCCGCGCCATGGCGCGCATGCTCAATGCCTGGGGCGACATCGCCATCGTCGGCGGCCTCTCTCTGCTGATCGTCGCCGACATCCCGAAAAACCTCGGCCAGGTCGACGCCGCCTATTTCCGCCAGTCGCGTGAGGCGCGGTTCGGCAAGCCCCTGGAAGAGGTCCAGGCGAGCCGCGAGACCGGCGTCGTCGCGTTCCGCAAGTCGCTCGAAGTAATGCGGCAGACGTTCAAGACGCAGGCCTATCTCGGCGGCAGCGCGCCGAACTATGCCGACTATATCGTGTTCGGCGGTTTTCAATGGGCGCGTGTGGTGAGCCCGTTCAGGCTGCTGGAAGTGGATGATCCCGTCTATGCGTGGCGCGAAAAACTGCTCGACGCGTTCGACGGCATGGCGCGGAAGTCGCCGGGGCACGCGGTGTAGCTTCGTAGCCCGGATGGAGCGCAGCGAAATCCGGGATTGGTGCCCGCGGAAGGATTCCCGGATTACGCTTGCGCTCCATCCGGGCTACGCGCTTCTGCCGCCGCCTTCCTCAGACATTCCCGGCACAAACAATCCTCGCCCTTGACTGGCATCGGCAGCCGCGCCGTTTCCTCCGCGCACCAGCAGTTTCCCGAGAGATCGCAGCCGAACTCGGTGCCGCAACGGGAGCAGGCGAGGCGGCGCGGTTCCGGCAAGGGAAAATCGGAGGGAAATTCTTTCGGATTTGTCATGATTTGCCCAAACGCTGCGCCGTCATTTTCATGCCGGGTTCATCTCCCGCTACGGTATATTAGGCGCTGCGCTCAGACTCGGAAAGCGGTTGGCAACGCGCGAAGGACACATCGATGGCCCGCGATTCGCAAGCTGCCCTCGTCGCGCTCAACCGTTTCGGTTTCGGAGCGCGCGGCGGGGCGTCCGGCGATCTCGTCAACGCGGCGTCCGATCCGCGCGGCTTCGTGAAGGCGGAACTCGCCCGCCCCAACGGCGTGCTGCTGGAAGCGCCGGGGCTGCAATCGACGCCGCAACTCGGGCAGGCCGTGTTCGCCTATCAGGACCAGGTCAAGCAGGCGCGCGAGGCCGCGAAGGCCGCTGCGCCCGCCGAAGGGTCGCAGCAGGCACCGGCCGATCAGAAGCCGGGGCTGCGCCGCAATCTTTCGCTGAACGCGGCCGCGACCGAGATCGCCGGCCAGATGGCCGAGGCCAAGCCCGCCGACAATGCGGCGAAACCGGACGCCATGCAGCCCAGCGCTGCCGCACCCCCTGCCGCCAAGCCCGCGCCGCAGCCGCTCAACGTGATCCAGAAAACCTTTCGCGCCGAGGCGCTGGCGCGCTTGCAACGCGCGACGCTGGTCGAGTGCGGCTTCACCGAGCGGCTGGTGGTGTTCTGGTCCAACCATTTCTGCATCTCCGCGAGCAAGGGCGAGCTGGCGCGGATCTGGGCCGGCGCGTTCGAGCGCGAGGCGATCCGGCCGCATGTGCTCGGGCGCTTCGCCGACATGCTGAGGGCGGTCGAGCAGCATCCGGCGATGCTGTTCTTCCTCGACAACCAGCAATCGCTCGGGCCGGACTCGCGCGCCGGGCAAAACCGCAAGCGCGGGCTGAACGAAAATCTCGCGCGCGAGATCATGGAGCTGCATACGCTCGGCGTCGGCGGCGGCTACACGCAGGACGACGTCACCTCGCTCGCGCGCATCATCACCGGCTGGACCTTTGCCGGACGGCAGGGGCAGCTGGGAACGCCCGGCTCCTTCGCGTTCAACGCCAACGCGCACCAGCCCGGGCCGCAAATGCTGCTCGGCAAGACCTACGGGCCGACCGGCCTTGCGCAAGGCGAGGCCGCGCTCGCCGACATCTCGCGCCATCCCTCGACCGCCAATTTCATCGCCACCAAATTCGTCCGCCATTTCGTTGCCGACGATCCGCCGCCGGCGCTCGTTGCGCGATTGCGCGACGTCTTCGTCAAGACCGACGGTGATCTCAAGGCAATGGCTGTTGCGCTAGTCGATTCCGACGAGGCCTGGAAGGCGCCGCTGACGAAGATGCGCTCGCCTTACGACTTCGTGGTCGCGAGCGGACGGCTGCTCGCGCGCGTGCCGGAGGATCCCGGTGGCTATCTCAATAACCTGAACCTGCTCGGCCAGCCACTGTGGTCGCCGGCCGGGCCGAACGGTTTTCCGGATACCAGCGCGGCCTGGGCCGCACCCGAAGGCATCAAGCTCCGGCTCGACATCGCGGCACAGATGGGCGCGCGGCTCGGTAACAACATCGATCCGCTCGACCTGCTGGAGTTCGCGGCTGCGGATGCGGCCTCGATCGAGACGCGCAAAACCATCGAGCGCGCGGAGTCGCGGCAGCAGGCGCTGGCACTGCTGCTGATGTCGCCGGAAATGCAGAGGAGATGATGATGATCGACTGCGTCGAGAACCGGCTCCTCACCTCGCGCCGCGGCCTCCTGCTCGGCGGCGCGTCCTTCGCGGCCTGGGCCTATTTGCCGAAATTCGCCCGCGCGGCCGGCGGGCGCGATCCGCGCTTGATCGTGGTGATCCTGCGCGGCGCGCTCGACGGGCTCTCGACCGTCGCGCCGCTTGGCGATCCCGATTATGCCGGCCTTCACGGCTCGATCGCGCTTGCCGCCGACGGCGCGCATCCCGCGATCATGCTCGATACTTTTTTCGCGCTGCATCCGGCGATGCCGGAGTTCGCGCGCATGTATCGCGACATGCATGCCGCGGTGATCCATGCGGTGGCGACGCCCTATCGCGACCGCTCGCATTTCGATGGCCAGGACGTGCTCGAAAGCGGTTATGCCGGTCCCGGCCGCGTTCAATCGGGCTGGCTCAATCGCGCGCTCGAAGCGCTGCCGCGCGGCGAGCGTGTGTCGAGTGGGCTCGCGGTCGGTCCGACCACGCCGCTGGTCTTGCGCGGCAATGCGCCGACCGTCGGCTGGGCGCCGGTGGCGCTGCCGCAAGCCGACGACGACACCGCCATGCGCCTCGTCGATCTCTACCGTCACCGCGATCCCGCGCTGGCCTCCGCGCTGTCGCAGGGCCTCCAGTTGGAGAAGGCAGCGAGCGGCGACGACATGAAGCCGAAACCCGGCAACCAGGTTGCGCAGATGCGCCAGGTCGCGCGCGGCGCCGCAAAGCTGATGGCGGCCGATGACGGCCCGCGCATCGCCGCGCTCGCCTTCGACGGCTGGGATACGCATGCCAATGAAGGCGGTCCGGTCGGGCGTCTGGCCTTCCTGCTCGGCGGCCTCGATGGCGCGCTCGCCGAGTTCGAAAGCGGCCTTGGCGAGCGCTGGCGCGACACCGCAATCGTCGTCGCCACCGAGTTCGGCCGCACCGCGCGCATCAACGGCACCGACGGCACCGATCACGGCACGGGAACGATCGCGCTGCTCGCCGGCGGCGCGGTGAAAGGCGGCCGCGTCATCTCCGACTGGCCCGGTCTCAAGCTCGCGAACTTGTATGAGGGACGCGACCTCAAGCCCACCACGGACTTGCGCTCCGTGATCAAGGGAGTGCTGCAGGGACAGTTCGGCCTGTCCGATCGCGTGCTGGCTGAAACCGTATTCCCGGACAGCGCCGCAGCGCGGCCGATGAAGGGATTGGTGGCGTAATAACAGCCACCGTCATTCCGGGCCCGTGTCTTGCGGTGCGTCCCGGAATGACGACATGATGAGCCGAGCATCAGGAGATCACCCGCATGTACATCGCCATGAACCGCTTCCGCGTCGCCAAGGGCTCTGAAGCCGCTTTCGAACAGGTCTGGCTCTCGCGCGACACGTTTCTCGACGGGGTGCCGGGCTTCGTCGAATTCCATCTGCTGCGCGGTCCCGAGCTCGAGGACCACACGCTCTATGCCTCGCACACCATCTGGGCGAACCATGCCGCGTTCGAGGCGTGGACCAAGTCGGAGGCGTTTCGCGCGGCGCATCAGCGCGCTGGCGATAACAAGCCGCTCTATCTCGGCCATCCCCAGTTCGAGGGCTTTGAGGTGATGCAGACGGTGGGACGCGGCGCGAAGTAACGCGCCGCGCTTTAAACATCAGCCCTGGGTGATCTTGTCGATCTCCGCCATCTCATCGGCGCTGAGCTTCCACGCGATCGCCTTGACGTTCTGCTCGATCTGCTCGACGCGGGTGGCGCCCGCGATGACGCTCGAGACCTGCGGGCGGCCGGCGAGCCAGGAGAAGGCGAGCTCGAGCATCGAGTGACCGCGCGCTTGCGCAAAGGCCTGCAGCTTCTCGACGATCGCCTCGTTGCGCGGGGTGACATAGCGGTCGCGCAGTCGCGGAGTTTGGCCAAAGCGGGTGTCGCCGGGTGCAGACTCACCCTTTTTGTATTTGCCGGTCAGAAGTCCGCTTGCGAGCGGGAAGAACGGCAACAGGCCGAGCTTGTATTCCGTTGCTGCCGGCAGCAGGTCCTTCTCGATGTCGCGCACGACCAGGGAATATTCGTCCTGGCAGGAGACGAAGCGGCTGACATTCATCGCGCGCGCGACATACTCCGCTTCCGCAATCCGCCACGCCGGAAAGTTGGAGTTGCCGATGTAGCGGACCTTGCCATGGCGGACGAGATCGTCGAGCGCGCGAAGACTCTCCTCGATCGGCGTCAGCGGGTCGTAATCGTGCTGCTGGTAGAGATCGATGTAATCGGTCTTCAGCCGCTTCAGGCTCGCGTCCACGGCCGCCATGATGTAGCGGCGCGAGGCGCCCTGCTTGGTTCCGTCCTCCGCCATCGGCTTGGAGTATTTCGTCGCCAGCACGATGTCCTTGCGGCGATCGCCCAGCACGGCGCCGAGCACATTTTCCGAGCCGCCCATGGCCGAATAGATGTCGGCAGTGTCGAACAGCGTGATGCCGAGATCGAGCGCGCGGTGGATCACCTTGCGCGAGGCCTCGAGGTCGATGCGCTGGCCGAAATTGTTGCAGCCGAGCCCGACCGCGGACACGCGGAGGCCGGAGGCGCCGAGATTACGAATTTCCATGGGAGGTCCTGTCAGGAGAAAGCGGGCCATTGTGGCCGCGCTGCCCGCTAGCGGCAAGGCGTCGCCTTGCGTTGCTGCCATGCTGCCGGGAACTGAAGGCAAAAAAATGCGGCCCCTGTCAGACGCGGCGACTGACGGGGACCGCTTTGGGGCGCTTGATCGGTGACGGGGGGCCTGATCAGACGCAGGTGCAACGTAGTCCCGCTATGTTACGCGCGGGTGACAGGCAGAGTTATCCACAGGGACTCCGCGGCTGCCGCGATCAGAAGATCTTGCGATAGACGATGAAGCCGGAGCGCTCGGCGACCTTGTCGTACAGGCTCTGCGCCGTGACGTTGGTCTCGTGCGTCTGCCAGTAGACCCGCGGGGACCCCGCGAGCTTTGCGCGCTCGTAGACGCCGTAGATCAGCGCTGAGGCGACGCCCTTGCCGCGCGAGGCCTCCAGCGTGAACAGGTCCTGCAGATAGCAGGACGGTTCGATCGCCGTGGTGCTGCGGTGAAACAGATAGTTCGTCATGCCGAGCAGCTTGCCGTCGCTCTCGGCGACCAGCCCATGCACCGGCTCATAGCCATCGAAGAAGCGCTGCCACGTCATCCGCGTGATTTCGGGCGCCAGCGCGGTCGGGCCGGAGCGGCCGTAGAAAGCGTTATAGCCATCCCACAACGGCAGCCATTGATCGTAGTCCTGTTTCGTGACGGAGCGAATGGTGAGCGACATGTGGGTTTCCGCGATCTCGGAGGACGCAAGACGATGAAGCGTCCTTCATACGTGATGATCGCACTGCCGATCAATCGCGCCGTCGCATCACTCCGCGACGCGCAAGTACCGCATCAGCCTGCGGCCCGCGGGATCGCGCAGCGAGCGGTAGTACTCGGCGCGCGCGGGCGGGTCGGTGTGGCGTACGAGGTCGGTCACGGGCGTGTAGCTCAGCATGCGCCCGCCATCGGGCAGGACGGCGCAGACGAAGCGCAGCACCTCGCCATTGCGCAAGGCGATGTTGATCGGCCTGGCATCGCCGATCCGCACCATTTGCATCCGCTGCGCGATGAAGGTGCCAAGCTCATCCTCGGGCAGCTCGAACGCGCCGGTGTCGCGGCCGTGATACATCAGCGCAATGAAGGGCGGCTTGCCGTCGGCCACTTCGTCCGGCAGCGCAAAATAGTCGCGAAATGCGCGGTTGATGAATTCGGCACGCGTTTCGGCGTCGAGCAGCACGATGCCGATATCGACCTGGTCGAGCGCGGCCGACAGCCGCGCGGCGGTGGCGTGGCTCTGGCGCTCGGCGGCGAATGTGCCGAGCAGCCGCTCGCGCATCAGGCCGGTGATTGCGGCGGTGCCGGCAGTCGTCACGGCGAGGAGGCCGAGCCGGACCAGATCCGCCGTCGCATAGCCCGGCAGGGCTCGATGGGCCAGAAAGAACAACGCCGCGCCGATCACGGCGACGGCAGCGCTGGTCATGGCGGAAGCGAGACCCGATAGCGAGCCGGCGAGCGCCACGATGCAGACGAACAGGGGGGCAGGCGAGGGAACGTGGATATAGCGATCGAGCAGGATCGCCAGCAGCGCAATTGCCGCTGTCAGCGCCGGACCGGAGATCGCACGCCATCCAAACCGCATGGGCCAGTCTCGCTCCTCCCGAACGAGGTAAGGCCGCAACACTGGCCGATCGTTGCGCCCATGCGATGCGATTTCATGCGGTGCGCTTAAGGAGCACTTGCCGGCAAGGGCAAAGCTTTCGCATGATTTTAGGCCAAATGCGCGTGCCTGAGGCGCTGCTGCTGCGCCGGCGCATTCAGCGTCGACGTCCCGGAGCTCTTGCGCACCCCGGTGAAAATCAACAGCGATGCCGCGACCAGGATGGCCGCAGTCAGGGTGATTGCAACGACTACCACAGGCGATTTCATCGGTGTCCTGTCGCGATGCCGGTCGGCGCGGGCCGCGTGGCACCTTGAAGGCGGGTCCGGGATGAAACGGGGATCAGACCGGCAGGCCCATCGCCATGGTCGCCTTGGTCGACAGCACCGTCAGGGTGACGATCAGGCACAGCGAGAGCGCGGCGACGGCGAGCGAGGCCACGACCGCGTTGGTCAGCCGGGAAGACGAAACGGTAACGGTTTGGCCCCGAAAGCCTGCCGTGCCGGACGCCCGAATCATGGTCTAAATCCTTCAACGTGCGAGCGAATCACCCGCGACTCGAACAATTTCCCCGTTTCAACCGGCAATATTGGGGCGGCCATAGCGTCGAAAATGGCGAGAATGCGGCATAGGCTGCCCTTATGCCCGCTATTCCCGGGGCCAGCGCGCCGTCAGGCGCCCGCCGCGATGCTGGCGGGGTCGTCGACGTCGGCCGGCCGCCAGTCCATCGCCACGAAGCCGGGTGCAGCTTCCACGCGCTTCAGCCAGTCCCGGATCGCCGGGAAGGTCGAGAGGTCGAAGTCGCAGCGCTCGGCGAGGTGGGTGTAGCCGTAGAGCGCGATGTCGGCGACCGTGAGCTGGCGGGCGGCGAAATAGGCGTTGGTCTTGAGGTGGTTTTCCATCACCTGGAGCGCGCCATAGCCGCGCTCCATCCAGTCTTCCAGGGAGTGGGTCTGGAGATCGCGGCCGCCCTTGACCAGCGACAGCCAGAAATAGGCGGCGCCGATGTTCGGCTCGAGCGCGTGCTGCTCGAAGAACATCCATTGCAGCGCCTCGGCGCGGTCAATGCGGTTCTCGGGCGCAAGCGGCGTGCCGACCGCGACGTACCAGAGGATGGCGTTGGACTCGGCGAGATAGCGGTCGTCGCCGACCTCGAGCAGCGGCACCTGGCCCGACGGGTTCTTGGTCAGAAAGTCCGGCGTGCGACTCTCGCCGCGCAGAATGTCCACTTCGACTGCTTCGTAAGGCACGTTCAACAGGGCCAGCGCAAGGCGGACCTTGTAGCTGTTGCCGGAGCGTTGCATCGAATAGAGCTTGTACATTCTGGGAGTTCGTTCCGAAAACGGGAAGGCGCGGTACTCGTTGCCCAGTACCGCGGCCAAACAATGATGCCGTTGCGAATCCGCCGCAAGACCCGCGCCATAGAAAAACTCGAAAACCCTACCGCACTGCAATGCCGCGGAAGATCATTTTCGCGCGACGCTACAAATCAGATCACGCTTGCGTCAGCGCGCGGACGCATCGCGGCCGCACGTTCGTGCAGGACGATTGAACGGTCGTGATCGCCTCGGCTGCTGACGGGTCCAAGTCTTTCAAAGCAAGTCGCTCAAAGGTTGTCTCAAGTGTCCTCTCGAGCGTCAGACTGCCGTCAGCTTCATGGCGGCGCGCAACGCGCCAAATTGCTCCGAGGACAGGCCTTGCCGGATATGAGGGATTCCGGCGGCAAAGTTACGGAAAATTGCGGGAAAACGCGCCTAGAAGCGCTCCAGATCCGTAAACTTTTTCGAGATCGGGCCGAAGTTTCTTGCGGCGCAGCGGCACACGTTTTAGGGTGGCTCATTCCCACAATCGGAGTCGTGAGGCCAAAGGGTTCACGACGCTTGTCAGGAGATGACGATGTCCTTCCTTGCCGCTGCGCTCGACCGTGTGAAGCCGTCCGCGACCATCGCGGTCACGGATAAAGCACGTGCGCTGAAAGCGGCGGGCCGCAACGTCATCGGCCTCGGTGCCGGCGAGCCCGACTTCGACACGCCCGCCAACATCAAGCTGGCTGCGATCCATGCCATCGAAGCCGGCAAGACCAAGTACACCGCCGTCGACGGCATTCCCGAGCTGAAGGAAGCCATCATCGGCAAGTTTCAGCGCGAGAACGGCGTGGCCTACAAGCCGAACCAGATCATCGTCGGCACCGGCGGCAAGCAGGTGCTCTACAACGCGCTGATGGCGACCATCAATCCGGGCGACGAGGTGATCATCCCCGCGCCGTACTGGGTCAGCTATCCCGAGATGGTGGCGCTCGCCGGCGGCGAGCCGGTGCCGGTGGTCTGCACCGCCGCGACCGGCTTCAAGCTCCAGGCCGAGGCGCTCGAGCGTGCGATTACGCCGAAGACCAAATGGGTGATCCTGTGCTCGCCGTCGAACCCGACCGGCGCGGCCTACACCAGGACCGAGCTGAAGGCGCTCACCGACGTGCTGGTCAGGCATCCGCATGTGTGGGTGATGACCGACGACATGTACGAGCACCTCGTCTATGATGACTTCCAGTTCACCACGGTCGCGCAGGTCGAGCCGAAACTCTACGACCGCACGCTCACCGTGAACGGCGTGTCGAAGGCCTATTGCATGACCGGCTGGCGCATCGGCTACGCCGGCGGTCCGGCGCAGCTGATCAAGGCGATGTCGACGATCCAGTCGCAGTCGACCTCGAACCCCGTCGTCGATCGCACAATGGGCCGCGGTCGAAGCGCTGAACGGTCCGCAGGACTTCATCCCCGCCAACAACAAGGTGTTCAAGGAGCGCCGCGACCTCGTGGTCTCCATGCTCAACCAGGCCAAGGGCATCGAGTGCCCGCGTCCCGAAGGTGCGTTCTACGTCTATCCCTCCTGCGCCGGCACCATCGGCAAGACCGCGCCGTCGGGCAAGGTGATCGACAATGACGAGACCTTCGTGACCGAGTTGCTCGAGACCGAAGGCGTCGCCGTGGTGCAGGGCTCGGCCTTCGGCCTCGGCCCGGCGTTCCGCATCTCCTACGCGACCAAGACCTCGGACCTCGAAGACGCCTGCAAGCGCATCCAGCGCTTCTGCGGTAATCTCCGCTGAGCCCGTCGCAAATACCTATCGAAAAGGCCCGCCTCCGGCGGGCCTTTTTATTGTTTGCACGCTTATCGTCACGCGTGATCTGGCACCACCACGGCTCTTGTGGCATAGACCATCGCGCAACACGGGTGGGGCGCTCTCTCTGCTCGCATCACATTCATCGCCGGAGATATTCATGCGCCGTTCGTTCATCCTCGCCGGGCTCGCCGCGGCCAGCCTCGTTGCCTCCGTCGCAAACAGCGGCGCTCAGCAGCAGCGGATGGTCCGGGTCGGCGTGCTCGAATGCCGCGGCGGCGCCAGCGTTGGCTTCATCGTGGGATCGGTGACCAATCTCGGTTGCGTCCTGCGTGCCGACGGTTTGCCGGAAGATCGCTACGTCGCGACCATTCGTAAAGTGGGCCTCGACATCGGCATCACCCAGGAGACCACACTTGCCTGGGGCGTGTTCGCGCCGGTCGATCGGCTCGGCCCCGGCGATCTCTCGGGCAATTATGCCGGCGCGCAGGGCAGCGCCTCGGTCGGCGTCGGTATCGGTGGCAACGCGCTGATCGGCGGCTCCAACAATTCGATCGCGCTCCAGCCGCTCAGCGTACAGGGCCAGGTCGGCCTCAACGTCGCCGCCGGCCTCGAGAGTCTGGAACTCCGTCCGGGTCGTTGACAATTTCGCGTGTGCAGATCGCGTCGGTCCGACGCGATCTCGGCAACGACGCACCGCAGCGATTTTTGATGCTTGCCAAATCTCGGGGACGGGCAGAGCATCGGCGTTTGCCGACCCAATCATGGGCCGAGCTCCACACCAAGGAGGCGGCGAATGGGACAAGACGTCAGAAGTCCCCGAGGTCCACGGTGCATCGCACTGGTGGGCCCATTCCAAAGCGGTAAAACCACACTTCTCGAAGCAATACTGGCGCGAACGGGCGCAATACCCCGCGTCGGCAGCGTCGACGCCGGAACATCCGTCGGCGACGCCTCCCCGGAGGCCCGTCATCACAAGATGACCGTCGGCCTGACTGCCGCCACCACGAGTTTCATGGGCGACAGCTACACCTTCCTCGATTGTCCCGGTTCCGTTGAGTTCGCCCACGACATGCGTGCAGCGCTTCCCGCTGTCGACGCCGCGGTCGTGGTCTGCGAGGCCGACGAGAAGAAGCTGCCGCAGCTTCAGATCATCCTGCGCGAGCTGGAGGAACTGAAGATCCCGCGTTTCCTGTTCCTCAACAAGATCGACCGCGCCAACAAGCGCATCCGCGAGACGCTGGCGACACTCCAGCCCGCCTCGCGCGTACCGCTGGTGCTGCGCCAGATCCCGATCTGGAAGGGCGAGCTGATCGAGGGCTTCGTCGATCTCGCGCTGGAACGTGCGTTCATCTACCGCGAGCACAAGGCCTCCGAGGTGGTCGCGCTCGAAGGCGGAGATCTCGATCGCGAGAAGGAGGCCCGCTTCTCGATGCTGGAGAAGCTCGCCGATCACGACGACGCGCTGATGGAGCAATTGCTCGAGGACATCCAGCCCCCGCGCGATGCGGTGTTCGACGATCTCGCGCGCGAATTGCGCGAGGGGCAGATCTGCCCCGTGCTGCTGGGTGCCGCCGCGCGCGAAAACGGCGTGCTGCGCCTGATGAAGGCCCTGCGCCACGAGGCGCCCGGCATCGAGGAAACTGCAAAGCGTCTCGGTGTGCCTGCCAGCAAGGAGGCGCTCGGCTACGTCTTCAAGACGCTGCATTCGCAGCACGGCGGAAAGCTGTCGCTGACGCGATTGCTCGCCGGCCATCTCGACGACGGAGCCACGCTGCAATCCGCCTCCGGCGGGAGCGGCCGCATCTCCGGCATCCTCGCCGTCAACGGCGCCTACGATACCAAGCGTGCCGCGGCCGAAGCCGGCGACACGGTTGCGCTCGCCAAGGTCGACCCGATCAAGACCGGCGACACGGTCTCGAGCGGCAAGTCCCCGCCGGCTGCGCTGTTCGCCCCGGAGCCGACGCCGCCGGTGCTCGCGATCTCGGTCGCCGCCACCGACCGCAAGGACGACGTCAAGCTCGGCCAGGCCCTTGCTCGGCTGCACGAGGAGGATCCTTCGCTCGGCGTCGTGATGAACGCCCAGACCCACGACACCGTGCTGTGGGGCCAGGGCGAGATGCATCTGCGCGTGGCGAGCGAGCGGCTGCGCGACCGCTTCGGCGTCAAGATCACCTCGCATCCACCCGCGATCGGCTACCAGGAGACCATCCGCAAGCCGATCGTCCAGCGCGGCCGCCACAAGAAGCAATCCGGCGGCCACGGGCAGTTCGGCGATGTCGTGCTCGACATCAAGCCGCTGCCGCGCGGCGAGGGCTTCAAGTTCACCGAGAAAGTGGTCGGCGGCGCGGTGCCGCGCAATTATATCGGCGCGGTGGAAGAGGGCGTTGTCGACGGACTGACGCGCGGCCCGCTCGGTTTCCCCGTCACCGATCTGCAGGTGACGCTGACCGACGGCTCCTATCACAGCGTCGACTCCTCCGACCTCGCCTTCCGCACGGCGGCGCGGGTCGGACTCAACGAAGGCCTGCCGCAATGCCAGTCGGTGCTGTTGGAGCCGATCCACGTGGTCGAGATCGTCTGCCCGACCGACGCCACCGCCAAGATCAACGCGATCCTGTCGGCGCGGCGCGGCCAGATCCTCGGCTTCGACACCCGTGACGGCTGGAGCGAATGGGACTGCGTCCGCGCCATGATGCCGGAAGCGGAGATCGGCGAACTCATCGTCGAGCTGCGTTCGGCCACGGCCGGAGCCGGCAGCTTCACCCGTCAGTTCGACCACATGGCCGAGGTGACCGGCCGCGCCGCCGACCAGATCATCGCCGCGCATCAGCACGCGGCGTGATGTAAGGGAAGCACGGCTCTCTCACTCCCTCTCCCCGTTCTTTACGGGGGGAGGCTGAGGTGAGGGGCTGTTTCCGCGCCCACGGTGTTTCGTTTGGCCGAACCCGCGCCCAACCTCCGTCATTGCGAGCGCAGCGAAGCAATCCAGACTGGCTGCGGAGGCGGTCTGGATTGCTTCGTCGCAAGAGTTCCTCGCAATGGCGGAGGCGGCAGGACGGGCACCCCTTGCGCCCGCCCTACAATGATGTATTTTACATCATTGTACATGCTCCAGATATCACTTATAAACTCTGATACGTGAGGCCACGGTGATCACGTCGTTCCAGATGCGGGCAGCCCGCGCGCTGCTTGGCATTGACCAGAAAGCCTTGGCCGAGCTCGCCGGCGTTTCGCTGCCGACCATCCAGCGGATGGAGGCCAGCACCGGCAATGTGCGCGGCGTGGTCGAGACCTTGATCAAGGTGGTCGAGGCGTTCGACCGGGCCGGCGTCGAGCTGATCGGCGAGCAGGCCCGCAGCGACAGCGGCGGGCGGGGCGTTCGCCTGAAGGAGCCGGGGCCGCCGCGCCGCGTGGGAGCATGATCGCATTGATCGTGCTCGGGATGAGCTAGCGCATCGTCGCACGCGCGCGCTGCACGATGCACCGGAGCATTGTGGGCAGCGGAGCACTCTGCGGACATGAGCATCACAGGCGAACACGCAGGCAAGCTGCATCAGCTGCGTCGACCGACCTTTGCCGAACTCTATCTCCCCAAGCTCGTCACCGTCTGGCGCGAAGGCTACGGCCTCGCGGATCTCCGCGCCGATGTGTTCGCGGGCCTGACGGTTGCCATCGTCGCGCTGCCGCTGTCGATGGCGATCGCAATCGCCTCGGGCGTGACGCCGGACCGCGGGCTCTACACCGCTGTCGTCGGTGGCTTCATCGTGTCGCTGCTCGGCGGCAGTCGCTTCCAGATCGGCGGGCCCGCCGGCGCCTTCATCGTGCTGGTCGCGGTGACCGCGGAGCGGCACGGCGTCGACGGCGTCATCCTCGCCACCCTGATGGCGGGCATGGTCCTGATCGCCGCGGGCCTGTTGCGGATCGGCACCTACATCAAGTTCATTCCCTACCCCGTCACGGTCGGCTTCACCGCGGGCATCGCCGTGATCATCTTCGCCAGCCAGCTCCGCGATCTCGGCGGGATCACGCTGGCTGGGAAAGAGCCCAGCGAATTCGTGCCGAAACTCGTTGCGCTAGCCGCAGGCCTGCACACCATCAATCCCTCCGCCGTCGCGGTCGCGATCGTCAGCATTGCCGTCATCGCCGGCCTGCGGCGCTGGCGGCCGTCCTGGCCCGGCATCCTGATCGCGGTCGTGCTCGCGGCGGTCGCGACTGCCGTGCTGTCGCTGCCGGTCGAAACCATCGGCAGCCGGTTCGGCGGCATTCCGCGCGAATTGCCGTCGCCGGCGCTGCCGGCGTTCTCGCTTGCGAAGGCGACGGCCGTGCTGCCGGATGCGATCTCTTTCGCGCTGCTCGCCGCGATCGAATCGCTGCTGTCGGCGGTGGTGGCCGACGGCATGACCGGTCGCCGTCACCGCTCCAATTGCGAGCTGGTGGCGCAAGGCGCGGCCAATATCGGCTCGGCGCTGTTCGGCGGCATCTGCGTCACCGGACTGATCGCGCGCACCGCCACCAACATCCGCGCCGGCGGACGCGGGCCGCTCGCGGGCATGCTGCATTCGGTCTTCCTGCTGCTGTTCATGCTGATCGCAGCGCCGCTCGCGAGCTACATCCCGCTGGCCGCGCTGGCCGCCGTGCTCGTCGTCGTCGCCTGGACCATGGCGGAGAAGCACGAATTCGCGACGCTCTTGCGCTCATCCTGGGGCGATGCCGTCGTGCTGCTTGCGACCTTCCTGCTCACCATCTTCCGCGACCTGACCGAAGGCATCCTGGTCGGCTTCGCGCTGGGCGCGGTGCTGTTCATCCACCGCATGGCGGAGATGACGGGCATCGAGGAGCGCTCCCCGCTGGTGGCCGCCGATCGTCCCGATGACGGCAATGGCGAGCGCGTGCCTTACGATCCCGCGCTCGCCATCGATCGCGACGTGCTGGTCTATCGCATCACCGGTGCGTTCTTCTTCGGTGCCGCCTCGGCAATCGGAAACGTGCTCGACGGCATCGCCGACCAGCGCAAGGGTCTTGTGGTCGATTTCGCCGCGGTGCCGTTCCTGGATTCGACGGCCGCCAACGTGCTCGGTCGCGTCGCCGTCAAGGCGCACCGCCACGGCATCCGGCTGTTCATCACGGGGGCGTCGCCCGCGGTTCGCCGCGCGCTGCTCACCCACGGCGTGACGCCGCCGCGTGCGCGCTATCGCGCGACGATCGCGCGTGCCGTCGCTGACATCAAGGGCGGCGCGGCGCGGCCCGTGGCCGATGACGCGGCCGCGACCTGACGGCAGCGCACTTCTCAAGCCGGCCGATTTGATCGACACTGCCGCGTCACGGCGGTGGTGCAGGGAATGCTGGATTCGCGTCGCAATATTGCGCTGGCCTGCGCGCTCAGCATGCTGGCGGGCTATGTCGACGGCATCGGCTTCTTGCATCTCGGCGGCCTGTTCGTCTCGTTCATGAGCGGCAACTCCACGCGTCTCGGCGTCAGCCTTGCCGAAGCGCAGTGGTGGCAGGCCGCCAGCGCCCTCGGCCTGATCGCGCTGTTCGTGGCCGGAGCTGCGGCCGGCAGCCTCGTCGTGCTCGGCGGCGGGGCCGAGCGGCAGCCCTGGCTGCTCCTCATTGAAACCGGGCTGCTTGCGGGTGCCGGACTTTGCCATGCCTACGGCCTGTCGAACCTCGCGATCGCGGCCATCGTGCTCGCGATGGGCCTGGAGAACGCCGTGTTCCAGATCGATGGCGGCGCGGGCCTTGGCCTCACCTATGTCACGGGCGCGCTGGTCAAGGTCGGCCAGTTCCTCGCGGTGAGCCTCACCGGCGGGCCGCGCTGGAATTGGGCGCCGAACCTGCTGTTGTGGGCGGCGCTCGTTGCGGGGGCGGCGGGCGGGGCGCTCGGCTATGCCCGGATCAACCTCGCCGCGATCTGGTTCGCCGCTGCCGCGGCGCTGGCATTGGCTGCGATCGTGGCTGCGGCGATGCGGCGGTCGCGCGCTTGACAGAGCCGGCGGGACGCGAAATGGATCGCCTCGAACACGACCCGAGGGAAAGATGACCGCGCTCAGGACTCCCGCAGCCTGTTTGATCGGATGGCCGGCCGCGCATTCGCGCTCGCCGCTGATCCATCGTTACTGGCTGCGCACGCTCGGGATCGAGGGTGGTTACGTCATCGAGGCGGTCCCGCCCGAGGATCTGCGCGACTTCGTGCTGCGGCTGTCGCTGCGCGGCTTCGTCGGCGCCAACGTCACCATCCCGCACAAGGAAGACGTGCTGGCGCTGTCCACGCCCGATGCGCGTGCCAGGGCCGTCGGCGCTGCGAACACGCTGTGGTTTGCCGACGGCGAGCTGCGCTCGACCAATACCGATGTCGAAGGCTTCATCGGCAATCTCGATGCCGGAGCGGCCGGTTGGGACAGCGCGGAAGAGGCATTGGTGCTCGGGGCCGGCGGTTCCTCGCGCGCGGTCGTGTTCGGCCTGCTCGAACGCGGCATCAAGCGCATCCATCTCGCCAATCGCACCATCGCGCGCGCCGAGACGCTGGCAAGACAGTTCGGGCCGAACGTGCATCCGATTCCCTGGGACGGCATCAACGACGTGCTGCCGCGCGCAAGACTTCTCGTCAACACGACCTCGCTCGGCATGCACGGCCAGCCTTCACTCGATGTCGACGTGGCGCGCCTGCCGGATGGGGCGGTCGTCGCCGACCTCGTCTATGTTCCCCTGGTGACGCCGCTGCTGGCGGCTGCGAAAGCGCGCGGCCTGAACACCGCCGACGGCCTCGGCATGCTCCTGCATCAGGCGGTGCGCGGCTTCGAGCTGTGGTTCGGGCAAAGGCCTGCTGTCACGGCCGAGCTGCGCGCGCTGGTCGAGGCCGATCTCACAAAGACTTGAAAGGATAACGGCGAATAGCACCCCACCTCCGGAGTTCTATCCCCGTGGGGACAATCCGGAGACCGTCATGCCTGTTCAACGTGCAACTTTCACACGTCCGCTCATCGCCGTCGCGATGGTGGCCGCTTCCACCCTCTATGCCGTCGCGCAGAGGGCGCCGGTGCCGACGCGCGTTCGCGGCACGATCGAGAGCGTCAATGGCGACACCATGCAGGTCAAGTCGCGCAGCGGCGAGGACGTCAAGCTTCGCATCGCCCCTGACGTGAACGTGTCGGGCGTTACCAAAATTTCACTCGCCGACATCAAGGTCGGCTCCTTCGTCGGCGCCACCACGGTGCCGGGTCCGGACGGCGGCCAGAACGCGGTCGAGGTCCACGTGTTTCCGGAGAGCATGCGCGGCACCGGCGAGGGCTCGCGGCCCTATGACCTCAAGCCGAACTCCACCATGACCAACGCCACGGTGTCGGAGAGCGTGGTCGGCAATGACGGCCATACGCTGCTGGTGAAGTACAAGGACGGCGAGAAGAAGGTGTTCGTCGCCGACAACACGCCGGTCGTGACCTTCGTGCCCGGCGACAAATCCGAGCTGAAGGCCGGCGCAAAAGTCGTCGCCTTCATGAAGCAGCTGCCGGACGGCTCGTTCGAAACCAACCGCGTCAGTGTCGGCCTCGACGGCCTGACACCACCGATGTGATGGAGAATCGCAACATGTCGAAATCAAGCTGGATGCCGCGCCTGTTCGTAGCCGCGTTCGTCGTCACTTCCATGTTCTCCGCCTCGGCGCAGCAGTCGCCGACGGTCCGCATCCGCGGCACCATCGAGAGCGTCGACGGCAACACGCTCGGCATCAAGACGCGCGAAGGCAGCGACGTGAAGGTGCGCATGACCGACAACGTCGCGGTCTTTGCCGTGGTCAAGACGTCGCTCGCGGAGATCAAGGAAGGCTCCTATATCGGCGTCACCGGCATGCCCCAGCCCGACGGCACGCAGAAGGCGATCGCGGTGCACATCTTCCCGGAAAACCAGCGCGGCGCGGCCGAAGGTTTTCGTCCCTGGGATGCGCGCGCGAACTCGACCATGACGAACGCGACCGTGGCGCAGACGGTGGAAGGCACCGACGGCCAGAACATCACCGTCAAGTACAAGGACGGCGAGAAGAAAGTGGTGGTGCCGCCGGATACGCCGATCGTCACCTTCGTCGCCAGCGACAAATCCGAGATCAAGCCCGGCGCCAAGCTGATCATCTTCGGCGCGGCGAAGAAGGAGGACGGCTCGCTGGAAGCCAACCGGGTGAACGTCGGTCGCGACGGGATTACGCCGCCGATGTGAGGGACTAGCGCTGAACTCGTAGGGTGGGCAAAGGCGCACTTGCGCCGTGCCCACCACGCTCCTGTGTTTCGCGAAAGTTGGTGGGCACGCTTCGCTTTGCCCACCCTACGGTGTTGCCGCTACGCCTCACACCGCAATGATGTGATCGTCGATCTCGTCGATCCTGTTGACGCCGCACAGGCCCATGGTCGTGAGCAGCTCCTTCTGGATGATGTCGATCGCCTTGGCGACGCCGGCCTGGCCGCCGGCACCGAGGCCATGGGCGTAGGCGCGGCCGATCATGCAGGACTTTGCGCCGAGCGCGAGCGCGCGCATCACGTCCTGGCCGGAGCGGACACCGCCGTCGAAC
The DNA here is from genome assembly GCF_054061875.1 of Bradyrhizobium sp. S3.7.6. Lineage (NCBI taxonomy): Bacteria > Pseudomonadati > Pseudomonadota > Alphaproteobacteria > Hyphomicrobiales > Nitrobacteraceae > Bradyrhizobium > Bradyrhizobium sp. S3.7.6. Next base: position 8,509,016 of record NZ_JBSSEQ010000001.1, on the reverse strand, counting down.
ATGATCTCCATCTGCGAGCCGACCGCGTCGACGATCTCCGGCAGTGCCTCGATCGAGGACGGCGCGCCGTCGAGCTGACGGCCGCCATGGTTGGAGACGACCAGCGCCTGGGCGCCGGTCTTCGCAGCGAGCTCGGCGTCCTCGACGTCGAGGATGCCCTTCAGGATCAGCTTGCCCGGCCAGATGCTGCGGATCCACTCGATGTCGTTCCAGTTCAGCGAGGTGTCGAACTGCGAGTTGATCCAGGTCGACAGCGACGTGATGTCGTCGCTGACCTTCAGATGACCGGCGAGATTGCCGAAGGTGCGGCGCTTGCCCTGCAGCACGCCCGACACCCAGGCCGGCTTGGTGGCGAAATCGATCAGCTTCGACAGCGACCATTCCGGCGGCACCGTCATGCCGTTCTTGATGTCCTGGTGGCGCTGGCCGATCACCTGGAGATCGACGGTCAGCACGAGCGCGCTGCATTTCGCCGCCATCGCGCGCTGGATCAATTCCTTGATGAAGCCGCGGTCCTTCATCACGTAGAGCTGGAACCAGAACGGCTTCTCGACATTGGCGGCGATGTCCTCGATCGAGCAGATCGACATCGTCGACTGCGTGAACGGGATGCCGGCGGCCTGCGCGGCGCGACAGGCGTGAATCTCGCCGTCGCCATGCTGCATGCCCAGGAGGCCGACGGGCGCCAATATCAACGGCATGGTCGACGACTCGCCGAGGATCATGGTCGAGGTGTCGCGCCTGGAGACGTCGACCAGGACGCGCTGGCGGAACTTGATCGCCTGCATGTCCTCGCGGTTGGCGCGCAGCGTTTCCTCGGCATAGGAGCCGCGGTCGCAATAGTCGAAGAACGCCTTCGGCACGCGGCGCTGATGCAGCGTGCGAAGATCGTCGATACAGGTGATGTGCTTCATGAACGTTTCCCCGGCCCGTCTTGCATCAGAAGTCTTGCTTCAGAAGTCTTGCATCGGAAGATCGAGGGGTCATCTAGCATGGTTGGATGCACAGCCAAATCGTTTGGGAGGAGGGCGCCATGAGCAAACCGCGCGGCCAGCCGACACCGGAAGAGATCAAGGAGAAGCAGGATCTCGACGACGCGCTGGAGGAGGGTCTGGAAGAGACCTTCCCGGGGTCCGATCCCGTCAACGTCACCCAGCCGGCGCCGAGCCGCCAGGACGGCCATGTGAAGCGCTCCGACTAGGGGCGGGTTCCGCTCCGTTCCGCCCTGTCGGCCGGAAATATAGTGCTAACAATAAGTTACCGGGGCGCCTTGGGCCCGGTCCCGTAATGATTAATCACATTTTTTGAAGCCAAGTTGGCCGCGAAGGCATTATAACGTCTCAGCAAATCAGGGATGCGGGTCCCTTTCGGGCATCCCGTAGTTGTAGAGGGGTCCCTGGTTGTTGCGTGGGGGACGATATGAGCCGCAAATATTTCGGGACGGACGGGATCCGGGGCCGCGCCAACGGACTGATCACGCCGGAGCTCGCGCTCAAGGTCGGCCAGGCCGCAGGCCTTGCGTTTCAGCGTGGTGACCATCGCCACCGGGTCGTGATCGGCAAGGACACGCGTCTGTCCGGCTACATGATCGAATATGCGATGGTCGCGGGTTTTACCTCGGTCGGCATGGACGTGCTGCTGGTCGGCCCGATGCCGACGCCGGCGGTGGCGATGCTGACCAAGTCGATGCGCGCCGATCTCGGCGTGATGATCTCGGCCTCGCACAATCTGTTCGAGGACAACGGCATCAAGCTGTTCGGCCCGCAGGGCTTCAAGCTCTCCGACGACGTCGAGAAGCAGATCGAGCAGCTGCTCGACGAATCCCTCGACAAGCGGCTCGCTCAGAGCGCGAGCCTCGGCCGCGCCCGCCGTATCGACGGCGTGCATGACCGCTACATCGAATTCGCCAAGCGCACGCTGCCGCGCGATCTCTCGCTCGACGGCCTGCGCGTCGTGGTCGATTGCGCCAACGGCGCCGCTTACAGGGTGGTGCCGGAAGCGCTGTGGGAATTGGGCGCCGACGTCGTGCCGATCGGCGTCGAGCCCGACGGTTTCAACATCAACAAGGAATGCGGCTCGACCTCGCCGGAAACGCTGTCGAAGAAGGTGCGCGAGATGCGCGCCGACATCGGCATCGCGCTCGATGGCGACGCCGATCGCGTCATCCTGGTCGACGAGCGCGGCCACACCGTCGACGGCGACCAGCTGCTCGCGGTGATCGCGCAGAGCTGGAAGGAAGACGGCCGGCTGTCGCGGCCGGGCATCGTCGCCACCGTGATGTCCAATCTCGGCCTCGAACGCTTCCTCAAGGGGCAGGGGCTCGATCTCGTGCGCACGCCGGTCGGCGACCGCTACGTGCTCGAGCAGATGCTGAAAGGCGGCTACAATCTCGGCGGCGAGCAGTCCGGCCACATCATCCTGTCCGACTATGCCACCACCGGCGACGGCTTCGTTGCGGCGCTGCAGGTGCTGGCCGTGGTGCAGAAGCTGCGCCGGCCGGTGTCGGAGGTCTGCCACCGTTTCGACCCGCTGCCGCAGATCCTGAAGAACGTCCGCTACAAGAGCGGCAAGCCGCTCGAGGATTCCGACGTCAAATCCGCGATCTCCGACGGCGAGAAGCGGCTCAACGGCCACGGCCGCCTTCTGATCCGCTCGTCCGGCACCGAGCCCGTGATCCGCGTCATGGGCGAGGGCGAGGACCGCCTGCTGGTCGAGGACGTCGTCGACACCATCGTCTCCGCGCTCGGACAGGCGGCGGCCTGAGGCGCATCGCTACGCGAAGCACGATCGTAGCCCGGATGGAGCGCAGCGAAATCCGGGGATCGCGCTCGCGGACATAGACGTCCCGGATTACGCTTCGCTCCATCCGGGCTACGAAATCCCGGACCCTCATGGTGAGGAGCCCGCCAACGGCGGGCGTCTCGAACCAAGCAGGGCGTGTCGCCTCGCGGTGAATCCGGCACGTGCATTCCAGCCATCGACGATTGGCGGTGGATCGGCCGCAGCCGGCATCGTAGTTAGGCGGTGCGGCAATCTGCCGTGCCCGCCAGGATGCTCCATTGAACAAGCCTGTCGTCGTCTCCGAGGAAACGCTGACCGAACCGGTCGTCGTCAGCGACGTGGCGCCCGCCGCACGGGCTGCCGCAGGACCGGCCTATGTCGTGCTCGCCGGCATCAGCTTCTCGCACTTCCTCAACGACACCATGCAGTCGCTGATCGCCTCGGTGTATCCGATCCTGAAGGACACCTACGCGCTCGACTTCGCGCAGATCGGCATGATCACGCTGGCCTTCCAGTTCACGGCCTCGCTGCTCCAGCCGGTGGTCGGGCACTACACCGACAAGAAGGCGCAGCCCTATTCGCTGTCGATCGGCATGGCCTCGACCTTCTTCGGCCTGCTGCTGCTCAGCGCCGCGCACCAATATCTCGTCATCCTGATTGCTGCCGCGCTGGTCGGCCTCGGCTCGGCGGTGTTTCATCCTGAATCCGCGCGCATCGCGCGGCTCGCCTCCGGCGGTCGCTACGGTTTTGCGCAATCGGTGTTCCAGCTCGGCGGCAGCTTCGGCACGTCGATGGGGCCGGTGCTGGCGGCGTTGATCGTGGTGCCGTTCGGGCAGGGCAGCATCGCATGGTTCTCCTCGATCGCGTTCCTCGCGATCCTCATCCTCTGGCGCATCGGCCGCTGGTATGAGCCGCAGATCAAGGCGAAGAAGACGGCGACGGTTCAGGCCCATCCCGACGCGCCGAGCTCGCGCCGCGTCGCGGTCGCGCTTGCCGTGCTGGTGGCGCTCTTGTTCTCGAAGCAGCTCTACGTCTCGAGCCTGTCGAGCTACTACATCTTCTATCTGATCGACCGCTTCGGCGTGTCGACGCAGGCGGCGCAGATCTATCTTTTCATCTTCCTTGCCGCGAATGCGGTCGGCGCGTTCTTCGGCGGTCCGCTGGGCGATCGCTTCGGCCGCAAGATCGTGATCTGGATCTCGATCCTCGGTGCGCTGCCGTTCACGCTGGCGCTGCCCTATGCCGGGCTCTATGCGAGCGCGGTGCTGTCGGTGATCATCGGCTTGATCATCTCCTCGACGACGTCGTCGATCATCGTGTTCGCGCAGGAACTGGTGCCGCACCGCTTCGGCATGATCTCGGGCGTGTTCTTCGGCGTTGCCTTCGGCATCGGCGGTCTGGGTGCCGCCGTGCTCGGCAAGCTCGCCGATCATACCTCGATCGAGTTCGTCTACCAGGTTTGTGCCTGGCTGCCGGCGATCGGCCTGCTTGCGGTGTTCCTGCCCAAGCTGCCGCGGCACCTGCGTTAACAAATCCTGCTTCGCTGCGTTGCGGCTTCATCAATCGTTAGCAATTGGTGCGTCGGGGCGCCGCATTTTTGCAACGCTTCTGCCGCATGCGCGCGAGTGGTGAGAAAAAATCAACCTTAAAAATTAGGGTTAAGTGGCGCTTAAACATTTGGTGCCATCGTCTTCCCGTGAGTTTCCAGAACGTGGGGCGTCAGCATTTTGCCTCACCGGCCATAAGGACGAAGCCAAATGCGTAGCGTTAAGTCTCTCCTTGCCGCAGGTGCGGCGACCCTCATCTCTTCGATGGCGTTCGCCGCCGATATGCCGATCGCCGCTCCGCCTCCCATGTACGCGCCGCCGGCTCCGCCCGCCGACTTCGGCGGCTGGTATCTCCGCGGCGACATCGGCATGACCAACCAGAGCGCCAAGCGGATCGACAGCGCGACCGCGCAGACGTTCCCGACGACCACGGTGGGACTCGGCTTCGACTCCTCGCCGCTGTTCGACCTCGGCGTCGGCTATCGCTTCAACAACTGGTTCCGCGCCGACGTGATCGGCCAGTATCGCGGCAGGGCCAATCTGCACGGTGCGGACAACGTCATCGCACCCGGCTTCGTCGGGTCCGACAGCTACTCCGGTAGCAAGTCGGAGTGGGTCGTCATGGCGAATGCCTATGTCGATCTCGGCACCTGGTGGTGTATCACCCCGTTCGTCGGTGCTGGTGTCGGCGGCTCCTACAACAAGCTCAGTGGATTCCGTGACGACGGCATTCAGATCGCTGGCGGCGTGCCGTCCAGCAGCGCAACCTACTTTGCCGACAACGGTAAGTGGAATTTCGCCTGGGCCGCCCACGCCGGTCTTGCCTACAAGGTCAGCCCCGGCTTCACCGTCGAACTCGCCTACAGCTACATGGATCTCGGCGACGCCAATCCCGGCAACTTCCGCGCCTACGACAATAGCATCTCGGGTCCGTCGACGATCAAGATCAAGGATATCACTTCGCATGACGTGAAACTCGGCGTGCGTTGGGATCTGAGCAGCCCGCCGACCTACATGCCGCCGCTCGTCACCAAAGGCTGATCGTCAGTTCCATCGCTTAACGTCTCTTAACGGCGCGGGATCATCCCGCGCCGTTTTGCTTTGCATTTTTTTTCATGGCGAGCGGCGACGAAAACGTCAGGCGCAACCATTGGTTAAGGTTAACGAGCCATGATCACGAGTGAAAGTTCGAGTTCGATGGAGCGTTGCAATGCGTAGGCTGATGTTGGCAGCGGCGATGTTGGGGACGGTGTCTGCCGCGCAAGCGGCCGACATGCCGGATCTGCCCATCCTGCGCGGCGGCTTCACCGACGGCCTGTCGAAGACGACGCGCAACTGGGACGGCGTCTATGCCGGCGGCAGCTTCGGCTACTCCTCGGCATCGACCGATTTCAGCCAGAGCGTCGTCGGCCTGACCAATTTCATCTTCCGCGACAGCGTGCTGCAAGGGCCGACGTCGTCGTGGTCGCTCCTCAACAAGACCACGACGCAAGGCGCAAATTTCGGCGGCTTCGTCGGCCGCAACTGGCAATGGTACGATGCCGTTCTCGGCCTCGAGGGCACCTACACCTATTTCAACAAGATTTCCTCGCAGTCGTCCGGCTCCAATTCGCTCGATATCGTCAACCCGCCTGGTGACGTCCAGCCCACCGGCGTGACCAACCACTATCTCACGACATTGACCGGCACCGCCGCAGCGACCGTCAAGGACATGGTCACGCTCCGCGGGCGCGTGGGTTGGGACGGTGGCGATTTCATGCCTTACGCGTTCGCCGGCGCGGCCGTCGGCCGCATGGACGTCTCCCGCACCGTGACGAGCGATGTGAAGCTGCGTCAGGATGCGACCGTGCAGGACGCATTCGGTAACGTCATCACCATCATCGGAACGCCGCACCAGGTTTTGGCGCAGTCGCAGACGCAGACCCAGCACAGGACCAACAATTTCGTGGTCGGCTGGACCGCCGGTCTCGGACTGGAATACTGCCTGTGGGAAGGATTGTTCGCACGGGTGGAATATGAATACGTGAAGTTCTCTCCCGTCATGAACACGTCGGTGACGCTGAACAATGCGCGCGTCGGGCTCGGTTACAAGTTCTGACGCTGCTTCGCCGCGCCGCGGTTGACAGGTTCCCTCCGTCCTGATGCTCTGTCGCTCCAAAACGGGGCGACGGCGATGAAGATCTACGGCGACACCAATTCCGGCAATTGTCTCAAGGTGAAGTGGGTCTGCGACAAGCTCGCATTGCCCTACGACTGGATCGAAATCGACACCCGCAAGGGTGAGACGCGCACGCCGCAATTCCTGAAAATGAACGGCGCCGGCCAGGTGCCCACTGTCGCCTTCGACGACGGCCGCACGCTGGCGCAGTCCAATGCCATCATCCGCTATCTCGCCCGCGACAGCGCGCTCGTTCCGCGCGATACCTTCACTGCGGCCAAGATGGACGAATGGCTGTTCTGGGAGCAGTACAGCCACGAGCCCTATATCGCGGTGTGCCGCTTCCAGCTGGTCTATCTCGGCAAGGATGCGTCCGAGCTCGATCCTGACAAGGTCAAGCGCGGCTATGCGGCGCTCGACCGCATGGAGCAGCATCTTGCGGCAAGCCGCTTCTTCGCCGGCGAGGAAGTTTCGCTCGCCGACGTCTCGCTGCTCGCCTATACCCGCCTCGCGCATGAAGGTGGCTTCGATCTCGGCCGCCATGCCGCCATCCGCCGCTGGATCGGCGAGGCCGAAGCCTGGCTCGGCCTTCCACCGGCGCGCTGAGAGTCGCGCTGATTCTTGGAGTTTCCCGACATGAACGAGAAGTCCGTCTCCATCCGTCCCGCGCGCCGCGAGGACGTTGCGGCGATCGTCGCCATGCTTGCCGACGATCATCTCGGGCGCGCCCGCGAGCGCGTGGAGGATCCGCTGCCTGAGTCCTATTACCAGGCGTTCGAGCGGGTCGCGCGCGATCAAAATCTCACGCTCGTGGTCGCAGAGAGCGAGGGCAGGGTGGTCGGCTGCCTGCAGCTTGCGATCTTGCCGGGCATCAGCACGCAAGGCGGCATCCGCGGTCTGCTCGAAGATGTCCGCGTTGCTTCCGATTGTCGCAGCCGCGGCATCGGCGAGCAGCTGGTGCAATGGGCGGTCGCGGAAGCGAAAGCGCGCGGCTGCAATCTGGTCGAACTGCTGACGCATCAGACGCGAACAGACGCGCAGCGCTTCTACAAGCGGCTCGGGTTCGCTGCGAGTCACGTCGGTATGACTGTCCGCTTTTGACGCAGCTCGTCGCGAGCCTTGCGCGATCAGCAAATTCGGATCGCGCATTCGTTCATATTAAGAGCCGGTAAACTACCCAGCCGTCGTTCACGTTGAGCCGGGAACGAACGGTGCTACGGCAGCGTCAGACACCGGGCTCGGTCGGTTCGGGGATTTCGATGACAAGCTATTCCATGATCAAAGTCGGCAACGATTACGTCGTGCAGGCCAATGACAAATGCATTTTGAAAGTCGGCAGCCGCCGTCGTGCCGCGCAATTGATCAGCGATGCCACGGACTTGCTGAACGCGCTTGCCGTGGTCGAATCCCCCAAGATTGCGCCGGAAGCGCCTTCACTCCAGCGTGAGACGCCGGAACTTCCTTGACGACTCTTCCCGTTTCCCGTATCAGCCGCGGCGGGACACCTCCCCCCAACGGGAGGCTTACTATCTGGAAGGGTAGATCATGACTGTAGCGAAGCCCGCTTCGCGGCCGAACGTGCCGCATTTCTCCTCCGGCCCCTGCGCCAAGCGCCCCGGCTGGAACGCCCAAAATCTCAAGGACGCAGCGCTCGGCCGTTCGCATCGCGCGAAGGTCGGCAAGACCAAGCTCAAGCTCGCGATCGATCTGACGCGCGAAGTGCTTGAAGTGCCCGCCGATTATCGCATCGGCATCGTGCCGGCGTCCGACACCGGCGCGGTCGAGATGGCGCTGTGGTCGCTGCTCGGTGCGCGGCCCGTCACCACGCTCGCCTGGGAATCCTTCGGCGAGGGCTGGGTCAGCGACATCGTCAAGGAATTGAAGCTCAAGGACGTCACCAAGCTCAACGCTGCCTACGGTGAAATCCCCGATCTCTCGAAGGTCGATCCCAACAGCGACGTCGTGTTCACCTGGAACGGCACCACGTCAGGCGTGCGCGTACCGAACGCCGACTGGATCAGCGCGACCCGCGAAGGCCTGACCATTTGCGACGCCACCTCGGCCGCGTTTGCGCAGCCGCTCGACTGGGCCAAGCTCGACGTCGTCACCTTCTCCTGGCAGAAGGCGCTCGGCGGCGAAGCCGCGCACGGCATGCTGATCCTGTCGCCCCGCGCGGTGGAGCGGCTCGAGACCTACAAGCCGGCCTGGCCGCTGCCGAAGATCTTCCGCATGACCAAGGGCGGCAAGATCAACGAAGGCATCTTCGTCGGCGAGACCATCAACACGCCGTCGATGCTGTGCGTCGAGGATTATCTCGATGCGCTGAACTGGGCCAAGTCGATCGGCGGCCTGAAGGCGCTGATCGCGCGCGCCGACGCCAACACCAAGGTGCTGGCCGACTGGAAGGCGAAGACGCCCTGGATCGACTTCCTGGCCAAGGACGCCGCGATCCGCTCCAACACCTCGGTGTGCCTGAAGTTCACCGATCCCGCGATCACCTCGCTCTCCGAGGACGCGCAGGCCGACTTCTCCAAGAAGCTGGTCGCGCTGGTCGAGAAGGAAGGCGCGGGCTACGACTTCGCCTACTACCGCGATGCGCCGGCCGGCCTGCGCATCTGGTGCGGCGCCACCGTCGAGGCGAAGGACGTCGAGCTCTTGACCCAGTGGATCGACTGGGCCTTCGCCGAGACCAAGGCACAGCTCGCCAAGGCAGCTTAGTTTTTTCACCTCTCCCCGTTCTTACGGGGAGAGGTCGGATCGCGCCTGGCGATGCGAAGCATCGTCCAGCAGCAATCCGGGTGAGGGGCTCTCTCCGCTTGCACCTTCGCCTGTGGCTGCCGCTCACCCCAACCCTCGCCCCGTAAGAACGGGGAGAGGGGGAAGACAAAGCTTCTTCACTCAATTCCGGCCGTCGCAGGCCGATCCTCCCGTTAGGGAAGGCGAAGGATCATCCCCATGACCAAACCCAAAGTTCTCATTTCCGACGCGCTCTCTCCCGCTGCCGTGCAGATCTTCAAGGATCGCGGTGTCGAGGTCGACTTCCAGCCCAACCTCGGCAAGGACAAGGACAAGCTTGCCGAGATCATCGGCAATTACGACGGTCTCGCCATCCGCTCCGCGACCAAGGCGACCGCAAAAATCCTCGAGAAGGCGACCAACCTCAAGGTGATCGGTCGCGCCGGCATCGGCGTCGACAATGTCGAGATTCCCGCCGCCACGGCCAAGGGCATCATCGTGATGAACACGCCGTTCGGCAATTCGATCACGACCGCCGAGCACGCCATCACGCTGATGCTTGCGCTCGCCCGCGAGATCCCGCAGGCCGACGCTTCGACCCAGGCCGGCAAGTGGGAGAAGAACCGCTTCATGGGCGTCGAGATCACCGGCAAGGTGCTCGGTGTCGTCGGTTGCGGCAACATCGGCTCGATCGTGGCCGACCGCGCGCTCGGCCTGCGCATGAAGGTCGTCGCCTTCGATCCGTTCCTGTCGCCGGAGCGCGCCAAGGACATCGGTGTCGAGAAGGTCGAGCTCGACGACCTCTTGAAGCGCGCCGATTTCATCACGCTGCACACCCCGCTCACAGAGAAGACGAAGAACATCATCGACGCATCCGCGATCGCCAAGATGAAGAAGGGCGTGCGCCTGATCAACTGCGCCCGCGGCGGCCTCGTCGACGAGCAGGCGGTGGTCGATGCGCTGAACTCCAAGCACATTGCGGGTGCCGCTTTCGACGTCTTCGTCGAGGAGCCGGCGAACGCGAACGTGCTGTTCGGCCATCCCAACGTGATCTGCACGCCGCATCTCGGCGCCTCCACCACGGAAGCGCAGGAGAACGTCGCGCTCCAGGTCGCCGAGCAGATGTCGGATTACCTGCTCACCGGCGCGATCTCGAATGCCGTCAACTTCCCGTCGATCACGGCTGAAGAAGCGCCGAAGCTGAAGCCGTTCATTTCGCTCGCCGAGAAGCTCGGCTCGTTCGCCGGCCAGCTGACCGAATCCGGCATCCTCAAGGTGCAGATCACCTATGAGGGCCACGTCGCCGAGATGAAGATCAAGGCGATCACCTCGGCCGTGCTGTCGGGCCTGCTGCGGCCGATGCTGGGCGAGGTCAACGTGGTGTCCGCCCCCGTCGTCGCCAAGGAGCGCGGCATGGTGGTGGACGAGATCGTGCGCGCCGCCCAGAGCGACTATGAGAGCCTGATTACCGTCACGGTGGCGACGGAGCGCCAGGAGCGCTCGGTCTCCGGCACCGTGTATCATGACGGAAAGCCGCGCCTCGTCGACGTCAAGGGCATCCGCGTCGACGCCGAGTTCGGCAAGTCGATGATCTACGTGACCAACGAGGACAAGCCGGGCTTCATCGGCAAGTTCGCGAGCCTGCTGGGCGACGCCAAGATCAACATCGCGACCTTCCATCTCGGCCGCGTCGCGCCGGGCTCCGATGCCATCGCGCTGATCGAGGTCGATGGCGTCGTGCCGCCCGATCTGCTCGCCAAGGTGCAGGCCCTGCCGCAGGTCAAGCAGGTCAAGGCACTGACGTTCTGAGGCGCTCGCGCGCCACGGAATGACGGCCGTCATATATTCCGACCTGCGGAACAACCACGCCGCCCTCCCGAGAGGGCGGCGTTTTTGTTAATGCTGCGGCCCGCTTTATTTCTCCCAAGCCAGTCGAACTTTGTGTACCAATGGCGTCCAGGACGCTCCGTTCAAAATCGTTCGAAAAGGGAGAAGACAATGCGTGAAGCCGTCATCGTTTCCTATGCACGCACGGGCCTCGCCAAGTCCGGCCGCGGCGGGTTCAACATCACGCCGCCGATGTCGCTGGCCGCGCATGCCATTCATCACGCGGTCGACCGCGCCGGCGTCGAGAAGGACTATGTCGAGGATTGCTATCTCGGCAATTGCGCCCATGGCGCGCCGAACATCGGCCGGCAGGCCGCGCTGCTCGCCGGCCTGCCGACGACCACGGCCGGCGTCTCCGTGAACCGCTTCTGCTCGTCGGGCCTGCAGACCATCGCGATGGCCGCCAACTCGATCCGCTCCGACGGCGCCGACTGCATCGTTGCCGGCGGCGTCGAGAGCATCTCGATCCCGGGCGGCGGCTCGCCGAAGGAATCGATCGATCCGGAGCTGCTCAAGGTCGCACCCGATATCTTCATGGCGATGATCGACACCGCCGACATCGTCGCCGAGCGCTACAAGCTCAGCCGCGAATACCAGGACGAGTTCTCGCTGGAATCGCAGCGCCGCATGGCCGCGGCCCAGCAGGCGAACAAGTTCAAGGACGAGATCGTCCCGATGAAGACCAAAATGAAGGTCGTCGACAAGGCGACCAAGGCGGAATCGATCGTCGACTACGTCGTCGATCGCGATGAGTGCAATCGTCCTGAAACCACGCTGGAAGGATTGGCAAAACTCGAGCCGGTGAAGGGCCCCGGCAAGTTCGTCACCGCCGGCAATGCCAGCCAGCTCTCGGACGGCGCCGCCGCCGTGGTGCTGATGGAAGCCAAGGATGCCGAGAAGCGCGGCCTCAAGCCGCTCGGCCGGTTCGTCGCCTGGGCAACGGCCGGCTGCGAGCCGGACGAGATGGGCATCGGCCCGGTGTTCGCGATCCCGAAGCTGCTGAAGCGCACCGGCCTGAAGATCGACGACATCGATCTGTGGGAGCTCAACGAGGCCTTCGCCAGCCAGTGCCTCTACTCGCGCGACAAGCTCGGCATCGATCCCGCCAAGTACAACGTCAACGGCGGCTCGATCGCGATCGGTCATCCCTTTGGCATGACCGGCGCGCGTCTCACCGGCCACATCCTCCAGGAAGGTGCGCGCCGCAAGGCCAAGTGGGGCGTCGTGACCATGTGCATCGGCGGCGGCCAGGGTGGCGCCGGCCTGTTCGAGATCTACAGCTGAGCCAGGCCACGTGAATGAGAAAGGCACGGCGCCGCAAGCGCCGTGCCTTTTTCGTTGCAGCAATCGCCTCAAGCTCGAGGTCAGCAGGTTCCTGGACACGGTGCGCGGCATGATCGCGCGCCGCTCGCGACAGCAAGACGCATCTTGGACTAGGCAGCCGACATATTCTTCACGGTCGTCTCGGCTTGCTCGGCGAGCCAGTTCACGAACAATTCGACGCTGCGATCGCCGATCAGATCGGCTGGCCACTGGGCAACCTGAATTTTTGTGCACTCGACTGTGGGGTAATTGGCGAGTGCGGACACGAGGCGTCCAGACGAAACCGCATCTGCGATCAGAAGCGAGCGCCCCAGTGTCACGCCGGCCCCCTCGGCCGCAGCCGACATGCACATTCCCATGTCGTCCAGCGTCAGGCTGCCGGCGGCAGCGCCCGATTTCGGCAATCCCAGGCGTCTGAACCAGGAGGGCCAGCCCCAGTCGCCGGTCGCGTTGTCGCCTTTGTGGATGAGCGGCAGGGCCAGCAGGCCGTCGGGGTCGGTCAAGGGACGCCGCCGGGGCAACAGGTGCGGCGCGCAGACGGGAAAGATCCGCTCCCAAAACAGCGGCAATTGCGTCGACGTCCGCCGTGCGTCTTCGCTCGCGTTCCAGACAATTCGCACGTCGAGCGGCCGCCTTGAGCTGTCCCCTGTCTCCAGTGGTTTGAGATCAACGTTGATCGACGGATGTCGCGCCGTAAAGTCCGGCAGACGGCGGACGAGCCACCATGTTGCCAACGCCGAGCTCGCGCCCACGCGCAACGTCGTTCGGTTCGAGCGCCGCCGCACCTGAGCATCCAGCGCACCAAGCGCGTCGAGTGCTGCCGCAAGCTCCTGCCTGAGCTGCGCGCCGGCGGGTGTTATCCCGATCCCCGGGTTCTGCCGTTGCAACAATGCGACCCCGAAATGGTCCTCCAGCTTTCGGATCTGATGGCTGACCGCACTCTGTGTGACGCCCAGCTCCGCCGCGGCGCGTGTGAATGAACCATGGCGGGTGACGGCGTCGAACGCGACGAGGGGTGCGAAGGGTGGCAAGCGGCGTGGCATCTCGGTCTCCTCAAGCCATGATACAGATTCATGAGCTTTTGAGGAACCATCATTCGACCAGAGCCTGTTGCCCGGCCATCCATGCTCGATGGAGGCCGCAACGATCATGCTCGACAAACCCCAGCAGAATGATGATGAAACGCGGAGCGCCAGTTGGCGTGCCGACGACGGCCATCGCGGCAATCGCATGTCCCTGGAAACGGCGACGCTGCTTGCAGCGTGCTTGAGCGGCTTTCTGTTTCAAGTCGACCTGACCGCTCTGGCAGCTGCCTTGCCCGACATTGGCCGCGACCTCGGCGCCGCTTCCGCGCGAGCGGCCTGGGCCATCGACGTCTATAGCCTTGCCTTGATCTTCTGTCTGCCGATTGCAGGTAGCCTTGCCGACAGATACGGACGCGTTCAAATGTTCACTTGGGGTGCAGGGCTGTTTGGCCTGGCTTCTCTGCTGTGTGCGTGCGCGACCACGTTCGACGTTCTGCTGACATTCCGCACATTGCAAGGTATCGCCGGTGCTTGCATCACCAGCACCTCGTCCGCCCTCCTTGCCGGTGCCTACGAGGGGCCTCGCCGTGCGCGGGCGTTTGGACTTTGGGGCACGATCGTCGGTGCCTCGATGGTCGCTGGCCCGCCGCTCGGATCGTTGCTGGCCGATACGATCGGGTGGCGTTGGATTTTTTGGGTCAACTTGCCGCTTTGCGCACTCTTGGTTGTTCTGGTGCTGTGCAGAATTGGCAATGGGCTCGACCAGCAGCGTTCGAGCGCCAAGGTGGATTGGCTCGGTGCCGGCCTTCTTGCGATCACGTCGGCGACGCTCGCGTTTATGTTGCTGGAAGCGCCCGCGCTCGGCGGCATCGCGTCGGCGACGTTCCTGGCGGGCCTCGCCGCTTCGGGGATTGCGCTGCTTTTGTTCGTTTGGGTGGAACGCCGGCACCCCAACCCGGCGTTCGATCTCAAGCTGTTCGGATCCCGGCAATTCATCGCGATGTGCCTCGTCCCGATCGCGGGATCGACCGGATTCTGGTCGCTGCTCGTCTACGTGCCGCAATTGGCGCGCGGACCATTGGGACTCAGTCCGCTCGGGGCGGGCTGGCTCCTGGTCGCGCTCACGTTGCCGATGATGGTGTTGCCGCGCTATGGCGCGGCCTTGACGACCCGCATCCCGTCACGGTCGTTCTTCTGTGGTGGTCTCGCTCTTATCGGCGTGGCTGACCTGGCGCTTGGCGCGATCTCCGGCGCACATGCGGGGCCGGGCACGCTGGCCATGACCGTCATCGCGTTGCTGGTCAGCGGATCAGGCTGTGCCGTGATCAACGCTCAGATCACCGCCGCCGCCGTGTCGGCGGTTCCCGGCGATCGTGCGGCGACCGCATCGGCCATTTGCGTCACGATGCGGCAAATCGGTTTCAGCTTCGGGATCGCGCTTCTGGGCGCGGCCCTGCAACTCAGCCCGAATGGCGACTATCTCGCCGCGTTCATCGTTGCAGGCGCATCGACCCTTGCCCTGACCGCCATCGTCTATTGGCTCATGGACGGGAAACAGGCTGCATAGCGGCGCGCGCCGTGCCCTTTTTGCTTGGGCTTTGCCAGAGAGCGAGATGAGTTTTGGTTGAACAGTAAGGGACGCGCCGCTCTCTCGCTCCCTCACCCCGCTCCTACGGGGAGAGGGTGGGGTGAGGGGCTGTCTCCACAGGCTTGATTTGAGTTGAGGGTATGAAGGGTTCGGCGGCATCAGAGATGTCGGGTGGACCGCCCATCGTGGCTGCACGTTGCCCTGCCCCTCACCCGGATCGCGCCGGACGATGCTGCGCGTCGCCGGGGGCGATCCGACCTCTCCCCGCAGAAGGGCGGGGAGAGGTTGAAGGCAACTTAAGCCCCCACCGCCACCGGTGCGAACACCACCTCGATCAGCGTGCCGGAATTGCCTGCGCTCTTGATGTTGAACCGGGCGCGGTTGGCTTCGACCAGGGCCTTGGTCAATGACAGGCTGAGCGCCGAACTGTCCGCGGCATCGCCGGGCGGTGGCGTGCGGAACGGCTCCATCGCGGCGGCGACCTCGCGCTCGCTCAGGCCGTGGCCGGTGTCGCGGATGCGCAGGGCAATCTCGCCGCGGTCGGTGAGCGCGGTCGAGACGATGACCTGTCCGCCGGCGCTGGCGAGCCGGATCGAGTTCGAGATCAGGTTCATGGTGATCTGCCGCATCGCGCGCGCGTCCGCGCTCACCTGCGGCAGCGCATGCCCGAGCGAAGTGCGGATGATGATGCGCTCGCGGTTGGCCTGCGGCTGCATCACCGTGACGCAGGCTTCGACGAGATCGTTGAGATTGAGGTTGGCGAAATTGAGATCGAGCTTGCCGGTCTCGATCCGCGACAGCTCCAGCAGATCGTCGATGATGGTGATGACGCGCTCGCCGGAGGCGCGGATGTCCTTCATGTATTCGCCGTAGCGCTCGTTGCCGAGCGTCCCGAAGCGCTCGGAGATCATCACCTCGGCGAAGCCGATGATGGCGTTGAGCGGCGTGCGGATCTCGTGGCTGATCCGCGCCAGCATGTCGGCCTTGGCATTCGCCGCGCCGTCGGCGAGACGGCGGGCGTTCTTGAGCTCGCTCTCGCCCTTCTTGTTCTGCGAGAGGTCGCGGAACACGGCGAAGAAGTTCGGGCCGTCGGGCCTGGTGCGGCCCATGATCATGGCGAGCGGAATGACGCCGCCCTTCTTCTCGCGCCCCAGCACCTCGCGGCCGTGGTCGAGCAGGCTCGCGATGTCCTGGCTCTTGAGGCTCTCGAGATAGTCGACCACGACGTGCTGGCTCTCCGGCGCGAACAGCGTCACCAGGTTCCGCTGCATCAGCGCTTCGCCGTCATAGCCGAACAGCGCTTCCGCGCTGCGGTTGCAGGCGTGGATGTTGCCTTCGGCATCGAACATGACGATGCCCTCGGCGGTGGTGTCGAGGATCGCGGCGAGATCCTGGGCGTCGGCATCGCCGGCCTCGGGCTCGAGTTCGGGCGCGTAGGGGAAGGATTCCGCGACGACGGGTTCGACGACGACAGGCGGCGCGATGACTGGCGCAACAACGACGGGCGCCGCTTGCGGCAGCGCGCAGATCAGCGCGTGCGCGCTCGCGCCGTCCCAGTCGATCGTGTGCAGATGCGCTTCGGTGGTCGGAAGCGGCTCTTCGCCGTTCGCCACCGTCGCGCTGATCGTCACCGGCGTGCCGGCTTGCGACGTGCTGCTCGCCGACGACACGCCGGGCTCGACATAGAGCGCGTCCAGCCCGCCGGCATCCTCGAGCGCGCCCAAATTGGAATAGCCCATGCGCGCGAGGAAGGCGGGGTTGGCGTAGAGCAGCCGGTCGAGCCGGTAGATCAAAATGCCCGTCGGCAGCAGATCGAGCAGCGCGCGGTCGCGCACGCTGTGGCCCTGCGCGGGCGGCGCCGGTTCGGTCAGCCATTCGGCCGGCGCCTGCGGCGCCTCGGGCTCCGGCATCGGAGGTTCGGGCGTGGTTTCCGCCGTCGGCGGCTCGGACGCGACGGCGGCAATGGTCTCGCGTTCGCGTTCGAGGCGCTCGGACAATTGCCGGGCGAGCTCGTTGAACGCGCTGTTCTCGACCGGGGTCAGCGTCGGCGATCGCGCATCGCCGGGCGGGCGGAACGGCACGACATTGGGAGGCGTTTCCACTGGTGTTTCCGGATCGGTTGGGTGTGAATTCGCGTCGGCTACGGGTTCGGGCAGTTCGGGTTCAGGTGTCGGCTCAGGCTCAGGCTCGGGTGCGGGCGGCTCGCTCGGCGGAGGCGGTGCCTCCGCCATGGGCTCCGGCTCCGGATCCAGTTCGACGACGTCGGCGGAGAGGCCGTGCTGTGCGGGCGGCGCGGCCAACAGCTCAAAGCGCCTGAGCGCATCGAGCCGGTTCAGTCCGTCGAGATCGCGGCAGACGCCAAAGCCCCTGAAGCCCGCGAAATTGCGCTCGCGGTCGTAGACCGGCAGGCCCGCGAGCTCGACTGGCAGATGCTCGCCGCCGTCGGCCGGCCAGTTCACGGTGATCCCGGCCCAGGTGTCGTGGCTTGCAAGCGCCTGCGCCACGCGGCCATCAGGGTCGAGTGCAAACTCGTCGGCAATCTCGCGCCAGGGGCGGCCGAAGCCGGCGGCGGTGTGTGCGCCGATCAGGTGGATGAACTCGTCTGAGCCGAGCACAAAGCGCCCCTCCGCATCCACCTGCCACAGGAAGCGCAGCGGATGCTGACGCGGTGCGGACGGCTCCGCTGGCGGCGGTTCGACCATGTGTGAGGTGATCGGCGCGGCCTGCGGCGACACAATGGCTTCTCGCGGGTTTTCAACCGGAGTTTTGGGCGCGGCGTCGATCGCTTCGCTGACAGTTTCCTGGACAGGCGCTTCGGCCGCCTCCTGGATCGTGACGACCTCCGGCATCGCGTCGCTCGAGGCGTGCGCGTCCGCGATCGCCTCCGATGGCGGGACGGTCTCGCTCGGAGCCGGCGTTTCGACCGGCTCGGCGAAGGCGTCGAACAGCGCGATTCCGGAGGCGGCCTCGTTCGGGCGCGCAGGCCGCGCATGGTCCGGCACCGCAGCCGGAGGGACCGGCGGAGCGTCGGGCGCGGGCTGAGCATCTTGTTCGCGCGCGCTATTCTCTTCGACATCGGGCGCCGCCGGCCGGGCGGCAGGCTCGATCAGCGCGACCAGGCCGACATCGGCGCCGATGCCGACCCGTTGCAGCACCATCTGGCCGATGCCGATCGGCGTCTCGGCGCGGCCTTTCATCAGCGCATCGCTGCGGGCCTGGTCGAGGCCGGCATCGCCGAGATCGCGGAAGCCGAGCAGGGAGCGGGCGGCTTCGCTGGCGCCGACGAACAGGCCGTCGGGCGCGAACGCCGCCATCGGCACCCTGGCGCCCTCGACGAGACGATGCAGGCGTTCGACCAGCGGCATGGAGCGCAGCGTCGGATCCATCGCGGTGACGAGCACGCCGGAGCTTCCATCGGCGAAGTCGAGGCGGGCGCAGGCGCAGGTCATCAGCATGCCCAAGCGGGCGCCGAACCCGTGCAGCCGTTCGAGCCTGATCGCGCCGTTCGGCGCCAGCCGGCGCGCGAGCCGGGCGACCTGGCGGCGATGGCTGTCCGCCGGGCCGAAGGTCCTGTCCGCGAGCGCTGTGCCATGGGCCGCGCCGAACAGCCTTGCGCCGACCGGATTGGCCCAGAGCACGCGCGTGCCGTCGATCGACCAGAGCCAGGCGGGCAACGGAGAGGTCGCGTGCACGGCCAGCCGGGGATCGCCCACGCCTCGCAACTGGAAATCCGAACTCGTCATCCGACCGGCTTCAAGTCTCGCTCGTCAACATCAGGGTGCAAGGCTGCCGGAATGACAGCCTTAAGAAAGGGTTAGTATCGCGCGCAGGCGCAGGCAGGTCCACGGCTCCGGTCTACACGGCCAAGCCTAAAGCCGCGATAACCTTAATGTAGCCGCCCCCGCAAGCCGCAGCCCAACGGCATCCGCAGGATTCGCGGGCGGGGCAGCCCAGCGAAATGCGCCAGATCGTCAGCGGCATCACAGGTGCCCATCCTCCCCTGGAGGGGGAGGATCGGTTCACACGCAGCGAAGCGGCATGCGAACCGAGGTGGGGTGACAGTCTCTCAATGGAGGCGGTGCCCGAGTGGAGAGATCACCCCACCCAGCTCGCGCTTTGCGCGATCGACCCCCGAGCGAGCTCCGCTCGTCTCGACCCCTCCAGGGGAGGGTAAGAGAGCGGCCAGCAGGCACCAGACTACCTCAACCCAGGGTTCCCTCAGGCGGAACCATCACCCTGACCGCGATTAAATTTCGCGGCGCAGCCCGGATCACGTTTGCGTTGCACAATGTTGACATCTTAGGCAGCGATAGTGATCGGCGCTGGGCGAGCCATCTTCTTGTATCGCGTTCCAGTGTTCGTTCCCGCTGAATTTGAGGCCTAGGTCGGGGCCGGCGGGCGCGCCAGAAGGCTCACTCCATTTTTTCTTTATCGTGAGGGACATCATGACAGGTGCGACTGATCCGTTTTCTGCCTCGATCATTCCGTTCGAGGTTCCCGAGCAGATGCGTGCGTTCGCCGAAAAGGGCGTGTCGCAGGCCCGCGAGAGCTACGCCAAGTTCAAGGACGCGGCCGAGACCCACAACGGCACCGTCGAGGCCGTGTTCACCTCCGCCAACAAGGGCGCGAGCGAGTACACCGCCAAGCTGGTGGAGTTCATGAAGGCCAATACCAGCGCCCAGCTGGACTTCGCCCAGCAGCTGTTCGGCCTCAAGTCGCCGGCGGAAGCGCTGGAGCTGTGGACCGGCCACACCCGCACCCAGCTCGAGACCTTCCAGTCCCAGGCCAAGGAGCTGGCCGAGCTGACCCAGCGCGTCGCCGCCGAGACCGTCGAGCCGATCAAGGCCTCTGCCTCGAAGTTCTACAAGCCCGCCGCCTGATTAGGCCGGCTGGTTTAAATTAAGAAACCCGGGCCTAGAGCCCGGGTTTTGCTTTGGAAATAACCTCGTCGGAAGCGCGATTCTCGGGTTTTGCGGCCTTGCCAAAAACGCCCGTTGCACCTAGTTTCCGCCCCGTCCAGCCCCCCTTAGGTCGACGGCCCGTCCAGGCGCCCAAGGCGGCTCGCAAGGATGCAGTTGTAGCTCAGTTGGTTAGAGCGCCTGTCTGTGGAACAGGAGGTCGGTGGTTCGAGCCCACCCAACTGTACCAACGCAGTTGAATTGCCCTGTAATCCCGGCATCTTACTGATAGACCTGATGTATTTGCGCCGCCTACAATACAAAAGGCGTCACAAATGGCATTGCGAATGGCTGCATTAAGTCGTGCTTCGGATGGGCGATGGTTTGCCCGCAAAGGCATCCCCGAGGATGTTCGTGTCGAGTACCAACGCCTCTACGGCGTCAAACGTGAGGCTCACCTCAAGCTTCCTGCGGACACTCCTTGGCACGAGGCAAAGACACGCAAGGCTGAGTGGGAAGCGGAGGTGGAGACGCGCATCGCCACGCTGCGGGCCCGGCGCGATGGCAAGGGCCAGCCTCTTACCAAACTCAACGCTATCGCCCTTGCCGGACGCTGGTACAACTGGTTCCTAAATCAGCACGAAGCAGACCCGGGGAAGCCTGGGTACTGGCGGGACCTTGGCGAGCAGTTCGTATGGAATGTGATCCGTCCTGAGGCGCCCGAAAGTTTCGAAGAGGACTCTAAGACCGATCCCAATTGGGATTGGGCCAAAGAGCCAGAAGTGCGCGAGGCGGTAAGGCCGCGTGTCGCGGAGGAGGCGCGGGTAGCAACGTTCCTCGCCAGTGAGGGGAAAGCCCTAAACCCCACAGCCTACGCGCTGTTTGTGGACGCGGTGAGTGACAATCTAATGCCAGCCTTCGCGTTGTTGGAGAAGCGCGCGAACGGCGACTACTCCCGCGACGACAACCCTGACACTTTCCCAATTTTCAAAGAAGACCCTGCGAAATCCTCCTCTGTTGGTTGTTGGGAGCTTTTTGAAGCGTTTGTCCATTCAGTCAAGATCAAGCCCAATACAGTTAGCCGTTGGCGCGCAGTGTTTCTTGAAATGCAGCGTGAGTTTGCAGAGGTCGGAGCTGACGGGATCACCGAGGACGCCGCGCGCACTTGGATGCACGGGCTGATCACCGGAAAACGCACTGCTAAGACCGTCCGCGAAATTTGGCTCTCAGCATCGCGCCGCGTATTTAGCTGGGCGCGCGAACACAAACGCATTCGTGCCAATCCGTTCAAAGAGGTTAGAGTCGACGTACCCCGCGAGCTACAGACAAGAGAAGAAGGGCGGAGCTTCTCTGCTGCTGAGGTCGCCACGATCCTTAAAGCCAGCCTCGCTTATCAAAAGCCGACAACCGTAACCGAGCGGGTTCGCCGCTGGGTACCTTGGCTCTGCGCCTACTCCGGTGCGAGGGCGGGGGAGATAACTCAGCTGCGCGGCAAGGACATCCAAGAGCGAGACAGCGTACACGTCATGGTTCTAACGCCTGAAGCCGGAACGATGAAAACCGGTGAGACGCGGGTCGTGCCGCTGCACACCCATCTTATCGCTCAGGGCTTCATCGATTTCGTGAGTCAGATGGGCAAGGGCGCTCTCTTCTATAACGACAAAACGCCCCAACGAGTAAGTGCCGACCCGTTAAAGCCGTCGCGGAGTCGTGCTGAGACTGCGCGTGCAAAGCTCGGAGAATGGGTGCGAGAGCTGGGTGTCGATGATCCGGGCATCAGTCCAAATCATGCTTGGCGTCACACGTTCAAGCGCATCGCCGATGAGGTCGGGATGCCGGAGAAGATGAACGACGCCATCACGGGACATACGCAAGCCACCGAAGGCCGGAAATACGGAGCCCCAAACGTAGCGGCCATAGCTGCTGCGCTAGCGAAGTTTCCGCGGTATAAGCTCGATTGAACCCTGCAGAACCCATCATTCGCGAGTCCGGGTTTTCCTGAAGTGAACGCGTCGCCAATGTGCTGCCTCGGGCAAGGGCCTTGCGGTCATTGTGACTGATGAGTACGAACGGTCGCGAATCATGGTCAGGGGGAAATAATGCCTTTCCGTAGCGCAATTGCTGTGAGTTTGCTGGGTTTGTTCGGGTGGACCGGCGCTGCCTGCGCGGCCAACTCGTGCGCCAACGTGGACGCGTTCAGTTCATACGACGAAAGCGGATTACGCGAGAGCGACTTTGGCATTTACGCGGTAGGAACCTTTAGGATCGCCGAAGAACAAGATGAAGCTAAGCAGCCGAATTTCAACCTGACCAAGGTAAATTGCGAGAACATGTTCGATGAAATGGGCAAGCGAACGGGACTCGAATGCAAAATGACGCAGGCGACTTTGTGGGCGAATTCGGCAAAGCCAGACGGCGACAAACCGAACTGTTCCCTCGACGTCGATAATTCAGAGTTTTCGATGAAGGAGCTTCAAAAAGGCGTGCTCATCGGGATGCAGTCTGATTCAAGCGCCTGTTTCAACACGATGCTGACGATCGATCGGAATACGCAAAGGGTATACCTGTCGTTCACCAAGACCAAGGGGGCGGACAAGTACGATCAGATCATGAAGGGCACCTGCGGATCGCTCCCGCGCACGGAAGTGCTAATGAACTGTACGGCTTGGCCAAAGATGCGCAAGCAAGGCCAACCGTTGCCTTCGCGCTATTGCGACTTCAGTAGCTCAAAGGACAAGTAGGTCCCGTCCGCCGTTCACCTTTGAGCGTGCAGAGAGGAAACAAAAAGGCCGCACCTGAGGCTCCAACTGGAAAACCTGCGGTGCGGCCAATGCAAATTAGTCAGCTTTCAAAAGAAAGCTCTTTGCTCCCCTGCCTTTGCCTTCCGACCCGTACGTCACTCCTATCTCTCTCAGCTTCAGAGTTGTCGGGTGGTTCTCGTCACGTAGCGTCTTTTGGAGGTCCTTCCGCTGATGGGGCTTCAGACCGAACTCACGGCCGAGCAGGCTCATTGACGTGCGCCCGGGGCTTCGGTTCGCCATAAAAGTCACGAGGCGTTCGTGAGGGAGACCCCTGCGCTCGACACGTACCTTGGGACCATCAAGGTCCAGCGCCCAATCCTGCACCGAGATGTTGGGCAGCTCTTGGCGAACGTACTGAAGAATCTCTGAGCCCCGTTCTCCGTTCGGCAGCACAATGAACACATCGGTAGGAGCGCACCGCCCTTGCTCGTCGATAACCTTTCGAAGCCTCACGCGGCCCATAGCTTGAATTATCGACGTGGCGAGATGCCTGCGCTGCAGCAGCTCACGGACGTTTGCATGCTCTTTCCAAGATGGATTGTCGTGCCAATCGTCATCCTGGACGCCTTTAAAGGCGAAGAACACATTCGTTCCCCAGATGCGGTCCATGAACGGCAGACCGAAGATGACCGCCGTGTCGAAGTCCTTATAGGCGTTGCTGCCGTCGATTGCGCCCCAATGGGCTGAGGCCACTTCGCCCACTCCTAAGCCTTCCTTACTCGGCACTCGATGCTCTACCTTTTTGTGCACGCAGAACAGAACCTTGCGGTCTGCTGACAATCGTTCAGCAAGAGCGGCCTCAAGCCGCGGGAACCGTGTCGCCGCCATCTCTTCCATACTGGTTTTGCCGGTGCTTACGGCACGGGCGACATGAAGAGTGACGTTGTTGTAATCGCGGACACCGGGCGGCGTCGGGATGATGTCGGCGCGGTCTTCCATGAGCTGATACATCAGGTCGACGCCGGCTGTCGCGTCGAGTACGACCGGTCCCGGCAGCTCCAAGGGCACCGCGAGTGCGGCCGAATGGAGGGAATGCTGGTTACCGCTAAGCGCCATCAGAGCGTACTGGTCAAGGAGCGCTTCGGCGGCACCGAGAACCTTGTCGTATCGCGTAGCAAGGCGCTGTCGTTCTTTTTCGTCATCCTTGCCGATAAGCCTATCGTACGGGAGCTTGCGCATCGCGGCCCTCAAGGCCATGAGGTCCGCCGATACGGGAGCCTCTCCTTCGATCCACGCCAACGAGGTGCCGACCTCGAAGCCGTCGTTGATGCCAGCGTGAACCAGCATCGTCTCACGCAATGTTTCCAAGGCTTGCACATCGGCGGCATGAGCCAAACGCAGTTCGTGCGGCATCAGGCCGAGTAGCAAAGTGAGCTCATCGAGCTTCAGCCGACTGTGCTCTACGACGTTCGCTAATGCCTCATCGACGATGGTCAGGAGCCGTTGACCACCCCGCCAGCGAGTGAGTTTCTTCCAGCGCTCAGCTTTGACACCAGACAAGGTCTTGTTTGCTCTGGTGTAAGCCTCGTGGGTAATGACCACGACGTCACTGTCATGGAGCTGCTCAGGGGTCGCCCTATGATCCGTGTGGTCCGCAAGGGCAACCTGACGGCCAACGTAAGCGTTGATGTCGGACACCACCTCGTCAACCTGAGCCTTGAGGCGCGTCACAATCATAATGCCTACGGGCCTAATACCGTCAGCCAGTGAGGCGTTCAGCTCGGCTTGGATGCCAGAATACACCACAGCGCCCATGGTCTTACCTGAGCCGGTCGGTGGTTGGAGAACACGCCAACGGGTAAGTTGCCCCTGAGCTGTTGCTATAATGGATTGTTGATAGGTGTTGGCCATGGTGCGCCAGAGTCTTCGCAGCGGCTCGCTGGCCGGCATGTCGAACTTCTCAGTCCAGTGATGGGTGAACCTGTCGACGAAGGTTTGCGGCGGCACGAGAGCGTATTGCTCGTGCAGGCCGATGGGGTCTTTCATTTGGTTGGTGTTTCAGTGAACTAATGGGGGTGAACCCTCTAATGAATTATCTCTTAGAGATTGGACCCCCATTGAGGGATAGGATGGCACTTAGGGCCGCTAAGGCGACAGTGCCGACTACTGTGTGCATCAAGTAACGCATGCACATAAAGGTAGCTTATTGTTTATTACCATTATGGAGAGAGGCGAAGCCGCGCCCGTCAGGGGCTTGGGGCGCACGAGGAACGACTTTGTGGCGCCGTGGTGCTCTGCCCGAGCAGGCGTGTTGCATGCGCCAGCGAGACCGATAGGCTCACCCTCGTGCTTCCAGCGGTGCTGCTCCTATTTGCTCCTTCGGTATTCGCGGGTGCGCGCCTCGCTTTCTCTCATAACTCCGGTATGCCGGCCGCTAAGCCTTTGGCGACCGTAGGAAATCGTGCTCAGAGGGCGTAATCTCCCGCCATTCCGTACAAGTCGGCCAGCTGAAATTGCTTGGAGCGGTTGAGCAGGTTTAGTCGGGGCGGTTCAGCACGCCCATCGGAGGTATCCTCCGCAGCCGGGGGGTTTCCAAGGCTTCCAGCATGCCTGCAGCTAAGGCGGACCCTCGCTCGGTGAGGAATACGTAGCGGTACCGAAGGTCCCGTTGGGTGCGTTCATCCTTGACCACGAGGAGACCGAGGCCGTCTACGCCCCGGATGTTCCTGGCAGTCAGGACCCGGAGATGACGGGAGACGGTTTGAGGATGTACGCCGCACCTGCGTGCCAGCGTGGACACTGGTAGTCCTTCCTCAGCCCAAACCGCGAGGAATGTGCTCGCCTGCGCAACCGATAAACGTTGATAGAGTTCGATCAACACATGTATCGCTGTGGCGAAGCGAACGACGAGGGTTCGTTCATTCGATCCGAGGTGACGAAATCGGTTCTGAAGCTCTTCCGGCATGCCATCGTCCTCATCCAAAGGTGAATGGAGGCATCAGTGAAGCACGGTGCCGTGCCGGAAAATACGCACGCGATGGCAGCAAATTCACAAGTGTCAAACGAATGCGCTGTGGCGAACAATTCTTGATGTGGTGCCATCGAGAGCAAGCCAACACACTTCGTCTCGGCGGGACATTCGACAAGCACAGCGGGCCCATGACGAGCGCCAAGATCAAGCTGTTCTCGCTCTGGAGAAGTGTTGTGCTGCTGTAAGCTCGGCGGCGGCTTGCCCCTTGAACCCAAACAGTTTGAAATACGGGGGGGCGGGTCGGCCTTTTTAGGATCCATGTGCGTTGGGAGAGGCTCATCTGGAGCCTCAACGGGGCCGTCACCGGTAGGTTATCCGCCGTGCCCGACGAGCCAGATTGCGATTGCTCCAAATACTGAAGCAGCCACAGGTGCTTCAAATGAAACTGCGACGGCAGCAAGGAAAGTGAAGAAGCTCGCAACTGTCATTGGCCCTCTCCTTGCGCCGCATCACTGCCAACGCGGCCCGGAGCTCGCGCCAGCATTAGCTTGACCGCTGTAGGGGCGTATGGCGTGCCCGCCTTTGTGGTGTGTCCCGCTTCAGCGAGACTGGCCGCGATTTCCCTGAGAGACCGTTTGCCGCCCTTGGGTCTCGCTCGGGCCAGCTTGCGGGCAAGCTCAATCGTGTCAGGGCGCTGCTCCGCGATGGACTTGCGGCCTTCCACTTTTACTCCCGAGCGCCGCTTGCGGTCCCGAGCGCCCTTGAGCTTCGCCACCAGCATGGCCTTCTCAAATTCGGAGATGGCTCCCAGCACTTGCCTGATGAGCCGTGCGGTGGGCGTGTCGTCGAGGAAGGATGTTGGACTGTCGGAGGCGATTAGGTCGAAGCCACGCGCCTTGAGCATCGCGAAGCCAACCTCTTGGACCATCAGGTCGCGCGCAAAGCGATTGGCGGTTTCAACAATGATGGTCTTGGTGCCGTTCGCCTCCAGTGCTTCGAGCATCTCTGCAAAGCCAGGGCGGGTGTCTATGGGGTCGGAGCCCTTTACCGCTTCGTCATGGTAGGTGCCCGCCAGTTCGATCCCGGCCCGCTTTGCGAACCCCTCGATGGCCCTGAGCTGTCTACGGCCGCTGTCCTTATCCTCGCCGATGTTGGCGGCCGAGGAAGTCCTTAGATAGGCAAATGCCTTAATCGATTTTGACGTTTTTCCCACGACTTGCCCTGTAATTACGTATCTTATTCCTGAGAAATAGATACACGCTAACGCGTTCGCAAGCAACCCATCAAGCGGTCGAACAAAAAAGGCTGGGGCTAGGAAGGTCTTTCACGAAGGTGGTGGTAGATTGCAGCTGTCGGTTGTGCGATGGGGCCTTATCTCACCTGCGGCCCTGACGAGGACAAGATGCAAGAACTGCGCACGTACCTTGGAACTCAATTTCTTTCAGATAACCAAGAGATTGATCAAGTTAATCGGCTTCTCAGCGAAGTAGCCACCACCCTTTTAGCGAGTCATAGCGGCCCTCTCGGGTGGTGCTATCAAATAAATCAAGACGGGGGTCCGGAGGCGCCAAAGGGGCTGTCATTCAGCACAACGGGAATGGTCACGCGCGCTCTCACAGCGCTGCTCCCACGGAGCTTTGCATCGAGCCCCGTCAACCCTCTCCCGTTTGAGGTGCGCAACCTCGACAACAAGTTGGTCGACCAAGCACGGAAAGCGGTATCAGATGCCCGCAACGTACTTTGTGATGCCATCTTGAAGGAAAATCCGCCGAAGATGGTCTCTTCGACCTTCGGAATAAATGATCCGATGACACTTGCCTTTGTAAGCGGCGTTTTCAATCCGAATCAAGCAGCATCGCGAGAAGATGAAATTAAGGTCGTAGCCTTCCTAGCAGAGCAGGCGCAGCGGCTCATAAAATTGGACCCCGCCAAAAAAGACCTAATCAAACCAAACAAAGAAACGCACGCGGTTCGGAACGCGCTCATTCCACTCCGTGTTGTGCAAGCGTGCCGAAACCTTCAAGTTCAGCCTGCCGTCGAGTTAAATCAGTACCAGCGATACTTTGAGACGACGCTCCACGAACATCTGTCTTACAGCTCGATTCCCGATTCTCGTTTTGACCCCGCAGAATTGACTTTCTGCGTCGAGGGGCTCCTTTTATCCCGCCTTGGCGCGATGGATCGTCCTATCTTCAAACGCGTCTTGGAGGTTCTTGCGACGGCTCAGAGGGAAAACGCATTTTGGCGTCCGAATAAGCCGTTTCTCGCGACCTCAAAAGGCCTTTCGTTGTTTCCGGTAAGCATCGAGGTCGCAAACTCGCTTCTGCGCTCAAGTGAGTTGTATGACGGAGCCGAATTGTTCGACACGTTCTCTGCCGAGTGTGTGGTTCTGCTCCGGCGCTACTGGCAGTGGCTAAATGCGCGGACGCTTAGGTTTGATGTCGGCGGAACCCAATACACTGGATGGAATTCCGAACACGTCAACGAGTTCAATTCCATTCATGTCTGGGAGACCAGTCAGGTTCTTGAATTTCTGATCGGCTATCGGCGATTTTTGCAGACCCACGTCGCCCGCACTTCGTTGGTCCTGTCGCACTTCAACGTGAAGCCAGTCACTTTGCCGAAAAAGAAGGGAGATGAGTGGGCGAAGTATGAGGCGGACTATGAGCCTGTAAGTTGTCTCGGAAGCGGGTATAAAGTGTACGAGAGTATTGGCAGAGAGTTCGTGCTCGGTTGGGGAGGTGGCGCCCCGACAAATTATTCCTGTCTGCTTTATGGGCCTCCGGGAACAGGCAAAACGACTGTAGCCGAAAATCTCGCGAAGGCGCTAAGCACGCGAATCATAAATATATCGGTGAGCGACTTTTTGGCGGGAGGGAGCGCCGAAGTGGAGGCGCGCGCCAAAGCCATTTTCGAGGTTCTCAACTCTCAGATGCGCTGCGTGGTTCTGATGGATGAAATCGACCAGCTAATCCTTGATCGAGACAGCACGCGCTATTCCGCTCAGCAGGACATTTTCCAGTTTATGACGCCTGGAATGCTTACCAAGTTGAATGATTTGCGCGCGCGGAAAGGGGTGATCTTCATTATCGCAACGAACTACGCTGATAGAATTGATTCAGCTATTAAGCGCTCGGGCCGGATCGATCGCAAGTATCTGGTTTTGCCGCCGGACAAGACGGCTCGAAAACGAATTGTCAACCAAATACTCACGAGCCCTCCTGTGGATTGCGCAATAAAGGTGGACAGTCTCAACGAAGACCATTGGACTGCTCTACAGGATGCCTCATTGTTTTTGGGCTTCTCAGACATCAAAGGGGCAATCTTCGGGTTGGAAGGCCAACAAGCAAATCTTGAAGACGTCGTTCGATCCTTGAGAGACCGCCAGCGGACGATACAACTTGGCAAGTACAAGTTGCGATTTGACCGTGCTCTCGAACAAGGCGGTAGTCTTTCGCAGGAAGCGATTGAAGAGTTTGTTTGCCTGCTTGCCCTTGCCTCCGAGTGTACGGACCGAGCAGGCATGAACGACCCTGCGATCAGTAGTGCAGCCAAGTACTTTAAAGGGCTTCTTTCCGGCGGCACTTTCGCGACAGCCGTTGCCAGTTCAGTGCCGGCATTGGAGCAGTCGATGACTAATGCTGTTGCGCAAATCCTAGAAGAATCAGTATAAGATGTCATTGAATCGGAACAAGGCGCACGCTGTGGCAGTTGCATCGGGAGCGGCCGATAGCCACACAGGGATAGTGGAGCAGCAGCAAGAGGCTTTGTTGCAGGCTTGGTCCTGTGCCCTTCAGCCAAAATCGGCGGTATACGTGAGCGGTCCGATGACGACCGGTCGGCGTTTCGTCGACTGGTATCTGGGCTTCGGAAAGTCGATCGAGCGCAATTCACGAAGCTACGTGTTGGAGCACAAGAAGCGAGTGCTCTCACCGAACTGCCGGGACATTAAGCTGGTCGCAGAACGGCTGAGAGACACTCAGCGCAGACCGGTCGTGGAGCCAACCGGAATTGAGTTTCCTGACTGGACGCAATCCGATTACGCGAATTTGTGGACTAAGTTTATCCGCATGTATGCCGCCGTAATGGTGATGCTCCCTGGCTGGGAATTCAGTGTCGGATGCAGCCGCGAAATCTTAGCTGCGCTTGAGGCTAACCTTGAGGCAGTGACGCCGGAGGGGGAACCAATCTCGCTGGCGCTTGCGATCCATAGATTGGACGCCGCGGCTGCCATTGTGCGAAATACTGACCTCGCCTCTCACATAAGCGACGTTCGGGAAGAGGTTCTGAAGCTACAGCGGCGTTCTTCTGCCGTTGAGGCGCGAACCTTGAACAATAGTCCTTTGAGAAAAGATGAAGTGCTCGACCAGTTGGCCGGAGTAGCTAATGTCGCGCAGTTCGTGAGCTTTGATGGAAGCAGCCAGCCAGAGCAGCGGCTCTCTCGGGTCGCTGGTTTCTCTCCGAACCACAAGTTCGACAACTATCGTGACGCTCTAGCTGAACTTTTAAGAACAAGCTCGGAGCAATCAGTAAATATTCGAAGCTTTATTCCATTCGAGCCGGTCTCATGTCCGTTTCATTATGGGATAAAGTCATTGGACCAGGCTGCTGCGCTCACCGAGTCGCTGATCTCGAAAGGCTTGAGCGTCATTGTCAACGAGACAATTGACGTCCGCGACGGCGGAGTGTCCGGTGTCGTTGCTGGGGATGTAATCGAATTTGCTCCCGACGATACTCCCAGGGCGGTCGAAAAGCCGGGGATTGCTGCGTTTCCAAGGGCGCTCGGCGGCGAATTGTTGCAGCTAGTTTATCAAGTCAAGCCCGAGCTCGATTATCCGAAAGAGCAACGCGTCGAATTCAGTATTCATCCCAGGCCGCGGGGCTGGAAGCAGAGCCATACCATAGTGTGGGAGCTATCGCCCAATGTGGGAGACATTCCCGAGGCTTCGCTATCCTGGCCAAATCGCTTCAGCGAGCTGCTTGGCGACAAGGCATTTGGCTTGCTTGTCGGTCACCTCATTGGTCTCCCGGTTCCTTTAACAACAGTCATTGGGAGGAGAGTAGCCCCGTTTAGCTTTGGTCGAAACACGGGTAATTCCGAGGTATGGACTCGAACCTGCCCAAGGCAGCAACGTCCCGGAAAGTTTAAGACCGTGATGGGTTGGACAGACCCGTTCGCGTTGATGGCTCTTGAGGACAAAAACAACAGCACTGGCGATTTCGAAATTTCGTCGCTCATTTGCCAACAGGCAGTTTCGGCGAGCTATTCGGGCGCTGCAATTGTATCTGCAGACAACAAATTGAAAATCGAAGGCGTCGTCGGCACCGGCGATAAGTTCATGCAGGGGGAAGTTGGATCGCAGCATCTGCCGCTCGCCGTCCGACGAGCTGTAGAGAGATTGTACGAAGCTGCACGTTTGGTTCTTGGCCCTGTTCGGTTCGAGTGGGTTTACGACGAGGAAGGCCAACTCGCTTGGCTCGTACAACTTCACAAAGGAGCAACGTCGTCCACGGATCGCTTCTTAGTCCCAGGAAGTCCAGCCCATTGGATCCCCTTCAAGACAGATGAAGGCTTAGAGGCTCTCCGAAATCTAGTGGAGAACATGTCGGGGGAAACGGGCTTGATGCTAGACGGAAACGTAGGTGTGACCAGCCACTTCGCTGACATTCTTCGCAAAGCGGGGATAGCCGCGCGGTTCAGAAAATGAGCCTAAGTCGATCGGCGAGGATACTTTTAGCCGGAATGCTCAGCGGCAGCGTGAAAAATAGTTCTCACAATACTTGAGGGTTTGGGCCCAGGTGGGTTTGCCGCCAAACCAGGTGTGGTTCGATGGCGGTCGCTTCCTCGTCGATCACGAGCTCATTCAAGTACGATTTTGAACACTGAAACCGACCGGTTAATTCCGCAACCTTTTCGGGAGCGCAAGGAGCCCTTGCACGCCTGAAGTTCTGCGCACTCACACTCCATTCTTGTTAGGCGCTTTACCCAAATACAAAAGACGCTTACAAAAGCGATAGTCGCGAGCAAAAATTCTTTAGGTTTATCAAGGCTGATCGTGCGCCTGGGCAGTACCCACCCAACTGTACCAGTCTTACTAACCCTCTAAATCGAACCACTCTGTTCGCTTCCTTTGGGTAGCGAATTTAGGATGCGGCGCACACCTGAGTTTGTACGCACTCGTTCTCGCCGATCATCGCCAAAGTATCATTTGGATTCAATTAGGACGCGAGTAGAGTGCCATCATCATGGCTCGCGTGCATAATCCCACCCTATTTTCAACCTACTTCAAAGTTCAGTCGCAAGCATTGGCGGCCGCCGGACTGATAGATCCATTCGTGGATGTAGACGTACCATTGTTCATCGATCCGGTCCTCCTAGCGAAGTCCGGAAACCAAATTATCGCAACAGCCGCAGCCGAGCGATTTCGCAAGCACTTCGAGATATTGGTCCGCATGCTTGCAATCTCCAATGGCGAAGGTGATGCAGCATGGAAAGGTGCTCGACGACAGCTTGACTTGAGCGAGCCGCCAGAAAACGGACTTGGCTACGGCGGAACCGGCCGATCAGGAAATTCGAGGCCAGAGCTAATTCGCGAAACGATCCTCCGCACAAGCAAGGAGGTGATCACGCTGGGCGCAAGCGACCCGGAAATGATCTCTCTGATGGGCTTCTTCGAGGAGGATGTCGGGCCTGATACAATCAGCGATATGACAACAACGGTGATCATGGATGACTTGGCGCAGATCACAGAGGCTTTCTGTCAAGCGCATGGGGTGCCAGTCTTCTCGTTTGACGTTTGTCCAACTCACAAGTTGCCAAAATATGTGAACGCCAGAGGCAAGCAGGTGCCCATCGTTCTCGTGCCGACCGACATCGTGCGCGATTTGCCAATCGCGAATGATTGGTCGGATATAGAGCGGGCAGCCATGGAAAACGCGCGTATCCGAGAACGCGTCAACCGACTCTTGGGAGGCATTGCGGAGCCGACAGTGGCGGAGCGGAAGGCTGCGCTGCGTACCGCCGCGTTAGGGTCAGCGTCCGACTTTGATTTCTTCTTAGCAGCCGTAAAGGGTAATGTAAGTAACTACGACCCCAACTTGGATGCGCTCGGCTACTATCGCCTCAAAGAAATTCTCACAAACGGACTTCCGGACCTTAAGCAGGCGGCTGCCTACAATCTCAAACTCGGAGCGCACGAGATATTTCGTGTGGTCATCGACACCATTGAGCTGTTTAGGCGTCATGTTGAGGCAGGTAATCTGTGGGAAGAGCTGTGGGTGAACGGGAAGCCAAAGAAAGAACGGGCCTCTCAACTAATCTACTACGCGATCGCGGATTGCTTTTGTAAAGCGAACGACGTTGACATCTCACCTGAAGCAAACATGGGTGGTGGCCCCATCGACTTCAAGTTTTCAAGCGGCTATCAGGCGCGCGTCTTAGTTGAAATGAAGCGATCCGGTGGCACCGTTGTGCACGGATACGAAAAGCAGTTGGAATTTTACAAAACAGCCTCACAAACTGATTTCGCAGTATTTGTCATTATCGACTACGGAGATGGAGGCAATAAGTTCAATGAGATTAGAAAAGTTCGAGAAGGGCGACTTGCGCGCGGCGAACGCGCGTCAGAGATTGTAGTGATTGATGCGATACCAAAACTCTCAGCCAGCAAACGAAAGTAATAAAGCTCTTGATAGCTCGATGATAAGAGAAGGCCCTTGGCCTCATGGGGATGGAAGGCCGAAGCAGATAGCGGCCGGGTATTGCAAGCCGGAGATTGTGAATGCCGCTCGTGACTGCAGACGCTGAAGCAACTCTTAGGTCACGGTTGGGCAAGCCCGCTAAACCGCCCACCGACTATGTGATCGGCTTCTCGACGCCAACCGGGAAGGTCCTGGCCCTTCATCGCGAGGCCAGCGAAACACGTATTTGGTTCGAGCCGCCGGCTCCACCGAAGCTCGATGGTGTGCGCCTGATGGATAATCCCTCAAACGGAAACTCCAACATCAACGGGCCGCTTTTACGGCTTCGGTCGCCCTCCACGCTGCGTGTCGAAGTCGATAGCCCCGGCGCTTTGGACAGGTTTCTTGATTGGTATGCCGGTTCCGGAAACGCTGCTCGGCCGACTATGGCCGCTGACATTGACCCGTCTGCCTTCAGCGAAGCGTTCGCACGCTTCCAGAGACTCGTCACGACAAAGTCCGGTCATCCGTTCAAAGGGTTTGACGAAGGACTTGCTGCGGTCTGGGAAGGCTATAAGCCGCGTCTGCGTGATCATGCCCTTGGATTGCTTCGAGCAGGGGAATGGACGGAAGAGAGTATCGGCTCAGGCGCGATCTTGGAGCGTACGATCGAGGCTATTGAGATACAGGACAGTGGCCGCAAACTTACGAATAATCTTGTGTTCTGGCAAAACCGCTACGGTCATGCCAACCGCGACCATCGGGAGTTGTTGGAAGCGCGGGCGAAACCGAAGCTTCGCCGTGACATCGAAGGTCTACTTTTTGGACTCTATCGAGGCAACGCTGATGAAGGCGCAACATTTGATCGACTGAGCGATCTGACGGCCCGCAAATATCCGTTGTTGGCCTATCTGTTCTTTCTTAAGGACATGGATCGATTTATGCCGATTCAGCCAACCGGTTTCGACCGCGCATTTCGAGCACTCAATATATACTTTTCGACCATACTCCAATGTGGCTGGGAGAACTATTCGACGTACAACCGTACGCTCGCTTCGTTGCGGCCGCTTATTGAAGAGGGCGCCGGCCTAAGACATATCCGCCTTATTGACGCACACACCTTCTGCTGGGTTTTTTCGACGCTGCTAAAGCGTGAATCGGAAGGCTCGATCGCTAAAGCGCCAGGCGCCAGAGACGATGGGCGCATCCTTGGCGGACGCGAGAAGTCCATCATCGAAATGCGCCTGTCGGTCGAGAATACGGTAAGGAACGCCAACGGACAAAGCGTCCAACGGATTTTGAAGAACAAAGAATTGCGGATGACTGCGGCTGAATTAGAGAAGCTTATCGCATCTTTGCTTGATCTACAGGGTAACTGTTGCGCCTTAACCGGAATCCCGTTTGAATTTGTCAATCCCAATGCGAACAAGAACCTCCTGCCATCGCTGGATCGGATCGACAGCGACGGTCATTACGAGGCAGGCAACCTTCAAGTAGTTTGCCAATTCATCAATTTTTGGAAGAGCGATTCGAACGATGAGGAGTTCCGCCGGCTCTTGGGGTTGGTGAGGGGGCAAGAGGAGGGGAGCTGACCGAAGTAATGTTTTCGTTCAACGCCCGCCTATGCACTTGTGCAGCGCGTTGAGCACGCAGCGGACACGCGCACGCTAACCAAAGCTACCTCCCCCCCCGCCACGTTCACCCCCACCACCACGCGGCAGCGTCACCGCAGCCAGCAGCGTGCCCAGCGCCACCGCGCCCGACACCGGGTTCACCAGCCGCTGATACTGAACCGCAAAGATGTACGCGTTCGCGCCGGTCGGCATCGCCGCGAACAGCACGCCGGCCGCGACCGGCGGCAGGTTGAGCAGCTTTGCCAGCACGAACGCGACCACCGGGCGTCGCCAGAAGCTTGAGCGCGCCCATCACTGCGATGCTGCTCGCCTTTGAACTCGAAGTGGAAGAAATGCGCAGTGATCGGCTACGTCAACATTTCTGGCTTGGTTTGATCATCCTCCGCGATGTAGCCTGATTGCGCGTTGCGATCTGCGTCGATGGCCGTTCTCATCCAAATGACCTCGGCCGCATCACGTCTAGCCTTCGAGGAAATTCGAGCGCAACAATCGTTGGGGATCTCATGTCGAACTCCGATCTCGCGTTGTCGATTGCGCTCGGTGTCGGTCTTGCGGCCGCGACGGGCTTCCGGGTGTTCCTGCCGATGCTGGTTGCCAGCGTGGCCGCTTACTCGGGTTCGCTTCCTTTGGGCGACGGTTTCGCGTGGCTTGGAACACCTGCTGCAATGCTCATGCTTGGCGTGGCCGCGCTCCTGGAGGTTGGTGCGTATTTCATTCCCGGCGTGGATAATGTGCTCGATGTCATCGCCGCGCCTGTCGCCGTGATCGCCGGAGCCATCCTGTCGGCGGCGACCATGGCAGATCTTCCACCGATGATGAAATGGACGGCCGCCATCGTCGCGGGTGGCGGCGCGGCCGGCATAGTGCATGGCGTCACCGCGGCCGTGCGGGCCAAATCGACGGTCCTGACGGCTGGCCTCGGCAACTCAACCGTTGCGACCGCCGAACTGGGCGGTGCACTCCTCGTATCGCTTCTTGCCCTGGCTGCGCCGGTTGCCGCCTTCGTGCTCGTCGTTCTGATGCTCTGGCTGGCGATACGTTTGATCCTGCGCTTGCGGAGGTCAGCTCCTCGCACGGATCAACCGGGATGACCGCGTGACTGCTCGTGCGGCTACCTCACCCCCGCCACGATCACCACCACCACCGGCAGCGTCACCGCCGCCAGCAGCGTCCCCAGCGCCACCGCCCCCGACACCGGGTTCACCAGCCGTTGATACTGCGCCGCGAAGATGTAGGCGTTCGCGCCGGTCGGCATCGCCGCGAACAGCACGATCACGCCGGCCGCGACCGGAGGCAAACCGAGCAGCTTTGCCAGCACGAACGCCACCGCCGGCATCGCCAGCAGCTTGAGCGCGCTCATCGCGGCGACGCTCAGCATCTCGCCTTTCACCTCGAACCGAAACAGATTGATGCCGAGCGCGATCAGCGCCGCCGGCGAACCCGCCTGCGCGAGCAGTTCGATCGTTCGGTCGACGACGGGGTTGAGGCCGAGCCCCGTAAAACGCCAGACCACGCCAAAACCGATCGCCAGCATCAGCGGATTACGCGCGAGATCCGCGAGCACGGGGCGGATGACCGACAGGACCGAGCCCGTCCGCTTGCGGCTGACAAGCTCCATCTGGAGGATGCCGCAAAGCCAGAGCAGCGGCGTGTTCACCGACAGGATCAGCGACATCGGGCCTGCGGCTTCGTTGCCGAGCGCTGAGAGCACCAGCGGAATGCCGAGCATCACGATGTTGCCGTAGACCGAGCCGATCGCGAACACGACGCCGTCCTCGCGGTCTTCGCGCCGTTCGCGCAAGCATGCCGAGAGCGCCAGCGCCGCGATCCAGGTGATGGCGAGCGCGCCGTAATAGGCGCCCCACATCCGCCAGGGGCTGACATCGGGGAATTCCGACACGACGATGGTGCGGAACAGCAGCGCCGGAATGGCGATGCTGAAGGCGAATTCGGAGATGCCCTTGTGCGCGGTCTCGGAGACGAAGCGAAACAGCACCGACGCATAGCCGGCCGCGATCAGGGCGAACACCGGCGCGACGATCAACACTGTGGCCATGCGCCCCTCATCTCACGGGGACATCACACGACCACCCCACGTTCTCGATCATGCCATCATGCCGCTGTTTTGCCCGACGAGTCAAATCGACTTCGTAAAATCCGTAAATGGCCGCCGTGGCCTGGCTACTGTGCATGGGGTTGTTTTCGCGTTTTTTTGCTGGACCGAAGCTGAAGCCGCGCGCGGACCCGATCTCGCCAGCCCTGCCAAAGGCTTAGCCTGATAGCGCGACATCGTGCCCGGGATGGGACCGCGCCGGGCCGACCGGCCTGTTGCCCGGAGCGCACAGGTGGCCGTTTTCGCTTCAG
Source organism: Bradyrhizobium sp. S3.7.6 (assembly GCF_054061875.1). NCBI lineage: Bacteria > Pseudomonadati > Pseudomonadota > Alphaproteobacteria > Hyphomicrobiales > Nitrobacteraceae > Bradyrhizobium > Bradyrhizobium sp. S3.7.6. The sequence continues at coordinate 8,471,683 of NZ_JBSSEQ010000001.1, read as the reverse complement.
GCCTCGTTGCCAACGAACGCCCGTTCACCCACTATTCGCTCTAACTCGACATGTGGGGGGATCGATGCCGGCGCTCCGTTTCAAAGAATCCTTGGCTGCTGCGATCTCGGGCATTGCGCTCGCCGTCCTGGTCCATCCCGGCGCCGGCTTCGCTTACACGCAGGAGGAGCAGCAGGCCTGCTCGCCGGACGCGATGCGGCTGTGCGGCGAGTTCGTTCCGAACGTCGATGCCATCACCGCCTGCATGATCCAGAAGAAATCGCAGCTCTCGCCGCAGTGCAAAGTGTTCTTCCGTCAGGGACCTGAGCCCGGCGAGGCTCGCGCCGGCAAGCCGACGGCCAAGAAGAGCACCAAGCCTTCGCAGAAGGCGGCCAAGAAGAAGAAATCCAGCGAAAGCTGAGCGCGGGGCCAGCGTTCTTTCTTTGAAGCTCGTCGCGTCAGGGCAACAGCGCGAAGCGTCTTCGCGTCGGTGTCCCCTGCATGTGTGTTGCCGGCATCAGCTGCGCGCCAGCCTCCGGACTCCTTTTGTTCGCCTCGCCGTGCGGACGCCTGCGACAATTACCAGCGCGTTCGACGGAAAAGAGTCGCGAGAGGGTTTGCGCGGCGAGGTTGCATTCCGTTTTTCCCGCGTTGCTGCCGAAAAAGCGTGGGATTGCCGGCGTGAAGGGCGTTTCGTTGCGATTGGTATCCTGGTCGCGCGAAGCAGTGTGACTCAAAAGCCAACACGTCTTGTTATTTCGTGGCTCTGAGGCAACTGCCGGTAAATTTTTCTTTCCCGAATCAGCGCGGTGATTCATTTTCGTGATCTGGGGTCAATCTGGAGGCCAGAGGTATGAACGTAATTGTTTTTGCATCGCGTAAAGGCGGCTCGGGCAAGAGTACCCTGGCCGCACATCTCGCCGCGCAGATCAAGGCGAGCAAGCAGGTGATGCTCGTGGACGCGGATCCGCAGGGCTCGCTGACGCTGTGGCACAAGCTGCGCGGCACCAACGAGCCGCCGATCAAGGCTGCCGTGAACTCGGTCAGCGGCATCGTCTCCGCTGCCAAGCGCGACGGTTATGAATGGGTGTTGATCGACACGCCGCCGAATCTCTCGGCCGTCGTCGACGACGCGATCAAGAACGCGACCATGGTGGTCATTCCGGCACGTCCCGGCGTGTTCGACGTCAACGCAGTGCAGGAAACCATCCAGATGTGCCGCGCGGCGCGCAAGCCCTACGCGGTCGTGCTCAACGGTGCGCCGGCGCGCCGCGACGAGTCCGAAAGCCCGATCGTTACCATCGCCCGCGAGGCGCTGGCGAAATTCCGCGCGCCGGTGTGGGGCGGCCAGATCACCAACCGTTCGGATTTGCTGATGGCGCTCAGCCACGGCGAAGGCGCGCGCGAGTATCAGGCCGAGAGCCGTGCGGCCCAGGAAATCGCAAGGCTGTGGGCGGCAATCGAGCGTTCAGTGAAGGCTATTCGCGGCACGGCGTCGGCATCCGGCGCAATGCACAAGCAGGCGGCATAATTTTCATAAATCATTCCCCGGACGGAAAGCGCGCGGAAGTCCGCGCGTTTTGCGTTTTGGCCCGGTGGAGATGCGTTACGCCACCATCAGCATGTAGAACACGATGACCGGCGACAGCGTCAGGATCACCGACCAAATGCCGGCGGCCCAGAGAATGTCCTCGGTGGTAAAGCTCTGCTGTCCGGCGTCGTAATGCGACGCCACTTCATTCTGGATATTCACAAAACGCCCCCGCGATTTCTTCGCTTATGGGCGCCAGTGATAGCCGCGATGTTTTAAGAATCCGGATCGCAATTTCGGGCGCATTCGAACACAGGTGCTACCACGGATTAACCATGCCAGCGCGGTGCGCGCGTTCGCGCGGGTTAACTACGGGCACGTTCTAACCCTCCCCTGGAGGGGGAGGGTCGCTACGCATTGCGCGAAGTGAAATGCGTAGCGGGGCGGGGTGACGGTGCCTCCGCAGCCAACAGTGCCCGAGTGGAGAGATCACCCCACCCCGCTCGCGCTGCGCGCGACCGACCCTCCCCCTCCAGGGGAGGGTGAAGGACTCGCGCCGCCGCTAAACCCACTCGCTGTATTTCCTTCTGATCTCGTCGATGTAGTCCGCGCGCGATTTCACCTCATCCGCGGTCAATCCGATATCGCGCCGCAGCCAGTCGGATAACTCGCTCGCATATGAAACGCGTTCCCATGCCGCCTTCAGCGCATCGCGCCATTGACGAATGTCCATAGGTCGATCTCTTTTCCGGATTGAGATGGTGTCGAGCGGACACGACGCTGCCTTCCCTCTCCCGCACGGGGAGAAGGGGGTGGCGGCGTGCGTGTGAAGAGAGGAAGCGGAGGCGCTACGCGGCGACTTTCATCCGTCGCTCGATCTCGCGGTCGATCTGGGCTGCGAGCTCGCTGCTCACTTCCACCATTGGCAGGCGCACTTCGGGGCTGTCGATCAGGCCGCACCGCCACAGCCAGTACTTCGCCGGCGCCGGGCTCGGCTCGGTGAACAACAGGCGCGTCAGCTCGGCGACCTCGTGCCAGCGCGCCTGCGCCGCGTCGTGGTTGCCTCGCTTCACCTCGGCATACACGGCCGCAAACGTCGCGGTCTCGACATGGGCGGATAGCACGATGCCTCCGTCGGCGCCGTCGGTGAGCGCCTCAAGGTAGTTCGCATCCTCGCCGGTGAGCACGCGAAAGCCCTTCGGCCTGTCGCGCAGGAGCGCGATGGATTGATCGCGGTTCGCGCCGCAATCCTTCAGCCCGACGATGTTCCGATGTTCGGCAAGCCGCAGCAGCGTCTGGTTGGTGATGTTCACCGAGGTGCGATAGGGGATGTTGTAGAGCGCGATCGGCCACGCCGCGTGATCGGCAAGGGCTTCGAAATGAGCCAGGAGCCCGCGCTGCGACGGCCGCACATAATAGGGGCTCGCGATCAGATAACCGTCGATCGGCCAGTCCGCGGTCTCGTCGAGGCGTTCCTTCAGCCGCGAAGTGTCCGCGCCCGACAGTCCGAGGCAGATCGGAATGCTGCGGCGCTCCGTCGCCATCTCGTCGCGCACGATGGCGACGAGACGCTCGAGCTCGACCTCGCGCAGCGTCATGCCCTCGCCGGAGGTCGCCCCCAGGATGAAGCCGTCGACGGCCTGTCCGCTGTAATGTCGCGTCAGCCGCCGCAACGACCTCTCGTCGATAGCGCCGTCGCGAAACGGCGTCACCAGCGGCAGCCAGAGTCCGTGCAAATGATCTTGTAGACCGGTCATGTTCCATCTCCTTCTCGGGAAAAAACCTGAGACGGAGGGCACATGAAAAAACCCCGTCCAGGCGGCGGGGTTTCGGGATTTGCTAGCGATGACGAAGCTGTGTTAGCGCGCGCAAAAATCCGAGGTCCCCGGATGGGGGCCTTTTTTCGAGGCGACTGCCTTGAACGAGATTGCGCACGACTTCGTGATCATTCGCAAATGATGCGGGGTGTACGTGGAACTGTCAATACACGCGGAACGTGAAACCAGAATGGGACAGAAAAAAAGCCGGGCTCAAGCGAGCCCGGCTTAAGGTATTGGCCACGTGAGGCCGACACAATCACCTTCCAAGAGGGATTACTGAACTCCCGCGCCACTGGAGGAGGGGGACAAATGCGCAACGCGAAGGCTCAGCGTGGAAACATTATGGGCTCGACGAGCGCCATGCAGCAACCGTTCAGGTCGCATGTCAGACATGCGGAAATCAGGAAGGCCAGCGCTGCGCCTTGCTCACCACGAAGTCGCGGAACACCTGCACGCGCGCGACCGTCTTCAACTCCTCGGGATAGACGAAATAAGTGTCGAGCTGGATCGAATCCGATTCTCCGAACAGCTGCACCAGGCGGCTCTGTTCCTCGATCAGATAATCCGGCAGCGCCGCGATGCCGAGGCCTTGCTGACAGGCGCGGACGAGGCCGAGGATGTTGTTCACTCTGAAATAGGCCTCGCGCGGACCAGAGCCGTTGCGGCCGGCTTCGACCAGCCAGTTGCGGTTCTGAAGATGCGGCGCGAAGTTGCCGTCGGAGAGCGTGATGATGCGGTGGGAGTCGAGCTCCTCGAGCGTGCGCGGCGTGCCGAAGCGCTTGATGTAATCCGGCGAGCAATAGGCGTGGAAGCCCATCGCGAACAGCTTGCGCTGGATGAGATCCGGCTGCGTCGGCTTGCGGGTGCGGATCGCGACGTCCGCTTCGCGCATCGACAGGTCGAGCTCCTCGTCGGTGACGATCAGCGAGATCCGGATCTCCGGATAGAGCGCAGTGAATTCGCCGAGCCGCGGGATCAGCCAGTTGATGCCGACGCCGGGCGTGGTGGTGATCTTGAGGTCGCCGCTCGGCCGCTCGCGGCTGTCGGTCAGCTTGGCGCGCGCCGCCTGCAGCTGCATGAACACGTCATGCGCGGTGCGGAAGAGCAGGTCGCCCTGCTCGGTGAGGATCAGGCCGCGGGCGTGGCGGTGGAACAGCGAGACCGAGAGCTCCTGCTCCAGTGCCGAGACCTGGCGTGAGACCGCCGATTGCGACAGGCCGAGCTGCTCGCCCGCATGCGTGAAGCTGCCCGCTTCCGCCGCCGCGTGAAACACCTTCAGCTTGTCCCAATCCATATCCGTAAATCCGTCGCGTGTTCGAGGCATGATCTTTATTCCGCTGCAGCGCGCTCGCTGGCGCGCAGGGCCAGGAAACGTTCGGCTTCGAGAGCTGCCATGCAGCCGAGGCCGGCAGCCGTCACGGCTTGGCGATAGGTCTCATCGGCGACGTCGCCGGCGGCGAACAGGCCGGGCACCGAGGTGGCGGTCGAGTTCGGGGCAACCTCGACATAGCCCGACCGTTTCAGCTTGACCTGGTCCTTCACGAGCTCGGTCGCCGGCGCGTGTCCAATGGCGATGAAGACACCGTCGGTCTTCACGTTCGTGAGCGCGCCGGTCTTGACGTTCTTGAGGCGGACATGGGTGACCTTGTTCGGGTTCTCGGTGCCGCAGATCTCGTCGACAGCCGAGTCCCAGACCACCTTGATCTTCGGGTGCTTGAACAGACGCTCCTGCAGGATGCGTTCGGCGCGGAAGTGATCGCGACGATGCACGATGGTGACCTGCGAGGCATGGTTGGTGAGGTACAGGGCTTCCTCGACCGCGGTATTGCCGCCGCCGACCACCACGACTTCCTTGTTGCGGTAGAAGAAGCCGTCGCAGGTGGCGCAGGCCGACACGCCGCCGCCCTGGAATTTCGTTTCCGACGGGAGCCCGAGCCAGCGCGCTTGCGCGCCGGTGGCAAGGATGACGCTGTCGGCGAGATAGACGTCGCCGCTGTCGCAGGTGAGGCGGAACGGCCGCTGCATAGTCTCCAGCTTGGTGACCAGGTCGGAGACGATCTTGGTGCCGACATGGACCGCCTGCTTCTCCATCTGCTCCATCAGCCAGGGGCCCTGGATCACGTCGGCGAAGCCCGGATAGTTCTCGACGTCGGTGGTGATGGTGAGCTGGCCGCCCGCCTGGATCCCCTGGATCAGGATCGGCTCAAGCATTGCGCGCGCGGCGTAGATCGCCGCCGTGTAGCCGGCGGGGCCGGAGCCAATAATGACGACCTTTGCATGAACAGTGGCAGACATTTTGACGGACGCCTTTCACGGGGGATCTGCAGCGCGGGTGCGGAACGTGCCGGGAGGCGTCGCGGAAGCGCTGAAATATCAGAGCTAATCTAAGCCTTCTGGTGAGCTATGCAAGAATTGCATTCCCTGTCGGCGGATTTTTCCAACAGGGAACAAAAGTCGATTGCGCTGCACGCGCAATAAAATTGCGCAATTGCTGCGGACTGGCTATGAGGATTGCGTCAAATCCACCAATACAGCCGCAAAGGCCAGGAGTTCCAATCACGTGTCGCGGAACCTAGACGAGATCGACCTGAAAATTCTCACCGAGGTCCAGGCCGACGGTCGAATCACGAATGTCGAGCTGGCCAAGCGCGTCGGCATCTCGCCGCCACCCTGCCTCCGCCGCGTCCGCGCGCTGGAGGAGGAGGGCTATATCCACGGCTATCGCGGCCTGCTCGACGCCCGCAAGCTCGGCTTCGACGTCACTGTGTTCGCCGCCGTGCACCTGTCCAGCCAGGCCGAGGCGGATTTGCGCGCCTTCGAGGAGTTCGTCCGTGCCGAGCCCCTGGTGCGGGAATGCTGGATGCTGTCGGGCGAGGTCGATTTCATCCTGAAATGCGTCGCGCCGGACATGGCCACCTTCCAGGATTTCGTGACGCACCTCACCGCCGCACCCCATGTGCGTAACGTGCGCACGTCGCTGGTGCTGCATAATTCGAAATACGAGGCGGCCGTGCCGCTTGATGTGAAGGGGAGAAGGTAAGCCTTCTCCCTCTCCCGGTTCTTGCGGGGAGAGGCACACGGCCCTCGCAATACCCCGAAACAAAAAGGCCGCGCAGGGCGCGGCCTTTTCAAAACATCATCACGCTTAGCGGCAAATCCTTACCGCCACTCTACCTTGGTGATCTCATACGCCTTGGCGCCGCCGGGGGCGTTGACCTCGACGGTTGAACCCTTCTTCTTGCCGATCAGCGCGCGCGCGAGCGGCGAGGTGATGGAGATGCGGCCCTTCTTGGCGTCGGCCTCGACCTCGCCGACGATCTGCCACACCGTCTTCTTCTCGGTGTCCTCGTCGACCAGCGTCACAGTGGCGCCGAACTTGATGGTGTCGCCGGACAGCTTGGAAATATCGATGATGTCGGCGCGCGCGAGCTTGTCCTCGAGCTCGGCGATGCGGCCCTCATTGTGGGACTGCTCTTCCTTCGCGGCATGATATTCCGCGTTCTCCGACAGGTCGCCGTGCGAGCGCGCTTCCGCAATATGCTCGATGATGCGCGGACGGTCCTCGGACTGGCGCCTCTTCAATTCTTCTCCGAGCGCGGCAAAGCCGCCCGCTGTCATCGGAACCTTTTCCATCTCTTCTCTCGTCCTTCGGCCGCGCGCCCCGGCAAGACACAGGGCGCGGCAACCTTGATTCGTCAGTACTTCCGGGGCTGAGTATACGGCCACCGGAACGGTTATGTGGGTCTGGCGCCGGAACAGAACAACCACAACGGCCGGACAGTTCCTCCGGCCATTGTGGCTTCATTGCCAGTCACTTAGCGGAAGCGTCGCCGTTGCTAGCGATCAGGTTTCCGAAAAGTAGCTCTGCAGGGTACGAACCTCAAGGTCCCCGCCCAGATAGGCGCGGATGCCCTGCGCGGCCGCCACGGCCCCGGAAAGAGTGGTGTAATACGGCACTTTATGCAAGAGGGCCGCGCGCCGCAGCGAGCGGCTGTCGGCGAGCGCCTGCGGGCCCTCGGTAGTGTTGAGGACGAGCTGGACGTCGCCATTGGTGATGGCATCGACGATGTGCGGCCGTCCCTCAAGCACCTTGTTGACCCTCTCGGTCGGGATGCCCTGATCGGTCAGGAAGCGCGCCGTGCCCGATGTCGCCAGCACCTTGAAGCCGAGCGAATGCAATTCGCGAACGGCCTCGGCGATGCGCGTCTTGTCGCTCTCGCGAACCGAGACGAACACCGTGCCCTTGCGCGGCACCCGCGTGCCGCCGCCGAGCTGACTCTTGGCAAAGGCTATCGCGAAGGAGCTGTCGATGCCCATCACCTCGCCGGTCGAGCGCATCTCGGGGCCGAGCACCGTGTCGACGCCGGGGAAGCGGGCGAACGGAAACACCGATTCCTTCACACCGACATGCTTGAAGTCCGCCTTCTTCAGCTTGAAGTCGGCGAGCTTCTCGCCGGCCATGATGCGCGCTGCGATCTTGGCGACCGGCGTGCCGACCACCTTGGCGACGAAGGGCACCGTGCGCGAGGCGCGCGGATTGACTTCGAGCACGTAGATCTCGCCGTCCTTGATCGCGTACTGCACATTCATCAGGCCGACGACGTCGAGGCCGAGCGCCAGCTCACGCGTCTGCCGCTCCAGCTCCTCGATCATCCTGGCGTCGAGCGAGTGCGGCGGCAGCGAGCAGGCGCTGTCACCGGAATGGATGCCGGCTTCCTCGATGTGCTCCATGATGCCGACGATGAAAGTGTCCTTGCCGTCGCAGAGGCAGTCGACGTCGATCTCCGTTGCATCGGACAGATAGCGGTCGAACAGCAGCGGGTTCTTGCCGAGCACGGTGTTGATCTGCCCGGTCTTGTCGTTCGGGTAGCGCGCCTTGACGTCGGCCGGCACCAGCTCTGGCAGTGTGCCGAGCAAATAGTCGCTGAGCTGGTTCTCCTCGCGGATGATCTGCATCGCGCGGCCGCCGAGTACGTAGGACGGGCGCACCACCAGCGGCAGGCCGAGATCGGTTGCGACCAGGCGCGCCTGCTCGACCGAATAGGCGATGCCGTTCTTCGGCTGCTTCAGCCGGAGCTTGTCGAGCACGCGCTTGAAGCGGTCGCGGTCTTCGGCAAGGTCGATGGCGTCGGGCGAGGTGCCGAGGATCGGCACTTCGGCGGCTTCCAGCGCGCGCGCCAGCTTCAGCGGGGTCTGGCCGCCGAACTGCACGATCACGCCGTGCAGCGTGCCGTTGGTGCGCTCCTTCGCGATGATCTCCAGCACGTCCTCGGCGGTGAGCGGCTCGAAATAGAGCCGGTCGGCGGTGTCGTAGTCGGTCGACACCGTCTCGGGGTTGCAGTTGACCATGATGGATTCGTAGCCGGCGTCATGCAGTGCGAAGCAGGCGTGACAGCAGCAATAGTCGAACTCGATGCCCTGGCCGATACGATTGGGCCCGCCGCCGAGGATGATGACCTTCTTCTTGTCCGACGGCGAGCTCTCGTCCGCAGGCGCGCCCGCAAACAGCGCCTCATAGGTCGAATACATGTAGGCGGTGGGCGAGGCGAACTCGGCCGCGCAAGTGTCGATGCGCTTGTACACCGGGCGGACGTCGAGCGCGTGGCGCTTCGCTGTCACCTCGGCCTCCGTCGACGCCACCAGCACGGCGAGCCGCGCATCGGAGAAGCCCATGGCTTTGAGCGTGCGCATGCCGAAGGCGTTGCCCGGCAGGCCGTTCTTCCGGACCTTCTCCTCCATGTCGACGATGCCGCGCATCTCGCTGAGGAACCACGGATCGATCTTGCAGGAGTTGAAGATGTCCTCGTTCGACCAGCCGAGCCGCATGGCCTGGGCGACCTGGAGCAGCCGGTTCGGCGTCGGCGTGCCGAGCGCGGCGCGGATCGCGTTCTTGTCGTCGTGCTGGCCTAGCCCCTCGATCTCGATCTCGTCGAGCCCGGTCAGGCCGGTCTCGAGTCCGCGCAGCGCCTTCTGCAGGCTCTCCTGGAAGGTACGGCCGATCGCCATCACTTCGCCGACCGACTTCATCGACGTGGTCAGCGTGGTCGACGCGCCCGGGAATTTCTCGAAGGCGAAGCGCGGAATCTTGGTGACGACGTAGTCGATGGTCGGCTCGAACGAGGCCGGCGTCGCGCCGCCGGTGATGTCGTTGGCGATCTCGTCCAGCGTGTAGCCGACCGCGAGCTTGGCGGCGACCTTGGCGATCGGGAAGCCGGTGGCCTTGGAGGCCAGTGCGGACGACCGCGACACGCGCGGATTCATCTCGATCACGACCATGCGGCCGTCTTCGGGATTGACGCCGAACTGCACGTTGGAGCCGCCGGTCTCGACGCCGATCTCGCGCAGCACCGCCAGCGAGGCGTCGCGCATGATCTGGTATTCCTTGTCGGTCAGCGTCAGCGCCGGCGCGACCGTGATGGAGTCGCCCGTGTGCACACCCATCGGATCGAGGTTCTCGATCGAGCAGACGATGATGCAATTGTCTTTCTTGTCGCGCACGACCTCCATCTCGTACTCTTTCCAGCCGAGCACGGATTCTTCGATCAGCACTTCGTTGGTCGGAGACGCATCGAGGCCGCGCTCGATGATGTCGAGGAATTCTTCCTTGTTGTAGGCGATGCCGCCGCCGGTGCCGCCCATCGTGAAGGAGGGACGGATGATCGCGGGCAGGCCGATCTCGGACAGCGCCATCAGCGCCTGGCCGAGCGCATATTCCTGGTAGCGCTTGCGGCGGTCGCTTTCGCCGAGCACCCATTGCCGTTCGTGTTCCTCGAGGGCGGCACCCGACAGCTTCTCGCGTTCGGCCCGGTGCTTGTCGCGGAAGGACTTCTTCAACTCGGACGCGTTGGCGAGCCGCGACTTTGGCGTCTCAAGTCCAATCTTGGTCATGGCCTCGCGGAACAGCTGACGGTCTTCCGCCTTGTCGATCGCATCCGCGGTCGCGCCGATCATCTCGACATCGAACTTTTCCAGCGTGCCCTGCCGGCGCAGCGACAGCGCGCAGTTCAGCGCGGTCTGTCCGCCCATGGTCGGCAGCAGCGCGAAGCCGCCGGGAATGACGTGACGTTCCTTCTCGATGATTTTTGCGACGATCTCGGGCGTGATCGGCTCGATATAGGTCGCATCGGCCAATTCCGGATCGGTCATGATGGTGGCCGGATTGGAATTGACGAGGACGATGCGATAGCCCTCTTCCTTCAGCGTCTTCACCGCTTGCGTGCCCGAATAGTCGAACTCGCAGGCCTGGCCGATCACGATGGGACCAGCGCCGATGATCAGGATGGTGGTGATGTCTGTACGTTTGGGCATCAACTCTCGCCGAAGTGGATTTTGGGCACAAAAAAAGGGCGCGCTTGCCGCGCGTCCCCTTGAGCCGAGAGGCGCGGGGTCTCCCCTCGCGCGCGGGTGGGTCTTAGACCAGTTTTCGGGGCGGCGAAACCCCGAAAAACGCCCATCAACCGGCAATTTTGACGGGTTTTGGCCGTGCCTGCCAGCCACGGGCGAGATGCACCAGCAGCGAGGCCGCAACGCTCGATCCGCCGATCCAGCCAAGATCAGTAGGCGAAAGGGTGGCCAGCACCGCGCCACCCAGGGCCCCGCCGATGGCAAAGCCGAGATACATGGCGGAGGCGTTGAGCGAGAGTGCGATCATCGAGGCCTGCGGCTCGATCCGGATGATGCTAGCGACCTGGGCCGGATAGAACGCCCAGCCCGAGATGCCCCAGAGGAAGATCGCGCCCAGCACCGCATAATGCGCCTGTCCAGGCATCAACTTCAGGACCAGCGAATGCAGGATCAGGGCGCTCGCCATGCCGGCGAGCCCGAGGCCTGCGGTGGCGAGAGTCCCGAGCCGGTCGGCCAGGACACCGCCCAGCATGTTCCCGATGGCGGCGGCGCCGCCGAACACCAGCAGCGCGAGGCTGATCTGCGCGGCGTCGAAGCCGAGGCCGCGCAGCGGGACCGCGAAATAGGTGAACACGGTGAAGCCGCCGAGCGCCCATAAGATGGTGATCAGCAGCGCGATCACGACATTGCTGTGACGCGCCACTGCCAGCCGTTCGCTGAGCGAGGCGGTGTTGCGCGGCAGGCCGCGGGGCAGGCCAAGCAGCAGGCCGGCAAGCGCAACCGCGCCGATCAGGGCCACCATGGCAAAGGTCGCGCGCCATCCGAGCAGGCTGCCGACGAGATTGCCGAGCGGGACGCCGATCACGGTTGCAATCGTGAGGCCCGAGGTGACCAGCGCCACCGCGCGGCCGCGCCGTTCGGGCGCGGCGACCGCCACCGATACGGCGAGCGCCGTCGGCATGCACAGTCCGGAGCCCAGCGCCATCAGCATGCGGGAGGCCAGCAGCAGGGCGTAGCTGGAAGCCACCATCGCGACGAGATTTCCGGCAATGAAGGTCGATAGCGCCAGGGCCAGCACGGTGCGGCGGTCGATATTGTTCAGCGTCACCGCCAGGATCGGCGAACCCACCGCATAGGTGAGGGCGTAGGCGGTGACCAATTGGCCGGCGGCCGGGACGGAAATCGAAAGATCGCTGGCGATCGATGGCAAAAGCCCTGCAATGACAAAGCCTTCCGTACCAATCGCGAAGGCCGCGAGAGCCAGCCAGAACACGCTCATTGGACGATATCCCTATGTTCAACGTTTATTGAACTATTGAATGCAAAGGCTAAGAAGTCAATTGGTTCAAGAACTATTGAACATCACGGTCAGTTTGCTATGATTCCAGACCATGAGCCGCACGCCCCTTCATCCCACCCGCGAGCAGATCGAGCTGCCGATGGTTCTGGATTGCCTGAGCGATCCGATCCGGTTGGCCATCGTCTATCAGCTCGCCCAGCAGGAACGTGTCAGCAGCGAACTCTGCTGTGGCGACTTCAGCGGCCTTTCCGGCAAATCCAACCTCGCCTACCATTTCGCCAAGCTGCGCGAATGCGGCCTGATGCTGACGCGCGTGGCGGGCACCAACCGCTTCATGCGGCTCCGCCGCGAGGATCTGGACGCACGCTTTCCGGGGCTGCTCGATGCTGTCCTCAGCTCCGCAGCCAAGGATGCCGACCGGCTACAGCTGCTGTCGGAGTGCGAAACGGTTGAAGTGGATTGAAGTTTGCGAGTTTTCGAGAATTCGCTTTGGGCGGTCCGTCGAAGCGTGCCCGTCTTCGCCCTTCGGGCTTCGCCGAGGCAGCCTTCGCACGATACGGCTTGCCTAGCCGAAGCTGGCGGAGCCAGCGAAGGCTGGAGACCCGGCCTGGATTTGAACCAGGATGAAGAGCGTTGCACCGCCCTCGCGTAGACGCTTCCGCCACCGGGCCGCGACGATCTTTACCTATCGGCGTGTGACAAGCCACCTCGGGCAGTCATTATGCTTAACGGACCAGAGGCGGCCGCGCGATGAAGGTCATGCGCCAGCGATTATGGCCGATATTGGTGTGGGCGCGCTGGACAGCGAAGCCGGCCGCGGTCAGCTTGGCGACGATCTCGTCCTCGCTATAGCGCTGGAGCCCGATGCGCGTGCGCAGATGACGGTAATCTGACAGCGCGGTGCTGATCAGCCCGATCAGCGCGTCCTTCAGGAAGCCGTGACGCAGGCCGAAGCTGAGCAGCGCCATCACATCCCTGAACATGCCGACATTGGGCTGCAAGATATCTCCGAGCACGAGCTTGCCGGATGGGGTCAGCAATCGCCGGATGTTCACAAGCGCGGCATCGAGCTCGTCCGGCGTCATGTATTGCGCGACCGAGTTCATCACCGCGAGGTCGATCGACTGGTCCTGCATTTTGCGGACGTCGTCGAGGGAGCGGACGCGGATCCTGGTGTTCGGGGCAAATCGCGCGATCAGCCGGCCACGCACGCCGGGGGCGGGCTCGGCGAGAATCAGCTTGCCGCAGGCCGCGGCCACCTGGCTCGCCGACAGCGCCTCGCCGCAGGCATAGTCGAGCACGGTCGCCTCGGGCGATGAGATGTAGCCGATGATGTCCCGCGCGATGATCTGGAAGTGCAAGTCGCGATGCAGCTTGCTGACATAGATCGTATGCGTGGAGTCGTAATAATCGATCCAATCGTCCATGGTATTTCGTAGGTCCCGGCCAAACGGTTCCTGTCAAGGAACCGGCACTGCCCGCCTTGCGTTAGGGGTGCGACGGCGCGCCGTCAATGTCCGCGTCCTAACAGGAAGGTTTCCCGTGAGCAAAGCCCCCACCAAGGTCTCGCCCGATCTCGATACCCCCACCGATCTGTCGCCCGATGGGGTCAAGAAGGTCTCTGAGGCGCTCAACGTGCTTTTGGCTGATGCGTTCGCGCTCTATCTGAAGACCAAGAATTTCCACTGGCACATCAGCGGCCGGCATTTCCGCGACTATCATCTGCTGCTCGACGAGCAGTCCGACCAGATCTTCGCCACCACCGACCAGCTCGCCGAACGCGTCCGCAAGATCGGCGGCACCACGCTGAAGTCGATCGGCCAGGTCGCCAAACTCCAGACCATCAAGGACAACAACGAGGACTACGTCCCGCCACGCGAGATGCTGCGCGAGCTGATGCAGGACAACAAGCACGTCGCGAGCGCGATGCGCAAGGCACACGAGGTCTGCGACGACGCCGGCGATGTCGCCAGCGCCAGCATCCTCGAAAACTTCATCGACGAGACCGAGCGCCGGACGTGGTTCCTGTTCGAGGCCACCCGCCAGGAGGGTGGCAACGAGGCGTAGGGGGTACGCGACTGCGTAGGGTGGGCAAAGGCGCGCTTCTTGCGCGCCGTGCCCACCATCTATCCTTGCGGCTTGAACTGATTGGTGGGCACGCTCCGCTTTGCCCCCCCTACGGCGTCGCGCTTATGGCCGGCTCCACAGCCTCATCAACGCCCCGTTCTTGCCCGTCACCGGATCGGCCGGCGGCAGCGCGACCTCGGGAATCGTCTTCAGTGCCCTGGCGTGGTTCTCCGGAGTTGCCCGCGTCACCACCATCTTCGATCCCGGCGGATAGGCGCCGATGATGCAGAAATCGTCGCTCGCCCTGATGCACTGATGCCCCGTGCCGGCAGGCAGGATCGCGACGTCGCCTGCCTTGATCTCCAGCTCCTGGCCATGATCGCCGCCGAAGCGGACGCGGGCACTTCCGCGCACGACGCCGAGCACCTCATGCACCGTCGCGTGATAGTGCAGATAGTCGTAGACACCGTTGCGCCACGTGCCGCCCCAGCTATTCGCTTCGAACAGGTTTTCGATGGTCGCCTCGGGACGCCTGGAATCGAGCTTCACCGCACCCCGATAGACCAGGAAGGGAAGGATGTTGTTCGGCACGAGCCCGTCATCTTCGAACACGATGGCGCGTGGCTCGGCATTGTCGCGGACAACGGACATGGCAGGGCTCCTGCGTGAGCGTAGCAGGAATCAACGAGGGGCGTGAGACGACGTTCCTTGCGTCCGGGCGAACCGCAGCGTCGAGCCCGGAATGACAAGAGCCCGGGTCAAGGCCCGGGCTCGATGTCGTCAAGGCAATTGCAGGAGAGCCGGCGTTACGCGCTCTTCTTCTGCCGCATCAGATCCGCGAAGCGCTGGAACAGATAGTGCGAGTCGCGCGGGCCTGGAGAGGCCTCGGGGTGGTACTGCACCGAGAACACCGGCTTGCCGTCGAGCTGGATGCCGCAATTGGAGCCGTCGAACAGCGAGATGTGGGTCTGCGTCGCGCCCTTCGGCAGCGTCGCCTCGTCCACCGCAAAACCGTGGTTCATCGAGGTGATCTCGACCTTGCCGGTGGTCTCGTCCTTCACGGGATGATTGGCGCCGTGATGGCCCTGATGCATCTTCTTGGTCTTGGCGCCGACGGCGAGGCCGAGCATCTGGTGGCCGAGGCAGATGCCGAAGGTCGGCGTGCCCGACTTGATCACGTCCCGGATCACCGGCACCGCGTATTTGCCCGTCGCGGCCGGATCGCCGGGGCCGTTGGACAGGAACACGCCGTCCGGCTTCATCGCCAGAATGTCTTCCGATGAGGTCGTCGCCGGCACCACCGTCACCTTGCAGCCGACGCCGGCGAGCAGGCGCAGGATGTTGCGCTTGATGCCGTAGTCGATGGCGACGACGTTGAACTCCGGCTTGTCCTGGCGGCCAAAACCCTTGTCCCACAGCCAGGGCGTCTCGTCCCAGGTGAAGCGCTGGCCCGAGGTGACCATCGGCACGAGGTCCATGCCCTCGAGGCCCGGCCATTCGCGCGCTTCTTCCTTCATGCCATGCAGGTCGAACTCGCCGTTCCTGGCATGCGCGATCACGGCGTTGGGCATGCCCTTGCTGCGGATCAGCGCGGTCAATGCGCGGGTGTCGATGCCGGACAGGCCGATGATGCCGCGGGCCTTGAGCCAGGCGTCGAGATGCTTGGTGGCGCGGTAGTTCGAGGGATCGGTGATCGCGGTGCGCAGGATCACGCCGCGCGCGCCGGGCGTCGCGGCCATGTTCACCGTCTCGATGTCTTCCTCGTTGGTACCGACATTGCCGATATGCGGGAAGGTGAAGGTGATGAGCTGGCCGGCATAGGAGGGATCGGTGAGGATCTCCTCATAGCCGGTCATCGCGGTGTTGAAGCAGACTTCACCGACGGCATGGCCTTCGGCGCCGAGACCGAAGCCTTCGAGCACCGTGCCATCGGCGAGCACGAGGAGCGCGGTCGGTTTATGGTCCGGCCAGGCGGTATCGTTGTCATGTTGTGTCATGAGCCCGGTTCATAGTCCGGGCCGGCGCCGCCGTCAAAGCGGACGAGCGCCGATTCACATGCGTTTTTGCATATTTGACAGGTCTCCTCAGGCACTTAAGCTTGGCAGAATAATTTCCGCCAATTTCCCGGGCTTGCGAGGCAATAATGGACCAGACCACCCCGCTTCTGCTGGTTCCGGGGTTGGCCTCTTCGGCCCGGATCTACGCCCCGGTGGTCCCCGCGCTCTGGCGGTTCGGCCCGGTGATGATTGCCAACCATATCCGCGACGACAGCATAGCGGCGATCGCCCGGCGCGTGCTGAGCGAGGCCCCGCCGCGCTTTGCGCTCGCCGGCCACTCCATGGGCGGCTATATCGCGCTCGAGATCATGCGCCAGGCGCCCGAGCGGGTTTTGAAGCTCGCGCTGATCAACACCCAGGCCCGGCCCGATACACCGGAAGCGACCGCGCGCCGCCGCGGCCTGATGGAACGGGCCAGGCGCGGCGAGCTGAGCGCGGCGCGCGAGGAGATGTTTCCGGAGCTGGTGCATCCCTCGCGCCGCGACGATGTCGGCATTCGAAAGCTCGTGCATGAGCAGGGCGAGGACGTCGGGGTCGAAGGCTATCTGCGGCAGCAGACCGCGATCATTGCGCGGGTGGATTCACGGCCGACGCTGGCGACGATCAAATGCCCGACGCTGGTGCTGACAGGCGATCAGGACAACACGATTCCGAACGCGTTCTCCAAGGAGATGGCGGAGGGCATAGCGGGCGCGAGACTGGTGATCCTCGAGCGTTGCGGGCACCTGCCGCAGCCGGAGCAGCCCGGGGCGACGACGCGGGCGCTGGTCGAATGGCTGGCCGCCCCGGTTGTCTCAGGGCCGCGAACGGCCTAGATCAGGCGTCGGATATTCGAAGGGATCACGATCATGCTGCGCGACGACATCAACAACGCGGTCAAGGAGGCCATGAAGGCCAAGGACGAGCGCAAGCTGTCCACCCTGCGCATGGTCAACTCGACCATCAAGAACGCCGACATCGAGGCGCGCGGCAACGGCAAGCCGCCGCTGTCGGACGCCGACCTGCTCGGTGTGTTTCAGAAGATGATCAAGCAGCGCCAGGAGTCGGTCGAGCTCTACGACAAGGGCGGCCGTGCCGAACTCGCCGCCCAGGAGCGCGAGGAGATCGCGGTGATCTCGGCCTATCTGCCGAAGCAGATGTCGGACGACGAGGTCAAGAAGGCGATCGCGGATGCGATCGCCGAGACGGGCGCAGCCGGCATGAAGGACATGGGCAAGGTGATCGCGGTGTTGCGCGCGAAGTACGCCGGTCAGATGGATTTCGGCAAGGCCAGCGGCCTGGTGAAGGCGGCGCTGACAGGCTAGCTTCTTCCCTCTCCCGCAAGGGGAGAAGGTGCACCTTTGATGCCGCGTGAGTTCGGTCTACTCTCTCCCGATAGACAAATCGGGGGCAACCGATGATCGGCGCCATCAAACCGTTTCGCATCGCCATCAGCGACGACATTCTCACCGACCTCAAATCGCGCCTCGCCCGCACGCGCTGGCCGGAGGCGGAGCTGGTCGACGACTGGAGCCAGGGCGCGCCGCTGAAATGGATCCAGGAGATCTGCGCCTACTGGGCCAACAGCTATGACTGGCGCGCCCGCGAGGCAAAGCTCAACCGCTTCGACCAGTTCACCACCGAGATCGACGGGCTCGATATCCACTTCCTGCATGCGCGCTCGAAGGAGCCGTCCGCACTGCCGCTGATCATCACCCACGGCTGGCCGGGGTCGATCGTCGAATTCCAGAAAGTGATCGCGCCGCTGGTCGATCCTGCCGCGCATGGCGGTAATCCTGCGGATGCGTTTCACGTGATCTGCCCGTCGCTGCCGGGCTTTGGCTTCTCCGCCAAGCCAAGGACCACCGGCTGGGGCGTCGACCACATCGCCGCGACCTGGGCGAAGCTGATGGATCGGCTCGGTTACGCGCGTTACGGCGCGCAGGGCGGCGACTGGGGCTCGGCAGTGACGACATCGCTGGGCGCGCAGGACGCCGAGCACTGCGCCGGCATCCACATCACGCTCGCTTTCAACGCGGCGCCGAAGGTCGAGGGCGAGCCGACGGCGGAAGAGAAGCGCGCGCTCGCCGGCCTGAAGCATTATGTCGATCTCGATTCCGGCTATTCCAAGCAGCAATCGACGCGGCCGCAGACGCTCGGCTATGGCCTGACGGATTCGCCGAGCGGGCAGGCGGCCTGGATTTTGGAAAAATTCTGGGCCTGGACCGATTGCGACGGCCATCCCGAAAATATTTTTGACAAGGACGAGCTGCTCGACAACGTCATGCTCTATTGGGCAACGGAGACGGCGACCTCCTCCGCACGGCTCTATTGGGAGAGTTTTGGCAAGCGCCGCACCACGCCCAGGGTCAACGTGCCGACCGGCGTCGCCGTATTCCCGAAGGAGATCATCACGCCGGTCAGGCGCTGGATGGAGCCGAACTTTCCTAACATCACGCACTGGAGCGAGATGGAGAAGGGCGGGCATTTCGCCGCATTCGAGCAGCCGGAGCTGTATGTTGGCGACGTCAGGAAATTCTTCCAGACGGTGCGCCGTTAGGGGATGCCTCCGCATCGTCATGCCCGGGCTTGTCCCGGGCACCCACGCGCATAAACTCAGGTCCAACAAGAACGTGGATGGCCGGGACAAGCCCGGCCGTGACGACGCTGCCGGGAAACGACCATGCTGACCGAAGCCGCAACCTACGACGAGCTCTATCGTAACTTCCGCTGGGACGTCCCGGCGCGCTTCAACATGACGGAGGCGTGCTGCGACCGCCATGCCGACGGCACGGGCCGCCTCGCGCTGGTCTATGTCGACGAGAACGGCGCAACCACGCGTACCTCCTTCGACGAGGTCGCGGAGATGTCGCGCCGCTTCGCCAATGTGCTGAAGGCCGATGGGCTCGTGCGCGGCGACCGCGTCGCGGTGTTCCTGTCGCAGTCGCTGGAGCTGCCGATCGCGCATATGGCCGCGTTCCGCTCCGGGCTGATCTCGATCCCGCTGTTCGCGCTGTTCGGCGAGGACGCGCTGGAATTCCGCCTGTCGAATTCGCAAGCAAGAGCCATCATCACTGATGAGGCGGGCTGGGAGAAGCTCACGAAGGTCCGCGATCGGCTGCCCTATCTGCAGGACATCTATATCACGAGCGGCGCCGTCCACGCCGGCGCAAAACCGTTCTGGCCGGCGATCGAAACCGCGTCCGAGGACTTTGCGACCGTCGACACCTCCGCCGATGATCCCGCCCTGATCATCTACACGTCAGGCACGACAGGCAATCCGAAGGGCGCGCTGCATGCGCATCGCGTCGTGCTCGGCCACTTGCCGAATGTCGAGATGTGCCACAATTTCCTGCCGCGCCCCGGCGATCTGATGTGGACGCCGGCGGACTGGGCGTGGATCGGCGGCCTCGTCAACGGCCTGTTCGCGTTCTGGTATCACGGCATCCCCCTGGTCGGTCACCGCGCGCGAAAGTTCGAGCCGCAGGCGGCGATGCAGATGATGGCCGACCTCGGTGTCCGCAACGTCTTCCTGCCGCCGACCGCGCTGAAGCTGATGCGGCAGGCCGGCGTGAAGCATCCGGGCGTCAAGCTGCGCAGCATTTTCACCGGCGGTGAATCGCTCGGCGGCGAGCTGCTGGGCTGGGTACGCGAGACGTTCGGCATCGATGCGCATGAAGTGTTCGGACAGACCGAGTGCAATCTCGTGATCGGCAGCAACTCCAACCTGTTTCCGATCCGCCCGGGGTCGATGGGCAAGGCGACGCCGGGCTTCGACGTCCGCATTGTCAACGACAAGGGCGAGGAGCTGCCGACGGGGCAGCGCGGCATCATCGGCGTGCGCCAGCCATGTCCGTGCACGATGCTCGAATACTGGCGCAATCCAGACGCGACGGCGAAGAAATATGCCGGCGAATTCCTGCTGACCGGCGATCTCGGTACCCGGGATGAGGACGGTTATTTCTGGTATGTCAGCCGCGAGGACGACGTCATCACCACCGCCGGCTATCGCGTCGGCCCGTCCGAGATCGAGCACACGCTGATGAAGCATCCGTCGGTGGCGATGGCGGCGGTGGTCGGCATCCCCGATCCGATCCGCACCGAATCGATCAAGGCCTGGATCGTGCTGCGTCCCGGCTTCGCGGCAAGCGACACGCTCGCGCGCGAGATCCAGGAGTTCGTGAAGGTGCAACTCGCCGCGCACGAATATCCACGCTTCGTCGAGTTCGCGGAGACGCTGCCGATGACGGCTACGGGCAAGGTGCTGCGGCGCGAGCTGCGGGCGCGGGGTTAGGCTCTTTCAGACAATGGCAAAGACGTCTCAAGCTGCGGGGCTTCACCGCGCCTCACTTCCGAAGCTGCACGATCTCGATGCGGCGCTGGAGCTGATGTATTACGGCTGGCGCGGGATGACGCTGGAGGCCGACGAATATCTTGCGAAGCAGGGCCTGTCGCGTCCACACCACCGCATCCTCTACGTGGTGGCGCGCCGTCCCGATATCGCGATCGGCTCGCTGATCGAGATCCTCGGCATCTCCAAGCAGGCCCTGAACCGGCCGCTCAACCTGCTGCTGGAGCGCAAGCTCCTGACGTCGAAGCGGGCACCCGAGCAGCATCGCTCCAAGCTGTTGCGCCTGACGGAGGCCGGGCGACGCATCGAGCAAAAGGCATCGGATCACGAGCGCAAGGTCCTGCGCGAAGCGTTTGATCGCGCCGGGGCGTCGGGTGCGGCGGCATGGATGGCCGTCATGGGGGCGATCGCCGACAACAACTGACGGTTCCTCAAGTCAATATAGTTGACATGAGGCGCGAGCTTTGCCACTTTCCCGGCAACGAGCCAGGGGAGGGCTCCGCCATGAGCGGATGGAAAATGGATCGCGCAGCCGCCGAGCGCTTTGTCGCGGCATGGTGCGCGAGCTGGCGCCGGGTCGATATCGACGCGGTCGTCGCGCATTTCGCCAACGATGCGCAGATGCGCAGCCCTCTGGCACTATCATTGACCGGTTCTCCGGTCGTCAGCGGCGCCGAGAACATCCGCGCTTATTGGCGCGAGGCTTATGGCCACATCGAAAGCGCCGACCTGAAGATCCTGAGCTGGAGCTGGGACGAGGCGATCGCGCGCCTGACGGTGTGGTGGCAGCTCGGCGACACGCGCGCCAGCGAGTTCATGGATTTCGACGATGCGGGCCGTGTGGTGCGCAGCGAAGCCTTCTACGGAAAATGATCATGCATCTTTCGGATTTCGTCCTGCTCCTCAACACGCTCTGGTTCGGCGGCGCGTTCATCCAGTTCAGCGTCGCCCAGGGCAACACGCTGAAGATACTCCTGCCGCGCGAAGAGCGCAGCAATCCGATCGCGCCGACGCTGGCGGCCAGCGTGGCGTTCCTGGGCGGGATGAATCTGCCGATCGGGCTTTTGTCGTTCTATCTTCTGGCCGCTCGTCCGGCCTTCTTCCAGCCGATCGAGGCGCAGCTCGCGCTGTTCCTGTTCTTTGCCGCCTGCCACTTCAGCCAGTTCGCCTATAACCTTCCGGTCCTGATGCGCGGAGGGCGCGTCGGGGTGGCCTACTGGCCCGTGCTGAAAGGTCCGATGCTCAGGATCTTCGTCATCGACGCGGCTCTGTTCGTAGCCAATCTCGGCGTAGCGCTCCGGCTGGCGTTCTCTTCCTGATTTCAGCGCGGCGACGCCGACAGGGCGGACCGCAGCATCGCGGCAAGATCCTTCCGCCGGAACGGTTTTGTCAGGATGCGGGCGTCGCCGACCCCGTCGGGCGTCTTGACGGGATTTTGGGTGTAGCCCGAGGTGAAGAGCACCTTGAGCCCGGGCCGCAAGCCGGTCGCTTGCCTGGCAAGCTCTGGTCCGAACATGCCGCCCGGCATCACGACGTCGGTGAGCAGCAGGTCGATGTCGCCGGGGCGGCGCAACAGTTCGAGAGCCGCGGGACCGTTCGACGCCGCGATGACGCGATAGCCGAGGGTCTTCAGCTCGCTCTCGACATAGGCCCGAACCATGTCGTCGTCCTCGACGACAAGAATGGTCTCGCTTCCGTCGGGGGCGACGATCCGTTCCGCCGGTGACGGATGCTCGTTTGGTGGCGCCGCAAGGCGGGGAAAGAACAGCCTGACGACGCTGCCTTGTCCCGGTTCGGACTGCATCTGCACAACGCCGCCGGATTGCCGCACAAAGCCGTAGACCATGCTCAGGCCGAGGCCGGTGCCCTTGCCGACCTCCTTGGTGGTGAAGAACGGCTCGAACGCCCGGCTCGCCACCTCGGCGGTCATGCCGCTGCCGGTGTCGGTCACGGCCACCATGACGTAGTCGCCCGGCCGCGGCTCGCCATTGACGTCAAGGTCGGATTCACCGAGCGAGGTGTTGCGCGCCTCGATCGTCAGCTTGCCGCCGAGCGGCATGACGTCGCGCGCGTTGAGCACGAGATTGAGCAGCGCCGTTGTCAGCTCGCCGGGATCGACGCTGGTCAGCCACACATCCGATTCGAGCGCGAAGGTGCATTCGATGTACTCGCCCAGGGGCCGGCGCAACAGCTGCTCCATCTCGTGAATCTTCACGGCGATGTCGATGTCTCGCGGCCTCAGGGGCTGCTTGCGCGCGAAGGCGAGCAGGCTCCGCGTCAGGTCGGAGCCGCGCTCGGCGGCGGTCGCGATGTCGTTGGCGATCCGGTGCAATTCCTTGTTGCCCGCCAGTCTGTCGGCAAGATGCTCCGAATTGCCGAGAATGACGGTCAAGAGGTTGTTGAAATCGTGCGCCACGCCGCCGGTGAGCTGGCCCATGGCTTCCATCTTCTGGGATTGGCTGAGCTTGTGGCTGAGGTCGGCGATGGCGGCGCGTTGCTGTTCGAGCGACTCGGCGGTGTCGTTGAGCAGGGTCATCAATCCGCCCAGTTCGCCGCCCGGGTGGGGAGGCGGAATTCGCGCGCTGAGATCTCCGAGCCCAAGTTTCTTCGCCATGGTGGCGAGACGTCCGACCTGGCGCCCGACGCTCACGGTGGCAAGGATCCAGACGGCCGCCAGCAGCAGCAGCGAGGCCACCGCGAGTATCGCCACATCCTCGTAGAGCCGGCGATTCGCCGCGGCGACCAGTCCGTCCTTGGACCGTCCGACCATGATGTAGAGGCCGGCATCGCGGGTCGAAGGCGAGCGCGCGGCGACAGCCCAGACCTGCGTCCGGCCGTCGCGATCGGTCACCTCCTGATACGCCTTCCGGTCCGGCGTTGCAGCGAAGCGGAGCAGATCGGATCCCGCGATCGACGTGCCGACCGGCTCGGTCCATCCTCCGCGGGAGGGGGCGACCAGAACCGTTCCCTTGCTGTCGAGGAGCAGGATCTCCTTCTGGCCGAGCAGCCGCTTGTCGTGAAACTCCGCGAATTTGCGCAGGTTGAAGGAGGCGAGCAGGATCAGCTTCAGGGCGCCCGTCTCCGATCGCACTGGATAGGCGATCTGGAGCACCGATAGTCCGGTCAGCCGGCCGAATACCGGCTCGAGCGCGATGCCGCGCGACGCCAGGGCCTGCTTGAAATAGGCGCGATCCCGGAGGTCGAGGGTGCGGTTGGTCCGCAGCGAATCGCAGAACAGGCTGCCGTCGGGATCGATGGTCAATATCCCGGTGAACTGTGGGTATTCCTCGCGCACTTCCGACAGGAACGCCGAGCACGCCGCCTTGTCGCGCGTGTCGAGGTCGCGTGCACGGGCGAGACCATAGTGAAGCTGGGCGGTGCCCTGGATCTTCTCGTCCAGGTCGCTCGCAATGTCGTCGGCTGTCGCGGTCAGATTGGCCAGGGCTGCGTTGATTTCGCTGCTGCGATTTTGCACGAAACGTAAGCCGACGAGGATGGCCGGCACCAGCATGGCCGCAATGACGAGTATCAGTAGCCGGGTACGCAAGCTCATCGGTCGGGCGGTCCAATTTGGTCGTCGCGCGTGCTGGTTCGAAGATGCAATCTGCGGCACCACCCTCCGCTCAGTCCATAGGCATCCGCCGAAAAAGCCCCGCGGGGAAAGATTTCGGCCGCGTACATCACGGATGAGTCCCCGGAAAGTTCGCCCGCGAGGCCCTGTCGGGCTGGTGTCGGGCCTCCCGGGATACCGTCATCCCGCAATCAACGCGCGCGTGCGCGCCGGTCGCGAGGGCGCTAATATCGGGATCGCGCGCGACGGAGATCGTGCCGGTGATGAGGAGAGGGAGCCGCATGTCGATCTCGGGCAAAGTCGATCCGGTGGTGCGTCCCGTGGCGGCGACCGACATCGCCGAGGCGCTGGTCGAGGGTTTGCGCGATTTCCAGGCGCTGCCGCTCTACGGGCTCTGCTTCGGCGCGCTCTACGCAGGCGGCGGCATCGCCATCATGCTCTGCCTCACCGCCTTCGGCATGGTCTATCTCGTCTATCCCCTTGCGGCCGGCTTCGCGCTGATCGGGCCGTTCGTCGCGATCGGCCTCTACGAGGTCAGCCGTCGCCGCGAATGCGGCGAGCCGGTCTCCTTCGGCGCGATCTGGTCGGCGATACGCGCGCGCAGCGAGATCGGCTGGATGGCCTTCGTCACGCTGTTCGTGTTCGTGATCTGGATGTACCAGGTGCGGCTGCTCATCGCGCTGCTGCTCGGCCTGCACGCCTCGTTCTCGAGCTTGCAGGAATTCATGACGGTGGTGCTGACGACGAATGAGGGCCTGCTGTTCCTCGTCATCGGCAATGCGGTCGGTGCCGCGCTGTCGCTGATTTTGTTCTCGCTGACGGTGGTGTCGTTTCCGCTGCTGCTCGACCGCGAGGTCGATTTCGTCACCGCCATGGTGACGAGCGTACGCGCGGTGGTGACTAGCCCGCTGCCGATGATCTCGTGGGCCGCGGTGATCGTGATGCTGCTGATCGTCTCGGCGCTGCCGTACTTTCTCGGACTGGTCGTGACGCTGCCCGTGCTCGGACATGCGACATGGCACCTTTACCGGCGGTTGGTGGTGCCGGTGGCGTAAAGGGGAAGCCCGGACGCAACGGAAGCGAGCTATTCGCCCGTTGCCAGGCGGCGAGCGCCTGACGAAGTCAGCTCGAGTTCGCCGAGCCGCCTGATCGCATAACCCAGATTGGCCAGACGTTCGCCGTGCGCCTGCGGAATGTCGCCTTGACCCTTGCCGACTATGGCCAAGGACGCAAATTCATCGGCGGTGAGCGCAGGGGTGCTGTCTGTCATCAGGCAACCTCGTCGGTCCATACCTTGAAATTGAGCAGGGTATTCGGACCGAAGGTCTGGACGATCGGGACGTCTGCGGCATCGCGCCCCTGCGCAATCAGCACGCGGCCGATCCGCGGCGTATTGTTGCGCGGATCGAACATGTGCCAGCTTCCACCGACGAAAGCCTCGAACCAGGCGGCGAAATCTCCAGCAGGCCATGGTTGTGGGGTGCCGATGTCGCTGAGGTAGCCGGTGCAGTAACGCGCCGGAATGTTCATGCTGCGGCAGAACGCGATGGCGAGATGGGCATAGTCACGGCACACGCCCTTGCCTTCGTCGTAGGCTTCCCGGGCTGTCTTGGTCGCACGCGCGTGCTCATGGCCGAACGTGATGTGGCGATGAACAAAATCGCAGATGGCCTGGACCCGCGCCCAGCCCGGCGGCGTCTGTTCGAACAACTTCCATGCGATATCCGACAGGCGATCGGTCTCGCAGTAGCGACTGCCGAGCAGATAGACGAGCGTGTCGGCCGGCAGCGCTTCGACGGCGTGCTGAAACGCGTTCGGAAACACCGGGTCGGGCAGGCCGCTGTCGCGAACGATGCCATCGCCGGCAAGACGGAAGGCGCCGGCCGGCGCAACGATGCGGCTGCACCAATTGCCGAAGAGGTCGCGATAGGGACTGATCGCCACCGAAGGTCGGGTGGTCAGCAGGTCGGGCACGACGATATCAGAGGCGCGCGTGAAGTGCGTGCCCAACACCATGATCATAGGCGTCGGCTGCGGGAACTCGTACAGCATCTCGAACCCGACGCGGAGCTTCATGCAAACTTCTTTCTCTTGGCCAAGCTCCCAACATGGCTACGAAGCGATCGAACACAAGGCATTCACGGCCTTATTCGATCGAGAGCGGCATTTGGCGCTTCAAAAGCGCGGCGCGGGCGAGAAAACGATAGCTAATTGCGGCGATTGCGCGCACGGTGCGCCAATGTCGGAAAGAGCGGTCGTCTGTGCGCACACGCTGCGTCACGACGATTCGCGCGCGACTTGAAGCGACTCATTCTTCGCATCGGCGGAGCCTTCTCATCGCGACGTCGTAACGGCGATCGTCGCGCTTATTGCCACTTCCCGCGGGCGAGCCGGACGCAGCAGGCGTGCCGCGGACGCCTGAAAAATTCCACAGCGGTTCGATACGAGATCGAACGCCAACCGAAAGCACATGATGCAAACTCTCTCCCCACGGCACGTCAAGACAGACGAAGCGCTCCGGCTCGGCGTGGAGTCAGGCTGGTACGCGATCAAGGTCAGCGGGACCTTCGTCTCGGGCCCGCACGACTCGGAAGGGGATTGCCGTCGCAAGATCGACGAGATTCAACCGCCGGTGAAGAAGAAGCGATAACAGCGCCGATTTCGGCCGCTACGGCGTCTTGATCCCCATCGCCTTCAACGCCGCCAGCATCTGCGCTGGCGGTGTCATTTTGATCTGCGGCGCCTTGCCGGTTTCCAGCAAACTCTTCAGTCCCGACAGGATCGCGGGCCAGCCGGTGCGGCCGCCGGAGAGGATGCCTTCGCTGAGCGCGCGGTCGTGGCGTTCGCTCATGGTGAGGCGGACGGCCTCGCCGGCTTGCTCGATCTCGTAGGTGACGAGCGTGGTGCCGAGCTTTGCGACGAGGTCGGGCCAGTTGACGTTCCATGTCACCGTCAGCTTGTTCGGCGGATCGTATTCGAAGACTTCACCCGAGATGTGCTCCGAACCGTCAGGCGCGCGCACGGTGAAACTCCCGCCGAGCCTCCGTTCCATCTCCACGGCAAAACCGGAAAAGTACTTCCTGCTGAACTCGGCCGAGGTCAGCGCTTCCCACACCTTCTCCGGCGTGGAGACGATGTAGATGGTGTAGACCGTCAGTGGTTTGAACTGATCGAGGTTCATTTTGCGTCGAATCCCTTGTTGAGCGCGGCGCGGGGAATGCCGAGCAGCTTGCCGGTCTCGAGCAGGCTCTTGAGCTGGGACAGGATCGCCGGCCAGCCGTTGGAGACGGCGCCGAGATATTTGCCGCCCTCGACGAAGCCGTCATGCAACACGGTCAAACGCACGAGCGAGCCGAACGGTTCGATCGTGAAGACGACGCGCGATATCGGCTCGCCGCGCAGCTCTTCGAACTTCTGGTGCTTGAAGCTGTAGGACAGGCGGCGCGGCGGATCGGCCTCCAGAATCTCGCCGGAATCGGTGACCTCGCCGTCGAGCGTGAGCGCGAAGGGGGAGCCGACCTTCCAGTCTGACCTGACCTCGGCGCCGAACCAGTATTGCCTGGTGAATTCGCTCGACGTCAGCGCCTCCCACAGCTTTCCGGCGTGGTCTCGATATAGCTCACATAGACGAATTGGGGCTTACTCATCGCGCTTCTCCAACTGACGTTTCAACTCGCCGAGCGCGGCGAGCTTGCCGCGCTCGAATTTCCTGATCCAGCGTTCGCCGATCTGATGGATCGGCACCGGATTGAGGTAATGCAGCTTCTCGCGGCCATGTCTGATGGTCGTGACCAGATTGGCCTCTTCGAGAATGACAAGGTGCTTGGTCACGGCCTGGCGCGTCATCGCGAGGCCTTCGCAGAGTTCGTTCAGCGTCTGGCCGTTCCTGGCGTGAAGCCTGTCCAGCAGCGACCGTCGTGACGCATCGGCGAGCGCTTTGAAGACCTCATCCATGGTGGCGATAATAGGCAACCAAATGGTTGCATGTCAAGATGGTGTCTTTGGCGCCCGGAAATGGCTGTGCTAGCCTTGAAGCTCAGCCAACGCAGATTGGTTCCGGGAGAGCTTTGATGTTCCGTTGCTTCTCACTCGCAGCAGGTCTTGTCCTTTTCGCCTGCAGCACCACGGCCCAGGCACAACAGAAGCAGACCATCGGCGCGCCGCAGGAAGCGTCCAACATGAAGCTGGTCGGCACCAACGACCTGCAGGCGCGCAGCGCGTACCAGCCGACCATCCATCATCAGGCCGATCGCTGGATCGCCTATATCGGCCATCACGGTGGCACCGACGACGTGCCCGCGCCCGTCAACCCGATGACGGGGCAGGCCGAACCGAACGGAACGTCCATCGTCGACGTCACCGATCCCGCGCGTCCAAAATATCTGCGGCATCTGCCGGGACAGGAAGGCAAGTACGAATCCGGCGGCGCGCAGATGGTACGGGTTTGCGACGGCAAGTCGCTGCCGAAGGGCGATCCCAATGCGGTCTATATGCTCCGCACCTTCGGCAGCGAGGCGCATGAGATCTGGAACGTCGCCGACCCCGTAAATCCCGTGCTCGTTACCCGCATCGGCGGGCTGAAGGACACCCACAAGAGCTGGTGGGAGTGCGACACCGGCATCGCCTTTCTTGTCTCCGGCGCGCCGGACTGGCGCACGCGGCGCATGACGCAGGTCTACGACCTCAGCGATCCCGCGCATCCGCAGAAAATCCGCGACTTTGGCCTGCCCGGCCAGGAGCCCGGCTCGACCGGCGCCGTGCCGACCGAATTGCACGGGCCGATCTCGACCGGACCCGACGGCAATCGCGTGTTCTTCGGCTACGGCACCAACAAGGGCGGCATCCTGCAGATCGTCGATCGCGACAAGTTGCTGAACGGGCCGAAGGAGCCGACGCCGGAGAATCTTCGCTATCCCGAGATTTCGCGCATGCCGATGTCCGCCTTCAACGGCGCGCATACGACGTTCCCGATGCTCGATATGCCGGTCGCGGAATTCGCCGAGGACAAGGACGGCAAGACCCGCGACATCGTCATGATCGTCGACGAGGCGATTCTGAACGAATGCGGCGAGGCGCGGCAGATGGTGTGGTTCGCCGACGTCACCACCGAGACGCGGCCGATGATGATCTCGAGCTACACCGTGCCGGAGGCGGGTGGACAGTTCTGCCAGCGCGGCGGCCGCTTCGGCTCGCACTCCTCGAACGAGAGCATGGCGCCGGTCTATTACAAGAAGATGGCCTTCATCGCCTTCTTCAATGCGGGCGTGCGGGCGCTCGACATCCGCGATCCCTATCATCCGAAGGAGGTCGGCTATTTCATCCCGGCGATCACGCAGGCCACAGACAAGCGCTGCATTCCCGTCGAGGGCGGCGAGCGCTGCAAGGTCGCGATCCAGACCAACAATGTCGAGACCGACGATCGCGGCTACATCTACATCGTCGACCGCGCCAATACCGGTCTGCATATCCTCGAACTGACCGGACCGGCGCGCGCGGCCGCCGGCCTGCCGAGGAACTGACGATGCGGCGCGGGGCGGCGATTGCGGCTGTGGCCATCGCGCTCGGTGTGTCCGGCGTCGGGGCTTATCGGCTGGCGCCGGCGGCGGAATCGGCAGGCTGGCGCGAAATCGCATGGCCGTTCCCGCGCGACGGCTGGCCCGCCGGCCGCGCGTTCCGCTGCGACGGCGCCTGCGCGGGCACCGAGCTCTACGTGCGCGCCAAGCGTGGCTTCTGCAATTGCGACCGCGGCGTCGCCGACGATGATGAGGTCGATCGCGTTGCCGACATCGATCTGATCAGCCCGCGCTTTGCCGCCGTCGCGCCGGGCGAGGAGGTGGGTCTTGGCGAGATGCGCGGCCGTGCCAGGCGCTATGATCTCGATATGCTCGACGACGTCCGCCATGCCGCGATCGGCATCGCCGTCTCGCGCCGCTGCGATCTCTTCGTCGCTGCGGCCCAGGGGCGTGGCGAAGCAGGCGCCGTGCAACGCGCAGCGCTGGCGTTCCTGGAGACGCGGGAGATGAAGGTATGGGCGACCGCGGCGCTGGACGGACAGTGAGTGTCATGCATTAATGCGCCAAACCGCTCTCAGCGAGTCCTCCCCATGATGTCCATGCAAGCCTATTTCGCCTTCGTCGCCGCCTGCATTGCGCTGGCCTTGCTGCCGGGGCCGATCGTCACCCTCGTCGTCGCCAACGGCCTGCGTCACGGCACGCGCGCGGCGTTGACCAATGTCGCGGGCGCGCAGGCCGGGCTCGCCATCGTCATCGGCATCGTCGCAGTCGGCCTGACCTCGCTGATGGCGACCATGGGTTACTGGTTCGACTGGGTGCGCTTTGCCGGCGCCGCCTATCTGATCTGGCTCGGCATCAAGCTGATCTGGGCGCCGGTCGAAGGCCTCAATGTCGACGAGCCGCCGGCGCCGCCGCGCGGCGGGTTCTTCCTGCAAGGCTTCCTTGTGCTGCTGTCGAACCCGAAAGTGCTGATCTTCTTCGGCGCCTTCATTCCGCAGTTCATGGACATGAACCGCGATCACTTCCCGCAAGTCGCGGTGCTGGGCGCCACTTTCATGGTCACCGCGGCGATGACGGATGCGCTCTACGCTCTTGCCGCGGGGCGTGCGCGAAAATTCTTCTCGGCCCGCCGGACGCGGCTGATGTCGCGCATCTCCGGCGGCTTCATGATCGGCGGCGGTATCTGGCTGGCGCTGACACGGGCAAAATAACCTCGCTCGTACCGGTTCGCGCTTGAACCCTTCGCGGCGGCGATGCGTCCAATCGGGCATTGCCGCTGACGAAGGAATTTGGCCGTGCCCGATCTGCCCTGGTTCGTCTATGCGATGCTGTTCGCACCGCTCGGGCTGTTACTGGTCGCCTCCGTTGTGAAGACCTGGCAGGTGCGCGAGGCGCGAAGCTGGCCGCAGGCATCGGGCAAGGTCGTCCGCTCGGTCGCCGAGGTACGCGAGGTCAGGGTGTCCGACAGCGACCGCGAGGAAGGCTATCGGCTCGAGAGCCGCAATTTTGCGAACGTGACTTACGAATATCCGGTCGGCAGCCGCAAGCTGAGCTGTAACCGCATCTCGATCGGCGAGGACCTCGGCAATTTCGAGGTCGCCGAGAAGCTTGCAAAATATCCCGCCGGCAGCATCGTCACCGTCTATTACAATCCGCGCCATCCCGATCAGGCCGTGCTCGAGCGCGACCTGCCCAAGGGGCTGTGGGGCTGCCTCGGCATCGGCACGGCGATCGCGTTTGGCATCGTGTTCGGCTCGGCGTTCGGGCTCAACCAGACTTATGCCTACCTTGCGCACCGCATCGGGCGGCCCGATCTCGCCGGCCTTGTCGTCGGCTTCGGCGCGTTCGGCCTCGTCATCGCGCTGATGGGGTATGGGGTGCGGCGGCAGGCGTTGAAGGCGGCGCGCTGGCCGGTGGTGCCGGGCACGATCAAGCTGTCGGGGATCGAGCAATATCACGAGGCCAGCGAGCCGGGCGAGCGCCGCGGCACCGAGATGTTCGGCAAGCGCGTGACCTACACCTATCGCTATCAGAATATCAGCTACACCAATGAATGCGCGCGCGTCGCGGCCGGGACGCAGTCCGGGTCCGACGAGATGTTGAAGAAGCTGATGTCGCGCTACAAGCACGGCGCGACCGTCGAGGTGCGCGTCAATCCCGACAACCCGGCCGAGGCAACGCTCGATACAAGCGGCCCCGTCCGCATCGCCTGGCTGCTGTGGGGTATCGCTGCGATTTTCGCTGCGCTCGCGGTGTTCGTCGCGACGCGGGGCAGCTAGTCGACCAGCCTCTCCCTGCGCAACTCCAGCTCGATCTCCGCAAAAATCCTCGCCAGCCGCTCCGCCCATTGCTGCTGGCCGGACTGATCCGCGATCAGATCCTGGCGGATCTCGATGCCGGTGTTGACGAGGCCGCGGGCTTCGCCGTGGACGGGGATGGTGTAGTCGCTGAGGTCGCTCACCGCATAGGGCTCGTTGTCGCCGACGACGAGATCGCCTTCAGCGCGCAAATGTTTCAGCAGCAGCTGCGGCAGCACGGTGTCGCGGTTATACAGCGCGGCGATGTGCCAGGGCCGGGCGACGCCGGCATAAACCGGCGTGAAGCTGTGCAGCGACACCAGCACCGTCGGCCGCGTGTCGTGCAGGCGGCGGTCGATCGCGGCATCGATGCGGCGGTGATAGGGCTCGAAGATCTCGCGCCGCCGCGCCGCGCGCTCGCCCTCTGAGATGCCCTCGTTGCGCGGGATCGCGGTCGCCTCGGATATCACGGGAATCGAGCTTGCTACGCCGGGCGAGCGGTTGCAGTCGATCACGAGCCGGGAATAGCGCTGCGCGATCAGATGCGCATCGAGCATTCTTGCCAGCCGCTCGGCGACGCCGGCAATGCCGATGTCCCAGGCGATGTGTCGCGTCAGCTCGCTTGCCGCGACGCCGAGGTCGCCGAGCGCGCGCGGCAAGATCCGTCCGTAATGATCCGAGGTGAGCAGGAAAGGCGATGCCCCATCCGCATTGACCTCATGCACCGGCGGAATGTCCCCCGCGCCGAGCAGTTGATCGGTCGCGTCGGCCGTGTTCAAGTCCATCCTGATTGCCTATGGAAAAAGCAGTTACCGTCCAAATTGGGCAGCAATCGCTTGCAGGTCGGTCCACCCAAAATCATCATGATCGCCAGACGATGCCGTTGCCGGCGATTCATCACAAGACCAAATCTCGATTGCCCCCGGGGACTTCGCTGGGACGAGGAAATGTGCGGCTGTCGTTTCGCTCGATTGACGGCTATAGACACCCCATGACCTCCGATCGTCTTTTCGTCTACGGCACCCTGATGCGCGGCTTCGACCATCCGATGGCGCGGCTGCTTGCAGGACATGCGGACTTTTTGGGTGACGCGACGTGTCGCGGCCGGCTCGTTCTCGTGAAGCATTATCCCGGATTGCTGCTGTCGAACGCGGCCTCCGATGTCGTCCATGGTGAGCTTTTTCAATTGCGCGTGCCCGACGAGCTCCTGCGCGAGCTCGACATGTACGAGGCCTGCGGCGAGGGCTTTCCGGAGCCGACCGAATATCTGCGCAAGCTGATCGACGTGACGCTGCCTGATGGCACCACGGAGAAGGCCTGGACTTACGTCTACAATTGGCCCGTCATCGATCTGCCGCGCATCGAGTCCGGGCGCTTTCTCGAGCACTAGGCGCGGATGCGGACTTCACCTCTCCCGCGCAAGCGGAGCGAGGGATCGCACCTTCATCGTGGCCGGCGTTCGATCACTAAGCCGACAGCACTTCCTTCACCAGGCGCACGTCGATCTCGTGCTCGACGTAGCTCCACTCCTCGGTCTGCCTCAGCATCGCCACCAGCTCCTCGAACAGCGAGGCATCGGGGGGCGCGAACTCGAACCATGTCAGGAAGTCGAAGGGACCGCCGAGATCGCGGCTGTGATAGAGCTGCCGCGCGATGGCGGGCAGGAAACGAAGAGTGCTGGCGATGTGGTGCGACTTGTCCTCGAAGATCTTGCGGCGCTCTTCCTGCGTCAGCTCCCACCACGCCTCCGATTTGCGGATCGGAATCAGCGCCGCGGAAGTGGCCCCTAACCGGCCGAGCTCGGCCTGCACCGCGGTGAGCTGCTGCTTCTCGGCGCGCTCAGTATAGCGCGGCGTGCTCGCAACGCCGACCAGCCGCCACGCATTGCGAGAGGGCACCAGGGGCAATGAAATCGCCTCGCTGTCGGTCACCGACAGCGCCGGCACGAAGGGCAGGGGCTCGCCCACCACGGGTGAAATCGAGGTCACACGCCAGCCCCCGCTGTGGCCGCCGCGAAACATCCTGAACATGGCCTATGGAAGCGCGGAACCGGTCCGGGTTCAAGTCTTTCCGCGGTCATTCCGGGCTCGATGCTTCGCATCGCCCCGGAATGACGCCTGTGCATAGGTCGAATAACCCGGATAAGCCGGACAAACCTGACTTTTGGGCAGGCCGCGCCTATATCCGTAACCCTTCGCCCGACTCACGTTGATTCGCGCCAGACCCAGAGCCCATGCGCTTCACGCCCCAGTTCCTCGACGAGCTTCGTGCCCGGCTTTCGGTCTCCGAAGTCGTGGGCAAGCGCGTGAAGCTGAAGAAGGCCGGGCGGGAATGGAAGGGGCTGTCGCCGTTCCAGCAGGAGAAGACGCCGTCCTTCTACGTCAACGACCAGAAGGGATTTTACCACGACTTCTCCTCCGGCAAGCACGGCGACATCATCACCTTCGTGATGGAGACCGACGGCCTGCCGTTCGCCGAGGCTGTGGAGCGGCTCGCCGGCATGGCGGGCCTGCCGCTGCCGGCGGTGACGCCGGATGCGGCGCGGCACGAGCAGCGGCGCCGCACGCTGCATGACGTCATGGAGCTCGCTGCAAAATTCTTCGCCGAGACGCTGGCCTCGCGCGCCGGCGCCAAGGCGCGCGGCTATCTCGCCGATCGCGCGATCTCGCCGGCGACGCAAGTGCAGTTCCGCCTCGGCTATGCGCCGCCGCCACCCGAGCGTTTCGCGCTGAAGGAGCATCTCGGCAAGCTCGGCGTCTCCATCGAGGACATGATCGAGACCGGGCTGCTCGTTGCCGGCAACGACATTCCCGTGCCCTACGATCGCTTCCGCGATCGCGTGATGTTTCCGATCACGGATCTGCGTGGCCGTGTCATCGCCTTCGGCGGGCGCGCGCTGGAGAAGGACGTTCCGGCAAAATACCTGAACTCGCCGGAGACGCCGCTCTTCCACAAGGGCGACAATCTCTACAATCACCAGACCGCGCGCAAAGCCACCCACGATGGTAGCGCGCTGATCGTGGTCGAAGGCTATGTCGACGTCATCGCCATGGTGACAGCAGGCTTTGCAGGTGCCGTGGCGCCGCTCGGCACCGCGCTGACCGAAAACCAGCTCACGCTGCTCTGGAAGATGGCGGACGAGCCGATCCTCTGCTTCGACGGCGATCGTGCCGGACAGAAGGCGGCTTATCGCGCGGCCGACTTGGCCTTGCCATTTCTTGCGCCGGGCAAGAGCCTGCGCTTTGCGCTGCTGCCGGAAGGGCAAGACCCCGACGATCTCGCCCGCTCGGGCGGTCGCGGCGCGATCGAGGATGTCATTGCTGCGGCGAAGCCGCTCGCCGAGATGATTTGGTCGCGCGAACTCGAAGGCGGCAACTTTGCCACGCCCGAGCGTCGCGCCGCGCTGGAAGCGCGCGTCAAGGAGCTGTCCAACGGCATCCGCGACGAGGTGGTGCGGCGCTATTATCGCGACGATTTTGCCGAACGGCTTCGACGCACCTTCGCGCCTGAGGGCGGGCGCGGCGGTTTTGCCGGCCGGGGCAATTTCCAAGGCAATTCCGGCCGCTCCTTCCAGCCGCGCAACGGGGGACAGGCGAATCGATTCGGGGGTCAGGGATTCGGCAGCCAGGGGCGGCGTGGGGCCTCCGGTCCCGCCTTTATTCCCTCCGGCCCCTACCAGGCGGCGAGCCCCCAGCTGGCGGCCAGCCCGATCATGAAGGGCCAGCGCAGCGCCATATCCCGGCGCGAAGCCCTGATCCTGCAAATCCTGATCAACCACCCCTGGCTGCTGCACGACCACCTTGAGGAGGTCGCCGCCCTGGAGCTGGCCCATCCCGAGGCCCATAAGCTCCGGGCCGGCATCATCGCCGCCTTCGCCAACGACCACCACCACTCGCCGGACCCCGGCGAGCTGGCCGAGAAGATGCGAGCCGACATCGAAAAGGGCGGATTTTTACAGCTTCTTCAAAGGGTTGAGAACGGCATCACGACCGCGGCGGTGTGGGGTGCCCGCGAGGGCGCCGCCCGGGACGACGTTCTCTCCACCTGGCACCAG
Organism: Bradyrhizobium sp. S3.7.6; assembly: GCF_054061875.1. Taxonomy (NCBI): domain Bacteria; kingdom Pseudomonadati; phylum Pseudomonadota; class Alphaproteobacteria; order Hyphomicrobiales; family Nitrobacteraceae; genus Bradyrhizobium; species Bradyrhizobium sp. S3.7.6. The sequence goes on along the minus strand of NZ_JBSSEQ010000001.1, from coordinate 8,435,820 downwards.
CTCGTTGCCTTGCATCGGCAATACCATTCACTACTTAGAGAACTGAAGGACGCCGAGCTGGCCTTGGGGGAGGACCCCAGCGAGGCCAATTTGGCGTGGCTGCGTGACGTCAAGGCTCGGATAGGAGAAGTCGACGGTACCGAGGCCCTGATCGAGGGTTTTGGCGAGCTGTCGGGCCGGTTCCAGAAGAGCGTGTGATGAAAGAATCATGCGGACGGCCGGGACCGGAACCGCTAAAAGACTCGCCAAATCCAAGGTTTGGCGGCAAAAACAGGGTTAATCGAGGCTTAACGGTCTTGTAGCACTTTGGCCACCAGGCGGCCGCAGGCAGAACAGACGCGTCAGGAATGAATCCGCGCAATCGCTGTTGGCACTACACCTGCATCCGCTGCGACAAAGAGGCTCACGAAGCGTTAGGCAAATCCGGCGAGAGAGAAGGTCGGGGTGGCGAGAGATATCCGCGCCGCCCTTTCCGTGTCGCGATCTGACGAAGCGAGAGCGTCGAACAACAGGTTCAAGTGAATTCAGGCGGGCGGGCCGTTCGGCCTTCTGCATGAAGCGCGTTTAGGAGCAATGGATGGCCACCAAGGCAAAGACGCTGCAGGCGAAGGACAAAGAAAAGGACGACAAGGCAGCGGACGCGCCGGAGAAGGACTCCCAGGACGCGCCGTCGCCGTTGCTCGATCTGTCCGACGCGGCCGTGAAGAAGATGATCAAGCAGGCCAAGAAGCGCGGCTTCGTGACCTTCGATCAGCTCAACGAAGTTTTGCCGTCCGACCAGACCTCCCCCGAGCAGATCGAGGACATCATGTCCATGCTCTCGGACATGGGCATCAACGTCACCGAAGCCGACGATAGCGACGGCGAGGAGGACAAGGACGAGGGCGGCGAGGACGAGACCGATAACGAGCTCGTCGAGGTCACCCAGAAGGCCGTCACCGAGGTCAAGAAGAGCGAGCCGGGCGAGCGCACCGACGACCCCGTGCGCATGTATCTGCGCGAGATGGGTACGGTCGAGCTCCTGTCCCGCGAAGGCGAAATCGCGATTGCGAAGCGCATCGAGGCCGGCCGCGAGGCGATGATCGCAGGCCTCTGCGAAAGCCCGCTGACCTTCCAGGCCATCATCATCTGGCGCGACGAGCTCAACGAAGGCAAGATCTTCCTTCGCGACATCATCGATCTCGAAGCGACCTATGCCGGGCCCGACGCCAAGGGCGGCATGAACACCGCGATGATCGGCGGTCCGACCGGCGAGAACGGCGAAGCGTCCGCCGAAGGCGGCGAGGCCGCTGTCGTGAACGGAGCTGCGCCGGCGCATGTCGCTCCGCCCGCCGCGCCGCCGTCGCCGACCCCGTTCCGCGCCGCGCCTGCGCCCGGCAATGCCGGCGAAGGCGAGAAGGATCCGGGCGAAGCCGCCGCCGAAGCCGACATGGACGAGGACGACGAGTTCGAGAACCAGATGTCGCTCGCGGCCATCGAGGCCGAGCTCAAGCCGAAGGTCGTCGAGATCTTCGACAAGATCGCCGACAGCTACAAGAAGCTGCGCAAGCTTCAGGAGCAGGACATCCAGAACCAGCTCGAGAGCACTTCGCACGGGCCCTCGCTGTCGCCGCACCAGGAACGCAAATATCGCAAGCTGAAGGACGAGATTATCGTCGAGGTGAAGTCGCTGCGCCTGAACCAGGCGCGTATCGACTCACTGGTCGAGCAGCTCTACGACATCAACAAGCGCCTCGTGTCGCACGAGGGCCGCCTGATGCGCCTTGCCGATAGCCATGGCGTCGCGCGTGAGGACTTCCTGCGCAACTACACCGGCTCCGAGCTCGATCCGCGCTGGCTCAACCGCGTCTCGAAGCTCTCGGCCAAGGGCTGGAAGAACTTCGTCCATATCGAGAAGGACCGCATCAAGGACCTCCGTCACGAGGTGCACCAGCTCGCCGCGCTCACCGGCCTCGAGATCGTCGAGTTCCGCAAGATCGTGCACTCCGTGCAGAAGGGCGAGCGCGAGGCACGCCAGGCCAAGAAGGAGATGGTGGAAGCCAACCTCCGTCTCGTGATCTCGATCGCCAAGAAGTACACCAACCGCGGCCTGCAGTTCCTCGACCTGATCCAGGAAGGCAACATCGGCCTGATGAAGGCGGTTGATAAGTTCGAATACCGCCGCGGCTACAAGTTCTCGACCTACGCCACGTGGTGGATCCGGCAGGCGATCACCCGCTCGATCGCCGACCAGGCGCGCACTATCCGCATCCCCGTGCACATGATCGAGACGATCAACAAGATCGTGCGCACCTCGCGCCAGATGCTCAACGAGATCGGCCGCGAGCCGACCCCGGAAGAGCTCGCCGAGAAGCTCGGCATGCCCCTGGAGAAGGTCCGCAAGGTCCTCAAGATCGCCAAGGAGCCACTGTCGCTCGAGACCCCGGTCGGTGACGAAGAGGATTCACACCTCGGCGATTTCATCGAGGACAAGAACGCGATCCTGCCGATCGACGCCGCGATCCAGTCGAACCTGCGCGAGACCACGACGCGCGTGCTCGCCTCGCTCACCCCGCGCGAAGAGCGCGTGCTGCGCATGCGCTTCGGCATCGGCATGAACACCGACCACACGCTGGAAGAAGTCGGCCAGCAGTTCTCGGTCACCCGCGAACGTATCCGCCAGATCGAAGCGAAGGCGCTGCGCAAGCTGAAGCATCCGTCGCGGAGCCGGAAGTTGCGGTCGTTCCTGGACAACTAATTCGGATCGTCGTGCCCGGGCCAGTCCCGGGCATTCATCCAAACGAAAACGGCGGGCCGAAAGCCCGCCGTTTTCTATTTGTGCCGACGCTTCGCGAGTCGGACGGAGCCTACTTCTTCTTCGCGCCGACCCGGTCGAGGGTCTTGATTGCCAGCGGCGGGCGGCCGGACTTTTCCGCGATCTCGCGGTCCTGCTCCATGATGAAACCGCGCGCGGGCTCGTCGCCGTCCAGGCCTCCGAGCAGCTCCGCAGGCACGCGCCGGTTGGAGCGTTGGGAGCCGTCTTCGTAGAAGACGTTGAAAAAGGCGAACTCGCCCTTGGGATTGGTTCCAGGTTTTTTGGCCATGGCGGGCTTGTCGTCGATCAGGGCGCTATAGTCAAATGACTTTGGCGGGTTTTCCGGTGGTCACACGGACCTGTCGCGGCGGTCTCGGCTGCGCAATCGATCGATGAAGTCCGTTTGCTGGATGTTCGGATGCGTCCGGCGCTTCGTAAAATCCGATGCAACCCTTCGCTCAACAAACGGCGGGCCGCAAAGCCCGCCGTTTATTTTTGGTCTTCAGCGTCGCCCGGGGCTGGCGGGGCGACAACCTAGAATAGAATACTATAACTTGCGCCATAGCGTGGCAAGGCAAATCGTTGACGCCGTGATGTCGCATCGAGCGCGTCAGATATGCGCTGATCGCGACATCTGGTTTCGATGCGCATCAAAGCAATTGTTTGGATGGCCAAATCACTTTGTTCATATTTCCCGCTCTCGCAACGCAACGAGAGGTGCGTGCTTTGTAAAAATGCGCGTTCGCCTGCACGTCTTCCGTCCGCGTGCACAGGTTGTGTTCCATTGTGCGAACGAGTTCCATATCCGTGGTTGCACATCTCACTGCGTACACGTGACGAGTTCCGCTACGACGAGCCACTTCTCCACCGACAACGCCATTCAACAGATACTCGGAGCGCAGGTGGGAAGATGAGTGAGGCCGTTACGGCGCCACCAGCTCCACGCGCCGGTTGAGCGCGCGGCCGGCGTCCGTAGCGTTGGAACCGACTGGTGCCAGCAATCCGACGCCGGCGGTGCGCAGCCGCGTCTGCGCGATCCGAAAGCTTTTCACGAGTTCGGCTGCGACCGCTTCGGCGCGGCGCTTCGAGAGATCGAGATTGTACTCGTAAGCGCCCTGGCCGTCGGTGTGGCCGACGATGAAGACGTTGAGCTGCGGCTGACTCGTCAGCAGCTTTGCGATCTGCTCCAGCGTCGGGCGGCTCTCCGGCTTCAGCACCGCCTTGTCGGTATCGAAATAGATGCCGTAGAGCGCGATGTGACCGGTCTCGCCAAGACCCTTCGCCATCGCGGCGGCATCGACCATCTTGTTCGCGATGGCGCCGAGCTCGGCGACTGTAACCTGCGCATAAATGTCCTGGTTGTTCTGGCTGACGATGACGCTGGCATAGGTCTCGCGCCCGCCTTCGGTCTTGCGGCCGGCAAAATAGCGGTAGTTGAAGCCGTCGACCCACATCTGCGGCACCGGCAGCGTGTCGATCGCCTCGGTGAAGGGAATCGCACCGCAGGCGTCGGTGTCGCAGGCGAGCAAGGTCTCGAAGCCGGCTTTCGCAAGCTGCGTCTCGAAATTGCGCGACACTTCCAGGATCGAGGGGCCGGGATTGGTGCGATAGGCGATGCGGAAGATGCGGCCTTCGAGCCGCCGCGCATCTGCCGGCTGGCCGTCCCTAAAGGCGGCCGCCTGCATCCGTGCGGCGTCAAAATCCTTCGTCACGTAGCCGGTGATGACGCTGCCGGTGAAGCGGCCGATGCCGGGATAGTCGCGGCTGCCTGCGACATCGCGGGTCTGCGCGGCGGCGGCCGTGGCGGTGAAGGAGAGCAGGGCGAGGACAGCGAGCATCCGGTGCGGAATGGGCATGGTGATCTCGATCGGTTGGGGACGGGGCGAGCGCAATTCATTTGTCGCGGCCAAGATACGATCGGTTCTGACGATCGGTTCTGGCGAGGATCTGCCGCTTTGACGCGAATCCGGTTCCCGGGCATGATCGCGCGCTTCCGCGTTCATTCTTCAAAGGATTTTCCCGCATGTCGAGACTCGCCCTGGCCACCGCCTTCATCCTCTGTCTGGCCGGCGGATCGGCGCAGGCCGCGCGTTGCGGCGGCGACTTCAACAGCTTCGTCGCCAGCATGAGCTCGGAGGCGCAAGGAGCCGGCGTCTCGGCGAGCGTGACCAGCGCGGCCTTCAGCGGTATCGCCCAGGATGGCGCGGTGCTCGCCTTCGACCGGCGCCAGCGCTACACCTTCAACAAGAGCTTTGAACAGTATGTCTCGACCCGCGTCGGCCCTGGCCGCATCAATGGCGGCAAGGCACTGTTGCAGCGCCACGCGGCGCTGCTCTCGCGCATCGAGCAGCAGTTCGGCGTGCCCCGCTATATCCTGGTCGCGATCTGGGGGCTGGAAAGCGATTTCGGCAAGGGCGACATCGGCAAGCTGCCGGTGATCCGCACGCTCGCCACGCTCGCGCATGATTGCCGCCGCACCGAGCTGTTCCAGGGCGAGCTGCTCGCCGCGCTCAAGATCGTGCAGCGCGGCGACCTGCCGCTGCGCGACCTCATCGGCGCCTATGCCGGCGAGATCGGCCAGACCCAGTTTCTGCCGTCGTCCTACATCAAATACGGCGTCGATTTCGACGGCGACGGCCACGTCGATCTGCGCCACAGCGTGCCCGACGTGCTCGCCTCGACCGCGAACCTGCTTCACACCAGCGGCTTCAAGATGGGCCAGCCTTACGGCGAAGGCACCGCCAATTTCGAGGCGATGCGGGAGTGGAACAGAGCGGTGATCTACCGCAAGACGATCGGCTATTTTGCGGATCGGCTGGCGGGGCAGTGACCACATACTCGGTGTCATCGCCCGCCTTGTGCGCACTTGCGTACTGGGGCGGGCGATCCAGTATTCCAGAGGAGGCGCGGCTAGAACCGAGAAGCCGCGGCGTACTGGATGCCCCGGTCAAGCCGGGGCATGACAGCGGTGGTGTGGCGACAGCGGAGCACGCAGCGGCGATGCCGTCGCGTCACGCCTACTTCGCCGTCCCCTTTGCCATCTTCTCCAGCTTCCGCTGCAACGGCGCCCAATAGGTCCCGGGGCGAAAGCGCTGCAAAATGTCCATGAAGCGGGCGTCGTTGCCGATCAGGATGCGGGGCTGGTTGTTCTCGATGCCCTTGATGATGCGCAGCGCGGCGTCTTTCGGCGTGGTCTTTGCCGCGTTCTCGAACCGCTCGATCGATTGCGCGCGGCGCGCATTGTCGGTGACGCCGACCCCGGTGCGCGAATTGCGCGCGATGGCGGTGGCGACGCCGCCGGGATGCACCACCGACAGTTTTACGGGGCTGCCCGCGACCGCAAGCTCGTGCCGCACGCTCTCGGAAAAGCCGCGCACCGCGAACTTGGCGGCGGCATAGGCCGACTGTCCGGGCGGCGCGATGATGCCGAAGATCGAGGAGACGTTGACGATGTGCGCCTCTGCCAGCGTCTTCAGGTGCGGCAGGAAAGCGCGCGTACCGTGCACCACGCCCCAGAAATTGATGTCGAACAGCCACTCCATCTGCGCCTGGTCGATCTCCTCGAACGTCCCCATCAGCGCCACGCCGGCATTGTTGATGACGATGCCGAGCGCGGGATGGGCCGCGATCGCATCACGCGCGAACTCCGCGATGTCGCCGGGCTCGCTGACGTCGACGCGATGCACGCTGACCTTGCGTGCGGCACCGATCTCGGCGGCGAGCGTCTTCAATCCGGCCTCGTCGCGGTCGGCGAGCGCGAGATCGCAGCCGCGACTTCCGAGCTCGATCGCCAGCGCGCGGCCAATGCCGCTCGCCGCTCCCGTGATGGCGGCGGCGCCGCGAATGGCAGTCATGATGTCCCCCCGTCAAGCCGGTCGTGTGGAACTATGATCTACATTTTTCATGATGGAACTGAACCACCGGCGAACTGGCTCCTTAACATAGGTTACGCAAGCAAGCACTGGAGCAGCCCCATGGGACAGGCAGAACCATTTCGCGCCACGGCGTTGATCGTCGAAGACGACGTCATGCAACGGGAGATGCTCAGTCTTCTGCTGGAGGAGAGCGGCTACCAGGTCATCCAGTGCGACAGCGCCGAGGCTGCCCAGCGGGTGCTCGACAGAAGCGCCGGCGCGCTCTGTCTGATGCTGACGGACGTCCAGCTTGCGGGGCGCATGACCGGGGTCGAGCTCGCGCACGTCGCCAAGGACCGCAATCCAAAGCTCGATATCGTCGTCACCTCCGGCCGTCCCTTGGCGCAGCCGTTACCCGACGGCGCAAAATTCTGGGCCAAGCCGTGGGCTCCGCTCGACGTGCTCCGCGAGGCCGAGCTCGCGCAGCTGTCCTGACGATTGATCCGGGGGCTCGCTTTCTTGCCGTGAGGCGCGGTGATAGGGTCTGCCCATGACCTTGTCCTTCCTGCTTACCTCGCTCATCGTCGTCGCCTCGCCCGGCACCGGCGTGCTCTACACCCTGGCTGCGGCGCTGACCCGCGGCTCGCGCGCGAGCATCGCTGCCGCCTTCGGCTGCACGCTCGGAATCGTGCCGCACATGATAGCTGCGATGCTTGGGCTTGCCGCGGTGCTGCATACCAGCGCGCTCGCCTTTGCCGCGCTGAAATGGGGCGGCGTCGCCTATCTGCTCTACATGTCCTGGCAGGCGCTGCGTGAGACTGGAGCGCTCGCGGTCGATGGCGAGATCAAGGAGCGGTCGAGCCGCCGCGTCATCGTCACCGGCTTCCTGATCAACATCCTCAACCCGAAACTATCGATCTTCTTCCTGGCCTTTCTGCCGCAGTTCATTGCGGTGGATGAAGCCCATGTGCTGGCGCGGATGCTGGAATTGAGCGGCGCCTTCATGGCTATGACCTTTGCGGTGTTCGTCCTCTACGGTCTCTGTGCGGCGTCGGTACGCGATCGCGTCATCTCCCGCCCGCGTGTCATGGCCTGGCTGCGCCGCAGCTTTGCCGCCGGCTTTGCGGCGCTTGGTGCCAAGCTGGCGTTTGCGGAGCGCTAGGCTTCTCCTTCATCTCTCCCCGCTTGCGGGGAGACGCCGCAGCAGAGTGCGGCCAATAAAAAAGCGGGCCTTGCGCCCGCCATCCTCAAACTCTCTCGACCTTACCCGACGCCCGGGCGGAGCGAGGCTCCACCCGGGCAAAGAACATGCTGGCTACTTCTTCTTGGCGGCCTTCTTGGCCTTTTTCTTCGTCGCCTTCTTCGCCTTCTTCGCTTTCTTAGCCATAGTATCCTCTCAAGGGTTCATGGTTAAACGCGACACGAGGGATGCTCGGCGGAGGGCCAGCCTCGCAACATCCTCGACCACAAACTCAGCAGATTCGCGGGCGGCTGCCCCGTGCTGTCACATCTGTGTCATTACGTTATCCACAGCTCAGATGCGTTTTCGGGTGATTTTTGCCCACGAATCCGCATCGCGATGCGCATCGGCGTGGCCGCGCAGGGAGACCGCGACATGCCTAATGATCCGATAATCGCGGCGCACTGTTCATGAATCCAAAACCAAGGGCGAGCTTTCGCAGATCGCAGTGAGGTTCCGTTAAGTGCAATCCGCGCATTCTTCTCCGCAAGAACGCGGGGAAGGGTCATGGACGAACGGCTGCCAGAGATGGGGGGTGCGACGCTGCGCGTGCCGCACGCGCCATGCTGAACGTACCGACACTCTGGACGGTCTTCGTCGTCAACTTCCTGGCGCTTGGCCTGATCTGGGCCTACGTGACGCGCTCCTATCCGAAATTTGCGGCCGCGCGGTTCTGGATGGCATCGTCGTTCGTCGGCGCCGCCGGCGCGATGACGGCCCTAGTCCGCCTGTTCGTCGCCTCTCCCCTGCCGCTTCTTGTCGGCGCTGCCGGTATCATCGCGGCGAGCTGCCTCGCCGCCATGGGCATTCAGCGCTTCTATGACCGGCCGGTCTCATGGCGCGTCATGGCCGCAACGGGGGTGCTAAGCCTCGCCGGCGTCGTGTTCTTCATGGTCGGCTTCGAGCACATGCAGCTGCGCATGCTCAGCTACACGCTCGGCCAGGCCTTGCCGCTGGTGCTGGCGCTGCGTCTGCTCCTTGCGCCGCCGGAGGGCCGCGTCAGCCCGGGCGCGCGGCTGTCCGGCATCGTCATCCTCACCATCATCGGGATCTTTGCGGTTCGCACGCTGGGTAATCTGCTCGGCCACGATTTCTCGGCGCGCGCCGGCGGTCAGGCTCATGGCGTCATGGTGCTGGGCCTCCTGTTCCTGTCGATGACGCTCAATTTCGGCTTCCTGCTGATGGCGATGGATCGCCTGCGCAACGAGGTCGCCGACCTCGCGCTGCTCGACGATCTCACCGGCGTCGCCAACCGGCGCCATTTGTTGCAGCGCCTGTCCGAGGAATGCGCCCGGTCTGAGCGCAGCGGCGAGCCGTTCTCGCTGCTGGTGATCGATCTCGACGGCTTCAAGGCCATCAATGACTCCCATGGTCACGCCGCGGGCGATGCCTGCTTGCGGCACTTCACCCTGATGGCGCAAACGCGGCTGCGGCCGGGCGACATGCTGGCCCGCACCGGCGGCGACGAGTTCTGCGTCGTGCTGCCGTCCTCGTCCCTGCGCGAGGCTGCCGCGATCGCCCGCCGCGTGCTTGAGGTCTGCCGCCAGGACGCCGCGGCCTGTACAACCAGGGACATCCCGATCGCGATCTCGATCGGCGTTGCCGAATGGGACCGCGGCATCGGCCAGTTTCCGGACCGCCTCATCGCCCATGCCGACCACGCCCTCTATGACGCCAAGAAAAACGGCAAGAACGACTTTGCCGTCTACGATCCGGCTCCGCCGCTCTCGCCTGAGCGGCCCGGGCTCGGCGAGGCCACGCGCAAATTCGCATGAAGCCTGCTAGGATTTGGGCCCGCCTTGGACCCGTATGATGATCCTCCGCCTGCCCGCGGCTTTTTTCGCCGCCCTTCTTCTGTTGACCCCAGCCGCTGCGACGGATGCCGAGCTCGCAAAGATCGCGCGCGTCTCCGGCACGCCTGACATTCCCGGCCTGAAAATGGTCTGGCTCGCGCCATGGGGCGATGTCCGCGACGCCCATCCCTGGCGCAACATCATCGTGCACCAGACCGAGGGGCCGGCAGGCTCGGCGCGCGGTGGCGCGGCGGAGCAATCGAAGAACCCGACGCGCCGCGGCGTCACCGTGTGGGTCGAGACCGACGGCACGGTTTATTGGGCGGTTGCGGAGAATCTCGTGCCGACCCATGGCGACGGCGCCAACCGCAACGACAACAAGTATATCGACAACAGATCGACCTATCGCCAGGTGGTGCGCGACAACTCGATCGGCGTCGAGTTCGCCGGCAACTATCCGGATGTCACCGCGGGCCCGACCGAGGCGCAGGTCGCGGCCTGGAAGATCCTCGTGAAGGTGCTGCGCGCGCGCTACGGCATCCCGCTCGACCACGTCTATGCGCACAACTGGATCGACTACAAGGACGCCCGCTATTGCGAAGGCTGCTGGCTCGCGACGCTGGCGCGGATTTGGGGGGAGTGACGAGCAGGCGCGTCCGGCAACCAAAGGCCGAAACCTCCGGTGCCGGACGGCCATCGAGAGCGATCGCTATCGGCTCTCATCGCCATCCCAAGTCCACCGGTCTTCCCAGGCTCAGGGGAATGCCTTGGGAAGATCGGCGGAAGGCTTCGTGACGATCTGGTGCGCGTCGCGCCAGATCACTTCGCGCTGGCGCGAGGTTGTAATCGTGCGCACCGGCAGGCCACCCTCCTCGAGCAGCCAAGCGCAGTAGCGCGCGCGGCTGACAGCCTCGCGGGCTTGAGGATCGAACCAGCAAATGCCCCAGATCGAATCGCGCCGCTTGAAGTGACGCGCGATGCGTCCAGGAAGCGGCAGATGCTGCGCGAACCAATTGAACTGGTCCGAGAGCTCATGCCGGATCCAGTCCGGACAGTTGTTTCGCTGGACATACCAGGACGCACGAAAGAAGCCGCTCTCCACGCGACTGTGCGGGTGGATGAGCGGTGTAACGAACCGCAAATACATGACGACACGGCGCGACGCCTTGTTGCGTCGCGCCCCTCGCAGCCAGATGCAATGAATGGAGAACAGCCGCGAAGCGGCGTTCAGCTTATGACCGATTGCCGATCAAAGAGGTCGGCGGTCAGAACGTATCGATCTACTTTTCATGCCGCCTCCCTTGGTTGCGCTGAACAACAAAGGCGCGATATCGCGCCGGGCGGCAGCACATACATCAGCAAGCGTCCTGCGGCAAGCGTGATCGACAAGGACGATTGAGCGGGAAGCATCCATGACGCGCTCCGGAATGACGAGCTAAACCGGCTGCGCCATCCATCCGAACAGCCGCCGCATCAATCCCGGCCGCCGTGGCAATTCCGGCGGGCCGTCCGACGCCAGCACGCGTTTGAAGAAGTAGTCCAGGAACACCATGTCGTTCGGCTCGGTGACGGTGAATTGTTCGTCGCCGAAGAACACGCTGTAATTATAGAAGAACGGGCCCATGAGCGGGATCGTCGCGGTCGAGGCATAGTCCTTGGAGATGACGAACTCCGCGGGATCGAGCCCGTGCTCGCGCATCGCTTGCTCGACCAGCGGCAGCTTGCGCATGAACTGGGCGGAGAAGCCGCCGACGGTGGATTGCAGGATGATCGACACGGTTGGTGTCCGTTCAGTTGAGGCCGCCGGCCCGATCATTCTGGGTCGGTTGACCGGACGCGCGGGTTCAAGGCAAGCCCGGTTCTATGTCGGCCAGGGGAAGGAGACTGTGATGGCGATCTCACTTGGTAAGACTTTCCGCCACAACCACCGCTGTCATCGCCCGGTTCAAGCCGGGGCACGACAGCGAGTGTGGAGGTACGGCGCGCGTCGCATCGCGCAGAGAAGGCACGGCGGATCACTCAAACAGAGCATCGCCACAAACAAAAAAGCCGGCGTTGCCGCCGGCTTTCTGCCTCTTGTCGATCCGCCAATATCTACCGCGAAAGCCCGCTTAGTGCGCGGCTTCCAGTGCGGCCTGTTCCGCCCGTGCGATCGTGCCCTTGACCGCGGCCTGCACCTTTTCAAAGGCGCGGACTTCGATCTGGCGGACGCGCTCGCGCGACACGCCGAACTCGGCGGCAAGGTCTTCCAGCGTCATCGGCTCATCGGCGAGGCGGCGAGCCTCGAAAATGCGGCGTTCGCGCGGGTTGAGCACGCCCATGGCGCCGTTCAGCGCGTCACGGCGTTCGTCATACTCCTCGTGCTCCGCCAGCATGGCTTCCTGGTTGGGCGTGTTGTCGACCAGCCAGTCCTGCCATTCGCCGGCTTCGCCGTCATCGCGGATCGGAGCGTTGAGCGACGCGTCGCCACCGAGGCGGCGGTTCATGTCGATCACGTCCTGGTCGGTGACGCCGAGGCGCTTGGCAATGATCTTCACCTGGTCGGGGCGGAGATCGCCCTCGTCCAGCGCGTTGATCTTGCTCTTCGCCTTGCGCAGGTTGAAGAACAGCTTCTTCTGGTTCGCGGTGGTGCCCATCTTCACGAGCGACCAGGAACGCAGGATGTACTCTTGAATCGACGCCTTGATCCACCACATCGCGTAGGTGGCGAGACGGAACCCCTTTTCGGGTTCGAAACGCTTCACCGCCTGCATGAGGCCGACATTGCCTTCCGAGACGACCTCGGAGATCGGCAGGCCGTAGCCGCGATAGCCCATGGCGATCTTGGCCACGAGGCGGAGATGGCTGGTGACGAGTTGGTGCGCCGCGTCGCGATCATCATGCTCACGCCAACGCTTGGCGAGCATGTATTCCTGCTGGGGTTCCAGCATCGGGAACTTGCGGATCTCGGCGAGGTAGCGAGAAAGGCCGGATTCTCCATTGAGGACCGGCAAAGCAGCGGTACGGGCCATGATGAAGCCCTCCAAGGTTCAGGCCCCCGATAGCGGCGGGCCAGGCAGACGACCGCTGTGTTAAAGCCGGCCGTAGCTGCGATGTTCCGTTGGTCATTTCCAACGCAAGCGCAATATACCCCAAGGGGGGTCAAAAAGGGAAGGATTGCTGACGTCACGTCCCCGTGTGGCAGCTATAACTTTTTGTAATGTAACGCTTTTCCAAGGCGGCCTGCGTCATAGCGCCGCTTTCAGAGCGCCCTGAAGGAGAAGCAAATCCTTCGGCAGAGGCGCTTCCCAGTGGAGTAATTCTCCGGTTCTCGGGTGCTCCAATACCAGCAAATAGGCATGCAGGGCCTGCCGTCCAAGCGTGGCCAGAGTCGCCTGCGACTCCGGGCCGAGGTGGTTCGCCTTGGTCTTGAAGTGCGGGCCATAGACGGCGTCGCCCATCAGGGGATGGCCGATATGGGCGAGGTGGACGCGGATCTGGTGGGTGCGTCCGGTCTCGAGTTCGCAGGCGAGCAGGGAGGCGATCGGCTTGCCGTCACGCCCCGCAAAACTCTCCAGAAGCTCCCAATGCGTCACCGCCTCGCGGCCGCCCTGGCGCACCGCCATCTTCTCGCGCGCATACGGGTGGCGGTCGATCGGCGCATCGACGGTGCCGCGGTGGCGTCCTGGCAGCCCCCAGGCGAAGGCCATGTAGCCGCGGCGCATCGCGCCCGTCCGGCCGTGGTCGGCGAATTGCGCGGTGAGCGAGGCATGGGCGAGGTCGTTCTTGGCGACCACCATCAGCCCGGTCGTGTCCTTGTCGAGCCGGTGCACGATGCCGGGCCGGCGTACCCCGCCGATGCCGGAGAGCGAGCCGCCGCAATGGGCGATCAGCGCGTTGACCAGCGTGCCGGTCTCGTGGCCGGCCGCGGGGTGCACGACGAGGCCCTTCGGCTTGTTGAGGACGACGATGTCGTCGTCCTCGAACACGATGTCGAGGGCGATATCCTCGCCCTTGGGCTCGGGCGGGGCCGCCTCCGGCACGTCGATTGTGATCGTATCGCCGGATGTGACGTGATAAGCGGGGTCGCGGATCGCGGCGTCCTTGAGGCTCACCGCGCCCGCCAAAATCAGGGCTTTCAGCCTCGATCGCGACAGGTCGGTGAGGTGCGCCGCCAGCACGCGGTCAAGCCGAGCCGAGCCCTCGTCGCCGGCGACGACAACTTCCAACCTTTGCGCAGAGCCTGAGCTATCCATGACGACGTCTGATACCGCTGTTCCCGAACCGAGCCCCGAGCAGGCCGCGCTGTTCGCGCGGGTGCGGCGGATGATGCTGATCGCGGGGTTGACCACGGCGCTGGCAATCTGCGCCGTCCTGATTGCGGTGGGCTACCGCCTTTTCAAGTCGGAGGGAAGGGCGTCCGAAATGGCCGGTGACGTCACCGCCGCCCTGCCCAAGGGCGCCAGGATCGTCTCGACCGGGGTCGCCGGCGACCGCCTCGTGGTCACGCTGGACGTGGGCGGCGTCATCGAGATCCGCACCTTCGACGCCCACACCCTGAAGCCGGCCGGAAAGCTGAAATTTGCCAATGAGCCGTAGGGCCGGCCGCGGCTGTTGATCGTTCTCCGGTCCAGTTTGTCTTGCCGCGCAACTTCTGATTTAGCTCTTGGGCTTGGGAAGTTGGGCTGGGACTGGGAATGGGACGTATCAAGTCGCGCGTCGTCGCAATTGCACTCGTTGTCGGAACGTACGGATGCGCTGGATTTGCGGCGCTCGCAGAGCCGGCCAGGCAGCCCACAGCGCCAGCCAGGCAGGCTGGACTTGCCGCACCGGCCAAACAACCCGCGGCGCAGGCCAAGCCAACGGGCTCGCGGAACGCAAGGCTCTATTTCCTGCGCGAGAAGGGCATTTTCGGCGCGATGGGCGGAATGGCAGCCTCGTCGGAAATCCTGATCGACGGCAAGTCCGTCGGAAAGGTCGACATGGGGACGTTCTTCTTCGTCGACCGGCCGCCGGGCGTCCACAAGATCGCCTCCCACATGAAGATGTCGATGACGGACTATGAGGTCGAGGTCCCCGTCGAGGCCGGCAAGACCTACTATTTCGGCGTCGGGGTGCAGCGGACGGGCGCCATCGGCCAGGACCTCCTCAACCAGGCCTTCGCCGGCAGCAGCGGCCAGCAGATCCGGTCCTCTTCGCCGTTCAAATCAGCCTTTGCGGGCGCGGGCCTGTTCCGCCTGGAGCCGGCCGCCGGCGCTGCGGCGATCGAGAAACTGAAGCAGCCGTGAGTGTTCCCGGCAGTTTCGCGGGGCGCGGCGGCCTGCCCCGCAATTAAGCTTGAGCCGCATTGACCGTGCATATCCGGGATTTTCGTACCCCATCGAGGCTTGCCGTCGGCAAATTTCGCGGCTATGTCCTGTCCCTCACGCTCCCTTCGTCTAGCGGTTAGGACGCGGCCCTCTCAAGGCTGAAACAGGGGTTCGATTCCCCTAGGGAGCGCCATTGCCTTGAAGCTACCTTCCCTTGATCTCGATTTGATTGTTCCCCCCGCTGGGTGAGCGCTTGTGGCATTGGCGATCAACGTTCGAGCCGATAACAATTCAGCAAGTGAGATCGAGCGTAAGCGATGTTCTCAGGCCACGCGCCAGCGTTCTTGGGTAGCGAGATAGGCCCAGGGTAGCAGTTCGTCGATCTGGCTGTTCGGGTGGTCGTTGACGATGCGGGTGATGACGTCGGCGAGATAGGCGTGGGGTTCGACGCCGATGAGCTTGCAGGTTTCGATCAGTGAGGCGATGACGGCCCAGTGTTCGCCGCCGCCGTCCGAGCCAGCGAACAGGGCGTTCTTGCGGTTGAGCGCGATTGGGCGGATAGCGCGCTCGACGACGTTGGAATCGATCTCGACGCGGCCGTCGGCAATGAAGCGCGTCAGCCCGTCCCAACGCGACAGCGCATATCGGACGGCCTCCGCGAGTTTGGTCTTCTGGCTAATCAGACCAAGCTTGGCGCGCAGCCAGGGTTCGAACTCGTCGGCGATCGGCCGGCTCTTCTCTTGGCGGACGGCGCGACGCTCGTCGGCGGTGCGGCCGCGGATCTCGGCTTCGATGACGTAGAGCCCGGCGATACGTTCGAGTGCCTCGCTGGCGATCGGTGCGGGACCGGCCGCGGCGAGTTCGTAGAAGCGCCGGCGCACATGGGACCAGCAGAACGCCAGTTCTACGTCACCGCGCTCGGCCATGACCCGATAGCCGGCATAGCCGTCGACCTGGAGGATGCCGGCAAAACCCGCGAGGTGGACGATCGGCCGTTCGGCCTTGCGATCGGGAGCGTAGACATAGGCGACGGCGGGCGGGTCCGTGCCGCCCCAGGGCCGGTCGTCGCGGGCATAGGCCCAGAGCTGGCCGGTCTTGGTGCGGCCGCGTCCGGGATCGAGCACCGGGGCGGTGGTCTCGTCGGCAAACAGTTTTGGCGACTGCTTCAGCCTCGCGAGCAGTCGCTCATGCACCGGCCGCAACAGGAAGGCTGCCCGCCCGACCCAATCGGCCAGGGTCGAGCGATCCAGCTCGAGGCCCTGGCGGGCGTAAATTTGAGCCTGCCGATACAGCGGCAGATGGTCGGCATATTTGGCGACGAGTACCTGCGCCACGGTGGCTTCGGTCGGTAGCCCGCCCTCGATCAGCCGCGCTGGCGCCGGTGCCTGTACCATGGTCTCGCAGGCCCGGCAGGCATACTTCGGCCGCCTTACGACTAGGACCCGGAACTGGGCCGGGACGATATCCAGTCGTTCGCTCACATCCTCGCCGATCCGGTGCAGCGCCTGCTGACAGCACGGGCAGGCGTGATCGTCGAGGTCGACCAGCATCTCGACCCGCGGCAGATGCGCCGGCAACGCTCCTCTGTTCCTGCGGCGCCGTGCGGCTCGGCTCGATCGCTCGGCAGCATTGGCTGCATCGGTCGCCGCATCACTGCTCGCCTCGACCTGCTCGACCTCCTCCAGGCCGAGCAGCAACTGGTCCTCCGGCAGCGTCTCGGCCCGGCGGCCGAAGCGATGACGCTGCAACTCCTTGATGATCTGCTCGAGCCGCGCGGCGCGCGCCCGTTCGGCCAGCAGCATCGCCTTGAGCGTGCCGGGATCGTCCGGAAGCGTGTCGGCCGTCGTCGCCATGATGCGATTACACCATGCGTCGCGGCATCCCGCGAGCGCGACATGCATACTGATTCACTGTGCCGCAGTTCAACTCGCTTGGATCGGCGACGGTGTCTCGCGCGCGGCGTGGACGCGCTTCCAGTCTAGTCCTTCGAGCAAGGCTGACAGCTGCGCCGCGGTCAGGCGAATGACGCCGTCCTGCACGTTGGGCCAGCAGAACGAACCGGTCTCAAGCCGCTTGGCGAACAGGCACACACCCGTGCCGTCCCAATAGATCAGCTTTACCCGGTCGGCGCGCTTGGCGCGGAACACATACACGGCGCCGGAGAACGGATCGGCCTGGATGCTCTCACGCACCAGGGCCGCGAGCCCTTCGGCACCCTTGCGGAAGTCGACCGGCCTGGTCGCCACCATCACCCGCACCGCGCCCGTCGGACCGATCACGTGCAGGTCTTCAGCGCATGGATCACGGCCGCAATCGTCGCGGCATCCGCGCCGCGGCCGACCCGGACCGCGACGCCGTTGATCTCGAGCTCGATGATGCTGCTGTTCTCGGCGCCCTCGAGCGCCTTCCGGAGGCGTCGGCGCTGCCGCGGTGAGCGCTCCGGCGGCGTGGACGATGGGGTAACGACAGCGGGCACGAACGTCTGCGGCTCGGGAGCCACAGGGATCGCAACCGGCTGTCGCATTTGCCGGCGCCACGTAAACAGCTGTTGCGGCGACAATCCGTGCCGCCGCGCGACCTCCGATACCACGGCTCCCGGGGCCAGCGTCTCCTCGACGAACCGCGCCTTGTCGTCGGCCGAGAACTGCCGGCGTCGGCCGCTCTCCGTGATGACCTCGACCAGACGAACCGAGGTCCTGGGCTCAAGCATATGTTCAAGCTTAGACACAAGCCGATCTCCAATCAGAGATCGATCATTCCTCGCTCGACGCCTTCAATGGAAGGTGGGACCGAAACAGCGCTTACGATCGAGCGGCTGTGGGATCAGGTCGTAGCGTTCGAAGTCGAGCCTTCGATGCGCACCCTTGGCTACCGGCCACATTTTACATTTGCGATCTACGACTCGCCTGCGATCGACGAAAAGATAGCATGGGCGGCCATGCTGGCGGCCGTCGCTGGCGAAGCGCAATTTCGCATCGAGTTCAAACGGATTCGTTGGTTCGCAGGCTCGCCTCTCGTTCTCTGGGCGGAGCCGAACTCCAATGAGGCGCTAACCCGCATCCACAGCTCCGTCAGCGCCGCAATCGACCCGGCGCATTGCCGCCCTCATTACCGGCCCGGGGCATGGACGCCGCATTGTACGCTCGGCTTGCGCATCGCCGATGAGCGGCGTGATGACGCGATTGCTTTTGCGCGATCGTTTGATCGAAGCATGGAAGTGCTGTTCGACGTGGCAGATTGCGTTGCCTTTCCGCCGGTTCAGGTAATCGCTGAGCAGCGATTGCCCCCGTAGTCGATGGCACGGCCACGGTGGGCAAGGTCGGTAGCTTCGACGCCAAGTCGCTAGCAAACATGTTGCAGGCGAAGGCGATCTCGGCGGAGTTAAAGGTGATCTTCTCGCCCAGGGCATACCATCGAACTCGGTGTTCTCTCTTCATAAGGATCTCGGCCATGCCGGTGTGCTCGTGGGTGTCGATAATCACGCCGACGGCCGTTTCCAGATCGAAGCGCGTCTGAATGTTCATCCAGAACGCAGCGCCAGTCTTGAAGAATTTTCCGAGCTGCAGCGCAGTATCGGCCGTGACGGGCTTTTCCTCGCGCGCAATGTGCCCGATCCGGGTGCGCGGCACGTTCAGGGCGGCCGCGATCGCGTAGGGTGTCAGTTTGAGCGGAACGAGAAATTCCTCGCGCAGGATTTTGCCGGTCGCTTTCTCCGCCTCTGCGATCACTGCGCCTGCAATCGCTTCAGGTCGGCAATGGCGGCACGATACTCTCGAAACGAGGTCGGGCATCCGTCTCGCGCGGCCGCAAACTCGTTCCGGGCCGCGACTGTGTCGTTGGCCTTGAGCTGAACAATCCCACCGTAATAGTGCGCCTCGCAGGTTTGATCTGAATTCCTGGCCGAAGCCAGGGCTGCGGCGGGAGTGATCCGGCCGACGAGCAATTCGCCAACGGTTCTCGGCCAATCCCTGAGCTGGCCCTTGTCGAGTGCAGCAGACAGCGCGATGCCCGCATCGGCAGATCGTCCCTGCATCCGCGCCACCGATCCCCAAATCACGCCGTAGCCATCGGGATCGGAAAACCGCGCCTCCCGGTCATAGTCCGAAGCGGCATCCCTGAAATCGCCTCTCCGATAGTACGCATCTCCCCGGGCCGCGTAGTAGTCAGTCGCGACGCGATCGGCCTCCGGACGACTCACCTCCTGGTCTTTGGCAAAGGTGGTGTTCTTGTCGGGTCCAAGCCTGATGGCATCGGTGAAATCCCGGATCGCCTCGTCCAGCCTGTCCTCGGACATATAAATCTGCCCGCGAATGAACCGGCTTGCGGCACCTGAGGGATCAAGATTGATGGCCTCGGTGAGAGAAGCGATTGCGCGTGTGGTGTCGCCCTTTTTGGCCAAGGTCAGTCCCAGCTCGTGATGAGCGTAGTTGTTCTTCGGGTTGAGCCTGACCGCCTCGGTGAAGTCGGCTTGAGCCGCATCCATGTTGCCGAGTGCAAAATTTCCGAAGCCATGCTTGAGCAATGCCATGGATCTTGCACCGGGAGGTAGTCTGGCGTCCTGGGAGAGGCTGCTGCACGCTGCCATCATGCGCGGGACATCGGTGCTGTCCTGACAATCGTTCAGGTCTTGTGGGGTGGCCGCAAACGCGCTTGCCGCCGAGACGACGATGAAGATGATCAAAGCTGCCCTGCAGCCGATGCGCAGGCCCTGATTTGACATTGCAGACATTTCGCCCCCTTGCACGACACACTTGGCCGATGATCCCGACGCAGGCAACGCGACCTGCCGCGACGGCAACCTTATAGCGATCTTTTCCATCGTTCTACCGGAGGCTTGTTGGTCCGTTGCCCTTCGGGCAAGACATGCCGCGAGGTCGCGAGCGCATGCAGCATCGGCATCAGTGGCGGTAGTCGTTCTCCCCAAAATCTGCACTATGCGCTCCGCGCCTCCGGAGCTGCTGCCGGGCCTTCGGAGGTTCTGGCAATAGCATGCGGAGTTTTGACATGAGCGGCTTGGTGATCTCTGGCGGCCGGGTGGTGGATCCCGCGAGCGGGATGGATGCCATTGGCGATGTGGCGGTGATGGACGGCAAGATCGCCGCGGTCGGCACGGGCCTCGGCGGCGCCGAGCAGGTGATCGACGCGACAGGGCTCGTGGTCGCGCCGGGCTTCATCGACCTCCACGCGCATGGCCAGTCGATCCCGGCCGACCGCATGCAGGCGTTCGACGGCGTGACGACGACGCTCGATCTCGAGGCCGGCGTGCTGCCGGTCGCCTCCTGGTATGAGCGCCAGGCGCGTAAGGGACGCGTGCTGAACTACGGCGCCGCCACCAACTGGGCCTTTGCGCGCATCGGTGCGATGACCGGCTCGAATGCGGAGAGCTCGCTGGAGGCGTTCGGCAACGCCATGCGCGATCGCCGCTGGATGGACAACGTGGCGAGCGATGCGGAGGTCGCCGGCATCCTCGAGCGTCTTTCGCGCGGCCTCAACGAAGGCGGCATCGGCATCGGCATCCTGAACGCCTATGCGCCGGGTGCCGGCGTGCAGGAGCTGACCGCGGTCTGCCAGCTCGCGGCGAGGCAGGACGTGCCGACCTTCACCCACGTCGCCTACATGTCGCGCGTCGACCCCGAAAGTGCGGCGGAAGCCTATATCCGCCTGATCGGCTATGCCGGCGCCACCGGCGCGCACATGCACATCTGCCATTTCAACTCGTCGAGCAAGACCGACATCGAGCGCTGCCGCGTGCTGGTCGAGAAGGCGCAGGCGCAGGGCTTGCCCATCACGGTCGAGGCCTATCCCTACGGCACCGGCTCGACCGTGCTGGCAGCGGCCTTCTTCAGTGATCCCCAGTTCGTCGAGCGCAACGGCACCGGTTATGACTCAGTGCAGCGCGTGACCGACGGTCACCGCTTCCGCGATCGCGAGGAGCTGCTGAAGGCGCAGGCCGAAGAGCCGTCCTCGCTGGTGCTCTGGCACATCCTCGATACCGACAATAATGCGCATCATCGCGATCTGCTCGATATGTCGGTGCTGTATCCCGGCGGCGCGATCGCGTCCGATGCGATGCCGTGGACGACGTCGGACGGCAAGACCTACACCGGCGATGCCTGGCCGTTGCCGGATGATGCCACCTCGCATCCGCGCTCGGCCGGCTGCTTCACGAAATTCATCCGCGAATGGGTGCGCGAGCGCAAGACCGTGTCGCTGCTGGAAGGCGTGCGCAAATGCGCGCTGATCCCCGCAGAGATCCTGTCGCAGAGCACGCCGGCGATGCGCGCCAAGGGCCGGCTCGCGATGGACGCCGATGCCGATATCGTCGTGTTCGACTACGAGAAGCTCTCGGACCGCGCGACCTTCACGGCGATGAACCGTCCGTCGGAAGGCGTGCGGCATCTGATCGTCAGCGGCCAGCCGCTGATCAGCGATGGTGTGCTGGACGTGGCAGCGCGGCCCGGCCGCCCCGTGCGCCGTCCCGTCGTCGAGGGCTGATCCCATGCCGGTCCCCATTCTCCTGGTGACGGGTTTTCTGGGGGCGGGCAAGACCACGGTCGTCAACCATCTGCTGGCGAACGCGGAGGGACGGCGTATCGCGGCAATCGTCAACGATTTCGGCGCGATCAACATTGACGCGGAGTTGATCGCGGGTGCGAGCGACGGCGTGGTCAGCCTCGCCAATGGCTGCATCTGCTGCTCGCTCGAAGGCGATCTCCTGCGCACGCTCTCGACGCTGCTTCGGCGCGATCCGAAGCCCGAATATATCGTCATCGAGACCAGCGGCGTCGCCGATCCCGCCGACATCGTCCGCAACCTGATGGACCCCGTGATCCTGCGCGAGGCGCCGCTGGAAACCGTGCTCTGCGTGATGGATGCGGCGACGCTGCCGGCGGCTCTGGATGATGCGCTGATGCGGTCGCAGCTGCGCGTCGCCGATATCGTGGCGCTGAGCAAGCTCGACCTGGCGGACGAGGGCGCAGGCGCCCGCATGCGCGAAGCCATCCGCGCGCAACGCGTCCCCGCCGTGGTGGTCGATGCCAGGCACGGCGAGATTCCGTCCGTGCTGCTGTTTCCCGCGGCTGTCAATCGTGCGCCCGCGCCGCGCGACCCTGGACCACGACGGCCGTCCGAGGAGCGCTTCGAGACGCTGAGCTGGACCTCGGACCAGCCGCTGTCGCTGCCGCGCCTGCAGCAGGCGATCGGCCGCCTGGCGCCAAAGCTTGCGCGCGCAAAAGGCCTGTTCGAGACCGTCGAGCAACCCGGGCGCCAGATGGTGTTTCAGTTCGCCGCCGGCCGCGCGACGCTCGCGCCCGGCGATGCGCCGGCACCGGGCGTGCCGCGCGCGCGGATCGTATTCATCGCCGAACTCGGCGTGCTCTCGAAGGCCGAGCTCGACGGGATCATGGAGGCGTGTATTGCGGGTGGGTGAAGCAAGCGATCACGCCAGAAGCACGCCCCTCACTTCACGCAAATTGCGCGATGCCGTTTCCGACGGACCAGTTCTCCGCGGGGGCGTCGAGCACGTTGACGAACACGTCCTCGGAGCGGATGCCCGGGTTTTCGCCGAGAAGCTCCGCGATCCGCCGGTACAGCGCCTTCTTCTGCTCCGCCGTGCGCGATGCGAACACAGTGATCTGGATCAGCACGGCGTCGTCGCTGCGTTTGACGCCATAGGCATTGCCGCAGCGGAAGTTCGAGGCGTCATGCTCGCTGATGGTCATGAACTCGTCGCCCTCGGGCACGTTCAGCGCCTCGCGCATGGCGAGGTACAAACCATCGAGGATCGCCTGCCGATAGGCTTCCGGTTTGCCGGCGCGCATCGAGATGTGAAGGAGAGGCATGGGCGGGTCCCTTTTGGCATGCGGGCCCGATCGGCCAGGGCGCACGCAAGCGCCGGCCGTTGGGCCCATTGACGGAACGGGCTATCAATCCCAATTAGTTTTTGACACGATGTCGAGAAAACACGTTATTGACGTCGTGTCAAATATTTTTGCCGGGCAGAGGAGCAGGATTTGAGGCCGCGCGAGTTCGACCACGACGACGTCCTGCGTATCGCGTTCGACCAGTTCTGGCGCAAGGGCGTGCGCGGCACGTCGCTGTCGGACATCGCGCGCGATGCCGGTGTTCAGCGCGGCAGCCTCTACAATGCCTTCGGCAGCAAGGAGGCGCTGTTCCTCCAGGCCTATGAGCGTTATGCGGGCGATTATCTCCTCGCCCTGCAAAAGGCGCTCGGCGCGGGCTCATTGCGAAAACGCCTCACCGCGTTTTTCGACCTGACCATCACCAACTTCCGCTCGGGCTCGCCACCGCGGGGATGTCCGACCACGCGCGGATTGATGGAGCTCGGCGCGGCCGAAGGGGAGGGCTTGGATGAAGACGCGCGTCAGGCCTTTGCGGGCCTCATCTCGCGCATCACCATGCTGGTTCAAGAGACGTTGGCGGCAGGCGCAGAGCGCGGCGAGTTCAATGGCAATCCCGCGGCCGCAGCGCTGCACATCATCACGGTGACGCGCGGCCTTGGCGTGCTCGAACGTGCCTTCGGCGACGAGCCGCAGCTGCGCAAGATCGCGGCTCACACCATCGATCTCGTGCTCGGCAAGAAGGGCGGTTAGGTCAGGCCGCAAAACGACGACCCCAGCGGTGGTGATCCCTGGGGCCGTCTGGAGGTTTTATGGAGGGCATCGAGCACTGCGTCTCCATGAGGACGTTGATAGCGCAAGGTCGCTTGAGATGCGACTAGAACCCATCAAAGCGTCAGCACAAGGCAAGCGCGTTGACGGCCCGCGTTGTCGCGATCTCGTTCTCGTTCCCGACGAACTGGCAAACGATGGATTCGAGTTCGCCCGGCTGGTTGCGGCGCGCGACCGCCAGCAGTCGCATCAATTCCGCCTCGTCCTGCGAGAGGCGCCGGCACGAGGGCGGCATGAAGCACAGTTCGCACGGCCGGCCGCTGCGCAGGATCCTGACGAGCGCAGCAGCACGCGCCACCAGCAGCGGACTGTCGGCGATGCCCGACGCCTCGTCGGCGAAGCGATAGGCCGCTTCCCAGCAATCGGAGGCGCCGGTCGTATAGGCCGCTCCGATGAATCGGAACAGCGACAGCGCAACGCGGGAAAATTCATCGTAGCTCTCGACGCAGGGACGCGCCGCAAGCGCGGCCTGGAGCGGACAGAGCCGCGGCTGGCCGGCTGTTTCGACTGGCGCAGAACCACACGTATCGTGGAGCATGAACGATCCCGTCAGTGCAGCGTGGGACTTCCGACCAGCCAGCTCTTCATCGCCATCGTCCGGTCATGGTCGAAAGACTGAACGTGTCGGTCGGGCAGAATGAGGCCGGCCATGCGGAAGATCGTTGCAAGCCCCTGCACGGGCGCGAGAGCCCAATCGGCACCGACCGGCGGCAGCCAGCTCTCGAACTGCTCGCGCGCGACGTCGATGCGTTCCTGCTGTGCCGCGGCGATCGCCCGCAAGATTCCATGCTCGCTGTCGGACATCTTCGGACAGGTCGGGCAATGAACTTCGATGGCCGTATGCGCCGTGCAAGCGAAGATCTCGATGATGGATTCCAGCGACGGCACGGCGTCGCCGACGCGAAAGTGGTCGTACACTTGCTGGATATCGGCCGCGGTCGGAACGGCGCTTCCGCTGCGTGCCTTGGCCCGAAATCCCCAGATGAAGAGCCGCTCCGCCGCGCACAGCGCGGGAAGGTCGAGGGACTTGCCATATGTCGATTGATGCATTGAGCCTCTGGCCTTTGCAGCTCACGCCACAGCTGGCGCTGATGATCTGCGCCGATCGTTCCGCCAGAGCCGACCGCAAGTCAACGCTTGGAGCGGCGATATCGAGGTCTTCTAGATCTAAAGAGCCGGGATCCCGGATGCAGCCAAGCCTCGCCGGCCTGCCAAGCCGCACGCAGTACGCCGGCGGCCACCGACGCAATTTTGCGGCGATTTGGGGAACCCGAATGCTTAAAGCTTCGCTAAGGGGTGCGGGATAAACTGGCATATCAGACCTTCCAATTCTTGCGAGCACCGATGTTTTTCTCCCGCATCAGTTTCAAGCTGGTCCTGATTGTCGGCATCAGCCTCCTCGGCATGATCGCTCTTGCGCCGATCGCGCTCTCGACCCTGCGCGCGCAGATGATCGCCGACCGCCAGGCCAAGACGCAGCACATGGTCGATGTCGGCTACGGCATCCTGGCGCACTATCAGACGCTCGAGAGCGAGGGGAAGCTGCCGCGCGAGCAGGCGCAGGCCGCCGCGATCGCAACGATCAAGAGCCTGCGTTATGACAAGGTCGAGTATTTCTGGATCAACGACATGGCCCCCAAGATGGTCATGCACCCGATCAAGCCCGAGCTCGACGGCAAGGATCTCTCTGGCATGAAGGACCCTGCCGGCAACGCGCTGTTCATGGGTTTCGTTGACGTCGTCAACAAGCAGGGCGCCGGCTTCTACAGCTATCTCTGGCCGAAGCCGGGCTTCGAGCAGCCGGTCGGAAAAATCTCCTATGTGAAGGGCTTTGCGCCCTGGGGATGGATCATCGGTACCGGCATTTATCTCGACGACGTCGATGCCGTTTTTCGCCAGAATGCGACGACATTCGCCTACATTTGTCTGGCCGTCCTGGTCCTGGTGCTGGCCTGCTCCTTCGTGATCGGCCGCAGCGTGACCCGGCCGCTCGCGAACATCACCGCGCTGACCGAGCGGCTCGCCGCCGGCGACAGCGCGTTCGAGGTGCCCTACACCGGCCGCAGCGACGAGGTCGGCGGGCTCGCCAAGGCGCTTGCCGTGTTCAAGGACAATGCGTCGGCGGTGAGCCGCATGCATGCCGAGCAGCAGGAGACCAAGCAGAGGGCCGACGACGAGAAACGCAAGACGATGGCCGATCTCGCCGGCAAGTTCGAGGCGAGCGTTCAGGCCGTCGTCCGCGACGTCTTCACCGAGGCGCGCGCGATGCAGCAGGCCGCGCAAGGCATGTCGGAGACCGCGAACAAGGCGACAGACCGCGCAAGCTTCGTCGCGACCGCCTGCCAGCAGGCGTCGAGCAATGTGCAGACAGTGGCGTCCGCCGCCGGCCAGCTGTCGTCCTCGACCACCGAGATCAGCCAGCGTGTCGCGCAGGCTGCAAACGTGGCCGACAAGGCGGCCGCGGACGGTCAGCGCACCAACGACACCGTGCAGGGGCTGGCCGTCGCCGCGCACAAGATCGGCGAGGTCATCGACCTCATCAACCAGATCGCCTCGCAGACCAACCTGCTCGCGCTCAACGCCACCATCGAAGCGGCGCGCGCCGGCGAGGCCGGCAGGGGATTTGCCGTGGTCGCGAGCGAGGTGAAATCGCTGGCGAGCCAGACCGCGAAGGCGACCGACGAGATCGGCGCGCAGATCACCGCGATCCAGGCCGAGACCAACCAGGTTGTCGGCAACATCGAGAGCATCCGCAAGACCATCATGGAGGTCAACGAGATCTCCTCGTCGATCGCCGCCGCTGTCGAGGAGCAGGGCGCCGCGACGCAGGCGATCGCCCACAGCGTGCAGGAGGCGGCGTCCGGCACCGACCAGGTCTCGCAGAACATCTCCGGTGTCACCGACGCCACGGCGGAAACGGGCCAGGCCGCGGGCCTCGTGCTGCAATCGAGCGGCCGGCTGTCGCAGAAGCTGCAATCACTGGAGAACGAGGTCAGCACCTTCGTTGCGGGCGTGCGGGCGGCCTGACATCGCGTTCATACTATCTGCCGTGACGCGGACTATCCGCCTCGTCACGGCGCGCGCGGGCAATTGATATTCCGGCCCGCGGGACCGGTCACCGCGACCGGCTTTCCCGCCCTTGACGGCTGCGGTTAAAGTGAAGAAGCAGGATCATCGAACCTGCCGACCCGCGCCTCGGCCCGCGGGCATGGAGACGCCGCATGTCGTTCAAGAAACTCCTGATCGCCAACCGTGGCGAGATCGCCATCCGCATCGCGCGCGCGGCGGCCGATGCCGGCATCGCGACGGTCGCGATCCATCCGGCCGATGACGCGCTGTCGCTGCACGCGCGTGTTGCCGACGAGGCGGTCGAAATCCCCGGCCGCGGCGCACGGACCTATCTCGATATCGAAGCGGTGGTGAAGGCGGCGAAGAGCGCCGGCTGCGACGCGGTGCATCCCGGTTATGGCTTCCTCAGCGAGAACGCCGCGTTCGCCAAGGCTTGCGCGGATGCGGGCATCGCCTTCGTCGGGCCGAAGCCGGCCGCGCTTGAACTGTTCGGCGACAAGGTCGCGGCGCGGCAACTGGCGAAGCGTTGCGGCGTGCCGATCATCGCCGGCACCAGCGGGCCTTCGTCGCTGGAGGAGATCACGGCATTCTTCGAATCCCTCGGCAAGGGCGCGGCGATCGTGATCAAGGCGATGGCCGGTGGCGGCGGCCGCGGCATGCGTGTCGTGGAGAATGCCGCCGATCTCGCGGCAGCTTATGCGCGCTGCCAATCCGAGGCCAAGGCGGCGTTCGGCTTCGACGGCGTCTATGCCGAGCGCCTGATCCGCCAGGCCCGCCACATCGAGGTGCAGATCATCGGCGATCGCCATGGCGCGATCTCCCATCTCTGGGAGCGCGAATGCACCATCCAGCGCAGGCACCAGAAGCTGATCGAGGTGGCGCCGAGCCCGTCGCTCAGCGACGCCTTGCGCGGCCGCATCATCGAGGCTGCGAGGCAGCTCGCGACCGCGGCGGCTTACGACAATCTCGGCACCTTCGAGTTCCTGGTCGACGGCACGGCCGAGGACAGCTTTGCGTTCATCGAGGCCAATCCGCGGCTTCAGGTCGAGCACACCGTGACGGAGGAAGTGCTCGGTCTCGACCTCGTCCGGGCCCAGCTTGCGGTCGCCGCCGGCGCAACATTGGCCTCCCTTGGTTTGGCACAGGGCTCCATCCCAAAGCCGCGCGGCTACGCCATGCAGCTCCGCGTCAACATGGAGACGCTGGACGAGCTGGGGGCGACGCATCCGACCGGCGGCGTGCTCGCCGTGTTCGAGCCGCCGTCGGGGCCCGGCGTCCGCGTCGATAGTTTTGGTTATGCCAGCTATAAAACCAGCGCGGCGTTCGACTCCCTGCTGGCCAAGGTCATCGTGCACACGCCGGGCGAAGCCTGGCACGACGTCGTGGCAAAAGCCTCGCGCGCCTTGCGCGAGTTCAGGATCGACGGTGTCGTCACTAACATCGCCTTCCTCCAGGCCGTGCTCGCACATCCCGATTTCAGGACCAACCGCATTGCGACCGATTTCATCGATCGCAACATCGCAAAGTTGGTCGAGGCGGCCGATGGCGCGGCAAAGCCGCTCTATTTTGCCGCGACCGAGCGAAGCGGCCATGGCGCCGAGACGCACGTCGTGCAGATCGTGCCCGAAGGCGCGGTGATGGTCGCAGCGCCCTTGCAGGGAACCATCGTCACCATTCAGGTGAAGGAAGGCGAGATCGTGCGCCCGGGCCAGCAGCTCGCCGTGATCGAATCCATGAAGATGGAGCATCTGGTCATGGCCGAGCAGGGCGGCCGCGTCATGAAGCTCGTGGCCGCCGATGGCGTTACCCTGATGCATGGCGAACCGATCATGTATCTGGAGCCGCTCGACGTCGCGGCCGATGCGTCGGCAGCGGAAGCCGATGTCGATCTCGACCACATCCGCCCTGATCTTGCCGAGATGATCGCGCGCCAGGCCAATACGCTCGATGCCAACCGACCGGCCTCGGTCGAGCGCCGCCGCAACACCAACCAGCGCACCGCGCGCGAGAACGTCGCGCAGCTCGTCGACGACGGCTCGTTCATGGAATATGGCAGCCTTGCGATTGCAGCGCAGCGGCGCCGCCGTAAGCTCGACGATCTCATCAAGAGCACACCGGCCGACGGCCTCGTGATGGGTGTTGCGACGGTGAATGCCGACAAGTTCGGCGCCGAGGGCGGCCGCTGCATCGTCGTGGCCTATGACTACACCGTGCTCGCGGGCACACAGGGCCACATGAACCACAAGAAGATCGACCGCATGCTGACGCTTGCGGAAGACTGGCGCGTGCCGCTGGTGTTCTATGCCGAAGGCGGCGGCGGCCGGCCCGGCGACACCGACCGGCTCGGTATGACCGGCCTCGACGGCCCGTCCTTCGTCCAGTTCGCAAGGCTCTCCGGCCTCGTGCCGGTTATCGGCGTGGTCTCCGGCTATTGCTTCGCCGGCAACGCCGCGATGCTCGGCTGCTGCGACGTCATCATTGCCACCAGGAACGCCTCGATCGGCATGGGCGGTCCGGCGATGATCGAAGGCGGCGGTCTCGGCGTCTATCACCCGGCCGAGGTCGGCCCGGTCTCCTTCCAGTCACCGAACGGCGTGATCGACATCCTCGTCGAGGACGAGGAGGAGGCGACGCGGGTGGCGCAAAAATACCTGTCCTATTTCCAGGGCGCGGTGACGGAGTGGCAAGCGGCCGACCAGCGCCTGCTTCGTCGTGCGATCCCGGAGAACCGCCTGCGCGTCTATGACATCCGCAGCGTGATCGATCTCGTCGCCGACAAGGATTCCGTGTTGGAGCTGCGCCGCGACTACGGCGTCGGCATGATCACCGCGCTGATCCGCATCGAGGGCAAGCCGTTCGGTCTGATCGCCAACAATCCACGCCATCTCGGCGGCGCGATCGATGCCGACGCCGGCGACAAGGCCGCGCGCTTCCTCCAGCTCTGCGATGCCTTCGATCTGCCGATCGTCTCGCTCTGCGATACGCCCGGCTTCATGGTCGGCCCGGAGGCCGAGAAGACCGCGATCGTGCGCCACGTCTCGCGCATGTTCGTGACAGGTGCGAGCCTTACCGTACCGCTGTTCGGCATCGTGCTGCGCAAGGGCTATGGTCTCGGCGCGCAGTCGATGATCGGCGGCGGCTTCCACGCCTCCCTCTTCACCGCGGCCTGGCCGACCGGCGAATTCGGCGGCATGGGCCTGGAGGGGTATGTCCGCCTCGGCTTCCGCAAGGAGATGGAGGCGATCGCCGACCCCGAGGAGCGCGAGACCTATTATCGGAACAAGGTCGCCGAGCTCTATGCCAACGGCAAGGCGGTCTCGATCGCCTCGGTGTTCGAGATCGACAACGTCATCGACCCCGCCGAGACGCGGCGCTGGATCATGGCGGGCGTGCGCTCGGTGCCGAGGCCGCCCGCGAGGACGAAGAAGAAGCGACCCTGCATCGATACGTGGTGAGCGCAGTGCAGCAATAGCTGCGTCCCGGTTCCCGATTGACATCCCCGCCTGTGCTGCCAGACTTTGCACAATAATGCAGGGTGGAGACGTCCGCGATGGCCAGCCTTTCGGCCTCGAACCATGTCGCCCGTGTCTTGTCCGTCGCCAACCACGTGGCCGACGTCGATGCCTCGTCGCGGATCGCCAATTCCTGGCGGCGCTGCGTAATCAGCCACAAGCTCGATCCCGCGCGCCAGGGCCCGCCGCAGACGCTGACCGAGGCCGAGATCCGGCACGTCGCCGAACCGATGGAGGAGACGATCCGGCTCGCGATGCCCGAGCTCGACGATCTCGCCCGGGTGCTGCGCGAGGCCGGCTACTGCGTCAATCTGGCTGATACGAACGCGACCATGCTGTTCAGCCGCCTGCCGGGGGAAGCCGACGCAAAGATGTTCTTGGACTGGAAGATCTACACCGGCTCGAATTTCGCCGAGACCTTCGAGGGCACCAACGGGCTCGGCACCGCGCTTGCCGAAGAGAAGCCCATCCTGGTGCATCGCGACGAGCATTTCCGCGCGCAGTGGCACATGTTCTCCTGCGCCGTGGCGCCGTTGTTCGATCAGGCCGGCCGGCTCGCCGGTGCCGTGAACATCACCTCGTGCCGCGAGGATCTCGAACGCGCCGCGCATCAGCTCGCGCTCGCGGTGACGATGGAGGCGACGCGGCGGATGGAGGGCGCGATCTTCCGCGGCTATTTCCGCAACGCCTGGATCGCCACCGTGCCGGGCGACGGCGGCAGCGGCCTGCTCGCCTATGACGACGATCGCCGCATCGTCGGCGCCTGCCGTTCGGCGCGCGCGCTGCTGGGCCTCACAGACGGCTTGATCGCATCGGGCATCGATCTGTCGCGCTATATCAAGTTCGATCATCATGCTGCGCGTGGTGCGGACGAGGTCGTCGAGCTGCGCCGCGCCGACGGCAGCGCGCTCGGGCAGGGACATGTCGCGCCGCCGCTGCGGGCGAGGCCGTCCACTCTGCGTCGTGACGTTCCGGTCGATCGTTTCGATTCGCTGCATCGGCTCGCAGGTCGCGATCCTGGCCTGATCAAGAGCGTCAAACGGCTGCGGAGCATCGGCGACCACAATCTGCCGGTGCTGCTGCATGGCGAGACCGGCGTCGGCAAGGACGTGTTCGCGCGCGCGATTCATGCGGCGAGCAACCGCGCCCGCAACCGTTATGTCGCGCTGAACTGTGCGGCGATGCCGGAGAGCCTGATCGACGCCGAGCTGTTCGGCTATGAGGCCGGCGCCTTCACCGGCGCGCGCCGCGACGGCTCTAAGGGTCTGATCGTGCAGGCCGACGGCGGCACGCTGTTCCTCGACGAGATCGGCGACATGCCGATCGCGCTGCAGACGCGCCTGTTGCGCGTGCTCGAAAACCGCGAGGTCTGGCCGCTCGGCGCGCTCAAGCCGGTGCCGGTCGACATCCGCCTGATCAGCGCGACCCATCGCGATCTCAGCCGCATGGCGGAGGAGGGCGCCTTCCGCGCCGATCTCTACTTCCGCCTGCGCGGCATGGAGGTGCGACTGCCGGCGTTGCGCGAGCGCGCCGACAGAGACGATATCATCCGCCAGATCGCGCGCGAGGAGGCGCCGGATTGCCGCCTGTCGGAGGAGGCCTGGGCGTTGCTCTCGGCCTATCCCTATCCCGGCAACATGCGCCAGCTCCGCCACGTGCTGCGGCTTGCCGGCTGCACGGCCGAGGACGGCGTCATCATGGACGCCGATCTCGATCTGCCTCCGTTCGGTGGGAGGACGGAGCCGGATCTGGTGGCGGCAGAACGGGCGACGATTGTCGAGGCGCTACGCAAGCATGGTGGCCGCGTCACAGAGGCGGCGCGGGCGCTGAAGCTCAGTCGTGCCACGCTGTATCGCAAGATCAAGCAGCTGAAGATCGAGACGGCGCAGTAGCGTTCAGTCGCATGCGGCGTTCTTTCTTCCCCCCTCCCCTTGTGGGAGAGGGTGGATCGCCGCGTAGCGGCGAGACGGGTGAGGGGTCTGCCTCCGCGGATTCACCTCGCCATTTGCGTGCGCGGAAAGATACCCCTCATCCGGCGCGTCGCGCCACCTTCTCCCGCAAGGGGAGAAGGAAGGGGCACCGAGACTAGGGCGCGCTCTTACGAAAAATCGCTCCAGCTCAGATGCCGGGAATCGAGGTCGCCGACTGAAACGGTGCCGCGGATCTCGTGAGGAACGTGGAAGCTGCTACGCAGATACACCAGCGGCGCGGCCTCGTCGGAATGCGAGACGCCGCGCACCTCGCCGACGAAGATCGAATGCGTCTTGGTCTCGAACTCCTGCGCCAGCACGCAGTCGAATGCGGCGACCGCATCCGTCAGCACCGGCGCGCCGGTTGTGCCGCGCGTCCACTGCCCGAAGGCAAATCGGTCGTCGCCGTTGACGCCCTTCTGGCCGCTGAAGGTGAGCGCGAGCAGGGCATGGTCCTCGTGCAAGAAGTTGATCGCGAAGGCGCCTTCCTCGCGGATTCGCGCATGTGCGCTGGCGTTGCGGTTGACGCAGACGATCAGGGACGGCGGATTGTCCGATAGCGAGCAGGCTGATGTCACCGTCAGCCCGGTGCGCTTGCCGTGCTCGGCGCCAACCGTGACCAGCGCAACCGCGCCGGCGCATTGGCGCATTGCAAGTTTGAAATCCTTTGCGTCGACGCTCACGCCGAAATCTCCGAAACGGGGGCGGGTGCGACACGATTGCGCCGCACCCGCCGCGCGTCAAGCGGCCTTCTTCGCGGAGCCGAGATGCTTCAGGCGCGGCATCACCTCTTTGCTGAGCAGCGAGAGCGAATGGCGCCAGGCCTCCGGCTTGTGCTTGTAGTCGAAGCCGAACACCAGCAGCACGCCGAAGCCGCCGACCTCGTCGTAGATCTTCTCGATCTTTTCGGCGACGGTTGCGGGCGAGCCGACGATCCAGTTCCGCTTGGCGCAATATTCGACGGTGACGTCGCTATCGGGCACGTCGGGCGCGTGCTTCAAATAGTCCTTGAAGCCGAAATGGCCGAGCAGGGGCAGGAAGTACTCTCCCATCATCCGGCCCATCATGTCGCCGGTCGAGAGCTTCCAGGCCTCCTCGTCGGTGTCGGCGACGAACACCTCACGTACGAGGCGCCAATCCGCGCGGTTCGGCTTGCGGCCGGTCTTGGCGGCGCCGATCTCGACCGAATCCCAATGGCTGCCGACATAGGCCGGATTGAGGTTGAGGCTCATCGGGATGAAGCCGCGCTCGCCGGCGAGCTTCAGCGTGTCCGAGTTCTTCGAGAGCCCGGCAACGCCGATCGGCGGATGCGGGGCCTGGAGCGGCTTGATGTGGGGCTTGAGGAAGTCGAACATCGTGTCCGGCTTGGTCACCGTCCAGAACTTGCCCTTGTAGGTGAAGGGCGCGGGATCGGACCAAAGCTTCAGGATGATCTCCAGCGCCTCGCGGGTCATGTCGCGGTTCTGCCCGCTCATGCCGTCGACGTTGAACATCGCCCAGTCGCTCGGCAGGCCGCTAGCGGCGACACCGAAATTGAGCCGGCCCTCGGAGAGATGATCGAGCATCGCGACGCGGTTGGCGAGCTCCGCCGGGTGGTGATAGGGCAGCAGGAAGCCGCCCGGCCCGATGCGAATATTCTTGGTCTGCATCAGCGCCTGCGCGATCAGGAGGTCCGGCGTGGGATTGGGTTCCCAGGGTGCGGTGTGGTGCTCGCCGACCCAGGCCTCCTGATAGCCGAGCTCGTCGAGCCAGCGCATGACTTGCAGGTCCCAGTCGTTTCCTTCCTTCAGGCCGCACTCCGGCGGATGCGAAGGCATCGTGAAATAGCCGATCTCCATGGGTTTCCTCATCTGATGTTGACGCGTCTTGTTGCGCGTTCCCGGACTTGAACAGGACAGCTTTAGCAAGCGGTGTGCCACCGCATCGCAAGCCGTGTGCCAGCGCGGCGAGCGCCTCAGATCCGCGAAAAATCGCTGGTTTGAGGCGGCAATAGCCGATATCCCGGGGCGGATTTGCGGGCGTCCGTCTCATTGTCGCGAGACGGCGTCTTGCCGGTGAGACCAAGGATACCCGTTGAGATGACCGAACCCGCCTATGTCGCGGTGGACTGGGGCACCAGTAGCTTCCGCCTCTGGCTGATCGACCGTGCCGGCCAGCTGCTGGCTGAACGTCGCAGCGATGAGGGCATGCTGGCCGCGGCCAAGGCCGGCTTTGCCGGTGTGCTGCAGTCGCATCTCAAGGCTGTCGAGGCCCCGGCCCAGCTGCCGGTGCTTGTCTGCGGTATGGCCGGCGCCAAGACCGGCTGGGTCGAGGCCGGCTATGTTGACACGCCTGCGCCGCTCTCTGCCGTGCTGAAGCAGGCCGCGCTTGTGCCCGGCGAGACGCGCGATATTCGCATCCTGCCCGGGATCGCGCAGCGCGATACCAGGGCGCCGGACGTGATGCGCGGCGAGGAGACGCAGCTGCTCGGCGCACTCGGCCTCGAGGCCGCAGGCGAAGCGCTGGTCTGCATGCCCGGCACGCATTCGAAATGGGTGCGCGTGAAGGACGGCACGGTCGCGCATTTCTCCACCTTCATGACCGGCGAGCTCTTCAGCGTGGTCTCGCGCGAGACGATCTTGTCGCTCGCGGTCGCCGGTGCCGATGATGCCGAGGATGTTGCGAGCTTCAAGGCGGCCGTGAAAGCCGCGTATGAAGCGCCGGCCTTTGCGGCCAACCTTCTGTTCACTGCGCGGTCGCGGCAGCTCCTGTTCGGCGGCACGCCGGCCGCCGCGCGCGAGACGCTGTCGGGCACGTTGATCGGCGTCGAGCTGGCGGCAGGGCTCTCCGGCACGGTGCCGAAAGCGGGCATCACGCTGATTGCCTCCGGGCGGCTCGCGATGCTGTACCGGCTCGCCTTCGATGCGCTGTCGGTCACCGTGCAGCCGATCGATGCCGATGAAGCCGTTCGCCGCGGCCTGTCGATGGCTGCTGCCGCGATCTGGACGAAATGAGAGGAATCTTGAGATGAGCGTTCCCTTTCCGCCGATGAAGCGGCCGCTGGTCGCGATCCTGCGTGGCGTGAAGCCCGAGGAGACCGAGGCGATCGTCGGCGTGCTGATCGAGGCCGGCATGACCGCGATCGAGATTCCCCTGAATTCGCCGGAGCCGTTCCGCTCGATCGCGACTGCCGCGAAGCTCGCGCCGGCCAGCGTCCTGATCGGCGCCGGCACGGTGCTGACCGCCGCAGATGTCGATCGTCTCAATGACGTCGGCGGCAAGTTGATGGTTTCGCCGAATGTGGATACGCAGGTGCTCACGCGTGCACACCAGTACGCCATGGTGACGTTGCCGGGCGTGTTCTCGCCGACCGAGGCGCTGCTCGCGGCGCGCTCCGGAGCATCGGGCCTGAAATTCTTTCCGGCCAGCGTGCTCGGTGCGTCCGGTATTGCCGCGATCCGCGCCGTGCTGCCGGCGGGCGTGATGATCGCCGCCGTCGGCGGCGTCTCCGACCAGAATTTTGCCGAGTACATGAAGGGCGGCGTGACCGCGTTCGGGCTCGGCTCCAGCCTCTACAAGCCCGGCATGACGGCCGCCGATGTCGCCGCTCGCGCAAAGGTGACAATCGCGGCCTATGATCGGGCGATTGTGAAAGACTGACCCAGAAATAAACAAGCCGTGATCCCGTCATAGCCGCGCTTTATCCTATCTTGCTGCACCAGCGAGATCAGGAGACCGACATGGCGATCAACAACGTAGCCGATCTGTTCGTGGCAACGCTCGAGCAGGCCGGCGTCAAGCGCATCTACGGCATCGTCGGCGACAGTCTGAACGGTCTCACCGAGGCGCTGCGCCGCCGCGGCACCATCGAATGGATTCATGTCCGCCACGAGGAGGTGGCGGCCTTCGCGGCTGCCGGCGAAGCCGAGATGACCGGAAGCCTTGCGGTGTGCGCAGGCTCCTGCGGCCCGGGCAATCTGCATCTGATCAACGGGCTGTTCGACGCGCATCGCAGCCGTGTTCCCGTGCTCGCGATCGCCGCGCAGATCCCCTCGGCGGAGATCGGCGGCGGCTATTTCCAGGAAACCCATCCGCAAAACCTGTTTCGGGAATGCAGCCATTATTGCGAGCTGGTCTCGGACCCGAGCCAGCTTCCTTTCGTGCTGGAGAACGCGATCCGCGCGGCCGTGGGCCTGCGCGGCGTTGCCGTGATCGCCATGCCCGGCGATGTCGCGTTCCGCAGCCCGCCCAAGCGCGCGCTATCGATGACGCGCGGGCTCGCGCTGTCGGCGCCGAAGGTCGTGCCGCAGGCCGACGAGCTGAAGGCGCTCGCGGACCTCCTGAACAGCGCCGAGCGCATCACCCTGTTCTGCGGCCGCGGCTGTGCGGGTGCGCACGCGCCGCTGATGCAGCTGGCAGAAGCGCTGAAGAGCCCGATCGTGCATGCGCTCGGCGGCAAGGAGCATGTCGAGTACGATAACCCCTACGACGTCGGCATGACCGGCTTCATCGGTTTCTCCTCAGGCTATGCCGCCATGCACGCCTGCGACGCGCTGGTGATGCTCGGCACCGATTTCCCTTACAAGCAGTTCTTCCCCACCGATGCGCAGGTCGCGCAGATCGACATCCGCCCGGAAAATCTGGGACGGCGCTGCAAGATCGATCTCGGCCTCGTCGGCGACGTCAAGCTGACCATCGAGGCGTTGCTGCCGCTGCTCAAGACCAAGACGCAGCGGAGGCATCTCGACGACGCCATCGCGCATTACAAGAAAGCGCGCGAAGGGCTCGACTCGCTTGCGAAGGGGACACCGGGCAGCAAGCCGATCCATCCGCAATATCTGGCAAAAGTCATCAGCGACCATGCCTCTGATGACGCCGTCTTCACCGCCGATGTCGGTACGCCCACGGTGTGGGCCGCGCGCTATCTCGACATGAACGGCCGCCGCCGGCTGATCGGCTCGTTCGTGCATGGCTCGATGGCCAACGCGATGCCGCAGGCGATCGGCGCGCAGGCCTCGCAGCCCGGCCGCCAGATCATCTCGCTCTCCGGCGACGGCGGCTTCACCATGCTGATGGGTGACCTGATCACGCTGACCCAGATGAAGCTGCCGGTGAAAATCGTCGTCTTCAACAACGGCGTGCTCGGCTTCGTTGCGCTGGAGATGAAGGCGGCCGGGTTCGTCGACACCAATGTCGATCTTGAGAATCCCGATTTCGCGGCGATGGCGCGCGCGATGGGCATTTTCGCCAAACGCGTCGAGGACCCCGGTGAGCTTCCGGGCGCCGTGAAGGAGATGCTCGCCCATGACGGACCCGCGCTGCTCGACGTCGTCACGGCGAAGCAGGAGCTGTCGATGCCGCCGACCATCACGCCCGAGCAGATCAAGGGTTTCAGCCTCTGGGTGCTGCGCGCGGTGATGAACGGGCGTGGCGATGAGGTGCTCGATCTCGCGAAGACCAACCTGTTGCCGCGCTAGCCGCGCTTCACCGAAGGCGCGGGCAGCCGCTCGTGGCGGTGCTGGAAGCGCTGCCAGTGCAGCACGATGCCGATCAGCAGGGCCGGCACGAAGCCGAGTGCGATCAGGAAATACGGCAGCTGCGTCGGCGAGATGAATGCAATGGCGATATCGGAGATCAGCCAGAGCGCTGCGAACATCACCGCGAAATCGGTGCGCGGGCAGCGCAAATAGTAGAACACGGCGGTGATGACGATGGCGGGCCCGATCGCGATGCCGATCATCACCGCGGTCAGCTCCTTCGGCGTCAGCGCGTCGAGCACCATCGACGCCAGCAGCCAGAGCGCGGCGAACATGGCGATGATGTCGAGCGGATGCCGCAATCCAATACCTCTCGCAGGAACCGCGCTATCGTTGTGGCCGGAACTCCGGTCGTCAAGGGAAAATACGCCTATTCCTCGTCACTTCCGGGCGTTGGCCGCAGCATGAAATGGCCGAAAGCGGTAGCGATCGGCTTGTTCGCATCGTCCTGCCAGGCCCGCGCCTCGAAGGCGACGATACGCCGGCCCTGTTTCACGATCGAGACATTGGCGACGGTATCGAGGGCACGTCCGGAACGCAGATAGTTGACGGTGAGTCCGATCGGCTTGGGCAGCGCCGCGATGCCGAGCTCGCGCCTCACGCCGAGGATCGCGGAGGTCTCGAGGAAGGCACCGGTCATGCCGCCATGGATCGCGGGCAGGATCGGATTGCCGATGATCTGCGGCGAGAACGGCATCGTCAGCGTGCCGTCGTCATTGACGCGAATGCCGAGGCAGCGCGCGAACGGGCTGTTGGCGAACGGGCCGTCCGGATCGTCGGGCGCCTCCAGCGTCGGGATGCTGCGCGAATCCATCCTACGGTCCGCGAGCATGTTGGTGCGGTTGGCGCCGATCATGAAGCAGGCGGTCGCGGTTGCGACCGGATCGTCCTCGGAGTCCTGATAGGCGGTGGAGCGCACGAAGGCGATCGAGCGCGTGGTGCGGTAGCAGACCGAATGCGCCTTGATGTCGAGGCCCGGCGTTGCCGGCTTCTGATAATCGATGCGCAGATCCAGGGTTGCGATCGCGCGCGTGCCGTCGAGCGCAAGTTGCACCGCCATGCCGCAGCTCTCGTCCAGCATCGCGGTGACGACGCCGCCATGCAGCACGCCGGTCTCGGTGTCGCCGACGAAGACCGGACGATAGGGCAGGCTGGACCAGGCCTCGGCGGGGGCGAAGCGGTCGAGCTGGAGCCCGCTGATATGGCCGTAGTCGGAGCGGCGGCCCTTGATCGCCTCGGCGAGTTCTTCGAACGGCAGCGTGGTGGGTGAAGTGGACATGACGACGTTCTAGACCAGTGTCGCTCGCCGCGCAAAACCCCGAAAGGGGCTCATCAAGCAGGTCCGCAGGCAGGTCTGTCTGGGCCGGTTTGGCCTCGACATGGTGTGCCGAAGCAACGATGGTGGGCGCTTCGTCCGTCGACTAGCCCCAAGGAGTGCCCATGGCCGACCCCGAAACACCCGCCACCAATCAGGGGCCCGTGACCATTTCGAGCTCCAGCTCGGAACGGGCACCGATCATCTATTTCGACGGCGCATCCTGCTTCGGACACCACAACGGCGCGATCCAGATCGAGCTCGCCGCGAACCTGCTGATGCCGGTCGGGGCCGCCGTCAGGGTCGACGTGGTCCAGACCGCGCACTTGCGTTGCAGCGTGGCCGCAGCGCTGGCGCTGCGCGAGGCGCTCGACAAGGCGCTGGCAATGTACAGGCAGGGGCAGCAACAGCCGGCGGAGGTGATCCCGACGGTGAAGAATTGAGATCGCGGGCGATCGCTTGTGAATGCGATCGCAATCTCTCAGCCCACATGCACCTTCGGCTTCTTGCCGCCGTTCCACTTGCCGTCGAGAGCGCGCTCGATCTGGGCGGCGAGTTGCAGGAGCAGGCCGTCATTGGCCTGCTTGGCGATGGCCTGGATGCCGAGCGGCAGGCCGTGGTCTTGCTCTGCCATCGGCATCGAGATCGCCGGCATGCCGCAGAGATTGGCCAGCGGCGTAAAGGCGAAGAAGCGCCAGAGATTGCCGAACCAGTCGAGGACGTCAGGGTTGTCGGAGATGGTGAGATATTCCCTGGTGCCGACCTTCGGCGTCGGCAACGCGGTGATCGGCGTCAGGATCACGTCCCACTGCTCGAAGAACGCGCCGAAGCCACGTGACGTGGTGTTGAACACGCCTTGCATCTTCGCCCGCTCGGCGAAGCTCGTGTGCCGACCGGCTTCCCAGATCCTGATGTTCATGGGCTCGATCAGATCTTCCGGCGGCTTTTCCAGCCCGCGTGCGGCGAGCATGTTGGAGATCACCACGGCAAAATTGCTGATGTAGCAGGTGGTCTGCGCCGCGAACGCGGCGCGGAAGTCGAGTTCGGGCAGCGCGTATTCGACGTGATGGCCGAGGCCTTCGAGGAAGCGGCCGGTTTTCTCCAGCTCGGCGGCGATCTCCGGCGTTGCGGTGTAGTCGCCCCAGGTGTGCGACAGCGCGATGCGAAGCTTTGACGGGTCGCGCTTGATCATCTCGGAATAGGGCTGCGCCGTCGTCCAGAATGGCATGAACTCGCCGGGCGCAGGTCCACGGGCATGATCGACGAAGGCAGCGGTGTCGCGCACCGAGCGCGATTGACAGCCCTGGATCGAGACGAGGCCGGTGAGATCGGACATGTGCGGCGCGAGCGAGAACACGCCGCGCGATACTTTCAAACCGATATTGCCGTTGACGCCGGCGGGAATGCGGATCGAGCCGCCGCCGTCGGTCGCATGCGCGATCGGGACGACGCCGGCCGCGACCATCGCCGCGCTGCCCGCGGACGAGCCGCAGGTGGTGTAGTCGGTATTCCAGGGATTGCGCGTCACGTAGACGGCGGGATTGTCGGCCGAGCTGCACACGCCGAATTCCGGCGTCGTCGTGCGTCCGATCAGGTTGAGGCCTGCCTGACGGAATTTACCGGTGAGAAACGTATCGGCCGCGGCGCGATTGCCGCGCATCAGCAGCGAGCCCATCTCCTGCAGCCGGCCCTTCATGGTCGGTCCGAGGTCCTTCATCAGGAAGGGCAGGCCGGCGAACGGGCCGGCAAGATTGGCGCCGTCCTTGGCCGGATCGGCGATCACGTCCTCGAACAGCTCGACCACGCCCGACAGTGCCGGATTGACCTTGGCGACGCCCGCAGCCGCCTGGCGCGCCAGCTCCTTCGCCGTCAGCTCGCCCTTGCGGACGCGCGCCGCCAGTCCGACGCCATCGTGCTGCGCCCATTCGTTCCAGCTCATCGGCAAAGTCATGAAGTCCAAATCCCCGTGGGTAGCGGCGTCACCTTTTTCGCAAGGGCCCGCGTGAATCAACTGAGCCGGCGCGAAGGGCAGGGTTGCGCCGGGCGGAGAGGTCGCAGCGTCATTAAGACAGCCGTGCGATCACCGCAACCGGGCCGCCGCCCGCCGGCCCCTGATGCTCGGCACCGCCGGAGACATAGACCGCGCCGGTGCCGGCGAGGCCGGCGATCAGGCCGCCGACGGCTGCGCGGGCATGGCGCGTCGAGCTGATGTCGGTATCCTCCAGCATGGTGTGGCGGAAGCCGCGCACTCTGCCATCAGGCGAGGCCTCGGCCTTGGCGAAGATATTGACGAGCTCGCGGCCCTCGGTGGCTAGCGGCGCGACGCCAAGGCCAACGCTTTTCAGCGCCGAAACCACCGCCGGGACATCGATCGCATCGTTCATCACGGCGTGGCCGATCTCGAACTCGCTCGCTGAAGACGCCGAGTTGCCGAGCACGATGATGACGTTGTGCATCAGCTCGATCCCTGACGAGGTGGACGCAACCGACGAGAACAGATCGTAGCGCCGCAGCACGTCGTCGTCGCTGATATCGGAAGCGATCTCGCCGAGCGCGACCGCGACCCCAAGCGCGGAGGCGCCGCGCGAATAGGCCATCGAGCTGTAGGCGCTGGTCGTGGCCGTCGTGTTGCCGCGCGCGTTTGCCGCTTCGACGCGGTCGCTGGTAAGCAGCGGGCATTTGATCTGCACGAAATGGACGTCGGCGGGATCGGTGATGCTGGCATCCGCCATCGCGGCAGTCACCGCCTTGGCCGTTTCCACGATCTGTGCGGAGCGGCCGATCTCTTCGGGGAGGAAGTCCCGCGTGTGCGCCATGCCGATGCTCAAGCGCTTGCCGGACATGCCTGCCGGGCGCTCAGCCTCGCGCCGCGTGAACACCGTGATATGCGGGCTGAGGACGCCTTCGGTGCCACCCGACATCACGAAGGCGATGCGCTGCTCGACCGCCTCTGGCGAAAGGCCGAGTTCTGGCGCCAGCGCGGTGCACAACGCAGCAACGGCATATTCCCGCGTAAAATCGTTGACGCCGCCATTGCCTTCGGTCTTGCCGAGGATGGCCAAAATCGTTGTCGGGTCGATCGCGCCGGAGCCGATCATGGCCATGAGGCCGGAGACGTCGCCGGGGCCGGTGGTGGCGACCCTGAAGACGCCGACCGATGCTGTCCGCATTGCAGTCCTCGTGTGGAGTTCGGTGGTCCGGCGGATGAACCAGCCGTGGAACGGACGCGCATGTCAAGGCACAAGCAGGGCGCAGGCACCCACGAATGTGGCGAGATCGCATCCGGTTCAACAAAAAAATCCTCTGTCGACGGTTGCGCGCCGCACCTTGATGAATCAACCTCGGTTGGTCCATAAGCGGCGTCCCGCTGCCGGTGGTTCGCCCCCGCGTCGCGTGCTTGATAGAGGGATTCTCGCGTGGCAAATATCAACCAGAAAATTGCGCAGGAGCTTGGGGTACGGGCGGAGCAGGTCGAGGCGACGGTGACGTTGCTCGACGGCGGCGCCACGGTTCCCTTCATCGCCCGCTACCGCAAGGAAGCGACCGGTGCGCTCGACGACGCGCAATTGCGCACCCTGGAGGAGCGCCTGGGCTATTTGCGCGAGCTCGAAGACCGCCGCAAGGCGATCCTCGAATCGGTCCGCGAGCAGGGCAAGCTCGATGCCGCGCTCGAAGCCTCCATTCTCGCCGCCGACAGCAAGGCGCGCCTCGAAGACATCTACCTGCCGTTCAAGCCGAAGCGCCGCACCAAGGCCGAGATCGCCAAGGAAGCCGGGCTCGAGCCGCTCGCCAATCAGCTGATGGCGGAGCCGGGCAACGATCCGAAGGTCGTGGCCGAAACCTTCATCAACGCCGAGAAGGGCGTGGCCGATGCCGCTGCCGCGCTCGATGGCGCCCGCGCCATCCTGGTCGAGCGCTTCGACGAGGACGCCGACCTGATCGGTGCTTTGCGCGAGGAGGTGTGGACCAACGCGCGCATGGCCTCCAAGGTGCGCGACGGCAAGAAGACCGAGGGCGAGAAGTTCGCCGATTATTTCGAGTTCTCCGAGCCGCTGACGAAGCTCCCGTCGCACCGCATCCTCGCGATGTTCCGCGGCGAGAAGGAAGAGGTCCTCGATCTCCAGATCCAGGCCGAAGCCGAAGCGTC
This sequence comes from Bradyrhizobium sp. S3.7.6, assembly GCF_054061875.1. Taxonomy (NCBI): domain Bacteria; kingdom Pseudomonadati; phylum Pseudomonadota; class Alphaproteobacteria; order Hyphomicrobiales; family Nitrobacteraceae; genus Bradyrhizobium; species Bradyrhizobium sp. S3.7.6. Next base: position 8,392,632 of record NZ_JBSSEQ010000001.1, on the reverse strand, counting down.
GCCGCCGGGCGTGCCGAGCGCTTATGAATTGAAGATCATGAAGCGGTTCGGCATCGCCGACCTCAAGCGCGCCGGCGACCGCTGGCTGATCGACACCGTGCGCTGGGCCTGGCGCACCAAGATCCAGGTGCATCTCAACATCGACCTGCGCATGCGGCTGTGGAACGCCGCCGAGACCGAGGCCGTGCGCGTGTTCGCCTCCAATTTGCGCGACCTGCTGCTCGCGGCACCCGCCGGCACCCGCGTCACCATGGGGCTCGATCCCGGCTACCGCACCGGCGTCAAGGTCGCCGTCACCGACGCGACCGGCAAGGTGGTCGATACCGCCGTGATCTATCCGCACGAGCCGCAGCGGCAGTGGAACGAGGCGCTTGCGATCATCGGCAAGCTTGCGCTGAAGCATCGCGTCGAGCTGATCGCGATCGGCAACGGCACCGCCTCGCGCGAGACCGACAAGCTCGCAGGCGATCTCGTCAAGGGCCTGGCCGAGCTGAAGATGACCAAGATCGTGGTGTCGGAAGCCGGCGCGTCGGTCTATTCGGCCTCGGCCTTCGCCTCGGAGGAGTTGCCGGGTCTCGACGTCACCCTGCGCGGCGCGGTCTCGATCGCGCGGCGGCTCCAGGATCCGCTCGCCGAGCTCGTCAAGATCGAGCCCAAGGCAATCGGCGTCGGCCAGTATCAGCACGACCTCGGCCAGGCCAAGCTCGCCAAATCGCTCGATGCCGTGGTCGAAGACTGCGTGAACGCGGTCGGCGTCGACGTCAACACCGCCTCGGCGCCGCTGCTGGCCCGCGTGTCGGGCGTCGGCTCCGGCCTTGCCTCGAGCATCGTGGCACACCGCGACGCCAACGGCCCGTTCAAGTCGCGCAAGGCGCTCAAGGACGTGCCGCGGCTCGGGCCGAAGGCGTTCGAGCAGTGTGCCGGCTTCCTGCGCATCCTCGGCGGCGAAGATCCGCTCGACGCCTCCGGCGTGCATCCGGAAGCCTATCCCGTTGTGCGCCGGATTCTCAGCGCCACCAAGAGCGACATCAAGGCGCTGATCGGCAGCAGCGAGATCGTCCGCACATTGAAGCCGAAGGATTTCGTCGACGAGACCTTTGGTCTGCCGACCGTCACCGACATCCTGCGCGAGCTCGAGAAGCCCGGCCGCGACCCGCGTCCGGCGTTCAAGGCCGCGGTGTTCAAGGAGGGCGTCGAGGAGATCAAGCATCTCCAGAAAGGCATGATCCTCGAGGGGACCGTGACCAACGTTGCCGCCTTCGGCGCCTTCGTCGATATCGGCGTGCATCAGGACGGCCTGGTTCACATCTCGGCGATGTCCAGGAACTACATCAAGGATCCGCGCGAGGTGGTGAAGCCCGGCGACATCGTCAAGGTGAAAGTGCTGGACTTCGAAGTCGCCCGCAAGCGCATCTCGCTGACATTGCGCCTCGACGACGAGGTCGGCGCCAAGAAGGATGCGCCCGGCATGCAGCGGGACAACAGCTCGCGAAACCCCGCGCGCATGACGTCGTCGGCCCCGCGCAACCAGGAATCCTCCGGCGGCGGTGCCCTCGCGGAGGCCATGCGCCGGGCGGCCGAGAAGAACGGCGGCAAGCGGGCGTGATACTTTAACCTCTCCCCGCTCTTGCGGGGAGAGGTCGGATCGCGCTAGCGATCCGGGTGAGGCAAGGCATGCGGCTGACCAGATCAAAGGTCTCTCCGGCTCGTAACTTGACGGTGCACGGGACAAGCGTTGCGATCACTTTTTAGATCGCCTCGGCGGGACGCAGCCTCTCACCCCACCCTCTCCCCGTCAGAACGGGGTGAGGGAGCGAAAGAGCGTTCGTCCCTAACACCTGCGTCAGAATCTGGCGCGTTTGTAAGTTGAAGGTGCCTGTCCCTTCCTCTCATCTGATCCTCCTCGCGCGGCAGAAAGATCGCCGCGCAGCACGGAGGATGCTTCGATGGACAACAGGCTTCTCAAAGGCGTCACTGCGGTGACGCTCGCCGCAATGATGGCGCTCGCTTCACCTGTGCTTGCCCGTGGCGGCGGCGGCGGCGGCGGTGGCGGTGGCGGAGGCCACGGCGGTGGCGGCTTCGGCGGTGGCGGACATGGCGGCTTTGGCGGTGGTGGACACTTCGGTGGCGGCGGAATGCATGCGGGTGGCTTCGGCGGCGGTATGCACGTCGGCGGTATGGGTGGCGGCGGCATGCGATTTGGCGGCATCGGCGGTGCTCGTTTCGGTGGCGCCCGCTTCGTCGGCTCGCCAATGAATGCCCGCGCCGCCATCGGGCCGCGCTTTGCCGGTGCACCATTAGCGACCCGCGCCGCTTTCGGCCCGCGGTTTGCTGGCCCGGGCTGGCACGGCAGGCCGTTCATTGGCCGCCATGCCTTCTTCCACCGTCACCGCTTCAACCGGTTCGCTTTCGTCGGCGCGCCGTTCTTCTATGCCAACTATGCCAACTATTACGACGATGGTTGCTGGCGCAGGAGCTTGACGCCCTATGGATGGCAATGGGTCAATGTGTGCGGAGACTATTGGTAGTCGCATCGCGGTACCGCACCATTGTCGCGATCGCCACCGGGCGGTTCCGCTCAGCCCCGGAACGGGATAGTCTGGTGGCGATCGTCGCGCGGAGTTTTGCATGACCGGAGGTCACCGCCGCATTCTGGTCGTCGAGGACGATCCGGAAACCGCAGGCCAGCTCGTCGAGGAGCTCACCACCTCGGGCTACGACGTCGATCTTGCCGCGACGGGTCGTGAAGCCCTGAGCCACGGCGTCGCCCGCGACTATGCCGTGATCACCATCGACCGCATGCTGCCCGACATCGATGGCATCGCCGTGATGCGCCAGTTGCGCGACGACGGCATCGCCGCACCCTTCCTGATCATCTCCGCGCTCGGCGAGGTCGACGACCGCGTGCGCGGTTTGCGCGCCGGCGGCGATGACTATCTCGTCAAGCCGTTCTCCTTCGTCGAGCTGCTGGCGCGCCTCGAGGCGCTCGGCCGCCGCAGCGAGACCGTCGCCAAGGAAACCATCCTGCGGGTCGGCGATCTCGCCATCGACCTGATCGCGCGCAACGCCAGCCGGCGCGGCCGGAAAATTCCGCTGCTGCCGCGCGAGTTCCAGCTGCTCGAATATCTCGTCCGCAACGAAGGCCGCGTCGTCTCCCGGGCGATGCTGCTCCAGCATGTCTGGGATCTGCACTTCGATCCCTCCACCAACATCATCGACGTCTATGTCGGGCGGGTCCGCCGCAAGGTCGACGATGCCCAGGCCTATCCGCTGATCCATACGATCCGCGGCATCGGATATTGCATCCGTGCTCCTGGCTAAGACGCTCCGCTCCTCCACCTTCCGTCTGGCACTGATCGCGATCGCGGCGTTCGGCCTGATCGTCGCGGCGATCATGGCCTATGTCTATTTCGGCACGATCGCCTATGTGCAGGGCCGGGTCGGCGACGCCGGCGATCACAGCGGCTTCACCGCGATGATCGAGCTCGCGATGGTCGCCGTCGCCGTGCTGCTGGCCGTGCTGGCCGGGGTCGCGGCCGTGCTGGTGACGCGGCGCACGGTCGGACGGATCGAGGAGATCAATGCGACCAGTCGCGCCATCATGCTGTCGGGGCTCGACCGGCGCATTCCCTTGCGCGGCAGTCACGACGAGTGGGAACCGCGTCGCCGAAAATCTCAACCAGATGCTCGACCGCATCGAGACGCTGATGGGCGAGGTCAAGCAGGTCAGCGACAACGTCGCCCACGATCTGCGCACGCCGCTGACACGCATGCGCGGCCGGCTGGAAAAGGCCTATCACACCCCGCGCAATGGCGAGGCCGATGCGACGCTGATTGGCGATACCATCGCCGATCTCGACGCCGTGCTCGGCATGTTCGCTTCCATCACCCGGATCTCGGAGATCGAGACCCGCGCCCGCCGGAGCGCGTTTCGCACGCTGAGCCTCACCGAGATTGCCGGCGAGGTCGTCGAGCTCTACGACGCCGCGGCCGAGCAGGTCGCGACCCGCCTCAGCCTTGAGGGCGACCGCGAGGTTGCGATTACGGGGGACCGCGACCTGCTGTTCGACGCCATCGCCAATCTCGTCGACAACGCGATCAAGCACGGCCGCGCGGGCGGGCAGGTCACCGTGACCTGTCGCAGTGCCGGCGGCGGAGCGGTGATCGCGATCGCCGACGATGGTCCGGGCATTCCCACCGAAGAGCGCGATCACGTGTTCAAGCGCTTCTACCGGCTCGAACAGAGTCGTTACACGCCGGGCAACGGTCTGGGCTTGAGCCTGGTCGCGGCCGTTGCCGGTCTCCATGGCGCCGAGATTGCACTGCACGACAATGCGCCGGGCCTCACGGTCCGGCTCAGCTTCCCGGCGACACCAGCGCGATAGGAGCTGACGGCGTCATAGCTCGATCACGCCGCGGCGTGCCGCATGCGCGACCGCGTCGGTGCGGCCGGTGGCATCCAGCTTATCGAGCAGCGAACCGACGTGGAATTTGACCGTGTGCACGGAAATGCCGAGCTGGCGCGCGATCAGCTTGTTGGACGCGCCTTCCGCCATCAGCGCCAGGACATCGAGCTCGCGCTGCGTCAGCGCGATGTCGTCCGGCATGCTGCGCGGATCGCGGGCCATGACCGTCGCCGTGGCGGCCTCGCCGGGCGCGGCGAGCCGAAGCCCGGCGATGTTGCCGAGCAAGACCGCCAGGCGATCGGCGAGGGCGGGATCGTCGATCTCCAGGGCGAGCACGATCTCGGGCGCGTTGTCCTCGCTCACGCCTCCGGCCTCTCGCCGATCGTGACCTTGAAGCTGACTGGCTCGCCGCCGCGGCGCACCGCGACATCGACCACCGTGCCGACGCTCGCAGGTCCCAGCGTCCGCGACAGCGCACGCACGCCGGAGAGCTTCTGGCCGTTGACCGCCACGATGACGTCGCCCTGGCGGATGCCGGCCGCAGCCGAAGGACCGGCCTTGTCGACATTCATCACCATCGCACCGATGCCATCGTCGAGCCGCACCGGCTGGAGCCCGAGGCCGAGATATCCGCGGGCGATGCGACCGCGCGCCTCGAGCTGTGCCGCGACCCGCTCGATTGTCGCCGTCGGGATCACCAGGACCCGCCGCGGCCCGAGCACGGCCATGCCGAAGGCGTCGCCTGTTGCGTCGAGTGCGAGCCCGCCTTGCTGCGCGAAGCGCAGGCGCACGTCGAGCTCGATACGCGCATCGATGTCGCCGCCGCGCAAGGAGCGCCAGCTCTTGCCGGACAGTGATACCATGCCGAGCGCCGCGCTCGGCGCATCGCGATCGGTGGCGACGACGACCGACAGCGTGCCGAGGGGCGGAACGGTCGCGGCCAGCTTGACCGGCGCAAGACTGGCATCGGTGCGCAACAGCGCGATGTCGGTCGTATGGTCGCGGCCGACGATTGTGGCGGCAGCATTGCTGCCGTCGGGGAGGCTGATCTGGATATCGCCCTCGTCGGCCAGCGCTTCGTCGGCAGTGACGATCAAGCCGGGTTTCCAGACGAAGCCGGTGGCGCGGGAGCGATGCGAATGCACGGCGACGACGGACGGCGCGGTGCGCGCCACGACATCCGCGAGCGCGGACGAAAGGGACGACAGAGGAGTGGGGTCGGTCATGGAAGGCTCCTGTAGATTATCCTCAATCTGGGATGTCGCGGGCGATTGCGAAACTGGCCGGGTGGCCAGGACAGACGGGGCGGACCGGCCTCCGCAGGGCCGCGGCCGACGAACATGTGATTGGGACGCCTTCACGGGAACGTGTAGCAATCCAGGAATTGCACTGTACGACCTCCAGCGTTTCCAGCGAGCCCCGACCGATGACCGTCGACCTCACCCGCCGCACCCTGCTTCAACTCGCCGGTGCGACCTCGCTCGCGATGGCGGCCGCCGCCGCCGCTCGGGCCGAGGGCATGCCGCAAGGCGGCGGGCCGACCTATGCCAGCCGCACGCCGATGCGGGTGGGCATGGTGACGCTCCGGGTCAAGAACCTCGACAAGGTCGCGGACTACTATCGCGACGTGATCGGGCTCACCGTGATGGAGCGCTCCGCGACCGCCGCGACGCTCGGCACGGCCGGCATCACGCTGCTCGTGCTGGAAGCCCGTCCCGAGGCCGCGATCGAGCCGCGCAACGCCGCGGGCCTCTACCACACCGCCTTCCTGATGCCGTCGCGCAAAGATCTCGCGCGCTGGCTGGTGCACGCCGCCTCGCATCGCGTGAAGCTGTCGGGCTTTGCCGATCATCTCGTCAGTGAATCCGTCTATCTCGACGACCCCGAAGGCAACGGCATCGAGGTCTATGCCGACCGCGATCCCTCGCAATGGCAGTGGAGCGAGGGCAGCGTGAAGATGGCGAGCGACGAGCTCAACATCCCTGACCTCTTGTCGCTGACCAACACGCGCGTGGCAGACTACGCCAAGGCGCCGGACGGTCTGCGCGTCGGCCACATGCATCTGCGTGTCGGCGATCTCGCCGAGGCCGAACGGTTCTATCACGGCACGGTCGGCCTCGATCCGACCCGCCGCCGTGGCGGCGCCGCGTTCCTGTCGTCGGGCCGCTATCACCATCACCTCGGCATGAACGTCTGGCAGAGCCAGGGGGCCGGCCAACGTGACGATCAGACGACGGGGCTTGCCTGGTTCTCGCTGGTGATGGCGAAGCAGGACATTCTCGCCGCGCAGGAGGAACGCCTGCGCAAAGGCGGTGCGCAGGTCACAGCGCTCGCCAACGGTCTGGAGGCCGTCGATCCCTGGGGCACGCGGGTGCGCCTGATCAGGGTTTGATCGCTAGCGCGGGCATTGCTATGACCGGTCAGGCGCTAGCCAATTTTCCGGGGTTCAGCCTGACATGCCCGATTTTCACGGCGTCTTTCCCTATCTCGTTTCGCCCGTCGATGCCGATGGCACGGTGCGCACCGAAGTCCTCGGCAAGCTCTGCGACGATTTGATCGGCGCAGGCGTGCACGGGCTGACGCCGCTGGGTTCGACTGGCGAGTTCGCCTATCTCAATGCCGCGCAACGCACCGCGATCGTGCAGACCACCATCGAGGCCGCGAAGGGCCGCGTGCCGGTTGTGGCCGGCGTCGCCTCCACCGCGACGGCGGACGCAGTGGCGCAGGCGAGGGCCTATCAGAGGCTCGGCGCCAACGGCATCCTGGCGATCCTGGAAGCGTACTTTCCGCTCGCCGACGCCCAGGTCGAATCCTACTTCCGCAGCATCGCGGATGCCGTCGACATCCCCGTCGTCATCTACACCAATCCGCAATTCCAGCGCTCCGACCTCACCCTCGACATCATCGCGCGCCTCGCTGAACATCCGCGCATCGGCTACATCAAGGACGCCTCGACCAATACCGGCCGGCTGCTCTCGATCATGAACCGCTGCGGCGATGCCTTGCGCGTGTTCTCGGCTTCCGCCCATATCCCGGCGGCGGTGATGCTGATCGGCGGGCTCGGCTGGATGGCGGGACCGGCCTGCATCATCCCGCGCCAGAGCGTCGCGCTCTACGACCTCTGCAAGGCCGGCCGCTGGGACGAGGCCATGGCGCTCCAACGCAGACTGTGGCGGATCAACGAGGCTTTCGCCCGCTTCAACCTCGCCGCCTGCATCAAGGCGGGCTTGGCGATCCAGGGCTACGACGTCGGCGATCCCGTCCCGCCGCAGGCCGCGCTGACCGTGGAGGCGCGCAAGGTCGTGGAAGCGGCGTTGAGGGAGCTTTCTCCGTAGCAGTGCCTTTCGGTGGGCAAAGCGTAGCGTGCCCACCATCCCGATCATCCGTTGAGAGATGGTGGGCACGGCGCAAGCGCGCCTTTGCCCACCCTACGGAATCGCGGATTTGCGAGACGGCATGCCGAAATCGTGGATATCCCGCCCAAAACCGCGGCTGGTATGCCTCCGATCGATCCGCTAAAAGGCTGCCCGCAGTTTCGAAAAGACCCTGAGGACCCCACGGAATGAACATTCTTCCCGGCAATTTGCGTTTCGGAGCGGGCCAGCCCGTCAAGCGTTTGGAAGACCAGCGGCTGCTCACCGGGAAGGGGCAGTTCATCGACGACAAGCCGGAGGAAGGCGCGCTGTGGTTGCATGTGCTGCGCTCGCCGCATGCCCACGCGAAGATCGTCTCGATCGACACCGGCGCTGCGGCATCGATGCCGGGCGTCACCGCGATCTACACCGGCGCTGACCTCGTCAAGGACGATATCGGCACCATTCCGACCCTGAGCATCTTCAAGCGCCCCGACGGCAAGCCGATGACGGTGCCGCCGCGCCGCCTGCTCGCCCATGAGATCGTCCGCTACGCCGGCGAAGCGATTGCGGCGGTGGTGGCCGCCTCTCGTGCGGAAGCGCAAAGCGCGGCCGAAGCGATCGTGATCGAATACGACGTGCAGCCCGCGGTGGTCGATCCTGTCGAGGCGGTCAAGCCCGGCGCGCCCGTGGTATGGCCCGAGGCGCCCGACAACATCGTCGGCGCGATGAGCTATGGCGATGCCGCCAAGGCGGACGAAGCGTTTGCCAAGGCTGCGCATACGGTCGAGCTCGACATCGTCAGCCAGCGTCTGGTGCCCTCCGCGATGGAGCCGCGCTCGACCATTGCCGAGATTGACAAGAAGACCGGCCGCCTCCTCCTGCATGTGCAGTCGCAGACGCCGGCCTCGACCCGCGACGTGCTGGCGGAAGCCGTGCTCAAGCGCCCCAAGGACAGCGTCCGCGTGCTGGTCGGCGACATCGGCGGCGGCTTTGGCCAGAAGACCAACCTCTATCCCGAGGATGGCATCGTCGCCTATGCCGCAACCAAGCTGAACAGGAAGATCCGCTGGCGCGGCGACCGCACCGACGAATTCGTCGGCGGCACCCATGGCCGCGATCTCACCTCGACGGCCTCCTTCGCGCTCGACGAGAAGGGCAAGGTGCTGGCCTATCGCGTCAAGTCGATCGGCTGCACCGGCGCGTACTCCTCGGGCGCGGCGAACATCATCCCTCTGGTGCTCGGGCCGTTCGTGCAGACCGGCGTCTACGATTTGCCGCTGGTGCATTTCGAGGTGCAGTCGGTGATGACCCACACCGCGCCGGTCGGCGCCTATCGCGGCGCGGGCCGGCCTGAAGCGGTGTTCATCGTCGAGCGTCTGTTCGACGCCGCCGCGCGAAAGATCGGCATGGATCCGCGTGCGATCCGTAAGGCGAACTACATCAAGCCGACGCAGCTGCCCTACACCAACGCTGCGGGCCAGGTTTACGATTCCGGCGCCTTCGCGCACATGCTCGATCGCGCCGTGAAGCTTGCGGATTGGGACGGCTTTGCCGCGCGCAAGAAGGCGGCGAAGAAGAAGGGCCTGCTCTACGGCCGCGGGCTCACGTCCTACATCGAATGGACCGGCGGCCGCGCCCACACCGAGAAGGTCAGCCTGCATGCGACGTCGCAGGGCCGCGTCGTGCTGCATTCCGGCACCATGGCGATGGGGCAGGGGCTGCAGACCACCTATACCCAGATGATCTCCGACACGCTCGGCATTGCCATGGACAAGATCGACGTCGTCCAGGGTGACACTGATCTTGCGATGGGCTTCGGCAGCGTCGGCTCGCGCTCGCTGTTCGTCGGCGGCACGGCCGTGGCAGTTTCCTCCAACGACCTGATTCAGAAGGCGCGCGAGAAGGCGGCCAACGTGCTCGAGACCTCGGTCGAGGATATCGAATATCAGGGCGGCATGCTCACCGTGGTCGGCACCGACCGCCGCATCAGCCTGTTCGATCTCGCCGAGAAGGAGGGCGGCGCCAAGCTCAGCGTCGATTCCGAAGGTGAGGTCGATGGCCCAAGCTGGCCGAACGGCACGCATATCTGCGAGGTCGAGATCGACCCGGAGACCGGCGTGTCCAAGGTCGTGCGCTACACCACCGTCGACGACGTCGGTGTCGCCGTGAACCCGATGCTGGTCACCGGCCAGATCCATGGCGGCGTCGCGCAGGGCATTGGACAAGCGCTGTACGAGGGCGTGTCCTACGATGAGGACGGCCAGCTCCTCACCGCGAGCTACCAGGACTATTGCATCCCCCGTGCTGACGACGTTCCGCCGATCGAGGTCACGCTCGACGACTCCGCGCCCTGCCGCACCAATCCGCTCGGCGCCAAGGGCTGCGGCGAATCCGGCGCCATCGGCGGCCCGCCCTGCGTCACCAACGGCGTGATGGACGCACTCGCCGAGCTCGGCATCACCCAGCTCAACACGCCGCTGACGCCGCAGAAGATCTGGAAGGCGATCCGGGACGCGAAGGTGGCGGGTTAGCGGAAGGCGTTGTTGCGCTAGCTGCCGCCTCATACCCAACTGTCGTCCCGGGGCGCGCAACGCGCGAACCCGGGACCCATAACCACAGGACGTTGTTTGACGAAGACTCGTGGTGACCAGCTCGCGCCATAACCTCACCCCGTGGTTATGGGTCCCGGATCTGCGCTTCGCTTCGCTGCGCTTGTCCGGGACGACAGCGGAGAATGCCGCGCCAGCTCTGGCTAAATCCCCACGCCCTCAAATCCCCAGCATCATCTTCGCGATGATGTCGCGCTGGATCTCCGAGGTGCCGCCGAAGATCGTGTAGGCGCGGCCGTTGAGATATTCCGGCACCACCGTCAGCATCTCCTCAGGCGTCGCCGGCGCGTGGTTGAGCTTGTAGAGCGGGCGCATCGGCTCGACCGCGAGGGCGTCGTGGCCGATCACGTCGGCCCCCAGCCGCGTCACGGCCTGCCGGATCTCGCTGTTGCGCAGCTTCAGGATCGACGACACCGCGCCGGGATTTTGCCCGGTCTGAAGTGCGGAGAGCACGCGCAGCTCGGTCATCTCCAGCGCGTCGATGTCGATTTCGACCTCGGAGATGCGCACGGCGATATCCGGGCTGTCGATCGCGCGGCCGGTCAGGTCCGACTCGGCCAGCTCCGCGATCGCCTTCAGTCCCTCGCGCAGCTTCGCTGACGCAATGCCGGAGCCCCGCTCGAACTCGAGCAGATACTTGCCGTAGGTCCAGCCCTTGCCTTCCTCGCCGACGCGATTGGCCACGGGCACACGCACGTCGTCGAAGAACACCTGGTTGACCTCGTGGTCGCCGCCGATGGTCAGGATCGGGCGCGTGGTGATGCCCGGCGTTGTCATGTCGATGAGAATAAAACTGATGCCGTCCTGCTGCCGCGGTCCGTCGCTGGTGCGCACCAGCGCGAACATGCGGTTGGCGTGGTGGGCATGCGTGGTCCAGATTTTCGTGCCGTTGATGATGTAGTCGTCGCCGTCGCGCACCGCGCGCGTCTTCAGCGACGAGAGATCGGAGCCGGAGCCCGGCTCGGAATAGCCCTGGCACCAATAATCCTCGCCGGAGAGAATGCGCGGTAGATAAAAGTTCTTCTGCTCGGGCGAACCGAAGCCGATGATAACAGGCCCGACCATCTTCACGCCCATCACGTTGACATTGGGCACGCCGGCCCGAGCGCTTTCGGTCTCGAAAATCCAGCGCTGCGCCGGCGTCCAGTCCGGACCGCCATATTCGACCGGCCAGCCCGGTGCGCCCCAGCCCTGCCGGTGCAGCGCGCGCTGCCAGGCCATGCCGATATCAGGATCGGAGAACACCGACGGCGTCAGCGCGGTTGCGCGCTTCATCTCCTCGGTGAGATTCTTGGCGATGAAGCCGCGCACCTCGTCCTGGAAAGCGCGCTCCTCGGTGTTGAACGAGAGGTCCATGATGCGCTCCTTGTGTCAGGCCGTGCGGCCAAGCTGGGCGTGGCGGCTGTAATGGTGCGCGCTGCCGCCGAACAGCGTGTCGAAGGCGACCAGCCGCTTGAAATAGGCGCCGACCTCGAGCTCCTCGGTGACGCCCATGCCGCCATGAAGCTGGATCGACTGCTCGCCGACGAAGCGCGCGCATTTGCCGATCTTCGCTTTCGCACCGGAGGCGGCCCGCGCGCGCTCGATCGGCGGGCTGTCCACCTTCAGCGCGGCGCGCAGCGCCATCGAGCGCGCCTCGTCGACCTGCATTGCCATGTCGGCGAGGCGGTGGCGGATCACCTGGTTGGCTGAGAGCGGCCGGCCGAACTGCTTTCGGATCTTGGTGTATTCCAGCGTGGTGTCGAGCAGCGTCTGCATGAGGCCGACGGCTTCGGCACCTAACGCAGCCATGGCGCGATCGATGGCCCATTCGATCGCGGGCAGGGCGTCATGTCCGTCGCCGAGCAGGGCATCCTCCGGCAGCTCGACGCCGGACAGCTCGATATTGCAGGCCCGTCCGCCGCCGAGACGCTCGTAGTCGCTGATGGCGAGGCTCGGTGTCTTTGCCGGCACCAGGAACAGGCCGATCCGCCCCGACGGTCCCTGATGGTCGTGGACATGCGCGGATACGATGATCTCGTCGGCGGCGTGGCCCTCGAGCACCGCGATCTTGCTGCCGGCAAGACGCCAGCCTTGCGCCGTCTTGTGGGCGACGGTCGCGACCTTTGCGAGATCGAACCGCGCCGTGCGCTCGGAATGGGCAAAGGCGAGCTTCAGCGATCCATCCGCGACCTTCGGCAGCCTCGCCTGCTTCTGCGCGGTGCTGCCGCATTTGTCGATGAGCGAGGCTCCAAGCACCACCGTTGCAACATACGGTTCCGACACCAACCCGCGGCCGAAGGCTTCCATCAGAATGCCGATCTCGACCGCGCCGCCACCGAGCCCGTCAAACTCTTCCGCGATCGGCAGTGCCAGCCAACCAAGCTCGGCGAACTGCTTCCACACCGCAGGGCTGAAGCCGGACGGATCGTTCGCCATTTTGCGGCGATGATCGGCGTCGTAGCTCTCGGCCACGAAGCGTTCCGCGCTTTCGCGCAGCAGCCGTTGCTCGTCACTCAGATTGAGGTCCATGTCGTTACTCCGCGGCCGCCGGCGGCTTGCGCACGGAGGGATGCAGTCCGGATGGATCGACCACCATGCCGAACTCCTGAAGGTTATGGGCGTGACAGAGCTGATGCAGCGCAAAGGCCTGGTCGATCGCGGCGGGCTGGCCCATCACATCGACCGAGCGGTTCACGGCTTCCTTGGTCAGCTTCAGCGCGAAGGACGGCTTTGATGCGATCCGGCGCGCCAGCTCCAGCACCGACGCTGAAAGCTCCGCGCGCGGCACGACCCGGTTGACCATGCCGAGCTGATGCGCCTCCTGCGCACTCCATGCGTCGGCCGTGAACAAAAACTCCTTGGCCTTGCGCGGTCCGAGCTCCCAGGGATGCACGAACCATTCGACCCCACAGACGCCCATGGTCACCACGGGATCGCAGAACTGCGCATCGTCGCTGGCGACGATGAGGTCACAGGCCCAGGCCAGCATCAGCCCGCCGGCAATGCACTTGCCGTGCACCTCGGCAATGGTCGGCTTGGCGAGGTTGCGCCAACGCCGCGTGATCTGGAGATAGATTTCCTGTTCGCGCGCGAAGCGGCCATGCGCGTTCGCCTCCGCGAAGCCGCCCCAATTTCCGATCGGCGGAAAATCGACACCTGCGGCGTTCTTGCCGCCGGGGCGCAGATCGTGGCCCGATGAGAAATGCGGCCCGTTGCCGGCGAGGATGATCACCTTGACCGCGTCGTCCTGCACCGCCTCGTCGAAGGCGGCGTTGAGGTCGTAGGTCATCTGCAGGTTCTGCGCGTTGCGCGCCTCGGGCCGGTTCATCACGATCCGGGCAATCGCCGGCTCGGGCCTCTCCACGAGGATGGTCTCGAACGAGCTCATCGCGTTCCCCTTGGCGTTTCCGTTCTTGTTTTGCTCAAGTTGACTATGTCGGCCAGGGATAGGCAAGGGGCTTGCGTCAGTCGGTTGCTTTTCGCGCCGCCGGCACAAGATGTCTGGCACCCCGCGCGTTCAATCTGATAGTTTACGCCAGATTTCACCGGGAGGAATTTGATGCGCAAGATCCTGACCGTGCTGGCGGCTCTGGCCTCGCTGAGCCTGACCAACTGCGGCTACAACGCCATCCAGAGCGAGGACGAGCAGATCAAGGGCAACTGGTCCGAGGTCGTGAACCAGTATCAGCGCCGAGCCGATCTCGTGCCCAATCTCGTCAACTCGGTGAAGGGTTTTGCGCAGCAGGAGAAGGACGTGCTGCTCGGCGTCACCAATGCGCGCGCCAAGGTCGGCAGCATCCAGGCGACGCCTGAGGTGCTGAACGACCCCGCCGCCTTCCAGAAGTTCCAGGCCGCCCAGGGCGAGCTCTCCAGCGCGCTGTCACGTCTCTTGGTCGTCACCGAGAACTATCCGCAGCTCAAGTCCGATGCGCTGTTCAAGGATTTGATGTCGCAGCTCGAAGGCACCGAGAACCGCATCACGGTCGCGCGCAACCGCTACATCAAGGCGGTGCAGGACTATAACGTCACCATTCGCTCCTTCCCGAGCAACCTCACCGCGATGATGTTCGGCTACAAGGAGAAGCCGAATTTCGCGGTCGAGAACGAAAAGGAGATCTCGACCGCGCCGAAGGTCGATTTCAACCCGGCGCCCGCGCCGTCGAAGTAGCTGCGCGCCGTTTTGCGAATGCGCCCAGCCCCACCCACCGCCGTCATTCCCCGCGAAGGCGGGGAATCCAGTACGCCGCAGCTTCTCCGTAATCCGCCGGCGTCTCTGGAATACTGGATCGCCCGGTCAAGCCGGGCGATGACAGCGAGGTTGTGGCAAGCGATAGCCGTATTCGTACTCCTCCTCGCCTTCAATTTCCCCGCCTTGGCCGATGTCGCCGTGCCGCAACTCACAGGTCGCGTGGTCGACCAGACCGGCACGCTCTCCAGCGCCGACGTCGCCGCGCTGTCGCAAAAGCTGCGAGACTTCGAGACTCGAAAAGGCAGCCAGGTCGCCGTCCTGATCGTGCCGACCACGCAGCCGGAGACGATCGAGCAGTTTTCCATCCGCGTTGCCGACGCCTGGAAGGTCGGCCGCAAGAAGGTGGACGACGGCGCGATCCTCGTCGTCGCCAAGAACGACCGGCATTTGCGCATCGAGGTCGGCTACGGCCTCGAGGGCGCGCTCACCGACGTCACCTCGCGGCGGATCATCGACGAGATCATCACGCCGAAATTCAGGACGGGCGATTTCGGCGGCGGCATCTCGGATGGTGTCGATCGCATGATCCGCGTGATCGACGGGGAGCCGCTGCCAGTACCTTCGCCGACTGTGAATTTCGGTAATCTGGATGATATCGCGCCGCTGTTCATCGTGACGCTGTTCGCCTCGATCGGGGTCGGCGGCTTCTTCCGGGCCATGCTGGGGCGGCTGCTTGGCTCCTTGGCGACCGGCTGCATCATCGCGGCGCTGACCTGGCTCATTCTCGGGTCCTTTGCAATCGCGCTCGCGCTCGGAGCGCTGGGCTTCGTCATCGGCTTCATCGCCGATCTGTTTGCGGCGATGGCGCCAGCCACGAGATCGTCGCGCGGCGGCTCGTGGTCGAGCGGCTCTTCGGGAGGCGGCTGGAGCAGCGGATCGTCGTCCAGCGACGGCGGCAGCTTCAGCGGCGGTGGCGGCAGTTTTGGCGGCGGCGGCGCCTCGGGGAGCTGGTAGCGGTCATGAGCATGAAGCGCATTGCCAGACATCTCGTGCAGCATCATTGGCGGGCGAAGCAAATCTTCCCGCCAAAGGTGCTCGCCCGCATCGAGCAGGCGATCAAGCAGGGTGAGAGCACACATTCCGGCCAGGTCCGCTTCGTCGTCGAAGGCGCGCTCGACGGGCGACCGCTGTTCCGCAACCAGCCGGCCCGTGAGCGTGCGCTCGACGTGTTCTCTCACTTGCG
Source organism: Bradyrhizobium sp. S3.7.6 (assembly GCF_054061875.1). NCBI lineage: Bacteria > Pseudomonadati > Pseudomonadota > Alphaproteobacteria > Hyphomicrobiales > Nitrobacteraceae > Bradyrhizobium > Bradyrhizobium sp. S3.7.6. The sequence goes on along the minus strand of NZ_JBSSEQ010000001.1, from coordinate 8,376,847 downwards.
CATCTGGGATACCGCGCACAACAACGGCGTCCTGATCTATCTCCTGCTCGCCGATCGCGACGTCGAGATCGTTGCCGACCGCGGCATTCACGCGAAGGTCGGTGCCGAGGGCTGGGAGAACATCTGCCGCGCGATGGAGGCCGAGTTCGCCTCCGGCCAGTTCGAGCGCGGCGTGATCGGCGGCATCGCGGCGGTGTCGCGCGAGCTGTCGCGACATTTCCCGCCGCAGGGCCCGCATGCGAACGAGCTGCCGGATGCGCCGGTCGTGATGTGACGGATAGTGATTGGGAGCCGGCGGGTGCGGCGCGCTCCGTCATTGCGAGGAGCTCTCGCGACGAAGCAATCCAGACGGCGGCTTTGGAAAGATTCTGGATTGCTTCGCTGTGCTCGCAATGACGGTGTGGAGGCACCCATTCCGCGGCCGTTCATCTTCCCCGGCTTACAATTTGTTTCACGCCCGCCACACCGGTTCCACGTTCCCGGCCCAATTCGGCCCCGGATGACTTCCTAAAATTTCGGTAAGCGGGTCCCGAAGTAAGGATTTCGCAAGCAATGAAAGTTACCAAAAGGTCAATCCAGAGTGGAGTATTCGAACTGTGAGCGAACCAATGGCTGAGCAGGCTGCCCAGGATACGAGCGTCGAAGCCGCGGTGACCGCGCCGCAGGCCGTCGAGGCTGCCGGCATCGAGGCTCCCTCGATTGCGCCCGACCATGAAGCGCCGCCCAAAGCTGATCCGGTGAAGGCTGAAGCCCCCAAGGTCGAGCCGCCCAAGGTCGAGGTGCCGAAGTTCGAAACCAGGGCCGAGACCAAGCCCGAGCCAAAGCCCGGCAAGCTCATCGTCATGGCACCGTCGGAGCGCTCCTGGGAGCGCGAAGAGTTTGCCCCGCATGTGAAGGCGGACGAGCCGCGCGAGACCGGCGGCAAGCGCCGCCTGTCGGCGATGGCCGCGGTGGTGGCGATTGCGGCCAGCGTCGGCGCCATCAGCGGCGCGCTCGCGACTGCGGGCATGATGCACTTCGCGGCCCCGGCCCCCGCGCCGGTGCAGGTCGCCGACACCAGCGCGCTGGAATCCTCGGTTGCCCGGATCGATGCCGATGTCGTCGCACTGAAGGCGAATGTCGAGCACACCTCCAAGACTGGCCTCAGCCAGTTCAACCGGTCCAATGACCGCCTCGACAAGCTCGAGAAGGCCCAGGCCGAGCCGATGGCCAAAATCGCAAAGCTGTCCGAGACCGTCGACAAGCTCCGCGCCACGCCGCCCGCGGCCCCCGCGCAGGCCGCGGCTGCCGCCGCGAAGGAGACCACCGGCTCGATCGCGCCGACCCAGGTTGCGACCGCAGCCGCTGCACCGGTTCCGGCCCCTGCCGCGCCCAAGACCGAGGTCGGCCGGTTGCCGACGATCGACGGCTGGGTTCTGCGGGACGTTGCCAATGGCGGCGCGCTGATCGAGGGCCGCGGCGGCCTCTACGAGGTCTATGCCGGTGACCCCATCCCCGGAATTGGCCGCGTCGATGCGATCCGCCGTCAGGACGGCCGCTGGGTCGTCGTCACCAGCAAGGGCCTGATCGTCGCACGCTGAGCGTTCGATCTCCGCTCTTCAAAGAGGCGCTTCACCACCATGTGAGGCGCCTTTTGACTTGAATAGGCCGGCTTACGCGGTGTTACTGAAGGCATGAGCCGCGCGTTGCGAATTCTCGTTGCTGCCGCCGTCTTGCTTGGCGGGACTGCTTCGCTTTTCGCAGCGGAGAACGCGCCGTTGACGCGCGGCACGGCGATCATCGATCCCGATCTGCTCCGCAAGCTCGACCAGAACGATTCGCTCACGATCTCGCGCCTGCTATGGCCGGAGCGGAACGCAAACGTTCCGCTGACGACCGATTTGCTGTTCTCGTCGCTGTCGCAGCTCAAGGGAATTCCACCCGCGATCGACGCGGAGTTCGACCGCTACATCATCAGGCAGAAGGCGGCGTACCCGACCGAGACCATCGGCGTCGGTGAAGGCTTTGACGTGCAGCTGTTCGATCGGGCCAATCTCAAATCGCGCGACACCCGCTTCGTGCTGGCCGGCATCGTCAATCGCATGGACCGCGCCTATGTCTCGGAGGAGGCGTGCGGCGAGATCAGGCTGATCTATCGGCTGGTGCGTTTCGAGAGTAAGCCGGAAGGTGGCAAGACCGCAACGCGTCTGCCGATGACGTTCAATCTGGTGATGAAGGCACGCGATGCGCGCCAGACCGATGCGAGCGGCAAGCCTGTTACCTGCGCCGAGGTCGCGCGGCGCTGGCTCGACAATGGCGACTGGCAGGGGCTGATCGGCAGCGGCATCTCCCCTTCCGACGCCATGCTCGACCGCATCGAGACCAATATCCAGATCTCCATCGCGCCGAAATCGGCACTGCACGATTTCCGCTCCGACTATCTGCTCAAGGTGTTCAAGTATAACGCCGCGACGAAGACGTTCGAGGAATCGACGCTGGAGAACCAGATCGATCGCGACCGCATCCTCGCCGACGACGATCTTCGACGTGACTTCAAGGCCTGGCTGCTTGCGCCGGAAAATCTCCGCGAGTTCGATCGCGGCACGGTGCTGATCCCCGAGAAATTCCTGGCCAAGGCCGCGGTGGTGCCGACGCCGGCGGGCCTCGATGCTTCGCCGTTGCAGCCGGAGTTCGGCATGGTGCAAGGGGAGGACAGGGACAGCAACAAGGGCGAGCCCGTCTTCAACGACAACGACGTGGTCGGCGCGCTGAAGCAGGCGGCGGCGCGTGGCATCGACATGCAGAACATCCGCTCGGTCGCGGGCTTCCAGCGCCGCCTCAACGACGTCACCTGCGGCGGCTGCCACCAGACCCGCGGCATCGGCGGCTTCCATTTCCCCGGCGTCGACTGGCTGGCGGACAAGCCGTCGAACTCCACCATCGTGCCGGCCTCGCCGCACTTCTTCGGCGACCAGGTCCGCCGCCGCGACATCCTCACCGCATTCGCCGCGGGAAAACGCCCTGATTTCTCACGCGGATTTGCCAGCCGGCCGCAGACCCGCGGCAGCGGCGAGCTGGCCGGCACCGAATATCAGGATGGCTGGGGTGCCCATTGTTCCCTGCAAAATGCGGGATCGGGAGCGTCGGATAAGAGTTTTACGTCATGGAGCTGTGCTAAAGGTCTCACCTGTCAGGCTGCCGCGGCATCGAGCCGCATCGGCATGTGCTTCATCAAGACGCGTTAGCGCGTGATCCGAAACAGCGTGTAGCGGTTTTTCGAAAGGATCACGCGCCAGATAAAGCCCGCAACCGATTTGGATGACCCATGACTGAGACCAGCGACGCCGATAAGGAGCGCAATCGCGAGATCGCGCGCAATGAGGAAGCCAAGCAGGTCACCGGCAGCATCCGCGTCAGCACCTGGGCGGTCGCGGTGGTCGTCATCGTCGGCGGGATTCTGTTCACGCTGGGCTGGCTGGCACTGCGGGGTTAGTGCCAGCGCCCTCACTTCGCGTAATTCGTCATCCGCTTGCCGGGCAAGAGCTCATAGGCCGGCTTCCAGCCGGGCAGCGCGGCCATGCGGCCGAGCCAGGCGTGAATGGCAGGGTGGCTCGCCGCGAAATCAAAGCCGTGCTCGTCGCTCGGATAGTGCAGGTAGGCCATCATCGAGATATCGGCGATCGTCGGCTTCGCCCCGATCGCAAAGGCATTATGCTGGAGATGTCCGTCGAGAATGCCGAGGAAGTCCTCGAGCCGCCGGCGAAAATGCTTCAGCACCTGCGGATCGTTTTTCTCAGTGAACGCCCGCATGAAGCGATAGGTCGCCATGTAGCCGGTGAGCTTGTGGTTGTCCCAGAACAGCCAGCGCAGCAGCTCGAACTTTTCCTCCTCGGTCTCCGCGCCGAAACGGCCGTACTGCTCGGCAAGCTTGAGCAGGAGCGGTGCGGTCTGCGTCATCTTCACGCCGTCGACCTCGAGCACGGGATTCTCGCCCATCGCGTTCACGGCCTTGCGCCATTCCGCCGTGCGCGTGACGCCGCCGCCAAAATCGGTCCACACCGGCTCGAACGTCTCGCCGCAAAGCGTCAGCATCAACGCCAGCTTGTAGCTGTTGCCGGATTCCGGGAAGTAGTGCAGGCGGTAGCTGGGCATGGGACCTCGCGGCGCGGGAGCTTTGCCGATCGTTATACCGGGATGCTTCCACGCCGTCATTGCGAGCGCAGCGAAGCAATCCAGCAATGCATCCGCGATGGGATTCTGGATTGCTTCGCTGCGCTCGCAATGACGGGGGTTGCGCCAGCGACGCTTCTAGCCGACCGCCCCCGAACCCCGCAGCTGCTTGATCGCCTTCTCGTCGTATCCCGCCCCGCGCAAAATCTCGTCACTGTGCTCGCCGACGGCGGGCGGCTTGCGCGGCTGGACCTTCTTGGCGCCGTCGATCCAGATCGGGCTGGAGATGGTGAGCATGGTGTCGTTCTCGAACGGCACCAGCACCTCGTTGTCGAGCATCTGCTTGTCGTTGGGGATGTCGTCGAGAATGCCGACGATGCCGAACACGAGGCCGTTGCCGTCGAGGATCTTGCGCCATTCGGCAAGATCCCTGGTGGCGAAGGTCTCGTCAAAAATCTTGATCAGTTCGACCGAACGGGCGTGACGGTCGGCCTTGGTGGCGAAACGCGGATCGTCAATCAGGTCCTCGCGTCCCAGGCATCTGGCCAGTATCGGAAACTGCTTCTCCTCGCTCAGCAGCGACAGGATCAACCAGCGGCCGTCCTTGCACTGGTAGTGGTTGGCCACGGCGTTCAGCGCACGTTCGCGCGGCCGCCTCTCGGCGAACTTGGAGCCGCACAGTTTTGCCTGCGCCAGCGTGCCCGCGGCCCACACCCCGTTCGCCATCAGATTGGAGGCGACATGCGAGCCCTTGCCGGTCTTCTCGCGCTGATACAGCGCGGTGACGATGGCGCCATAGAACGCCATGGCGCAGGGATGGTCGCCCATGCCGGCGACCGAGCGGGCCGGCGTCGTGTGGGTGTCGGCGCGGACGAGGTCCATCAGGCCTGAACGCGCCCAATAGGCGTTGCTGTCGAAGCCGGGCTTGTTGGCCTCTTCGCCCTTTTCGCCATAGCCGGTGAAGGAGGCGTAGATCAGCCGGTCGTTGAGATGGGCGAGATGATCATAGGTGATGCCGAGCTTGGCGCGCACCGGCGGCGGCATGTTGGTGATGAAGACGTCGGCCTCTTCGACCAGCTTGTAGAGCACGGCCTGCGCCTCCGGCTTGGAGAGGTCGAGCGCGATGCTTTTCTTGTTGCGGGCCTCCAGCAGCCAGGCGAAATTGTGCTCGCTGGTCGGATAGCCCGGAATGTTGGGCAGATTGCGGTAGGGGTCGCCGGCGCCGGGCGGCTCGATCTTGATGACGTCGGCGCCGAAATCCGACAGCACGGTCGCGGCGGCGGGCGCTGCGATGAAGCTCGCGCAGTCCAGAACCTTGAGCCCTGCAAAAATGGCCTTTTCCATCGCGGCGTAGCTCCCTCGCTCTTGTTGTTTCCCGCGCGCTGGAATTGGCGCAGGTCAAGTCATGGCAGCATTAGACCGATGTTTCGGCGGGATGCAACGGCGCCAGGCGCAGGGCTTCACTCCTCCCCCGCAAGCAGCGCGGCATTGCCGCCGGCTGCCGCGGTGTTGATCGTCACGGTCTGCTCGGTCGCAAAGCGTGCGAGATAATGCGGGCCGCCCGCTTTCGGGCCGGTTCCGGACAGCCCGTTGCCGCCGAATGGCTGCACGCCGACCACGGCGCCGATCATGTTGCGGTTGACATAGATGTTGCCGACCTGGACGCGATCGATGATCGCCTCGATGGTGTCGTCGATCCGGGAGTGAATGCCGAGCGTGAGTCCATAGCCGCTGCGCTCGATCGCCTGCAGGACGCGGTCGAGGTTTTCCGCGCGATAGCGCACGACGTGCAGGATCGGGCCGAACACCTCCTCGGTGAGCTGGCCGGCGTCCTTGAGCTCGAAAATGTGCGGGGCGACGAAGCAGCCGTCGGGCGCAGTGCCTGCAAAGTGTAGCCGCGCCTCGCACTTCATCCGCGCGATATGCGCATCGAGGCGCTGCTTGGCCTCAGCGTCGATCACCGGACCGACATGGGTCGCGACATCGCCGGGGTCGCCGATCTTCAATTCGCGCGCCGCGCCCGCGATCATCTCGATCATGCGGTCGGCGACATCCTCCTGCACGAACAGCAGCCGCAGCGCCGAGCAGCGCTGGCCGGCGGAGCGGAAGGCCGAGGTCACGACGTCGTCGGCGACCTGCTCGGGCAGCGCGGTCGCATCCGCGATCATGGCGTTGATACCGCCGGTCTCCGCGATCAGCGGCACGATCGGCCCCTCCTTGGCGGCGAGCGTCCGGTTGATCAGGCGCGCGACCTCGGTCGAGCCGGTGAAGACGACGCCGGCGATGTCGGCATGCGCCGTCAGCACGGCGCCGATGCGGCCGTCACCGGTGACGAGATGCAGCGCGCTCCTGGGAATGCCGGCCTCGTGCAGCAGCGCTACGGCCTCACGCGCGATGCGCGGCGTCTGCTCGGCGGGTTTTGCGATCACGCTGTTTCCGGCCATCAGCGCCGCCGTGACCTGGCCCATGAAGATCGCCAGCGGGAAATTCCACGGCGAGATCGCGACGAAGGCGCCGCGGCCGCGCATCGCGAGCGCATTGCTCTCGCCGGTCGGGCCCGGCATGGCGGCCTCAACGCCGAACAGCTTTCGACCCTGTGCGGCATAGTAGCGGCAGAAGTCGGCGGCCTCGCGCAGCTCCGATAGCGCATCGTCCAGCGTCTTGCCGCCCTCGGCTTGCAGCAGCGCGATGAAATGGGCGCTCCGGCTCTCCAACAGATGCGCGGCCTGCTCCAGTGCGGCCGCGCGCGTGGCCGCCGGCGTTCGGCTCCAGGCGGCAAAGCCGGCGCGCGCAGCAGTCACCGACGCATTGGCTCGGTCCGGCGTTGTGTCGGCTATGGGCTTGAGGTCGGCTGCCTCGGCCTTCGCGTCCGCCAGCAGCCGGTCGAGCGCCGCGCGCGCGCCGAATTCGACGCCGCGCGAATTGCGCCGGTCCGGCGCGAACAGATCGCCCGGCAACGGAATTCTGGGATGGGCCGCCGCTTGCGGCCGGACGATGGCATCGGCCGGACGCTGCAACAGCGCCACAACCGGCACACGATAGTCGGCCGCCTGCGCCACGAACGACGAGTTGGCGCCGTTCTCCAGCAGCCGCCGCACCAGATAGGCGAGCAGGTCGCGATGGCTGCCGACCGGGGCATAGGTGCGGTAGGCGATGTCAGGATGATCCTTGGCGAGCTGTTCGTAGAGCGCTTCGCCCATGCCGTGCAGGCGCTGGAATTCGAAGCCGCCGCCATCTTGCGCAAGCTCCAGCACGGTCGCGACCGTCAGCGCGTTGTGGGTGGCGAATTGCGGAAAGATGCGCGGCCGCAGACTCAAAAGCTTCGAAGCGCAGGCGACGTAGTTCAGATCCGTCATCGCCTTGCGCGTGAACACGGGATAGCCGTCCAGCCCGCGCTCCTGCGCGCGCTTGATCTCGGTGTCCCAATAGGCGCCCTTGACCAGCCGCACCATCAGCTTGCGGTCATGCGCGCGGGCGAGCGCGTCGACATAGTCGATCACGGCGCTCGCGCGCTTCTGATAGGCCTGGATCGCCAGGCCAAAGCCGTCCCAGCCGCTGAGCGAGGGATCGGCGAGCGTTGCCGCGATCACGTCGAGCGACAGCTCCAGCCGGTCCGCTTCCTCGGCGTCGACGGTGAAGTTCAAATCATGCGCCTTGGCGCGCTGCGCCAGGTCCAGCAGTTGCGGCACCAGCTCGCCCATCACGCGGTTGCGGCTGATGGCCTCGAAGCGCGGATGCAGCGCCGACAGCTTGACCGAGATGCCGGGCCGGTCGGGCAGGGGATAGCTGCCCGCAGCCTTGCCGATGGTCAGAATCGCGCTCGCATAGGCGTCGAAATAGCGCCTGGCGTCCTCCGCCGTGCGCGCGCCCTCGCCGAGCATGTCGAAGGAGTAGCGCGTCTTTTGGCCGGAGCGCGGCTTGCCCCGCTCCAGCGCCTGCTCGATGGTCTCCCCCAGCACGAAATGGTTGCCCATCAGCCGCATCGCCTGGCGCGTGGCGGTGCGCACCGCCGGCGCGCCCAGCCGCTTCACCAGCCGGCCGATGGTGCCGTCGGGCGTCTCGCCGGGCTGGATCACTCGCGCCGAGAGGCCGAGCGCCCAGGCCGAGGCATTGACCAGGAAGGCCGTGGACTTGGTCTCGTGGTGGATGAAGTCGCCTTCGCCGAGCTTGTCCTCGATGAACTGGTCGGCGGTGCGCGCGTCGGGCACGCGGAGCAGCGCCTCGGCCAGCACCATCAGGGCGAGCCCCTCCTTGGTCGAAAGCGCGAACTCCCGCAGCATGTCCTCGACCCCGCCAAGCCGGTCGTCGCGCTTGCGGATCGCCTCGATCAGCCGCGTCGCGGTGCGGTCGATCCGCGCCTCCTGCGGCGGGCCGAGATGCGAAGCGGGCAAGAGTCGCGCGGCAATCTCGGCATCATCGGGCGCATAGGGGGCGGTGAAGGGCGGCGGGATGTTCGGCATGGCGTGTCCTGTGGCTCGAATCCAGGATAAGGCCCGCTAGACCGTAGTTCGATAGACAAATTAGCCATTTTGCCTTAGAAAATGAAGATCATTGGTACATTGGCCACATAAATATGGAACTCGATCGAATCGACCGGAAGATCCTCTCAATTCTGCAGCAGGACGGGCGCATCGCCAATGTCGAGCTTGCGGAGCGCATCGGGCTTTCGCCGACCTCGGTCGGCGAGCGGCTGAAGCGGTTGCAGCGGGAGGGCTTTGTCGAGGGCTACGGCGCGCGGCTCAATCCGCACCGGCTCGGCCTGGGTCTTCTGGTGTTCGTCGAGGTGCTGCTCGACAAGACCACGCCGGACAATTTCGAGCGGTTCGCGCGCGCGGTGAAACTCGCACCCGAGGTGCTGGAGTGTCACATGGTTGCAGGAGGCTTCGACTATCTTGTGAAGGCGCGGCTTGCGGACATGACCGCCTATCGACGCTTCCTCGGCGAGACGTTGCTGTCGATGCCGGGCGTGCGCGAGACGCGAACCTATGCGGTGATGGAAGAGATCAAGCGCGACGCACCATTGCCGGTGGACTAACGAAGGGCCGTCGCGATTGTCATTGCTGTGGCGTTGAACGAGCGGTCTTCGCGGGAAAATAGCTCTCCGTGTGCAATCGCAACGCCCGTCGTCGAATGCACTGGCCGTCTTCTAAAATTTTTTTGGCCCGGCTCCCGGACAGATCCGGGAGGCAGCAAAGGCTGCCGGGCTTATACTTTGAGGTTCTCTGCGGAGGTCTTGCCCCGGTTTGCGATCTCTTCGTATTCCACCGTCTGTCCTTCGTTCAGGGACGACAGACCGGCTTTCTGCACTGCCGAGATATGCACGAACACATCCTTGCCGCCCGACGCAGGCTGGATAAATCCATAACCCTTCGTCGGGTTGAACCACTTGACCGTACCTTTAGCCATCACGTCTTCTCCGCGGGTCTTCCTCCGAGATCTCGAACCGCCAGTCCCCGCCAACCGGCCGGTTCGGTCCTAACAGGATACGCGGAATGTGGCCGGCTTGGTAGCTCAAACCATATCGGCATTTCGCCGAATTCCGCTCAACTTCGCAGCGATTTTGCCGATTCTGCCCGTTTCGCGGTCAATTGATCGGCACGCCGCGCGCCATCCGTCAATAAGTCGCGGCCAGATAATCGACGATCTTGCCGACATCGGCATCGTCGATCGGGGCGCCATAGACCTTGATCATCTTGGTCACCTCGGCCTGCCAAAAACCTTTCTTGTCCTTCATCGGCGGCTGCGTGTTGACGTAATCGGCCGAGTGGCAGGCGCTGCAATTGCCCTGCACGACCTCGAGATTGGGGCCTGGCTTGAAGGCCGCGACCTCGTCGGGCGTCTTGTAGTTGAGCGGCGCTGCAAGCGCCGAACCCACCATTGCGGCGACGGTGAGTGAGATGGCGAGGAGAACGGTGCGCTGCATGATCATTCTCTCTCAGGCCACGGTGACGCGGACGGTTTCGACGACGTTGCGTAGATAACCCGCAGGGTTCCAGCGTGGCGCATCCGGCTGGGTCTCGCCGCCATTGCCGGTGGCGCGCACCCTGAGCTCGTGGGCGCCCGCCGCGAGCTTCACCGGCAGCTTCCATTCACGGAATGAGTATTTGCCGAGATCCTTGCCGAGCTTGGCGCTGACCCAGGTCTTGCCGCCGTCGGTGGAAACCTGGACGTCCTTGATGCCCTTGCCGCCGTCGAAGGCGATGCCGCGCAGCGTCGTGCCGCCTGCCTTCAGCTTGGCACCGTCGGGAACGCTGGTGATGAAGGATCGGATGGTGAAGCGGTTGATCGGGATCGTCGCCTTCGGCGCGGTGCCCGGCTCGACCGCATTGTTCGGCGTGTCCGGAATGCGATAGGCCGACTTCATCCAGAAGCCGTCATAGACATTGTCGATGACGGTGATCTCGTTGAGGTGCTTGACCCAGTAGGTGCCGTAATAGCCGGGGACGATCAGGCGCAGCGGAAAGCCGTTGAGGAACGGCAGGTCCTCGCCGTTCATGCCATAGGCCAGCATCACCTCGCCGTCGGTGGCGTGCTCGAGATCGAGCGCCTTGACGAAATCGGGCGTCTTGTCGCTGACGGGGCCGTCCATGCCGTTGAAGGTGACCTGCTTGGCGCCGCTCTGCACGCCTGCCATCTCCAGCACGGCCTTCAGCGGCACGCCGCGCCAGCGCGCATTGCCCATCGCGCCGTTGGCGAGCTGGCCACCGGCGACACGCGGCTCGGAGAAGCCGCGGCTGTTGCCGGAGCACTGGTTGACGGCGACGATCTCGGTCGCCTTCATTTTCCTGATGTCCTTGAGCGACAGCTTGAGCGGCTTGTCGACCTTGCCCTTGACCTCGAGCGTGAACTTGTCGGGATCGAGATTGTAAGGCAGGTCCGAGAGGTGATAGCGCACGAAGAACGCGTTATTCGGCGTGATCGGACCGTCGTTGAAGATCGCGAACGGCGTCTCGAGCTGCGGCGGCCGGCTGGTCAGGCCGATCATCGGCCGCTTCTGCGGATATTTCACCAGCGGCCGCTCGCCATTGGCGAAGGGAAGCGTGACGGTGTCGAGTGCCAGCGCCTTGGTGGAATTCAGTGTGGCCGCCATAGCGGCAAGGCCCGCTCCTTTGAGCAGGTCGCGTCGATCGAACATTCTCGTCTCCTCCCGGAGCTTTTCGTTGGACCGCAGTCATCACCGCGATCCCGCGCTCATCTGTCGCAACGATCGAGATGAAGTCAATTCGTGCTTTCGCAGCAGGCCCATGTCGCTGCGTTGCAGCAAGCCGGTGTTACGTTCGTAACGAGATTGCCGAGCTGTAGCCGCAGTGACAGTGCACTCCCTCTCCCCGCAAGCGGGGAGAGGTGAAGAATCAAGCTGCGACGCGCTCGCTTCGGTCAACCAGCGCCGACAGCTGCCTCGTGTCCGCAACCACGCGCACGGCCAGGGGCTCGTCGCGGCCGCGGATCGCGACCTCCTGCTGCGGCAGCGCATCGTCGGCAAGGCCCGCGGTACGGCGGACCTCCTCCGAGACGATTGCTTCGCAGGCCAGTGTCTTGGTCATGTCCTGGAGCCGGGCCGCGACGTTGACGGCATCGCCGAGCGCGGTGAAGACGATGTGATCGCGATAGCCGATGTCGCCGATGATGACCTCGCCGCCGTGAATGCCGATGCCGAAGCGGATCGGCTGGCGGAGATCGTGGCTCAGGAGCTCGTTGAGCTCGTCGATATGCGTGGCGATGCCGGCGGCAGCCTTCAGCGCTTGCCGGCAGGCGGTCTCCGGATCGGCTGACAGCCCGAACAGCGCCAGCATGCCGTCGCCGACGAACTGGTTCGGCTGGCCGCCATTCTCGATCACGGCCCGCGAGACGGCGCCGAGGAAACGATTGACGATGAAAACGGTGTCGAATGGCAGCCGCTTCTCGGCAAGCTGCGTCGAACCGCGCATGTCCACGAACAGGCTGACGAGGTAGCGCTCCTGGCCGATTCTGGCCGATGTCGAGGCCTGCCCGTCCGCCGAATGCGTGTGGGGCGTGAACAGCTGGAAGAAGGAGAGGTCGGAGTCCGGCCGCAGCTGGCAGGCAAGCCGGATCGAGGGATCGGCAGTGCCGACGCGCGCGAGCACGAAGGCCTCGCGCTGCGACGGCTCGGGCAGGGCGGCATGGTCACCGATGATGCGGATGCGGCAGGTCGAGCAGCGGGCGCGGCCGCCGCAGACGCTGGCATGCGGCACATTGTGGCGCAGGCTCGCCTCCAGCACGGAGAGGCCCTTCGGCACGCGCACCGTCTTGCCGTTGCCGTAGGACAGCGCGATCATGCCGCGGCGCCGCTCGCGCAAGGCGCGCACGCCGCGTGCCGCCAGCGCCAGTCCGAGCAGGCCGACATAGCCGATGGTGAGGCCGCCGGTGATGCGGTCGAGCGTCGCGGCTTCCGCGGTCGAGCCGAGCTGGCGGCGGGTGAGATTGTGCGTGCGCCATTCGCCGTCGTCGACCTCGATCTGCACACTGCGTCCGCCCTGGTAGACGCCGAGCAGCGACAGCGTCGGGATCAGCACGGCGGCGGCGAGCAGATAAGGCGCGGCGCGCGCGAAGAACGGCTTCAGGCGCAGCCAGAAATAGATGCCGATGCAGCCATGGACCCAGGCGATGATCAGCAGGACCGTCATGGTCCAGATGCGGTTCGACGTGACGAAGAACAGATAGAGTTCCTGCGGATAGAGCTTCTGGTGTCCGTACAACGTGTAGCCGAGCCGGACGCCGATCACATGGGCCATGACGAGGGCGGGGATGCTCAGGCCCAGCACGAGCTGGAGCGGCTCGATCGTTCGCCAGCGGAACTGGCGGCGCTGATAGAGCGCGTAGATTCCGAGCCCCATATGCGTGAGCGCGGCCGTATAGAACACGATCGCGATGGGGAGGAACCGCCAGAACGCCGTGTGATAGTAGACCCCGATCTCCATGGCATCGACCGAGATGTTGCCGAGCGCATGGTTGAGGAAATGGCTCACCACGTAGGAGAACAGGATGACGCCGCAGACCAGCCGAACCTGCCGCATGCTGGTCGCGCGGGACAGTTCGGACAATCGTGAGGATGCAGTGGCCATGATTCGGTTTGTATCAGTTCATGAAGGAGAACAGCCAGCGTAGCGTTTAATTCCAGGGGCGGACAGCTGGCCTGATCACATGCGCGGCAAGGTTACCGAACCGTAGGGTGGGCAAAGGCGCGCGCCACACCCACCGCTGTCGTCCCGGACAAGCGGCGCGGCGATCCGGGATCCATAGCCACAGGATCGGATTTGACGAAGACTCGTGGTTACCAGTTCGCGCCACGACTCCTCCCTGTGGCTATGGGTCCCGGGCTCGCGACTATGTCGCGCCCCGGGACGACAGCGATATGCGCGGCGCCCCCGCATTGACTCCCCCTCCCAGGTTGGCGAAAAGCGCGGCCGTGACGACAGCCCCTGATATCACTACGCCCGCAGCCGGCGCCGTGCGCCGGCCCCTCGTCGTGGCCGTGCTCGTCATCGCCGCGATGACGCTGCTGCGCATCGTCTACGCCTCCGCCATCGAGCTGCGCACCGACGAGGCCTATTACTGGACCTGGTCGAAGGAGGGAGCGCTCAGCTTCCTCGATCATCCTCCCATGATCGCCTGGTTCATCCGTTTTGGTACCGCGATCTTCGGCGACACCGTGCTCGGCGTCCGTTTCGGCGGCATCGTCGCGATGCTGGTCACGCAGCTGCTGCTCGCCGACATCGTCCGCCGCCTCACTCATGATGCGCGCGCCATCATGTTCGCGGTGCTGATGCCGGAGGCTGCGCTCTATTACGGCCTGCTGATGGCCAAGGTCGCGCCGGACGTTGCCATGATCCCGTTCGCGGTGGCGATGATGTGGTCCCTGGTGCGGCTCGCGCAGGGCGGCGATGGACGCTGGTGGCTGGCGGCGGGCCTGTTCGCCGGACTGTCGATGTTGTCGAAATTCACCGCGATCATGTTCGCGCCGGCGGTCGCCGCGTTTCTGCTGGTGCCGGATTGGCGCTGGCGCTGGCTGCGCAGTCCTTACCCCTATCTCGCGGTGCTGATCGCGATTGCCGTGTTCTCCCCGGTGCTGATCTGGAACGCGCAGCACGACTGGGCCTCGTTCCGTTTCCAGGGTGTGCGGGCCACCGCCAATTACGGCATCTCGCTGCGCACGATCGGCGACTACATCGGCCTGCAATTCGGCCTGGTCGGCTTCGTCATGCTGCCGGTCGTGCTGTCAGGCCTCGTGATGACGGCGTGGCGCGGCTATCGCACGCGCGAGCCGGTCGCGATCCTGCTGTCGACCGCGGTGCTGGTGCCGTTCCTCTATTTCTTGTTCAAGTCGACGACGCTCAGGGTCGGCGACACCTGGCCGATGTTCATGTGGCCGGTCGGCTTTGCCGCCGCCGCGGTCAACCTCGTCATGCTGTCGCGCGAGCACTGGTCGGCGCGGATGATCCGGTCGAGCATTTTCTGGCTCAACACGGCGGTCGTCACGGGGATCGCCTTCGTCGTCATCGTGTTCCTGTACTACGTCGCCGCGCCCTGGAATCTCCTCGGCAAGATCGATCCGATCGGCGCCGAGGCCGGCTACGAGCAGGTAGCTGCGCGTGCGCAGGCCGCGCTCGACGAGACCGGCGCGACCTGGATCGCGACGACGGACTATCGCACCTACGCGATGATGCGCTGGTTGTTCAGGGGCCGCGTGCCCGTCGTCGAGATCAACGAACGCGGCCGCTTCCAGGATTTTCGCGATCCCGGCATCGATCGGATCAGCGGGCATGCAGGCATCTATGTCGGGCGAGAGCCGGACAATCGCGCACCGGTGTGGGGATCGATCCCGGCGAAGCGCGAGCAGCTCGGCCAGGTCGAACGTCGGTGGCGCGGCGTTCTGACGGATACCTACGTGATTGAGAAGCTCACCGGCTGGACGCCGGAACTCTCGCCGCCAACGGATTCGCCGCTGTTTCAATGGCGGGTGCTGGCGGGGGAATTCGAGAAACGTACGCTCGCCTAGCGAGGCAACCTTCTTCCCTTCTCCCCTTGTGGGGTCCCAAAGGCAAACGAGGCCACGCGTTGAAGCGGCCTAGCGTGACATGAGAACAACATAGAGCAGAAATCTGAGCTGATCGCTTAGCTGCAACCAGCATTTTTCCCGACATTCACAGGCCGCCATCCCAGATTACCACCCGCTCAAGCATTTAAGCCGCTAAGCTGGAGCTATCGTGACGAAACATATTTTCTCTTATTGATATTATCTGCGGGGATAGGACATGTTTGATGTCTATCGCAATGGCAAGCGGGACTTCCTCGTCGTCAGCAACGGCTCTCCGATGCCCGCGCTCTACTCTTCCAACAAATGGCGCAAGAGCAGAGCGAGAGTTCTCAAGGTCAGCGACGAGATCAGGGCAGCCGTCCAGGAGCGAGGTTATTATCTTGGCAGCGTGCGGGTGACCAAGAAGGACCTGATCCACACCGGGTGCACCGTTGCCGATACGACACCGGGCAATCTCTAAACATCCGGCCGACTAGGTCGGCAACCGCGCCAGCCCGGCCTCAATCACGACGATGTCTTCCTCGATCTGCCGGATGGTACTCCTGCAGTCGATCCCGGTACATGCATCGAGATCTGCGATAAGTTTGCGACGCTGTGTCCGAAGCTCATCAAGAGCTGCTTGGTCCTTGAGGGAAACGTAGCCCTCCACGATCAGCTCAATTGCACCTGCCGCCATCAAACTCCCCACGCCTTGTTAGCCCCGTCAAGGCACTCCCGACCAGGCGAGGATCGATCGTGCCAATTGGTTGCGCGGCTCAATCCCGCGCACTGAGTTCTTCCAGAACAACGCGCCTCCGCAGCTCGTGCGCAGCAGCGGTCAAATGAGACCCTGCGATCAGCCCGAGCCGCTTCAATCTTGGGAGAGCGACGGGGTCACACAGCTCGATCGGGAGCCCGGCGCCCAATATCGCAATGGCGCGTTGCTCCTCCGCGTCGAGATCAGTCCAGGGGATGCCCTTCATCACCGGCCTCAAATCGTCCAGTGCACCTCAAAATCCAAACGCGCGCCTGATTTGCCGCAGCATATCCGTGGCCGCGTCGGTGTACCGACCATTGGTCAGGTATCGATCCAGCTGCAGTGTGCTGATCAGCGCCACAAGCGCTGCCATTAAGCCCTTAAACATTGGGCCTCTCCTGAAAGAGACCGCCAACCGAGCGTGTCGAAATATTGAGACGTTCTCAGAATGCGCGCCGCATATGGCGGCCTAATATGCAAATGGTGACATTGACTGGTAACCAGTTTCTTAACGGGCTGATGCGCCGTGGTATGGGGCGGCCAGAGGCTGACTTGAAAGCGGCGACTTGAATTGCCGCCTCCTTGTGCTCAGTTGCCATTAACTGCGGCACATAATCCTCCAATACTCGAAAGGGCTAACTCGATAGTTCGCTTGCGAGGTGCGGCTTGACTGAGCAAGGTCATTTTACCGGACAATTGCCCTTTAACCCCGTCCGGGTCTGCCTCAGATCAGCCGGCGAGGGATGATATTCCGCTCGTTGGCTCGATTGGGTGGCATCAGCTGCTCGGAGCCTTTCGTGTGGTCCTTTGCTGTTGCGGCACTGTTCCTGGCGCTGTTGGTGTTTGGTGCGGTCGGGTTTATCATTGTCAGCTTCGACTTTCCCGATGAACCGCGAGCTTAAGCTTCGCTCATTCAGGCGCCGCGCCATGTGTCGGTCCGGCGAATGGCGCGAACGATGGCGCGGATAGCGCCGCTACTCCTCGTCCTTCTTCCGCAGCAGATCCGTCGCGAGGTCCGACAGTTTTGGCGGCGGCAGCGCCGCGAACGGCAGCGGGCGCGTCACGTCGATCGCGGCCAGACCCAGCCGCGCGGTCAGCAATCCGTTCAGCACACCTTCGCCGAGCCGCTGCGACAGCTTTGCCGCGATGCCATGGCCGAGCATCTGCTGCACCAGGCTGTCGCTCGCGGCCATGCCGCCGGTGATAGCGAGATGGGCGATCACGTGGCGGAGCAGGCGGATCATGCCGAGCGCGCCGGGGCGGCCGCCATAGAGAAAAGCGAGCTGACGGATCAGGCGCAACGCGGCTACGAACACGAACAATACGTCGATCGCCGCGCGTGGTGAAACTGCGGTCACGATCGAGACTTTTTGTGCGGCCGACGACACCAGTCGCCGCGCTTCCGCATCCAGCGGCGACATCAATTCGCGCTCGGCAAGCCGGATCATGTCGGCGCCGTCGATGATCTCGCCCGTGTGGCTCTCCAGCGTCGCGCGCGCGCGTGCAAGCTGCGGATTTTGGTGCGCGATCTTGAGCAGGTCCTGCACGATCACGCGGCTCTCCTTGCGGTCGTCACTGGCAAGGACTGCCGCGGCGCGCGCATGCAGCTTCTCGATGGTTGCAAGGCGCGCCAGACCAAAGGCCTCGCGCCCGATCACCACCGCGAGCGCCAGTGCGGTGACGAAGGCGAATGCGAGGCCGACGAAGCCGAGCGTTTCGCTGCGCGCAAACAGATCCTCGATCAGACGGACCACGCCGAGCCCGGTGCCGAGCAGCGTCAGCCCGCCGAGCCCGGACCAGAACAGCGTGCCCCAGGGAAAGCCGCGACGCGCCGGGAGCGCGGCCTCGATCGGCACCGGCAATGCCTGCGGATCGTGCTCGGGCGTGATCTGGATCGTGGTGCGGCCAAGCCGCGCCGCTTCGTCGGCTTCGGTGACAACGACGCCGGGATCGTCGAGCCGGAACGTCGCCGGCCGCCGCGGCTTGGATCGGTCGTTCATGACAGCTTGTCTCCGATCAGGAACTGCAGGGCACGGTCGAGGCGGATGTGTGGCAGCGCCGGCTCGTCATTGCCTTCGCGTTCGAGCTTTGGCGGACGGAAGCGCAGGAAGCGAAAATCGCTCTTCTCGGCGGCCTGGGTCGCGAGGCCCCGGAATGCGTCGGTGCCGTTGAACAGCGCCTCGGGGTCCGGCGGCAGGTCACCCGGAAAGGTCGCAACCTCCGTGTTGCCGTCAAAGAACTCGCCGCCGGCGCTTTCGCCGGCCGCTGGCGTTCCCAGGATCGACGGCAATTTGTCGCGGCCATGCGCGACCTGGGCCTCGCGCGTGGCGCGAACGGCGGCGAGCGCCACCACGTCGATCTCCGCGCCGGTATCTTCCGCACGCACCACTGCCCGGGTGACCGCGCGGCGCAGCACCGCCTCGAGCGGGTCGTGACTGGAATGATGCAGATGGTCCGCCTTGGTCGCCGCGAACAGGATGCGGTCGATACGCGGCCGGAACAGGCTGGAGAGGAACGTGCTGCGGCCGATGCGGAAGCAGTCGAGAATTCCGGCAAGCGCGGCTTCGAGATCGTGCAGCGCTTCGGGGCCGGAGTTGAACGCGGCGAGCGCATCGGCCAGCACGATCTGGCGATCGAGCCGGGCAAAATGATCATGGAAGAACGGCCGCACCACGACGTCCTTGTAGGCCTCGAAGCGGCGGACCATCATCGCCCACAGCGAGCCGTCCGGTGCCTGGCCGCCCACGCGTACGTCGAGCGGCGCAAAAGTCAGCGCCGGCGTGTCGGCGAGATTGCCGGGCATCAGGAAGCGGCCGGGCGGCAGCAGGCTCATCGCAAAGCGCTCGTCGCGGCAGGCGCGCAAATAGCCGGTGAAGAGCTTTGCCGCGGTGAGCGTCGCCTGCTCGTCCTCGCGCGCCTCGGGCTTGAGCGTCGCGAGATGCGCGTGCCAATCCCCCGCAAGATGCGCGCGGGGCGCCTCGCGCGACAGCGCGAGGCTTTCGACCGACCATTGCTCATAGCTCTTCTGGAGCAGCGGCAGGTCGAGCAACCACTCGCCGGGATAATCGACGATGTCGAGCGTCAATGTGCGATCGGCGCCGTTCTGGCGCTGATAGTCGATGACGAGCCTGAGTTCGCTGATGTCGACGGTCGAGTTCGGCCAGCGCCGCTCCTCGAGCAGCGCGCGCAAATGGTTCTCATAGGCGAAGCGCGGCACGGCGTCGTCCGGCTGCGGCGCCAGATGCGCCCGCGCGATCCGGCCGGAGGCATAGGCCTCGAACACCGGAAAGCGGCCGCCGCGGGTGAGGCCGTGGATCAGCGCGGTGATGAATACGGTCTTACCGGCCCGTGACAGGCCGGTGACCCCGAGACGCACCGTCGGGTTGAAGAAGTGCTCGCCATAGTCGATCAGCGCCCTGGCCGACAGCCGCGCTTCTTCGACCATATCCTGGAAACTGAATGCCATATGAACGTGATTGATCTCGGGGCGGGCGGAACAGTGAAGCCGTTCACAAAAGTGGCAATTGCGTAGGGAAAATCAAGCTTCATACTTCCACCGCCTTTGTCGGCAAATCAGCCGTTTGAACGATGCGCCGATCGCGAAAGACCCTACAAGAGGGCATTGTCTGAGCCTTGCGGATTGCCATGACCGTCTTCCAGCTGAAACAGCTCGCATCCACCTCCGTCCACGCCGCGGCCGACGCGATCGGCTGGAACTACGACCGTGCCGAATTGATCGCGGACGGCGTGATCCACGCGATCGGCGTGTTCTGCGGCATCGTCGCCGCCACGGTCCTGGTGGTGCTGACGGCGGTTTATGCCGACGCCACCAACATCGTCGGGGTCTCGATCTATGTCGCCGGCCTGCTCTCGATGCTGGTGCTGTCGGCGACCTATAATCTCTGGCCGGTCTCGCCGGCCAAATGGCTGCTGCGGCGGTTCGACCATTGCGCGATCTATCTGCTGATCGCGGCGACCTATACGCCGTTCATCCTCGAGGTGAGGGACACTGTGTTCGCGCTGGTGCTGCTCGGCGGCGTCTGGTGCGTCGCGATCCTCGGTATCGTGCTGAAACTTCTCTACCCCGGCCGGTTCGACCGCGTCGCAGTCGGAATCTATCTCGCGATGGGCTGGAGCGGCGTGATGGTCTACGACGCCGTGGTCAAGGCGCTGCCTGCGCTGGTGCTGGGCTTCATCCTTGCGGGCGGCCTGCTCTACAGCTTTGGCGTGATCTTCCATGCCTGGCGGCGGCTGCGCTTCCAGAATGCGATCTGGCACGGCTTTGTCTTGGCCGGCGCGGCGTGCCATTATACCGCGGTGCTCGACCTCGTGTTGAGCTGAGCAAGATCCGCGAAGCGGAATTAGCGAAGCGGTATAAGATAGCGAAGCGCTATCCGAAAAGAGAAGCGCTACAAGACAAAGAGGAGACGTCGCATGCAGGTGACCGGCAAGGTCGTGGTCGTCACGGGCGGCGCAAACGGCATCGGCAAGGCGCTGTGCGAGGCCTTCCACAAGGCGGGTGCCGCCAAGGTCGTCGTCGCGGACATGGACGCCGCCAATGCAAGAGCCGTCGCCGCCACGGTGGATGGTGCGGCCTTCAGATGCGACGTCGCGCAGGAAAAAGAGATCGCCCACGTCATCGAGGAGACCGAGCGGCAGTTCGGCCCGATCGAATTGTTCTGCTCCAATGCCGGCATCGGCGGCGGCTTCGATCCGATGTCGGTGAATGCCGGCGGCGCCTCGGACGAGCCCTGGCAGCGGAGCTGGGCGATCCATGTCATGGCCCATGTCTATGCGGCGCGGTATCTCATTCCCCGCATGAAGGCGCGCGGCGGCGGCTATTTCCTCAACACGATCTCGGCGGCAGGCCTGCTGTCGCAGGTCGGAAGCCCCGCCTATTCCACCACCAAGCACGCCGCGGTCGGCTTTGCCGAAAATCTTGCGATCTCGCACAAGGCGGACAATATCAAGGTCTCGATCCTCTGTCCGCAGGGCGTCGACACCAACATGCTGCGCTCGATCCCGAAGGGCCCGCAATCCGGCGACGGCGATCTCACGCCGGAGCAGGTCGCGAAAGACGTGCTCGCCGGCCTCGCGCAGGAGACCTTCCTGATCCTGCCGCACCCCCAGGTGCTCGGCTACATGCGCAAGAAGACCGAGAATTACGACCGCTGGATCGGCGGCATGGCCAAGATCCAGGCGAAGATGCGGGAGGAGTTCGGGAAGTAGCCGGCGCAGTTTCCGCGATTGACCCTGTCATGCCCCGCCTAGTGCGCAATTGCGTACGGGGGGCGGGACACCTAGCTACGCCGCCGACTCCCCCTCGTCCTCCATCCGGCTCTGCCGCAGCGCCCGCGCATAGAGCATCATGCCCTCGCGCACCGTGCGCTGCTCGGTCTCTGTCAGCGCGGCCAGCGCGCCGCGCACCTGCTGGCGTCCGAACGCGTGCAGCGCCTCCAGCGTGCGCCGGCCCTTCGCCGTCAGCGACAACAGCTTGCTGCGCGCATCGGCTTCATCAGGCGTCTCCCGCAGCTCGCCGCAATCGACCAGCTTGCGCACCAGGCGGCTGACGCTGGATTTCTCCAGCCGCAGGAAATCGCCGAGCTCGCCTGAGTTCATCGGGCCGCGGATGCCGATCTCCAAAATGGTGTGCACCGCCGAGGGCGGATAGTCCGAGGCCGCCACCGTCGCATCCATGAAGCCGAGCTCCCGCACCATCAATCGCGAGGCGGCGCGGATGTCGTCGATCAGCGCAAGCTCGGCCATCTTGACTCCCAGCATATAGTTGTATCATACAACTATATGCGCGCAACGTCGCGCGCAAGCGTTTTGGAGTGAGCCATGAGCGGAACTGTGCCGGCCGGGATGCGGATGAGAGGCAAGGTCTGCCTCGTCACGGGCGGCGGCAGCGGCATCGGCCGCGCCACGGCGCTGCGGATGGCCTCGGAAGGCGCCGAGGCGATCGTCGTTGCGGGGCGGCGCGAAGCCGAAATCAAGGACACCGCCGCAGCGTGCCGGGAGCTCGGCGCTGACTCGATCGCGATCCAAACCGACATCACGCAAGAGGATGACGTCGAACGTCTGGTTCGCACGGCGGTCGAGCGTTGCGGCCGGCTCGATGTCGCCTTCAACAATGCCGGATTCCAGGAGCGCCGTGCGCCGCTGGAAGAGCAGGGCACGGAGATCTACGACACGGTGTTCGACACCAATGTCCGTGCGCTGTTCCTGTGCCTGCGCCATCAATTGCCGGCGATGCTGGCGCAGGGCCGCGGCAGCATCGTCGTCAACGCCTCCGTCAGCGGCGTGCGCAATCCCAATCCCGGCTTCTCGCTCTACTCGGCCTCGAAGGCCGCCGCGATCTCGCTGACACGCTCGGCCGCGATGGAGAATGCCCCGCGCGGCATCCGCATCAACGCGATTGCGCCGGGCCGGGTCGTCACCGACATGATGCTGCGCGCCGGCGTCGGCGATGTCGCGACCGTCAGTGCGGGCCTGCCGCTGCGGCGGATGGGGAGCCCGGAGGAAGTCGCGGAGGCCGTGGTGTGGCTGTCGTCCGACGCGTCATCCTATGTCGTCGGGCACGTGCTGGCGGCGGACGGGGGATTCTTGGCGTCGTGATGTCGTAGTCGTAGTTCGTAGCCCGGATGGAGCGCAGCGTAATCCGGGGCCGACTCGCTTGCGGCACGATTCCCGGATTTCGCTTCGCTCCATCCGGGCTACGCGCCCCCCTAATGCTTCTGCCCGTACAGCACCGGCACCGTCGAATCCACGACGACCTCGACGAGGCTCGTCCCCTCGAACGCCATTCCGCGCTCGAGCGCCTCGCCCAGTTCCGCGGCCTTGCTCACCCGCACCGCATGGCAGCCCATGCCCTCGGCGAGCCTGACGAAATCGATCCCCGGCAGTTCCAGCCCCGGCACGTTCCTCACCTGCATCACCTGGCTGAACGAGCGCATCGCGCCGTAGCCGGAATTGTTGATGACGACAATGGTCAGCGGCAGTTTTCGTTGCGCGGCGGTCCACAGCGCCTGGATCGAATACATCGCCGAGCCGTCGCCGATCAGGCACACCGTCCGCTGCTTCGGCTTGCCGAGCGCCATGCCGACCGCGGCGGGCAGCGAGTAACCGAGGCCGCCGCTCGCCATCGTGTAGAAACTGTCCTGGCCGCGCATCGGCATGAACTTCTGCATCGCCGGCCGGTGCGAGGGCACTTCCTCGACCAGTGACGCGTCGTCCGGCATCGCCTGCGACAGCGTATGCAGCAGGAATTCAACCGGCAGCGGATCGGCGGCCTGCGGTGCCGACGGCAGCGTGCGGCCCTTTGGCGTGGCGCGTTTGCTCTCCGGCAGCAGGTCGAGCAGCAGGCTGAGCGCCGGCTTCATCGTCGCGACGATGCTGGTGCCGACCGGCGTCACCGCGGCCGCGTCCGGATCGTCGGTGATCTGGAAGATCGTCGCGCCGCTGTCGAAGATCGCGGCATGGCCCTCGACATGAAAGGTGAACACGGGCGCGCCGATAACCACGACCACATCGTGCTCACGCAGCGCGTCGGACAGCTGCGCCGGCGAGGCGTGCAGGAAGCCCGCGAACTGCGGATGACGCTCGGGGAACGAGCAGCGCGCGGAGAACGGGCTGACCCAGACGCTGGCCCTGGCCTTCTCGGCCACGCGCACCATCAAATCGACCGCGCCGGCGCGGTCGACGCCGGGGCCGACCACGAGGGCGGGATTCTTGGCTGAGCCGAGCGCGGCGACCAGCGCCTTCATCGCGTCAGGCTCGGGCCCGATCTCGCGGCTGACCTTGCGCGCATCGACCGGTGCGGTCGCATGGGCCCAATCGTCGATCGGGATCGACACGAAGGTCGGCCCGCAGGGCGGCTGCATCGCGGTGTAATAGGCCCGCGCGATCGCGGCCGGAACGTCCTCGGGCCGGGCCGGCTCGACGCTGTACTTGACGTAAGGCCGCGGGAATTCCGAGGCGCGCTCGGCATAGAGGAACGCCTGCAAGGGCAGGATCGAGCGCGCCTGCTGGCCCGCGGTGATCACGAGCGGCGTCTGGTTGCGGTGCGCGGTGTAGATATTGCCGAGCGCGTTGCCGACGCCGGCCGCCGAATGCAGATTGACGAAGCCGGCATTGCGCGTCGCCTGCGCGTAACCATCGGCCATGCCGACGGCGGAGGCTTCCTGCAACGCCAGCACATAGTCGATATCATCAGGCCAGTCGCTCAGGAACGGCAGCTCGGTCGAGCCGGGATTGCCGAACACCCTGTCGATGCCCAGCGAGCGCAGCAGATCGAGCGTCGCCTGCTTCACGGTGACGGACTTGCTGCCGCTCTTGCCGTTCTTGGCCATGGTTTCCGTCCCCTGTAAATTCCTCATCCTGAGGAGCGCGGAACGCGCGTCTCGAAGGATGAAGGCCCGGCTGGTGGCCTCGCCCTTCGAGACGCGCGCGAAGGGGTGCGCTCCTCAGGGTGAGGGTCTAATAGCGGTGCCTACCACACCGCCGTGCCCTTCATCGTCGGCTGTCCCTCCGCATTCGCGGTCCACAGCTCCAGGCCCGTCTCGGTCTCGTTGGCGTTGATGGAGAACTCGGTGCCCTCGAACAGCGGCTGAAGGCCGCGATAGGTGAATTTCCTCGGCGCCTTGCCGTCGTGCAGTTTCGCCGCCATCTCCACGATCAGCGCCGCTTGCAGCGGGCCGTGGAAGATCAGGCCCGGGTAACCCTCGACCTTGGTGACGTAGTCACGGTCGTAATGGATGCGGTGGCCGTTGAAGGTCAGCGCGGAATAACGAAACAGCAGCACGGGATCGGACACATGCGTCTCGCGGTGCTGCGCCTTGGGCGGCGGGGGCGGGGCCCTGGCGCCGGCGGGCGCGCTGCTCGTCATCTCGCGATAGACGATGTCCTGCCGCTCGCGGATGGCAACGCCCCGCGGCGACGAGATGCTGTGTTCGACCGAGACGAAGCACAGCGTGCCGGTCGAGCCCGATTTCACCTGGACGTCGGCGATGCGCGAGGTCCGCGTCGATTCATCGCCGACGCGCAAGGGCTGCAGGAACTCGATCTCGCCGCCGGCCCACATCCGGCGTGGCAGCGGCACCGGCGGCAGGAAGCCGCCGCGGGTCGGATGGCCGTCGGGTCCCAGCATCGACATCGGAAACACCGGCTGCGCCAGGCACCAGTGTACCGTGAACGGCGCGGCGTCACCCTTTTTGGGCTCGCCGACCTCCTGGAACAGCGTCGCGCGCAGGCCCTTGACGAGCTGCGCGGTGACGATGTCGGTGGCCTCGGTGCTGCGGCCGATCCATTGCCGCAAGTGATCGATGTCGAGCTTCTCGGTCATGACGCCTCGCTCTTGTTATGACTTCTTGGCCGGCCGCTCGCCGATGCCCGGCACGGCGCCGTAGCTGCGGGTGTCGCCGACGATGATCGGCGCCGGCGCGGGATAGCTGACGCGCCCCTGCGGCGTGTCGACCTCGATGCGGCGCAGATGCGGATGATTGGTGAGGTCGGCCATGGTGTTGACCTCGGCAAAGGCGATGTCGGCGTCCGACAGCCGCTTCAGCAGCTCGTCGCGCGTCATCTTGCCGAAGATATCTGCGACCGTCGTGTCGGTGAAATCGCGATTGCGCACGCGCTCGACCATGTTGGCGACGCGCGGATCGGCCGGCAAATCGGGCTGGTCGAGCACCTTGACGCAGAGCGTCTTCCACTCGCGCTCGCTCTGGATCGAGATCAGGATGTCCTTGCCGTCCTTGGAGGTGAACACGCCGTAGGGCGCGATCGAGGGATGGCGCAGGCCCATGCGCTTGGGCGGATTGCCGGCTTCGGAATTGAGCAGCGGCACGGTGCACCAGTCGGCCATCACGTCGAACATGGAGATGCGGATGTCACAGCCCTTGCCGGTGCGCCCGCGCGCGATCAGCGCTTCCAGGATCGCCGCATGCGCGGTCGCGCCGGTCGCGACGTCGACGATCGACATGCCGACCCGCGAGGCGCCGTCAGGGTTGCCGGTGATCGAGGCAAGGCCGCTCTCGGCCTGGATCAGCAGGTCATAGGCCTTGCGGTGGGCGTAGGGACCTTCGTCGCCATAGCCGGTGATGGTGCACGAGATCAGCTTCGGATAGTCCTTCAGCAGCCGCTCGCGCGAAAAGCCGAGCTTGTCCATCGAGCCCGGCTTGAGGTTCTGGATCAGCACGTCCGCGCTCGCGATCAGCTTCTCGAGCTCGGCGCAGCCTTCCTTGGTGGCGAGATCGACCACCGCCGATTGCTTGCCGCGGTTGAGCCACACGAAATAGCTGCTCTGGCCCTTGGCCGCCGCGTCATAGCCGCGGGCGAAATCGCCCTCGGGCCGCTCGATCTTGATCACCTCTGCGCCGGCGTCTGCCAGCCGCGACGAGCAGAACGGCGCCGCGACCGCCTGCTCGACCGCAATCACCCTGATCCCGTCCAATGCTCCCATGATGCGACCTCAGTACGAGCGGGGCATGCCGAGCACGTGCTCGGCGACGTAGGACAGCACGAGGTTGGTCGAGATCGGCGCCACCTGATAGAGCCGCGTCTCCCGGAATTTGCGCTCGACGTCGTACTCCTCGGCGAAGCCGAAGCCGCCATGGGTCTGGATGCAGGCATTCGCTGCCTCCCAGGACGCATCGGCTGCCAGCATCTTGGCCATGTTGGCTTCGGCGCCGCAGTCGAGCCCGGCTTCATATTTGCGCGTGGCTTCCTTCACCATCAGCTCGGCCGCGCGCATCGAGGCGTAGGCCTTGGCGATCGGGAACTGAATGCCTTGATTCTGGCCGATCGGCCGGCCGAACACCGCGCGCTCCTTGGCGTAGTTCGTGGCCTTGGCAATGAACCATTTGGCGTCGCCGACGCATTCGGCCGCGATCAAAATGCGCTCGGCATTCATGCCGGAGAGGATGTAGCGGAACCCCTTGCCTTCCTCGCCGATCAGATTCTCCGCCGGCACCTTCATGTCGGTAAAGAACA
Organism: Bradyrhizobium sp. S3.7.6; assembly: GCF_054061875.1. NCBI lineage: Bacteria > Pseudomonadati > Pseudomonadota > Alphaproteobacteria > Hyphomicrobiales > Nitrobacteraceae > Bradyrhizobium > Bradyrhizobium sp. S3.7.6. The sequence goes on along the minus strand of NZ_JBSSEQ010000001.1, from coordinate 8,349,914 downwards.
CTTCGGTGGTGGCGTGGTTCATCATGGTGCGGATCGGGCGGATCTCGAGGCCGTTGTTCTTGGCCTCGCGCATATCGACGATGAAGACCGAGAGACCATCGGTGCGCTTCTTGCTCTGCTCCTTCGGCGTGGTGCGCGCCAGCAGCACCATCAGGTCGGAATGCTCGGCCCGGCTCGTCCAGATCTTCTGGCCGTTGACGATGTAGCTGTCGTTGCCTTCCTTGCGCGCAAACGTCTTCAGCGAGGAGGTGTCGGTGCCGCTGGTCGGCTCGGTAACGCCGAACGCCTGAAGCCGCAATTCGCCGCTGGCGATCTTCGGCAGGTACTTCGCCTTCTGCTCGTCATTGCCGTGCCGCAGCACGGTGCCCATCGTGTACATCTGGGCGTGACAGCCACCGCCGTTGCAGCCGGCGCGTTGGATCTCTTCGAGAATCGCAGCCGCGGCGGAAAGCTTCAGGCCCGCGCCGCCATATTCCTCGGGGATCAGCACCGAGAGATAGCCGGCCTGCGTCAGCGCGTCGACGAAGGCCTTGGGATAGGCCATCTCGCGATCGAGCTTGCGCCAGTATTCGCCGGGAAACTGCGCGCAGAGTTTTGCGACGGCTTCGCGGATGTCGGCGTGATCTTCGGTGTGGTGTTCTTCACTCATGGCGTTTCCCGTATCTAGCGGCAGTCAAGATAACGCCGGCCGACCCTCTGGCGTTGTGAAAACATCGCCAGCCCCCTATGCTCATTTGCTATAGCGTATGAAGTAGCCTTCGAGGATTGGCAAGCATGGATTTCCGGCAGCTCAGGACCTTCAGTTGCGTGGCGGAGCTCGGCAGCCTCTCCAAGGCGTCCGACACGTTGCGCGTGGCGCAGCCGGCGCTGAGCCGGCAGATCAAGCTGCTGGAACATGAGCTGCGCACCGAATTGTTCACCCGCAACGGCCGCGGCATGGTGCTGACGGAAGCCGGCCGTCTCCTGCTGGCACGCACCTCCGGCATCGTGCGGCAGATCGACCAGATCCGCGACGACATCCAGTCGACCAAGGGGCCGCCGTCCGGCCAGGTCGTGCTCGGCCTGGTTCCGACCGTGAGCTGCGTGCTGTCGGCGCGCTTTGCGCGCCGCTGCGTCGAAAAATTTCCCGGCATCTCGCTGCGCATCGTCGAGAGCTACAGCGGCCATCTCGTCGAATGGCTGCATCGCGGCGAGATGGATCTGGCCATCCTCTACGGCCGCTCCGCCGATCTGCATCTCAACGTGGAGAGCCTCGGCCGCGACAATATCGTCGCGGTTGGCCCGCGCGGCTGCGGCCTCGCGCGCAAGAAGAGCGTCGATGTCGGCTGGCTGCTGCGCCAGCGGCTGGTGCTGCCCAGTCATTCCCACGGTCTCCGCGCGCTGATCGAGCACGCCGCCGCCCAGCGCAAGATCAAGCTCAACGTCCAGCTCGAGGCGGATTCGTTCCGCGTGTTGACGAGCCTCGTCGAGGAAGGCCTCGGCTTCGCGCTGCTGCCGCCCTCGTCGGTCCACGGCGAGGTCGCCGACGGACGGCTGGAGACCGCGCCCGTATCCAAGCCGATGACGCGCGAGCTCATTTTCGCCTCTCCGATCGACCGTCCGGCCTCAACGGCGTCGCTCGCCATCACGACGCTTCTGCGCGAGGAAGTCGCTGCCTGCCGCAAGGAAGGCCTGTGGGACATCAAGTTGAGTTAGATGCACGCGTGTCCTAGAACAGCCGCGCGCCAACTTGGCTTCGCATCTGGCGCGACCTGTCATGCCGGAATTTTATAGCTGGGCTGGACGATGCGTGAGCGTGCGCTCCCAGCCTCACCCTCAGTGTCATCGCCCGCGAAGGCGGGCGATCCAGTATTCCAGAGGCTGCAGTGCTCGAGCCGAGAGGCCGCGGCGTACTGGATGCCCCGCCTTCGCGGGGCATGACAGTGGGGCCTACCCCGGAATCCTCACCGGCAGCGACTCATAGCCCTTGATGAAGCTCGAATAGATCCGTTTGGGCTCGCCGACCACCTCGATGCGGTCGAAGCGCTTCAGCATCTCCTCCCAGACGATCCGAAGCTGCAGCTCGGCCAGCCGCATGCCGACGCAGCGGTGGATGCCGAAGCCGAAGGAGAGGTGGGTGCGCGGGCGGGGGCGGTCGATGATGAAGTCGTTCGGCTTCTCGAACATCTCCTCGTCGCGGTTGCCCGAGACGTACCACATCACGACGCGGTCGCCCTTCTTGATATGCTTGCCGCCGATTTCGGTGTCGGCAAGCGCGGTACGCCGCATATGCGCCAGCGGCGTCTGCCAGCGGATCACCTCGGGCACCATGGAGTCGATCAGCTCCGGATTGGCGCGCAGCTTGTCGAACTGGTCCGGGTTCTCGCTCAGCGCCAGCACCGAGCCGCTCATGGTGTTGCGCGTCGTGTCGTTGCCGCCGACGATGAGCAGGATGATGTTGCCCATGAGATTGTCCGGGTCCATGAAGCGCGTCGCGTCGTTATGCGCCATCAGCGACAGCAAATCGTTGCGCGGCGCGGAGTTGACGCGTTCGTTCCAGAGCTTGGACATGTAGGCGTAGCACTCGTCCATCTCGCGGCGGCGCTCTTCGGCCGAGGCGACGATGCCGCTCTTGGGCAGCGCGGTCGCGACATCAGACCAGCGCGTCAGCTTGCGGCGTTCTTCCCAGGGGAAGTCGAACAGGGTCGCCAGCATCTGCGTCGTCAGCTCGATCGAGACGCGTTCGACGAAATTGAAGGTCTCGTTGCGGGGCAGATTGTCGAGCACGGTCTGCGAGCGCTGGCGGATCAGTTTTGCCAGCTCGTCCAGATGCGTCGGCGTGAACATCGGCGACACCGTCTTGCGCTGCGCCGAGTGCTGCGGCTGGTCCATCGCGATGAAGCTCGGCCAGTCATAGCCCTGCGGCACGTCGCGGATCCCGATGCCGCCGAGCGTCGAGTCCGAGGAGAAGATGCCGTGACTGGTGTCGACATGCATGATGTCGTTGTACTTCACCACCGACCAGTACGGCTCGATCGGCGCATTGGTGCAGTAATGCACTGGCTCTTCCTTGCGCAACCGCTCGAACCACGGCCACAAGGTGTCGTCCTGGAACAGCCGGGGTGCGCCGGGGTGGAATTGCGCCAGCGGCGTCGCATAGGCCTCCTCGCGGGCCCTGCGCATGCGTTCGGCGTTGTCGGTTTTGACCGGAGTCTGGATGTTCATGGTAGTAGCTCCAGTGTTTCTCTTTCTCCCCGCAAGCGGGGAGAGGGAGTGATCTCACGCCGTAATCTTCACCGGCAAGGTTTCAAGTCCCTTTACGAAACTCGAATAGACCCGCTTGGGTTCGCCGACCACGTCGATATGGTCGAAGCGCTTGAGGATCTCTTCCCAGATAATCTTGAGCTGAAGTTCGGCAAGCCGCAAGCCGACGCAACGGTGAATGCCGAAGCCGAAGGACAGATGCGTGCGCGGGCGGGCGCGGTCGATGATGAAATCGTAGGGCTTTTCGATCGCTTCCTCGTCGCGGTTGCCCGAGACGTACCACATCACGACCTTGTCACCTTGCTTGATCTGCTTGCCGCGGAACTCGAAGTCGGCAAGCGCGGTGCGGCGCATATGCGCCAGCGGCGTCTGCCAGCGGATCACCTCCGGCACGAAACTGTCGAGCAGGCCGGGGTTCTCGCGCAGCTTGCGATACTGCTCCGGATGCTGGCTCAGCGCGTAGATCGATCCCGACATCGTGTTGCGGGTGGTGTCGTTGCCGCCGACGATCAAAAGGATGAGATTGCCGAGGAAGTTTTTTGCATCCATGTCGCGCGTCGCGGCGCCATGCGCCATCATCGAGAGCAGGTCGCTCTTCGGCGGCTGCTCGATACGCTCCTTCCACAGCCGCGCGAAATAGCCCGCGCATTCCGTCAGCTCTGCCTGCCGTTCGTCTTCGGTGGCGACGAGGCCGTCCGGCCCGGGAATGGTGGTGGCGATGTCAGACCAGCGCGTCAGCTTGCGGCGGTCCTCCCAGGGAAAGTCGAACAGCACCGCGAGCATCTGCGTGGTGAGCTCGATCGAGACCTTGTCGACCCAGTCGAACACCTGGCCCACGGGCAGATTGTCGAGGCACTCGGCGGAGCGCTCGCGGATGCTGAGCGCGAGATTGTCCAGATGCGTCGGTGTGAACATCGGCGCCACGGTCTTGCGCTGCGCCGCGTGGCGCGGCGGATCCATCGAGATGAAACTCTCGCGGCGCAGATCCGGGTCGATGTCGCGGATGGTGATGCCGCCGAGCGCAGAGGCCGAGGAGAACACCGAATGGTTGGTCTCGATCTCCATGATGTCGTTGTAGCGCGTCACCGACCAGTACGGCCCGAACATCGAGTCCTTGCAATAGTGCACGGGATCTTCGCGGCGCAGCCGATCGAAATACGGCCAGAACGTATCGGTCCTGAACAACTCGGGATCGCCCGGATCGAACTGCTCCAGCGGCAGTGACGTGGCGCGCGCGCGTAGCTCGTCGAGCTTCGCCGCGCTCTCGATGGTCCCATGCATGACCGCTCTCCCTGACATGAACCGCGCGTTCTCGTTGAATTCTGCGCTGCGGTATTTGATTTGCAATTACAGCCGGTTGTCTGCGTCGGAGCAAGGGAGACTTTTGCCACATCCAACCTTTGCGAGAGGTGGCTAGATGCGTAGCCCGGATGGAGCGGAGCGAAATCCGGGATTCGGGCCTCCATTGGCGCTGTCCCGGATTACGCTCCGCTCCATCCGGGCTACGGATCAGCAACCGTCACGCAGATGTGTCAACGTGATCTCCCGCACCCCCGCGCCTGCGGAATCATGCGAGAAATCGAGGTAAATCGAACCCAGCCATCTTGGGGATCGACCAAATCTCTGATCTATAGTTTGACCGTATCAGGTCCGCACCCCGAGGTTGCCGCCGTGAACGACATGCAATGGGCCCCCATCGGGTCCGAACCCTTACCCCCGCCGCTGCCGCCCACGCGGGTCGACTTCACCGGCAACCGCTCCGAGTTCCGCAAAATGGTCACCAAGGGTGCCATGCTTGAGCTCGTCACCTTCGGCTTCTACCGGTTCTGGCTGGTCACCGACATCCGCCGTCATTTGTGGACGAACACCGCGGTCGACGGCGATGCCGCCGAATACACCGGCCGGGCCAAGGAGCTGCTGGTCGGCTTCCTGTTCGCGCTCGCGATCCTGGTGCCGATCTACCTCGCTTATTTTCTCATCGGCATCGAGTTCGAGCGCTGGCAGGGCTTTGCCTCGACGCCGCTGTTCATCAGCTTCTATGCCTTCGGCCAGTTCGCGATTTTTCGCGCGCGGCGCTATCGCCTGACGCGCACGGTCTGGCGCGGCGTCCGGTTCTGGATGGACGGTTCGGGCTGGGCCTATTCGTTCCGCGCCATGGCGTGGGGCCTGCTGGTGTTCCTCACCCTCGGCCTGGCGCTGCCCTGGCGCGAGGCGTCGCTCGAACGCTACAAGATGCGGCACACCCATTACGGCGATCTCCCCGGCGATTTCGAAGGCGACGGCTGGACCTTCTTCAAGCGCGGCTGGTGGCTGTGGCTCTTGAGCCCGATCGCGCTCGTGATCTTCCCGCTCGCCCCGTTCTTCTATGCCGAGTTCAAGGCGCGTGAATGGCGCTGGTGGCTCGACGGCATCCGCATCGGCGGTGTCAGCCTGTCCTCGGAGTTGCCGCACAACGCGTTCTACGGCCTGTACTGGAAAGTGATCGGCTGGTGGATGCTGCTTTCGACCATTTTCGCCGCCTATATGGGCGGCGGTGCCTTGCTCGTCGTCCAGCTGAGTGGCGTTCCGGCTGATCAGGTCTTCGGCCCCGGAAATGCCGGCAAGAGCATCCCGATGCTGGTCATGATGGTCATCGGCTATTTCGCCGTGGCGCTAGCGATCAACATCGTCATGCGGGTCTATCTGCAGCGCGATCTCTGGGCCAAGGTGCTGGAAACCGTCGAGGTGCATAACATCGGGGCCGCGGCGGATGTACGCGGCAGCGGTGAGCTTGCCAGCGCGCTCGGCGAAGGCTTTGCCGATGGGCTCGATGTCGCGGGATTCTGATCTGTGAGTGAGTTGTCCACCGAGGTTCCGGCGCAGTCCGCCAAGCCGACGATCTTCTTCGACGGCGTGTCGAGCCGCAGGCGGGAGGTGTCGCTGGCGCTCGGTGACGCGCTCGACATCGTCGAGGAGGGCGGAGCGCCGGTTCGCTGGACCTATGCCGACATTCGCCGCGCCGACAGTCCGGCCGGGATATTGCGCCTGGCCTCGACATCCGCGCCGCCGCTGGCGCGGCTTGAAATTCGCGACGCCGCGCTCGCCGCCGACGTGACCGCCCGCTGCATGCGTCTCGACGAGCACCAGACCTCGCGCCGCGGTGTCGCAAAGATCGTCGGCTGGTCGGTGGCCGCCGCCGTCTCCATCGTTTGCGTCGTGCTGTTCGGTGTGCCGCTCGCTGCCGACCGGCTCGCGCCGCTGGTGCCCAAGCCGATCGAACGGCGCATCGGCGACGCCTCCGAAGTCCAGGTGAAAACCATCTTCGGCCGCAAAGCATGCGAAGACCCCGCGGGCAAGGCCGCGTTCACAAAACTGGTCAATCGTCTGCGCGATGCCGCCGGCCTCGACGACGATTCCATGACGGCCGGCGTGCTGCCGACCTCGGTGCCGAACGCATTCGCGCTGCCTGGCGGCAAGGTGTACGTGCTGAGGGGCCTGGTCGACAAGGCCGAAAACCCCGACGAGCTCGCCGGCATCCTTGCCCATGAGCTCGGCCATCTCAAGCATTACGACAACATGCGCGGGCTGATCTACAACGGCGGCACCTCGTTCCTGATCGGCCTGTTGTTCGGCGACGTCACCGGCTCGAGCGCTGTGATCTTTGCCTCGCGCAGCGTGGTCGAAGCCTCCTATTCGCGCGAGGCCGAGACCGCCGCGGATACGTTCGCGATCGAGATCATGCACAAGCTCGGCCGCTCGCCGAAACCCGCGGCCGAATTGATGTTCCGCATCACCGGCAAGGAAGGCGGCTCCGGCCTCACCACGATCCTGGCGAGCCACCCGCTCACCGAAGACCGCCTCGCGCGCATGACGAAGGAAGATCGTCCCGCCAGCGGCCCGCCGCTGCTGACGGACAAGGAATGGCAGTCGCTCAAGCTGATTTGCGGCAGCGGGAAGATCTAGAGCGTTTTCGAGCGAAGTGGCGACCGGTTCGCGTGAAGAAAACGCGTCAAAAAAGAGCTCCGCGCCTACCGCGTCCCGTAAGCGCGGTCGCCGGCATCGCCGAGGCCCGGCAGGATAAAGCCGTTCTCGTCGAGACCTTCGTCCACCGCAGCCGTCCAGATCGGAACGTCGGGATGCAGTCCGCGCAGCCGTTCGAGCCCTTCAGGGGCCGCGATCAGGCAGGCGAGGCGGATGTCCCTGGCGCCGCGCTCCTTTAGTCGGTCGATCGCGGCGACGGCCGTGTTGGCGGTGGCGACCACCGGGGTCACCACGATCGCCAGGCGCTCGCTGAGATCGGACGGCGATTTGAAGAAATATTCGACCGCGGCAAAACTGTGCGGCTCGCGGTAGAGGCCGATATGGGCGACGCGCGCGGTCGGTACCAGATCCATCATGCCGTCGACGAAGGTCGTGCCGGCGCGCAGCATCGGCACGAACACCAGCTTCTTGCCGGCGATCTTGGCCGAATGCATCGTCGCCAGCGGCGTCTCGATGACGGTATCGGCGAGCGGCAGATCCCGCGTGATCTCGTAGCACAGCAGCATGCCGATCTCCTTGATCAGCTCGCGGAAGGACTTGGTCGAGATGGATTTGTCCCGCACCAGCGTCAGCTTGTGCTGCACCAGCGGATGATCGACGATCGTGACGCCTTCCATGATGGGATGCTCCTGAAATTCATCGATACGCAATGGATTACGCTGCGGACGAATGGATTAAAAAACCGTGCCGTCGCTGATCACCTTGAGCGGCGGTGCGCCGTCGGGTCGGCGCGCGAAGGCGATAGCGCGGCCGGCAGCCCAGCTGCCACCTTCGAGAATGCTCGCGAGGGGCAGGGTCTCGGGCTTGCGGCCGAGCCTGGCGCGGATGCTGCCCGCAAGCCGGTCGAGCAGCGCAACGGTGAGCGCGCGCCATTCTACGACGAGCAGGGAATCCACAGCATGCGCGCGCTCGGCATCGCCGGGATCGCGCAGGCGCAGTACCTCGTGATCGACGAACAGGCCGCCATTGCGGTATTCGGCTAGTCCGGTGAGGCCGTCGATGTCGGTGACGTCAAAGCCGGCGCGCTGTAGCGGTTCGATTAGCGAATAGCTCAGCCATTGCGACAGCTTGTGCAGGGGCACGAGGCCTGCCGTTCCGTCGTCCGTCTCGATCGCCGGATGACGCCAGCAATCACCGAGCGGAATCCCGGCAAGCTCGAGCCGTGACGGCCAGATCGGTCCAAGCTGGTTCAGCACTGCGGACAGGATGGCGGGCGCGGCGACCGCGCCGCCCACAGCCTGCGCCGCGATGTGATCGAACAGGCCGCCTGGCCGCGGCGTATCGTGCAGGCCGAAAATGTCCGCGCGCTCGGCAACCAGCTTGCCAAGGCGTCGCAGCAGATCAGTGCGTCCGTCGAGACTGAGCAGCGGATTGGCATCGCTCACCTGAAAGGCCGAGGTGAGGGAGGCCAAGGGCAGTTTCGCCAGCACGTCTGCATCGGCCCTGAACGGCGCACGCGCATCGCCGGAGAACAGGCCGGCTGCAAACATGTCGAGGCTTGCGATGGCAAGCCCCTCCGATCGGCCGATACTTTCGCCGGTCACGGCATCGCGATAGCGCCACGTGGCTCCCGCGCCTGCGTCGAGCAGCACGCTGACGATGGCGAGGTCGAACTCCGCGCGCGCACGTGCCGCGCGATCCGGCCACGATACTTTGTCGGCAAGGCCCGCCCAGCGATCGACGCCGCCGAGCACGAAATGCCGCCAGCGGGCATGGAAGGGGATATCCAGCGTCGGATAGGCTTTGCGCGTGACCGCGACCACGGCATCCGCAACGCCATCCATCCGATCGAGATCGATCGTGAAATGATTGAGCCCGCCGGCAAGGCCGATCTCGAGCATTTTGCCGGCACGCGCACGAACAGCTCCTGCGCTGAGCAGGGAGCGGGCCTGTTGTTCCAAAGCCTCCGCCATCGCGCGATCAGTACTTTTCCAGCGAGCGCCCGACCACGCCGTTCACATCCTTCTCCGGCGCGATGTCGGTCGAGTAATAGCCGGCGGCCTTCTTCGCGGCGATCTCGACATAGGCGTCGGCCGGGATCAGCTCCGGCGGGATCGGCACGCGCTCGACGATGTCGATGCCCTGCGAGGTCAGTGCGTCATGCTTCATGTCGCTCATCGACAGGAAACGGTCGATGCGCTTCAGGCCGAGCCAGTGAATGGTATCCGGCATCAATTGCTGGAAGCGCGCGTCCTGGACGCCGGCAACGCATTCGGTGCGCTCGAAATAGGCGGCCGCCGCGTCGCCGTCCTCCTGGCGCTTGCGCGCATTGTAGACCAGGAATTTGGTGACCTCGCCGAGCGCGCGGCCTTCCTTGCGGTTGTAGATGACGAGCCCTAGCCCGCCCTCCTGCGCGCCGCGCGCGGATTCCTCGATGCCGTGGATCAGATACGGACGGCAGGTGCAGATGTCGGAGCCGAACACGTCGGAGCCGTTGCACTCGTCATGCACGCGGCAGGTGATCTTGGTGCGGTGGTCCGGCAGTTTTGTCACATCGCCGAACATGTAGACGGTGGTGCCGCCGATCGGCGGCAGGAATACCTTCATGTCCGGCCGCGTCACGAGCTCGGGGAACATGCCGGCGGTCTGCTCGAACAGCGTGCGCCGCAGCTCGGTCTCGCCGGTGCCGAAGCGCGTCGCAAGGCCCGGCAGGTACCAGACCGGGTCGATCGCGATCTTCACCACCGACACGCTGCCATTGGCGTGCACGACCTCGCCGTCGGCGCGCAGCCGTTTTGCGGCGAGCGCCTCGCGGATCTCCGGCAGGTCGAGCCGCGCGCGCGTCACCGCGATGCTTGGACGGATGTCGACGCCCTCGGCGATGTCCTTGCCGAAATTCTCCGCGACGAGATGCCCCCAGGGATCGAGCGCGACGATCTTGTCGGGATCGCGCCATTGCTCGAACGGTCCGATGGTCGCGGCCGGAAAGGTGTTGGTGAGGTCGGGCCGGCGGATCGGATCGAGCGCGCCTGCGGACACCGCGAGCGCCCGGTACATCGCGTAGGAGCCGCCATGGCTGCCGATCACGTTGCGATCCCCAGCGCGCGACACCGTGCCGATGATCGGCCCCCGGGCGCGCGCGTCGGCTGCGCCCCAGTGAATCGGAAACGCGGCCTTTTTGCCCGGCTCCGGGTGGGAGGTCAGGCGGATGTGATCGGTACGGTTCGCGCGGCTCATGTCCAGGCTCCCAAAAAGCCGACGGCCCGCCGCTCGGACGGGCCTGGCTCACCTGCGTTGCCGGTGCCGAACACCGGCGATGCAAGCTCAATCCAACATATTGTAGCGGCTGGCGACGACAGACAAGTTAATGGTACCGCGCCGGGCAGGCGATCATGGCCAAATTCCCGTCATCGACGGGCCGGTCGGGCTCGCCTGGATGCCGCGCCTTCGCCCCGGCCGAACCCTGCTATTCGATCCGCGCGATAGGTCTAAGGATTTGAAATAGTTTTATTTTTTATGTTTTCAAGAGGGTGTCCTGCAAGTTGCGCCACCGCGGTGCCTTGGGCTGGACCGGACCCACATAATCGGACAAATAGGTCGCCTCTCGCTTGGAGACTGCCATGCCCACCGCCAGCTACATCGACCCCCGCAACGGACAGCTCTATCCGCTGGACCAGCCGCGCTGGTGCTCGGATGAGCGCACGCCGCTGCTGGTGACGCCGGGACCAGGCATATCGCGCGCGGACATTGACGGCGCCACGCGCTCGCTCTGGCGCTACCGGGCGGCGCTGCCGGTCGAGATCAAGAAGCCGATCACGCTCGGCGAAGGCTGCACACCGCTGGTCCAGCAGGACTGGGGTGATTTGCGTCCGTTCTTCAAGCTCGAATGGTTCAACCCGACCGGCAGCTTCAAGGACCGGGGCTCTTCGGTGATGCTGTCGTTCCTGCGGCAGATCGGCGTCGACGCGATACTGGAGGATTCTTCGGGCAATGGCGGCTCGTCGATGGCGGGGTTGGGTGCCGCCGGCGGCATGCGCGTGAAGATCCTGGCGCCGGCCTCGACGTCGCCGGCCAAGATCGCGCAGGTGCGCGCCTATGGCGCGACGGTTCAGCTCGTCGAGGGCCCGCGCGAGGAGTCGGAAGCCGAAGCCATCCGCCAGTCGAGCCAGACCTTCTATGCCAGCCACAACTGGCAGCCGTTCTTCCTCGAAGGCACCAAGTCGCTCGCCTATGAAATCTGGGAAGACCTCGGTTTTCGCGCACCCGACAACGTCATCGTTCCCGTTGGCGCAGGCAGCAGCCTCCTCGGTTGCGCCTTCGGCTTCCGCGAGCTGCTGAAAGCCGGGCAGATCGCGAAGCTGCCGCGCCTGTTCGCGGCGCAGCCGCTGAACTGCTCGCCGATCGATGCCAGCTTCAAGGCGGGTGTCGACACGCCGGTCGCCCGCGAGGTGAACAAGACCGTCGCCGAAGGCACCGCCATCAAGAATCCGCTGCGCCTGCGCGAGATCATCGGGAGCTTGCGCGAGAGCGGCGGCGGCACCGTTGCGCTGACCGAGGACGAGATCGTCGCCGCGTTGCGGCGTCTTGCGCGGCAGGGATTGTTTGCCGAACCGACCAGCGCCAGCGCGGCCGCTGCGCTTGAGAAACTCTCCGGCGCCGGATCGATCAAGGCGAACGAGACCACGGTCGCGGTCCTCACCGGCACCGGCCTGAAAGCCGCGACCACCGTCGCCGATCTCGTGCAGTAGGGGCGGAGGAGGCGCGCCGCTTACCCTCCAGGGGAGGGTAAGCAGTACCTCACTCCTTCAAATCATTCACGCGCTTCACCCAGGCGCGCACATCGGCGAGCACTTGGGGCAGCACCGCCCTGACCTCCTGCACGGTCATGCCGGCCTTGATGCGGGGATCGTAGAGCAGGTTGAGGATGTACTGGTCGTAGACGTCGAAATAGCCCATCGACACATTGTCGTTGAACATGGTCCACGGCACGCTCGCGGTGTCGTTGATTGGGCCGAGCGATTGCAGCAGTTCCTCATAGGCGCAGTCGAGGAAGGTGAAATCGCCGTTGTCGACGGTGAGGATCACGTCGGAATGCTCGATCTCGAAATTGTCGTTCTTGCGGAAGCCGGACAGGCATTGCGGATCGAGCGAGGTGCGGATCTCGCGCGCCTTCTCCGCGCCGTAGAAGCTGGAAATCGTCCGAAACAGGTCGCGGTCGCGAACCAGCTTCACCCGCACGTTCGCGGCTTCGCTGGTGTCGATCATGGCGATGTCGAGATGCTGCACGCGCCTGCCGATGTCGGCCACGACCTTGGCGAGCTGCGTCTTGCGGTCGGCGCGCTCGCTCTCGGCGTAGACGCGCACCGGCCCGTCGAATTTCCGGATGCGGTCGACGCGGCCGGCGAGGTGGTATTCGGCGCCGAACGCCGTCTTCAGAAAGCCTTCGACGATCTCGCCGTCGGTGAAGCTCTTCTTCTCGGCGCGCTGGCGCGAGGCGATCGCGGGCAATTCGCCCGCGACGGCGATGGTAGCGGTGTCAGGGGCGAACGCGAAAGTGGCGAGCGCCAGCAGGGCGATGCGAAAGCCTGACGAAGGCGGGGCCAATGCGCTCATTGCGTCCCGACGCTGCCGTATTCGGCAGCGACGCACAAGACCGCATATTCACGCGCCCTGCGGGTTCCCGCAGTTCGCCGACGGCTAGTTGTTGAGCACGACCACCTTGGTGCCGACCGAGACGCGGCTGTAGAGATCGCTGACGTCCTCGTTGGTCATGCGGAAGCAGCCCGAGGACACGGCCTGGCCGATCGTCTCCGGCTCGTTGGAGCCGTGGATGCGGTAGAGCGTCGAGCCCAGATACATCGCGCGCGCGCCGAGCGGATTCTCGATGCCGCCCTTCATGTGGCGCGGCAGGTCGGGCCGGCGGGCCAGCATCTGCGACGGCGGCGTCCAGTCCGGCCATTCCTTCTTGGCGGTGATCCTGTGCACTCCGCCCCAGCGGAAGCCGTCGCGGCCGACGCCGATGCCGTAGCGCAGCGCCTGGCCGTTCTGGAGCACCAGATACAGGCGGCGCTCGCTCGTGTTCACCACGATCGTGCCGGGGGCGTAATTGCCGTTGTACATGATGGTGGTGCGGGGGATCGGGCTAGAGCCGCCGCGGAAGAAGCTCGGGCCGAAGCCCATGATCTCGCGCGAGTCGAACCCCTCGGCGAATGCGCCGCCGGCGGTGGCCGACAGCAGTGCGATGGCGGCAATCGGCGCGGCAAAAAATCGGATCATTGTTTCCCCCAGCAAAAAAATCGGATTCAACTGAAGTTACAGGCCATATTTGCGGGCTTTTCGCAAGCCACGGCCCCGTGAGGGAGATCATCCTTAACGTTTGGCGTTACCAAACCGGCAACCACGCTAATTTGCCTGAAAGCATTAGCCAAACAAGCGCATCGTCGCGCGGAGCAGGCCAGCGATGCCGGCTATTGCTTTGACGGAGGCGGCGAACAATGATTGATCGAGCGGACATTTGAATATTGCCGGTTGCAGGGAGCTTTGGGATGAACGGTGCGGAAAGCCTGGTGCGGACGATGGTCAAGGGTGGGGTGGATGTCTGCTTCACCAACCCAGGCACCTCCGAGATGCATTTTGTCGCGGCGCTCGACCGCGTGCCGGGCATGCGCTGCGTGCTCGGCCTGTTCGAAGGCGTGGTGACCGGCGCCGCTGACGGCTATTTCCGCATGAAGGGCACGCCCGCCTCGACGCTGCTGCATCTCGGCCCCGGCCTGGCCAATGGCCTGGCCAATCTGCACAACGCCAAGAAGGCGAATTCCGGCATCGTCAACATCGTCGGCCAGCATGCGGTCTACCACATCGACTACAACGCGCCGCTGACCTCCGACATCGAGGGCCTGGCCCGGCCGATGTCGTCCTGGGTCCGCACTTCGCCGGACTCCAAATCGGTTGCAGCTGACGGCGCCGCGGCGATCGCCGCCGCCAAGAGCGCACCGCCACAGATCGCGACCCTGATCCTGCCCGCCGACACCGCCTGGAACGAGGCCGATGGCATCGCCGAGGTACCGGCCGAGCAGCAGCGCGCCAGCTATTCGCCGCAGGCGGTCGAGCGGGCCGCGAAGATCCTGCACGGCGACGGCGAGGGTACGCTGCTGCTGATGACCGGCAGCGCGCTGAGCGAACAGGGCTTGGCGCTGGCCGAGCGTATCGCCGGCAAGACCGGCTGCACGGTGATGGGCCCGACCTTCCGTCCCAAGATGGCGCGCGGCCGCGGCCGCTATTCGATCGACCGCATTCATTACGTGATCGAGAACGCGCTGCCGATGCTGGCGAAGTTCCGGCACATCGTGCTAGTCGAGTCCGATGATCCGGTGGCGTTCTTCGCCTATCCGAACAAGCCGAGCATGCTCAAGCCCGAGGGCTGCGAGGTGCATCGCATGACCTCCTGGGGCGAGAATTCGGTCGCGGCGCTCGAAGCACTGGCCGGCGCGGTGAAGGCGAGCGCGAAGGACGTCAAGCCGCAGGCCTTGGCTGAGCTGGTGAAGCCGACCGGCGCGCTGACTTTTGCCTCGATCGCGCAGGCGATCGCATGCGCCATCCCCGAGAACGCAATCATGGTCGACGAATCCCTGACCACCGGCCGCGGCTTCTTCCCGCCGACGGCGGCGGCCGCTCCGCACGACTGGCTCCAGAACATGGGAGGTTCGATCGGCTTCTCCACGCCGCTGTCGATCGGCGCCGCGATCGCATGTCCGGACCGCAAGGTGATCACCATGGTCGGCGACGGCAGCGCGATGTACACGATCCAGTCGCTGTGGACGCAGGCCCGTGAGAACCTCAACATCGTCACCATCGTGTTCGCCAACCGCATCTACCAGATCCTGCGCGGCGAGTTCGACAATGTCGGCGCCGGCGAGCCCGGCCAGCGCGCCAACGACATGCTGCGGCTTGACCGTCCGACGCTGGACTTCGTCGCGCTGGCGAAGGGCATGGGCGTCCCCGGCCGGGCCGTCACCAATGCCGAAGAGTTCAACAAGGCTCTGGCCGAAGCCGTCGCCGAGCCCGGGCCGCGGCTGATCGAAGTCCAGATGTAGGGCGCAGCATCAGGGAGCGCCGAGGGCCGGGGGGCAAGATGCAGACCGAGCTGAACAAGGTGATCGCGGCGCTCCGGGACTTCTACGCTCACGAAGGATTCTTGTTCGAAAAGGACGTCGGCGAGCGGGCGGTGACGCACCGCTTCGCCGTCTATCTGGAGCGGCAATTCGCCGGCTGGTCAGTCGATTGCAACTACGACCGCCTCGGCGAGCGCACGCTGCATCTGCCGCACGGCACCATCGTCTCCACCGACGATCATCTGGGAAAATCGATCTACCCCGACGTCGTCGTGCATCAGCGCGAGATCCCGAACAACCTGCTCGCCGTCGAGATCCGCAAGGCGAGCAATCACACCTCGCTCGACCACGACCAGCACAAGCTGATGGCGCTGACCGACGCGCATGTCTGGTTCGCGTACTGGATCGGCGTACTGCTGGTGCTGGACAGGCAGCAGGTGACGATTTCGGAAGTCTATGTCAGCGGCGTCGTTGATCAACCGCTGTCGCTATGGTTTGCGGCGCGGCTGGAGGAGAGCGGACTGGGGGCCGCGCATAAAACTGCGTCGTAGCGGGTTGAAGTCCGAATTGAATTCGGACGGCAGCAAGACCCTCCCCGTTCCCTCTCCCTTGTGGGAGGACCGACAGTCACCGCAGCGTCATGGCCGGGCTTGTCCCGGCCATCCACGCCTTGCCACGTGGTACTGAGAACGTGGATGCCCGGGACAAGCCCGGGCATGACGACCTCCCGTGAACTGTCACCACCTCAGTGCAGCGGATCGCCCTGGCCGAGCGCGTAGGCGACGAGGTCCTTCAGCGCGAAGCTGGAGCCGGTCACCGGCGTCCATTGCGGGTCGAGCGACAGCACGGAGGAATGGTCGCCGAACATCATGCCGAGGAAGACCTCGGCCACGATGCGACCGCCGACGGGGCCGAGCTGCGGCGTGTTGATTCCGGTCGCCGGCGCGCCGGTAGCCGGGATCGTCACCGCGGTCTGGAATTGCCGCGCCTCGGCCAGGATGTAGGTCCAGAGCGGGCAATTGCCGGCAAACACCCCGTTCGCGATGGTCGCGATCCCAGTTTGCGGATCGCCCGCGCCGGGCTCGTCGACGGCCTTGCCGACGATGATCTGATCATCCGTCAGCGGCGTCAGGTTCATCGCCTTGGCGACGGCCTGGCCGGACGGCAGGCCGAGCCGCCAGCTGCGCTCGAGATTGCGCAGCGCCAGCGACGACGGATTGGACGCGACCTCCGGCGGCAGCTTGCGCAGCGGATCGACCAGCGATGCGTCGATGCGATAGGCAAACTGCAGTCGCTTCTTGTTGTCAGGATTGGTGTCGTCGTCCTCGACACCATAGGGGCGCGTGTCCAGATCGATGAAGCGGCCCCAATCCATGGCGCGTCCCGGGCCCATGGCGCGGAAGCCGGTCAGCGCGTTCTTGTCGGGATTGTGGGGGTCGGGGAAGATCTGCAATAGCATGTTGTCCGCATCGTTCAGCCGATAACCGGGGCGGATCATGGAATGGCCGAGACGGTAGGCCGCAACCGAGAACTCGACCGGCATGAACGGATAAGTCTTCCAGTGGTAGTGAGCGAGCTTGCTGCGGTCGTATTGGCCCGCGGTCCTCAACTCGTCCAGCACGCTGGCGTGAACGATTCGCGGCAGGAAGTCGTTCAGCACGACGTATTGATAATGGAATCGGACGCGCTGCTGCACGTCCTCGAACGACAGGCTGTCATTATCGTCGACCATGCGGTTGTGAAAGCGCAGCATCAAGGCCTGGAACTGCGAGACGATGCTGTTCTCGTCGTTGCGGGGGTCGCCGATCAGGGCGCGGCCCTTGAAGCGCGGCAGGTCGCTGGCATCGGGCACGCCCGCGCCGGTCAGCTTCTCGCCGAGCCGGAACTTGATGCCGTCATACATGTAGGGCTGATCGTTCGGACCACGGCCGTAGAGATTGTCCAGATCGAGCGACGGCGTGCGGAAGTCGACGAGCCCGTCGGGATCCTGCTGCTTGGTCAGCGAGCTGACCGGATCGAAGGTGATGTCGTGGTCGATGAACTGGCCGAAATAGGTGTAGAGCGCGGGAATGCCGCTCTCCTCCGCGTCCGGCCCGTCCTTCGGACCATCGAAGTCGGCGACCATCTTGTCGGCCAGCGCCGAAAGGTTCGCGACATTGTCGGCGTCGTTCGGACCGAATTTCGCCGGCGTGAGCTTGCGGAACATGCGTCCGAAACGGCCCTGGGAAAGCGGCGAACGCGTTGCGTTCAGACCGCGCGGAACAACGCTGTGGCGGCTGCTCATTGAAAACACCTCCCTGAAAAGTCACGACGTGCAACGAATAAAGCTAAAGTTGTTCGCAACAGAATATGCATGTCACGCTAGATCAGGCGATTGGGTGCCACAAGCGATCTGCTTCACACACTGTGCGGCATCGATGATGTTCCGAAAGGGAGCGTTGCGAACAAGCTGCGGTCGCGCTTTGCAAATTTTTCCCGGAGCGATGACGGATAACATTCTCGTCATCGGCATGCGCGAGCAGCTTCGCGCAAGTGAGTTCGCCGGACTGTCGGCGAAGTGGATCGTCTTCACGCAATAAGTGTGGCGGCGTGCGCGTCATGCGCGCACGCCGCGATGTCTTCAGTAGGCGTACTGCTGCGAGAACGCGTAGCGCGGATTGATGCCGCAAGAGGCCGACGTGCCGGAGGCGGTGGCGAGGCACTGCTGATAGCTCGCGAACTGGCTGTTGCCGGGATAGCCCCACATGCGTCCCTGCAGGCAATATCGATCGTTTGCAGGATGTGCCTGGGCGGCCGGGGATGCTACGGCGACCAGGGCGGCGAACGATGCGAGAGTGAGGATGATGCGACGCATTTCAATCTCCTTCGAGAGCGGGTGGACGGGAACGTCAGCGAGCTGGGCTCGTCTGAGGCATGTCATGCCTATCTTGGTGTCGGCGGAATGCCGTGCGTTCGCGACATGGCACATCATGACGCAGCCGGCGGCCAGGAATGTGATCTACGCCACAGTTCGCGGTGGGGGCCGGGCCTATCGTGAGAAGACGTGCACGCGTCGATCCCGGAGAATCAGGCTTGTCTCATTCGGATCAGGTATTTTGGAGGTTCTAATGCAAAGGTCATATTTGCTGGCTGCGACAGCAGCGCTGGCGCTTTTCATGCAAATACCGCTCGCGCTGGCCCAGAGTGCGCCGGCCGCCGGTGGAACCGCAGCGCCTACCGCGACGACCACTGCGCCGGCAGCGACGACGACAACGCCGGCCGCGACCAGCGACACCTCCAGCCAGCCGGCCGACTCCAAGAAGAGCGCATCGAAGAAGCCGGCGAAGAAGAAGATGACGCGGCAGCAGGAAATCGATCATTCGGTCGACACCGGCACCGTGCCCGCGCGCTACCGCAGCTCTGTGCCCAAGCAGTACCAGCAGTACATTCCGTTCGATAAGCGGTGACGGGTCTCACGGCGGGCGACGTGATCAGACGTCGGGCCGCCGGTGCCATCGTGGCCTTGGTGTGACGCCTTGTCGTAGCGCCTTAACCAAGCGGAATCCGGCCATACATCCCCAGTGGCGGTCCGCGAGAGCGGTGCTAGAGTAGGCCGAAGCCCCGGGGGGAGAAATGAGCGACGACGTGAAGGATGCTGGCCTTGTGGCCATGATCAGCAGCATCCTGGGAGGCAACAAGCGCGCAGACAGCAGTGCTCCGCCGCCGCTCACCGAGGTTCCGCCGACAGCGCCGACGAACGGGTTCGACCTGGTCGAGCCGTCCACCCCCGATCCTGCACCGGCCGAATCCGACGATGCGCCCGATGCCGTGCCGGCTGCCGCGAAGCCGGTCGAGCGGCCGGCGAAAATCACGACGACGCCTGATGGCAAGAAGCTGCTTCCCGCCGAGGCGATTGCCGATCTGGTGCTTGGCGAGCTGCGCAAGCTGGAGAATTTTCCGGCGACCGGCGCCTCCGTCACGGTCTACGGTTACAAGCACTGGAATGCGATGATCACCTTCGCGCCGTTCTCGACCACGTTCCAGAACGCGACGCGGTTCCGCCAGGCCGTACCGGACCTGGTCTTCAAGCTGCGCCGTTTCGTCGAACTTGAGATATAGTCCGGGACAATCACCGGCTGCTGTTCGGCGCGATTCCCCGTTGTGGGGCGAGGCGCGAGCGGGTGTCCGAAACAGTTCGACAGGATCTTGAATTGAGCGTCGCCTTTACCAAGGAAGAAAGCGCCGAAACCGCGTCCGAGACGCTGCTGCCGGATCGCCCGATCTCGCCTCATCCAAACCTCGTGACGGAAGCAGGCTTGCAGGCGCTGCAGGCGCAGCTGCGCGAGGCGCGCGAGGCCTATGAAGCCGCGCAAGCCATCGAGGACGTCAACGAAAAGCGCCGGCAGTCGGCGGTGCCCTTGCGCGATGCTCGCTATCTGACCGAACGGCTGCGCACGGCGCAGGTCATTCCCGATCCGGCGTCGACCGATGTCGTCGCCTTCGGCAGCACCGTGACCTTCAGCCGCACCGACGGCCGCGTGCAGACCTATCGCATCGTCGGCGAGGACGAAGCGGATCCAAAGGCCGGATCGATCTCGTTCGTGGCGCCGGTTGCGAAGTCGCTGATCGGGAAGGCGGTGGGCGATGTCGTGGGTTCAGGCGCGCAAGAGATCGAGATTCTGTCGATCGCGTAGGGATGCGATCTGAGGCCTGAATGGTGGGCGCGTGAGGATCCAACTCCGACGGCTCTGGCTTCGGATTGGTTGCGCCAACTCCGATCGCGTCACTGGGTCAGTTGCGCTGCCGCGATTCACTTCGCTGTTCAAAAGCCGCGAAGGTCATATAGTGAGGGGGTATCAAGACCAATTCATTGCGTGTCAGGCCAAGGGAGCGATCCATGCGGAAGTCCCTATACTTCGTCATCGCAGCCGGTCTCGGCCTATCAGGACCACAAGCTCTGGTCGCGCAAGACGATGTAGATCAGCAGCTCGGCAGCGTTCATTTCCAGACCTCTTGCAACGATGTGGCCCAGCGTCGTTTCGATCGCGGGATGCGCTATCAGCATTCCTACTGGTACGCCAACGCCAAGGAGATCTTCGAGGAAGCCATCAAGGCTGACCCGACATGCAGCATGGCCTATTGGGGCATTGCGCTCACCTACATGGACAATCCGCACAATGCTATTCCAAAGCCGAACCTGGCGCCGGGCCTCGCCGCGATCATGAAGGCCAAGGAGATCGGCGCCGCGACCGAGCGCGAGCGCGACTACATCGATGCGCTGATGGTGATGTATGCCGATTACGACAAGATCCCTCACGTCCAGCGGATGCGCATGCTGCGTGACGCGCAGGCCCGCGTCGCGGCAAAATATCCAGACGACGACGAAGCCCAGATCGCCTACGCCATTACGCTCAATACGTCGGCGGATCTGAACGACAAGACCTATGCGCAGCAAATTAAAGGCGCGGCGATTCTCGAGCCGATCTCCAGGCGGCTGCCGATGCATCCGGGCGTGACGCATTATCTGATCCATCTCTACGACTACCCGGCGCTGGCGCAGAAAGGGCTCGATGCCGCCAATCGTTACGCCAAGATCGCGCCGGCCGCGCCGCACGCCCAGCACATGCCCTCCCACATCTACACGCGCGTCGGCTATTGGAAGGAATCGATCGACTCCAACACTGCTTCCGTGAAAGCCGCGATGGCCGAAAAGTCGGTCGGCAACTACCTGCATGCGCAGGACTACATGGTCTATGCTTACCTGCAGCTCGGCCAGGACAAGCAGGCGCGTGCCGTCATCGACGACATGATCAAGGAGACCGACTTCAAGGCGACGGTCGCGGCGGCAGACTACGCGCTGGCGGCTTCGCCGGCGCGTTATGCGATCGACCGTGGCGATTGGGAGGGTGCCTCGCAGCTGCCGGTCAGGCCGAGCAACCTCAACTTTGCGATGGCGGTAACGCATTTCGCCCGGGCTCTCGGCGCGGCGCGCTCCGGCAAACCGGAAGCCGCCAAGGCCGACATCCAGAAGCTGGCGGAATTGCGCGACAAGCTGCAGGACGCCAAGGACAGTTATTGGTCCGGAATCGTCGACATCCAGCGTCAGGTCGCCGTCGCCTGGGTGCTTTACGCCGAGGGCAAGTATGACGAGGCGCTCAATGCGATGAGCGCCGCGGCGGATGCAGAGGACAAGACGGAAAAGCACGTGATCACGCCCGGACCGCTGGCGCCGGCGCGCGAGCTTTACGGCTTCATGCTGCTCGATCGCGGCATGGCCAAGGAGGCGCTTGCTGCATTCGAGGCAACCAAGGCGAAGGAGCCTAACCGCTTGCACGCTTTCGCGGGGGCGGCCAAGGCGGCCGAAGCCCTTGGTGACAGGGAAGGGGCACGGCAGAACTGTCAGCAGCTCGTAACGCTGACGGCCAGTGCCGATTCGGAACGCCCCGAGGTCGCGGCGGCGAAGCAATACCTCGCCAGCAACTGAGCCGGAACGAGAACGGTGGAATGATGAGAAGGGCAGCCGCCATCGCCGTCGCAGCAATCTCGCTGGGAAGCGCGCTGGCGGCGTCGCTCGTGTGGCTCCATGTGCCACGGCATGCCGCCGCAAATTCCGCCACGCCGGTGTGGCACGAGGTGACTTGGCCGTTCTCGATCGACCAATGGGGCAAGGGAAAGGCGTTCCGGTGCAAGGCTTCCGACTGCGGTGTCGAGGTGACGCTGTACCTGCGCGCCAAGATAGGTTTTTGCAATTGCGCGACGGGCGTCGCCGATGACGAGGACCTCGATCGCATGGGCGATACCGTTCTCCTGGGCGAAGTCTCTCCACGCGGTTCCGGCCATCCCATCAGGATTGCGTCGATGAACGGTCGCAGCCGCGCCTACACGCTCAACTCACGTGGCGCTCCCGGCAAAACGCTGGTGTCGGTCGTCTACAACGAGCGTTGCGACATGATCGCAGCGACCGCTGTCACCGGCTCCGATCGGCCGGAGACCATCGAACCCCGCGTGATCGAGTTTCTGGGCGGCAGCACCGCGATGCACTGGGCTGAGGTCACACTAGGTCTGTGATCGACTGCACCTTCCCGATCGGCGGGCATTTCAATGCGGCGATTGGCCCGCGCAGCCGGGGCGAGGATTGCTATCGACAGGGGCAATCTCATTCGCCTAAACATGAGCCATGCGTTTCCGTTGTCTTGTCCCGATATTGAAGGTCTCCGCCGTGTCCGCGAAACAAAGCGCGGCGGCTGGATGAGGCGGTTTTTGTCGGGGGCGTTGCCGTTCTACGCGCTGGCCGGATTGGCCATGTGCATGTACCTCGTCCTGTACAAGACGAACCTGTTCGACTTGAACGCGATCGTCCAGGGTGCGACCGGTTCGGCATGGTTTCCGGTCTTCATGTTCGCTTGCGTGCTCCTGGAGTCGGTCTTTCCGTATTTCGGCTATTTTCCCGGAACCGCCCTCATCCTGATGTCCGTGGCGCTCAATCCGAAGCCTGCGGATGTCTCCGTTTTCATCGTGGCGTGGGCGGCCATCATCGTGGGCGCCGTTCTGAGTTACGGACAGGCTCGCTTTTTCAGGCCGATGTTGCAGCGGGTTGCCTCAAAAGCGGCAATGAGCCGATGTGAGTCCCTCCTCGACTCCTACGGTCCTTATGCGCGCGTTGCCTTGTTCGTTCATCCCAACGCTTGCGCGATGTATTTCACGGCCCTCGGACTTCTTGGCCGGAACCTGACGCGAGAGCTCGCTTATCTCAGTGTGGGTGCAGCAGCCTCCGTGGGCATTCTGTTCGTCATTGTGACCAGACTGGTGTCGTCCGCAGGCGCCACCGATGATGGGGAATTGCAGGTGCTGCTGGCGGCAGGCCTGGTCGCTATCGGAACCCTCGTCGGTCTCTACGCCGCCTTCCGGCCGGATCGGGCTGCTTGAGGCTTGAATCCGGAAGACTGCGAACCGGCTTTCCGACCAGAGAGCCCGCTTTGAGCTTGGTCGGTCATGATCCATGTGCGGAAGCACCCAAGTCAGAGCCTAAACCAAGGCAGGGTGAGATAGACGCAAGCGATCATCGAGAGGATGGGAATTATCCACACCCATCCCGACCAGAAGTTTCGCACTGAACGTCCGGGTAACGACGCAGCAACGAGGGCGACGATCAGTGCCCCGAGCGCGGCCGTCGCGGCCCACCCGTACCAGTACATCGCTGGAGCTAGAAATCCCATCGCAGGGTCAGCAACGTCTCGCGAATGATGCGTGCCCGCCAGCACGATGCCGAGCGACGGGAAAACGGTGAAAAGAGCAAGGTCCTTTGCGAGTGCAACCACGTAGAGGAAGCCAAATGTCGTCCCGAACGCGAATGCAAAGCGGCGGAACGCAGCCGATAACGTCATGCGCCGAAACCCCTGATGTTGTTTACGACGTGGCCAGTTAGGAAGCCCCACCAGATGACAAAGGCGAGGATCGAGGTGAGCATCGTGCGCGTCTGAGCAGGCTCGTCGGCACGCGGCCGTCGCCAGCAAACCCAGTAGGCTGGTAGCAACGCAAAACCGATAGCGGCGAAGTGCTCCTTGAGGTCGAAGAAGCCCAGGGCTGGCCAATGACCGGCGCGCTCTAACTCTGGCCTGATGTCGACGCGAAAATACAGATAGATGATCCCACCGAGCAGGATGGAGATGGCATACAAGACGACGACGGCGTCGGCGAACCGGGCCGATGACACGGAGCGAAAGCGGCCGAAAAACGAACTGGGGCGCGTTCCCACAGTCGCCCACGTCGCCAAGGTCTGGTGCGTAATCGCGCCAAGCAGTGCAACGGCGACCAAGCCGTGAATAATCAGGAGTACTGTCGCCAGAACCTCACTCCCGGCCTATTGCCCGCTTGCTGTCACGTGAAGAGTTCCTCAGTCCCGAATGGCTCCGCCGACCACGGCCGGAAGCGATTGAGGGTGAACTTCGTCTTCTGGCCGGGTTCAACGTCCACCAGCACGTAGTTGTACTCCTCTTGCGGAGGCTGGCCCTTCCAGTAAAGGTCCCGCGGATAGTCGGCGGGCACCTTGATGCTGGTTCGCCCCGGCAGGATTGGGTCTTGTTCTGCGCCCCCACCGCCCAACATCAGATACTTTACCCCATCTACGTCGTAGATTTCCGTGGTGTGGACGTGCCCGTTCAACACGACCACCTCCATGTCCTTGGCATACGACGCAATCACCTTGTGCGGGTTATCGGGAGCCGGGATCGGGCCTAAGCCTGACCGCGCAAACACGGGATAGTGGAAGACGATAAACGCCTTCCGAATGCCATTGGCCTTGGCCTCGTCCATCCACTTTTGAAGCTGGGTCATCTGCTCGGCATATTTTGGCCGATCAGCGTCCCACAGCGACGGCGAACGGTAATCGTACTTGCCACTCCAGAGATAGATGAAGCGGGTGCCCTTGAAGTCGAATTTGTAGATGAGGTTTTCCGGCGTGACGCCGAATTTTTTCAGATACGGCACAGCCGAAAGTACGCCCTCAATCTTTGGGTCGGCCCACACCTCATGATTACCCACACTCATGAAAAAGCGCCCATCCAGACCGGCTGCGCGCATCTCGTCATCCGGCGCGGGTAGTTTCTTCAACATTGTTTCGTTCACGCGCTTCCAGTATGGGCTGTCACTCACGGTCAAGCCCTGATTGCCCCACCACACAGCGTCACCGCTATTGACCACGAATTTGGCGCGACCGGATTGAACGTCCTTGACGATTTCGCGCGTCACCCATTCGCCGCCCTGCAGCCGGAACATGGTTCGATGCACTCCGGGAAGCAATTTCACGTCTTCAACGGATGCCTCGGTGACCCAACCTTTATCTACCGTCAGGGTCATCACTTCCGTCTTGGATGTAAACGGCATGACGACCTTGATCAGGTCCTTTGTGACCGGATCGAAGATCATCTTCACATCCTTCGCTACGACGGCCTCGGCGACCTTCTCCGGCATGACCAATCCGAACATCTCGACGAAGAACTTGCTGAGGTCCGGTTGTCCCTCTTTCAACGGGAGGTACATCATCGGTCGGGTATCGCCGACCGCAGCGAATGAAAAGCCGCCCCCGATGGAAACGGGTGCTTGCGCGGTTGTTGTTTGGGCCTGCGCGTTGGCAACGAGTGGCACGGAGAATGCGGGCAGTGCTGCGAGTGCGCCTAGAACCAGGCGACGACTGGGCTCGTTAGGCCAAGAGGATTGCATAATGATCACCCCTGATCGAGGAGAGGGAATGAGCCGCCGTATCGGGCGCGCAAACAGCCCGATTTGCCGACCGCTTTCCCGTGGACCTTCAGCGGCGGGTAAGCTTGATATAGATCAACGTCCTCATCTGCCGTAGCAGCGAGCACGTAGAGCGGCGGCTGGCAGCTATTCTGGCCGCGGACGCTTGCGGGCATCGCAGGTGTGCAGAAATACAGCGGCAAGGACGTGGCGAACCCACACAGGTGGCGAGCATGATGTCGATGAAATTGCCGCTGTGGCTTCGCTTTTTCCTGCTCGTCGGCGTCGTCGCCTTTGCGGCAGGCGCGGGTCTCCTTGCCTATCGGTACTACAGCCGCCCGGTAACGCTGACTGTGGCGGTCGGCTCGCTCGACGGCGAGGCAGCGAAGGCAATGTCAGCGATAGCAGGCGAGTTCGTTTCAGCGAACGCGCCGGTCCGGCTCAAGGTCATCGACAGCGGCACCGCGCTCGAGGCCGCTGCGGCTTTCTCCGCGGGCAAGGTCGATCTCGCTGTGGTTCGCGGCGATGTCGGCGACTTGTCGCAGGCGCAAGCCGTCGTCGTCGTCAGCCATATGGTCGTACTGATCATCGCGCCGCCGGGATCGTCCATCGACAGCATTGCCAACCTGAAGGGACGCACGGTCGGCGTGGTCGGCGGAGCAGTGAACGCCAAAATTGTCGATGTGTTGACCAAGGGATACGATCTGGCGGGCGCAAAAGTTGTCTTCAAGAACCTTGCTTTGACGGATGTCCGGCAAGCCATTCAGTCGAAGCAAGTCGGCGCCCTGCTTGTCGTGATCCCGCTCGCCGAAAAATACCTCTCGCTCGTTCGCGGATTTTTTCAGCTTGACCGTAAAAAGACCCCGGTACTGATCCCAATCGAGTCCGCGGGGGCAATTGCAGAGAATGAGCGCGCTTTTGAAAGCTTCGACGTCCCGAAGGGCACACTGCGGGGATCGCCGCCGGTCCCGGAAGATGACCTGACGACTCTGAGGACCTCGCTATATCTGGTTGCGCAAAAGAAGCTTGGCACTGATCTGGTAACCGACCTCACGGAGGCGATCATGAGCGCGCGCAGGAATCTTCTGCGTGAGCAGCCGATTTTCGCGCAGATCACCGCGCCCAGCACCGACCAGGATGCCTACCTTCCGCTGCACCCTGGCGCCGCAGCCGTCTACAACAGCACCACGCAAAGCTTCATGGATGAGTACGGCAACTGGATCTATTTGACGCCGATGGTACTGGGTGGCGCTGCCACCATGCTTGCGGCGGCGTGGAAATTCCTGGGCCTCGGCAGCCGCGCAGCCGAAGGCCCGCTCGATTCTCTCTACGCCCTGGCGCGCCGGATTCGGAAAGTCGATACAGAGGCTGAACTTTCGGATATCGAAGACGAAATCGACCGCATTCTAAAGGTGGAGCTCGCCAAATCCGCTGCTGGAGACGAGAGCGCGGTGGATGATGCCACATTGAACGTGGCAGCCCACCGGCTGGAGAGCTTGATTCACGACCGACGCACATTGATCGCCAAGGGACCCGCAGTTGCCTCCGCGGCGAAGGCGACACAGCGCTAAGTCACGACACGCCTCGCAACACAGTGGTGAATCATGAATGCAATCGCGCTATCGTGCATCACGTTTCTATGCATCTCAGGCGGTGCCCTGCTCGGTATGTTCCTTCCTGGGCATCACCTGAGCACGGATGACAAGGATGTGGTCAGGCTGGGCACGGGCCTCATCGGGACGATAGCCGCGCTTGTCCTCGGCCTGCTGATCGCCTCGGCGAAGGGCTCATACGACACGCAGAGCACTCAAGTCACGCAGATGACGAGCAATGTTGTCCTGCTCGACAATCTGCTGGCGCAGTACGGACCGGAGGCGAATGACGAACGCAACCTTTTGCGGCGGGCCATCGTTGTTTTAGCCGATCGAATGTGGCGCGAGAAAAGTTCCGAGGTTGCCAAGGCGAACCCCTTCGAGGCGAGCGCCGCAAGCGAAGCATTCTTTGCGAAGCTTCAGCAGCTTTCGCCGCAGAACGATTCCCAACGCTCCCTGCAAGCCAGGGCCCTACAGATCGCCACCGACATTGCGCAAACCCGCCTGTCGCTGTTCGCACAGACGAACAACTCGATCCCTATGCCGTTCCTGGTGGTGCTGATTTTCTGGCTCACCATCATCTTTGGAAGCTTCGGCCTGTTTGCCAAACCCAGCGCAACCGTTTTCGGCTCGCTGTTCGTTTTTGCACTGTCGGCCGCCGGGGCGATCTACCTGGTCCTGGAGCTGGGTCAGCCATTTGCGGGTTTGATGCAAATTTCCAGCGCGCCACTGCGCGACGCCCTCACGCCGCTCGGCCCCTAAGCCATTCGCATGATCGAGATTGCCGGCCAGAGCGAGCCCCGACGGTTATCGTGGTCGTCGCGACCTGCTGCCGCGGCTTTTCGAATTGATCAAGGTGCGCATTGTGCTGAGATGTCCGAATCTGGCCCATGTCGGTCGGCTGATTTCTGCTTGCGAGGGCAAAGCGGACGTTTGGGAAATTAGCGAGGTCGACTAGGGGCCAGAAGCGGAATAGAAGCGGCCTAATCGTATGATGGACAGACGACAGGCAAAGGCGCCGCACCTCGTTTTCGGTGCGGATAGCCTGTGCAGAAATTCTTGACACAGTCCGGGTTTTTCCCGGTCCCACATTTCTTGCATCTCTCCACGCAGTCCTCGTAAGTGACCCCCGGGTGAACTTGCTGAATTAGCGGAGGCTGCGGGGGGGTCTGAGTCTGAGCGAATGCCGGAGCAAGCAAGAGCCCAAAGAGTAGCAACGCGACGAGGCGCTTCATGTGGGCGTGCTCCCTTTTCTGCGGACGAGCTTACGCAGTGTTGCCGCGTTGCTCGGCAGCGGCCGCACGAAGTTAGCATGTCACTCCACGTGCGCACCTGCTGGCGGCACGTCGGGTGGGAGTCCTGATGCAAGCACCATTCGCAGTGCGGCGCATACCCGGTCCGCATGCTTCGCGGACTTGGATGACAATCCCGTCCGGCTGTTGAAGGGGTATCAGGAGCATGGCCTGCGCCGATGACGCCAAGGCCAGTGCGAAGGCAACAGCAAATAACCTGATCATTGTTGCTCTCCTGTTGAAGTCGCCCAAAACAGGGTAGTCGCCCTTAAGCGCGCATCGGCGCACATCTGGGGCCGGAGGTCGTTGATCTGGATCAACGAGCGTAGTCTGCCGAAGCGGGGCAAGGGCGTGCCGCCACTCGCTGATGGGCCAAAGGGCGACATTGGATGACGTGAGGTGCTGACGACGCTCGGTCAGGGCTAACAGCGTCGCTTGAGCATCGTATTGCTCCTGCGCGAGCTGCAGTTGGGCCTTCGCCTTTGCGGTCGTCGCCGAGGCCTGATCAACGGACGCCCCGAGCTGGACGACATTGGCCTCCGCGTCCGCGAGCCCCGCCCGCTTTTCCTCGACGATATATTCGTAAGGCTTGGGATCGATCCTGAAAAGAACTTCGCCGGCTTCGAGGTGCTGGTTAGTGCGCCCGGCGCGGATGTTGAAAACCTGAACGCCGCCTGCGCGGTGGCGTTAGAGATGAGTCGCGTGGCCGCGATCTATTGCCGAAAGCGATACTCTCGCTGCTCGTCACCCTGATACTAACGCAACACGACCGCGTTCCCATCCCTCGTTTGCCAAAACTGGAGCTAAGGGATGGCGCTTGTCATTAATGGTGGCCGCCCGATCCTCCGCCACCCCGCCATGTCCTTCGAGGAATACATAGTTCTGCCAGCTGCGCATGCGCAGAAGAATTTTCCGTAACAACGAAAGCTCATGAAAATGCTCGGTGTAAATGGCGGCTTCGCCTTCCGAACCAAGCGGCACCTGGTAACCGGACACGTCATCGACGAGGTCAAGGACGGCCAGAGCCCGGTCTCCAGTCGGCGGCCCCTCGACATTCACTAGCGTGCCCGTGGTTTGAAGCTGGCCGCTAGCGATCGCATCAATCACGAGGCGGACCTTGGCCTTGAATACGCGACCCGGTATGCCCTTGAACAGAACTTCGCCTTCATTGCCAGGACGAACACGCTGCAGGGTGTTTTGCTGAAACGCCGCTACCAAAGCCCGGTCCCTATGGCTGTCGTTGACGAAAATCATGGCTGGACGGAACGGCGCCGGGACCACATACACGCCCGGCCGCAATACCAGCTCGGTGACAAAGCCGCCTGTCGGGGCTCGAACAATGGTCTGGTCCAGATCGTATTGAGCATCGGCAAGCTCATTGCGTAAACGTACGATGACCGAGTGTTCACCATCAACAGTCGCGCCAAACGCTTGTCGGGTTCGATCTTCTGCAGCAGCGGCCTCGGCGACTGTCTGTTTTGCCGCATCGAAGTTGCGCGTTGCGGTGTCGAGTGTTGCCTTCGCCACCACGTTTTTCTGGAACAGCGTCAACTGACTATCGTAGTTTTCCTGCGCGAGCTGCAGTTGGGCGTTCGCTTTTCCCGTCACCGCCGATGCCTGATCGACGGACGCCTTGAGCTGGGCGACATTGGCCTCCGCGTCCGCCAGCCCCGCTCGCTTTTGCGCGACGATGTATTCGTAAGGCTTGGGATCGATCTTGAAGAGAACTTCTCCGGCTTCGAGGTGCTGGTTGGTACGGTCCTCAACCGGTACCTCGATCACGCGCCCCTTCACCCCGGGCAGTACAGGGGTGACCGCGAAATAGATGCGCGTGTTGGTCGAGAACGGGTGGTTGTAGGCCATGGTTATGAACAGCAGCGCAAGGCCAAAGGCGCCGCCGAGTACTGCTGTCACCAGCGTCCATTGATTGACCGGGATTCTGAAAATCTTGAAGATGGCATAGCAGAGTGCGGCGTAGGTCAATACGAGCAAGAGTTCCATCTGCGACCTCCCACTCCGAGCTGTGAGCGTGCATCAGCTATCGCCGAGCACCTCGGCCCTTCGCATCTGCCCCTTCCGTCGCAGGAGCGCTCACCTCGGCGGCTGAACCCGATGATCCAGGCGACTCGACCGCAACCCGGCGCCCGCCTTTGCTCAATTGAGCTGCTCGATCTCCGATCTCGAGCTTGGCCTCGACCTCTGCCATGCGACGCCTGAGTTCCTCCAACTCAGCCACCGCCTCCTTCGGCGAGGCCGGCTCGCCCGGCTGGTGAGCGAAACCCCAGCCTCGATCCGGCTTATACATCATCGCCCAGATCCAGAGGAACGGCCACAGCACATGCAGCAAGAACAGGCTGATCCAGCCGGCGGCGTGGATCGCGTCCGCGTGTGGATGGTGACGCGCGTGCGCGATCTTGGCTGGAATGTCGTGGATCGCGATCATGCCGTACACCAGAACGATCACCACGAAAAACAGCAAGCCAAGTGCGAAGTAGTTCAGGAATGGATCTTCCATGCTCGCCCTCATTCAGGTGGAGCATTACGTGCCTTGAGCACTCTCTATGTCGACCACGTCACTAACGGCTTGAGAACTTGGAATTATGGATGCATCAAGCCCCTCAAGCCCCGCGCCTCGTACGTGCGCTTGCGCAGGTCAAATTTGTGCTTCCTGGCGGGCGGCGCTCTCCCGCTGCTGCCAGATGCAATCACGCATCGCGATTGCACTATTGCCAATTGCAGCAATAACTCGCACGCCCCGCCGAAGTGCAGTTGATATAGATCAAGCTTTTTGCCTTGCCGCCACTTCACTGAACGGCCTGCTCGGCGGAGTCGTCGCCCCTACTGGCCTAGCTGATGTCTGTAGTTATCCGGTTCGCCATGGTGGGTAAGAGCTTCCGACCAAGTGGACCAAGATGAAGGGAGTTCCGCCATGAATTCTGATCAAGCGAGGCTCACCCACGCGCATCTACGAACCCCACGAGCCGCGGCTGTTGCGGGCATCTTGTTTTCGGTTCTTTTGTTCGCAGTCTTCTGGCTCATGCGGCTTTCGATCCCCGGTGATCCCTTCGAACCGGGGGCTTGGCTCGAAGGCAGTTTGACCTACGTGACGCTCGCGATGAACCTCGTGCCTTTTGCCGGCGTCGCCTTTCTTTGGTTTATTGGCGTGCTTCGCGACAGGCTTGGTGCGCGCGAAGACCAGTTTTTTGCAACGGTCTTCCTGGGTAGCGGCTTGTTGCTGCTGGCGATGCTTTTCGCGGCCGCGGCGGCGTTTGGCGCCATCATTACTGCATTTCATGCCGCTCCCGGAGCGCTCGAAAACTCACCGACTTTTCATTTCGGACGCGGCCTAGCCTATGGGATGATCAACATCTACCTGATCAAGACAGCTACCGTCTTCATGTTTACGACGTCCACCATCGCCCTCTACACACATTTGACGCCTCGCTGGCTCGCACTTGGGGGATACGTCGTAGCGATCATACTCCTCATCGGGAGCTACTATCTCGACTGGAGCCTGCTGGTATTCCCGCTCTGGGTCCTGTTGATCAGCCTATCCATTCTGTGGGAGAAGGAGGCGGCACCGAGTTCGTCGTGAGGTCCTCCCTCCACGAAGTAATGAGCTAGAACCGTTACCACTGCGCCGCTGCCGCGCGCATCACGCGCCTAGCCGAGGTCCCCCGTGCTTGGGAAAAATTCAACTCCAGGAGCCCTTCGGTGCCGATGGCCAGTTGGCTTCTGATGTTCGATTCGATACGCCGCGATCTCGAGGATCCATAACGATCTCGTGGTGCGATCAGAGAGATCGGTGTAACGTTTGTTCCGCTATCCGAGAAGACGGGCAATTCGCTCCGACCGAACAATGGCGCCGCCAAGATCGACAAATCCGGCAAGGTCGTGCGGGGCTGCCGCCAGTCCGACGCCTTTCGTGTCGCCCGCATGCGGTGCCCACACCTCCCGGGTCTCAAGAAGGTAGACGCCATACACCGCCTGCAGTTCACCCGCCTCGTTAGTCCCGACGCCTTGCTGTATTGAATAAGCAGCGAGCGCGGCGTTGGTCACAATCGATGCCTCAATAAGAGCCTCTCGGTATCGCGGGCGGTGCGCAACCTCCGGTCCGAACGCCGTAGCCAACTTCCTTGCGCACGTCTGAATCACGACCAGCAAACGATCCAGAATGTTGCGCAGCGAATGCTTCGTCGCGAGGGACAGGTAGTCGCCGGGATCCAGAAACACATCCACAGCGCTGGTCACAGCGCCGCATCCGCTATGTCCCAAGACAACGATGAGTTTTACACTGCCGTTTAGGTGCTCCACCGCAAACTTCAGGCTGCCCAGGACGTCCTTGCCCAGCACGTTGCCTGCGACCCTGACGACGAAGAGGTCGTTCGGACCTTCGTTGAAAATGAGTTCGATCGGCACCCTGGCGTCCGAGCAGCCAAGAACCGCGGCGAAGGGGTGTTGGGTGGGTGTTCCGATTTGGCCAGAGATCAGGCCTAGATCACGCGCATCGACGGGCACGACCCTCTCTGTCCGCCCATGTTCGTCTTTGACTTGGTCGAGCAGCGCGGCGAAGGTCCGGTTGCCTTCATCGAGACGAAGTCGCGCTTCGTCGCTATCGGACGGTCGGTGTCTCGCAGGCGCATCTGCTTGATATCGGTAGATGACGTCGACCGTTTTCACATCGGCTTCCTTTTGCGGACAAGGTTAGCCTACCTGTCTCAAGGTCACCAAAAGCACCTTCTCGACAGTTGCGGTGCGATCGATGCCTCCAACCTTGTCCTCGAGGCCATCGGCGCGCAGGAGATCGCGCACCCTCCCGCGGGCGCCGACGATCCGCAGCGCGATACCGCGGCCGGAAAGCTCAGTCTCCAGCTCGCGCAGGATCCGCGAACCCGCGAGATCGATATACGGCGATGCGGACAGATCGCAGACCGCCAAACGGATTGGGTCCGGGGGGATTGAACGCGATTCAGAACCGCTTCCAGCACGGTATCGGCATTGGTGTACATGAGTGAGGCCTCCGGCCGAAACACGATCACGCCGGGCACCGGCTCGTTGTCAGGATGGCGCTCCATATCGGAATATTGTTCGGTCCCCGGAATCCGCCCGAGGAAGGCGACGTGGGGCTGCGATGCACGTGCCAGCAGCAGCAGAATGGAAGCCAGCGCCGCGAGCAGGATGCCGTGCAGAATTCCGAGCCAGAGCACGGCGAGGAGCGCGATTGCGGCTGCCAGGAAGTCGATGCGGCTGACCTGCCACATGCGGAGCATCGCCGGGAAATCCAATAGTCCATACACGGCGGTGAGGACGACCGCGGCCAGCACAGCCTTCGGAAGGTTCTCCAAAAACCCCGTGAGAAAAAGCAGGCACAGGGCCAGTGTGGCCGAGGCGAAGATGAGCGCCAAAGCGGAACGGGCGCCGGCCTTGTCGTTGACGGCCGACTGCGACAGTCCACCGGCAACCGGGTAGCCCTGACCAATGGCTGCGGCGAGATTGGCGGCGGCGATGCCGAGAAGTTCCTGGCGTGCGTCGACCGCATAGCCGTGCTTCGCCGCAAGGGTTCGCGCCGCGGACACGCCTTCGATGTAGGCCAGCAACAGGCAGCCCCCCGCAAGCGGCAGGATGCCCTCGACGTCCCGGATCCGCAGAGCCGGCGGGGCGAGGCTCGGCAGACCCGACGGGATCTTGCCTGTCACGGGAACGCCAAGCGCCGGCAAACCAAGCAGGCTCGCGGCCGCGATGGCCAGCACCACGACGCCGAGCGCGACGGGGCGTCCCGGCAGCAGACGCTCGCCGACGACGAGCAGCACGAGGGCCACGATCCCGACGAGAAGGACAAGCAGCTGGGTCTGACCGAGCTGGCCGACGAGCAGATAGACCCGTTCGAAGAAGTTGTGACCGCCGCCCGGGACGCCGAACAGGCTCGGCAACTGCGTCATCGCGATAGTGAGGCCGGCACCAGCCTTGAACCCGACAAGAATGCTGTCACTGATCAGTTTGACCAGCGCGCTCAACCGCAACAGCCAGGCGAAGAGGCTGAGTGCGGCCACGGTGAAGGCTGCAAGGCTGGCGATCTGCACGTAACGGAGTGTGTCGCCGGCAGCCATCGCGCCCACCGTGCCGGCGATCATGAGCGAGATGGCGGAGGTCGGCCCGATCGCAAGCTGGCGCGAAGAACCGAACAACGCGTAGCCGATTCCTCCCAGCAGGTAGCCGTAGATGCCGACCTGCGGAGGCAGCCCGGCCAGTCCGGCATAGGCAAGGGAGACTGGGATTGCGTAGGCTGCGAGCGTGACGCCGGCGATGATGTCGGAAGGCAGCCAGGCCGCGGAATAATCTGCGAGCCAGCGGGTCGGTGGCAGCCAGGACAGCCACGAACTCTGCCGCTCGACGCTGCCCGTTGGTTCTGTCGCGTCGGCCATCATGCCAAGCCTTTCGGCTGGTGGGACGGCAACGTTGACGACGCTGCGCAGCGATCGCTTGATCCAAGTCAAGGCCCTTGAGGCTTCCCGATCGAAAAATGAGGCATAGACCGGGGTTCGAAAACCGGGGTTCACGATGGACATTGCCAGCCACAGATCAGAGGCCAGGACGAGGCCGACTGCCGGCACAACACCCCACATCGTTTTCCCAAGCGATCGCGCTGCCGCCGGCAAGGCTCTGCGCGACAGGCTCGCGCGCGAGCAACAGGGTCGCTGGAAGCCATCCAGGGAGCGGCCGAATCCCCTCGACATCCTGCTCAAATCGGACGCCGGCCGGGTCAAGAAGCTGATACCGATCCGCTATGGCCGGATGCTGCAATCGCCGTTCGCATTCTTTCGTGGCTCCGCGGGTGTGATGGCCGCGGATTTGGCGCGGACGCCGAGCACCGGACTGAATGTGCAGGCGTGTGGCGACTGCCACCTCGCGAATTTCGGGGGCTTTGCCACCCCCGAGCGACATATCATTTTCGACATCAACGATTTCGATGAGACGTTGCCGGCCCCGTGGGAATGGGACGTCAAGCGTCTCGCCGCCTCGGTGGTGCTCGCCGCACGATCGATCGGATTGTCCGACGTCACGGGCCGCGATTGCGCGATGGCTGCCGCGCGCGGCTATCGCGAACACATGCGCGGATTCTCCAGGATGGATCCACTCGCCGTATGGTACGCGAACATCCCCGCCGAGGATTTGATGGCGATCGCGCCGAAGAGTGCGCGAAAACACCTGCAGCGGCGGATTGACCATGCCGCCGCGGACCGGGGCTCGGAGCTGGATTTTCCCAAGCTTGCCGGCAGCATCGGCGGACAAATCCGCATCATGGAGCAACCTCCGCTCATCTTTCACCCGGATGTGGCTCGCGCTTCTGATTTCCTGTCGGCGCTCGAAGGGATCCTGCGTATCTACCGGGATTCGCTGCCCGATGACCGGCGTCAGCTATTCGACCGCTACCGGCTGGTCGACGCCGCCATCAAGGTGGTCGGCGTTGGAAGCGTGGGTCGGCGATGCTGGATCGTCCTCATGATGTCGGAGGCCAACAGTCCGCTGTTTCTGCAGGTGAAGGAAGCGGCGCATTCCGTTCTGGAGTCCTATGCGGGAAAGAGCGTCTATCGTCATCACGGGCAGCGCGTTGTGATGGGTCAGCGCCTGATGCAGCCCGCCTCAGATATTTTCCTCGGCTGGCTCACGGGCTCTCGCGACCGTCAGTTCTACGTGCGGCAGCTGCGCGACGCCAAAATCAAGCCCCTGATCGAAACTTTCGACGCGAAAGTTCTGGAGGTCTATGCGGGCGCCTGCGGTTGGGTGCTCGCGCGTGCACATGCCAAGGTCAGCGAGATATCGGCGACGATCAGCGGGTATCTCGGCTCATCCAGCGACGAATTCGACCAAGCCATGGGCCACTTTGCGGTTTCCTAGCCGACCAGGCCGAGCGCGACCATGCGACCCTAAAAGCTGCTGTGAAGAAAGGCGACATCAGGGTTTATCTGGAATCCTAGCAACAGTGCTGCGCTGCGGACCAGCAAAGATCTCAGCGGCAGACGTAAGAGCCGTTGACTAGCACGCGCACGCAGGCCGTGCCGGCAGCGGCTGCACCTACAGCAGCGCCGCCAACGACTGCCCGTCGCGTCTGTCGACGCGCAACGCCCGCAACGCTGACAGGGGTCAGCGGGCGACCGACCCGCGCCTGAGCGCTCTCGACAGATAGCGAGACGCCGCCTTGCTCGGACCAGCCGAAAGTAAGCAACACCCCGCCCATCAAGGCGGCAGCTGCGACGGCAAACGTTCCCGTCCGTTTCATAGGCTTTCTCCGTTACGCAACTAATCCCAGTGCATCTTGCTCGCGCGAGCTTCGCCAGACTTGATTCAGATCAAGGGGGCCATCGCAAAGCTCCGGCTCCGGTAGTAACCAAGGGCTAATCTGAAGATTGGAGCGACTTCGGCTCTTTGAGGCCGAGGGCGTTCGTCTGAAAACGCCGAACCCACACGACCTCCGGTCGCCTCAGTCTTCAGGGATGGACATGAATCCTCCCGAGGTCCGCGGTGGGTCAAAAGCCGACCTCGGGTGAATGACCGCTTTTGGCAAAGCGGACGTTCGCACGCCTCGCAAGGGAGCTTTCAGCGACTCTTGGAATCTAGGATCAATGCTGGGCGCACATGGGTCGAACCATGGGCCTCTCGCGTGTCAAGGCGGGCTAGTCGCAGGGGGGGCGGGCCTCTCCTTGGATGATGCCATCATGCCGGTGTTTTGCCCGACGCGTCAATCGAATTTCGGAAAAGGCGTAACCCATTGATCCGACTGACGGCGGCTACTGTGCATGGGGTTGTTTTCGACATTTTTGATTGAGCCGGTCCACGAGCGCCGCGAGGCGTCGACGATGGTCCGCAATCTGGAGGGTTCAGGAAGATGGATGGTGGGCGCACAAGGGATCGAACCTTGGACCTCTCCCGTGTGAAGGGAACGCTCTCCCGCTGAGCTATGCGCCCGGGACCATCATGCCGACGGCCGGACTTTCGGCCGGCCGGCACATCGGAGCCCGCGATTTAGAAGTGCGGGCCAAAGGTGTCAAGTTTCCAGGCGCCTCGAGGCCGGAAAACCTTGCGTCAATCACGCGATTCGCGCGCGAAACCGTGGTTTGGGCCGCTTATGCGCCCTGCTGGCGGGCGCGGGAGGCGTGGGCCTGCAGCGCGCGGATGCGCTCGGCGAGCGTTCCGCCGCCCTCGGGCAGGGTGATTGCGGCCGCGCCATTGCCGGCGGCGTCATTGGCCGGGCGGGGCGCCGGTTTCGGGGGCTGGCCGGCCTCGGCCGCCAGCAGGGCCTCGATCGGCGAGTTCGGGCCTTCGAGCTGCATCGCGAGCTTCGCGACCTCGGCGGCGATGTCGTTGATGCGTTCGCGTAGCAATGCATTCTCCATGCGCTCGGTCGCCCAGGAACTCTCCGCCTGCTGCTGGATCGCATTGATGTCGCGCTGGAGTTTTGCGCGCTCGTCGCGCGCGGTGCGCAGCTGCTCCTCCAGCGCGGTCTTTTCCGCGCGGAGCGATTCGAACGCCGCCGACGATTTGCCGCCGCTTAAGCCGGCGATCTCGACGCGCAGCTCCTTGATGGTGCGATCATTGCCCTCATTGGCCTGGCGGAGCTGGTTGTTCTCGTAGTCGCGCTCGGCGAGCAGCTTGCCCTGCGTGGCGAGGCGGCCTTCGAGATCGGCGACGCGGCCCGACAGCATCTCGGCCTCTTTCACCTGCACGATCAGCTGGCGATCGAGCTCGGTGACGCGCTGGCTCAGATTCTCGACACGGCCGCGCGCATCGCCGAGCTCGCGGGAGGCGGTCTCGGATTCGGTCCGCTCCTGCGTCAGCCGCGCCTGCGTGGCGGCAAATTCCTTCTCGGCGTCGCCGACGCGATTTTTCAAGTTCTCGATCTGCGCGCGCACCGCGACCAGCTCGACCTGCCGGCTCTCCGCCATCATCGAGCGGTCGGACAGCTCGGAATTAATTTTTGCGAGCTCGCCCTGCTTGTCGGTCAGCGCGTTCTCGGCGGCGCGCAGGGCCTCGGTCTTGGCGCTGAATTCCTCTTCGGTGGCGCGGAGCTGCTCCTTCACCGCCTTCTCGCGCGCCTCCAGCGCGAAGATCGTGGCGTTCTTCTCGCCGAGCTCGATCTTCATGCGGTTGATGGCGTCGCTCTTCTTGCCGAGCTCGGCAAGCTGGCTCGTGGTCTTGTTCTTGAGCTGGTCGACGCTCATCTCGAGCCGCCGCGCCGACATGGCGAATTCGGCCCGGAGCTGGTCCTTGTCGGCCTGGATCTCGGCCATCGAGAGCGGCGTGGCGGCCTCGAGCCGGCGCGTGGTCAGGCGGACCGCGCGGTTATGCACCAGCGGCACGATGGCAAGCCCGCACAGCATCGAGAGCAGGAAGCCGATCGCCAGGTACATGATCGGTTCGACCATGGGGCCAGAACTCCGAAAGCAAGGAAAAATTTACCAAAGACAATGCATGGCGGGCCGGCAAAAAGCCAGCCCCGCCCTGTTGTTAACGTGAATCCGGAATCGGACCCGAGGAGGGAGCCCTAGAGCATGATCCGGGCCCGAAGGGCCGCGTCAGCGCAAAGTGCGCAGCGGCTTTCCGGAAAGATCATGCTCGAACAACAATCTAAAGCGCGATCGCGCTTTAGAACGGGTTCCAGGTCGCGCGCGGGGTGAATTTCAAATAGCCGATATTGGCGCCCAGCCGTAGCCCGAGGCCCGAGCGGATCGGCACCAGCACGATGTTGTTGGCGGTGAGCGCCGTCATGCCGAAGCCGCCGATGATATAGGCCGAGCCGTCGATGCCGGCGAAGCGCTGGTAGATCGCGTTGGTGGCGGGCAGGTTGTAGACCAGCGTCATGGTGCGCGCACCGTCGCCGCCCCAGTCGAAGCCGAGCGAGGGGCCCTGCCAATAGACGCGCAGGTCGCCGGCGTTCTTGGTGTAGAGCGTGCCTTCGCCGTAGCGCAGGCCGGCAACGAAGGCGCCGGACCCTTCCTCACCCAGGATATAGCCGTTGGGCAGGCCCCACTGGCTGACGGCCTTCTCGATGATCGAGGCGAGCCCGCGCGAGACGTTGCCGAAGAAGCGGTGGCCGGCGGTCACGAGTTCGTCCGGCCCATAGGTGCTGGGTGACGGGCTCCGCTGCGGCGGCGGCAAATTGGGCGGCGGCGGCTGCTGGGCGGAGGCCGGGACGATCCAGCCGACCAGCGCGGCAAGCGCGACCGCAGCAAGGCGTGATGCGAAAGTCATAAAAGAACCCCTGGTATCGAATGCCGCCGCTTCCTTAACCTGACGCCAACAGGCACGGCTCTAGGTTGCGCCGGATGTCCCCTCGACTCGGATGTTATCCGCAGCAACTATGACGGCACAACGGCAGGAAGATAGCCCTTTGCGCCCCGGAAATGCCTTGATCCGCCTCCTCGTCCGCCTGCTGGCGGGCATTTGGATCGCCTGCGCAGGTTTGCCGGCCGAGGCCGCCACCACCGAGCGGATCGTCGTCAACCGCTTCAGCGGCGTGGCGATCGAGGGGTTCGACCCCGTATCCTATTTCGTCGATGGCGCGGCCGTGCAGGGGACGGCCGAGTTCGAGGCGAACCTCTGGGGCGCGGTCTGGCGTTTCCGCAACGAGGGCAACCGGGCGTCCTTCCTGGCCCATCCCGAGATCTATGGACCGCAGTTCGGCGGCTACGATCCGGCCGACATCGCCCGCGGCGTCGCCGTCGCCGCCAATCCCCGCTTCTACGTGATTTCGGCGCAGCGGCTCTATCTGTTCAGCCGGGAGGCCAATCGCGATGCCTTCGCCGCCGACCCGGAGCGCTTCCTCTATGAGGTACGCAAGCGCTGGCCGGCGCTCCAGGATCAGCTTAGTCAATAACAGCTCAGTCAGTAGCAGCCTGCCGCCCGCGGATCGCCCCAGGCGATGAACTCCGGGATGATGAAGCCGGTGTCGCCGCGCTGGCCGAATCGGAGCTCGCCACCGTTGCCGTCGGTGACCTTGCCGCCTGCCGCCGTCACGACCGCGCAGCCCGCCCCGACATCCCATTCGCAAGTGGGTCCGAAGCGGGGATAGATGTCGGCGCTGCCCTCTGCGATCCGTCCGAATTTCACCGCCGAGCCGACCGTCTTCCTGACCGCATTGGGCCGGCCGTCGATGAACGCCTCGCTTCTGAGGTCGCCATGGGAACGGCTCACCGCCGCGATCCAGGGCTCGCCCTGCGTCGGCAGCGTGCGGGTGCGGACCGGTTCGGCAGCACCGATGTTCACGCCGTCGAACCTGACGCGCTCGGCGCCGCGGCCGACGATGCC
Source organism: Bradyrhizobium sp. S3.7.6 (assembly GCF_054061875.1). Classification (NCBI taxonomy): domain Bacteria; kingdom Pseudomonadati; phylum Pseudomonadota; class Alphaproteobacteria; order Hyphomicrobiales; family Nitrobacteraceae; genus Bradyrhizobium; species Bradyrhizobium sp. S3.7.6. The sequence continues at coordinate 8,309,198 of NZ_JBSSEQ010000001.1, read as the reverse complement.
GCGCCAGAGCAGGCCGAGTGCGGGCGCGGCTACGATGCCCAGCAGCGGCACGCCTTCGGTCACGAGGGCGAGGTTGACGGTGAACTCGTCGCGGCCGGCGACGAACTCCTTGGTGCCGTCGAGCGGGTCGATCAGGAAGAAGCTGTCGCGGAATGGCGGCGAGGCGAGCTGGGTCCGCTCTTCCGACAACGTCGGCACGTCGCCCGCAAGCTGCGCCAGGCCGTCAGCGATGATGCGGTCGGCGGCGAGATCGGCCTCGGTGACCGGCGAGCCGTCCTGCTTGCCGTCGACCCGCATCGCTGCGCGGTTGACCGCGAGGATCGCTTCGCCCGCCTTTACCACCAGCGCGGTGAGCGGCTCCATCAGGTGGGAGGCGGCCGGGCCGTCGATGATCCGTTTCACCTGCATGCCTCATTCATCGGCAATTCCATCCTACTCGACTGATTCGCCGCGGCTTTAGGGCCGCTTCGAGCCGATCGCAAGCTAGCTGCCACGGGCTTGCGAATGTTAGAACCTGCGGCATTCGTCAAGCATGCGTGATTCGCCGCGTCCGCGCCGTGCAATTCCAGGAACCCTTTATGTCTGACGCTTCGTCACCCGGTACCGCTACCGCTCCAGATGCGCTCGAACTCGCCGCGCTCCTGTGCTCGCGGGTCTGCCACGATCTCATCAGCCCTGTCGGAGCCATCGTCAATGGGCTCGAAGTGCTCGACGACGATCCCAAGCCCGAGGATCGCGAGTTCGCGCTCGATTTGATCCGCAAGAGCGCGAAAACCGCCTCCGCCCGCCTCCAGTTCTGTCGCCTGGCCTTCGGCGCGGCCGGCTCGTCCGGCGCGCAGATCGACCTCGGCGATGCCCAGACCATGGCGCGCGGCCACATCGAGGACGGCAAGTGCTCGATCACCTGGAATCTGCCGCGGCTCTTGCTGCCGAAGAATCGCGTCAAGCTGCTGCTCAATATGCTGGTTGTTTCCCAGCACACGATCCCGCGCGGCGGCATGCTGACGATCGACCCGATCGGTGACGGCGAGACCATGAGCTTCCGCGTCACCGCGACCGGTCATAATGCGCGCCTGCCGCAGAACATCTCCGAGCTCCTGAGCGGAGAGCGCGGCCCGGCCGCGGATGCGCACGCGATCCAGCCTTATTATACGCGGCTGTTGGCGGAGGCTTGCGGGCTCACCGTGAGGCTCGCGCACGAGGGCGAAGCGATCACCATTACCGCGTCGTAAGCGCGCCGCCGCCCTCAAACGTTAATCGAATCTTTACAAGGCGCTTCGGCTTGTCCGGAGCGCCTTATCTCTTTGTTGGTTCCGTTCTTTTGCACATACTCAACCATTATTAAACGCTTTGCGGTGAAGCTGGCCCCATTCCGAAATGGCGCATCACAAGTCGTGCGCGCCCTCCCTGTATGAAGGCCTGTTTTCATGGATGATCTGTTGCGGGAGTTTTTGACGGAGACCAGCGAGAGCCTGGACACCGTCGACAATCAGCTGGTGAAGTTCGAGCAGGAGCCGAACAACGCCAAGATCCTGGATAACATCTTCCGCCTGGTCCACACCATCAAGGGCACGTGCGGCTTCCTCGGCCTGCCGCGGCTTGAAGCGCTGGCACATGCCGGCGAGACGCTGATGGGCAAATTCCGCGACGGCATGCCGGTGACGGGGCAGGCCGTGACGGTGATCCTGTCCTCGATCGACCGCATCAAGGAGATCCTCGCAGGCCTCGAGGCGACCGAAGCCGAGCCCGAGGGCACCGACCGCGATCTCATCGACAAGCTGGAAGCGATGGTTGAGCAGGGCATGGCCGCAATGGCGGCTGGCAGCGCTGCTCCCGTTGCTGAAGCGCCGCCGCTGGTGCCGGAAGCTCCGGCCGAAGCCAAGGCCGCACCTGCCAAAGAGATGACGCAGGGTTCGCTGATCGACCAGACCCTAGAGCGTCCGCTGCGTCCGGGCGAAGTCTCGCTCGACGAGCTCGAGCGCGCCTTCCGCGAGACCGCGATCGAAGCGCCGGCTCCTGTCGCCAAGGCCGAGCCCGCGCCGGCTGCTGAAGCTCCCGCGCCCGCCGCCAAGGAAGCTGCGAAGCCCGCCAAGGAGAAGGCCGCGCCGAAGAAGTCGATGGCCGACGAGGGCGCCGCCGAAGGCGACCGCATCGCCAACCAGTCGATCCGCGTCAACGTGGATACGCTGGAGCATCTGATGACCATGGTCTCCGAGCTGGTCCTGACCCGCAACCAGCTGCTGGAGATCTCCCGCCGCAACGAGGACACCGAGTTCAAGGTGCCGTTGCAGCGCCTGTCCAACGTCACCGCCGAGCTGCAGGAAGGCGTCATGAAGACGCGCATGCAGCCGATCGGCAATGCCTGGCAGAAGCTGCCGCGCATCGTCCGCGATCTGTCGAGCGAACTCGGCAAGCAGATCGAGCTGGAGATGCACGGCGCCGACACCGAGCTCGACCGCCAGGTGCTCGACCTGATCAAGGACCCGCTCACCCACATGGTGCGCAACTCCGCCGACCACGGCCTGGAGACCCCCGCCGAGCGGCTCGCGTCCGGCAAGGGCGAGCAGGGCACCATCCGCCTGTCCGCCTATCACGAGGGCGGTCACATCATCATCTGCATCGCCGACAACGGCCGCGGCCTCAACACCGAGAGGATCAAGGCCAAGGCGATCTCCTCCGGTCTCGTCACCGAGGCCGAGCTCGAGAAGATGAGCGAAGCCCAGATCCACAAGTTCATCTTCGCGCCGGGCTTCTCAACCGCGGCCGCCATCACCTCGGTCTCCGGCCGCGGCGTCGGCATGGACGTGGTGCGCACCAATATCGACCAGATCGGCGGCACCATCGACATCAAGTCGGTGGCCGGCGAGGGCTCCTCCGTCACCATCAAGATCCCGCTGACCTTGGCCATTGTCTCGGCGCTGATCGTCGAGGCCGCCGGCGACCGCTTCGCGATCCCGCAGCTCTCGGTGGTCGAGCTCGTCCGTGCCCGCGCCAACAGCGAGCACCGCATCGAGCGTATCAAGGACACCGCCGTCCTGCGCCTGCGCAACAAGCTGCTGCCGCTGATCCACCTCAAGAAGCTCTTGAAGATCGACGACGGCGCGGCCTCCGATCCCGAGAACGGCTTTATCGTCGTGACCCAGGTCGGCAGCCAGACCTTTGGCATCGTCGTCGACGGCGTGTTCCACACCGAAGAGATCGTGGTCAAGCCGATGTCGACGAAGCTGCGTCACATCGACATGTTCTCCGGCAACACCATTCTGGGCGATGGCGCTGTTATCATGATCATCGATCCCAACGGCATTGCCAAGGCGCTCGGCGCCGCCGGCTCCTCGGCCCATGACATGGGCGACGAGAACGGGGCGCATCACATCGGAAGTGGCGAGCAGACCACCTCGCTCCTCGTCTTCCGCGCCGGCTCCAGCCAGCCCAAGGCAGTCCCGCTCGGGCTCGTCACCCGTCTGGAGGAGCTCCCGGCCGACAAGATCGAGTTCAGCAACGGCCGCTACATGGTGCAGTACCGCGAGCAGCTGATGCCGCTCGTCGCCATGGAGAGCGTCACCATCGCCAGCCAGGGCGCCCAGCCGATCCTGGTGTTTGCGGACGACGGCCGCTCCATGGGCCTCGTCGTCGACGAGATCATCGACATCGTCGAGGAACGGCTCAACATCGAGGTCGGCGGCTCCGCCTCCGGCATCCTCGGCTCGGCCGTGATCAAGGGCCAGGCCACCGAGGTGATCGACGTCGGCCACTTCCTGCCGATGGCGTTCGCCGACTGGTTCACCCGCAAGGAGATGAAGCCGTCGCAGCACTCGCAGTCGGTGTTGCTGGTCGACGACTCGGCCTTCTTCCGCAACATGCTGGCCCCCGTGCTGAAGGCGGCCGGCTACCGCGTCCGCACCGCGCCGACCGCGCAGGAGGGCCTGGCTGCACTGCGTGCGCAGAGCTTCGACGTGGTCCTGACCGACATCGAGATGCCCGACATGAACGGGTTCGAGTTCGCCGAAGTGATCCGCTCCGACACCAATCTGGGCGCGATGCCGATCATCGGCCTGTCCGCGCTGGTGTCGCCGGCGGCGATCGAGCGCGGCCGTCAGGCCGGCTTCCACGACTATGTCGCCAAGTTCGACCGTCCCGGTCTGATCGCGGCGCTGAAGGAACAGACCGCGGGCGCCGCCGGCGCCTCCGAGCTGAGCCGGGCAGCGGCGTAACGGCACTGGGGATCAGGAGATACCGCTATGAGCAACAAGAAGACGCAGATCGGCGAAGGCGCCATGGTCGAATACGTCACCGCGATGATCGGCGGCCAGCTGTTCGGCCTGCCGATCTCCCGCGTCCAGGACGTGTTCATGCCCGAGCGCGTCACCCGCGTTCCCTTGTCCTCGCGCGAGATCGCGGGCGTGCTGAACCTGCGCGGCCGCATCGTCACCGTGGTCGACATGCGCGCCCGGCTCGGCCTGCCCAAGCCCGAGGACGGCAAGACCCCGATGGCGGTCGGCGTCGACCTGCGCGGTGAATCCTACGGCCTCCTGATCGACCAGATCGGCGAAGTGCTGCGGCTTGCCGAGGCCGGCATGGAAGAGAACCCCGTCAACCTCGATCCCCGCATGGCCAAGCTCGCCGGCGGCGTCCACCGCCTCGACGGCCAGCTCATGGTCGTCCTCGACGTCGATCGCGTCCTCGAGCTCGCGCCCGAGATGATGGCGGCCTGATACGGCGGCATCGCCGCCGACGGACTCGCAATTGGAAGTATCCCCACAAGGGGGTAGGAAGCAGAGGTTCACATGCGCACTTGTCTCGTCGTTGATGATTCCAGCGTCATCCGCAAGGTTGCGCGCCGGATCCTGGAGGGCCTCGACTTCCAGATTCTCGAAGCCGAGGACGGTGAGAAGGCACTGGAGGCCTGCAAGCGCGGCTTGCCCGATGCCGTGCTGCTTGACTGGAACATGCCGGTCATGGACGGCTACGAATTCCTTGGCCATCTCCGGCGGATGCCCGGCGGTGACCAGCCCAAGGTGGTGTTCTGCACCACCGAGAACGACGTCGCGCACATCGCCCGTGCGCTGCACGCCGGCGCCAATGAATACATCATGAAGCCCTTCGACAAGGACATCGTGACGGCGAAATTCCAGGAAGTCGGGCTTATCTGAGCGAACATCCGGAGGCTGAACGGATCCTTCGGCGATTGTTTCAACTGAACCGTTTCAGTCTGAGTTGGTGAGTAATGAGTGTTGCGTTCGCAGGTAATTCGACCACGGGTCCGTCGCGCGACGCCGGGCCGCTGCGGGTGATGGTCGTCGACGACTCGGTCGTCATACGCGGTCTGATCTCGCGCTGGATCGGTGCCGAGCATGACATGGAGGTCGCGGCCTCGCTGCGCACCGGGCTCGAGGCGGTCAACCAGCTCGAACGCATCAATCCCGACGTTGCCGTGCTCGACATCGAAATGCCCGAGCTCGACGGCATCTCGGCGCTGCCGCAACTGCTGGCGAAGAAGCGCGATCTCGTCATCATCATGGCCTCGACGCTGACCCGCCGTAACGCGGAGATCAGCTTCAAGGCGCTGTCGCTCGGTGCGGCGGACTACATTCCGAAGCCGGAGTCGACACGCGAAGCGTCGGCCGCGGACATCTTTCATCACGACCTGATCCAGAAGATCCGTCACCTCGGCGCGCGGCTGCGCCGCAGGCCCGCAGTCGCGAGCCCGCCGCTGGCGCCAGCGACCCCGGCTGCACGTGCGCCGGCTGTCGTGCGGCCCGCCGCGCCCGCACCGACCCTGCATGCGCCGTCGTCTGGGGTGCTGTCCACGCGCCCGTTCTCGGCCCACGCACCGAAGGTGCTGTTGATCGGCTCCTCGACCGGCGGTCCGCAGGCGCTGATGGCGCTCGTCACCGAGCTCGGCCCGGTGATCGACCGCTTCCCGGTGCTGATCACCCAGCACATGCCGCCGACCTTCACCACCATTCTCGCCGAGCACCTGGCGCGCGCGAGCCGCAAGCCGGCGGCCGAGGCGGTCGACGGCGAGCCGGTGAAGCCGGGACGGATCTACCTCGCGCCCGGCGGCAAGCACATGCGTGTCGTGCGCAGCGGCGCTGACGCGGCGATCGCGCTCGACGACGGTCCCGCCGTCAATTTCTGCAAGCCCGCGGTCGATCCGCTGTTCACCTCCGCCATCGACATCTGGCACGGTAACATCCTCTCGGTGATCCTGACGGGCATGGGCTCGGACGGCATGCGCGGCGGCAAGGACATCGTCGCCGCCGGCGGCAACGTGATCGCGCAGGACGAAGCCTCCAGTGTGGTCTGGGGCATGCCGGGCGCGGCGGCCAATGCCGGCATCTGCGCGGCGATCCTGCCGCTCAACCAGATCGGCGCCAAGGTCAACCGCCTGTTCGCGGGAGACCGCTCGTGACGCCGGTTGACTACGAATATCTGCGCAAGTTCCTGAAAGAGCGCTCCGGCCTCGATCTCTCCGCCGACAAGCAGTATCTCGTCGAGAGCCGGCTGCTGCCGCTTGCCCGCAAGGCGAGCTTGCCCGGGATTCCCGATCTCGTGCTGAAGATCAGGAACGGCGACGGCCGGCTTGCGACCGACGTGGTCGAAGCGATGACCACCAACGAGACCTTCTTCTACCGCGACAAGATCCCGTTCGATCATCTGCGCGAAACCATCCTGCCGGGCCTGCTCCAGGCGCGCGCGGCGCGCAGGTCGCTCCGCATCTGGTCGGCGGCCTCGTCGACCGGGCAGGAGCCCTATTCGATCGCGATGTGCGTGAAGGAGATGGGCGCGGCCTTCGCCGGCTGGCGCATCGAGATCGTCGCCACCGATCTGTCGCAGGAGGTGCTGGAGAAATCCAGGGCTGGCATCTACAGCCAGTTCGAGGTGCAGCGCGGCCTGCCGATCCAGCACCTGATGAAATACTTCACGCAAGTCGGCGAGCTCTGGCAGCTCAATGCCGACATTCGCGCGATGGTGCAGTTCCGTCAGCTCAATCTGTTGCAGGACTTCTCCCATCTCGGCACGTTCGACGTGATCTTCTGCCGCAACGTTCTGATCTATTTCGACCAGGACACCAAGGCCGTGATCTTCGAGCGCATGGCGAAGGGACTGGAAGCCGACGGTACGCTGCTGCTTGGCGCCGCCGAATCCGTCGTCGGCATCACCGACGCGTTCCGCCCGATCACCGAGCGCCGCGGTCTCTATCAGCTCAATCCCGCGCGCTCCGGCCGTCCGATGGGCGGATTGATGCCGCAGCCGCTGAAAATCGCAGCGGCGAGGTGATTCGCCGAACGACAGGCAATCTCACTGAACGCCGTCGTCGCGAATGATCGGCAACAACTGGCGGATATCGTTCCGTCAGAGTGCGTGACGCTTCACACGCGTTTGAGCATTGCGGATTACTCGACTACCGCGCAATAGAGCTCGTGCCGCGATGCAATGCAATCGCGGCCCTGATCAGCATCTGACGGTTGTGCTATGCTGGCGATGGTCCCGCCGAACCGAGCGGGATTTCATTCCATCATGAATTGTACTGAGGAGGACATACCATGCGAATGTCTTGTGCCTCGTATTTCTTGTTCGCGGCGCTTTCGTTGCCCGCCACTGCTCTCGCTGGCGAGCAGGTCCTCGAATTCAAGCTTGTCACCAAGCCGATGGACTTAAAGGTCACCGAGGTCGCGAACGTCGAAGGTCAGACGGTCATGTCTGGCAAAATGTTTGGCGTTGCCTTCTTCAAGGACGGCCGCGTTGCGGTGAAGGACTTCGTCCACTCCGCCGACCTGATCAAGGGCTCAGGACCCATCTACGGCTACAGCACCTACACCTTCGACGACGGATCCTCGATCACGGCGCGCTACGCCGGCGCGATCAAGGATGGTCGGGCGAAAGGCGAATACACGATCCTGTCGGGCACCGGGGCGTATGCAAACGCGACGGGCACGGGCGGCTTCGAAAGTGCGCAAGCCGGCTTCAAGGGCGCGGGCCTCTACGACGGGAGATTCATCGTCAAGACACCCTGAGTAAGCACGCAAGTCTCTGCGCTCGCGTCCCGTTCCGATGAGGTCGCGAGCGCATTTCACAAAATCCCATGCGGCAGAAACCGCGAGCGGTTGCCGGTGATCGGGCTCTCGTCCTCGCGGATCGACAGGCCGCATGGCTCGTGGTTCACCAGCCAGCTTCCCACCACCACATAGAAGCCCGAGAAATTCGGCAGCGGCGACAGCGCCTGCCGCACGAAACCTTCTGCGCCGTAGGGGCCTGCCTGCTCGTCGAGCGGCGTGCCTCCGGACACCAGCGTGACATTGGCGCCTTCGCGCGACAGCAGCGGCTTGCGGACGTAGGAGCTGCCGAGCTCGGCTGCCCGCGCGTCGTCCTCGAAGAAGGCCGGCAGCAGATTGGGATGGTTCGGAAACATCTCCCAGAGCAGCGGCAAAATGCCCTTGTTGGAGAGCACCGCCTTCCACGGCGGCTCGATCCAGCGTGTCGGCGCACTCATCAGCTTGGCGCCGAAGGCGTCGTGGAACATCCATTCCCAGGGATAGAGCTTGAAGGCGAGCGCGATGTCGCCGTCGTCGAGATCGACGAAGCCGCCAGGCTCGTCGCGCCAGCCGATCTCCTCGATGTCGAGCAGTCTGGTCGAGAGCCCCGCCTGGCGCGCGGTGTCCTCGAGATAAGCGAGCGTGCCGGCGTCTTCCTCGTTGCCGGTGGTGCCGGTGAGATGGACATGGCGGCCTGCGGCAATCTCCTTCCACGCCGCGATCAGCCGCTCGTGGATGGAGTTGAACTGGTCGGCGCGCGCCGGAATGATGCGGCGTTCGATCGCCTGTTCGAGCCAGGTCCATTGAAACACCGCAGCCTCGAAAATCGAGGTCGGCGTATCCGCGTTGTATTCGAGCAGCTTTGCAGGCGACTGTCCGTCGAACTTCAGATCGAGCCGGCCATAGAGGCTGCGGTCGTCGCGCTCCCAGCTCTCGGCGATCAAGCTCCAGAATGCCTCCGGAATCTTCAAGCGTCGCAGATAGCGCTCGTCACCGATCACGCGGCCGGCAAGCTCGATGCACATCGCGTCGATCTCGGCTGTCGGCGTCTCGATGCCGCGCTCGATCTCGTCGAGCGTGAAGGCGTAATAGGCGCTCTCGTCCCAATAGCGTTCGCCGTCGATGGTGTGGAAGGCGAAGCCGCATTGTTCGGCGGTCTGCCGCCAGTCGTCGCGCTCGGGGCAGACGATGCGTCGCATGTTATTTCCTGCGCATGATCTCCGCGCAAACGCGTTCCGCGTTTGTCGCGAGGGAAAATCGGTGGCCGCTTTTCCGGATCATGCGCTAGCCGCCGCCCGAGAAGCCATGGCCGAACGAGCCGAAGCCGCCACGGCTCACGCTGCTGGAGCCTGAGTCCGAAGAGGTGCCCGATGAGGAATGGCTCGAGGAATCGCTGCTGAAGAAGCTCGATCGCGACGACCAGCGCGAGCTGCTGCCGCCCGATGAACTGCTGCTACTGCTGCACGTCGTGGTCGTCTGGCCCGGCACGGCTCCTGGCGAGGGCTCGCAGTGCTGCCGCGGCATCAGCGTGTAGGCGGTGGTGCCGACCGCGATCGTGCCCATCACCAGCAGCGCGACATGGCCGGAGCGCTTCACCGGCGGCCCCGATGGCGGCGCCACGGGCGCCGGCCGGCGCTTGCCGAACTCCTTTTTGGAGGGTTTGGCCATGTCAGTAGATCATGCAGGCGGCGTTCAACAGGCCCGCCGCGAGGGAGGACAGCCCGAGCCAGATCGCCGGCGCAAGCTCGCCTGCGGCAATCCGCGCCGACAGGTTCGGCACCGGGACCTTCACCAGAAAGAGCACGATGATCTGCACGATCAACGCGATGACCGCCCAGATCAGGCAGTCCAGCACATTGGCCGAATGCGCGATCGCGCTGACCAATGGCGCCACGAAGCCGAGCAGGCTGAGACCGAGCGCGATCGCGGCGGCCGGCTCGTTGTCGCGGATGAGCTGGAACTCGTTGTGCGGGGTGATGCGGGTGTAGACGAACAGATACGCCACGATCGCGATCAGGCCGGTGCAGAAATAGACCAGGAAGGCGGGCAGGCCGGCCAGTGATTGCGGGATCATCGTTCCCCCATCGTGCAGCGACCATTCGTCGGCGGGGGGAGGATAGCGGTTCAATGGCGCAAGGACGATGAGGCCGCGTTGGCGTCCCAAAAAACAAAACCCCGCCATTTGCGGCGGGGTCCAGGCTGGGAGGAGCGAGCCCCGGGGGCTCGCGACGTAAACTTAGTGATCAGGCGGGAATGCGCTCTTCGTGCTCGTGCGGCTCGCGCAGCACATAGCCGCGGCCCCACACGGTCTCGATGAAGTTGCGGCCCTCGGAAGCGTTGGCGAGCTTCTTGCGGAGCTTGCAGATGAAGACGTCGATGATCTTCAGCTCGGGCTCGTCCATGCCGCCATAGAGATGGTTGAGGAACATTTCCTTGGTGAGGGTCGTACCCTTGCGGAGCGAGAGGAGCTCCAGCATCTGGTATTCCTTGCCGGTCAGATGCACGCGCTGGCCGCCGACTTCCACCGTCTTGGTGTCGAGGTTGACGACGAGGTCGCCGGTCTGGATGACCGACTGGGCGTGACCCTTGGAGCGGCGCACGATCGCGTGGATGCGGGCCACCAGCTCGTCCTTGTGGAAGGGCTTGGTCATGTAGTCGTCGGCGCCGACGCCGAGACCCTTGACCTTGTCCTCGATGCCGGCGAGGCCGGAGAGGATCAGAATCGGTGTCTTGATCTTGGAGACCCGGAGCTGCTTGAGCACGTCGTAGCCGGACATGTCGGGCAGGTTGAGGTCGAGAAGAATAATGTCGTAATCGTATAACTTACCGAGATCGACGCCTTCTTCCCCCAAATCGGTCGTGTAGACGTTGAAGCTCTCAGACTTCAGCATCAGCTCGATCGACTGCGCGACGGCGCTGTCATCTTCAATCAGCAAAACGCGCATGCCAGTTCCCCATAGTCGCCGCTCCTGGGCGTCAGGTCGGCCGCATTCGCGGCACTCAACAAAACGCCTTTGAACAACTGATTCGGATCCTGACAACAGATGGTTAACAAACTCTGATTCTGGAACGCAAGTCCCCCCGGTGCAATTTTTGTCGAATCGCCCTAAGGTCTTGCGCGCGAAGCAGCTTTCGTCACCCCGTATCGTTCAAGTTCCACTTTAAGAGACGGGCCTAACCGACTCCCGCGACTCAGCCTTCTTCTGAAGGGGAGTCACGCTCAGTCACAAAGACAGTGACGCAATGATTAACGATGCGGGTAAACACGAAGTTAAGCGCCGTTCAGAAATATGGCGAAACTTAAGTCTTTCGCCATGAAGCCCGGGATCGGAGGCGATCACCTTATGAAGGTCCTCTTATTAAAGGCGCGCCCCTGATGAAGGCTCTTGCCGAACAGATCGGCGACATCGACGGCGTCAACATTTATGGCCGTGTGGTCGGCGTTCGCGGCCTGATGGTCGAAGTGGCCGGACCCATTCACGCGATGTCGGTCGGTGCGCGGCTCGTGATCGAAACCGGCGCGAACCGTTCCATTCCCTGCGAGGTGATCGGCTTCTCCGGCAACAACGCTGTCGTGATGCCGTTCGCCGGCCTGGACGGGGTGCGCCGCGGCTGCAAGGCCGTCATCGCCAATGCGGCCAATCAAGTGCGTCCGTCGTCGGCCTGGCTCGGCCGCGTCGTCAACGCGCTGGGCGAGCCGATCGACGGCAAGGGGCCATTGCCGCAGGGCCCGGCGCCGATGCCATACCGCAATTCGCCGCCGCCGGCGCATTCGCGCAAGCGCGTCGGCGCCCCGCTCGATCTCGGCGTGCGTGCGATGAACACGTTCCTCACCTGCTGCCGCGGCCAGCGCATGGGCATTTTCGCAGGGTCCGGCGTCGGCAAATCGGTGCTGCTGTCGATGCTCGCGCGCAACGTCGATGCCGCGGTCAGCGTCATCGGGCTGATCGGCGAACGCGGCCGCGAGGTCCAGGAATTTTTGCAGGACGATCTCGGCGAGGAGGGCCTGGCGCGCTCGGTCGTGGTGGTCGCGACCTCGGACGAGCCGGCGCTGATGCGGCGCCAGGCCGCCTATCTGACGCTCGCGGTGGCCGAATATTTCCGCGACGAGGACAAGGACGTGCTGTGCCTGATGGACTCGGTGACGCGCTTCGCCATGGCCCAGCGCGAGATCGGCCTGTCCGCCGGCGAGCCGCCGACCGCCAAGGGCTATACGCCGACCGTGTTCACCGAGCTGCCGAAGCTTCTGGAGCGCGCGGGGCCGGGCCTGGGCGAGGGGGCGATCACCGCGATCTTCACGGTGCTGGTCGACGGCGACGACCATAACGAGCCGATTGCGGATGCCGTCCGCGGCATCCTCGACGGCCATATCGTGATGCAGCGCTCGATCGCAGAGCGCGGCCGCTACCCCGCCATCAACATCCTCAAATCCGTCTCCCGCACCATGCCGAAATCGGCCGATCCGCAGTTCTGGCCGACCATCCAGCGGGCCCGCCAGGTGATGGCGACCTATGCCGACATGGAGGAATTGATCCGGCTCGGGGCCTACCGGGCCGGCTCCAGCCCCGAGGTGGACGAGGCGATCCGGCTGCACGAGCCGCTGGAGGCGTTCCTTCGCCAGCGCAAGGACGAAAATGCATCACTGGCGGACGGCTACCGCCAGTTGGCGCAAATCCTCGGTGATTTGGAAACGGAACGCTAACTTTGTCAGGTCATCATCCGCTCTCACAGAGTAGCAGAGCCGGTCTTGGCCTCAATCGGGCCTGTGGGGAGACCGGTGACGTCCCACGTGCAGCCAGGGGACTTCTGGGGAGTATGAGTCGATGAAGTCACGTGATACCCTCATCCGCCTGAAGAAATTTCAGGTCGACGAGAAGCGCCGCCGGGTCACCCAGATCGAGACCATGATCGCCGACTTCCAGCGGATGTCGACCGATCTTGAACGCGAGATCACGACCGAGCAGGAGCGTGCCGGGATCAACGATCCCTCGCACTTCGCTTATCCGACCTATGCCAAGGCCGCGATTCAGCGCCGTGAGAACCTGACCCGCTCGGCCGACGAACTGAAGGGCCAGCTCGACGAAGCCAAGGCCGCGCTGGCCGAAGCCTTCGAGGAACTGAAGAAGGTCGAGCTCCTCGACGAGCGTGACCAGGCCCGCGAGCGCGCCGAAGAAAACGCCCGCGAGCAGGCCGACCTCGACAGCATCGGCCTGATGCGCGCCCGCATCGGCGCCGTCGCCTGACGACGCAGCCAGCGGTCCAACAGCCGAGAATTCGTCGAACCCGGACCCGCAAGGTCCGGGTTTCGCGTTTGCTATCCACAGTGTGGCGCGCCGCCCCTTGGTGATGGGCTTTGCCGCGCGCTATGGTAGCGGAGTGCCAGGGCCTGCGCCGAACGCGACAGGCCGTGTGTGGGGGGCTGAATGCTGACGCCAGCAGAGCTGGTCGGGCTGATTGAGGCGGTCGCCAGGGGCGATCAGGCCGCGTTCGAGCGCCTCTACGTCGCCACGCGCGCGAAACTCTACGGCGTTGTGCTCCGTATCTTGCGCCGACAGGATCTCGCAGAGGAGGTCATTCAGGAGACCTACGTCAAGATCTGGAACGGCGCCGGCCAGTTCAATCCGGCCTTGTCGTCACCGATCACATGGATGGCATCGATCGCGCGCAACCGCGCCATCGACATCGTGCGCAAGAAGACGGAAGTCTCTATTGAGGAAGAGCCGCAGGCAATGGAAGTCGCTGCCGACAGCCCCGATCCGCTGGCGCGGAGGGAGATGACCGAGGAGTTGAAGCGGCTCCTGGAATGCATCGGCCGGCTCGAGCCGGATCGTCAGAGGCTCGTGCTTCTCGCCTATTACAACGGCTGGAGCCGCGAGCAATTGGCGGAAAAATTCGCCGCGCCCGTCAACACGGTGAAGACGTGGCTCCGGCGCAGCATGTTGGATATCCGCGAGTGCCTCGGACTATGAGGGCTCGCATTGTGAGGGTGGTTCTGGACTGGAAGTGATGGCCTACACGGAGGACCATATCGCGCTCGCCGCGGAATATGCGCTCGGTACGCTCGACGCCGATGAGCGCGCGCAGGTCGAGACCATGATGGCCGTGGACAAGGCGTTCGCCGATGTCGTGCAGGCCTGGGCTTACCGGCTCGGCGTCCTCAACCAGATGGTCGGCTCGGTCGAGCCGCGTCCGATCGTGTGGGAGAACATCCGGTCCGAGCTTGCGCGGACGGACTTTGCGCAGGAGACGCCTGCGCCGGAAGCTTCGCCGCCGCCGCCACCTGTGCCCGAGTCCTCCTCGATCGAAGCTGCACCGCCTGAGCTGGCGCCGGACGCCGTGCCGCAATCGGAGCTGCAGCCTTCCGAAGCAGAGCAGCCCGGGACGGCGCGGCCGGCACCCGATGCGCTTCCCGACATCGCGCCGATATTCATGCCGCAGGTCCATGCACCCGATCCTGACGTCGCGCGCGCGCCGCCGGCGCCGGTCGCCGACAACAGCAATGTCATCCGGCTCGAGGGCCGCGTGAAACGCTGGCGCACGATCGCCTCCGCGGTGGGCGCGCTTGCGGCTGCACTGCTGGTGACGCTGTCGCTTCAGATCTTCCAGCCCGATGCGCTGCCGGGCGGCTTGCGCCCGGCGCCGCGCATCCAGACGGTGGAAGTGAAGACGCCGGCGGCGCCGCTCACGGCTGCTGCGCAATATGTCGCGCTGTTGCAGGGCCAGGGCGGCGGTCCCGCCTTCATCCTCACCGTCGACGGCGCGACGCGGAATTTCACCGTGCGCAAGGTGGGCGCGACTCCGGAGGCCGGCAAGAGCTTCGAGCTCTGGCTGATCTCCGACAAGCTGCCGCGTCCGCGCTCGCTCGGCGTGATCGGCGCGGGCGATTTCACCGCGCGCCCGGTGCTCGGCTCCTTCGATCCCGAGGTCGTCAACGGTGCGACCTACGCCGTCACCGTCGAGCAGGCCGGCGGCTCGCCCAACGGCCAGCCGACCTCGGCTCCGGTGTTTTCCGGCAAGCTGATCGAGACCGTGCCGCCGTCTCAGCCGCAGGCGCCCGCGAAGAAGTAGGTGTCGTGGCGCCGTAGCCCGGATGGAGCGCACACGGCGCTCGACCGTCGCCAAGGTCCGTCCAGCCGTCGCACCCCGACAAGTCCCGCCGAATCCACTCCCGCGTTGAACCTCCCCGCAATCCACGGCGTCAAATGCCCGGAATTTGCAGTCGGCGTCGCACATCATGGCGCCGGAAAAGGGGCTAGAAGTCAGATGGATGCAGCTAAGACGCCGGGCATCTTCGTCCACCAATATGCGGGCCTTCCGCATGGTCCGGCCTTCGAACATTGGCGCGAGCGGGCCTTCGGTCCCTGCGGTCTCGACGTCGGGCCGAGCCATGGCGACAGCATCGATTGCCGGCTCCAGGTCAGCGTGGTCGACAATATCGCGTTGGCAATTCCCGAAGGTGCCTCCGCGCAATATTCGCGCACGCAGAGCCATCTTGCCGACGGCAGCGACGATCTGGTCCTGATCGCCGCGCATGCGGGTCTTGTCCGCGTCGGGCAGAACGGCCACACCGTCGAGCTTGCGCCCGCGCAGATGGTGCTCATCGACATGGGCGTCACCGGCACCGTCGGCCACACCCAGGAAGATCGCTTCACCAGCATCCGCATGCCGCGCCGCGCGCTGCTCGACATCAATCCGCGTGCCGAGGACAAGCTGTCGCAAGTGCTCTCGGATGGCGCGGTGGCCGAGACGATCTTCCGCTACCACGCACTCGCCGCCAATCACGCGCCGCATCTCGACGCCGTCGGCCAGCGCCTGACCGCGCAGCACGTGATCGATCTCGTCGGTCTGCTGCTCGGCACCGATGCGGAGCATGCAAGCCTCGCGCGCGGTCGCGGACATGCGGCGGCCCGTCTCGATCTCATGCGTGCCGACGTGATGGCCGCGCTCGGCCGCAACGATCTCTGCCTGTCCGAGATCGCGACGCGCTCAGGGCTCAGCCCGCGCCAGGCGCAACGCTTGTTCGAGCAGGCCGGCACGACCTTCACCGAATTCGTGCTGGAGCAGCGCCTGGTGCTGGCGCGCAAGCTGCTCGGCGATCCCCGCGCGAGGGCGCGCAAGATCAGTGACATCGCGCATTCCTCGGGTTTCTCCGACCTGTCCTATTTCAACCGCGCCTTCCGCAAGCGTTTCGGCGCGACGCCATCGGAGCTGCGCGAGACCTGAGCCGCGATTTTATGCAGCGGAGCGGCGCCGCCGCAGTTGGTCGATCCGGTCGAATGAGCTATATCTGCCTGCGCGGGCAGGCCGCCGGAATTCTTGGACAAAGCAGTAAACGGACATGGCGCGTATCGTCGTGCTCGGCGCGGGGTTTGCGGGTCTATGGGCGGCCATCGGCGCCGCGCGCAAGCGCGACGAGATCGGCGCGGCCGGCCGTGACGTCGAGATCCGTGTCGTCGATCGCAATCCCTATCACAACATCCGGGTGCGCAATTACGAGGCCGACCTTAGCGAGGTCGCACTGCCGTTGCCGCAACTGCTCGATCCGATCGGCGTCACTCATGGCATTGGCGAGGTCGAAGCCATCGACCCGGCACGGCGCGAGATTTCTCTCGTCACGAGCGGGGGCGAGGAGACGCTGAGCTACGACCGCCTGGTGCTGGCGCTCGGCAGCGAAGTGATGCGTCCCGCCATCCCCGGCCTTGCCGAGCATGCTTTCGATGTCGATACCTATGCCGCCGCGCTCATCCTCGAAAATCATCTCGTCTCGCTCGGACACAGCGCGCCCTCGCCGGGGCGCTCGACTGTCGTGGTGGTCGGCGCCGGATTCACCGGCATCGAGGTGGCGGCCGAGATGCCGGACAGGCTGGCGCGCGTCGGCATCACCGGCAGCCGCCGCATCGTCCTGGTCGATCCCAACCCTGCGGTCGGCGCCACCATCGGCGCGCATGCGCGTCCCGTCATCGAGACGGCATTGGCCTCGCTCGACGTCGAGACGCGGCTTGGCGTGCGCGTCGTGTCCGTCGAGGCCGCCGGCATGCACCTGAGCTCGGGCGAGTTCATCCCGGCGCAAACCGTGATCTGGTGCGCCGGGATGCGCGCGAGCCGGCTGGCCGAGAGCTTCGCGGGCGCGCGCGATCGCCTCGGCCGCCTGCTGGTCGATCCTTTCATGCGGGTGGCCGATGTGCCGGGCGTGTTCGCCGCCGGCGACGTCGCCTCGAGCGTGGTCGATGGACTGCACCCGACGGTGATGTCCTGCCAGTTCGCCCGTCCCATGGGCCGCTTCGCCGGTCACAACGTCGTAGCCGATCTGGCGGGCCTGCCGATGCTGCCGCTGCGCATCGATTGTTACGTGACCGTGCTCGACCTCGGCGGCTGGGGCGCGCTCTATACCGAAGGGTGGGATCGCGAGGTTCGCACCACTGGCGCGGCCGCAAAGGCGACCAAGCAGACCATCAACTGCAAGCGCATCTACCCGCCGCTCACCGGTAGCAAGGCCGAGCTCTTCGCTGCGGCAGCACCGACGGTCCAGGCGCCGCCGCCGACTTATGGGGCGCGGTAGATTTTGATCGGGGCTGGTTGGAGGATCGCGGCTGTGCCAATTGCTCCGTCATTGCGAGCGTAGCGAAGCAATCCAGAATCTTTCCGCGGCGACAGTCTGGATTGCTTCGCTACGCTCGCAATGACGAGGTACCCCAGACATGAGAAAGCGCCCGTGGGGGGCGGGCGCTTTCCGTAGTCGACTTGGGGTTGGGGTCGTCTACATATCCACGTGGCGACTTTGGGGGGCTGGTAAAGAGCCGCGTGAATTCACAAAACTCGTCAAATCTCCTTATCGAACGAGGGATGCGTTCGAGCTGGTGATAACAACCGGCTTGCCGGCCTTGATGACGCGGGCGGTCTGGGTCAGACCTTCGTCCGAACCCGTGCGCGCCGCCGTGATGCCGAAGCCTGCCACCGCGATGCCGGCGACGAGGGCTACGACCACGATTTTCAAGTGGGTCGAGCGATCGGCGCTGTAAATCGAGTGGTTCATGGAAGGCTCCTGCCGCCATCTACCCGAAGTAGTCGCTACCCTGTTGGGGGAGGTTCATGCTTCCGGTCCCCAACAACCTAGTATTGGGGGGATTCGTTCCCAAGGGGCGATCACAAGAGCGTGACAGGACGTGAAAGATCGCGATCGAAAGCGACCCCTCAATCGTGCGATTATATAATTATTTCAAAGGTGTAATGTGCTTGCGAGGCGCCTTGTTTGCATTTGGTCGACAAGGCGCCAGGAACTCAAAAACCATTTGCCTGTGGCCCAAAAACATACGGCTTCTTAAGGCAAATCAGATGCTTCCGACCGTTTTCAATCTCGCCCTGGGGTGGATTTCAGCCTGCGACAGCACCGTCGTCTGGGCCCGGAACCGCTCGACGAGGGAGCGTACGAAGGGACGAATTGCCGCAGACGTGACCAGCACCGGCGCCTCGCCTTCGCGCGCGGCGCGCTCGAAGGCCTCGCGCACGCCGGTCATGAATTCCGACAGCTTCGAGGGCTGCATCGCGAGGCTGCGTTCCTCGCCCTGGCCGATGATGGATTCGGCGAAGGCCTGTTCCCACCGCGCCGACAGCGCGATCAGCGGCAGATAGCCGCTGTAGGAGGTGTTCTGCGCGCAGATCTGCCGCGCGAGGCGGGCGCGGACATGCTCGACCATGGTCGCGGGATTGCGCGAGAAGGCGAGCGAGTCGGCGATGCCTTCCAGGATGGTCGAGAGGTCGCGGATCGAGATGCGCTCGGCGAGCAGCAGCTGCAGCACGCGCTGGATGCCGGAGACCGTGACCTGGCCCGGCACGATGTCCTTGACCAGTTCGCCCTGCTCCTTCGGCAGCTCCTTGAGCAGCTTCTGCACCTCGCCATAGGAGAGCAGGTCCGACATGTTGGCCTTGAGCAGCTCGGTGAGGTGGGTCGAGAGCACGGTCGCGGCGTCGACGACGGTGTAGCCCTTGAGCGAGGCTTCTTCCTTGAGGCTGGCATCGACCCAGGTTGCGGGCAGGCCGAAGGTCGGCTCGGTGGTGTGGATGCCGGGCACCTGCACCTGGCTGCCGCCGGGGTCCATGACCATGAACTGGTTCGGCCAGATCTTGCCGGTGCCGGCGTCGACCTCCTTGATCTTGATGATGTAGGTGTTGGCTTCGAGCTGGACGTTGTCGAGGATACGCACCGCGGGCATCACAAAGCCCATCTCGATGGCGAGCGAACGGCGCAGCGCCTTGATCTGCTCAGTGAGGCGGTCGGTGCCATCAGGCCCGTTGACGAGCGGCAGTAGCGCATAGCCGAGCTCGATCTTGAGATCGTCGATCTTGAGCGCGGCGGAGATCGGCTCTTCGGCCGCAGCGGCGCCAGGTGAACCCGGCGTTCCCGGAGCGGATGCGGTCTTTGCAACTTCGTCAGCCCTGGCAGTCGCCCGGTTGCGGTTGCGGGCGTGCCAGGCGAGCGCACCGGCGCCGCCGCCGAGCGCTAGGAAGGGGATGGTCGGGATACCCGGCAGCGCCGCCAGCACCAGCATGACCGCCGCGGACATCGCCAGCGCCTGCGGATAGCCGGAGAACTGTTTCATCAGCGCCTTGTCGGCGGCGCCGGACACGCCGGCCTTGGAGACGAGCAGGCCGGCCGCGGTCGAAACGATCAGCGCCGGCACCTGGGTGACGAGGCCGTCACCAACGGTCAGCAGCGTGTAGCTGCGCCCGGCATCGGCGAAGGAGAGGCCCTGCTGCGCGACACCGATGATCATGCCGCCGACGATGTTGATGAAGACGATCAAAAGGCCCGCGATGGCATCGCCGCGGACGAATTTGGAGGCACCGTCCATGGCGCCGAAGAAGCCGCTCTCGTCCTCGAGGTCCTTGCGCCGCTGCTTGGCGACCTTCTCGTCGATCAGGCCGGCGGAGAGATCGGCGTCGATCGCCATCTGCTTGCCGGGCATGGCGTCGAGGTGGAAGCGGGCGGCGACTTCGGCGATACGGCCCGAACCCTTGGTGATGACGACGAAGTTGACGATGATCAGGATGGCGAAGACGATGATACCGATGACGAAATTGCCGCCCATCACGAAGCTGCCGAAGGCTTCGATGACGTGACCGGCGGCATCCGTGCCCTCGTGCCCGTGCGACAGGATCAGGCGGGTCGAGGCCATGTTCAGCGACAGGCGCAGCATGGTCGAGATCAGGAGGACGGTCGGGAAGGCGGAGAATTCCAGCGGCGCCTGGATGAACAGCGACGTCATCAGGATCAGGATCGAGAGCGTGATCGAGATCGCTAGGAACAGGTCGAGCACGATCGCGGGCAGCGGCAGGATCAGCACCACCAGGATGGTGAGGACGCCGAGTGCCAGCGCGATATCGCCGCGCTTGAGGATGTTGCCGATCTCGGTGAGGGTCGGGAAGCCGGCGTTCGTGCTGCCTACGCCCTGTCCCGCGGTGACGTCGACCATGGTAGCTGCTCCCCCGCGCGACTGCCGTCCGCGCGCCCCAAATGTCTGCGCGGCGGCCGAAGGGCCGCCGTTTCGAAAGTGAGGCACCGCACTGGCGTCCACGGGGGACCTCCCGTTCTACGCGGCTGACGACACTCGACTTCACCCGGCAATTCTTGCCGGGTGTATGGTTAGCAAAGGGTTAACGCAGGGTGCGGCAGGAGGTCAGACCGGGGTGTTTCGGGCACCTGGCAGGGACGAAGTCGTCATGCCCGGGCTTGTCCCGCCTGCGCGGCCGAAGCCGTGGATGGCCGGGACGAGCCCGGCCATGACGCTGTGGAAGCGTTTGGCGCCGAAATCAGCTGCGGAGGACGTAGCCCTACTTCGCCTTCTGCATCGTCGTCACGGTATACCCCGAAGCCGCCTCCTCGGCCTCGAAGGTCACCTTGTCGCCGACCTTCACCTGCTTGAGCAAAGCGGGGTCCTTGACGCGATAGACCATGGTCATGGGCTCATCCATGCCGAGGCTTTTCGCCGGTCCGTGCTTGAGCGTGATCTTGCCGGCGCCCTCGTCGATCTTCTTGACCTCGCCGCTGATCGCGGCGCCCTGGGCCGCGAAGGCTTCGGCGGCAAGGCCGACGGTCAGCGCCAGCGCTGCGGCGATACGGATGGTGCGGTTCATGGGAGTCTTCCTTGTTACTTCACGGTGACGTGGCCGACCATGCCGTAGTCGCGGTGGTCGGGAATCAGGCAGGAGAATTCGAACGTGCCGGCCTTGCTGAACTTCCAGAGGATCTCGGCCGTCTTGTTCGGTGCGAGCCGGACACCGTTGGGATCGTCGTGCTCCATGTGCGGATGCTTCTTCATCTCCACGGCATGCGCGAGATTCTCCTTCGTCGTGGCGAGCAGGAATTCATGGTCCTCCTTGCCGACGTTGCGCAGCACGAAACGAATCTGCTCTCCGCGTTTGACCTCGATCCTGGCGGGCGCGTAGTCCATCTCGTTCAGCAGGACCTCGATCGTGCGCGCGGGCTTCCTGGGATCGCCGGGCTCGCCGGCCGAAAAGGTCCCGTGCCCGTGCTGGTCGTGGGCAAACGCCGGTGCGATCGAAAGTGCAGCCAGCGCAAGTCCGAGTTTGATCGTCTTCTTCATCTTGTTCTCCAGTTGGTGGTTCATCGAAACGCTCACATCTTCATGTTCTTCATCGGCGCGCCTTGCTGCCGCGCCGGCTCTGCGGCCGGCGGCGTGACCTCGTAGGCGACGGTGCCTTGCGGGAATTTGTAGGGGCCGGGATCGCGATAATCGTCGCGCGCGAGGTCCTCGCGGATCTTCATCACGGTGAACATGCCGCCCATCTCGATCGGCCCGAACTGACCGGTGCCGGTCATCATCGGCAGCGTGTTGTCGGGCGCGGGCATCTCCATGTTGCCCATGGCCATGCCGGTCGAGCCCATCGCCATGGCATCGGGCGCGAGCTTGCCGACCGCCCTGGCGAGATCCTTGCGCGACACGCCGATCAGGTTACGCACCTCGTGCCCCATTGCGTTCATGGTGTGATGTGACTTGTGGCAGTGGAACGCCCAGTCGCCGGGATTGTCGGCGAGCACGTCGAACACCCGTACCGCGCCCACGGGTACATCGGTGGTCGTCTCCGGATATTGCGCGCTCTCCGGAATCCAGCCGCCATCGGTGCAGGTCACCGCAAAGCTGTGGCCGTGCAGGTGGATCGGATGGTTGGTCATGCTGAGATTGCCGATGCGCACGCGCACCTTGTCGCCGAGCCTGACCGGCAAGGGATCGATGCCGGGAAACACCCGCGAATTCCAGGTCCACATGTTGAAGTCGGTCATCTCGTTGACCTGCGGCAGGTATGTGCCGGGATCGACGCGATAGGTGCTCATCACGAAGACGAAGTCGCGGTCGACCGGCCGGAAGCTTTGATCGCGCGGATGCACGACGACCATGCCCATCATGCCCATCGCCATCTGCACCATCTCGTCGGAATGCGGGTGGTACATGAAGGTCCCGCTCTTCTTCATCTCGAACTCGTAGACGAAGGTTTTTCCCGGCTGGATGTGCGGCTGCGTCAGTCCGCCGACACCGTCCATGCCGCTGGGAATGATCATGCCGTGCCAGTGCACGGTGGTGTATTCGGGCAGTCTGTTGGTGACGAAGACGCGGACCTTGTCGCCTTCGACCGTCTCGATGGTCGGACCCGGCGACTGGCCGTTATAGCCCCACAAATTCACTTTCATGCCTTCGGCGAACTCGCGCACCACGGGTTCGGCGACGAGGTGGAATTCCTTCCAGTCGCCGTTCATGCGGAACGGCAGCGACCAGCCGTTCAGCGTGACCACGGGGCGATAGTCCGGGCCGCTGATCGGATGCAGCGGCGGCTGCATCACCACCTTGTCCATGTGAGGCGCTTCCGGAATGGACGCGGCCTGCACACGGCCGCTGACGGCTGACGCGCTGGCAAGCGCGGCGGTGCCCAAAAATCCTCGGCGGGAATACATGTTGGCCTCCATCTCAGTGACCGCCATCGGCAGGCGCTGCCGCGGCGATGGTGGTTGAAGTGTCGCCGCCCGACGCAGGCGCGCCGCCGCCGTTGACGGCGGTCTGGAGGTCGGACTGGGCGAGGAAGAATTTTTGCTTGGCATCGATCGCGCCGCGCAGCGACGCCAGGCGCTGCCGCGCTTCGGTGAGCAGCGCGAAAATATCGACCTGCATGCTGGAGAAGCGCAGCTGCATCTCCTCCGTGATGATTTTTCGCAAGGGGAGGATTTCGCGCTGATAGTGGCTGGCGATGTCGTAGGTCGAGCGATAGACGCGATAAGCATCGCGCGCCTCGGAGCGGACGTTGACGGCGCGCTCGGTCAGGCGGTTGAAGGCGAGATTGTAGGTCTCCGCCGCTTGCCGCACCCGCACCTCGCCGCCGTCGAAGATCGGGATCTGGAACTGCACGTCAAAACCGCGTTCGCGGAACGGCGGGCCCTCGGGATCCTGGGTGCGGCGGGAGATGCCGGCGAGGTCGAGCAGCGTGACGAAGCGCGTCGCCTCGGTGAGGTTGAGTGACTTTGCCAGCGCCGTTAGCTCCAGCCGCGCGGTCTGAAGATCGATGCGATGGGCCACCGCATCGGCCTCGATCGAGGGCAGTGCCTGCGGCCGGCGCGGCAGCGGCGGCAGTTGATCGGGCAGACGGAAGTCGAGGCCGCCGTCCCACAGCCCCATCAGGCGCGCGAGCCTTTCGCGGACGCTCGTTGCCGCCTGCCGCGCGGTTGCGAGGTCGGCCGTGGTCTCGGCATAAAACACCTGCTCGCGGGCCTGGTCGAGCTTGTTGATCGAGCCGGTCTCGCCGAGTTTGACCGCGAGCTGCGCCGTCGATTCCGCCGTCGCCTTCGCGTCGGTGAGCAGCGCCACCATTTCGTTGCCGGCGACCGCACGGACATAGGCGCGCCGGACATCTGCGGCCAGCCGCAGCGTCGCCAACGCCGCGCGCAATTGCGCCTGACGGAAACGGTCGCGGGCGATGTCGGAGCGGAACGGCAGGGTGGCCAGCGCGAGGATGTCGCCAACTACCTGACGCTCTATCTCGCTCGCGCCATTGCCTGCGATGCGCGAGATCGAAAACACAGGATTGGGCGGCAGGCTCTGCTCGACCAACTCGGTCTCGGCCAGCGCCAGCTCGTTATAGGTCGCTTGCAGTCCCTTGTTGTTGAGCAGCGCGATCTGCACGGCCGTCTCGGTGGTCAGCGTGCGTGCCAGCAAGCGGCGGACGGCCGCGTTGACGGCCTCCGCGCCTTCGGCCGTTCGCACGAAGGCGACGTCCTTGTTGATGGTCTGGCTGGTGAGGTCCGAGACCGTCGTCATGCCTCCGTCCGGCGAGAATGCCATGCAGCCGGAGAGTCCCAGCGCAGTGAGCACGAGCAGGCCCCGCGCAAAATGATGCGTCATGGCGCGCCCCTACCGGTCTTGCTTCGGCTGCGGTGCGACAGCGTCGTTGCGGTCGCGCCATGGCCCCGGCGTCGCGGGCCGCAGGCTGGTGTAGGGCGCAATCGTCGAGCGATAGCCGACGCGTGCGACCTTTGCCGCAGGATCGGCAGGATCGGCGCCGGCAATTTGCGTCGTTGCTGGCATGCAGCCCGACAGCGCGAGTGCAAGCACGGCCAGCAGCGGCCATTTCAATGGAAAGTGTCGTCCACGCGCCGCGGATGCGGCGGCGAACTTCGCCCCGGAAAGCGTAAGCATGAGTCATCCTTGATCTGTCGTAGAGACCACAGGTTCGCGCGCGCGGATGCACGTGCGGCCCTGACGTCGTCGCGTCAGATCAGGCGATGGGAGGGCGGTAGTGCTGAGACGGCGCCGCGCTGTGCAGGCTGACCACGATCTCGGGCGCGCAGGCGGAAATCGGCTGCAGCGGCTTGGCGACGCCGGGCAGGTCGGCCGGCAGCGCGCTCACGCACATCATCGCGCAGCACGGGCCAGCCTTGCCGTCATGGTGATGTTGGGCGGGCGCATCCTGTGCGGCAGTCTGGTGATGCGCGTGCATGCCTGCGTGGTCATGCGGCACACCGTCATGCACGTCGCCGGCCTGCATCTGGTGATGCACCGGCACGAGATCGGCGAGGAGCGCGTCGTCGAGGCACGGCGCCGGGCCGCTGCCCCAGGCGAGGGCTGCTGCCGGAGCGAGCACGCAGAACAAATAGGCGAGGGCGATGATCCGCCCCACCCTGATCCGCATCGATCGCGTTAATCGCAACAGCATTCCGCCGACAGGCTCCTCGCGCGGCAATCTTGCACACGCAGATTGCAAACTAATGGCAAAGCGCGGCTTCGCCAAGCATCTTCTTACCGCAGTGCACCGCGCATGCCCAATATCGCGGCACGATGCTTGACCGCGCGGCGATCAGCGAACATGGTCCGGCCCGTGCACGCGCCAAATCTTCCAGAACAGAGACCGGCCTCATTCACCCCTGATTCGCGTCAGGCTTGGGTGCGGCTGTTGCTTGCGCTGCTGATCGGTTCGATCGGTGGCGTCGGCATGTGGGCGGTCGTCGTGGTGATTCCCGTCGTGCAGACCGAGTTCGCCGCCACGCGAGCAGCTGTGTCGCTGGCCTTCACACTGATGATGTTCGGTTTCGGCCTTGGCGGCGTGATCGCCGGCAAGATCACCGACAAGTTCGGCATCGTGCCGGCGATGGCGATCAGCATCGCTTTCATCGGCGTTGCCAACGTGCTGGCGGGGCTCTCGACCCAGCTCTGGCAGTTCGTCGCGGCCTATTTCCTGATCGGGCTCGGCACCTCGGCGACCTTCGCGCCGCTGATGGCGGAGGCCTCGCACTGGTTCGAACGCTATCGCGGACTTGCCGTGACCATCGTCGCGAGCGGCAATTACGTCGCGGGCACGATGTGGCCGCCGCTCATCAGCGAGGGCATGCAGACGATCGGCTGGCGCACCACGCATATCGGCATCGCCCTCGTTTGCGTGGTCCTGATGACGATCCTGGTGCTGGTCCTGCGCGCACAGATCGGCGACGACAAGGTCCGCAATCACGCCAATGCGCGGCCGCCGCAAGTCGATCTCAAGCTTTCGACCAATACG
The DNA here is from genome assembly GCF_054061875.1 of Bradyrhizobium sp. S3.7.6. NCBI lineage: Bacteria > Pseudomonadati > Pseudomonadota > Alphaproteobacteria > Hyphomicrobiales > Nitrobacteraceae > Bradyrhizobium > Bradyrhizobium sp. S3.7.6. Next base: position 8,283,111 of record NZ_JBSSEQ010000001.1, on the reverse strand, counting down.
CTGACCGTGCTGCTTTCGATCGCCAGCATCTCCTGCTGCGTCGCCATGGCGATGCCGCAGGTGCACATCGTCGCCTATTGCGGCGATCTCGGTTACGGCGTGGCGCGTGGCGCCGAGATGCTGTCGCTGATGATGGCCTGCGGCATCGTCAGCCGCATCGGCTCGGGCTACCTTGCCGACAAGATCGGCGGCATCCGCACGCTGCTGGTCGGATCGCTGGCGCAGGGCTTTGCACTGGTGTTCTATCTGTTCTTCGACAGCCTGACTTCGCTCTATCTGATCTCCGCGATGTTCGGCCTGTTTCAGGGCGGCATCGTGCCGAGCTACGCCATCATCGTGCGCGAGGCGATGCCGGCGAGCGAGGCGGCAACCCGCGTCGGCATCGTGATCTTCGCCTCGGTGTTCGGCATGTCCTTCGGTGGTTGGGTGTCGGGCGTCATCTTCGACGCGACGGGCTCCTACGCTGCGGCGTTCGCGAACGGCGTGGCGTGGAATGCCCTCAATGTCGGTATCGTCTTGACGCTGCTGATCCGGTCGCGAATGAACGCGGTCAAGACGGGACCGGGTTTTGCGACCTAGACTTCTCGTCCCACCTTCAGCAGCGAGCAACCGGTGATCTTGTAGCTGCCGTCCGCCTGCTGCTCGAGCGTGTACAGCGCCTCCCAGGCTTCGCCATTGGCATCGATGATGTGGACGTGCTGGGAGATCCAGTTGCCTTCGCTCCTGCTCTCGCCAAATTCAAAACTCTTGTGCCGGTAGACCGGCGCGTAGCCGTTTTGCACCATGGACATGAAGATATCAGGGGCGGGGAATATCTCTTTGATCGCCGGTGCGGCGTAGGAATAGGCCGCCGCAGCATCGTCGCGCGCGAGAGCCTGTTCCTGGGCGCTGATCACGCCTTGCGCCGCCGAGACGTCGCCGGCGCGTGCTGAGACGGAGCTGAAGATAACGCTGATAGCGACGAGCAAGGCGGCGATGCGCATGACAGGCTCTGCGTTGAAATCCCGGCGATGCCAATCCTAGCACGACCTCAGCGAAATACGGCGTGCTATCGCTTCCGTTTCACCGCGGGCTTTGCGGGCTTGGCGGCGCGCGCCTTGGTCTTGGTGCCGGACTTGCCGGCCGGCTGCACCCGCAGCCCGTCCACGAACACGTCGAGCATGCGCAGTACCGAGGATTGCCAGCCGGGCTGGTCGTGCATGTAACACATGCCGACGAGTGCCCTGAGCAGATCCTCCGGGCTGACATCGCCGCGCATCTGGCCGGCCGCGACCGCGCGGTCGAGCAGCGAGCCGATCGCCTTGGTCAGCCGGTCCATCGAGAACGCCGCGAGTTCCGACGAGCTCTGGAACGTCAGCGCCAGCGCGGCCGACATGCCCTTTTTTGTGGCAACGAATTCGACATTGGAGCGCAGCCAGCGCCGCAGCGCGTCGACCGGGTCCTTGGCATTCTTCAATTGCTCAGCGAGCTCGCTGAGCTGCTCGACCTCGCGCCGGTACACCGCCTCGAACAAATCCTCGCGAGTCGGAAAATGCCGATAGAGCGTGCCGATGCCGACGCCGGCGCGTTTGGCGACGGCTTCCAGGCTCGCCTCGGGACCGCCCGCGTTGAACACGATTTTCGCCGCCTCGAGCACGCGCTCGCGATTGCGCACGGCGTCGGCGCGGGGCTTCCGAATCTGGTCGGTCTGGTCGTCCATGGCGGTAATGTAGATCACGAATTGGTTAGATTGAACCCTAGCAAGGCTGCATCGCGTTGTATGCGCACGGGCTTTCGACGAATTCCAAATATTTTCGGGCAGCCCTTGTTAACCGGAGGGTGCCTCCGTATCTTCCTTGAGATGTTGGCCGGGTTCCGCCTGGCCAACGCATATCGACGGCGGCCACGGAGGTGGCGCGCTGGCTGATGACTCATGTCCATATCTGATCGGAGCCTTGTATGAACCACTCCATCAGCCTCACCGTGAACGGTGCGCGGCGCGATTTCGTCCTCGACGATCCGCGCGTCACGCTGCTCGATCTCCTGCGTGAGCGCCTCCATCTGACCGGAACCAAGAAGGGATGCGATCGCGGCCAGTGCGGCGCCTGCACCATTCTCGTCGACGGCAAGCGCATCAACTCCTGTGTTGCTCTCGCCATCAGCCATGATGGCGCCGACATCCTCACCATCGAAGGCGTGGCGCGCGGCGACCAGCTTCATCCCGTGCAGGCGGCCTTCATCGCCCATGACGGCTTTCAGTGCGGCTTCTGCACGCCCGGCCAGATCATGAGCGCGATCGGCATGATGCAAGAGGCGCAAGCCGGCAACGATCCCGAGCGCATCCGCGAGTGCATGAGCGGCAATCTCTGCCGCTGCGGCGCCTATGCCGGCATCGTCGATGCCGTGCTGGAAGCCCAGGCCGGCATGGATGAATCCAATCAGAGGCGCTCCGCATGAAACCGTTCGATTATATCAGGCCGGCCACAGTGGCCGAGGCCGTCGCGGCGGCCGCTCAGCCGGGTACTGCCTATCTCGCCGCCGGCACCAATCTGCTCGATCTGATGAAGGGCGGCGTCAGCCGGCCGGATCGTCTGGTCGATGTCACGCATCTCGATGGGCTCGATCAGATCGAGACTCTCGCTGACGGATCGTTGCGCATCGGCGCGCTGGTGGGCAACGCCGATCTCGCGCATGACGCAAACTTCGCGAAATCCTACCCGGCCGTCGCTGAAGCGCTGCTGTCCGGTGCGTCCGCGCAACTGCGCAATGCCGCGACCGTCGGCGGCAATCTGCTGCAACGGACGCGCTGCGCGTATTTCTACGACACCGCCAGCCACTGCAACAAGCGCGAGGCCGGCTCGGGCTGCGACGCCCGTGAGGGCGAGAACCGCACCCATGCCGTGCTCGGCTGGAGCGAGAGCTGTATCGCCACGCACCCGTCGGACTTCTGCGTACCCCTGCTTGCGCTCGATGCCGTCGTCGAGATCGAGGGCAGGAACGGCCGCCGCGAGATCGCGCTCGACGCGCTGCATCGTCTGCCGGGCAACACGCCCGAGCGTGAATCGGGGCTCGAACCCGGCGACCTCATCGTCGCGGTGCGCCTGCCGCCCGCGGCGCGCGGCTTCGCCACGCATGCGCGCTACCTCAAGGTTCGCGAGCGCACGTCTTACGCGTTCGCCGTGGTCTCGGCCGCGGCGGCGTTGCGGATCGAGAACGGCAAGATCGCGGAGGCGCGGCTGGCGCTCGGCGGCGTCGCCGCAAAGCCCTGGCGTGCCCGTGCCGCGGAAGACGTGCTCAAGGGCGTCGCGCCGACGAGCGACGCTTTTCAGGAAGCCGCCTGGCGCGCGCTTACCGACGCAAAGCCGTCCGGCGACAACGCCTTCAAGATCGAGCTCGCACGCCGCATCGTCGTGCGCGCGCTGACCCTTGCCGCTGCCGGTACGCCCGCGCGTATTCCCGCGCTGCCGGCCTCTCCCTTTGCCTCGACGTCCGGAGCCATCCATGCCTGAGCTTAATCTATCCAGCTCTCCCGCCCATCTGCGCCACGGCTCGAACATCGGTCAGCCGCTGACCCGCCGTGACGGCGTCCTCAAGGTCAAGGGGCAGGCGACCTATGCCGCCGACAACCATCCGCCCGGCATGCTGTTTGCCGTGATGGCTGTCGCCAGCATCGCGCGTGGCCGCGTCACCTCGCTCGATGTCGCCGCCGCAAAACGCCATCCCGGTGTCGTTGACGTCATGACACCAGACCACAAGCCGCAGCTCGCAATCGATCCGGAAATCAAGACCAATCCGTTCGTGTTTCGGATGGAGGTGTTGCAAAGCGACGAGGTCCGCTACGCCAACCAGCCCATCGCCGTCGTGATCGCCGAGACGCTGGAGGCAGCGACGGAAGGCGCGGTGCTGCTGGCGCCGCGCTACGAGACGCTGCCCGCGCTGGTCGGCCTCGATGCCGGCGAGAGTTACGTGCCGCCGGTCGTGGGCGTCGGCAACCCCACCGAAAATCACCTCGGCGATGTCGAGGCGGGTCTTGCCGCGGCCGAGAAGCAGATCGACGCGATTTACGAAACGCCGCCGCAATATCACAACGCGATGGAGCCGCATGCGATTGTGGCCGCATGGAATGGCGACAGTCTGCAGATCGACATGCCGACCCAGGGTCTGATGCTGTCGCTTGCGCGCGTTGCCGAATTGTTCGGCATCGCGCATGACAAGATCCACATCCGCAGCCCGTTCCTCGGCGGTGGCTTTGGCTCGAAGGGGCTGATGGCTGGTCCGCCGGTCCTCGGCATCATGGCCGCAAAGCTGGTCGGCAAGCCGGTCAAGCTCGTACTGCGCCGTGAGCAGATGTACGGCCCGGTCGGTCACCGTGCACCGACGCGTCAGCGGCTGCGCATTGGCACGGATGGCGAAGGGCGCCTGACTGCGCTCGATCATCACGCCCGGACCGTGTCGAGCACGTTCGACGATTTCTACGAGCCCGCGGCGGACGCCTCGCATACACTCTATGCCAGCCCATCAATCCGCACCTCGCATGACGCCGTGCGCGTCAACACCGGTACACCGCTGTTCATGCGTGCGCCCGGCGAGGCCACCGGCTCGATCGCGCTCGAAAGCGCGATCGACGAAATGGCTTGGGCCTGCGGCATCGATCCGCTGGCTTTCCGCCTGAAGAACTACGCCGAGGTCGAGCCGATCACTGGCAAGCCGTTTTCGTCCAAGGCGCTGCGTGCTTGCTACGAGCAGGGCGCGGCGCGCTTCGGCTGGTCGAAGCGTTCGCTCCAGCCGCGGCAGATGCGCGACGATGCTGGCCTTCTCGTCGGCTGGGGCATGGGCACCGCGACCTTCCCGGCGCTGATGTTCCAGGCCGAAGCGCGCGCGGTGCTCCGCCGCGACGGTAGTGGCGCGATGGAGATCGGCGCGCATGACATGGGGCAGGGCGCCTGGACGGCACTCGCGCAGATCGCGGCCGACGAACTCGGGCTCGACATCGACCGTGTCGAGTTCAAGGCTGGTTCATCCGACCTGCCCGACGCGGGCATCGCCGGCGGCTCGGCGCACACCGCGACCGCGGGTGCTGCGATCCACAGTGCCGGTGCGGCCGTCGTCGCAAACCTCGCCGATCTCGCCACCAACGACGAGCGCTCGCCGTTGTTTGGTGCCGGCAATGCCGGCGTGATCGCGCGCGATGGCCGGTTGATCCGGCGCGACGACGAGACCCGTGGCGAGAGCTACGTCGAGATCCTCGCGCGCGCGGGCGTTGCCGAACTCGAAGCCCGCGGCACCGGAGCGCCGAACCCTGCGGCGATGGAAGAGTATGCGATGCACGCGCATGGTGCGGTGTTTGCGGAGGTGAAGGTCGATCCCGAGCTCGGCCAGGTCCGCGTCACCCGCATGGTCGGTGCGTTCGCGGCGGGGCGCATCGTCAATCCGCATCTGGTGAAGAGCCAGCTGTTCGGCGGCATGATCTGGGGCATGTCCTTCGCGCTGCATGAGGAAGCCATCACCGACCGCCGCAGCGGCCGGATCATGAATGCCAATCTCGGCGAGTACCATATCCCCGTGAATGCCGACGTGCCGCCGCTCGACGTGATCATGGTCGAGGAGCACGATCCGCATGTGAATGCGCTCGGCATCAAGGGCGTCGGGGAGATCGGTATCACCGGCAGCGCCGGCGCGGTCGCCAACGCGGTGTGGCATGCGACCGGCGTGCGTGTCCGCCGCTTTCCGATCAAGATCGAGGAGTTGTTGACGCAGCGCTGAGGCAAAAAGGCGGGACGAGATCTTCTCGTTCCGCCGCGTCCTGCTAATGCAGTTTCTTGCGGAGCGCCTTCAGCGCTTCTCGCTGCGTCTCGATGTAGTCGGCAATAGCCTTACGCAGCTCCTGCGAATGGAGCTTGTCGGTGTCGCGCTGCACTTCATCGAGCGCGGCCTCTGCATTGGCGAGCGTGATCTTCATCTTCGAGCCCAGTTATGAAGCGGCGCCGGAATGTCTCTCGGCTTGGGTTCGCAACATATAGAGGGTCGACGCGCGGAGATTGAGATGCCTCAAGATCCGTAAGATACCGGGGCACTCCGTAAGATTCCGGATAATGTCGATGCGCCTCAAAACGTCGGCGGCGTGCAGGCCGAGATCACTTCGCACGGCTTGCCGCCGACGCAGCGGAAGCGATGCGGGCGACGGCTCTCGAAGTAGTAGGCATCGCCGGGATTGAGGATGCGGCGCTCGTCCTCGACGGTGACTTCGAGCTTGCCCGAGATTACGATGCCGCCTTCCTCGCCGTCATGGACGAGGTGAACGCGTCCGGTGTCGCTGCCGGGCTCGTATCGCTCTTTCAAGATCTGCAAGCTGCGGCCGAACAGATTGTCGCCGATCTGGCGATACGAGATCGGCTTCTTGCCGACCTCGGTCAGCTCCTCGGCGCGGTAGAAAATCTTGCGCCGTGACTCCGGCTCCAGCGCGAAAAACTCGGCGAGCCCCATCGGGATGCCGTCGAGGATGCGCTTGAGCGCGCCGACCGACGGGTTCATCTGGTTGGATTCGATCAGCGAGATCGTCGAATTGGTGACGCCGGCGCGCTTGGCGAGCTCGCGCTGCGACAGCTTGTGGTGCGCCCGGATGAATCGCAGCCGTCTACCGATGTCGACGCTCATGCCCCTGGTCCCTGTTGCAGGTGTTGCGGATCGCGCAAATATGGACCGGCAGCCCCAGTGAAATCAATGGCTTGCAGGTGACCAGAAAAGGACTTGTTGCGCTTCCGAAGCCGTGCCTCTGCTATCCCGTCAGCAAAGGAGCGTGGCCCGTGACCCTTCATCAGATTCCGAACACTATCAAGACCGACTCGTTCTGGATGCCGTTCACGGCCAACCGTCAGTTCAAGAAGGCGCCGCGCCTGTTCTCCTCGGCCGAGGGCATGCACTACACCACCGTCGACGGCCGCAAGGTGATCGACGGCTCCGCCGGCCTCTGGTGCGTCAATGCCGGTCACGGCCGCAAGCAGATCGCCGCAGCGGTCGAGCGCCAGCTGATGACGCTGGACTTCGCGCCGTCGTTCCAGATGGGCCATCCGCTGGCATTCGACTTCGCCGAGCGTCTCGCCGAGATCGCGCCGAAGGGCCTCGACCGCATCTTCTTCACTAACTCCGGCTCCGAGTCGGTCGACACCGCGCTGAAGATCGCGCTCGCCTATCACCGCGCCAACGGCCAGGCGAGCCGCACCCGTTTGATCGGCCGCGAGCGCGGCTATCACGGCGTCGGCTTCGGCGGCATGTCGGTCGGCGGCATGGTCGCCAATCGCCGCGCCTTCGCCACCCATCTTCCGGGCGTCGACCACATCCGCCACACCCACGATCTCACCCGCAACGCCTTCGCCAAGGACCAGCCTGAGCATGGCGCCGAGCTCGCCGACGATCTCGAGCGTCTGGTCGGCCTGCACGGCGCCGAGACGATCGCGGCCGTTATCGTCGAGCCGGTGCCGGGCTCGACCGCGGTGCTGCCGCCGCCGAAGGGCTATCTCAAGCGCCTGCGCGAGATCTGCGACAAGCACGGCATCCTCCTCATCTTCGACGAGGTCATCACCGGCTTCGGCCGCCTCGGCACGCCATTCGCCGCCGACTTCTTCGGCGTCACGCCGGACCTGATGACGACGGCCAAGGGCATCACCAACGGCACCATTCCCTGCGGCGCGGTGTTCGCGAGCCGCAAGGTTCACGACGGCCTGATGGTCGGCCCGGAGAACCAGATGGAGCTGTTCCACGGCTACACCTATTCGGCGCATCCGACGGCCTGCGCCGCCGGCATCGCGACGCTCGACATCTACAAGGACGAGGGCCTGCTGACGCGCGGTGCGTCGATTGCCGAATACTGGGGCGATGCGCTGCATTCGCTGAAGGGTCTGCCGAACGTCGTCGACATCCGCAATTGCGGCCTGATGGGCGCGGTAGAGCTGTCGTCGCGTGACGGTGCGGTCGGCGCGCGTGGTTACGACGTCATGGTCGATTGCTTCAATCGCGGTCTGTACTTCCGCATGAGCGGCGATAGCTTCGCGCTGTCGCCCCCGCTCATCGTCGAGAAGAGCCATATCGACGATATGGTCTCGATCCTCGGCGACGCCATCAAGCGGGTGGCCTGATAATTGCTCTCGCCGTTGCGGAGTTTGTTCTTGCAGCGGCGAGCGTGATGCCGCGGGAGTTTGACGAAGCGTGAAAGTTCTGATCCTCGGCAGCGGCGTCATCGGTGTCACCTCTGCCTACTACCTTGCGCGTGCCGGTCATGAGGTGACGGTCGTCGACCGTCAGCCCGAGCCGGCGCTGGAGACCTCTTTCGCCAACGCGGGCGAGGTGTCGCCCGGCTATTCGTCGCCCTGGGCCGGTCCCGGCGTGCCGGTGAAGGCGATCAAATGGCTGCTGATGAAGCACGGCCCGCTGGTGATCCGGCCGAAGCTCGATCCTGTCATGTGGGTCTGGCTCTCCAAGATGCTGCGCAACTGCACCAGCGCGCGTTACGCGGTCAACAAGAGCCGGATGATCCCGATCGCGGAATACAGCCGCGATTGCCTGCGCGACCTGCGCCGCGACATCGGCATCCAGTATGACGAGCGCTCGCAGGGCACGCTGCAGCTTTTCCGCCACCAGGCGCAGCTCGATGGCACCGGTGAGGACATCGCCGTGCTCAAGCAGTATGGCGTTCCTTTCGAGGTGTTGAGCCGGGAGGGCTGCATCGCGGTCGAGCCGGCGCTCGCCGCCGTGAAGGAGAAGTTCGCCGGCGGGCTTCGCTTGCCGCAGGACGAGACCGGCGACTGCCACATGTTCACGCAGGCGCTGGCCAAGCATGCCGAAGCGCTCGGTGTGCGCTTCATGTTCAACACCGGCATCGATCGCATCGTCACGGATGGCGCGCGCGTCAGTGGTGTCGTGACCAGTGCGGGCTCGTTGCAGGCCGATGCCTACGTTCTCGCGCTCGGAAGCTGGTCGTCGCGGCTCGTTGCACCGCTTGGCATCTCATTGCCGGTCTATCCGGTGAAGGGCTATTCGATCACGGTGCCGATCAAGGACGCCTCCGGCGCGCCGGAATCGACCGTGATGGACGAGAGCTACAAGGTCGCGATCACCCGCCTCGGCAATCGCATCCGCGTCGGCGGCACTGCCGAGATATCCGGCTATTCGAGCCAGCTCTACGACGCCCGCCGCGCCACGCTCGATCACTCGCTGACCGATCTGTTCCCGCGCGGCGGCGATCTCTCCAAGGCGACGTTCTGGAGCGGCCTGCGTCCGATGACGCCGGACGGCCCGCCGGTGATCGGCCCGACGCAATACGGCAACCTCCACCTCAACACCGGCCATGGCACGCTCGGCTGGACCATGTCCTGCGGCTCCGGCCGCGTGCTCGCGGACATGCTGTCGGGCAGGAAGCCGGAGGTCGATGTGAGTGCGCTGACGGTGGACCGGTACAAGTATCGGTTCGGCTAAGACTCCATCCGCCCGTCATTGCGAGGAGCGAAGCGACGAAGCAATCCAGAGTGCCTCCGCGGAGAAAGTCTGGATTGCTTCGCTTCGCTCGCAATGACGATGTGGAGACGTCGCGGCTTTTCTTACTTTCGCCGTGCGCGGTGGAAGGTGAGCACGGGCTTACCCCGCGCCCGTCACGCAATTCACCCACAGCACCACAGCCTTCGCATCATTGGCCGGATTGGAAAACCGGTGCGGCCTTCGGCTAGCGAACCGAAAACTGTCGCCCGTCTTCAGCGACCACGTCTCGCTGTCCACCGTCAGCATCATCTCGCCTTCGAGCACGAGGCCGGCTTCCTCGCCGTCATGGGTATAGAGTTCGTCGCCCGCGGAGCCGCCGGGATCGATATGCACCAGGAACAGGTTGAGCCGGTTGTCGCTGCCCGCAGCGCTCAGCAGTTGCTTCGAAATTCCGCTGCGCCAGAGTTTCAGTTCCGGCCGCTGAAGCCCGCGCGTCACCACCTGGTCGGAGGCACCGTCGGGACTTGGGCTCGCACCGAACAAAGCGGCCATGCCGACGCCGAGCACGTCGGAGAGCGTTGCCAGCACGCGCAGCGATGGCGACGACAGGCCGCGCTCGATCTGGCTGAGGAAGCCGATCGACAGGTCGGTGCGCGCCGCGACGGTCTCGAGCGAGAATTGTCTGACACGCCTGAGATCGCGGATACGGCGGCCGACCGCGACATCCATCGCGGGCTCGGCCGGCTTGGTGGTAGCCTTGGCTTTCACCTTCGCCGGCTTTGCGGCGGCCGGTTTGCGCATTCTTTTGCCACCGCTCACGTCAAACCGCTTCCTTCATGTGCATGAAAACCGCTTGCATCGCCCGCGAAAGTGTGACCAAATTTTCATATTGGTGAAAATAGGCCGAAACGGCTTGGCCCGCAACGTCTGATCACGACATGCGCGAGCGCCGACATCGGCCAAGCCCAAAGGGGGATGCGATGAAGCGTTTTGGTCTGGCCGCGGTCGCGGCGCTCGCGATTGCAGCGGCGATGCCGGCTTCGGCGCAGCAGGCGTTGAAGGTCGGCTCGACGCCGACAGGCATTCCCTTCACCTTCCTCGACACCAAGACCAACACCATCCAGGGCATCATGGTCGACATCGTCACCGAGATCGGCAAGGACGCCGGCCTCAGCGTGCAGATCGAGCCGATGGCGTTCTCGGCGCTGATCCCGTCGCTCACATCGGGCAAGATCGACATGATTGCGGCGGCGATGTTCATCACCGCGCCGCGCAAGGAGGTCGTCGACTTCTCCGATCCGATCTACACCTACGGCGAAGGCCTGGTGGTCCCGAAGAGCGACACCAAGGCCTATGCCACGCAGGATGATCTGAAGGGCGAGACGGTCGGCGCCCAGGTCGGCACCGCCTTCGTCGATGCGCTGAAGAAGTCCGGCCTGTTCGCCGACGTCAAGGCCTACGACACCATCCCTGACATCCTGCGCGACGTGAACACCGGTCGCCTCAAGGCCGGCTACGCCGACTATCCGATCCTCGCCTACAATCTGAAGCAGGGTGGTTTCCCTGAGGTACGTCTCGTCGACGGCTACAAGCCCGTCACCGTCGGCTCGGTCGGCATCGGCGTCCGCAAGGGCGAGGCCGCGCTGCTCGGCAAGATCAACGCCTCGTTGGCGAAGCTGAAGGCCAACGGCACCATCGACAAGATCCTCGAGAAGTGGGGTCAGAAGGCGCAGGGTTGATCGACAGAGGCTGGTAAGGCTGACCGATGAAAGGCTTCTGGCACGACGCCGTCGAATTCTTCCCGATCCTGATGAGCGGTGTCGCGCTGACGATCGTCGTCACCATCGGCTCGCTGCTGCTCTCGACGGTGCTGGGTCTGATCTGGGCGATGATGCGGGTCTCCGGCATCAAGGTGCTGTCGATGCTCAGCGCCAGCCTGATCAACGTGATCCGCGGCATCCCGATCATCGTGCTGTTGTTCTACCTCTATTTCGTGATGCCGGATCTCGGCGTCACGCTGTCGGCCTTGCAGGCCGCGATCCTCGGGCTCGGCATCGCCTATTCGGCCTACCAGGCCGAGAATTTCCGTGCGGGCATCGAGGCGATCGACAAGGGCCAGATCGAGGCGGCGCAGTCGATCGGCATGGGCTGGTGGCTCACCATGCGCCGCGTGGTGTTGCCCCAGGCGGTGCGCATCGTGCTGCCGCCTTATGGCAACGTCATGATCATGATGCTGAAGGATTCGTCGCAAGCCTCCACCATCACGGTCGCCGAGCTCGCGTTGCAAGGCAAGCTGATCGCATCCTCGACCTTCAAGAACACCAATGTGTTCACGCTGGTGGCGCTGATGTATCTCACCATGAGCATCCCGCTGATCCTGCTGGTCCGTCACTTCGAGAAGCGGGCGGGCAAGAAATGATCGAGCTCACCGACGTCCACAAGAGCTTTGGCCAGAACGAGGTGCTCAAGGGCATCACGGCCTCCGTCCAGAAGGGTGAGGTGGTCTGCATCATTGGCCCCTCGGGCTCCGGCAAGTCGACGATCCTGCGCTGTATCAATGGGCTGGAAAGCTACGACCGCGGCGAGATCAACGTCGAGGGACTGAAGGTCGACCGCGATGCGTCCTCCATCGTGAAGGTCCGCACCCAGGTCTCGATGGTGTTCCAGCGCTTCAACCTGTTCCCGCATCGCACCGTGCTGGAAAACGTCGTCGAAGGCCCGCTCTTTGTAAAGAAGGAGCCGCGTGCGCAGGTGCTCGAGCGCGGCCGCGCGCTGCTCGGTCAGGTGGGCCTCGCCGAAAAGGCCGACGCGCATCCGCCGCAGCTCTCCGGCGGCCAGCAGCAGCGCGTCGCCATCGCGCGCGCGCTCGCGATGCAGCCAAAGGCGATCCTGTTCGACGAGCCGACCTCGGCGCTCGATCCCGAACTGGTCGGTGACGTGCTCGGCGTGATGCGCAAGCTCGCCGATGACGGCATGACCATGGTCGTCGTCACCCACGAGATGGGCTTTGCCCGCGACGTCGCCGACCGCGTGCTGTTCATCGACGGCGGCGTCATCGTCGAGCAGGGCGCGGCGAAGGCCGTCCTCAATCAACCCCAGCACCCGCGCACGCAGGACTTTTTGCGCCGCGTGCTGCATCCGCTCTGATCGGTCCTCGTCATGACTACGCGCCTGCCTCTGCCGCCCTCGCTCTATGCCGACACCGCCGTCGCGCCGGTTGCCACGCCGCCGCTCGACGCGGACAAGACCGTCCCCGTCGCGATCGTCGGCGGCGGCTACACCGGTCTGTCCACGGCCTTGCATCTGGCGGAGCGAGGTGTCGAGGCGCTGGTGCTGGAGGCGCAGGAACCTGGTTGGGGCGCATCGGGCAATAATGGTGGTCACACCAATCCCGGCTTGAAGCATGACCCCGATCAGATCGAGGCCGATTTCGGCGCCGAGCTCGGCCGCCGCATGATCGACTTCTCCTACGGCACGACCAATTTCACGCACGACCTGATCCGCCGTTACCAGATCCCCTGCGAAGCGCGGCAGAATGGCACGCTGCGCGCGGCCTACAACGAGGCCAGCGCCGCCGCGATCGAGAAGACGGCGCAGCAATGCATGCGCCGCGGCATGCCGGTGCAATATCTGAACCGCGAGCAGTTGCGCGAGATGACCGGCACGGACCGCTACATCGGCGCCATGCTGGACTCGCGCGGCGGCGATCTGCATCCGCTCAGCTACGCCCGTGGCCTCGCGCGCGCCGCGATTTCCGCGGGCGCGAAGGTCCATGGCGAAACGCCGGCGCTGTCGCTGCGTCGCGACGGCGCGCGCTGGCGCATCGAGACGCCGCGCGCGGTGGTGCATGCCGACAAGGTCCTGCTCGCCACCAACGGCTTCACCGACGATCTCTGGCCGGCGCTCCGCCGTACCATCGTGCCGGTATTCTCTTCGATTGCCGCCACCGCGCCGCTCTCCGACGCGGTCGCCCGCTCGATCATGCCGACACGGCCGGTGCTCTACGAGAGCGGTCATATCACCGTCTATTATCGGATCGATCAAAACAACCGCCTGCTGATGGGCGGCCGCGGCCCGATGCGCTGGATCAAGTCGCCCAACGACGTCGCCTATCTCATGCGTTATGCCGAGCGGCTATGGCCGCAGCTCAAGGGCGCCGCCTGGACGCATGGCTGGAACAGCCGGCTCGCCATCACCAAGGATCATTATCCGCATGTGCACGAGCCGGCGGAGAGCGTCCTGATCTCGCTCGGCTGCAATGGCCGCGGCGTCGCGCTCTCGACCGCGATGGGCGCGCAGCTCGCGCGCCGGCTGATCGGCGGTGCCAAGGCTGAGATCGACATGCCCGTCACGGGTATCAAGCCGATTCCGATGCACGCATTTTGGCCCTTGGGGGTTGCGACTGCTGTGATCACGGGCCGGGTGCGGGATCGGCTGGGCGTTTGAAGAAGAAGGCGCCGCCCCGTCAGGAGCGACGCCTTGCATGACTTGCAGATAGGGCGTCAGCAGCGACCCTGTTTCCACAGGCCGGGCGGGCAGCCCCTGCCGCGCCAGCCGACCTTGCGCCCGTGGTGCCATCCGAGATGAGTGGCATGGCGATGTCCATGGTATCCGCCATGATGGCCGTGGCCATGGCCATGACCATGTCCGTGGCCGCCCCTGGCGAATGCGGCGTTTGGCATGGTGAAGCCGGCCGCGATGATCAGTGTTGCGGCGAGCGCAAGTTTCTTCATCCGAAATCTCTCCTGTTAGGCACGCATCTGTCCGTTCGACGAACGAACATCGATCGCGGTGTCGCGTGCAAATGCGGAGGAGTCGTGACGCTCAGGATTCGGCGACAGCGTCGGCCCAGGGCTGGAAGATCTCGACCGCGCCCGAATTCGTATCGTCCTCGCGCATCACCACGCTGGGGCAGGCGAACTTCTGCGGCAGGGCCTGCACTTGCGTCTCTTCATAATCGAAGCGTGCGGCAAGTGTCTTGCGCACGTCTGCCGGCAGTCTGATATCGCCGATCACGACCGCGCCTTCGCTTGCGTCGATCCGCGGCTGGTGGATGGCCGTGTCGAGGTCCATGCCGTAATCCATCGCAAAGGACACGAGCTGCATCACCGACGGCAGGATGCGGCGGCCGCCGGAGGCGCCGACCGCGAGACGCTTGCCGTCCTTCGTTTCGGCGATGACGGGCGTGTAGTTGCAGAGACAGCGCTTCCCGGGAGCGAGCGAGTTGGTGGTGCCCGGCGTCGGGTCGAACCACATGATGCCGTTGTTCATGGCAATGCCGGTGTGCGGCGTCACGTATTTCGAGCCGAAGGACGAGAGCAGCGTCTGCGTGACCGCTGCGATGTTGCCGTGGCGGTCGACCACGGAGAAATGCGTTGTGCAGGCGGGCGCCAGATATTCGGCGCCGAGCGATCGCTTGCCGTCGGCATCGCCCATGTCCTTGAGCCGCTCGCGGAAGGCTGCTTGCAGCGCCACCGCATATTCGCTGTAGGTGGTCGCGTCGGGTGCGCTTCCCGGCTTCAGACTCTGCTGCAACAGCCGCAGCGCATGCGCCATTGTCGGTCCGGCCGTGAGCTCCGGCGTCGCATACACCTTGCCGCCGCGATAGGGGATCGCCAGCGGCTCGCGCAGATGGGCGCGAAACGCGGCGAGATCCTCCACCGACAGCGAGCCGCCGTCGGCCTTGATGTCGGATGCGATGCTTTTGGCGAGATCGCCCTGGTAGAAATCGCGCGGACCGGCAGCGGCGAGGTGCGACAACGTCGCCTTCAACGTGGCCAACGGCAGCCGCGTCTCGGACTTGATGCCCCACGGCGCGCTCGGCGGCAGGCCATCCTTCAGGAAGGTGGCCGCGCTCGCGGGATAGCGCCTGAGATCGGCTGCCGATGCCGCGATCGTCAGCGTGGTCCACCAATCGACCAGCAGGCCTTCGCCGGCGAGCGCGGCGGCCGGCGCGACCAGATCCTTCCACGGCATCTTGGCGTAGCGGCGATGTGCCTCCTCCATGCCGGCGACGACGCCGGGCACGGCGACCGAGCCGGGGCCGTGAATGTTGCGATCGTCCTTCACCCGCGGCCAGGGAAACAGATCGGAGGCCGCGCCTTCGCCGCTGAGCGGGTAGTCGGTGGTGCGCAGGCTCTGTGGCGCGCACATGCCGTAGTCGATCACCTCGGTGCGATTTTCCTTGGCGCGGTAGAGCACCATGGCGCCGCCGCCGCCGATGCCGCTGTTCCAGGGCTCCAGCACGTTCAGCGCAAAGGTGGTCGCGACGATCGCGTCCACGCAGTCGCCGCCCGCCGCCAGCACCTGCGCGCCCACTTCGGCCGCCCGTCGCGATTGCGAGGCGACGATGCCGCCCTTGGATGTGACGGCGGGTTTGCGGACGGCTTGGGCGAGGCTGAACTGATGAGGCATGATGTCGTCTTGATCTCTGGATTCGGTTGTTCTGGCTTCACGCGGAAGCTGCAGCATTGGCGGGGCGTGCGAAGGATGGCACATTGCCGCCAACGAGAAAATCCAAAGGGAGACGAGACATGGCAGGTGTGAAACAGGCGCGGGATGGCGCGGTTGGGATCTTGACGCTCGACGAGCCGGCGAGTCTGAACGCGATGACGCCGGACCTGCTCGGCGCGCTCGCCGCCGCCGTCGCCGAGATGACTGGGGATGAGGGCATTCGCGCACTGATCCTCACCGGCGCGGGGCGCGGATTTTGCTCAGGACAGAATTTGAAGGCATCGGAAGCGCTGGGCGAGGACATCGCCGCCGGCGTGATGCGGTTCTACTGGCCCGCGTTCAAGGCGTTGCGCGAATGCCGCGTGCCTGTCGTGGTCGCCGTCAACGGCGTCGCGGCCGGCGGCGGCTTCAGCCTTGCGATGGCCGGCGACATGATTGTTGCGGCGCGGTCGGCGAGCTTCATCCAGGTGTTCAGCCGGATCGCCCTGGTGCCCGATCTCGGTTCGACCTGGCTGTTGCCGCGGCTGGTCGGTCGGCAGCGCGCGCTCGAGCTGATGTTGCTGAACGAGCCCCTGACGGCCGAACGTGCGCAGGAGATCGGCCTGGTGCGGCAGGTCGTCGACGACGCGAAGCTGATGGACGAGGCGCTGGTCCTGGCGCGCCGTTTGGCGGACGGCCCGACGCGCGCTTTGGTCGCAACGCGTGCGCTTGTCGAGGAGAGCGAGCATGCGGCTTACGAGGCGCAGTTCCGCCGCGAGATCGAGGTTCAGGCCACGATCCGCAAGAGCGCCGACGCCATCGAAGGCCGCACCGCCTTCGTCGAGAAGCGCAAGGCGAAGTTTACGGGGAAGTAGAGGAGCAGCCGCGGACTGCGCTCAGAGCCCGCGGTCCAGCCGGCTGGCCTGATATTTGGCGTGCCATTTCGGGCCAGGCCCGCGCATGTAGTGAAGTTCGGGGCGGTAGGGGTTGCCTGCGATCCGCACCAGCTTCTGCCACTTGGTGGCGACGAAGTTGAGGGGCTGGCAGAGCAGGGTTAATGAAGCGAACAGCACGGCATCACCTCAATGCGGCTTGCCGAGCATGGCGGTGAAGGGAAGGTCGAAGATCTCCTCGCCGTCGGAGCCGCTGACATGGATCACCCAGTCGCGCCAGTCTTCGGCACCCGGGGTGTAGATCATCGAGTGCATGATCTGGGCCGCACGGTCACGCGCCTCGGTCAGGCTGGCCACCGCGGTGCCGCTGCGATCGATCAGCGTGCCTTCGGTGTTGGAGCAGTGAAAATAGACCTGGACCATATGCGTCTCCTGTCGGGAGCGACTGGGATGGCAAACCGATACCACCCGAGGCCTTCGCGAAACATTCGGGGCGAGCCCGGTAAGGGAATCTACGGAGATTGGTCGCTGCGAAGGCCCGAGCGGGTTTGATCACAGGGGGGTGATGATCAACTGGACGGCGTTCCCATGGCATGGAACAACTTTGGACCGAAAGTCCGGGGGATCGCCGTGAACCAGCTCACATTCTGGCATGAACGCCGAAGCTTGTTTGCGGCGATCGTCGCCGGAGCGCTGTTCGGTCTTGCCCCGGGAGCCTCCTCCGAGCCGGTGAGGAAAAGCGGCTACGCGATCGGCACGGAAACCTGTGGCAGCGGCGATCTCGCCTTTCCCAGAATCCAGATCGACATGAAGGCGGGATTCTGCGCCGGTCTCGTCGCCAGCGAAGAGGATCGCCTGAAATTTCCGCGCTCGATCATCCAGGTGCCAGGCCGTGACCTGTTCGTGGTCGCCGACATGGGGGGCTGGGGCCACACCGATGGACGGCTGCTGCTGCTCGATCCGCATGCGCCGCAGGGGCAGCGGTTCAAGGAGCTGCTGACCGCAATCGAATATCCGTTCGGTCTCGTGATTGGCCCGGACAAGAAGCTGTACGCCTCGACCGCGGAGACGATCTTCCGGTTCGATCCGCTCGCCGACAATCCCCGCAGCACGGTCGAGACCATCATCCGGCACATGCCCGGCCGCCGGATCACATTGCCTGACGGCACCAGGCTCGACGAGAGTGCCCATCCGCTCAAGCAGTTCGCCTTTGACGGGAACGGGCGGCTGTTCGTCAATGTCGGCTCGCACAGCGACGACTGCATCACGTCGGCGCCGATCACAAAACCATGCGCGGCGGCCGAGGGCGCGTCCGCGATGGCCTCGATCTGGCTGTTCACACCGCCCGCAGGCGGCATCTTCCCGGCGCTGAAGCCGGCCGATCCCGACCCGCCGCACACCGTCTATGCGCGCGGCCTGCGCAACTCGATGGCGCTGGCGCTGCATCCGAATTTTCCCGATCCTGGTTACGCCTTCCTGCAGGGCGAGAACGGCCGCGATCTGCCCGACATCTTCAAGCCGAACGAGGAGATCAACGCGATCGAGCAGGGCAGGCATTATGGCTGGCCTTATTGCTACGACCTGTCGACGCCGAGCCCCGAATTCAAGCCCGTGCTGCAATCCGGGGTCTACAGGTCGCTCTGCACGGCCAATGCGCTCTACAAGGCACCGTTCTCTCTGATGCCGCCGCACGGCGCGCCGCTGGCGATGCTCTATTATCACGGCGCGAAATTCCCGGAGCTGGAAGGCAAGCTGCTAGTCGGCCTGCACGGCTATCGTCCGACCGGCAGCCGCGTCCTCTTCTATGACGTCGACGACCATGGCTTCCCGAAGCCCGCCCCGGCGCCGGTGCGTTACCACGTCAGTTGCGCGGCAGATCCGACCCACAGCTTTCAGACCGACGCCGGAGAAGTCGCCGCCGCGCCATTCGACGAACTGATCGCAGGCTGGCACCGCGTCAACGGCGCGCGGCCGCAAGGAGCGCCCGTCGGCATGACGGTCGCAGAGGACGGCGCAATCTGGCTGGTCGAGGACAAGAACCAGACGGTAATCCGCATCGATCGCGCTGCTGGCGATCCGCCGCCGTTGCCTTGCGACATGCGCAGCCAGGCGATGATCGACCAGCTCGCGGCCTTCGTCGCCAAAGACGCGCAGAACAGTGTCCGGCTCACCACGCTGCGCAAGGGGCTCGTCGAAAAGCACTGCGTCGGCTGCCACTCGGATTTCGGCCTGAAGGCAGGGCAATCGGATGCGGAAAAGGACGCGACGGTGCTGCGCTTCATGCTGTCGCAGGACGGCTGGATCTATCCGGGCGATCCAGACTCCGGGAAGCTGCGCACGCGGCTGCGCGGTATCGGCGCCGAGAAGCTGATGCCGCCGGGCGGCGAAAGCCTGCCCAGGACCGAACCTGGCTACACGCGCCTGCTCGATACCGCGGACCTGCTGGTTGCGAAAATGGTTCCGGGCACGCGGATGCGGATCAAGTCCGGCCCGCCGCAGCGCAAGTTCTTTGGCAAGACCAACAAGGAATGCGGCGAAATACCGGCCGGCAAGGTCGTTGTCGTGACACAAAGGAGCGCTGTAGACAAACCCGGCTTCAGCCGATTCTTCCGGCCTGCCGATCCCTATCTGAATGGCGAGTGCAGCGACGACGATGGCTATTACATTCGGCAGGAATTTCTGGTGCCTGTGCAGTAGCCTCCTTCTCGTCATCGCGGCATCGCCGGCCCATGCTGAAACAAAGCTGTTCGAAAGCGTGCAGGTGACGCCGTCGGGCGAATACACCTTCGGCATCGAAGGGCCGGCGGCCGATCTCGACGGCAATCTCTTCGTGGTCAACTTTGGCAAGCCCGGCACCATCGGCAAGCTGCCGGTGGGCGGCGCGGCTTCGGAGCAGTTTACGGCACTGCCCGCGGGCAGCGTCGGCAACGCCATCCGCTTTGCGCGTGACGGCACCATGTTCATCGCCGACTACAAGAAGCACAACATTTTCGCGATCCCGAAGGGCGCGAGCGAGCCCGTCGTCTGGTTTCATTCCGACGAGATGAACCAGCCCAACGACATCACGGTCGCGCGCGACGGCACGATCTATGCGAGCGATCCGAACTGGAAAGGCAGGGAAGGCCACATCTGGCGCATCGCCAAATCTGCGGACGGCACGGTGCAGGGGCAGGTGATGCCCGCGCCGCGCGCGATGGGCACCACCAACGGCATCGACCTCAGCCCTGACGGCAAGACGCTCTATGTCGGGGAATCCAGCAGCGGCGAAATCTGGTCCTACACCGTCCGCGGTAACGAGCTCACCGGCGCAAAACTCGTCAAAGCCTTCCAGCCCGACACCGTCGACGGCCTGCGCACCGACGTCGCCGGCCGTCTCTATGTCGCGCGCATCCTCAAGGGCACCATCGCGCTGATGAAGCCCAATGGTGCGGTCGAGCGGGAGATCGCGCTGAAGGGCAAGGAGCCGACCAATCTCGCCTTCGGCGGCAGCGACGGCAAGACCGTCTTCGTCACCCAGCGTCAGGGCGGCTTCGTCGAGTCCTTCCGCACCGACCAGCAGGGCCGCGAGCACTGCCTCCAGCGCGGGCGCTGCTAGAGCATCACGGGCGGTCTGCCTCCGGCGCAGAGCAGCACCAAAGCGGCGGCATTCTTCTTGCTTGCATCTGGCCGCCGCAGGCATTTAGACATCTGTGGGCACCGTCAACGCGACCACGGAGTGTTTGAGTGAAAGCCGTCCATACCGAACTGCATCGCAGCCACGATCCGCAATTCTTCCTGGTTCGCGGTGTCGTCAAGCGCACCACGGAGCAGCCCGAGCGCGCCGATCGCCTGCTCAAGGGGTTGAAGGACGGCAAGCATCAGCTGGTCGAACCGACGACATTCGGGCAGGGGCCGCGTGCGCGGATTCACAGCCCGGAATATCTGTCGTTCCTCAGCGAAGCCTGGGACGCCTGGACCGCGCTCGGCGATTCCGGCCCGGAGATGATCGGCAACATCCATCCCGTGCGTCATGCCGCGACCTATCCCACTCATATCGTCGGCAAGCTCGGCTGGCACACCGCCGACACCGCGGCGCCGATCGGTCCCGGCACCTGGGCCGCGGCCTGCGCTGCCACCGATGTTGCGGTCACGGCAGCGCAGATGGTGATGGACGGCGAGGATGCGACCTATGCACTCTGCCGTCCGCCCGGCCATCACGCCTACCGCGACATGGCCGGCGGCTTCTGTTTCCTCAATAACAGCGCGATCGCAGCCGCGCATCTGCGGCTCAAGCATGAGCGCGTCGTGATCCTGGACGTCGACGTCCATCATGGCAACGGCACGCAAGGAATCTTCTACGCACGCCCTGACGTCTACACGGTGTCGATCCACGCTGACCCCATCGCGTACTATCCTTATGTGTGGGGCTACGCGCATGAGCGCGGCGAAGGACCCGGCCTCGGCGCCAATCTCAACATCCCCCTGGCCATCGGCACCGGTGACGACGGCTACATCCAGGCGATGGATGTCGCGCGCAAGGCGATCGAATCCTTTGCACCCGGCGCCCTCGTCATCGCGCTCGGCCTCGATGCCTCCGAGCACGATCCACTGAAGGGCCTCGCCGTCACCACGCCGGGCTTCCGCCGCATCGGCCAGGCGATCGCGAAGCTGGGCCTGCCGACCGTGTTCGTGCAGGAGGGCGGCTATCTCTCGGATATTCTGGGCGCGAACCTGACCTCGGTGCTGGCCGGGTTTGAAGAGGCGCGGTGAAGTTTACCTCTCCCCGCTTGCGGGGAGAGGTCGGAATTTGCGTAAGCAAATTCCGGGTGAGGGGGACTCTCCGCGAGTTCGACTGTCACCGTGCGCACGGAGACAACCCGCCGCGCCTAATCCTTGAACAAAATCTGCTCCAGCAGGTCGATCCGCCTGATCTGGATGGTGCTGCCGTCGATGGCGATGATGCGGCGGTTCTGGAAACGCTTCAGCATCATCGTCACCCATTGCCGGGTCGAGCCCACCATGGCCGCGATCTGGTCATGGGTGATCTTGCGGTTGATGACGATGGTGTCGCCGTCGGCCGTGCCATGCAATTCCGACAGCGTGAGCAGGAATTGCGCCAGCCGTTCGATCACCGATCGCGTACCGAGGATCTGCGCCATCGAGGAGTAGCATTTGCCCTTGGCGATGAGGCCGTCGATCAGCGCCAGCGCGAAGCTCGGCATGCTGGTCAACAGCTTCTCAAGCGCGGGGCCGGAGAGTGTCGTAATCTCGCAGGCCTCGATGGCGATGCCCGACCACATGTGAATGCCACCGCCGGATATCTCGGGGCCTCCAATGAAATGTCCCGGCGTCCAATAGGCGAGCGTGATCTCGCGGCCCGACGGCGCGGTGTAGTAGACCCGCACCTGTCCGCGGCGGATGATGAAGATGCCGTCGTGGCCATCGCCCTGGCTGAATACCATTTCGCCCTGCGGCACCGTGATGATGCGGCCGGCCGCGTGCACGCGCGCCTGCTCCGACGCGGACAAACGGTCGAGGAAATGCGCGCCGGCATTCAGCCCGTCGATCGTCTCGCTCATGAACAGCGCCGAGCTTGCGGGCCTCGCGCGTGTGCTGCGGACCCGCCGCGTCTTCTTGTGGTCGGTCCAGTCGAACGGAACGCCTGCATGAGGCCGGTCGGCGAAAGCGGCAGGCTCGGTCGCGGCAGCTTCCTTGAGTATGGTCATCGCAATCCGTCAGCTCTCCAGGGGCTTGCGAATAGGTAAGTGCGGCGGTGGTGCGATGTCCATCTCTTTGCGATCGTTCCAAATCACTTAGCAAAGCTTGATGTGTGCGGCGACCGGCAGCGAAACGATTCCTCTGTCCATGGCTCCGTCCTGAGAAAATCCTTTGCGTCGTTGCGCGACGGAATCATGACGCGAACGTCCTGCGACAGCGACGCAAGTAATTGCTTCAAGCGTTGCGCCGCGCCTTCGATAGTGCCGGCCAGCGTTGCCGCCGGCACGCGCCCGGCCTCCCGAGGACAGTTCGATGATCGAATTCAGCTCTTTGAGATTCAGTGTGGCCATTGTGGCCATCACTGTTGCGATGTTCGCGCCGACCCAGGCGGAGACGATCCGTGTGGCAGTCGGGACGCAGGACACGACGATCAATTGCGCGACCGGCGGACTGCTCATTCGCGAGCTCAAGCTGCTTGAGAAATTTCTGCCACATGACGGCAAGTACAAGGATGTCACCTACGACATCCAGTGGAAGAATTTTACGAGCGGCGCGCCGCTCACCAACGAGATGGTCGCAGGCAAGCTCGATTTCGGCGCGATGGCTGACTTTCCGGGCTCGCTGAACGGCGTGGCGTTCCAGAAGGCCGGACGCCGTAGCCTCTTCATCAGCGTGCTGTCCGGCAGCACCAAGGGCAGTGGCAACGGCATCGTGGTGCCGTCGAGCTCGCCGGTGCAATCGCTCGATGAGCTCAAGGGCAAGACCATCTCGGTTCCCTTCGCCTCGACCTCGCACGGCATGCTGCTCCGCGCGATCGAGGCCAAGGGCTGGAATCCCGAGACCGACGTCAACATCATCACGCAGGCGCCGGAGGTTGCGGGGCCGGCCTTGCAGGCCGGCAAGATCGAGGCGCATGCCGACTTCGTTCCGTTCGCCGAACTGTTCCCGTGGCGCGGCTTCGCGCGCAAGATCTTTGACGGCGCGCAGGCCAATGCCCCGACATTCCACGGCGGGCTGGTCGATGCCGATTATGCCGAGAAATATCCCGAGATCGTCGTCGCCTATCTGCGCGCAGCGCTGGAAGCGGATCGCCTGATCGCGGAAGAGCCGGAGAAGTACAGCGAACTGATCGCGAAGGTGACCGGCATCGAGGCGGAGGTCGACTACCTCTTTCACGGACCGCTCGGTCTCCAGACCCGCGATGTGACCTGGAAGCCGGAGTACCGCCAGGCGGTCGCAACCTCGATCAAGACGCTGAAGCTGCTCAAGCGCGCGGACAGTGATCTCGATATCAACCAGTTCGTGACCGACAAGTTCATCCGTATCGCGGCGGCGCAGGCGGGACGCGATTACGACTCCGAACTGAAGAACTACGCGCAGCTTCCGCTTCGTGCCAAGGACGCCGCAACGGGCGACCAGATCAGCGACTTCAGCCGCGTCGCGCAGATCTGGGTCAAGGACGAGGCTCATGTACGCCACTATGCCTCGCCCGAGAACGCGCTCAAGGCGCTCGCCGGCCTCGAGAAGGACGGCAAGACCATCCGCGTCGTCTACGCTCAGGATCGCGAGAGCGGCATCAAGCTGTTTGCAAACCAGGCCTGGTTCGTGCGGTCGTCCAAGGGCGAGCTGAGCGCGTTCCTGCTCAAGCAGGCGGCCGAGGGCTGGTCGAAGAAGAACGGTGGCGCGGTGCTCGACTTCGCGGCCGCGCGCGAGTCCCTCGTCGCGAGCCGGTGAGGCGATGGCCACCGCTATCCCGGCGCGACCTGCGGGCATCCGCTGGATGGTCCGCGGCCTTTCGATCCTGGCCTGCATCGCCCTTTGGCAGGTCGCTTCGACCACGCATCTCAATCTGGGGATCGTGACCTTCCGCAACGTGCCGCCGCCGGTCGAGGTCGCTCAATCCGCGCTCGCCCTGTTTCGTTCGCCGAAATTGACGGCACATATCACCAGTAGCCTCTGGCGGGTGTTCGCGGGCTACGGGGCGGCGGTCGTGATCGGCGTGATCCTTGGTTTTGCCATCGGCCGGTCACGCGCCGCGAGCGATCTTTTGCTGCCGCCGCTGGAATTGCTGCGGCCGATACCGGCGGTGGCATGGATACCGCTGTCGATCCTGATCTTTCCGTCGTCCGAACTCTCGATGATCTACATCACCTTCATCGGTGCCTTGTTTCCGATCGTGCTGAACACCGTCCACGGTGTCGCGAATGTCGACCGCCGGCTGGTTGCCTCCGCCCGCAGCCTCGGCGCGGGGGAGTTGGCGATCCTGAGGGAGGTCGTGCTGCCGGACGCCGCGCCCAGCATCGTCACCGGGCTTGCAATCGGCATGGGCACCTCGTGGTTCTGCCTCGTCACCGCGGAGATGATCTCAGGCCAGTTCGGCATCGGCTATTACACTTGGGAAGCCTACACGCTCCAGAACTACGCCGACATCATCGTCGGCATGCTGATCATCGGCCTGCTCGGCATGGGATCGAGCTGGCTGCTGACGACGGCCGGGCGGCTTCTGATGCCCTGGCGTAGCCCGAAGGTGGCGCGATGAACATCCGGGTCGCGGATATCGGCACGAACAGCGTCGGTCGGATCGACTTCGCCGATGTCTCGATTTCGCTCGGATCGGGCGGCGATGCATTCGAAGCGGTCAGCGGTCTCGATGTCGCGATTGCGCCGGGCGAGCTCGTCTGCATCCTCGGTCCCTCCGGCTGCGGAAAATCCACGCTGCTCGGCGCGCTGGCCGGGCATTTGCCGATCACGGCTGGCCGTCTCACGGTCGACGGCCAGCAGGTCCAGAGCCCGAGCCCGGACCGGGGCATGGTGTTTCAGCAGCACACGCTGTTTCCCTGGAAGGGGGTGCGTGACAATGTCGCCTTCGGCCCGAAGATGCGGGGTCTCGGGAGGAGGGAGCGCGACCGCGCCGCCGACGCGATCCTGAAGCTGGTCGGCCTTTCCGGCTTCGAGGCGTTCTATCCCGCGCAATTGTCGGGCGGTATGCAGCAGCGCGTGGAAATCGCGCGGGTCCTGATCAACCAGCCGCGGGTGCTGCTGATGGACGAGCCCTTCAGCGCGCTCGACGCGCAGACGCGCGGCATGATGCAGGAGGTCCTGCTCGACATCTGGAGCAAGATCCCGACCACCACGGTCTTCGTCACCCACGACATCGACGAGGCATTGTTTCTCGCCGATCGCATCGTCGTGATGAGCGCAAGACCCGGCCGGGTGATCGAGGACATCGTGCTGCCGTTTGCGCGGCCGCGGAGCCACGATCTCGTCACCGAACCCGAATTCGTGCGCCTGAAGCGGCATGTCATGCAGCTTTTGCGACGGCCGGAAGGCAGCGAGCCGCTGGCACGGCTCAGTCCGCTCGGCGTGACGTCCTAGAACATCCCGCTCGCCGCGAGCGCCTTGCGGACGTGCTGCATCTCGGCCTCGTCGGCGACCATGTCGAGCATGATCGTGGTCAGGCCCTTCGCCGCAAAATCCCTCAGCTTTGCGCCGATCTCGGTGTAGCTGCCGACGAGATAGGGGCAGTCGGCCTGGAAGGTGAGGTACGGCAGCAGCCAGTAGCCATTGTCGGCGAGCTCGCCGCTCTGGCCGTCATAGAGCCGCCGCTTCCACACGGAATCGCTGTTCTCCACGGTGAGCGCGAGCAGCTCGCGATCATCGGCATTGTCACGGAAACGCGCCGTTGCCGCCTGCCGTGCCTCGTCGCGTCCCTCGCGGGCGAAGATGCCAAAGTTCATTCCGGGCGCATCGAGGCCGCGATCGAGATCGGGCGGCAGCATCTGCATCTTGATGCAGCCGGTCTCCTTCGCCACGCGCTGCGCCGCCTCCGACTGGCCCGCGACCAGGAATTCCGGCATCAGCTCCGCCGGCAGGCGCGGGCGAAGTTGCAGATTGCTTGCGCGGTAGAACCGGCCGTCGAAATTCACCGGGCGAGGGCTTTCCAGCAATTGGCGCATCAGCGCGACGAATTCGCCGAGCCGGACGTAGCGGTCCGCATGCGACTGCTCGTCGCCCAGCCCCTGCAAATCGCTGACCGCGGTCCCCGTGATCATGTTGAGATAGACCTTGCGGCCGTGGAGCTGCGCAAAGGACGAGACGAATTTTGCCGCGGCGAACGGGTGCATGTAGACCGGATTGACCGCGATCAGCGGCGAGCTTCGCGTGGTCTCACCCATGATGTGCTGGGCCATCGCCCAGGGCTCGACGAACACGTCGTTGCCTTCGAACAGCAGGATGCCTTC
Organism: Bradyrhizobium sp. S3.7.6; assembly: GCF_054061875.1. Classification (NCBI taxonomy): domain Bacteria; kingdom Pseudomonadati; phylum Pseudomonadota; class Alphaproteobacteria; order Hyphomicrobiales; family Nitrobacteraceae; genus Bradyrhizobium; species Bradyrhizobium sp. S3.7.6. The sequence goes on along the minus strand of NZ_JBSSEQ010000001.1, from coordinate 8,256,401 downwards.
GAAGCCGTTGCGGTCGGCGAACTGTGCCACCCGCATCAGCTCGCCGACATATTTCTTGGGATCGCGGTTGCGCGAGATCGCGGGAAAGACGCGCAGCCGCGGGGGCGTCATTCAGCCGCTTCCTGGAACGGCCAGGAATTGCGGGTGATGGGAAGGCCGCCGTGCGCGCGGGAGCCGTCGGCGATCGCGAGGCGATGCGAGGGCGACGGCGAGCACAGCGAGAAGCGCCATGCATGCGGATCGTCGGCGATATCGGGCTTGAAGCTGATCTCGATGGCCTCGCGGGACACCTGCATCGCGAAAGCGTCGAGCGGCAGATTGAGCCCAAAGCCCCTTGCCTTCAGATAGGCCTCCTTGAGCGTCCAATAGTCGAAAAAGCGCTCGATCGCGGCGGGCTCCGGCAGTCCGCGCAACGTTTCGACCTCCTCCGGCGCAAAGAAGCGAAGCGCGGTGGACAGTGGCGCGACACGCCGTGACACGGTTTCGACGTCGACGCCGACGGTCTCATGCCCGGAGACGACGCAGGCAACGCAGCCATCGGCATGGGACAGGCTGAAATGCAGCGCGGTCGAGGTCGCGGGCGCCGCGACAAACGGCCGCCCGTAGCGACCGGCCCCGAAGGACCAATCGGTGGGTGCGACGTTCGGCGCGGCCTGCGACAGCGCCAGGCGCAGCATCGCGTGCGCGAAGATATACTGCCGCCGGTGCCGCTCGAACATGAAGCGGTCGGCGCGGATCCGTTCGTCGACCGAGAGTAGGCGCCGGCACGCATCGACTGCGCCCGGAGCGTCAATGGTCTCGATCAGTCCGACAAACAGTTCAATTCTGTCGTCTGCCATCAATAAGGCCCATGGCGTCAGGCGGAGGCCAAGTCTCCGGCCCTGACGGAAGAATCAACTGAGCAAGAATCAACTGAGCGGACCGCTTCTAACGGTCCACCCGGGCAATTTCTTGTCGATTTGCAGGCCAGTTTACAGGCGCAAGCTTGTGCGAGACCCCAACTCGACAAGCGAGCGGCCCATATCCGGAAAGTGAAGCCTGAGGATTCGTGCGGCGTCCCGGCCGACGATCCTTACTTCTTCTTCTTCTTGGCTTTCTTCGCTCCGCCCAGCATCGAAAGGCTGGCATCGACATCCTTGAGCGCGGACTGGAGCTTCTTCTTCTCGGCGCCCAGCAGCTTTTGCAGGGCCTTGCGGTCCTTGTCGCTCAACGAGGTACCCTTGGTAAATTTGATGAAACCCATAACATACTCCCCCGGTTGAAAATAATCGTCCAAATCAAATCGAGGGAATAATCTTGCGCGCTGGCGCCAAATAATCAAGATGCAACTTGGTCATGCACAGCTTTGGCGAGTGAACCTGTGTTCTCCCGTCCCGTACAGCCGGTCATGCCGCCCTGCGAGCGAGTAATCGGCCGAGCGGTGTGTTGGGGTGGGCGACGGCCGCATCCAGCAGCGCGACGAGATGCGCCATCCACTCACCGATCCTGCGGCCATCGAGCAGCTCGCCCTTGTAATTGCATGAGCCGGTGATTCCGGTGGGGCGTTCCTTGAGCATCAGCGACAGCCAGGTCTGGTCGATCGGCAGCACCGGCTGGCCTTCGCGCGCGACGTTGCCGATCGATTCGATCGTGACGTCAGCCAGATCGAGCGGCTGGCGCAGCGGATTTTGCAGGGTGAAATAGACTTGGAGCAGCGAGGCCGGATCGATCCCCTCCTGCTCCAGATGGTCGGCCAGGATGTTGAACGGCAGCTCCTGGCGCGCATGCGCGTCGAGCACGCTCTGGCGCACCCGGGCCAGGGCTTGCGCGAATGACAGCTCCGGCGTGATTCGGGTACGGACGATCACCGTGTTCTCGAACGGACCGACGATCCGGTCGGTATCCGGCTGGGCACGATTGGCCATGGCGGTGGCGACCGAGATGTCGTTGCGGCCGCTCTGCGCCAGCAGCAGGGCTTTCAGGCCGGTGAGAAGGCACATGAACAGCGTGCTGTTATGCCGGCCGGCGAACGCCGTGAGCCGGCCGATCAGCTCGCGCTCGAGGCTGACGGGGTGATGCCCGGTGGACGCGCCGGGGCTTGCTTCACCGTCGAAGACGGGGGTCGCGCCGCGCAGATTCTCCGTCCAGTCGGCGGCCTGGCGGCGGGCGGCGTCCGTGCCGCGCCACCAGCGCTGCCAGCGGGCGACGTCCGAAAAGGCCAGCGGTAGTTTCGGCAGCGGCACGGACGGACGCCCGGCCAGCGCCGCATAGCGGTTGGACAGCTCCTCGAACAGCACGCCGATCGACCAGCCGTCGGCAATGGCATGATGCAGCGTCAGCAGCAGCACATGATCGTCGGCATGGAGCCGCAACAGCCGCGCCCGCAACAGCGGCGGCCGCGCAGTGTCGAACGGGGCGTAGGTCTCCTGCTCGATCAGGAGGTCGATCTTCCTGAGTTCGAGGGCTTTGCGCCGCTTGTTGTCGTGGGGACGTCCGTCGCCGATGACCTCGATCGTGAGGGCCGGTCCGAGCTCGCCGGGTGTGGCGATGCGACTGACGGGCTCTTCGCCGCTCCGGCCGAACCCGGTCTGCAGCGATTCGTGGCGGCGCACGATGTCGCCGAACGCCTGCGCGAGGGTGGTCGGATCGAGCGGGCCCTGGAGGCGGAAGGCAAAGGGCAGGTTGAACAGCGGCAGGCCCGGCAGGTTCTGCTCGATCCGCATCATCTGGTCCTGTGCGATCGAGAGCGTTGGGAGCCCGCTTTCAGCAGGCCGCAGCATGCCTGTTGCCGGCTTGCGCGGCTTTGCTGCCACGGCCTCGTCAACCCGCCGGGCGAGTTCTTCGATCGTCGGAGCCTCGAAGATGGTCTTGATCGGCAGCGACACGCCGAGCGCACGGGCGACGCGCGCCATCGCCTGGCCCGCCAGCAGCGAATGGCCGCCGAGATCGAAGAAATTATCGGTCACGCCGAGGCTCTCGACCTTCAGCAGGTCGACCCAGATGTCCGAGAGCACTTTTTCGGTGAAGTGCCGCGCCGGCACGGCGGCGTCCGGTCCGGAGACGTCCTGCTGCGCGGGCGCCAGCAGCGCCGACCGGTCGATCTTGCCATGGGCATTGAGCGGCATCTGGTCCAGGAACAGGAATGCGGACGGGATGGCATGGCCCGGCAACCGGCTCTTCAGGAAGTCGCGCAGCTCGCTGGCGCTGCTCTGGCTGCCGGCCCTTGCGACGATATGGGCAATCAACCTGACATCGCCGCTCGCCTCGCGGCGCGGCTCGACGATGCCGGCGCGCACCGCAGGATGGTCGGCAAGCGCGTTCTCGATCTCCTTGAGCTCGATACGGTAGCCCCGGACCTTGACCTGATGGTCGGCGCGGCCGAGGCATTCGATGGTGCCGTCGGCGCGGCGGCGTGCGAGGTCGCCGGTCCGGTACAGCCGCCCGCCGGCCTGGCGTGCGAACGGATCCGGCAGGAAGCGCTGCCGGCTCTGCGCGGGATCGTTGATGTAGCCGCGGCCGACACCGGCGCCGCCGACGCAGAGCTCGCCGGTCACGCCGACCGGCAGCGGCTGGAGGTTTTGATCGAGCACATGGAGCTGGGTGTTGGGCAGCGGCGCGCCGACCGGGACGTTGCTCGTCGTCGCCGCCGGCGCCTTGGTCAGGCGATGCAGCGAGACGTCGTCGGAACATTCCGACGCGCCATAGGCGTTGATCAGCGGCACCTTCGGGCAGCGGGCGAACCAGGCGCGGCAGAGATCGACCGGCAGCGGCTCGCCGGTCGAGATCAGGAGCCGCAATCCCGCAAAGGCGCGCTGGACCTGCGCGTCGTCCATGCGGTCGAGGATCACCCGCAGCAGCGACGGCACGATCTCGAGCACGCTGATGCCTTCACGCTCGATCTCCCGCGCGAGCAGGATCGGGTCCTGCACGATTGCGTGGGCACAGACATGGACGCGCGCGCCGACCATGGGACCGGCAAGGAACTGCCAGACCGAGATGACAAAGCTCTGCGGCGCAGTCTGGGCGATCACGTCGCTCGCCGTAAGGCCGAGCTCGGAAATGAGCGACGCCAGATGGTTCGACAGCCCGCGCTGCTCGATCATGACGCCCTTCGGCGCGCCGGAGGAGCCGGATGTGTAGATGAGATAGGCGAGGCTCGCGGCTGCGCGCCGCGCGGCGCGGGCAGGCCTGGTCGATCCGGGTGCGATCGCGTCCTCGAGCTCGGCGACATGGATGCGCTCGACCAGCGGTCCGAGCAGGGCCTCGACCATGGCCGACTGGGCGCGCCCGGTCAGCAGCATGCGGGCGCAGCTCGATCCGAGGATGGTCGCAAGCCGCGCCGGCGGCTGGTCGGGATCGAGATTGAGGAAGGCTGCGCCCACGCGCTGCGCGGCGATCATCGCGGCGAGCAGGTCGGGCCCGCGATCCGCAAGCAAGGCGACAACGCTCTCGGCGCCGACACCTTCGCGCGCGAGCCAGCGTGCGGCCGCTTGGCTGCGGCGGGCGAGCTCCCGATAGGTCAGGGAGGTGTGTCCGTCCGTTACCGCGATTGCGTTCGGTGTCTTCTTCGCCTGGCGCTCGAGGCGCTCGCAAAGATTGCCGCGCGCGGTGAAATTGGCCACCACGCCCTGGCCTTTCGCCAGCAACTGCCGGCGTTCGGCCTCCGTCAGGAGCGGCAGGCGCGAGATGCGCTGCTCCGGATTGGCGATCACGGCCTTGAGCAGGGTCTTGAACTGAGCGGCCATGCCTTCGATGGTCGCCGCGTCGAACAGATCGGTGGCGTATTCGAAGAAGCCGGTGAAGCGGCCGTCGGCCTCGACCAGTTCGAGCGTGATGTCGAAGCGCGCGACCTTCGGGTCGACCTCCAGCCGCCGCGTCGACAGGCCGGGGAAACGTGCCGCCTCGATCGAGGCGTTCTGGAGGATGAACATGATCCGGAACAGCGGATTGCCATCGCTCCGGCGCGCGATCTGCAGCGCGCGCAGCACTTCCTCGATCGGAAGGTCCTGGTTGCGGTAGGCATCCAGCGTGACCTGCCGTACCCGCCGCAACATCTCGCCAAAGCCCGGATCGCCGCCAAAATCGTTGCGCAGGATCAGGGTGTTGGCGAACAGCCCGATCAATCGCTCGCTCTCGATCTGGTTGCGGTTGGCGATCAGCGATCCCGTCGCGACATCCTCGTGTCCGGTGTGGCGGAACAGCAGGCACTGGAAAGCCGCGAGCAGCGTCATGAAAGGCGTGACGCCCTGGTCCTGGCTGAGCGCGCGCAGATCGGCCGACAGTGCCTTGGAGAATTCGAGATAGTGACGGGCGCCGTGACCGCTCCAGACCTCCGGTCGTGGCCGGTCGGTCCGCAGCGGCAGCGTGGTGACACCGTCGAGCTGGGTCCGCCAGTAATCGAGCTGCTCCTTCGCCGCCGGCGTCTGAGCCCAGCTCTGCTGCCATAGCGCAAAGTCGCGATACTGGAAGGCGGGCGAGGGTAACGTCACGGCGCTTGCCTTGCGTGCAGCGGAATAATGGGCGGCAAGCTCCTCCCAGAACAGCCGTTGCGACCAGCCGTCGGTGACGAGGTGATGGACGTTGACCACCAGCGCGTGGCTGGATTTGTCGAACGACAGCAGGGTGACCTTCAGCGGCGGCTCACGCGCCAGGTCGAACGGATATTGCGCGAGCTCAAGCGCCTCGCGCCGGATGATTGCGCCCTGCTTGTCCGCGGCGCAGGGCTTGAGCTTGATCCGCTCGAATCGCGGTGGTGATTGCAGCACCCGCTGCGCCGGCTCGCCCTCGCGTTCGATGAAGACCGAGCGCAGCGCCTCGTGGCGCGCGCAGATCGAGGCGAGGCTCGCAGAAAGCGCGGCGACGTCGAGCAGGCCCTTGAGAACCGCGACTTCGACGACGTTGTAATTGTAGCGGGTCGGATCGAGCCGCGAGAGCACATACATCCGCTGCTGCTGGAACGACAGCGGCGCGTCTGCTGCCGCCGCCTGGCGCCATGCGGGCACCATCGTCTCGCGATGGGTTGTGGCGGTCTCGATCCGGGCCGCAAGCGCCGAGACCGTGGCACAATCGAAGATGTCCTCGAAGGAGAAGTCGACATTGAAGCGTTCGCGCAAGCGCGAGCGCATCTGCGTCGCCGCGAGCGAGTCCGCGCCGAGCGCAAAGACATCCTGATCGATGCCGACCTGCGGCAGTTCCAACAGACCGGCCCAGATCCCCGCGAGCTGGGTCTCCAGCGCGTTGCGCGGCAATTGCGCTTCGACGCCATGCTCCGCGGTTGCGATCAGATCGGCCAGCGCGTTGCGCTTGACCTTGCCGCTCGCGCCTTTCGGCAGTGCGGCCACGCCGCGGATCAGGCTCGGTACCTTGTAGGCCGCAAGTCGTTTGCGCGCGAACTGCCGAAGCTGGTCCGGAGTTGCTTCGGAGTTCGGGCGCAGCACCACGACGGCGGCGACGTTTTCGCCGAGCTTCTGATGCGGGACGGCGAACACGCCGGCCTCCAGCACCGCTGGATGGCTCAGCAGGACCTCTTCGACCTCCAGGGGCGAGATCTTCTGCCCGCCGCGGTTGATGACGTCCTTGATGCGGCCGACGATGAAGAGGTAGCCGTCGGCGTCGAGATAGCCGAGGTCGCCGGTCCGGAACCAGCCGTTGCGGAAGGCGGCCCGTGTCGTCGCCTCGTCATTATAATAGCCGCGGCTCATGTTCGGCCCGCGCAGCATGATCTCGCCATGCTCGCCGCTCGCAAGCGTGCGGCCCGCCCCGTCCATGATCGCGATCTCGGGGCCCGCAGCGCGGCCGACCGATCCGACCTTGCGCAGCTCGAACGGATTGGCGGAGATCTGCGAGGCTGCTTCCGTCATGCCGTAGGTCTCGAGCACGGGAACGCCGAACATCGCCTCCAGCCCGTTCAGGATCGCAGGCGCGAGCGAGGATGAGGCCGAGCGGATCACGCGCAGCGACGACGACCGGGCGCGGTCCGGGTCGGCCTCGGCCGCCGTCAGCAGCGCGCGATGGATGGTCGGCACCGCCGTGTACCAGGTCGGTCGCAGCTCCCGCATCCAGCTGAAGAAGGACAACGCGTCGAAACCGTTGGTGCAGATCACGCTGGAGCCCGCGGCCAGCGCCGTCAGCAGGCCGGAGATCAGACCATGGGCGTGAAACAGCGGCAGGGCGTTGAGCAGGCGGTCGTGGGCTGCGAGCGACAGCACGCGGCCGGCATTGTATGCGGACAGGCACACATTGCGCTGCGTCAGCGGCACCATTTTCGGCCGCGCCGCCGTGCCTGACGTCAACAGGATGAAGGCGTCATCGTCGCCGCGCGAGGCGCCGCTCGTGCTGGCCGGCCCGACTGCCGGGCCGATGAACGCGCAGCCGCCGAGATTGTCGTTCGGCCCCGGCACGAAATCGATCACCGCGATATCGAGTGCCTTGGCAACGTCACGACTTGGTGAATTCATGTCGGCCCGGGTGACGAGCGCGGTCAGCTTCAATTCGCTGAAATAGCGCTGCAGCTCGTCGGCCGTCAGATCGGGATTGACGGGGACGCAGGCGCCGGCCGAGGCGACCGCGATCAGCGCCAGCGCGCTGTCGGCGCCGCGCGGCAGCGCAACGGCAATCCGGTCGGCAGGGGCAATGCCAAGCCCCCGCAGGGTGCGGACCAGTTGCTGGATCAACTCACCCAGCTTGCCGTAGGTGAGGGCCGGCCGGCCCGGCGCGAGGAGAGCTGGTGCCGACGGGGTCTTGCGCGCATAAAAGTCGAGAAGGCCGCCGATATCGGCAAACGTCCTGGTTTCGGCGCCTGCGCTGTCCGAATCCTCTCCCGCTACGGATGCAATGTGGGACAATGCCATTCCCTTTTGATCTGATTGAGCTATTCTTCCCAAGACTTAGGGAACGCGTCCAGTCTGAGGTGAAGTTCGGGCCCCAAAATCTGTGGTTGAGGGGCCTAAAGCCCTTCGACGGAGTGAAGGTCGGGCAGAATCACCATGCTGGAGAATGAACCTGTTACGGGGACGGAAGGCGGGTTGAAGCGCTGGCTCGAAGGCGTCGGTCTTGGACATTACACCGATCTCTTCGCGCAGCACCGCCTCGATCTCGATGTGATGGGGGACCTGACGGAATCCGACCTGGTCGAGCTCGGATTGCCGCTCGGCGATCGCAAGCGGCTTCAGCGCGCGATGTCGGCGCTATTCCACGCTGAGACCGCCGAGAAGCCCGATACGGCCGCGCGCCCGCAAGTCCGGGCGGAAGTCGGTGCCGAACGGCGTCAGCTCACCACCATGTTCTGCGACATGGTGGATTCGACCTCGCTGTCGGTGCAGTTCGATCCGGAAGACGTGCGCGACATGATCGCGAGCTTTCGCGAGACCTGCGTCCGCGTGGTGAAGCATTACGAAGGGTTTGCCGCGCGCTTCGTCGGCGACGGTATCCTTGTCTATTTCGGCTATCCGACCGCGCATGAGGACGATGCCGAGCGATCGGTGCGCGCCGGGCTCGAGATCGTGCGGGTGCTGTCGACCGCGCGCGCGATCGAGCCGCGCGGTGCGCTGAGCCACGCCCCCGCCGTCCGCATCGGGATCGCAACCGGTCTCGTCGTGGTCGGCGACCTCGTTGGCCAAGGCACCGAGGAGCGCGATTCCGCGGTCGGAGAAACCGTCAATCTCGCCGCACGCCTGCAAGGTCTGGCGCCGCCCAACGGCGTCGTGATCTCGGCCTCGACACAGTCGCTGCTGAAGGGCAAGTTCGACTACCGCAATCTCGGTGTCCATGCGCTGAAGGGCATCTCGGAGAAGACGCAGGCCTGGCACGTGGTGCGCGCCTCGCGGGCGGAGACCCGCTTCGCCGCTTCCATGGGCGGGCGGTTGACGCCGCTCGTCAACCGCGAGGAAGAGATCGCGCTGCTGATGGGGCGCTGGCAGCAGGTCAAGGACGGCGACGGCCAGGTCGTGGTCAAGTTCGGCGAGCCCGGCATCGGCAAGTCGCGCATCATCCAGGAGATATTCGACCGGATCGCGGGCGACCGCCATGGACACGTCTCGTTCCAGTGCTCGCCCTACTACACCTCCACGGCGTTCTATCCGTTCTCCGAGCAGCTCAAATTCTCGCTCGGCCTCGACCGCGAGGATCCATCCGCGACGTCGCTGGCGGGTCTGGAGACCGCGATCGCCGCCGCCCATGGCGACATCGAGCAGGTCACGCCGCTGTTTGCCGCGCTGCTGTCGATCCCGACCGGAGACCGCTATCCGCCGCTCGACCTGTCACCGCAGCAGCAGAAGGATGCGACCGTCGCCGCGCTGGTCAATCATTTCCTCGGCCTTGCGCGCGACATGCCGCTGGTGATCGCGCTTGAGGATCTGCACTGGATCGACCCGACCTCCCGCGAGGTGATCGACCTCCTCGTCGCCCGGGTGCAGAACCAGCCGGTCCTTGTCATCATCACCGCGCGCTCCGAATTCCAGCCGAGCTGGAACGCGCATTCGCACATCACCACGCTGGTGCTGAACCGCCTGAGCCGGCAGCTGCGCACGACGCTGGTCGAGCGCGTCGCGGGCCGCGAGCTTCCCAAGGAGGTGGTCGAGGAGATCATCGTCAAGACCGACGGCGTGCCGCTGTTCCTGGAAGAGCTGACCAAGACCGTTCTCGAATCCAACCTCCTGACCGAGCGGCACGGGCGCTACGTGCTGTCGGGCCCATGGCGGCAGCTCGCGATCCCGGCGACCCTCACCGACTCGCTGATGGCGCGGCTGGACCGGATGGGACCGTTCAAGCGCATCGCGCAGATCGGCGCCACCATCGGTCGCGAGTTCTCCTACGCGACGCTGCACGCGGTCGCCAATACGCCGGCGGAGCAGATCGAGGCCGCGCTCAATCATCTGGAGGAGGCCGGGTTGATCATGCGCCGCGGCCATCCGCCCGGCGCGCTCTACTCCTTCAAGCACGTGATGATCCAGAACGCCGCGCACGACAGCCTGCTGCACAGTGAGCGGCGCAAGCTGCATTCGCGGATCGCGCAGGTGCTCGCCGAGATGTATCCGGAGAAGACCGAGCGCGAACCGGAGCTGCTGGCCCATCACCTCACCGAATCCGGCCAGAGCGAGGGCGCCGCCAGCTTCTGGCTCAAGGCCGGCAAGCAGGCGGCCAAGAGCGGCGCCAATCTGGAGGCGATCGGGCATTTGCGCCGGGGCTTGAGCGTCGTGCAGGCCAATGCGCGCATGCAGGGCGCCGACGAGATGGAGCTGGAGCTGCGCATCGCGCTCGGCAACGCTTTGATTGCCGCCAAGGGCTACGCCGTGCAGGAGGTCGAGGAAAACTACATCCGCGCGCTCGAGCTCGGTCAGCAGCTCGACGACGACGAGAAGGCCTTCGCCGCCACGCGTGGGCTCTGGGTCTGCCATTTCATCCGTGCCGATCTCAGCCGCGCGCACGATCTCAGTGTCGAGCTGTTGAAGTTCGCCAAGCGCGAGCGGCTGAACGAGCGCACGCAGCCGGCGCAGCAGACCGGCTATCTGATCGAGGCGCACCGCTCGATCGCGATGACGATGCTCTATCGCGGCCGTTTTGCCGCCTCCCAGCACCATCTGCACCGCTGCATCAACCTCTACAGTCCCGATCTGCACTCCGATCTGATGGAGCGGCACGGTACCGATCCCGGCGTCGTTTCGCTGTCCTATCTCGGCTATCTCCTCTGGTTCCTCGGCCGGCCGGACGCGGCGCGCCAGCACAGCGAGCAGGCGATCGCGAATGCCGAGAAGATCCGCCATCCCTTCACGCTCGCCTTCGCGCTCGTGTTCGGCGCCTATCTGTGCCAGCATTTGCGCGACGTCGAGGGTACGCGCGACCACGCCAACCGCGCCATGATCATCGCCACTGAGCACAATTTCCTGCACTGGAAGCAGCAGGCGGCGATCCTGCGCGGCTGGGCGCTGGCCCAGCTCGGCGAGGCCGACGAAGGTCTCAGCCAGATGCGCCTCGGCCTCGACGAATACGAGGCGATGGATTCCTGGCTCGCCGGCTGCTGGTTCCGCTGCCTGCTTGCGGAAGCCTATGCCAAGGTCGGGATGCGCGATGCCGCCTTGCGCGCGCTGGACGGCGCGCTCGCGACCGCGAGACGGACCGGCGATCACTCCTATCTCGCCGAGGTCTATCGGCTGCAGGGCGAGATCACGATGTCGGACGGTGATCCGGCATCGGTGCAGGAGGCCGAGGACCTGTTCGCCCTGTCGCTGGAGACCGCGCGCAAGCAGGGCGCGCTGTCATGGGAGCTTCGGACCGCCGTCAGCCTTGCGCGGCTGTCGCACCAAGCCGGCAAGCGCGAGCACGCAAGTCTTCTGCTTTTGCCGATCGTCGGCAAGTTCAGCGAGGGCTTTTATACTCCGGACCTGAAGCAGGCGATGCAGCTCCTCAGCGAGCTCGGCGGAGACGTGCCCGTCCTTGAACAGGCCGATGCGATGAAATGAGCGATCTTGCCGCCGCGCGTGCGCGCTACGTCGAGTTGATTGCGAAGCGAGAGCGGATCTCCTCACCACGCCTGCTCGAAGCGCTCGCCGCCATCCCGCGCGAGGATTTTCTGGCGAAGGGACCCTGGCGTATCAAGAGCGAGGCGGCGCGCGGCTACCGGCTGACGCCGGATGCCGATCCCGTTCATCTCTACGACAATGTGCTGGTCGCGATCGATGCGCGCCGCAAGCTCGACACCGGGCTGCCGAGCCTGTGGGCGCACTTCATCGATCTGCTCGACGTCGGGGAGAAGGACCGCGTGGTCCAGATCGGCTGCGGTCTCGGCTATTTTTCCGCGGTGTTGTCGAAGATCGTGGGGCCCAAGGGCACGGTGCATGCAATCGAATGCGACGGGCGGCTTGCGGCGCGTGCCGCGAATTACCTTCGCCCCTATCGCAATGTCGAGGTCGTGCATGGCGATGGATGCGAGGAGATCGGCGAGCCCGCCGACGTGATCATCGTGCATGCCGGCTTCCCGCACCCGCATCCGCTCTGGCTTCAGTCGCTCCGCCCGCACGGCCGCCTCCTGGCGCCGCTGACGCAGCGCGACCGCGAGGGCGCCGCCCTCAAGATCACGCGCAAGGGCAGGGGGTTCGAGGCCGAGGCGGTGCAGCAGATCCGGATCTTCCCCGGCCAGGGTCGCGGTGTGACCGCACTGGACGACCGCGTCGCCGACTGGTGGCAGCGCGCCTCCGCGCTGGCGCCACTGCGTTTTCGCGCCATCGAGCAGGGGCTGCCGTCGGATGGCTAATGCTTGGTTTCGTTTTACCTTGATTCCGTTTGTGAGTTTCCAGCATCTCGCGGTGCGGCTATGAGTGCGGCTTGATGGCCATTCGAGCGCGCTCCATGCATTCCGTTGCCCTGCTGACCGCCAGCTACGCCAAGGATATCGAACGCTTTTCGCTGCTCAGCGAGAGCATCGACACCTGGCTCTCGGGATACACGCGGCATTATGTTCTCGTTAACGATGAGGACGTGCCGCTGTTCGCGCGGTTCGCGTCCGACAAGCGCGTCATCGTTCCGGCCTCGAATTATCTGCCGAAATGGCTGTGGGCGCTGCCGCCGGCGCTTCAGTTCCTCAGCAAGCGCCGGGTCTGGCTGTCGCTGCTGTCGTCGCCGGTGCATGGTTGGCACATCCAGCAGATCCTGAAGATCGCCGGCGTGCTCAACGCATCCGAGCAGCGCGTCTGCATCCTGGACTCGGACAATCTGTTCTTCCGCGAATTCGACGTCGGCCAATATGCCGGCGCCGAGAAGACGCCGCTGTTCGTCACCCCGAAGGACATCGGCGCCGACCATCCGTTGCACGGCCTGTGGCTGCGCACTGTCGATCAGCTTCTCGGTATCAAGGAGCGCTCGTTCCCCGCCGACGACTATGTCGGCAACGCGCTGGTCTGGGACCGGGACACCGCGCGCGCGATGACCGACGCCATCAAGGCGGCGACGGGCTTGAACTGGGTTCTGGCGCTGTGCCGGAAGAAGAAGTTCTCGGAGTATCTGATGTACGGACACTTCGTCGCGAACTCGCCCGCGCATCTGGCCACCCATCGGGTCACCGAAGACAGCATTGCGGTCTCGCATTGGGACGACACGCCCCTCGACCGTCCCGCCATCGAAGCGATGATGGGCGCGGCCTCGCCCGAACAGGTCGCGCTCTGCATCCAGTCCTATTCGTCGACCTCGATCGACGACATCCGCGACGTGTTCCGCCTTAGCTCGCGGGATCGACGCAGCCCGAGCCTGTCTCCTGAAGATATGGGTGATGCGGCCGAATTCGAAGTGCCGGCGAAGACGCGCTAAGGCCGCGTCTCAGGCGTCTCTCGTGAACTTGCTGATGACGTCCATGAACGGCTTCGGCTTGAACTCGCCGTCGAGCGGCAAGGGGCGGTTCGGCTGCTTGTCCGCGCGGGCGAAGGTGCCGTTGATCCAGCTATAGCGATCCGAGAGGCCCCAGGTCAGGATCGAGCGCACCGGGCCGCTGGTCGAGATCGCGGTCAGGAGGTCGTCGACGCGCTTGGCGACGATGGCGTCGCGCTCCGCCGGATTGCCTGTCAGCTTCTGGTCGTCGACATCGAGCTCGGTGACGAGCACATCGAGGCCCCAGGAGCGCAACTCGGTGACGAATTCGGCGAGCCCATGCGTGTCGATCTCGAGCTCGGCATGCAGATGCGATTGCAGGCCTACGGCGTGCAGTGGCACGCCCTGGTCGAGCAGGTCCATGATCAGGTTGCGGTACGCCGCGCGCTTGGCAATGAACGAGTCCTTCGCCGACTCGATGTCATATTCGTTGATCGCGAGCTTGACGAAGGGATCGGCCGCGGCCGCTGTGCGGAAGGCCAGCGGAATCCAGCGGTTGCCCAGATGCTGCGTCCAGAACGTGTCGCGCCGGTCGGTGATCTTCTTCGGATTGTCCGGGATCGGCTCGTTGACGACGTCCCACGACGTCAGCTTGTCCTTGTAATAGGACACGACGGTGCCGATGTGGTCGACATAGGCGCGCTCGACGTCCTTGGTGTCCTTGATCTGCTTGGTCCAGTCCGGAATGTCGTGATACCAGGCGAGCGCGTGGCCGCGCATCGTCAGATCGTTCTCCCTGGCGAAATCCAGAATCGCGTCGGCGCGCTCGAAGTTGAACGTGTGCGCGTTCGGCCGCAGCATCGGCCATTTCAGCTCGAGCACCGGCACCACCTGGGTGCAATAGGTGCTGATGGCTTCGCCGAGCCTGGGATCGGCTTGCAGGTCCCAGAGCGTCGCCGCAGCGCCAAAGCCCGGACGGCGCTGCGCGAGTTTTGATGCCGGTGCGGCGGACGCCGATGCCCCCGCCGCGAGTGCTGCGGCGCTGCCGAGGAGAAATTCGCGTCTGTCGAGCCTGGTCACGGTGGGACGTTCCTTTGGGAACCAACGCGCCATCGTACCAAGCGGCGCCTTGCGACGCCGGGGTTTCCTGTCGTTGGGTTAACCTTTGCGGATGTCCGGTGCGCAACGCGCGTGGCGCTGCATCGCTGTTCCAGTCTGGATCAGGGTTTCGTGTCGTGATCGCTCGAACCGCCCCAGGGAAAGGACAAATTTAACGCTAACGCGCGAAAGCGGCCTTCCAGCCTCATTCGCCGCCCGATCTGCAGACTTATGTGACACTCTTGAGAGATGCTGCGGCGCAGTTTGTTCGCCCCGCCAAGGTCATTGATTAACGGCCGTCACCATCGCAACACCGTTGCCGGTCCTGTGCTCGCATGCTGAACCGCCATTTCTCGATTTATCTCGTCGCCTACATCCTGCCCGCAGCGGTGGGTTTCTTTGCGGTCACGGCCTACACGCGGCTGCTGACGCCGGCCGAGTACGGCGTTTATGTCGTCGGCATCAGCCTTGCCGGCATATTGGGCGCGATCTTCTTCGCCTGGATCAAGCTGTCGGTGTCCCGCTATCAGGCGATGTCGGCGGAGGTTGATTTTCGCGGCACGGCGATGGTCGCCTTCGGGCTGACGGCCGCGGTCCTCTGCGCCACCACGCCGCTGGTCATTCTGTTCCGCAGCGACCTCAGCGTCGAGCTGCTGCTCGCCAGCATGTTCGTGGCGATCATGGCCAATGCCGTCGATGTCGGCCAGGAATTCGAACGCGCCAAATTGCGCCCCTATAGGTTCGCGGCGATCTCGATCGTCCGCAGCGTGTCGAGCGTCGGCTTTGGCCTGCTCGGCATCTGGCTCGGCTGGGGTGGGTTGGGACTGCTCGCCGCGTTCGGTCTGGGCTCGCTCACCGGCATCATTCTCAATCTCGTCGGCGACCGCACGAAGATCGCGCGCTTCCAGCGCAGCCAGTTCATGCAGCTGGCGCGCTACGGCCTGCCGCTGACGCTGGCCGGATTGTCCGTTGCGGTCTATTCGGCCTGCGACCGGCTCATCGTAGCCTATTTGCTCGGCAAGGACGCCGCCGGCATTTTCGGCGTCGCCGCCGATTTGCCGCGCCAGTTCATGGTGATGATCGCCTCCAGCGTCGCCGCGGCAACCGTGCCGCTGGTGTTCCGCTCACTATCCGAGAAGAACAGCGAGACGACGCGGGAGCGGCTGAGCGAGAGCCTCGAGTTGCTGCTCGTCGTCGTCGCACCCGTCGCCGTCTGGCTCGCGCTCGCGGCCGACCAGGTCGCGGGCACGCTCGTCGGCGTCGATTTCCGCGCCGGCGTGTCGGCGCTGCTGCCGACGCTGGTGCTCGCGCGCTTCTTCGGCATCGCCAATCAATTCTATGTGCAGATCAGCTTCCAGCTCGCCGAGCGGCCGTTCATGCTGGCGGCGCAGTCGTTCCTCACGCTCGTTTTGAGCGTGGCACTGATGTTTGCGCTGGTCGCCGGCTACGGCCTTTACGGCGCAGCGCTCGCCACCCTCGCCACCGAAGCGCTCGGCTTCGTCGTCGCCGTCGCCCTGATGCACCGCGCCCATCCCGTGCCGTTCGACGTCAACCGCCTCGCCGGCGTTGCGGCTTCGGCTGCGGCGATGGCGGGCGCCATCCTCATTGCGCGGACACAGGTCGGCGGTACCGGTATCGTGGCGTTGATGGTCGTCAGCTCCGCGGGCGGGGTTGCTTACGCCGCTGCGGCCTGGCTGCTCAACGTCGCGAATGTGCGGACGTTGTCGCTGCGCTTCCTGCGGACGTTCAATCGCAAGGCGCTGGGCGTATAGAACCCGCGCTACCCCGCCAGAAAGCCGCCATCCACGGCAATGACGGTGCCGGTCGCATATTGCGAAGCCGGCATGCAGAGGAAGGCAACGGCGCCGGCAATGTCCTCCGGATGTCCCCAGCGCTTGAAGGCAGTGCGGTCGGCGATGCGCCGATAATGCGCAAGGTCGCTGCGGCCGGCGGCGTTGATCGCGGTTTCGATATAGCCGGGCGCGACCGCGTTGACGCGGATGCCTTCTTCGGCCCACTTCAAAGCCAGCGCCTTGGTCAGCATCACGACGCCGCCCTTGCTGGCGCAATAGGCGGGAATCCGCGGCAGCGCCAGCGTCGCGTTCATCGAAGCTATGTTGACGATCGATCCCGTCTGCTCCGCGAGCAGGGGATGAAAGGCCATGCAGGTCCGGAACGTGCCGGTGAGATTGACGTCGAGCACCTTTATGAAGGTCTCGATCTCGAATTCCTTGTCGCGCGCGAGAATACCGGCGCAGTTGATCAGCGCGTCGACGCGCTTGTGTTTCCGGGCGAAGGACGTGACGGCCTCGTCATCGGTGACATCGAGCGTCGCGAGCGTGAGACCCGCGCGCGGTTTGAGGAGGGTGCGGGCAAGATCGGCCTCGTTCGCACCCGTTGCTGTCACTGTCGCACCCAGATCGCAGAATTGATTGCTGATGGCGGCGCCAATGTCACCGGCGCCGCCGATCACGACGGCATGAAAGCCGGGGGCGAGAGAAAAATTCGGATTCATCGGGAATGTCTCACTTCAGGGATTTCGGAGGCGCAGCCGTCGACTCGCGGACGACCAGCGAGAAGTCGATCTCGCGATGCATGATGGTCTGCTCGCCGGCGAGGCTGCGCACCAGATATTCGCCGGCGCGCTGCCAGGTTTCTCCGGTCGGTACGTGGATCGTGGTCAGGCTCGGCCGCAAATGCCGGCTCCAGTCGAGGTCGTCGAAGCCGACCACCGATAGGTCACGCGGCACCGAAAAACCGCTGCGCTCGGCTTCGAGCAGCACGCCATAGGCGATGACGTCGTTGCCGCAGACAACGGCTGTCGGACGGTCCTCGAGGCCCAGGAGATAGCGCGCCGCCTCGCGCGCGTCGTCCAGCGTATAGGGCACCTCGACATGCCATTGCGAAGGCAATTCGAGCCCGTTCTCCGTCAGCGCGCGGCGAAAACCGGCGACGCGCGCGCTGGCGCGGTCGTTGTTGCGCTGGAGCGCCGAGACGATCCCGATGCGGCGATGGCCGAGCTCGATGACATGCGCGGCGGCGCGATGGGCGGCGGCTTCGTTGTCGGTGCCGACGCAAGGATAGGGCCGGTCGGGCTGGTAGATGCCGACATTGATGAACGGTACGGCATTGTCCGCCAGCAGCTTGCGCAATCCGTCGTGATGGCAATCGCCGCGCAGCACGAGGCCGTCGACACCGCGGCTGATCAGATTGCGCGCCTGCTGCAATTCGACGTCGAGATCGTAGCCGCTCGTGGTGAGAAACAGCATGTATCCGACCGACGACAGATATTGCTGCAGCGAGGCGATGCCGCGCGCGAACATCGTGTTGTCGATCGTTGGAACGATTGCGCCAAGCGTGCGCGAGCGGCGTGACGACAGGATGCGCGCCGGCGCATGCGGGATGTAGCCGAGCGCGTCGATGGCCTGCTCGATACGCGCCCGCAAGGAAGGGCTCACCGCGTCGGGGTTGTTGAGGGCGCGCGAGACCGATGCCGTCGAGACGCCGGCGCGGGCCGCCACGGCGCGGATGCCCTGTTTCACAGACTTGGCGTTGGTCAGTCTCATGAATGTAACGTTACATCGGGCGTAGCGAACCGCATGGTAGCGGCAATGTCGCAAATCTGCCGCAGATTGTGCGGCTTGTCCATCGCTTGACACGGCGAATGCGAGGTCTATTTTGTAACCGTTTTCAAGCGCTGCTCAAACGTTTTCAAAATGGTCCGCCAGCTTAAGGCGGCCAGCCGGGAGGAGAGTTCGATGAAGGCCAGGATGCTCGCGACCCACGTCGCGTTGCCCGTTCTCGCGATTGCTGCGGCGACCGCGCAGGCGCACGCCGCCGATTTCGACTGGATGAAGTTCAAGGGCAAGACCGTCACCTTTCTCGCCAACAACAATCCGGTGTCGCAGGCGCTGCTGACCTACAAGGCCGATTTCGAGAAGCTGACCGGCATGACCCTCAAGGTCGACGGCTATCAGGAGCAGCAGATGCGCCAGCGTCTGGTGACCGTCATGAATGCGAACAGCGACGAGGTGGACGTGTTCATGACGCTGCCCTCGCGCGAGGGCGAGCAGTTCGCCGCCGCCGGCTGGTACGGCGATCTCACCGCGATGGCCAAGAACGAGGTGGCCAAGGAATACGACCCCAACGGATTGAGCCAGGCCCTGCTGAAGGCCGCGACCTTCGGCGGCAAGCTGACCAGCATGCCTATGAACATCGAAGGCCCGATCTTCTATTACCGCACCGACATCTTCAAAAAGTGCGGCCTCGAGGCGCCGAAGACGATCAAGGACGTCGAGGCCGCTGCCGAGAAGATCAAGAGCTGCGACAGCACGGTGACGCCGTTCGTCTCGCGCGGCCTCAAGCCCGCGATCGCCTATACCTTCAGCAACATGCTGCACAATGTCGGCGGCAGCTATGTCGCAAACGGCAAGTCGAACCTCTGCTCAGCCAAGGGCAAGGAAGCGCTCGAC
This sequence comes from Bradyrhizobium sp. S3.7.6, assembly GCF_054061875.1. Taxonomy (NCBI): domain Bacteria; kingdom Pseudomonadati; phylum Pseudomonadota; class Alphaproteobacteria; order Hyphomicrobiales; family Nitrobacteraceae; genus Bradyrhizobium; species Bradyrhizobium sp. S3.7.6. The sequence goes on along the minus strand of NZ_JBSSEQ010000001.1, from coordinate 8,237,559 downwards.
ACCTATAGCCGGCTGCTGCGCGATTTCGGACCGCCTGGCGTCGTCAACTACAGCTTCCAGCAGATTTCGGCGCTCTACCGCGGCGGCCGCGCCGCGATGGCGTTTGAGTCGTCGAATGAATTGCGCACGGTGATGGAAGGCGGCGCGCGCCTGAAGGACACCGGCCTGCTGCCGTTCCCGGCGGGCGATGCCGGCCAGGTGCCGACCACGATCGGCTGGGGCATGGCAGTGTCCTCGCACAGCAAGCAGCCGGATGCGGCCTGGTACTTCGTGCAGTGGGCGACCAGCCCCGAGGTGCAGAAGAAGATGGCGCTTCAGGGCATTGCCCCGCCGCGTCCGTCGGTCGCCAAGGATCCTGAATATCGCAAGTGGATCGACGAGGAGCCGGTGCGGAAGGAATGGCAGGCCGCGCTCGACGTGCTCGCCACCAAGGGCTCCTCCGAGGTCGGCTATCCCATCGTCGCCAATCCGCAATCGCGCGAGTTCATCGGGCAGGCGGTGCAAGATCTGATCCTGAAGCAGAAGACCGTCGATCAGGCTTGCGCGGATGCCGACAAGGCCCTGGATGCGCTAATCGCGCTGAACTAACGGCCTCATGCCGGCAGGCTTGCTGCCTGCCGGCACCCAACTCGATCGAGGATACGAACGCATGTCTGATACGGCTGCGACACTCACGCAGGACCGGCAGAAGCTGGAGATGGCGGCCCTATCGGCGCCGGCCGTGGTCTTCACGGTCGCGATGATCGCGTTTCCGGTCGTCTATACGATCTGGCTCGGCTTCCAGACCTTCTCCTCGACCGGCAAGCAGTCCTTCGCTGGCCTCGCCAATTATTCGAAGCTGATCTCCGATTACGAATTCTGGCACGGGCTGTGGATCACCATTGCGCTATTCGTGCTGTCCTTGGTGCTGCAGCTCGTCTTCGGCGTCTGGTTGGCGCTGGTGCTGTTCCACGCCAAGCGGCTGCCGGGGATCGTGCGCTCGTTGTTCATTTCGCCCTTCATGATGCCGCCGGTGGTGGCGGGCATGATGTGGCTGGTGATCCTCGATCCGTCGCTCGGTGCTGCCAACTATATCCTCCAGTCGTTCGGCCTGCCGCCGTCGGACTGGCTGGCCTCGCCGACCTGGGTCATTCCTACCGTGGCTCTGATCGACAGCTGGCAGTGGACGCCTTATGTCGCCCTGATCGTGCTGGGCGGCCTGCAATCCCTGCCGCCGAGCGTCTACGAGGCGGCGCAGATCGACGGCGCGTCTCCATTCAGGACTTTCCAGCGCATCACGCTGCCGCTGCTGCTGCCGACCATCGTCACCGCGGCGATCCTGCGCAGCGTCGATCTGCTGCGCTTCTTCGACATCATCTACATCACGACCCAGGGCGGCCCGGGCAACGCCTCGAACACGCTCAACATCTACGGCTTCCGGGTCGGCTTCGAATTCTTCAACATCGGCTATGCCAGTGCCCTGATGCTGACGCTGACGGCGATCGTGTTCGGCGCCGTGCTCGCCTTCAATCGCCTCCGCGGCGCGGTGGCCTGGTGATGTCATGAACGATGCCGCCAACACCGACCGCTGGATCCGCTGGCTCAACACGGTGCAGCTCCTGCTCGCCGGCGTGCTCATCATGGCGCCGACGGTCTGGATGGTGCTGTCCTCGTTCAAGCCGTCGTTCGAGGTCACCGCGTATCCGCCGACGCTGAGCTTCTCGCCGACGCTGGAAAACTATGTCGAGCTGACCAGGACCACGCCGTTCCTCAGCTACGCGCTCAACAGTCTCATCGTCACCGTTGGCTCGACCGCGCTCGGTCTGCTGTTTGGAATTCCTGCTGCCTTCGCCGTCTCCTGGACGCGGATTTCGTGGCCGGCCATCCTGACGCTCGCCGCGCGCATGGCGCCCGGCACGTTGTTCCTGCTGCCGTGGTACGTGATGTTCCGGCAGGTCGGCATGATCGGCTCCTACACCGCGCTGATCCTCAGCCACGCCGTCATCACGCTGCCGATCGTGATCTGGGTTTTGCTGCCGTCCTTCGACGGCATTCCGCGCAGCGTGTTCGAGGCGGCGCAGGTGGATGGGTGCAGCGCCACGCGCATCCTCTGGCGCATCGCGCTGCCGCTGGTGGCATCAGGCGTCGCCGTCTCGGCGATCCTGGCCTTCGTGTTTTCGTGGAACTACTTCCTGTTTGCGCTGGTGCTCTCCAACGGCGACACCAAGACGCTGATCGCGGCGGCCTTCAACTTCATCGGCGAAGGCTCGACGCAATGGGGCGCCCTCATGGCGGCTGCAACGCTGATCGCGTTGCCGCCGCTGGTGCTGGCGGCCCTGGTTCAGCGCTGGCTGGTGTCCGGACTGACGCTCGGTGCGGTGAAAGGCTAGGTATCGAAATGAACGTGTCGCCCCGTCCGAATTCGATCATGCAGGCCGCGGTCTTCCACGGCAATGACCGTATCACCATCGAGCGCGTCGCGATGCCCGATGTCGGCCCAGGTGAAGTGCTCGTCCGCGTCTCGCGCACTGCGCTGTGCGGCTCCGACTTCAAGCTCTGGCACAAGGGCGCCGAGTTCACCGCCGGCCACGAGATCTTTGGCGTGGTCGAGCAGCCCGGTCATCGCCTGCACGGCCGCCGCTGCGCCGTCTATATCCCTTTGCACTGCGGTCACTGCGCCGCTTGCAAGCGCGGCGACACCCAGATGTGCCTGGACGTCTCCAGTCTGATCGGCTGGAACAGGCCGGGCGGCTATGCCGAATATGTGCCGGTGCCGGAAAACTGCCTGCTGCCGGTGCCCGATGATATCGAGGACAGCCTTGCGCCGCTGCTGCTCGACACCATCGGCACGTCAGGCCACGCCGTGCGCTTCGTCAGCCGCGTCGTGCCGCCGAATGAGGCGGGGCCGGTCCTCGTGATGGGTGCGGGGCCCGTCGGCCTTGGCGTCGTGCTGGCGCTCCGCGCGCTCGGCTACGACGACATCTACGTCGCCGATCCCAACGCCACACGCCTGAAGATCGCCCAATCCTTCGGCGCGAAGGCGCATCCCGTCGGCGACACTTCGAAGCGCTTTGCCCTCATCATGGAATGCTCCGGCGCCCATGCGGCGCGCAACCTCGGCATCGAGCTGGTCCTGCCGCGCGGTGCGCTGGTGCTGGTCGGCGAGAACGCCGCGCCCTGGACCATCGAGGAAGGCAAGGTCTTCCGCCGCAAGGATTTTTACATGATCCGGACCTTCTACTTCCCGGTCTCGGATTTCGAGCCGAATGTCGAACTGCTGCGCAAGTACAAGGACGAATACCGCGTCCTGGTCGATGGCGAGTTCGGCCTGTCGGCTCTGCCAGAGAATTTCGCCCGCTTCGCCAAGGGCGAGCTGATCAAGCCCGTGCTGGCGCTGGACTGAGCGATCATGGCCTCGATCTCTATCCGCAACCTCACCAAGCGCTACGGCAACTTTACCGTGATCCCCGATCTCAATCTGGAGATCGCGGACCACGAATTCGTCGTCTTCGTCGGCCCGTCCGGCTGCGGCAAGTCGACCTTGTTGCGCATCATCGCCGGCCTCGAGCCGATTTCGTCCGGCGATCTCTACATCGGCGACAGGCGCGTCAACGGCGTCCAGGCTGCGCAACGCGATATCGCGATGGTGTTCCAGGATTACGCGCTCTACCCGCACATGCGGGTCTACGACAACATGTCGTTTGCGCTGGAGCTGCGAGGCACGCCGAAGGCCGAGATCGACGCCCGCGTGAAGCGTGCAGCCGCACTGCTGCACATCGAGCCTTATCTGGATCGCAAGCCGAAGGAGTTGTCCGGCGGCCAGCGCCAGCGCGTCGCCATGGGCCGCGCCATCGTGCGCAATCCCAAGGCCTTTTTGTTCGACGAGCCGCTCTCCAATCTCGATGCGAAGCTGCGCGGGCAGGTGCGGGCGGAGATCAAGGCGCTGTCGCAGGAGCTGAAGACCACCATGGTCTTCGTGACGCATGACCAGATCGAGGCCATGACCATGGCCGACCGGATCGTCGTGCTCCAGAGCGGCACGATCCAGCAATACGATACACCGGAGACGGTTTACGAGCGGCCCGTCAACCAGTTCGTCGCCGGCTTCATCGGCTCGCCCGCGATGAATTTCTTCCCGGTCGAATGGCGTCAGGAGCGCGCGATCCTGTCGCAAGGCGGAACGGTGGTGCCGCTGGACGGCGAGACCGCTGGCTGCCTGAGCAAAGCCGGCAACGCCGTGCTGGGCATTCGCCCCGAACACTTTGCCATCGCCACTGATGCCGCCGATGGCATCGCCATCAACGTCAAGCTGGTCGAGCCGCTCGGCTCGGACACGCTGATCCATTTCGATCTCGCCGGCGGCTCCGCCATCGCGCGGGTCGATCCGGCGCTGCGGCCGAAGGTTGGTGATCGCATCAATCTGCGCCCACAGTCGGGCAAGACGCATTTGTTTGCTGCATCCAACGGACAGGTCCTGCGGTGAGCGCGCCGGCCAATATAGTGGATCTCGCGGACGTTGCGTCCGGCACGAAGCCCGTGCACGTGATCTGCCTCGGGCTATCCGCGCTCGACCAGGTCTGGCGCGTCGATCGGCCATTCGCGGGTGGAAGCGAGAAGATCAAGGCCGTCGAGTACGGTACGCTTGGCGGCGGCATGGCCGCCAATGCGAGCGTCGCGGTAGCGAAGCTCGGCGCGTCCGTCGCGTTCTGGGGACGGGCAGGGAATGACGCCGCCGGCCACGAGATGAAATCGGCCTTCACCGCTGAAGGCGTCGATGTCGAGAATTTCCGGCTGTTCCCCGATGGCCGCTCGTCCGTGTCCGGGGTCATCGTCGACAACTCCGGCGAGCGGCAGATCGTGAATTTCCGTGGCCTTTACCCGGAGACCGCAGACTGGCTTTCGCTCGAAGCTGTCGCGCGCGCATCCTCCGTGCTGGCCGATCCGCGCTGGGTCGAGGGTGCCGCGACGCTGTTTCGGGAAGCGCGATCGCGCAACATCCCGACGGTGCTCGACGGCGACATGGCCGATGCCGAGGTATTCGAGCGGCTGCTGCCCTTGACCGATCACGCCATCTTCTCCGAGCCTGCACTCGCCGCCTTTGCCGGCTCGGCCGAAGATAAATCTCTCGCAGCCCTTGCGCGCTTCGGCTGCCGCGTCGTCGCCGTCACGCGCGGCGAGGGCGGCGTGAGCTGGCACGAGAACGGCCAACTGCACCGGCAGGCCGCCTACGCCGTCGACGTCGTCGACACCACGGGCGCGGGCGACGTCTTCCACGGCGCCTATGCGCTCGCAATCGGCGCCGGCCTCGACGTGCGCGCCGCCATGGCGTTTTCGGCGGCGACGGCCGCCATGAAATGCCGCCACGCCGGCGGCCGTAACGGAATCCCCGAGATCAACGAGTGTCTTGTATTCATGAGGACGAAGCCATGAGAACGATTGGAAAGAACCGCGGCCTGGCACGGCTTGCTGACGCGGATGGCCATTTTCGCATGGTCGCGCTGGATCAGCGGCCGCCATTGTTCGACGCCATTGCAAAGGCGAAGGGGATCACGCGGGATCAGGTCGAATATTCCGACGTCACGGCGGCCAAGCGTCTCCTGGTCGAGAACCTCGCACCGCATTGCAGTTCGATGCTGTTCGACCCGAACTTCGCAGTGCCTGCCGCTATCGACCTGCTGCCGCCGCGCTGCGGCCTGATCATGACGCTGGAAGAGCACCGCGTTGAGGAAACCGCGGGCGGCCGCAAGTCGCGCGCGATCACCAATTGGAGCGTGGAGAAGATCCGCGCGATGGGCGGCGACGCCGTCAAGGTGCTGGCCTGGTACCGGCCGGACGCCGATGCCGCGGTGAACGAGCACCAGAAGCGCTTCGTGCGCGAAATCGGCGAAGACTGCGCCCGTCACGATATCCCTTACGTGCTCGAGTTGCTGGTCTACCCGTTCCTCGGCAGCGCCAATCACACGGCCGATTACGTGGAATCGCCCGGCAAGCTCCCGGGCCTCGTCATCGACAGCGTGCGCGAATTTGCCAAGCCCGAATATGGCGTCGATCTCCTCAAGCTGGAGAGCCCGCTTGCAGCCAACAGCCTGCCGGCGCGTGACGGCAGCGCGGAAGCAAAGGCGTCGCAGAAGGAGTTCGATGCGATCGGCGAAATCTGCCGCGAACGCAGCATCCCCTGGGTGTTGCTGTCGGGCGGCGCTGCGCCTGAAAAGTTCGAGCGCGTGCTCGACTACTCCTATGCCGCAGGCGCAAGCGGTTTCCTGGCGGGCCGCACCATCTGGCTGGATGCCGTCCTGAAGAACTTTCCGGATCGCGCAGCGGTGTCGGCCAGCCTGCGCAAGGATGGCCTTGGGGTGCTGGAACGGCTCAATCAGCTGACCACGGCCAAGGGCACGGCGTGGAAGGCGCGCTTCCCGGTGTTCGCTGATATCAAGCAGGAAGGTGACTTCGCGCGCGCCTACTGAGATGGTAACGGTCCCGCGTGGTCTCACCTCGGTCGCAGGACCTGCAATATGACGACTGACAGCTTCACGATCCGCTCGATCGAGGCGTTCTGCTATCGCTATCCCTTGGCGACGCCGGTGGTGACGTCGTTCGGCAAGATGCTCAACCGACCGGCCGTCTTCGTTCGCGCAGTCGACGAGGACGGTGTCGAGGGATGGGGCGAAGCCTGGTCCAACTTTCCTGCACCGGGCGCCGAGCACCGTGCCCGGCTTGTCAACGAAGTGCTGGCTCCGGGCCTTGTCGGGCGCAGGTTCTACGGCCCCGCCCAGGCTTTCGAGGTCCTGACGAAGGGTACCGAAGTGCTGGCGCTTCAATGCGGCGAGCCCGGTCCGTTCGCGCAGGCGATTTCGGGCATCGATCTCGCGCTGTGGGATCTCTCCGCGCGCCGGCAGCGCTTGCCGCTGTGGCGGCTTCTCGGTGGGCAGTCGCGCAGGATCAAGGTCTATGCCAGCGGCATCAATCCGGGCGGCGCCGCGCAGGCGGCCGAAGCCGCGCTCGCGCGTGGCCATCGCGCGTTGAAGCTGAAGGTCGGCTTCGGTGCCGAGACCGACCTCGCCAATCTGGCCGCGCTGCGCGCGATCGTCGGTGCGGGCATGCTCGCTGCCGATGCCAATCAGGGCTGGTCGGTCGATCAGGCGCTGGAGATGGTGCCGCGGTTGGCCGCGTTCGATCTGCGATGGCTGGAGGAGCCCATCCGCGCCGACCGGCCGCGCGAGGAATGGCGCAGGCTGCGGGCAGCCGCGAAAATGCCGATTGCCGCGGGCGAGAACATTTCGAGCGTCGAGGGATTCAAGGACGTCCTGGCCGAAGACGTGCTCGGCGTCGTTCAGCCCGACATCGCGAAATGGGGCGGGCTGAGCGCATGCGCTGGCGTCGCGCGCGACATTCTGAAGGCGGGCAAGACGTTCTGCCCGCATTATCTCGGCGGCGGCATCGGACTGCTTGCCTCGGCGCATCTGCTTGCGGGCATCGGCGGCGACGGCTGGCTCGAGGTCGACGCCAACGATAATCCGCTGCGCGACCGGTTCTGCGGTGCCGTTGCCAATGTCACTGATGGTACGATCGTCCTCGGCGAGGAACCGGGGCTCGGATTCACGCCAGACCTGTCGGGAATCGCGAACTATCGCAGCCTGTAGACGGCTGCGACACCTGCGTCGTCAGGCGCCGCGCAGGCCAGTTTCCCCTTGCGTTCTATTCCTCGTCGCGGAAAGCTGCCGGCGAGACGGGCAGCCGCCTTCACATTTCATAACGATGGCCGGAGCCATGTCTCGCCGAGCTTGAAAATCAAAGTTCGTTCTGCTCATTAGGGATCTGCAATTGCGCTGCAACATGCGCAAAAAGCCCATCGACTAAAGTCGATAGCCAGCGAGGAAACGAAAAAATGCGCAAGCTCACTTTGGCCATTGCCGTGATCGCCCCGATGCTCGGTCATGCCGCGTCGGCTGAGGACACCCTCAAGATCGGCTACATCGATCCGCTCTCCGGCGGTGGTGCCAGCGTCGGCGAGGGTGGTCTGAAGACATTCCAGTATCTGGCCGACGAGCTCAACGCCAAGGGCGGCATTCTCGGCCACAAGATCGAGATCGTGCCGCTCGACAACAAGACCAATCCGCAGGAAAGCCTGGTGCAGGCCCAGAAGGCGATCGACGCCGGGGTCCACTACATCACGCAAGGCAACGGCTCGTCCGTCGGCGCGGCGCTGTCGGATTTCGTCACCAAGAACAACACGCGCAATCCCGGCAAGGAAGTGCTGTACTTCAACTACGCCGCCGTCGATCCCAGCCTGACCAACGAGAAGTGCAGCTACTGGCATTTCCGCTGGGATGCGAGCTCCGACATCAAGATGGAGGCGCTCACCAACTACATGAAGGACACCGCCTCGATCAAAAAGGTGTACCTGATCAACCAGGACTATTCGTTCGGTCAGTCCGTCCGCTCCGACGCGCGCAAGATGCTCGGCGCCAAGCGGCCCGACATCCAGATCGTCGGCGACGAGCTGCATCCGCTGCTGAAGGTCACCGATTTCTCGCCCTATATCGCCAAGATCAAGGCGTCCGGCGCCGACAGCGTCGTCACCGGCAATTGGGGCCAGGACTTCGCGCTGCTGCTCAAGGCTGCCGCTGACGCCGGCCTGAAGGTCAACTGGTACACCTATTATGCCGGCGGCGCCGGCGGCCCCACTGCCGTCAAGCAGACCGGTCTCGATCATCAGGTCTTCCAGATCACCGAAGGCTTTGCGAATTCCGGCAACAAGACCGCGATGGATTACGAGAAGGCGTTCCGCGCCAAGGTCAATCTGTCGCTCTGGTACCCGCGTGCGGTCAACGAGATGCGCATGTTCAAGGCGGCTGCTGAGAAGGCCAACTCGATCGATCCCGTGAAGGTGGCGGCGGCGCTCGAGGACCTGAAGTTCGAGGTCCTGGACGGCGGCAACGGCATCATGCGCAAGGACGACCACCAGTTCCTTCAGCCGATCTACATTTCCTCCTTCGGCAAGCTGACCGAGAATGAGCCCTTCGACGAGGAAAACACCGGCTGGGGCTGGCACCTCGTCTCCAAGGTCGACACGGCGCAGGCCATGGTCCCCACGACCTGCAAGATGGCGCGGCCGTAATCACGACATCCGTCGTTTTCCCGCGGCCGACATCGGTCGCGGGAAGGCGGTGGCCGGACTATTCTTGATTGGGCGATGTTCACCGGGGCCATCAGGCCCCGGACAGAGACGAGTGCGCTGTGCTTGAACTCATTGTCATTTCGACCCTGAACGGCGTGCTGTTCGGCATGCTGCTCTTCCTGCTGTCGAGCGGGCTGACCGTCATCTTCAGCATGATGGGCGTGCTCAATTTCGCGCATGCCAGCTTCTACATGCTCGGCGCCTTCTTCGGCTTCCAGCTCACCAAGTGGATCGGCTTCTGGCCGGCGCTGGTGCTGGCGCCGCTGCTGGTCGGCGCCATCGGCATGGCGGTGGAGCGCTACGGCCTGCGCAACACCCACAAGCACGGCCATGTCGCGGAACTGCTGCTGACCTTCGGTCTGGCTTTTGCGATCGAAGAGATCGTGTCGATGATCTGGGGCAAGAGCCCGGTCGACTACCGCGTGCCGTCGTTGCTCGACTTCCCGGCCTTCACGATCTTCTCGACCAACTATCCCGCCTACAAGATCTTCATGCTGGCCGTGTCGGTCGTGATCTTCGTGGCGCTGCTGGTCGTGCTCAAGCGCACCCGCGTCGGCCTGATCGTGCAGGCGGCGCTGACGCATCCGCACATGGTCGGGCATCTCGGCCACAATGTCGGGCGGGTGTTCATGGTGGTGTTCGGCGTCGGCAGCGCGCTCGCCGGCATTGCCGGCGTCATCGCCGGTCCGGCCCTGGTCACGCAGTCGGACATGGCCGCGGCGCTCGGGCCCATCCTGTTCGTCGTCATCGTGTTCGGTGGCCTCGGCTCCTTGCCCGGTGCTTTCATCGCCTCGCTCGTCATCGGACTGGTGCAGACCTTTGCGGTGGCGCTGAACGGCTCGCTGGCGAGTGCGTTCGGACCGCTCGATCCGTCGACGGGACCGTCGGTCCTCACCGACATCTGGAACGTCACAATCGCGCAGGTCGCGCCGATCGTTCCCTATATGCTGCTGGTGCTCATTCTGATCGTTCGCCCCATGGGCCTGATGGGGACGCGCGAGTCATGACCGCCAAACCGATTTCGACATCGAAGCCCGCCGGCGACGGCCTGCGCTTCTACGGCGTCTGGCTGATCGGCATTGCCGCGCTGATCGTCCTGCCGCTGATCTTCTCCTCCGGCGGCTCGCTGACGTCCTTCAGCCTGATCGGCATCGCGATCGTCTTCGCGCTCTCCTACAACATCCTGCTCGGCCAGACCGGACTGCTGTCGTTCGGTCACGCCGTTCACTATGGTCTTGGCGGTTTCGCGGCCTGCCACATGATGAATGCGGTGGTGTCGCACGGCTGGCCGATCCCGCTGCCGTTCATTCCGCTGTTCGGCGGGATCGGCGGTCTCGTCTTCGCGATCATCGTCGGCTGGGTCATGACCAAGCGCGCCGGCACCGTGTTCGCGATGATCTCACTCGGCATCGGCGAATTGGTGGCGTCGTCCTCGCTGATCCTGCGTTCGGTGTTCGGCGGCGAAGCCGGCATCACCACGGATCGCACGGCGCTGCCCAAGATGTTCGGCTGGTCGTTCGGGCCGCAGGTTCAGGTCTATTACCTCATCGCGTTCTGGCTGGTGCTGTCGGCGATTGCGATGTACGCGCTGACGCGGACGCCGCTGGGGCGGATCAGCAACGCGGTCCGCGACAATCCCGAGCGCGTCCAGTTCATCGGCTACGATCCTCACGTCGTCCGCTATCTCGCCTATTGCTTTGCCGGGTTCTTCGCGGGCGTCGCCGGCGGCCTGACCGCGATCAATTTCGAGATCGCGAACTCCGCGCTGCTCGGTGCGATCCAGTCTGGCCTCGTGCTGTTCTCCACCTTCATCGGCGGCATCGCCTATTTCTTCGGGCCGATCCTCGGCGCGATCCTGGTGACCTATCTCCAGCTCGGGCTGACAGGCCTCACCAGCGTCTGGCAGCTCTATTTCGGCATCATCTTCATCGGCATCGTGATGTTCGCGCCGGGCGGCATCGCCGGCCTGTTGATGATGCACCGGCCGCTGGTTCGCGCCGGAACGCTGTGGACGGTGATCCCGTCCTATCTCGTCGCTGTCGTGCCGACCCTGGCGCTCGCCTGCGGCGTCATCCTCACCATCGAGACGGTCGCGCGCTATTCCGGCGGCGACCCGATCAACCTGTTTGGCATTCCGTTCAATGCGAAATCCCCGGTGACGTGGATTTCCGCAGCAGTTCTCGTCGTCGGCGGTGCGTTCGTCGCGCGGCTGAGCTGGCGGAGGATCGCGGACGCGTGGGACAGGGCTGCGACGGTCGCCAGTGACCGGGGGTATCTGGCATGAGCGGAGCGGTACCCGGAAAAAGCGCAGCCATCGAAGTCCGCGACGTCGAAAAACGCTTCGGCAATGTCGGCATCATCCGCGACCTTAACCTCAGCGTCGCGAAAGGCGAGCGTCACGCCGTCATCGGTCCGAACGGCGCCGGAAAATCCACGACGTTCAATCTGATCAGCGGCCACATCAAGCCGACCTCGGGCGAGGTGAAGCTGAACGGCGATGTGATCTCCGGCCTGCGGCCGTTCGAGATCAACCGGCGCGGCCTGTCGCGCTCGTTCCAGGTCACCAACGTGTTCGCCCGCATGTCGGTCTGGGAGAACGTCCGCTGTGCCGTGCTGTGGGCGACGGGGCATCGCTACGCCTTCTGGAAGAACGTCGACAGCCTGCCGGAAGTGCGCGAGCGCACGGCCCAGATCCTGGACGACATCCATCTCACGCACCGGCGCGATGTTCCGGCGGGACTTCTGACCTACGCCGAGCAGCGCGAGCTCGAGATCGGCATCACCATCGCGAGCGGGGCCACGGTCGTCATGCTCGACGAGCCGACCGCCGGCATGAGCCACGCCGAAACCGACCGCGCGGTGTCGCTGATCCGGCGGCTGACCGAGGGCAAGACCCTGGTCATCGTCGAGCACGACATGAGCGTCGTGTTCGGCCTTGCCGACCGCATCTCCGTGCTGGTCTACGGCCACATCATCGCCTCGGGCACGCCGGAAGAGATCCGGCGCGATCCGAAGGTCAAGGAAGCCTATCTCGGCGAGGAAGCGCATTGATGCTCGAGGTCAGGGATCTCCACGCCTATTACGGCAAGAGCCACATCCTCCAGGGCGTCGACCTCGATGTCGCCGCAGGCGAGGTCGTGAGCCTGCTCGGCCGCAACGGTGTCGGCCGCTCCACCACGGTCAAGGCGATCATGGGCGAGGTCGCGCCGCAAGGCACGATCCGCTTCAAGGGCAAGGACATCGCCGGCCTTCCCAGCTACAAGATCGCGCACCTCGGCCTCGGTTATGTCCCTGAACATCGCGATATCTTCCCGAGCCTGACGGTTCGCCAGAACCTGCTGCTCGGCGTCAAGGACACGCGCCGCCCCGGCAAATGGCGGCTTGAGGACATGCTCGAGATGTTCCCCAATCTCGCCGCGCGTGCCGATACGGCCGCGGGCGTGCTGTCCGGCGGCGAGAAGCAGATGCTCACGACCTGCCGGACGCTGATGGGCGATCCGGACCTCATTATGATCGACGAGCCGACCGAAGGTCTGGCACCGCTGATCGTGCAGCAGGTCGGCGATCTCATCGCGCGCATCGCGCAGGCCGGTGTCGCCATCCTGCTCGTCGAGCAGAAGCTGTCAATCGCGATGCGGATCTCGAAGCGCGTCTACATCATGGGCCACGGCCGCGTCGTGTTCGAGGGGACGCCGGACGAGCTCAAGGCCAATGCCGCCGTGCGCCAGGAATGGCTTGAGGTCTGACGCTCACATTGTCGTGTGACGCGCGCGTAAAATAGAACGGCTGCAAGCCGCGCATACGCATCTGAATTCTTCGCTACATCTCACGCTTCATAATCAAGGTATCGTCGCACTCGCCGGCATCGCAATCGATGCGGACGATGATAACCAAGAAGAAAGTGGAGGGCGCCGGCGGCAGCTGTGAGCTCGCGCGTCGATGCGTCTTGCCTGGGAAGGAGATGCCGAGCATGCCGGGAAGACAACTGGTCCGCGGAGTCGTTGCTCTGCTTGCGGCGCTGGGCGCCACTTCGGCCGCGATGGCCGGAAACTACGACACCGGCGCGACCGACACGTCGATCAAGCTCGGGCAGACCATGCCCTACTCGGGACCGGCCTCCGCGTATTCCGCGATTGGCCGCGCCGAGATCGCCTATTTCAAGATGCTCAACGACAAGGGCGGCATCAACGGCCGCAAGGTCGAGCTGCTCAGCATGGACGACGGTTATTCCCCGTCGAAGACGGTCGAGCAGGTTCGCCGCCTCGCCGAGGGCGACGAGGTGCTGGCGATGTTCTCAATGCTCGGCACCGGTCCCAACATCGCCGCGCAGAAATACCTCAACGCCAAGAAGATCCCGCAGCTGTTCCCGTCGAGCGGCGCCAGCCGCTGGAACGATCCGCAGCATTTTCCCTGGACCACCGGTTCGCAGCCGACCTACCGGACCGAAGGCCGCATCTATGCCAAGTGGATTCTTGCGAACAAGCCGAATGCCAAAATCGCCGTCATCACGCCGAACGAAGATCCCGGGCGCGACTATCTCGCCGGCTTCAAAGAAGGGTTAGGGGAGCACGTCAACCAGATCGTGTCCGAGGCCACCTACGAGACATCGGATCCGACCGTCGACTCCCAGATCGTCAAGTTCAAGGCCGCCGGCGCCGACGTTGTTTTCAACGAGTGCACGCCGAAATTCGCGGCGCAAGCGATCAAGAAGATCGCCGAGCTCGGCTGGAAGCCGCAGATCATCCTTCCCGCCGTTTCCAACTCCGTCGGCTCCGTGCTGGTGCCGGCCGGGCTCGACAATTCCGTCGGCATCGTCACCGGTGCTTTCCAGAAGGATCCCGGTGATCCGCGCTGGGAGAATGATTCCGGCATGAAAGCCTGGCGCGAGTGGATGAAGACGTACAATTCGAGCGCCGATCCGGCCGACGTCTTCAACGTCACCGGCTACACCATGGCGCAGATCATGGAGCTGGTGCTGCAGCGCGCCGGCAACGACCTCACCCGCGCCAATTTGATGAAGCAGACGCAGTCGTTCAGGGATGTCGAATTGCCGATGCTGCTGCCGGGCATCAAGCTCAACACCTCGGCCGAGCAGGTGACGCCGATCCGGCAGTTGCAGATGGCGCGCTTCAACGGAAAATCCTGGGAGCTGTTCGGCGACGTGATCGGCGAATAGGATCGACGCAATGTGACGGGCGGGCTGGTACCAGCCCGCCCGTCTTGTCCCACAATTGCTTCCTCCAACGACAGTGAAACGACGATGACACCGACCGGCCCCCTCAGCGGTATCCGCGTTCTCGATCTGACGAGCGTGCTGTTCGGCCCCTACGCCGCGCAGATGCTCGGCGACTGGGGCGCCGATGTCATCAAGGTCGAGCCGCCCGCGGGCGACACCTGGCGCTACACCGGCGTGTTCCGGAACCGCGGCATGAGCGGCCAGTTCATGGCCGTCAACCGCAACAAGCGCAGCCTCGCGCTCGACCTGAAGCATCCGGACGGCAAGGCGGCGCTGGCAAAACTGATCCCGACGGTCGATGCGCTCGTCACCAATGTGCGACCCGCGGCGATGGCGCGGCTCGGCTTCGGTTACGCGGCCTGCGCAAAGCTCAATCCGCGGCTGATCTATGCCGCGGCGACCGGCTTCGGCCAGGACGGGCCGTGGGCGGCGCGCCCCGCATTCGACGAGATCATCCAGGCGGCTTCAGGCCTTGCGTCATCGATCGGATCGGACGAGGAGCCGGAATTCGTTCCGAGCCTGATCGGCGACAAGATCTGCGCGATGGCGATGGTCGGCGCGGTGTCCGCGGCCTTGTTCCGGCGCGAGCGCAGCGGGCAGGGCCAGATGGTCGAAGTCCCCATGCTGGAAACCATCGCCGGCTTCAACAGTATCGAGATGCTGGGCGGGCACGCGTTCGATCCGCCGATCGGCCCGACCGGCTACAAGCGGATGAAGAACCGGCGCCCGGTGCAGACCAAGGATGGCTGGCTGACGATGCTGCCTTACTCCGGAGACAATTGGTGCGCGTTCTTCGAGGCTGTCGGCCGCCCCGAGCTGATCGAGGAGCTCGGGGTGCGCGATCCCGTGCTTCGTTCCCAGAACATCGACAAGGTCTATGACCGCATGAGCGAGATCGGGCCGACCCGCACCACGGCGGAATGGGAGGAGCTATTGCTGCGGCTGGACGTGCCGCACACCGCCTTCGCCCGGCTCACCGAGATCGGCGAGCAGCCGCATCTCGCCGCCGTCGCACTGTTTGCGGATATCGATCATCCGACCGAAGGCCGGATCCGGCAGGCGCGGCCCGCGACGAAATTCTCGGAAAGCCCGGCCGGCATCCATCGCATGGCGCCGCGCCTCGGCGAGCATTCGCGCGAGGTGTTGCGCGAGGCGGGCCTGAGCGATGCGGAAATCCAGGCCGCGGTCGACAGCAAGGCGGTCGGGGTCGCGTCTTGAGCCGCGGCGTTCGGGAACCGCATCTCTGTGATGACGGTCACATCCTGCTGTCGCGGGCGGGTCTAGCGTAGGCCTGTTCATCTTCGCCCCGGATGCGGTCATGACCACCAGCGACTTTGCCTTCGTTCTGCGCAGGCTGGGCCTTGCTGCCGCCCTCATCTGCGTCCTCCTGAGCCTTACCGTGTTCGCGGTCCTGCTAATCGTGGAGCACGAACCGGTCGGGCAGGCTGCCGCGCACGCTCTGCCGCTCATGGTGTATGCGCTGTTCGGCCTGTTCGGCGCTGCAATGACCCGGCTGATCGGGCGCCGTACCCACTAACCGGACATTGTGCCGCAGCGATTCGTGACCAGCCCCGGGCCAGCTCCGGCCCCAGCCCACCTTCCGCCCGCGCGAGCCCTCGTATATGAGAGATTTGCCGCCTGATAGGTCCGAATATTGCCGGATACGGAACGCAAGGTGGCTGCGAATTCTTAATTCAAAGATCGCAATCTGATGTGATCGACGTAAGGCGCGGACTGGTACTGGACCGGGGAATGGCATGAAAGACCTGATGACGACGGCGCAATCCACCACGGCGATGCGGCGTTGGCGGCCCCCCGGACTTGTTGCGCTCGCAACGGCCGTTGCCCTGACGGCGCTGAGCGGAAGCGCCGAGGCGGCCAAGCAGGCCCGCCAGCCGGCCGAGGCGGTGGCGCCGCGCGAGGCCGGCGAGCCGATCATGGCGATCGTGTCGATCAAGAGCCAGCAGGTCACTTTCTACGATTCCGACGGCTGGATTCTGCGCGCGCCGGTGTCCACCGGCACCACCGGGCGAGAGACGCCGGCCGGCGTCTTCGCCATCGTCGAGAAGGACAAGGACCACCGTTCGACCATGTATGACGATGCCTGGATGCCCAACATGCAGCGCATCACCTGGAACGGCATCGCGCTGCATGGCGGGCCGCTGCCCGGCTATGCCGCTTCGCACGGCTGCGTGCGCATGCCCTTCAACTTCGCCGAGGGCCTGTTCGACAAGACCAACATCGGCATGCGCGTGATCATCTCGCCGAACGACGCGGCCCCGATCGATTTCACTCATCCCTCGCTGTTCGTGCCGAAGCGCGAGGCCATCGCGGCCGTGCCGAACCGGGCCGACAAGCTCTCCGCTGAAGCCGAGGAGGCGATCCAGGCTGCCGCCGAGGCCAAGAAGGCTGCGGCCGCGGCCGCGAAGGAGGCCGCGTCGCTTCCCGCGTCGCTGCGCAAGCTGGAACAGCAGAAGTCCAAGGCCGACGCCGAGCTCGCCTTCGCCGACAAGAAGATCGCGGCTGCCAAGACCGATCAGGCGCGGGCGCAGGCCGAGGAGCTGAAGCAGAAGGTTGCGACCAAGGCCGCCGACGCTGCGTCGGCGCTCGAGGCCGCCAAGGCCGCCGCGCAGCCGAAGCGCGACGCCGTTGCCGCCACCAAGGAGGCGGCAAAGGTCGCGGCAACCAGGAAGGCCGATGCGGTGACGGCTGCGACCGACGCCAAGCTCGCGCTTGAGCCGGTGTCCGTTTACATCAGCCGCGCGACGCAGAAGCTCTACGTGCGGCGGAACACGCACAAGCCGGCGCCGGACGGCGGCGGCGAGGTGTTCGACACCAGCATCGAGGTGCCCGTCACCATCCGCAATCCCGACCAGCCGCTCGGCACGCATATCTTCACCGCGATGGCGAAGGCCGATACCGGCCTGCGCTGGAGCGTGGTCACGATCGAGAACGGCGACGACGCCAAGGACGCGCTCGATCGCATCACCATTCCGCAGGACGTCTGGGATCGCATCGGGCCGACGGCATTGCCGCGTTCGTCGATCGTGATTTCGGACGAGCCGCTGAGCGCCGAGACCAATTACCGCACCGAGTTCGTCGCGGTGCTGAGCAATCATCCGCAGGGCGGCTTCATCACCCGCAAGCCGACCGCGCCGCCGCCGATGGAAATGGCAAGCGATGACAGCTGGGGCAATGGCGGCAACGGCTTCGGCTTCTTCTTCCAGCAGCAGCCGAACCCGCAGCCCGTCAATCCGCGCCGCCGCGGCCAGTATCAGTATTATCAGCCGGCGCAGCCGATGCAGCGGGGCTTCTGGTAGGACGGCGCGCCGCGCTGGGCCGCGTCATCGCCTGAGCTGAAGATATCTGTCGTCGGCGACCGCAGCGGCGCCGACGACGGGCATACCGGCTGTCTACTGTGGACCCGTCGACATGCCCTGCAACTGCCGAAGCGGATTGAGCGGGCCAAGCGGGATCAGCTCGAAGCTCATGAGATGAGCCTGCCCCAGGGGCAGCTTTTCGAGCATGTCATGAGCGGCCGCGATATCCGTGACGTTCAGGATGAACGCGACGCCGACACGATTTTGCAGCGAGTACCACTGGTCGATTTTGCCATCGAGATAGAGCTTCACCGTCTCGCGCACTTCCATCGGCAGGATGGCGCGCGCAGCGGCGACATCGGCGCCGGGGTTTACGGTGCCGATCGCGAGAATTCGGGTGGTCGGTGTCGGTGGCGTGGGTGACTGCGCGCGTCCGGGGACGGCGGAGGTCAGGCACAGGGCGAATGCCAGGAGACCGGCAGCGAGTGTAAGCTTCATTTGAAATCCTCCATGTTCCGAGGTTTACGCTCTTCATTTAGTCATGCTTCGCCGGCAGCGATTGCCGCACGTTGCATCGCCGCCGTGGAACGGCGGCGATGCGGGCCGGTTCGGAAGGTTGGTGGAAGCGTCGCGTGTCGGTCCGACGCGCGGTCACTTGCCCTGGATGAGCATGCCCAGCGGCGCGAGCGGACCGACTTGCATCAGCTCGTAAGTGGCGAAGCCGTCGGTGACGAGCGGCAGTGCTTCCACGGTCGCCTTGGCCTGTTCGAGGGATTCGACGTTCATCAGGAAGACCACGCCTGGCTTGTCCTGGCGAAACCAGAACTGCTCGATCTTCCCGTCGAGATACAGCTTGAGCGTGGCCGGCACTTCCCTCGGCATGATCTGCTGCCGCTGCTCGGGTGTCGGTGCCTTGCCGATGTTACCGATGGCGATGACTTTCATGTGGGCTCCTTTGGATTGCTGCTTGTCAGTGGACGGCATCGGATCAAGGACCTCCTGCAATGTTGGCAGAAGCGCCATTTTTAGATGCGTTCACGCCATCGATTCCTCGAGCGAACATCTGGAATAGCGTTGTTGGTTCAGATGATTGCCCTTATCTATCGATCGCGATGAAGGCCTTTGTTCCGGTTGCCGTTGCATCGCAAGCTAGGCTTGCTTCCGTCCGAACGGTATTGTCGTAAACGACAACTTTGAGAGCGTTTCCGCCATGCGCATTCAATTGCTCGCCCTAGAGGGATTTTGGGACACCGGGCTGACCGTGACGCTCGATGCGTTCACGATCACCAACAATTTCGCGGCCGCTCAAACGGGCGGAGCGCCCCATTTCGATGTCTCAATTGTCGGCGTGCGGAAGAAGGTCCGATCCGGGCAGGGCTTTGCGATCCCCGTCAAATCGGTAACATCCGATCTGAAGCCGGACTGGGTCATCGTGCCGGCGTTGAATACGAGCCGGCCGGAACAGCTGATTCCGGCGCTCGACCGGCGCGATGTCAGAGAGGCAGTGAAACAGCTCCAGTCCTGGTACGCCGAGGGCGCGCGCATCGCCGCGTCCTGCATCGGTACCTTCGTGCTGGCGGAGGCGGGGCTGCTCGATAGACGAGACGCGACCACCACGTGGTGGCTGTCACCCTTGTTTCGCCAACGCTACCCCAATGTTCGTCTCGATGAGACACGCATGCTGGTGACGTCAGACCGCGTCGTCACGGCGGGCGCTGCGATGGGGCATCTCGATCTTGCGCTGTGGTTCATACGCCAGGCGAGCCCCGAGCTCGCGGCCGTCGTGTCGCGCTATCTGCTCGCCGACCTGCGCTCCCTGCAGGCGCCCTTCATCATTCCCAATCACCTCGCGCAGGCCGATCCGCTCATCCAGCGTTTCGAGCACTGGGCGCGCGAACATCTCAAGCAAGGGTTTTCGCTGCAGGAGGCCGCCAGTGCGCTCGCGACGAGCGCACGCACCTTGCAGCGCCGGTGCGAGTCGGTGCTGGGTAAGTCTCCGCTCTCCTACTTTCAGGATCTGCGAGTCGAGCGCGCGCAGTCGCTGCTGCATGGCAGCGGTCTCGACGTCGATGCGATCGCCGCCGAGGTCGGCTATGAGGACGGCGCGACGCTCCGGACGCTCTTGCGGGAACGGCTCGGACGCGGCGTGCGCGAGCTTCGCGCAAACCTGCGCTGAGGGTCCGCACCTACGGCCGCGCCTCGATCACGATCGCCTGAATCTTGCCTTCGACCGCTCCGGACCCATGGCGCGATCGGAGCGCCTCGGCGACGAGGTCGGTCGCAGCCTGAAGCTTGCTGGCATCCCTGGCCTCGATCTCGCTGCGCAGCGGCGTGCCCTGGCAGAGCGCGATCGCAACATACTCGGCCGACGGCGCGCGGCTCACCGCAGCAAGCGTTTCGATCGAGATGTGGCGGAAGCCCGCTTGTTCCAGGTCGGCTCTGATAATGGCCTTGTCGTGATAGCCATGCGGCGTCCGCACCATGAAACGGGGCGGATCATCGGGAAACATTTTTCCGAGCGCCGCGGTGGCGTCATCGGCGAACACGTTTTCCTCGATGCGGTCCCAGACGTTGAATACGAACGTGCCTTCCGGCCGCAACACCCGCTTTGCCTCGGCGTAGCCTTTGACGCGGTCGGGAAAGAACATGACGCCGAACTGGCAGCAGACCGCGTCGAACGCGGCTTCGTCAAAGGGCAGGGCGGTGGCATCCGCCTGACGCCATGTCATGCGCGGGTCCTCACCCTGGCGCTGCGCCGCGATCTCGAGCATCGGCTCGTTGAGATCGGTTGCGACGTAACGGATGCCGGGAGGCAGCGCCGCGGTCACGGCCCGCGTAACGGCGCCGGTACCTGCCGCGGTTTCCAGTATCGTCGACGGGGAAAGAGCCGCGATACGCTTCGCGATGTCGGCGGCGTAGTGGGCAAAGATCAGCGGGACGAGATACTCGTCGTAGATTTTCGGAATCGAGCCGGCGAAAACCTTGTCAGTGTTGGACATGCTTGCCTCGCTGAAGGTTCGGACACGAGGTTCATGCTACCATGGATCGCAGTCGTACCGCATCTGCGGCCTCTTCCGGTCGCAATCCGGCGGTCGGATTTTAAGGTTTCGCTCCGCCGACTTCGCGGATCGGCCGCGTCCCGTCCCAGGTCATCGCCGCCTGCTGGACCTTCTCGAAGAACGGCCCCTTGGTGCCGCTGATGTCGGAGATTTCGATGATGGTTCCTGGATGGGCCTGCGTGTCGAAATAGGCAAAGCGTCCCTTGTCTCCGCCGATCTGGCCTTCATGGCCTATCCTGTAGCCGAGCCCGAGTGCCTTGTCGTAGAGCGCCTGATAGTCGTGGCTCCAGTAGGACATGTGCTGGAGGCCCTCGTGGCCGGCGTCGAGGAATTCCTTGTACAGCGAGGGCGCATCGTTGCGCTGCTGGATCAGCTCGATCTGGAGATCGCCGGAATTGGCCAGCGCAATGCTCATCTCGACCGCGGAGTCCTGGCCGCGATGGCGGAACCAGTCGGTCTTGACGCGGTCCATGTAGTACCAGGGGCCGACGCCCATCACCTCGATCCAGTGCTTGATCGCGGCGTGGATGTCCCGCACGACGTATCCGTTCTGGCGCACCGCGCCGAAAATGCGGCTCATGCCCGCGCTCCCTTCTGATCGCTTGCGATCGTCACTTGACCTCGATGCCTGCGTCCCTGGCAACCTGCTTCCAGGCTGCGATGTCGCGGGCGTTGATGTCGCGCTGCTCGTCGCCCGGCACGTATTGCGGCGTGATGCCGAGCCCCAAAAGCTTCTCCTTCACCTCGGCATCGCCCAGCGCGTCCTTCAACGCCGCCGACAATTTCTGTGCGATCGGGGGAGCGAGGCCGGCGGGACCATACATCGCCCAGGACAGGCTGCGGTCGAACGGCACGCCCTGTTCCTTGTAGGTTGCGACGTCAGGCAGGCTCGGCGAGCGCTCGCCGCAGGCGGCCAGCGCCTTGATAGAGCCGTCCTTCACCAGTGGCGTTGCGGTTGCCATGTCCAGCGTTGCAAGCGAGATGTGGCCGCCAAGCAGGTCGCCCGCGAGTTTGGCGATGCCGTTGAACGGCACGTGATCCATCTTGATGCCGGTCTGCTGCATCAGGATTTCCGCGCAGAATTGTCCGGTCGAGCCGACGCCCCAGCTTCCGTACTGGATCGGCTCGCCCTTCTTGGAAAGCGCGATCAGGCCCTTGATGTCATTGGCGGGAAAATCCCTGGTCGCCACCAGCATGATCGAGGACGTCCCGATGCGTCCGATCGTCGTAAAATCCTTGATCGAATCGTAGGGCAGTTTTGGATAGATCGCCGGCGCCAGCACATGCGTGGTCATGCCGCCGACGGTGATGGTGTAGCCGTCGTTCGGCGACGCCGCGACCATCTGCGTGCCGAGTGTGCCGGCAGCACCCGTGTGGTTCTCGATATAGACGCTCTGTCCAAGCGTTTTGCCCATCTTGTCGGCGAGCAAGCGGCCGATCACGTCGCCGCCGCCGCCGGCCGCATAGGGCAGAAGCATTTTGATCTTGTGGGTGGGGTAGGTGGCAGGATCCTCGGCGTGTGCCGGCAGTGCCGCCGACAGCAATGCGAGCAATGACAGGGTGACAGTGCGCAGCTTCATGATAGTTCCCCCTAATCCTCGAAACGAAATCTGTAGGCCTCGCCATGCCGGATCACGTGGCCCGCAGTCGGCGCCGGAAAATGGCCGGTGAGCAGATAGCTCGGCGTGTCCGCAAGTTCTTCCAGCAGCGCCATCCGTGTTGCGACCGCGGCGGCCGGATCGACGTCGGCGGCGTTCGACAGCCACGGCGCCGCGCACTGGATGGGATGGTGGATGACGTCGCCGGACATCACCGCGTGATCGTGGCCGCCATTGAGGTGGATCTGCATGTTGCCGGCGGTATGGCCCGGTGCCGGCGCGAAGCGTAAGCCTGCGTCGCGATCGTTGAACACGCGATGATCGGTCTCGACCAGCTCGGCGAGGCCGGCTGCGACGACCGGCAGCACGGAGTCCTCGAAAGAGCCGTGGTTGACCGGGCGTTTCGGCGCGGCATTGTGCGCGGCCTCGAAGTGGCGGTACTCCTCGCGTCCCATCAGATAACGCGCGTTGGGGAAGGTCGGCACCCAGCGGCCGTCCACGAGGCGCGTGTTCCAGCCGACGTGGTCGACATGCAGATGCGTGCACATCACGAAGTCGACCTCTTCAGGGGCAACGCCCAGCGCCTGCATGTTGTCGAGATAAGGTCGGTTGAGGTTGTCCCACATCGGCACGCGCGGCCGCGGCTTGTGGTTGCCGCAGCAGGTGTCGACGATGGCGGTCCAGCGCGGCGTGCGCACCAGATAGGAGTGGTGGCTGAGGATGAAGCGACCGGTCTCCGGCTCGATATAGCGATGATCGAGCCAGCTCCGGTTCTCCGCGATCACCGCGTCGGTGACGTTGGCGAACAGCCAGGTCTTTTCGAAGGCAAGCGAAGGGATCTCGCTGACGAGATCGATCCGCATGCTGCCGATCCTGACCTGCCGCATGGGCTCAGTTCTTCAGGAGGTCGCCGAACGGCACCCAGCGCGTGCCGTCGAAGCGGATGAGCTGGAGGCTCGTCATCGGCGTGTAGTGCTCGGGCGAATTGTTCACCGCGGTGCCGTTGATCAGCATCGGCAGCTTCACGTCCTTGAGCGTCGTGGCCTGCTTCAGCACATTGGCACGGGTGAGGTCGTTTCCGGACGCCTTCAGCACCGTCACCAGCGTCTGCGCGATGGTGTAGCCGTAGACATTGAGCCAGTCGCTCTTGTTGGCGTCCGGCAGGTACTTGTCCATGAACGCCAGCCATTCCTTATAGCCGGCGTCGTCCCTCGAGGCCGGGTCGGTCGCGTCCTTCAAATACTGGCTGGAGATGACGCCGGTGGAATTGTCCTTGCCGGCCGGCTCCAGCACGCCGCTGATCGAGGCCGAGACATTGGAGATGATGGTGACAGGCTTCCACCCGATCTCGCCGATCTTGCGGATCGCCTGCGCCGCGAATTTTGGCGTTGCCGCCACCAGCACGATTTCTGCGCCTGCGGTCTTGAGCTGCAGGATTTGCGTATCGACCGTCGGCGCCGAGGTCTCGTAAGCCGCGCGCGCAACGATCGCCTCGCCGCTGCCGAGCCCTTCCTCCAACGCCTTCAGATAGTCCTTGCCGAGGTCGTCGTTCTGGTAGAGCACGCCGATCTTCGCATTGGCGTGGCTCGCCTTGATGTACTTCGCGTAGGTGATCGCCTCGTCGCGATAGGTCGGCTGCCAGCCAACGGTCCACGGAAAGTTCTTGGGATCGTCCCACTTCGCGGCGCCAGAGCCGAGGAAGAGCTGCGGCACCTTGCGGTCGTTGAGATATTTGTGCACGGCGCTGTTGGTCGGCGTGCCGACGCCGCCGAAGATCAGCAGCACCTCCTCGCTCTCGACCAGCCGCCGCGTCTGCTCCACCGTCTTGGGCGGGCTGTAGGCATCATCGGCGATGATCATCTGGATGCGCCGGCCGTTGACGCCGCCGTCGTCGTTCACCTTGCGGAAATAGGCCTCCGCCGATTTGGCGATCTGCGCGAAGGCGGACACTGGCCCGCTCAGCGGCGCGGTGGTGCCGATCTTGATGGTCTTGTCGTCGGCGCCGGGATCGTATTTCGCGCTTTGGGCCTGAACGGCACTGGCTGCGAGCAGCGGCAACAGGATGCAGGCCGCACGAAGGCGAAGGCGGGCAAAGCGCGCCATGAGGTCGTCTCCCCAAAATTGCTCTCCGCCTCTCATTGGAGCGGAGTTGAAACGCGAGAACAGCGCCCGAAGCGGACTTGCGGGCCGCGACCGCTGCCGCCAGACTGGCGAAACGAACGATCGTTCGTACGCTTGACTAGCGAACGTTCGTTCGTTAGTCAAGCCACATGGCTGTCCACACCTCCAGCGCGGCGGAAGCGGCTGCGCCCACGACCCGCGAGCGCATCCTCAGCGAAGCGCTCAATCTGTTCGCGCAGAGCGGCTATGGCGGCGCCTCGATGCGCGAGCTTGCGCGCCGCGTCGGCATCCGCGAGAGCAGCCTCTACAACCATTTCTCCGGCAAGGCCGCGATCCTAGAAGCGATCGTGGCCGAGCACGGCCCCGCCAGTTCGGCGAGCCGGTTGGAAGAGCCGCGCTACAAGCAGCTGGCGCGCCAGCCGGCCGCGTTCTGCCGTCAGTTCGCGCTTGATCTCGTCGAGCAATGGTCCGACCCGCGCGAGCACCAATTCCAGAAAGTAATCACCGCCGAACGTAACCGCGTGCCCGGCATCCGCGCCAAATTCGCCGACCATTTTTATGCGCGCGAGCAGAGCATGATGACGGATTACTTTCGCGGTTTTGCGCTCGCCGGCCTGGTCTCGACACCCGATCCGCGCGAGGCCGCGCGGCTGTTCGCGGCCGGCCTGATCTACATCCGCCTCGAGCATTACGTGATGGGCGCGGCACCTTCGCCGCGGCCGAAGGTGATCGAGGCGATCGACCGCTATCTCGCCTTTTTCCTGTCGCTGATCGCGGCAGGCAATGGCGAAGACAACAAGAAACGAAAACCCAAGGGAGAAACGCGTGGCAAGGCTGCCCCTGATTGATCCGGAGACGACGAGCGGCGATATCCGCGCCTCGTTCGACCGCATGCCGGTCAAGCTCAACATCTTCCGCATGATGGCCCATGCCGAGGCCAACATGATCCCGGCGATGCGGCTCGGCAATTCGATCCTGCACAAGCAGAAGCTCTCAGCCGTCAACCGCGAGCTTTTGATCTTGCAGGCCGCCCAGCTCGAGGGCGGCGCCTATGAATGGCGCCAGCACGTGCCGATCGCGATCGGGGTCAGCTGCACGCAAGGACAGATCGATGCGGTGGAGCGGGCTGACTACGATGCCGCCAGCTTCAGCGATGCTGAGCGCGCGTTGCTGAAGTTCGGCCGCGAGGTGGTCGAGAATGTTCGCGTGCCCGAGGCGACCTTCGCTGCCGCGCGAAAACACTTCAGCGATCAGGAGATCGTCGAAGCCATCGTCGCGCTCGGCTTCTATATGATGATGGCGCGCCTGACCGAGGCAACCGAAACCGATCTCGATCCCGCGGCCGGCATGAAGGTCTATGACGGCGGCAAGAAGTAGGGCGGCTGAGATGGCGGAAATCGATAGCAAACCGGAGCGTTACGTCCGTCCACCAAGCGCGGAGTCATTGGGCGAAGCGCCGGGCAGGGGACGCCTGAAGGGACGTCGTATCCTGATCGTCGGCGGCGGCCAGCGCGTGTTCGACGCTGCCACCGATCCGATCGGCAACGGCCGCGCCATGAGCATTTTGTGCGCACGCGAGGGCGCGAAGGTCGCGGTGGCAGATCTCAACCGGACGTCCGCACAGCAGACCGTCAAGCACATCACCGACGAAGGCGGCGAGGGTTTTGCCATCACTGCCGACGTCACGTCGGAGCCTGACGTCCAGCGCATGATCGAGGAGGCGCATCGCGCGATGGGCGGCCTTGACGGCATGGTGCTGAACATCGGCACCTTCGGCAAGACCGGCCTCGATGCCGTCAGCCCCGAGGAATGGAACAGGATCTACGACGTCAACGTCCGCGGTCCCATGCTGTGCTGCCGCGCCGCGATGCCGAAATTGGACAATGGCGGCGCCATCGTCTTCATCTCCTCGATCGCCGCGCTGAAAGCGGGATCGCAGATGGCGGTGTATGACTCGTCGAAAGCCGCGCTCGGCGGCCTGATGCGCAACATCGCCTATCTCGGATCACGCCGCGGCATCCGCGCCAATCTCGTCTATCCCGGCCTCGTCGACACCCCCAACGGCCGCGAAGCCGGCGCCGGCCGCCCCAGCCGCGGCAAGGGCCACGTCCCCTTCGGCCGGCAGGCCACCGCCTGGGAGATCGCCTATGCCGTGCTGTTCTTTCTGTCGGATGAGAGCGTCTACGTCACCGCACAGTCGCTCGCGGTGGATAGCGGCCTGAGCGGAATGTAAGACGCCAGCACAATCCGGCGGCGCGGAATTCGATGCCCCGGCGAGCAGAGTCTCTCTTCATTGCGGCGAGGACGTCGTCGGAGTTTGCGATTCGCTCATCTGCTCAAGTGCTTCCAATACGGCTTCGCAGGCCTTCTCGGCTTCGGCGAAGGTACTGAAGGGGGAGCCGCCAAGCTTGATCGCGGACTTGTTTTCTTCGACCGGTCGCCATGAGGCAACCAGGCCGGGCTTTCCGTGAAGGCCAGGACCGGTGCGGCTTTCGTTACTGATCACGAACGAAAATCCGCCGCTGCACGCCATCCAGATTTCAAGTTCATGCACCGGAGTCTCGACGCGCGTAAAGTGCAGGGTCATGTCTCTCTCCAGAGTTTGCTCCGCAGAATGGGCCACGGGCACAAGCCGTCAGTTGTGCGAATCCCGGATAGCCGCAAGGTCCGAGGTCTCTGATCCCTCGGCTTTCCATGCCGTCAAATCGCCCGGGAGCAGAATGGGATCGCTCTCAACCCGCCTGTTGCGGCTGACCCCTAAGCCAATGAGCCCGCCCAATACCAACGCGGAGCCTGCAATGATCAACCAGTACGGCAAGTCCAACACGGGCATTGCAATTCTCCCACTGAGAGGAGCGCGTTACGCAATTGCCTGGCCGAAGCGCGAGCGGATTACCTTTGGATAAGTGTCTGTATTATGCGGCGCTTCAAGCTTCGTGCAAGGTACCCAAAAGGGGTAGATTTCTGACCTAAATTGCCGCCGGCGGGGGCAAGGGGAAGCGATCCGTCCCCCCAAATCTCGTCAAATCCGTCACCGAGAAGATCGGCAAGTTCGACAGCAAGGCTTTTGGTGCGGCCATGAAGGCTGACGGCCAACAATGCTCCCGACAAAGAGTGGAGGGCGCGCAGCCTGATGAAGCGAAGCGTCATCCGGGAGCACAGCCTCATCGCGCGAGTTGCCCCGGCACTGCGTTGCGCTTCATCCGGGCTACGAACTCAGGCGCAAGCTCCGCACAATCGCGCGACGGGATGAAACTGCCGGGCAATTTTTGCAGCGTCGTGCGAATTCCACGCGCTACGGCAAGGAAAGCCGGTAGGAATCAACGGCGCTGTCGCTGGCACATATCTTGCTGAACATTCTCCGCGCTTTGGAATGCACACAGGAATGCGCGTCGTGACCAACGTCAGCTACACCGTCCCGCCGAACTGGACCGCAGGCTCCGACAAGACAGGCGCGAGCAAGAACAGGAATCCGAACGATCCGAACATGCTGACGACGGGCGCCTATGGCAACGCGTTCGAACTGTTGCTCGACAATCGAACCAACAGTGACGGCACCACCACGGAGACGCTGACCTACAAGAGCTACAGCGGCAAGACCAACGGCAGCTTCTCGGCGACGGCCGAGACGGGGACGGGAGCCGATCTCGGCAGTGCCTACCAGGCCTTGCTCGCCACGCTTCAGGCCAATGGCGAGATGGACGACAAGACCGCCGCGCAGCTCAACGACGCCATGGGCAAGCTCGATACCCAATCCGAGAGCGGTGCCAAGGATGCCGAAATGTCCGGCGGCGGCCTGCTGGTGCAGTCCGGCGGCCCGGTCTATTTCAACGGCATCTCGGCCTATCAGAACCAGTTCGTGGATTCGCTCGTCAACGAGCTGAGCACCAGGCTGAACCTCGACGCCAAAGCGTGACGGCAGTTCATCGCCGGTGAAACCGGTTGGCAAAGCCGGCCCAACCCGCGCATGATGCGCGGACGATCTCGGCCACATGCCTTCCCGGATAAATTCAAGACATGAAAACCACGCTGCTGAAGTCCGAAGACTACACCCGCTCGCCCTGGAAGAACGGTGGCGGCATCTTCACCGATATCGCGGATGCCCATCGCGCCGACGCGCCGGCGAAGGATTGGGACAGCCTGCTCTGGCGCTTTGCCTCGACGCCGATCGTGGCGCCCGGGCCCTTCTCCTACATGCCCGGCATCGACCGCCTGCAAATGGTCGTCGGTGGGCGCGGGCTGGTGCTGAAGTCGCCCAGCCAGGACTTCGACGAGCGCGAACCTTTTACGGCGGTGCGCTTCACCGGCGAGATGGAGGTCGTGACCGCGCTCGAGGCGGGTCCCGTCGAGGTCGTCAACCTGATGGCCCGGCGCGGCGCGGCGGAGATCGAGCTGCTGGCACTCAGGGAACCCGGCGAGCGGCCCTTGTCCGCCGGCACGCACCTGGTTTACGCGGTTTCCGGCGATTGCAGCATTCGTCTCAATGGCGAGGATATTGTCATCCCCGACGGCAGCACGCTGAAGGTCGAGCAGACCCAGGCGTCCAGATTGGGACTCGTCTCAGGGCTGGCGGTACTGGGCTCGATTCAGCTCGTCGGCTAGATGGCAATCGCCCGGCGGATGCGCACAATCCATGCACATGGCTAGGTTGACGCCGCGGCGCCGGAACACGATATCTGCCGTGATCATGCGGACCGCCGCGCAAGCCACGATATGAACGGGCAGGATATGACCGCGCCAGACCAAAATCGCCCCACCACGCTATCCGACGGCGTCGTCGACTGGCTGACCAACGGCACGAGCGGCGAGCGCTTCGTCGACAACATCTTTGCCGAGATGTGCATCCGCCTCCAGCAGGCGGGCATTCCGCTCAAGCGGTCGACGATGCACGTCCGGATCCAGCATCCGCAATGGCTCGGCGCCGCCTTCATGTGGTTGGATGGCATGCGCGAGGCGAAGATCTCGCGGGTCGACTTCGATGTGCTCGAGCGATCCGAGTTCATCGGCAGCCCTGTCAGCGAAATGCTGGACGGTGCGAGCGAACTCCGCGAGAACCTCGAAGGCGATCCGTCGCTCGGCCGCAGGCACGCGGTCTATGACGAGATGCGCGCGAAAGGTCTGACCGACTACGTCGCCTGGCCGCTCCACCACACACTCGGCAAGCGCCATCTCGTCACCTTCGCGACCGATCGCCCCGGCGGCTTCGACGACGCGCATCTGGTTGCGCTCAAGAACGTGCTGCCGGTGCTGGCGCTGGTCAGCGAGATCCGCGTCAAGAACCGCCTGGCGCGAACGCTGCTCGAGACCTATGTCGGCTCCCATGCCGGCGAGCTCATCCTGGCCGGGGCCACGCGGCGCGGCACCGGCACGACGGTGCGTGCCGCGATCATGATCTGCGACCTCCGTGACTTCACGAAGATCTCGGACAACTGGCCGCGCGACGACGTCATCGATCTCCTCAACGACTATTTCGACGCGATGTCGGAGCCGATCGCGCGGCACGGCGGCGAAATCCTGAAATTCATCGGCGACGGCCTGCTCGCCATTTTCCCGCTCAGCGGGCCCGGCGCCTGCGCAAACCTGTTGCGCGCCGTGACTGAAGCCCGGCAGGCTATGGCCGCGCTGAACGAACGGAACAACGGGACCGGCCGCGCGCCGCTGAATTACGGCATCGGCGTCCACGTCGGCGACGTCATGTACGGCAATATCGGATCGTCCAGCCGGCTCGACTTCACCGTCATCGGTCCCGCCGTCAACATGGCCTCCCGTCTCGAAGCCCTGACCAAGCAGCTGGGACGACCGGTGCTGCTCTCGCGCGCCTTCGCCGAGCTGGTCGAGCGGGAGTTCGAGCTCGAGCATGTCGGCAAATACGAGGTGCGCGGCTTCAGCGATCCGATCGAGCTGTTTGCGTTTCACGGCTGAGGCGTGATGCTCGCCGCAGCCGTCCGGTTGAAATCTCGCTGACGCAAGATTGCCGATGACCCGCGCGCCGCCGATTGCGCGGCATGGCGGAGAAATCCAGCTCCTCATCGGCAACGCCAGCTTGCCATCGTCCTGCACACCCCGGCATCTCCGAACGACGGTCGCCATCTCCGCTCGTCATGGCCTCGACGCGCTGTGATTGACGGTGCATGCGTGCGTCGCCGTGACGTCGACCCAGTTCCGGAATCGGGCGATCGCGCAAACGCGCAGTTGTCGGGGGTACGTCCCCTGCGCGCGACGGAAGTCGTGCTTATGGGCAATATCGGACGCGTTGTTGAAAGATATGTTCGCGCAGGACGCCTAGGTTGGCTTCACTGGCGGCGTTGCGATTGGTGCCGCAAGATTTGGTCGAGGACAGTCGGTGCGGCTGCCTCGATGCAACAGAAAAGGTGATCGACACATCGGACGCGACCACAAGAGGAGACGACAATGCCAAACTGTTCCCAAGTTTCTGGAAGTCGAACCGCTCGCTGTGCCGCGTGCGACGGCAAGTTTGGCCTGGTCCGCTACTACTCTTGGCGAAAGCCCCTTTGCTCGAAAAAGTGCGTCGAACGTTTGGCGACGCGCCGGCAGGGTGAGCGCGACTGGTTCGGTCGATTTCCGTCGGTTGTCGACATGTTTTCAGAAAACCGCGCGAGGCGCCTATGACCATGCAGATGTCACGACGAGGAAAGGAATATCTCGAGACGGCGCAGAGCCTGCTGCGCGCGGCCCGGACCATGACGGACATCGTGGTCGCGACCCGTCTCGAGATGCTGGCCAATGACTATCAGCGGCGCGCCGAAAAGGCATCAAGCGTCGATGCGGCGAGGTCATCGGCGCGTTCGGCCGGCACGCGATACGAATCGTACTCGTGATTGCGGGTTGCGCGGTGAGCCGGTCGCCCAATCAGGGCCGTCTGGTCAGTTTCCTCTCTTGCCACCCCGTGGAGCCGATATGGGCGAAGTTGTTCGACTGGTCACAAGAGCTGAGCGCGAGCGTGCGCGGCTGATCCGCGAAGCGCGCGCTAACTATGACGCCGTGTTTCCGCGGGCAGATCCCGACGGCGAGCGGCCCGTCGAGCCGCGGTCGACCCCTCGGGCGGCGACGCAGAGCCCGAGTACGTCGAAGGAGCTCTCGTGACATGATCAAGATCATTGCCGTGCTCTGCAGCCTCTCGTCGCCGACAGATTGCCACGAGCAGATCGTCACGACCTCGGATTTCGCTGACGTGACGATGCAGTCCTGTCTGATGGGAGCGCCGCAGCTCGCCGAATGGATGGCGCAGCATCCAGCCGAACGTCTCGCGGCGTGGCGCTGCTCGATCGGCAAGCAGGAGGCTCGCAGGGGAGCATAGGGTGCGAGGAGCCCTGTTGCCAATGCAGGCATGTGCGAATACGTTGGTCCGAGGTCCGCCCACGTTCCTTCGACTGGCCGCGCGTTCATGCCAAAATTCCTTCGCATCGGAGTCCATCAGTCGAACGTATCGGGATACACGTCGAAGGCGTGGTGTGTCAGGCGCGTCGGCTCGGCGGTTTTCCTGAAGTGGGGCGGCGTCGAGGTCCAAGGCACCGGCGCCGGGCGCAAGGTCTACTGGACGCGCTCGCCGCAGGAGAAGACAGTTCGGTGCGGCACGGCGCAGCGTGCCCAGGATTACGCAAAGGCCGCGATCGCGCGGCGCCGTAGCCATCGCTATGAGCCGCTGGTCGGAGCTATCGCGCTCCGGCGCCGCCCCGCCGAGCGCGGCACCGATCTCAAGCGGGCGCTCGCCACCATCCTGATCGTCGATATCGTCGGCTCCACCGCCAAGGCGGCGAAGCTCGGCGATGCGCGCTGGACCAAGGTGATGGGCCATTATTACGCAGCCGTCCGCAAGGAGCTGAAGAGCTCGCGCGGAAAGGAAGTCGTGACGACGGGCGACGGCGTGCTGGCGACGTTCAAGGCGCCGGCGGCCGGGATCAGTTGCGCGACCGCGATCCAGAAGGCGGTGCGCACGCTGGGGCTAGAGATCAGGGTCGGCCTGCATGCGGGCGAGTATACGATCAGCGGCGACGAAATGGTCGGTCTCGCCTTCCACATCGGCACCCGCGTCGCCGCGAAAGCGCGGGCCGGCGAAGTCTTGGTCTCGAGCGCGGTCAAGGATTTGCTGAAGGCACAATCAACCATCAGCTTCAGGGATCACGGCATGCACCAGCTCAAGGGTGTGCCGGAGCGGTGGAGGCTGTATCGGGTGGAGGCGTGAGGCGTCCGGCAAGGGTGGACACCGGACCGCCGTCGCGCCGCGCCGGCACGGCTTCAATGATGCGGCAGAATTTCGCCGAGGAATTTTTTGGTGCGCTCGTGCTGCGGGGCCCTGAAGAAGAGTTCCGGCTCCGCCTCCTCGACGATCCGTCCCTCCGCCATGAAGATCACGCGGTCGGCGACCTGCCGGGCGAAGCCCATTTCATGGGTGACGCAGATCATGGTCATGCCGTCGGTCGCAAGCCCGATCATGGTGTCGAGCACCTCCTTGACCATTTCCGGGTCGAGCGCCGAGGTCGGCTCGTCGAACAGCATCACCTTGGGCTCCATGCACAGCGCCCGCGCGATCGCCGCGCGCTGCTGCTGACCGCCGGACAATTGCGCCGGGTATTTGTCCGCCTGGTTGAGGATTTTGACACGGTCGAGCAGCCGCCGCGCGGTCTCTTCGGCCGCCGGGCGCGGAATGCCGCGAGAGCGGATCGGCGCCAGCGTGCAGTTCTCCAGCACCGTCATGTGCGGGAACAGGTTGAATTGCTGGAACACCATGCCGACCTCGCGGCGCACCGCGTCGATGGCCTTGCCTTGGCTGCCGAGATGGACGCCGTCGACGACGATCTCGCCCTTCTGGTAGTTCTCCAGCGCATTGATGCAGCGGATCAGGGTGGATTTGCCCGATCCGGACGGCCCGCACAGGACGATCTTCTCGCTCGCACGGACCGCCAGGTTGATGTCGGTGAGCACCTGGTAGGTGCCGTACCATTTGTTGACACCGCGCATCGCGATCATCGTGTCCGCCGTGGCTGCGACCGACATGGCTGTGACCGACATGGCACTCTCCCTCAGCTGACGGTGAAGGGGATGCCGGGAATGCTGTCGGGGAAAGCCGGCAGCGGGTTGTTCATCCACTTCGGATAGATCCTGGCCCATTCGCCGCTGGCGATGATCTTGTCGATGAAGCCGTTGACGAAGGCGTTGATCTCCTTCTCGCCGAGCCGCGTGCAGGCGCCGTTATAGAGTTTGGTGAATTCGAGCTTGTTCTCGTAAGTGCCGGGTTTGGATTCGTTGAGGCGCGGAACGTAGAAGATGTTGCCGCCCACCGCCTGCACCTGCCCGGACAGCAGCGCCTGCATGGTCGGCGCATCGCCGTCGAAGCGGCGGATGGTGGTGCCGGGAGGCGCCGCCTTGGTCACGTCGGTGTCCTGCACACTGCCGCGCGCGACACCGATGACATATTTGCCCATGTCGGCCGGCGATTTGATCTCCATCTCCTTCGGCGCGATGAAGGTGATGATGTTGGCACCATAGGGCTTTGAGAATTGCACCGCCTTGGCGCGCTCCGGCAGCATCGCCATGGTCGCGAACAGGATGTCGACGCGTCCCGACGTCAGTGCCGGGATGCGATTGGCGACGGCCAGCGGCGTGAATTCGGCGGCTACGCCGAGCTCTTTTGCAAACAGCTCGGAGAGATCGGCATCGAGGCCCTCCTGCTTGCCCGTGGAATTGACGAACCCCCAGGGCGGATTGTCGCCCTGGATCCCGATCGACACCTTGCCGCGCGCCTTGATCTCCGAAGGCGTCACCGCGTAGGCGGCGCGCGACAGCACGAACGGCGAGGCGATCGCGCCGGCGCCGAGCGCCAGCATGTGGCGGCGATTGAACCGGATTGTCTTTTTGGTCATCATTCCCTCCTCTGTGTTGAATTCATCATCGTGCGGCGGTGACGAGCCGCCGCTCCAGCCAGGCGCCATAGAGCGAAAGCGGCCAGCACAGCGCGAAATAGAGCGCGCAGACCAGGCCGAGCACGAGCAGCGGCTTGAAGTTCTGGTTGGACACGATGGTCCCGGCGCGCATCAGCTCGGTGAAGCCGATGATGGCGGCAAGCGAGGTGCCTTTGATCAGCTGCACCAGGAACCCGATCGTCGCGGGCAGCGAGATGCGGATCGCCTGCGGCAGCACGACATCCTTCATCCGGTCGAGATAGCCGAGGCTGAGCGCCTTGGCGGCCTCGACCTGGCCGCGCGGCACGGCTTCGATCGAGCCGCGCCAGATTTCGCCGAGGAAGGCGCCGGCATGCAGGGTGAAGCCGATCGAGACGGAGACCCAGGGATCGAGCTTCAGCCCGGCGAGCGCGAGGCCGTAATAGACGACGAACAGCTGCATCAGCAGCGGCGTGCCCTGGAACAGCGCGATGTAGGCGGCCGCGCCGCGTTCGAGCCAGCGCCGGCCCGAGGTGCGCGCCAGCGCGACGCCGAGGCCGGCGACCGAGCCGAGCGCGAAGCCGATCGCGGACAGCGCCAGCGTCCATTTCAGGCCGCCGAGCAGGAACAGGAACTGGTTCTTGTCCATGCGCCGTCCTCACTTCACGGGATAGAGCAGGAAGCGCGCGTTGATCCGCGCGAACATCTGCATCAGCATCCACGACATCGCGAGATAGAGCAGCGTGACGACGCCATAGACCTCGAAGCTGCGGAACGTATTGGTCTCGATCGCCTGTCCGACCGAGGTCAGCTCATAGGCCGAGATCGCCGATGCGATGCTCGTCGTCAGCGTCAGCATGATGAACTGGCTGGTCAGCGACGGGAAAATCGCGCGCAGCGCCGGCTTCAGCACGATCAGGCGGAAGATCAGGGTCCGGCTCAGGCCGAGCGCCAGTCCGGCCTCGACCTGCCCCTTGTTGATCGACTGCACGCCGCCGCGGATAATCTCGATCGCATAGGCGCCGCCGTTGACGCCGAGCGCGATGATCGCGGTCAGCGTGGGATCGAGGCGGATGCCCACCATCGGCAACGCGAAGAAGACGAAGTAGATCTGGCCGAGAAATGGCGTGTTGCGGATCGTCTCGACGAACGCGATGACGAGCCAGCGCAGCGGCGCGAGCCGGGAATCGCGCAGCAGCACGCCGCCGATCCCGATGATCAGCGCCAGCACCATGCCCGACAGCGCCAGGCCGAGCGTGCCGGCACAGCCCCAGAGCAGCTCCGGCAGGCCCTCGATCACGGGTCCGAAATCGAACTTGTAGTTCACCTCGCTCCTCCCTCCGGGCCGCTCTCTTGGCGTGGCCGGGCCGCCCCCTTGGCGTGGCTTGGCCCGTTCGCGTCTGTCCGACGGCGGTGAAAGCCGTGCTCTAGGTCGTTGCCTGCTCACCTTGCCCGAGCGCCGCGTAGCGCTCGCGCAGGTCGATGCGCCGTCGCGCCGTCGCGGCCTCTGCGATCGCGAGCGTCACCAGCAGGCTTCGCGCGCCGTCCTCGACCGGTTGCAGCGACGGCGTCACACCCCGGACCACGTCGCGGAAATGATCGAGCTGGGCGACGTAAGGATCGATCGACGCCGCATGATTGGCCTGCGCCTGGATCGGCCTGTTCCAGTCCTGCGCGCCGCCTTCCTGCGTCCATTGATCGAGACTTGGAAATTCGATCGCGCCGCGGCGGCCCATCAGGCGGTAGCTGCTCTGGCCGCTGAACGGAAACTCCGGCGCCTCGCCGAGACCCTGTTCCATCGTCCAGGGCGTCACCGCGCAGTCGCTGAGGAAGAACGTGCCGAGCGCGCCGTTCTCGAACTCGAGCAGCGCGGCGGCGGTATCCTCGACCGCGAAGCCGCGCTGCCGGTTCGCGGCGATGGCCTCCACGGCGACGATCTCGCCGACCGCAAAGCGCAGGAAGTCGATCTCGTGGATCAGATTGATCAGGATCGGCCCGCCACCGGCCTGCGACCGCCAGGGCGCCGCCTTGAAATAGTCGGCCGGCTTGTGCGTGGCCCAGATCGCCGAAACGCCGACGACATCGCCGATGCGGCCCTCGCCAAGCAGCGCCTTGAGCGCCTTCACCTGCCTATGATGGCGGCGGTGATGCCCGACCAGCGACCGGATGCCCGCCTTGCGGACCTCCGCGATCAGGCCGGCGGCGGTCTCGAGCGTATCGGTGACCGGCTTTTCGATCAGGATATGGATGCCGGCCCGCGCGCATGCGATGCCGTTCTCGGCGTGGAGCTGATTGGGCGATGCGATGATCACGGCCTCGGGCCGCGCCTCGTCGAGCAGCCTCCGGTAATCCGCGAAGACGCGTGCGCCGGGCTGCTCGGCCGCGACCTGCTCGGCGTTGACGTCGGCGATGCCGGCGAGCTCGTAGTCGCCGTGCTCGGCCAGCTTGCGCAGATGCTTGCGCCCGATCAATCCTGCGCCGATCACGCCAATCCTGATTTTTGTCATCTCGTGCATTCCGTTGGGTTTAGGCCCAGCCGTGGCAGTCGCGGCGTCTGGCGCCGCGGGCCTGGCCTTCGAGCAAGTTCCTGGTCGCGTTGAACGCCGTGGCGATCCGCTCTCTCGCGTCGAGCGCCGGCAACGGCATCTCGACGCTGAGGGCGGTGTCAGCGGGCAGGGCCTCCAGCAGTGCGCCGAGGGGCAGAGCGCCGTCGCCGGGCGGCAGCCGTCCCGCGCGCGCCTCGGCAATGATGGCCGCGTCCGTTGCTGGCGCTTCGGCGACGGCATCACAGAGTTGCGCGGCGCGAAGCCAATGATCGGGAAGCGGGATCAGGTCGCCGGCCCGGCCGCCGGAGCGCGCCAGGTGCAACGCGTCGACCAGGATGGAGCCGTTGGTCTGGCCTGCGTCGCGGATGACCGCCGCGGCCTGCGCCAAATTGCCGATCGCGCGCCAGCGCATGAATTCGAGGTCGACGCGCAGTCCGAACGACGCGGCGAGTTGGCAGAGCTCGGCGAAACGCGCGGTGAGCCGGGACCGATCCGGATCGTCGCCCGAAGCGATGATCGCGGTGGCGCCGAGATCAGCGCCGGCTTCGAGACAGCCTGCGAGCGAGGAGATGTCGATGGCGGGCTTGAGCTGGACCAGCTCGATGTCGCTGACCCGCACGCCCTCGCCGTCAAGCACGCGCTTCAGCGCTCGGTGGGCCTCGGTGCCGACCTGCGTCGGATAGGCCGGCCCGTCGCTGGTTGCCGGGATGAAGCGTAGCGCGACGGCTGCAAACCCGGCTCGCGCCGCCTCGGCAACCAGCGCCGTGGGCGCAAGCTCCAACGCTGTGAGATGGGCGAGGCCGAGCGCGATCATGGCCTGCTCGCCTGCACAGGCAATCCCGGCAGTCGCAGTGGTCGGGAGCTGGCGCGGCGGTGGCCGATCAGGCGCATGTGTCTCCTCTCTCTTAATTAATCTATAGGTTAATTACTAATTACCCAATGGGATAATTGATGTCAAGGGCCCGCGATTGCGCTATGGAGGGAGGGCGATGCCGCGACCGGCCGCCGTGAAGGACCGAAGGGCCAGATGCCAGGTGTGACGAAGCAGCCCCTGCGGGCGGCGAAGCCGGTGCCGATCAAGCGGCGCGACCGCGAGCGGACGCGGCAGGAGATCCTCGACATCGCCTTCGAGGAGTTCGCCGAGAACGGCTTGTCCGGCGGCAACACCGACGCCATCGCCGCCCGCGCCAACATCACCAAGCGGCTGATCTTTTACTACTTCAACTCCAAGGAAGAGCTGTTCACCGCGGTGCTGGAGATGGCCTATGCGGAGATGCGCGCCGCCGAGGAGGATCTTCATCTCGAGGCGCTGGAGCCGGAGGCCGCGATCCGCCGGCTTGCCGAATTCACCTTCGATTTCCATCAGGCCCATCCGCAATTCGTCCGCCTCGTCAGCATCGAGAACATCCATCGCGGACGGCACATGGCCATCAGCCGCAGGCTCAAGGAGATGACGCAGCCGAGCATCAGCCAGATTGCCAAGGTGCTGGAGCGCGGCGCGGCCTGCGGCGCGATCCGGCCCGGCATCGATCCGGTCGAACTGCATATGACGCTGAATGCGCTGAGCTTCTTCGCGGTCGCCAACCGTCACACGTTCGAGGCGCAATTCGCCTTCGACATGTCCTCGTCAAAGGCGAGGGCGCAGCGCCGCGCCGAGATCGCCGATCTGCTGTGGCGTTGTGTGCGGGGGGATTGAACGGCGGCGGTGTGAAGACCTCGCGCGGCCGGAGCGGGCAGGGCCGCCCGGCGCGCCTTCAAAGCTCCCGTCCAATCAAGCCGTCCGCCGAAAATCGCCCGCCGCCCCGAAACGACATGTGCAGGGCAACGAGGCCCATCAGGAACGGGTACTCCATGCCGCGATCGATCCAGGCCCATTTGGGATAATGGATCAGGCAGATCATCGCCATCTGCACGGCGACCATCGGCGCGACGAGGCGGGTGAACAGCCCTGCGGCGAGCATGATGGCCCCGATGGTTTCCAGCAGCATCACGAAATAGCCGAACGCCACCGGGGCCGGAAAATGCAATGAATTGGTGATGAAATTGATGGAGCTCGCGAACGGATTGGCCATGGCGCCGTGGGACTCGCCGAGCAATTTCGGCAAGCCGTGCGTGAACAGGATCAATCCGAAGGCAACGCGCAGAAACGCATAGGAAACGGGATTGGCGATCTCGTAGAAATTTCGCAAGCCAGGCAACAGCAGGGACGCGGGGCTGTGCCGTGGGGCCCCGCCCGTGATCGCATCGCTCATGGTCATGATCTCCAGACGATGCGGCTTCAGATGATGCCGCCATTGGCGCGCAGGATCTGGCCGTTGATCCAGCCGCCGTCGGGCCCGACCAGGAACGAGATCGCGCGCGCGATGTCGTCGGGTTCGCCGAGTCGATGGAGCGGCGTCCGGTCGATGATCGGCGAGATGTCGTGCTGGTTGGCGTTGTGGAACAGCTCGGTGTTGACTGGGCCCGGCGCGATCGCGTTGACCGTGATCCGCCTCACGCCCAGCTCCTTCGAGAGGATGTGGGTGATCGCCTCGATGCCGGCCTTGGTCGCGGCGTAAGCCGCATAGGTCGGCTGATAAAGCCCGACCACGCTGGTCGAGAAATTGACGATCCGGCCGCCCTCGCGCAGCCGCTTCGCCGCTTCACGCAGCGCATAGAAGGTGCCGGTGAGGTTGATCGCGATGGTCTGGTCCCACACCTCGTCGGTGGTCTGGGCCAATGGGGCGACCTTCATGATCCCGGCATTGTTGACGAGCACGTCGATGCCGCCGAACGCCGTCTCGGCCGCGTCGAACAGCGCGCGGACGTCGGCCAACTTGCTGATGTCGGCCTTGACCGCAATCGCCGCTCCGCCGGCGGCCTTGATCTTCGCCACCAGCGCCTCGGCCGGCGCAGCGCCGCTCGCATAGTTGACGACGACGGCGAGGCCGTCCCGCGCCAGCCGCTCGGCGACCGCCGCGCCAATGCCCTTCGAGCTGCCGGTGACGATGGCTGTGCGTGGGTGCTGGGTGGTCATGGTGGGGTCTCCCTGTTTGATGGGGAGATAATAGGCGGGGAGGTTGGCTGGATAATCCCGCTGGAATTGGCTTCACTGTTCGGGTGGGACGAACAGTGAATGGTGCGGTATCCGCCGCTGTCAGCGTCACGCATCCTGTGGCGCGACTGCACTGGCGGTCCGTCGCCGTGCCGGCAGGGAAAGCCCCGCAATCGCGCCGGCCAACGACAGCATTGCGGCGAGGCGCATCGCCGCAGCAAATCCGCTCTCGAAATGCGCGGCCGAGTCGGCCCCGCCGTTGGCCGAGAAGCTCGCCACCAGCGCAGCGATGCCGAACATGCCGCCCAGGAAGCGGCCCATGTTGAAGACGCCGGACGCCTTGCCCATTTCGGCCACCGCGACTGAACTCAGGATCGCGTTCTGCGCCGCTGGCATCGCCATCGAGACGCCGACGCCGGCCAGCACCAGCGGCGCGACCAGAGCGGAGTAGGCAATCGCGGGGCTCACGATCGCCGCGATCCAGCCAAGGCCGATCGCCTGCATCAGCAATCCCGTCACCACCAGCGGCCGCTCGCCGAACCTGTTGACGACCGCGCCGGCGATCGGGGCGGTGACGAACAGCGTCGCGGTCCAGGGCAGCAGGCGAAGTCCGGCGCCGAAGGCGTCGAAGCCCAGCGCGGTCTGCAGGAACTGCGGCAGCAGGAACAAGACGCCATACATCGCGGCGTAGAACAGGACGCTTGCGGACATGCCGGAGGCGAGGGCGCGTGATGCAAACAGCCGCATCGGCACCATCGGCGCGGCCGCGCGCAATTCCCAGAGCACGAAGCCGGCTGTGAACACCAGGCCTGACATCAGCGTGCCCATGACCTCAGCGCTCGCCCATCCCACTGCGTTGCCGCGTAACAGGCTCCAGACCAGCGCGAGCGCCGCGAGGGCGACGAGCGACAGTCCGGGGATGTCCAATGCGGCAGCCGGTCCGAAGCTTTCGCGCAAGCGTGCCAGCACCAGGGTGATCACGATCAGGCCGATCGGCAGGTTGATCCAGAACACCCAGCGCCAGCCGAAATGTTCGGTGATGAAGCCGCCGATGGCCGGGCCGATGATCAGCGCGCAGCCGGTGATGCTGGCGAAAATGCCGAGCGCGCGGGCGCGTTCCTCGCGGCCGAACGTGCCGCTCAGGATCGCCATCGCCAGCGGCATCACCAATGCGGCGCCGGCGCCCTGTAGCGCGCGGGCGGCGATCAGCGCGGTGGCATTGCCTGCGAGCGCACAGGCCGCCGACGCAACGACGAACAGGGCGATCCCGGTCGCGAACATGCGGCGGCGACCGAAGCGGTCGCCGAGCGCGGCGCCGGTCAGGAGCAGCACGGCGAAGGTCAGGTTGAAGGCGTTGACGGTCCATTGCAGCGTCTCGACCGGGCTGCCGAATTCGGCGCGGATGGTCGCGAATGCCGTCGTAATGATCATGGCGTCCAGCGCCATCATGAAGGATGCCAGCGCGGTGACGCCAAGCACCCAGTTCTTCTCGGCGCGATTGGTCGGGGTCTGCATCGCCCTCTCTCCGTGTGTTGCGCCACCCTGTCGCGGCGCGTTCTGCTGGCTAGACGAGGTCGGAGGGGCAAAGGATGCGCCCGGAAATAATTTTTTTCCCGGCCGCATCCTTCGCCGGCCGCCAAACGTCCTTGGGGATGACGCGGCCATTGACGCGAGCTTGATCCGGAAAGCGGGGCACCGGTTTTCCGGGAAGGTCATGCCGAAATGGAAAGATGGCGCGCGATGGGCGAGCCAGGTCGCGAGATGAGCAAGGAGAGCGCGATGAAAAGGACGTTGATCAGGTACAAGGCCAAGCCCGAGCTGGCCGACAGGAACGCCGAGCTGGTTTCGGCCGTATTTGCCGAATTGAAGGCGGCCGGGCCGGACGGCGTGCGCTATCTGACGCTGCGGCTGGAGGACGACACCTTCATCCATCTGGTCGAGGCCGCGGCCGAGGACGGCTCGAGCCCGATCCCGAAACTCAGGGCGTTTCAGGCGTTCCAGGACGGCATCCGCGACCGCTGCGCCGAGCCGCCGCTGGTTCGTGATGTGAGGATCGTCGGCAACTACCGTATGCTGGACGAGTCCTGACGAGGCGAGGCGGAGGAGCAATGGCGCCGGAGCCACTGGCCACCATCGATATCGAGGCGCTGCTGGCGCGGTTGCGGCCGAAGCTGCATCGCTACTGCGCGCGCATGGTCGGCTCGGTCATCGACGGTGAGGACGTGCTGCAGGATGCGCTGATCAAGGCAATGGGAGCGCTGCAATCGGTCACGCCCGTCGTCAATACGGAGGGCTGGCTGTTCCGCATCGCGCACAACACCGCGCTGGATTTCCTGCGTCGCCGCAACCGGCAGGAGGCGCTGCATTCGGCTGAGGAGGTGGAGATGATTGCCGACCAGCTCGATGATGTGGAAAGCCGCCAGATCGCTGCGACCAGCTTGCGCACCTTCATGCGGCTGCCGGTGGCGCAGCGGTCCAGCGTGATCCTGATGGACGTGCTCGGCTGCTCGCTTGCCGAGGTCTGCGACATCATGGATTTCAGCCTGCCGGCGGTGAAGGCCGCGCTGCATCGTGGGCGCACGCAGCTGCGCGAGTTTGCCGGGGAGCCTGACGATGTGCCGCAGCCGGGCCTGTCGGAGGCCGACCGCACGCGGCTCAACGCCTATGTCGGCCATTTCAATGCCCGCGACTTCGACGCGATCCGCGCCATGATCGCCGATGACGTCAGGCTCGAGCTCGTCAACCGCACCAGGCTGAACGGCAAGGCCGAGGTGTCGCGCTATTTCGGCAATTATTCGAAGATCAGCGACTGGCACCTGGTGACGGGGCAGGTCGACGGACGTCCCGCGATCCTGGTGTTCGATCCGAACGAGCCGAGCGGGCGGGCGAAATATTTCATGCTGTTGAACTGGTCCGCCGACAAGCTCGCCACCATCAGGGATTTTCGTCACGCAGCCTACGTTATCGATGGTGCGGAGTGCGTGGTGGATGGAGGGTGAGTGTACGTAGCGACCCCTCCGCCGCACCTGAACGAAACAAGGTTGAGCGCCATTCACCCTCCCGGCTATTGCCGGTGGACTTTAATGCACAAGCCTTCGAGCCCATGAAAGCGGCCGGAGGCATCGAGTGCACTGTCACTGTAATTCGCTTGGCACCTATTCGCGTGGCCGGCAGCGTGGTCTGAGCTTCAGTTTCAATGACCGCTGAGCGGGAAGGGGGCACCGACCTGCCTAGTGGCCTCGCCGCTTGTTGGAGAGCCCCACGGGTGCTATTTGTCTCCACCACCTCTTCGCTTCCATTCAGTCCGGGCGGAACATCTATGGCGCGCGTTGCTCGAGTGGATTTACCGCAACGTTCGGTGCTCAAGCCGCTCTACGCCAAGGCGGGCTTCGCTGACGCATTCGCCATCGATCTGCCGAGCCATGCGACGGGCGACGCCGAGCGCCTCGCCACCCATATGCTTATGGGTCAGGCGCGGTGGGTTGGCTGGCTGGTGGCTCTAAGGGACACCTTGGTTGCGGGGTTTGGTCTTAAGACATCGTCTGACTTGCGCGATGACGTTGCGACCGACAGGATCGATTTCTTTCGGGTCTACGATCGGCGTCGTCATGAGATTATTCTTGGCGAGGACGATCGCCATCTCGACTTCCGTTTGTCCGTTTTGGTTGAAGAGTCCGCTTTGTGCCGCCGACTTGTCGCCACAACGGTCGTGACCTTCAATCATTTGGGAGGGCGGGCCTATATCGCGGGAATCGCGCCCTTCCATCGCCTGATCGTAAAGTCGTCTTTGCGTCGAGCCGAGCGATCGGGCTGGCCAGCTGAACTGTAAGGTCGCGCGCCGACGGCTGGACCAAATTCGGTACGTGCTGGGTCGGCGACAAGCCCGCCACCATCAGGGATTTTCGTCACCACCCTACGTTATCGATGGTGCGGAGTGCGTGGTGGAGCGGAGCACGGGCGTGCCGCCCCTGTGGCACATAACAGCTATTTAATCTCTCCACCTGCAAAGTATTCGAGATCTGAAACGTTAGCTCACGAGAGTTCTCGCATCCAGCGAGCGCTACACAGGAGTTCCCTCATGCATCGTCATCTCGCTATCGCCGTCCTTGCGGCGGTTTCCACCCTGACCGTCGCGGCATCCTCTACCGCCGCGTCCGCAACCGAGGTGCAGGACACTTATTGCCTGCAGGGCCGCCAATCGGGCTACCCCGGCAATTGCGAGTTTTCCACCTATGAGCAGTGCCGCGCCACCGCGAGCGGCACCAACGAGAGCTGCGGTATCAACCCGATGCGGGCCTACGCGCCGCAGCAGCAACGGCACGTGCTGCATCGCAGCCGGGATTGAGCGGCAAGCGATGAAGGGCGCCGGCGACGGCGCCCCTGTTCGATGTGGCTGCTCCACCGAACAAGCAGCAATGCGTCGGGACGCACGGCCGGCCCGTCGATGGCATACAATCCAGCGCTGTCGTCGTCATCTCCCGAATCGCGAAAGACCTGATGCGGTCCTCGATGGCAGACATCGGGACGGCGCAATCGCGGCGACCGGAATATTCGAGTATCTTCACGATCGGAGAGGCAAGCGCGATCATGTCCAGGTT
The DNA here is from genome assembly GCF_054061875.1 of Bradyrhizobium sp. S3.7.6. Lineage (NCBI taxonomy): Bacteria > Pseudomonadati > Pseudomonadota > Alphaproteobacteria > Hyphomicrobiales > Nitrobacteraceae > Bradyrhizobium > Bradyrhizobium sp. S3.7.6. The sequence goes on along the minus strand of NZ_JBSSEQ010000001.1, from coordinate 8,192,991 downwards.
CCTGCAATGGTTCTTTCGGAATCGCGAAACCGGTGACATCACGATCGCCCAGGTCCCCAACCTCGTTCTCTGGGTCGTCATTGTGGCCGGTGTCCTGCGCTGGGTCTGGCAGCCGCCGGGCACTGCCGCTATTGCCCTGGACATCGTGTTCAAAGGCGGCCTCATCGTTTGGGCCCTCGACGAGATTTTCCGCGGGGTGAACCCATGGCGGCGCTGTCTTGGCGGAGCCGTGCTGGCTTATGAGCTCACGACCTTTCTGTGATGGATCGCCCAGAATACTGCACGAAGCTTGATGTTGCCGGCCGGAATACCAGTGGCTTCATGGTGCGGGCTATTACAGTGACAGTGCTTGACTGCACCCCGTAAGATATTTGACCTTGTGAAAGATAAAGCTGGTCAGGATAGCCGACCGAGAACGAGAGCCATCCAACGATGACGACCTACGTGGCCCTGCTTTACAGTGTGGTTCTCCCGCTCGGCCGGCGATTGGCGATGGCCGAGCTGCGTGCCATGGCGCAAGGCCTCGGCCTCCACGACCCTAGAACCATCGGCGCGACGGGAAATCTGACGTTTGACAGCGACAAGGCGTCGATTTCCGAGTTGGAAGAAAATCTCGAAGCGGCCTTCAACGTGCGGTTCGGCAAGCATGTCGCAATCATCGTTCGCAACGCTGACGCGTGGCGACGCCTGCTACGCGCAAACCCGTTTCGTGCCGAAGCGACCGCTGATCCGCAAAGGGTCGCTGTTCGCGTGATGCGCAGTCCAATCCCGAAAGGCAGCGAAAACGCCCTGGCACGCTATATCAGCGATGAACGAATTGCCGTCGCCGGTGGCGATCTCTGGATCCATTTTACGGGAGATCCAGCGCGATCGCGTTTGCTTTCGGCGTTAGGCGCGGGGCGCCTGAAGGGCGTCGGCACGTTGCGCAACACGAATACGCTAAGGCGAATCGGTGACGCCGTGACTTCGGCCCGATCCAGCCGGGCTGATCAAAAATAAAATCGATTGCTGGGAAGTGCACTGTCATCGCAATCCCCCGGGAATAGAGCGGTCATCAACTCAACATCACCGCACCCCCGTGCCCTTGCAGCGCTGGCACTTCACCACCTTCTCGCCCTTCTTGAGCAAGCCTTTGCCCTCGCAATTTTTGCATTTCTGCTTCTTTTTGATGTTCGGGCCTTTTTCACTGACCATAAAATTCTCCTGCCGCGTGAGAGCGGTCGATTGGCGCCTTGTTTTGGTTGGGCTCGCCCAGCAGAACAGCCGAGTGGCGTGGGGTAAGCCCTGCACTATGCCGGTTTCGGCACGACCAGCACCGGCACGCTTCCGTACACCAGGACCTCGGATGTCTGGCTGCCCAGAAACAGCTTCCTGAGGCCGCGACGCCCGTGAGAGGCCATGACGATCAAGTCGCAGCCTCTCGACTCTGCTGTTGCAATGATCGCTGTCGCCGGGTGCGCATTCGGAACGTGCAGGAGTTCCGCAGGCGTGCCGATCTGCTCCGACATGGCGCGCGCTTCATCGAGCACTTTGCCTGCACGGGCTTTGCAGGCTGCGTCATAGCTGTCAACCTCCTCCTGCGTCGGAATCCATCCCGAGGCGTGTCCGCTCCCATAGTCGACCGGCAGCGCTTCCGTCACCGTGATGATCGTCAGCCTGGCGTTCAACGCCTTCGCCAGGGCAATGCCATGCTCAACGCCTTTTCGCGCAACGTCCGATCCGTCCGTGCTCAAGAGAATGTTGGCGTACATTCGATCAATCCTCTGCTCTTCGAACAAAGTGATGCCTGGGTAATATGATCTTATACGCGCCGTGGGTCCATGTGCGTTTTCGGTCTCGCCGTTACAGCCTCGAAAAGCTCGCCGCGCGCCGCGTGGACACGTCCGGTTCTCGGCTGACTAAACTTTTATTCACGTTCGATGCAGGCAACCGAATCCGGCGTAGAGCTCTGTCTCGTGTCCGAGAAGATTGTACGCGCCTCGGAAACTACTTTGTGACTTGGGAATAAGCGCGCGACAACGCACGTCTAAGGGTGGTGGACCGGATCTCTTGCCTCGCGGGAGATCCCCCAAACGAAAGGAACCACCACGATGACACCATTCAAAAATCCCATTGCGTCAGTCCTGTCCAAGGCCCTGTTGACCGGACTGGTCGTCACCGCAATCTTCAGCACGCCGCTCCAGGCGCGTGAGCACCGCACCGGCGATCGGCGCACCGAGCAGGGCGTGGGGGCGAGCTCTCGCTTCGAGGGCGAGCGATCGATCGCTACGCCGGCCTACCACGCATTTGCGCCAGTACCCTCGGATCAACCGGGTGGAGTTTGCGACCACGGGGATAACCCGATGATATGCTGAGCATCCGACCTTGCCGGCGTTCGCAAGGATTGGCGCGCGGTGCGAAGCTCAAAGTAGCTTGGCCATTTTCATCGCAACTTGCCGCACAGTTTAACGCCATTTCGGCCGACTGAGCGGCAGATTGCAGACCTGGCCGCCATGCGTGTCGAGGCGGATCGGGTCAATGGCGTGCACTGTCGGGCCGCGAAGGCAGAGAGGTCATTGCTTCCAGTTGCGCTGTTCGCGTCGCCAACATGGCGAGCAAGCTCTTGTGCAGCCGATCCGCGGGTTCGAAATTTTGCGCGAGCCTTCGGACGGTCTCGACAAATCGCATGCGATACGTCGCCGCCCTGTCGACGTCGCCGTACTTCGCGAAGATCTCGGCGGCCGTGCGGTACACCCGCCAGGAAGCAATCGGGAAGTCGGCACTGTCGACGATCTCCAGCGCGCGAGACAGCTGTAACTGGGCCTCCGCTGAATTGCCCATGGCAAGCGCAGTACGGGCGAGCAGTCCGTGGGCCTGGGCCAGGTGATTGAGATCCGGAGCCGTGGCCACATAGTCGTGGAGCTGGCGCGCACAGCTCTGGGCCTGCGTAAAGTCGTCAACCTGCAAGTAATATTCGCCGAGACAATGATACACCTGCGTCGCGGCGGTAAATTCGATGTCGATGCCTTCTTCATGCCTGCGGCGCTCGATGTCATCAAATTGCCTGCGAGCTCCCGACGGGTCGTTCAGCCCGACATAGGCCTTGGCAAGGACGGCCCGCTTGTGGAAGTACGTCGACTGATCTCCGACCAGCAGACTATCGTCGACGCTTTCGCAGAGCTCACGGGCTCCATCAAAGTCCATCGCTTCGACGTGCAACCACGCAAGCGTCAGCCGGCACAATGCGCTGCTGGGGCCGTTCGCGTTCCTGACGGCCAGTTCGAGGCCGGCCGTGATTTCAAGTCGCAATTCGCGCCACTCGCCCAGATGAATAAGCGCGATCGACTCAAGAACGTTGAACAGAACAAAAGTGTAGACGTCGCCGGCCAGACGGGCCAACCGCTTGCCTTCCGTGCCGGCGCGGCGGCACTCCTGGTACCGCGACCTCCAGCAATCGACGATACCCGATATTCCATTGCGCCTGATCAGGATGCCATAATTCGTGGCATTCGCGCTCAGCTCGATCGCCCTGTCGCAGAGCGTGGCGTCCTGTTTGCGCCAGCCGTTGAGGAACAGGTTGACGCTCGCGCTGCTGCCCTGGACCAGAGCCTTGAATGTGTCGTCCGCCAGCGCCTGGCTTCGCGACAGCACATCTTCAGCGGCCTCAAGGCAGGCGTGGCGATCCACGCGCAAGCAGAGGCTGCTCACCGCCGTGAGGCCGTTGAGCTGTTGCTTGATCTCGCCCGCTTGTTCGGCGCAGGCAATCATGTCTCGCAGATCGCGGATGGAGCCGGCGAGGTCGCCGCACGAACGAAGAGCCCAGCTTCGCTCCCGCAAAAGAGCGACGCGGGTTGAGAATTTGTCGGCAGCATCGAAACGATCGAGTATGCCAAGCGCGCGGGTGAGATAGCTTGCGGCCTCCGCATGGCCGAGGCGTTTCGTCGAGTTCTTTGCCGCTTCCCGGAGGTAACGCAACGCGCTCGGAAAGTCGCGACCCTGCTCAAAGTGAAGTGCGAGCGCGGGCGCTATTTCAGGGGTGCGGCCGGCATAGGCCTCCTCCAGCCTCTTGCCCAGGCGCTTGTGCGTTTGTGCGCGGCGCCCGGGCGGCAGATTCTGGTAAATGATGTTCTGATAGAGAATGTGACGGAAAGCGTAGCAGCCCGAGTATGTGCCGTCGGGCCACTCGGCAACCCCCGAACGAACGAGGATCTGATCCTTCCGGATCGACGCTTCGATGTCCCTTTCAACGTCGATCGCATCGCCGCTCAGGCCGGCCGCAACGAGGGCCGCAGAAAATTCTTCGCCGGCAACGCTGGCGACGTCGAGCAGACGCCGCTCGTTGTCGGTGAGGCGATCGAGCTCGTGGCCGATCATGTTCACGAGGCTGTCTGGAATGCGATCTTGCGCAAATGCCGCTTGTGAGGACAAGCGCCATCCGTCGTCCATTTCGATGATCGACTCCTGGTCGATCAAGTGTTTGAGCAGCGTGGCAACAAACAGGGGATGTCCCAGCGTTCGCTCGAATACCGGCTTTGACAGGCCGGAGGCAAGCTGCTCGTCGCCGAAGCGCAATGCCAGGTAACGCTCGACCTCCGGACGCGACAACCGATCGAGGCGCAATTCGCTGCAATATCCGTGAATCTCGAGATCGCGGTGCAGGCGAGGGATGGGATGCCCGCCGACGGAACTGTCGGCCGGACGATAGGAGCAGAGGACCAGCACGCGTGCTTTGCCGTTCCCGCGCGCGAAGCGAGACAGTACGTCGAGTGTCGCGAAGTCGCTCCAGTGCAGATCTTCGAGAACAAGAACCCAGGGGCGGTCGATGCTCAGCGCTTCCAGAAGATCGCAGAATTCGCGCAGCATCCGCTCGCGCGTCGCGCCGAACACTTCGTCCTGGAAAGCCGCGCGTTCCGATGCGTCGATGACGCCTGGCAATTGCAGGATCCAGGTGGGGGCGTGGGCGCGAACGGCCGAAATCAATTCCGGACCGTTTGCGCGATAACGGCTCACCAGCGCATCGATGAGTGGAAGAAAGACTTCGTCTGTTCCGAACCGTTCGGTGCAGCGCCCATAGAGCTGATCGAAGCCCTGTTCCGTCAGCTGCTCGAGCGCCTTGGCGATGAAGGCCGTCTTGCCGATCCCGGCTTCTCCGGTGACAAAAGCCATCTGCCGTTTGCCAGACAGGACGTGCCGCGTCATCTGGTCGATCGTCTCGAAGGACGGGGTCCGGCCGACCACCAGAGCGGAGATTTCGGTTTTCAGAGGTACGACCGCGTTCTCGACCTCCCTGGCCGCTTCCCGAACCGTGCCGATAAAGCGGACGCCTTTGCGCGGCAAAGTCTTGATCAGCCGCTGCGCCTCGCCGGAATCGCCTATTCCGGTACGGGCCGCGTTGATGCGGGTGGTGAGCGCTGACTCCGAGACGATGCGCCCGCCCCAAATTGCACCGATCAGATCGTCCTTGGTCACCACCCGGGTGCGGTAGCGGATCAGATATTCGAGGATGTCAAAAACCTGGGGCTGCAACGGGATCGTACGTCCGTCACGGCGCAATTCCCGCCGGTCGGTGTCGAGGACAAACTCGTCAAATAGGTACAGCAAAACAATGCCTTCGGAGGTGTGCGCAAGGCGGATATTCAACCGGTACGCGGGCCCGAAAGCAAGCACACCCTTCAGAATCAAGGAAACGATAAGAACAAATTAAGCTCGCCTTAAAGCGTGGCCCCGCGTCCCGCTCGATACTTCCAGCCGTATCCGGTCACTCACACAAGGTGTTCGTGTCATGCGCTTGGAAGATAAGGCACGGCGTCTCACCCGCGTGTTCTATGGGTTGTTGCTTCACAAGATGTTTCAGTCGCTCGTGGCATCCTCCGTACCATTGTTTAACGGCAGAGCTTCACCCAGAGGCGATGCGTCAATTTCAGCGAGTTCGTTTGTCGCCTCCACGGGGTCTTCCCGAAAGGAAGGCTGGTTTGGGCGCCTCCTTCAAGCGCTCCACCATTCGCGACGGCTGCAGGCAGAGCGCACCCTTCGACAGAATCGTCACCTGACCGACAATGGGTGGCCCCAGTTTGCCTCTCGGTCAGATGTTGGAGGGCGAGACAATGCCGGTCAGTGAAAAGTCCCCCGAACGCAAGCTTCGGATTTCGGCGCCGGGCGAGAATACGCTGCTCGCAACGATCGCCATCTGCGTTATCATTTTTCACATCCTTGCAGCCACGACGTTGACGTCGACCCGCCAGAGCGATGCCGGGGCACCGCCCGAGCCGCCCGGACTGTCGTCCGGGGACTGATCGCCAGCTCGCTATTCCAGGATTTGACAGACAAGAAGGGTTAGCTCATGGGCGACGTGGCGTCGTTTTGCCTGCTCAGCATCGCCGTGTTTTGCGGCGCTTTCGTCTCGGGCCTCGCGGGCTTTGCCTTTTCGGCGGTGGCCGGCGCGATTCTCCTTCACGTTCTCCCACCACGGGAGGCGGTCCCGCTGATGATGGCCTGCAGCATCACCGTGCAAGCCGCGGGTCTTTGGGCCTTGAGAAAAAGCATTCGCTGGAAGCAGAGCTCGGGACTGGTCGTCGGCGGATTGCTCGGCGTTCCGATCGCCGTGTGGTTGCTGCAAGCTGCAGACGCCCGGATCTTCAGGGAGAGCTTTGGTCTCGCCGTCGCCTGCTACGCGGCCTACACGTTATTCCGGCCGGTGCTCTCTCATCGCTTGCAGATGAATGCGGGACGTAATGCATTGATCGGCTTCGGTGGAGGCTTTGTCGGCGGGTTGACGGCAATGCCGGGTGCAATACCGACCATATGGTGTGACATCCACGGCGTGCCAAAAACCGAACAGCGCGGAATGGTTCAACCCTTCATCGCCGCCATGCAGATATTCGCACTTGTTCTCATGCTGATCCGAGGAGATCTGTCGACAAAGGTCCTGGTTGACTTCGCCGTCGGCATCCCGGCGCTCGTTGCAGGAACGGCGCTCGGGATTTTTGTCTTTCGCTGCGTCGATGACGCGCTGTTCCGGCGAATTATCCTCAGCATCTTGCTGGTTTCGGGACTGTTGCTGGTATTGTAGTTACGCCGGTCGCGCCTCCAGTTACAATGGCAGCCATTCGAGTACGGCGCGCAGTAGCGCTGTCGCCGTAATCCCTTAAGCGTGAGCCGAACCATTCGGTGGGCCGTGCTGCTGCCCCGGTCGAGGGTCATCCTTCGCTTGCCAGAGGCTGCTGCTGGTCAAAACGCGCGACCTCGCGGGTGCAGCTCCGTTGGGCGGGTTGTCGACGGCGTCCGCCTCCTCCAAGTCAGGCAATACCTAAAATTCGATCGATCTGATTAGGCCGACCTTATGCCCGTTCGGAGGCGGCGGGAATGATTTTACCGCGTGTTCAGGTCTGGGTGGTGTCATCGCCCATTGCTTTGAAATCCCGCTTTTGTCGTTCGATCATTTTCAAACTGCGAGCGCATCAATGGCTGCTATCACGTCATTCCTGGCCGAGTTGGACGAAGCAGTTGCGAGAGGAAATCCCGAGAGTTGTCTGCGGGCGCTCTGGCATGCGGCGGACATCCTGATCGCCGGCACGTATTCCGAGGAGCAGATCTGGACGTTCGGTGAGGTCATCGGTCGTCTCGCGCAGGAGATTGAAACGAGCGCGCGGGCGAAGCTCGCAGGAAAGCTCGCATGCAGCTCAAACGCGCCCTATGCGTTGACCCGGCAGATGGCAAGCGACGACTGCATCGATGTCGCATGGCCGGTTCTCAGTCAGTCGGAGCGCCTTGACACCGAGACATTGATTGCGTGTGCCAAGAACAAGAGCCAGCAACATTTGCTTGCAATCTCCAAGCGACAAACGGTCCCCGAAGCGGTCACCGATGTCCTGGTGGTGCGGGGATCTCCCGAGGTCGTAACCTCGGTCGCTTCAAATGCCGGGGCGAACCTCTCCAAATCCGGATTTCTGCACCTGGTGCGGCGGTCGGAAGGGGATTCGATCCTCGCTGAATCGGTAGGACTTCGAAAGGATATTCCTCGACATCTCTTCCACCAGTTGATCGCCAAAGCCTCCGAAGAGGTGCGGCAAAAGTTGAAGAGGGAACGTCCGGATATCGAACATCAGGTCCATCGCGTCGTCGTCGATGTCACCGGGGCCATTCACGCCAGGTTTGGCCCGGCGTCGAAGGATTACTTCACGGCGAAACGCACGGTGGCCAAACTGCACGAGAGAGGCGAATTGACGGAAGACAAGGTCTTCGAACTTGCTCACTCTCTCAAGTTCAACGAGACCACCGTTGCCCTGTCGTTGCTCTGTGGGCTTCCAATAGACGTCGCGGAACGGGCATTGATCGAGAAGGATCGTGAGCCGGTGTTGATCCTGGCCAAGTCTCTCGATTTCTCATGGCCCACCACGATGGCGCTGCTGTTCCTGGGCGCGGCCAACTACCGGATAACCGTTGGCGAGCTGGATCAATTGAAGATCGATTTCCACCGGTTGAATGTCAAAGCGTGCCGGGAGGTCGTCACCATCTACCGAACGCGAAAGGAAGAGGTTTTCGGCGGCTCCTTTCAACAGCCTCGACGCATGATCTAGGACCGCAATCCCGACCTCAGACATCCGTGGATGCGGGGGCGGCTCACGCAATGGTGAGCGTGCCGATGTGCCGTTCGCGCAGCTGTGATTTTCCACTGCGTGTCTTTTCCCAAGCGCATACCTAGCTAATCCTTGTCAAAAAAATTCGCAGGAAACGCTTTCAACAGAGCAGCCGATTCTAGCCAGCGCGAACGCTCCGCACGAAAACAACAACCGTTCGGAGTACGATTATGATTGGATTCAGGACTTCCATTATTGCAGCGATGATGTCGATTGGCGCGATAAGCTCTGCAAGTGCCCAGTGCCCGACGTGGGCGACTCAAAATCCAGCTTCGTTTCAGGCGCAATATCCCAATAGGGATATATTGAACGACTGCGAGTTAACGCCAGCAGGCAGAATGGGCCTCGAACTCCCTGGCGGCGCGGCTCCCTGGTATGGGGCCAACAGGACTTATGGGGCAATGCCTGGCGTTGCTCAACACCACAGCTTTCAGCACCGATCGCGGTGAGTAGTGGCCGTTCTTTTCGGGACGGTTGCGTTGCAGGCCCAGAAATCGGGAGACAAGTCGATGACATCACGAACCGACGAGGCCGCGCAGTCCAGGCTTATGGCGGACATCCCGTACGATCAGCAGACGAAGATCACCATCGAGCGCAGAGGCCAAATTGTACTGATTGGCATCAATCGACCCTACATCGACAACCGGCTGGATCCGGATGCGACAGAAAGCTTGGCGAGAGCATACTACGAGTACGATCGGGATCCCTCGCTCCGTGCGGCGGTTCTGTTCGGCTATGGCGACCGCTTCTCCAGAGGTGTCGATGTCGATGCCTACAAGGCATTCGCTCAGTCTGGAAAAAAGATGATGGATGGGCCCGGCTTCATCGACCCTCTAGGGCGGACCAGGCCAGCGCTCACGAAGCCTCTGGTTGTCGCGGTGCATGGCGACACCTGGAATATGGCGCACGAGCTTTTCCTTGTAGCGGACATACGCGTAGCGTCGGAAGACACGGAGTTCGGTCAGGATGAGAACACGCACGGCCGTTTTCCCGGAGGCGGTGCAACGGTTCGTTTCCCCAGAGAAGCCGGATGGGGAAATGCCATGCGGTTCATTCTAACAGGCGATCATTGGGGTGCGAAGGAAGCCCTCCGGATGGGAACGGTTCAGGAAGTGGCCCCAAATCGAAATGCGGCTCTCGCGAAGGCTGTCGAGATCGCCAACAAGATCGCCGCATGCGGCCCTCTCGGCATTAAGACGTCCCTGGCCTCCTCCCATATGGCGCTCGAAGACTCTCAGACGGCGCTCGCTAAGCTCGGCGTCCAATATAGTGCGCTGCTCACGACCAGGGATTTCCAGGAAGGCCGTGATGCCGAGGCACAAAAGCGTCCACCCGTTTACGAGGGACGGTGACAACAAGCTCGCGAACGGTCGTGTTGCGTTCGCGTATCGCCAGCGTATTTCGTTCTACCAAGTCTCGCCGAAGGGCAGGCGCTCTTCGACTGTTTGGCGACGTGCCACGCCTCATTGGGATGGCGGCGGGCTGGATAAAGAAATCGTTGGGTGCATCGGGACGGCGAGCGCGCGTCCATTGGAGGTCAATCACCGCGTCGATCAGGACATAGGCGACGTGGACCCCTTTTGGCCCCAGATTCCCTGCGATCGACTCGGCACGATTACGGTGACAGTTTCATGAGCCATCGAACCCGCGAAAGCGGCCGGAGTCATTGAGTGCACTGTCACCGTAATCTCAGAATTGGTTGTTTCGCTGGTTGACGAAAGGGCGAAGCGGAAAGGGCGGGGCCAAGCGTCGCACGGTCCACTTCAGAGGGCTAAGCGGAATAGCGCCATAGAGCCGCCGAGGGCAGCCTTTGACCCATCTCGACCATCCCCCGGCGAATGCCGGTTGGGCAACGGGCTCGCTAAATTGCCGCACAGACCGCTGCAAGGTGCTAACCTCACCAGCCAATAGCGTGGCCCGTACAGGGGGGACGCATGCGACGGCGGGAGTTCATCGAATATCTCGGCGTTTTTGGCGCTGCAGCAGGATCGACATTGTTTGGTCAAGGCTCAAGAGCGCAGCCCGCGCGAAAACGTCCGCTCATCGCATGGGCAGGAGCTGCACCTCCGGAGGTGACGTTGCCCCAATTCATGGTGGACTTGGCGTTCGGCAATTTCGTTAAGGGGCTCTCGGAGTTCGGCTACGAGCAACGCCGTAACATCGATATCATTCGGCGAACGGACATCTTCCGGGACCGGGTACCATCGATTGAGGAGATGGTGGCTCTGCTCAAACCCGATATCATCGCTGTGCCAGCAACACTGGAAGCCGTCGCTGCCCGAAAGGCAACATCGACAATACCGATTGTCTGTCCCCGCTTGCCGATGCGGTCCATCTCGGCTTGATTGCCAGCGAAGCTCGCCCAGGAGGAAATGTAACGGGCATTGAGGCCTACATCGCGGGTTTGCCGACCAAGCAAATTGAACTCGCGCGAGAAATCGTGCCGAAGGCAAGGCGCGTCGGACTGCTCATCAACATGAACGATCCCAAGGGTCCGCCTCAAGTCGGGGATTTGAGGGCAGCTTGTGGGGCTTTGAGCCTCAGCGTGGTCGAAGCCGATGCCAGTACGGCGCAGGACATTCCGAATGCGCTCGCTGCGCTGGCGAACGAAGGGGTCGATGTCACCGTTGTCCTTCAGACGAACCTGCTGCTCAACATGAGCGAGCAGATCGGTGCTATCGCCCTTGAAAAGCTGCTGCCGACCGTCTTCGGATATCGCGAGCACGTTGTCCACGGCGGCCTTGTGAGCTATGGCGTTGACTTGCGCTGGTGCTATCGTCGCGCCGGCTATTTCGTGGACAAGATCCTTAGGGGGGCACACCCGGGCGATCTTCCCATCGAATTTCCAAGCAAGCTTTGGTTGGCAGTCAACCTCAAAACGGCAAAGGCTCTCGACGTGGCTGTACCGCCAGGGCTCCTCGCCCGCACCGACGAAGTGATCGAGTGAGGACGGCTTACTTCTACTGATGGCCCCAATGCGAAGTGCAAGCGAACGGCGAAGTGGTCCGCTTATCGGGGCGGACCGGAAGTGACCGGCCGACTTCCCAAGCGCCGTTTTTGACCCGTTGCGGACATTGCGTCGCACGGTTAGGGCGGGCTGCCAGCCCTTTTCTCGCTCGGCTCCCGGTTGAAAAATGCTAGGCTGTATGCCTCAGTCGGGCGCTTCAAACGAGTAACTCAATGAGGCGGCGCGAGTTCATCACGCTCGTCGGCGTTGCCGCGGTTATGGGCCCGAGCCCGGCGCGGGCGGAGCAGACGAGAAAGCTACCCATCATCGGATTCTTGGGCCCGGCCTGGTCGGCCCAGGATTTCGAGGATCGGTTGCGCGAACTCGGTTGGATCGCGGGGCGGACCGTTGCGATCGAGTATCGCTCTGCGGAGGGACATACCGAACGCTCCAAGGAAATTGCGACGGAGTTTGTCCGGCTCAAGGTGAATGTCATCGTCACGGTGGGGGGATCTCCGACTCTCGCGGTAAAACGCGCGACATCGCTCATCCCAATTGTCTCCATTTCTGGCGACCCTGTTGGCAGCGACCTCGTCGCAAGTTTGGCCCGACCGGACGGCAATGCGACCGGCCTGGCGCTCAACCCCATCAGTCTTGCCGGCAAGCGCCTCGAGCTGTTGCGCGAGGTTGTCCCAGGTTTCCGCCGCTTGTCCGTTATGGTCAATGCCAATAGCCCCGGTTTCAAAAACAGGATGGATGAGGTGCAAGCGGCGGCCTCCGCCCTCGGCCTCGAGGCGACGATATTGGAAATCCGGCGCGCAGAGGACGTTGCATCGGCTTTCGAGGCCCTCAGGGACCGTGCGGACGCACTCTATGCCGTCGGCGTCCCACTCACCTTCGCCATTGCGACCCGAGCGCTGACCGCGCGAATTCCAACGATGTTTGAATACCGAGAGTTCGTCGAGGCGGGCGGGCTGATGTCCTACGGCGTGGACGCAACCCACCTATGGCGGCTTGCCGCGACCTTTGTCGACAGGATTTTGCGCGGGGCGAAGCCCGCCGACTTGCCAGTCCAACAGCCGACCAAGTTCGACCTCGTCATCAATCTGAAGACCGCCAGGGCACTCGGTCTGAAAGTACCGGAGTCATTCCTGTTACGCGCCGACGAGGTGGTTGAATGAGCGCGGCTGCCGGGCAGCCAGCAAGGGACCGCGGCCCAGGAACTGGCTGGAACGTATGTCGGCCCGAGCTGCATGGTTTGAGACGAGAGCAAATATCGCTGCATTGGACAATAGGCCGAGATTTCGCGAGAGCGGCACGGCGGGCCTCCAGCTCTTATTTTGCGTTTGCGAATACATCCGCTGCGTAGATGAGCTTGCCACCCACGACCGTCAGCAGAGACGCCGTGGCGCCAATTTGCTCGACGGGGACGGACATGAAATCCCGGTCGAGAATCGCGAAGTCGGCGAGCTTGCCGTTTTCGAGCGTGCCGCGCCGCGTCTCGTCGAAGCTGAACCAGGCGCTTCCCACGGTGTAGAGGCGCAAGGCCTCTTCGCGGCTGGGTGTTTCGTCCGGGCCGCGCGTCGAGTGTCCACCGACGGTCTTGCCGTCGAGCATCCATTGCAGCGCCACGAACGGATTGTAGGATGCGACCCGATGCGCATCCGTGCCGGCCCCGACATGGACGCCCGTGCGCAATGCCGTGACGATGGGCGGCATCTGGCGCGCGGCTTCGCCGGCCTGCGCCACGATACGGTCGCCTCCGAGGTACATCGCGTCCTGCATGGTCCAGCCCACACCAAGGGCCTTCATCCGCGCCAGCGTTTCGGGCGAGGTGTTGTCGAGATGGGCGATGGACCAGCGCAGCGGCGCGATCGGCGTCTCCTTGTTGACCTCTTCATAGAGGTCGAGGAGCTGATGGACGGATTTGTCTTCCTGCCAATGGATGGTGACCGTCAGCCCTTGTTTTGCCGCCCAGCGAATGATCTCGAGGAACTTTTCCTTGGTGGCCGCGTCGGGCGCGTTGTTGTTGTACATGGCGCCGGTGATCCGCTCGCCGATTCCGTTGAATCGCAGCATGTCGTCGCCGAATCCCATCGGCAGGAACGGCGTGAGAGTCTTGTACTCCTCGAACTCAGCGCCGACATTCTGGGCGAACAGGCTGAAGGCGACCCGCACCGAAAGTGATTTTTCACGCCAGAGCTTCTGCAAGGCGGCGTAGTGGCTGGGATAAATGCTGAAGCCGCCGGGATCCACGATCCCGGTAATTCCGAGACGATTGAGCTCCGTGAAGAACTGCCGGGTTCCGGCGACATTCTCTTCGAAATTGGGCCTCGGCAGGCGATCGAACAGCGCGGAGATACTGACGATGGAGCCGTTGAACCAGCCCGTGGTTTCGCCCGATGTGGCACGCTCGGCCGTGATCCCGGCCGGCAACTGATCCGCGGAGATCCCGAGGGCTTGCTGCGCCTTCGGCGTCATCAGCAGCGCCGAATAGAACAGCTGGATGTAGGCCGGATTGTCGGGCACGGCCGACATCACCTCGGCGAGCGTCGGCCGCCGCTTCTCCGCAAATTGCAAGTCGCTCCAGCCACCGGCCACGATGATCCAGGACGCCGGGCGCGCTTTGGCCGCCTGGCGCAAGCGTTCCATGGCTTCGCCAATGGTCTTTGCGCCGATCCAGTTGACCTCGGTGGCGTAGGTGAGGCCGGCGCGCACGGCGTGAATATGGGAATCGATCAATCCCGGAATGATCGTGCGTCCGCCGGCGTCGACGCGGCGCGTCGCGGGCCCGATCAGGCCTTCCATGGCATCGTTGCCGCCAACTGCAACGATCTTGCCGTCGCGGACGGCGAGCGCCTGCGCGATCGTCGATGCAGGATCCAGCGTCACGATCTTTGCGTTCGTGACAATGAGGTCGGCCGTTTGTGCGTAAGCCGAAGTGGCCCAGCACGAGATCACCAAAATCGCCAGAAGCTTGCGCATGTTCAGTCCCGGAATGAGAGAGGCAGGAATGAGAGAGGCAGGAACGGCGCCACACATCCGCCGCTGGATGCGCTCGCGGGCATCGCGTGTCGCAACGGGGAGTGTCGCGATCTTGATCATGTCTGGCTCCAACAAAATCAGCCGGTCCACCGGAAAATTCGGTCAAGGCCCAAATCATTGATTTCGCAGCCCGCCTTCGCCCGTCGGGCTTCGGCGCGGCAGCCTTCGCCGCTTCGCTTGCCATTTGCGGCACCGGTTTGCCTAGCCGAAGCTCGCGAAGCGTGTCGGGACCAATCAAAAGCGAGTCGCTTAACCCATTGATTTATCGTGGCCTGCCAAAAATTCGCGAGTCGAGAAACCCAAGAATCATGAGTCGATTTTCACCAAAAGCCAAAACTCGTGAGTCGATAGGGGAAGCGCGCTCGATATTGAGTTCTGAGTTCGCGTTGCCCGCTAAATGTCGTAGGTCGAAGTCTCGTCAAAGGCAGCCTAGCGGGTCGCGACTCGTGAACTAGGCCGCGAATTCTGACAAAAGCTCGAGCCAACCACCTAGTCCTTGATGGATGGAACTCCGCCTGAACCAGGGGCTCGGCTCTTGATCCTAGCCACAACTCCGGCGGCGAACTCACTCTTGCTGCTCAGCCCTCTCAAGGCTGAAACAGGGGATCGATTCCCCTAGGGAGCGCCAGCAAGTGTTTTTCAGTCACTTACATCAACAAATAGCGGCGCTAGCGGCATTCGATAGCGGCAATTCGCGGGGCCGCCACGCTCGCCGGGCGAGTGCTTCGTGAAGTTGAATTTGGTTGGATATGGAAATCGACGAAAACCTGATCCGCCGCGACCTGACGTCGGCGCAACGGGCGAAGCTGATCTCCAAGCGAAAGGCGGCTTGACGGCCTTATGGACAGTTTCGCTAAGGACACGGCGGCAAAATCTGGCAAGTCCGAGCGATCGATTGAGCGCGACGTAACCCGCGCCAAAGCGCTAGGCTCCGACCTTGATCGCGTGGCCGGGACGTCGCTGGAGAAGGAGCGCTTAACTGGACGCGCGGGCGTGCTGCAGACCACAGTAGCGCTTGTTCCAGATTTAACCTTCCGCGACGACATCAAGCTTAATCCGCGTCTTCGATTGCACCCGAGCTGCGGAGCGCTAACCTCTCTGCACCGGACATTGCCCCGTCCGGGTTCACCATGGCGAGGTCGTCGCGCCAAGATACTCGGCGCGGCGGCTTCGTTTATCTACCGCAACGGTATGAGCTTCATTTGGCGAATAAGCCCGACGATGACCGGTTCGATCTCGTTGAGATGCGACGACAGATCACGAACTTACGCTCGCAACACTCTGACAATCTTCTCGTCACATCGCGATTGAACCGCTTCTTCGTGAAGATTGCATTTTTATCTGAGCCGAAGGATGCAGCACACGCGCAGCACCTGCGGTCCGAATTCGCGCGGACGCTGCAAGGTATTGAAACGATCGTCACCCGGAGGCCATCTGCGAAGCGATCTGGTATCGTTAAGCGGCCCAAGTAATGCTAACGCGGGTGCGCTCTTGCGCTCGCCGGGTCCGGGGCCGATGGTCGATGGAGTCGCGAAGTCGTCCTCGTTTCGCGTATCGAAGCCGCATCGCCGCGTTGGCGTTGATGCACCGCATTCCGAGCTTCGCAACATCGCCGGATTTCGTCGGGGAAGGTGGTCTACTCGCTTACGGTGCGTCGAGACGGCGTCTTTTTATTCGATCAGCTTACCACGTCAAAGGAATCCTTGAGGGTGCACGAGCCAGCGACTTGCCCGTCGAACAGCCGACACGGGTCGAGTTATGGATCAACGTTAGAACTGCAAAAGCGCTCAAGCTCGTAGTTCCGACGACACTACTCGCACAAGCTGACCAAATAATTGAGTAGACGCAAAGACGTCTATTGGCACGAGCCCGACCAGTCGCGTTGGTCTGGCAAATTCCGTTCACGCGAGTAGACCGGAAGTCACCGGCTCAAAGGTGGACCGGTGCGTACGACCCGGACCTTGGCACGGGACCTCTGTCCTGGGCTTTTCATTAGGACCACGGCGGCTCTTCGCTCGCCCCGATTGCCTCGTGGTGGATTGTGAAGCCCGCCGAACGTCAGTAACACAGTTCTTACAGAGGCAGGATCGAAACCAATATCCTTGGCGTTTGGTGGATGTGCCTCGCTGCCCTTCAATCGGAGCGTCAAGTGCAACTGCTCGCAAAGGTGCCGAACCACGAGATTGACCTGATCGTCAGTCATGATCTGCTTTTCCCGCTACCATCTTGCGGCCCAACTGGTAGCACATCTGATAGCCCTACACGCAACGACCCCGCCTCGCGAGTCGCGTGGTAGGGCCGCCTGCCGTCCGGACTTGGGCTGGATGAGTCGAGCCGGCCAACTCAATTTATTCCCGGTCAAAGTGAAGAGGTGACTGCGCAAAAGGAGCACTCCGTTGGGTATCCTAATGTGACAGATCGATTGTCCTAATTCGGACAGCTCCAGGCGGCTGGCCGCACGCTAAGGGTTCACTCGGGAGGGTCATTCCCCTTCGGCTCTTGTAAAAACTTTGGCGGATGAACTGACCCCTGAGCTGCGACCATCGATCTATCGGGCCTAGTGCGCGACCTCGGAGGTAAGCCGCTTCCCGACATCAGTAGTCACATCGTGACACGGTAACGAAGTCTCAACCCTACCTGGCTCGACCCTCATTTGTGTTTTGAGTTTCCTCGTTTGTATGCTTGAGCATCGCTTTGAGTTCTTCTTCGAGCGATCGCGGCGAAATTCCGAGTGAACCGAATCCCGGCCGGCTGCCCGAGACCATCGTGTCGATCTGCATAAGCTCAACCTGATTGCGCGTGAGCGGCGGGTGCGGCAGGATCTCAGCGAGGCCGGCGGCGGCATTCCAGAAAGCAAAGGGTACTCGCACCAGCATTGGCCGCAATCCGGCGGTGCGCGCAATGGTCCGCAACAGGTCGCCGTATGAGTAAACGCGCGGGCCGGCCAGTTCGTAGATTGGAAACGGTCTTTGTGTTTGCCGCAGGACCTGTGCGATCGCCGCGGCGACGTCGTCCACGTACACCGGCTGAAGCCTCGTCCTGCCGTCGCCGAATAGCGGATAAGCCGGCAGGGTCCGAAGCAGCCCAAGAATTGTCGTGAGAAAGGCGTCGTCCGGCGCGAACATTACCGCCGGGCGGATAACGACTGCGCCAGGGAATGCCGCTTGCACAGCCACCTCGCCCTCGCCGCGATTGCGAATATAGGGCGACGGCGATGTGGGGTCAGCGCCTATGCCTGATAGGTGCACAAACCGTTTGACCCCGGCCCGCCGTGCCACTCCAGCGATCCTGGCGGCAGCTTCGACGTGCACCGAATGAAATGTGTCGCCTCCATGCTCGGTGTAAAGGCTGATCGCGTTGACGACGCCGTCGGCACCCATAACGGCGGCCTCTACAGAGCGCTCGTCATGGGCATCAGCGATGACCTGTTCCGCGTTGTCGCCCTCGGCCCGCGCAGGATGCCGTGAGGCTATACGCACCGTAACGGTGGAGACGCTCAAATGGCGTACAACGCGACAACCAACGAAGCCGGTCCCCCCAAACACGGTCACGCGGTTCATTCCCCGGTCCATCCCACGATCCTGCGCAACGTTCTGTATTGACCCGCCGAGCGCCGCGCGCACTGCCTCAGTGGCCTCCGCCGGCGAACTGCCTTTGTTGAGATGATGTGAGATCACATCAATCAAAATGTGCGCTGCAGGGCCGACCGTTTGCCACTCTTTCCTAGCTTGATCGATTAGCGGCTGCGCCTCATTATAGAGCGTTTCCGCCTGTTCGATGATCGGATGTGCCTTACTGAGAAGATCGATCAGCGCCTTGGTCGCGGGCAATGACCGCTCAATTTGTTCAAGCTGCGCGTCGCTGAGACCGGAAACGTGACCAATGACTTCAATGAGCAAGTGTTTCAGCATAGCGCAACCTTGCTGGTAGCGACGCACTAACTCAGGGCAACCAAGCGAAAGTAGGCACGGGCTCGGGGGGCGTCAGTTGTTGTCTCAGCCGACAAGGGCCCGGCCGCCAAGCTCTCGGAGCTTGGAACAATCGCGCGCAATGGTGGATGATATTTGATCCACATCGATTATGTCCAGCATCTGGACCCAAATTTTCGTTAGCTGCCTTGGGCAAGGCCTTTGGGGAGTGCAAGGCTGACAAGTCTTGGAACGTCCTAGAAAACACGACGTCGGGCCACTCTGTTAGGACACATCCGGCGGGGCCGCCTTGCCGAAAGAGGCGCGGTATTGAGAACTGTCCTGATGGACGGTGATGGGCCTCAGTGCCCAAGTCGAACGGCTTGAAGCGGTGGAGACGGGTCGGCGGCACCGCTGGTCCGAGGACGTGCGTGTGGCCATTTCCCGGCGAAACCGGTACGACACTTTCATTCAGGGATTATTTTTCGGGTCGGCAGAACCTTTAGCGTTACCCAGCCGATCTTGTCGTGACCGCCAATCTTCCGCCAAGAAAAACGATTCTTGTATCGAATACTTGGAGAGCTGTGAAAGGCGATGAGCGGAGAGGTACGTGGGCAACCGCGTGCACTGGCCTATTCTCTGAACCTCAGAGACGCGCTGGCGCGCGGAAAAAAACGTCGCGAAACCCGATAGGGGGTGGTCAAATCTCTGCGCGGAGCGCAGCAATCTTGGAGCTAGATGCATGAGATTATCCGGCGGAGCGAAGCGAACATCAAGCCACCGCTCATACAGCTGCCGTCGCACGTAAATGCGCAACAATCCGACCATCGTGCAAAAATACGGCGGCGTCTGTCTAGAAACCCCGGAAAAAATTCGCGCGGTTGCGAGGAGCCTCGCCGATTTGCACAGCCGTGGTCATCGCGTCGTGGCGATCGTTTCAGCGATGGGTAAGACGACCGACGAATTAATTAAG
This sequence comes from Bradyrhizobium sp. S3.7.6, assembly GCF_054061875.1. Taxonomy (NCBI): domain Bacteria; kingdom Pseudomonadati; phylum Pseudomonadota; class Alphaproteobacteria; order Hyphomicrobiales; family Nitrobacteraceae; genus Bradyrhizobium; species Bradyrhizobium sp. S3.7.6. The sequence goes on along the minus strand of NZ_JBSSEQ010000001.1, from coordinate 8,173,503 downwards.
GCGGCTTATCAAGTAAGCCCGCATCCCAACCGCCGCGAACTGGATATGTTGCTAACGACCGGTGAGCGCATCAGCATGTCGTTGATGAGCATGGCCCTGTCTGATCTCGGTGCGCCAGCCATTAGTTTTACCGGGAGTCAGGCCGGTGTAATGACAGACGAATCTCATTCTTCCGCGCGAATTTTAGATGTGCGGCCTGCGCGCGTGCTCGAAGAACTCGGTCGCGGACGCATCGTGGTTTTAGCGGGCTTTCAAGGCGTGAATCCGCGAACCAAAGAGATCACCACACTAGGCAGGGGCGGCAGCGACACCACTGCAGTCGCCATGGCTGCGGCGCTAAAGGCCGAGCGCTGTGAAATTATCAAAGAGGTCGACGGAATTTGCTCGGCCGATCCGCGCGTCGTGGCGAACGCAAAGCCATTGCGCCGGCTGGATTTTGCATCCTTATCCGAAATGTGTTTTTGGGGCGCCAAGGTTTTGCATTTTCGCAGCGTGGAGCTGGCACAAAGCCAAAATATCCCTTTGTTCTTACGAAAATGGGGCAATTCCGAACACAGCACGCGAGTGATGAAAGAGGTTATCGGAATGGAAAGCGGAAAAGTCTTGGCCGTCAACTCGATGGCTCGTATTGAGCATGTGGAGATCGCTTCGACGAATCTCAGTCACGGTTTTGAGAAATTTGCGCAGCATCTCAAGCAAAACGGCCTATCTTGGCCGCAAGTCCTCGTCTCGGCTTTCACGGCCGGAAAAACGCGCATCATGATGACTTGCGAGTCGGAAACGCTCGACACTCTGCTGCGCACGCTGGAAAGGAGCAAGGACTTGCGCAAAGGGCGTGAGACTTTGAGTTCGGTGAGCCTCACTTGCTTCGGCGGCGTTTCTTCAGACTTGCCATTTCAGGCGATGCAAATTCTGCAATCCCGTGGGATTGTCGTTGAAAAGTACGTTCTATCACCACATTCGATAAATTTGTTCGTTCCTGTGGCGACCCGCGAGGCCGCGGTCACGGCCTTGCATTCGCTGATCTAACAACCTCTTCGAGAAGATATCACGAAATCGCGTATGGGGAGGGATGGTCAAGAGGGGCGGCTCGCCGGCTCGATGCGGCGACAACGAGAGTTCTTAATCTTGCTGATACGCGCCCGTCCGCCATCGTTGGTGTCAATTTTTTATAGTCGGGAGGCGTCGATCATGCCGGGCACCATTGGTTGGCTACTTCGCGAGGGCGAACGAATCATTGCTTGCAACACAGGTCTATTGGGTGACAAGCACCTTCTAATCGGCGCTACCCGCGTTCGTAACGAAGCGCTTATTCTCAGAGACACACTGGATTACGTGGGCAAGCAGGTCGATGCGATTGTCGCTTATGATGACGCGAGCACGGATCGTACGCTGGAGATTCTATGCGAACATCCGAAAGTCGCTCTGATTGTGACAAATCGGTCGTGGGAAGCTGACATCGAGGCGCGCCGGATTGCTGAGGGTCGGCATCGCGGCCTCTTGTTGCAGACGGCGCGCGAGCATTTGCAGTTCGACTGGATGTTTTGCTTCGATGCGGATGAGCGCGTTACCGGGGATTTACGCGGATTCATAGAAGGAACGCATTCTAGAGAATGCGACGGCGTGCGGGTTCAACTGTTCGACGCCTATATGACTCCTGGGGATCATGCACCCTATCAGGCCGATTGCGAACTGTTGGACTTTCGTCGTTTCTTCGGTCCGGAACGGCGAGACATTCTGATGTTGTGGCGAAACCGGTTGGAGGTCACCTTCGCAGAGCACCATGCGCGCGAGCCGGGTGGCGTTGAACGCGTGGCGACTGGCCTCTATTGCCAACACTACGGCAAATCGTTGTCGGTCGACCATTGGGAAGAGACCTGCGACTACTACATGCGACACTTTCCGTTCGATACCTACGGACGAAAATGGCGCGAGCGCAAAGGTCGAGCAATCCACACCCAATCGGACTTCATGCGGCCGTTGTACGAGTGGGGTGACAGGCTCTTTGCGAATGCGATCAAGATGTGATTGTCCGAAAACTGAGCCGCCCCCGTGCCAATGCGGCCGCTTCGAAGTCGGCTTCGTTGATCTGGACGCGTTTTGGTCTGCGTTCGGTCGTGTTCGTTGTGTTCCGGTGAGATCGTTTCTGGTGCGAAACTGGTGCGATAGATGGTCTGAGATTTTCGTGCCTGACGTGCTGTTTCGCAACGCCTCCCGAAGATTGTTCGTGACCAGCGCGCCAAACAAATCGCGCCCAACAAGCCTTGCCGCGCCGCGCGGTCGACGAACCTCGCTCCGGGGATGAAGCCGACTCTGACGGTTCCAAACTAGGAACCTGACAGGCGCTGAGCGCAAGAATCCCGGGAGGTGTGAGGCGGCTCACACCCCCACGTCAGGCTTCGCGCTAATCAGATCGCTGCGGGGATTTCTGGCGGACAGGAGATTTCGCATGAAGCCTTTGATCATTTGTTCTATCGCCGCTGTTGGTCTGCTTGCTGCTGTGACCGGCATCCCGCGATCACACTCGAACGCAACGGTCGGGCGCGCCGGAACATCAAGCACGTCGACATTGCAGGGCATGCAAAGCGGTCGAAGCGCAGACAAACTGCCGGTCGACGATTTTGACGATCGGTCATTGGTCTTTCCGCGGGATTCCAAGCGCTAAAGCATGATCCGGAAAAGTGCGCAGCGGTTTTCCGAAAAGATCATGCTCAAACAACAACCTAAAGCGCGATGACGATTCATCCCAATCTCATCGCGCTTTAGGCAGAAGGCCGCGCAGCAGACCGTTCAGCCAGGGCTCGCAAATAGATGCGCTTGAGCCTGCGAGGTCGAACGAAATCGTGGTCGAGAGGCGGGGCTACGGGCCCAGGAAAGCGGGCGGAATCGGGTAGTCGTTCCCCAAAAGGCCGAGCAATTCCAGTTCGCCTCGATGAGCGTCCAGTTCCAGAATGGCCAAGAGAAGCATCAGCACGGCCGCGGTATAGATGAGGAACGGTGACGTTTCAGCGGGCACATCGTCATGGTGTGGCGGTATCGCATTGCGAAGTGATCGCCACAACGAAATGAAATGCAGATACGTTTTAGGTCGTATTTGCATGACGTCGTCCTCGACGTGTCAGATCAAGCATAGGTTCAGGCTATGCCCGGTTCAAGCCGACAACAGCCGTTGCGGCATTGAGTAGCGGAGCCATGCCCGTCCTGCGGTGCAGCATGGAAACCGGATAACGGCTTCAATCATTGACGAGACCGAGCGAGTGCACGTACGCCGTGTCAACACCGACGACATGCCCGAACGACCTGTAAGCCGCAGATGAATTGGGTCCCACGTCTCAGCACCAGTCTCTGCATCGTTGCCGCTCTGCTGGCGATGCATTCAGCGCCGGCGCCAGCGCAATTGACAGGTCACGGTGGGCCCGTGCGGGCGATTGCGATTTCCAGTGATGGCAACAATGTTCTGTCGGGCAGCTTCGACACCGCCGCCATCCGATGGTCGCTCAAGACCGAAGCCGCCGAGCAGGTCCTTCGCTTTCACTCCGATGCGGTGAACGCGGTGGCCTTCCTGAAGGATGGGCGGATGGTGACTGCCGGAGCGGATGCGAAGGTAGCGATCTGGACGCCTGGCCGGCAGCAGCCGGATCAGGTTTTCGAGGGCCATGGTGCGCCGATCGCTTCACTTGCAGTCTCGCCGGATGGCGCAAGAGTGGCTTCTGCCTCCTGGGACCATACAGTTCGTATCTGGTCGCTCGGCGATGGCGCGCAGCAGGTGCTGGAGGGGCATGCGCAGAACGTCAACGGCGTCGCATTCACGTCGGATGGACGATCGCTGGTGAGCGTGGGTTACGATCGTGAACTGAGGATCTGGCCATTGGCGGGTGGCACCCCAAACGTCATCACGCTGGGCTCACCCCTTAATGCCGTGGCAGTCGCGCCTGACGGCGAGATCGTAACGGGTGGTGCTGATGGCAAGCTACGCTTTCTGATGTCGGAGGGCCGGGAAAGCGGCGAGGTGCAAGCTGGCCAGACGCCGATTGTCGCGTTGTCGATCTCTCCAGACGGCACGTCGGTCGCTGCTGCAGGAATTGGCGGTGTCGTGGCGGTCATCGACCGAAAGGCGCGAAGCATCGCGCGAAGCCTGGTCGATACAGGTTCGCCCGTGTGGTCGGTCGCTTTCCTGCCGGACAACGCAACATTGCTGACGGGCGGCGTCGACGGCAGGATCCGGCGCTGGAACGCGCTGACCGGCGCCCCCATCGGCTCATCGTTGCAAGCCACGCCGCGCGATCCGCTTGCAGCCTATACGGGAGATCACGGGGCCGAGGTGTTCAGGGCGTGCGTTGCCTGTCATACCCTGTCCGAGCAAGACGCGCAGCGCGCCGGCCCCACGCTTGCGGGCTTGTACGGCCGCAGGATCGCGTCGCTGCCTGGTTATCGCTTCTCCGACGCGCTCAAAGCGATGGACATCGTGTGGACGCCCGAGACCGTGTCAAAATTGTTCGAACTCGGTCCGAACGCCTATACGCCTGGCACAAAAATGCCGGAGCAGCGGATTGGATCCGCGAAGGATCGCAAGGCGCTTACGGATTTCCTGGCGCGCGCCACCGCCAAGTAGCTAACGCTTGGTCTCACGCTCACGGAGATAATCATCGGTCGTGCGAGGCGAAGCGCGTTCGGGCACGCCGGCGAACGGGTCGAACTGTTGTTCACTCATGGCGGTGACGCGGCAGTCCGCGCACATTCTGACCACGTCCAGCCGCTTGTCGCCCGCGGGATACATCCAGTGTCGGCCCTCGAGTTTCGCAGCGATCTTCTCGATCGTGCTCTTTACCCCAAAGGGTTTATTGCAGCGGATGCAAAGCGCCGGCTCTTCCTCCTTGATGATCCGTGCCGGAGCCCTTGAGGCCCGGAAATCGATCTGCGGCTTCAGAGTGATCACCTTTTCCGGGCAGGTGCTCTGGCATAATCCGCACTGCACGCACGCATCTTCGACGAATTTAAGCACGGGACGTTCGGGATCGTCGCGGAGAGCCCCGGTGGGACAGGCCGACACGCAGGCCAGGCACAAAGTGCATCCGTCCGTATTGACGGTAACCGTACCAAGCGGCGCGCCCTGGGACAGCGCAATGACGTCGGTCGGCACAGGCGCAACGCGGTGCAGTTCGTGAAGAGCGAAGCGAAGCAGGTCGCGCCGCTTGCCTACCGTCTTGAAGGTTGCGGGACGCTCCACGGCCGGCGCGGGTTCAATCGACCGCAGCACTTCGCCCAGCACGTCCGGGTCGTCCGTTTCGATAGTCGCAACCCGGCGCCCCGAAAAACCTAATCCGGAAACAATGGCATCAGCCATCGTTATGGTTTGAGAAAGCCCGGAGATGTCGTGCAGAGGTCTCGCGCGGAGGAGAAAGCGTATCCCCGCTGCGCCATAGGCGAAGGATGCCACGACCGCTTCCAATCCAACCTGTGTCACCTCGTTGACGGGGAACGGCAGCACATTGGCGGGAAGCCCGTCGCCGTGGCGGGCGAGCGCATCGATCAGCGTGCTGCCATGTTGGGTGTCGTGCAGCAGCACGACCGCACCGGAGCCGCCGGCTTCGCGGTAGGTCAAAAGCATTGCGCGCAATTTGTGCAGCAGCGCATCGGGCGGCGGAAGGGCATAGGTTGCTGCACCCGTCGGACAGGCCGCGGCGCACTGGCCGCATCCGGCGCAGACCTCAGCGTTGATCTTGACGTGATCGCCATGTGGCGTGATCGCTCCGGTCGGGCAGAGATCGAGACAGCGATGGCAACCCGTCAGCCTCGAGCGCGAATGGACGCAGATCTCTGCGGTGAAATTGACGTATTTCGGCTTGTCGAAGTTGCCGACGAGGTCGCGTGCCCTGAGCACCGCACGCAGCATCGCGGCCGGGTCCCGCGGATCCGCGCGGAGATAGCCGTCGCGCAAGTCATGCGCAGGAAAAAGCGGTTTCCCGCCGGAGAGATCAAGGACGATGTCGCAGCGCGAAGTCAGGCCGTCGCACGGAGCCTCGAAGACGAGCTTATCGCGCGAGGAGGGGCGGGGGGCCGCATAGTCGTCGACCGTCAACTCGAAGGCCCCCAAATGGCCCTTGGCGTTACGGATCGTTCCTTGGACGATCGGAAAGGATGTCGTCGCCGGCGGCATAATCTGTGACGGCTTTGTGATCATGATCGTCACGTCGAGATGATCGGCAAGCAATCGACCAGCTTCGACCGCAAGTTCGTCGCGGCCATAGATCAGGATCACCCCTTCGCTCGATAGGGTGACAAACGGAAAAGCAGGCGCAGCCTCGGACACAGCGGCGAGCAGTGCTGCCATTTTTGGGCCTGCCTTGGTTCCCTCCACCGACCAGCCGGCCGTCTCGCGAAGGTTGATGAAATCCAGTTTCCCCGAACGCCCCTTCGCCTCGTCGCCAAACAGTGGGGCCTCCTGGGTGCAGCCGACGATGAGCGGTCCTTCCGCCTTCGCCGCGTTGCGAAAATGATCGAGCTCGGCCCTGCAGAGCTGGCGGAACTCGGCGATTTCGCTTTTGCGGCATCCGCGCTTCACGGCGGCCGTATCGAGGCGCATCGTGTCTTCGCACGAGCAGATCAGGATCGTGTTCGGCGGATCAGGCATGCGCAGCCCTTCACCTCCTGAAGAGGTCCGGGAACGACGGCGAGCGGACTCGCGTCGCCCCTCCTGGTCGATTAAGTTATTCTCACAAGAGAAGAAAAGAAAGCTGGAGGTCCGCCTGACACCGACAGCCCCTGGGCACTCATCGGTCACGGAGCCAATCAATCTGCCTCCGCCATTCACGCTGGTGAGGCTGCGCGAAAGTCGTGACTCTTTCGCCCATGCCATGCATATCGCCGAAGAGAGTGGGGCAGGTACGCTGACCTACGTGGGGCGGTTCGATCTTGCCGAGTTCGCAGTCGTCCTTGAACCTGGCGAGCCGTTGCGTACCGCGCGCCGCGCTTTCTATGCGGGGATGGTGGCGCTGACCGACGCCTTGCGCGCGTATGCGCCGCCGAACAAGGAGATCGCGATCGACTGGCCGGACGCGATCCGTGTTGACGGCGGCCTCGTTGGTGGCGGGCGGCTCGGCTGGCCTTCGTCCGCAAAGGAGGACGAGCCGCCGCGCTGGCTGGTGTTCGGTGCCATGATCCGGACGGTTGCGATGAGCGACAGGGAAGCCGGCGTTTATCCGCTCGCTTCCGCCCTGGATCAGGAGGGTTTTGGTGAGGCCGGCGCGATTCAGGTGACGGAGAGCTTTGTGCGGCATCTGATGCGCGCTCTCGACGCCTGGCAAGCCGATGGATTCGACGGCATCGCACGCGAGTTTCTAAGTCGGTTGCCGTGTGCGCGGCAAACCACATATGTGATCGCTGACAACGGTGACCTTATTGCCCGCCGGATTGGGACAAACAGGACCGATCGGCACGACCTGAAGAAGGGCTTGCTATCGCCGTCATGGTTCGATTCAATACTCGGAGGACCGCGTCTGTGAAGCTCTTGCGCACCATCGCGCTCGATCCATCCGACACGTTCGTGTTCGACGTGCCGGCGCAGCCTGGCGATTGGGCGGTGTCGGGCGCCTTCCGCTTTTGTAATCGGGATGCAGCGAAGCTGAGCGGCAAGGACCGTTCGGCATTTCGAAGCGGTTTCCTCGGCGTGCAATCCTGGGGCTGGTCGACACTGGTGCAAATCGTCCCCGCGACTGAAGGCGATCGCCGGACGTTGGTGGAGCTCCTTGCGAAACAACTGGTCGAACGGTTCGGGGCGCCGGACCTTGCAACCGCGCGCCTTGCCGCTGAAGAGGAAGTCGCCTTTGCGCAATCACTCTGCACGCATCCCATCAGCGCGCTGATCGCGGTCCACCGCTCGGCGAGCAATGGCGAGGTCCGCGAGTCATTCCGCAGATTGCAACTGCGCGAGGGCCAGCGTCACGGCAAGGCGTTCTCGTTCATGGAAGTGGAGGATGACACCGAGCCCGACAAGGATCTCAATCTTGCGAATATGAGCGAGGAGCCGTCGCGCCGATGAGGGATTTCTGGATCGCCTGCGGCCACCATCTGCTCGATCACAATGCGAGCGGCGGGCTCGTGGTCACGGATGAGTTCCTGAAGGCCTACTTCGTGCGCCCCGAACTGATGCCGCCGGACGACGCCTGCGCGGTCGAACGCAGGTTGCACCAGGAGCTGCTCGCTGACCCGGGCCGGGCAGTCGCTGCGGAGGAGGTAGCTGCGATCGCCGATGCAGATGCGCGGGAGAACTGGCAATTCGTACTGGCATTTCGGAAGCTTCTGCTGCGCGAACCCACGTTGGAAGCGGCCTACCTTGCATTGGTTCGCTCACGTCACGTCAACCTGCCGCCGCTGTTTGTGAACCACCTTGTTCACGTGATCCTGCGAAATGCGCTTGACGGCTGCGAGGACCCGTTCGTGCTGCGCGCGGCCGAACTGTTCTTCCGGCCGCAGCGTATCGTGCCGCACGAACACTTGCTGCTGTTGGGCGACGAGGAAATCATTGGCGGGCCAAGCCAAACGCCCGTGTTGTCGCTGATGTCCATGTTGGGGGCAACAACCGGCGCGGAGGTCGACGTCCTCAGCGAGGGGAATGCCGACAGCTACTGGCAGCGCAGCGATCAGTTCGATCTTGCGCTCGATTTCACCGGCGGAACGCGGGGCCCCGCTGCGCTGGCAGAGGCCATGGGGCGCTGGATTACTCATTTGCTTGGATTTGCCGTCGGAATTGAGCCGCTCACCGCCCTGCGCGATGCGAAGCTCACCTGGTATGTTGGGCTCGATGCTGAAGCCACCCGGATGGGCGACCAGCTTTGGCATGGAGAGGCGCTGGACGACCGCACCGCAAGCCGTGTGGTGGCGCTGTTCCGGCTCGCTTTTCCAGATTCCAGCCTGGTCGTTGATGCGGTCGGGCGCGAGCCGGTCTACCTGATCCTTGCAACGACCTCCGATCAGCTGGTGCAGATGAAGCCGCAGAATCTGTTGACGGGGTTGCCGATCAAGCACCTGGAGGCTGCAACGTGAGCCCCGGCGCGCTGCCATTGTTGCGCATTCCGGTCGGCGTTGTCGTCGAGCGCCGCGAGGCGGATTCCCCATGGATTGATTTTGTCTGGCGCGGCATCGGCGTCTTGCCGGATGAGTCGGAGATGATGCCGTGGACTGTCCTACGGGCGCAGGAGGGATTGACGCTCTTTTATGCCGGGAACGCCATGGTCGATCTCTATCGCTCGGAAACCGAGCGCTACCGCGACAATCTTGCCACGGGCGCTCCCCGCATCTGGATCGTATTGACTCCCTCCGAGGGCGCCTGGCCCTATGCCGTTTCGGCCGTCACCGCAGATCCAGCGGAAGGCGAGGCATTCACGGAAGCAGGTGCCAATCTGGTCGAAGCGGTGCCAATGCCTGAGATACTGCATAAGGCGATTGAAAATTTCATCGCCGAGCACCACGTCGAGAGGGAATTCGTCAAGCGCGAGCGACGCCGCGCCGATCCTGAGGCGCTTGCGCGGCGTCACCACGACGGTGAGCACGAATGAGCGACGAGCAATTCCTGGCGCGCTGGGCGCGCCGCAAGCAAGAGGCGAAGGCCGGTCACGCTGAACCAGCCCCTGAAGAAGCCGCTGAGGCGCATGGGCCGGCGCTGTCCAACCGGGCCGCGGCAGAGCCGGCTCCCCCGGAGACGGAGCTGTCGAACTTGCCCCCGATTGAATCGATCGATGCTGCCACCGACATCACGGCTTTCCTGCGCAAAGGCATTCCGCAGGAGTTGAGCCGGGCGGCGCTCCGTCGCGCCTGGAGCGCCGATCCCACCATCCGCGATTTCGTGGGGTTGGCGGAAAACGCCTGGGACTTCAACGACCCGAACGCCATGGCTGGCTTCGGTCCGCTGGACTATTCGGCCGAGCAAATTGACGCTCTCGTCCGCCGCGTCGTCGGGGGCGTGGTAGAGGCCGCCGAGGGCCTCCCCGATCCGCGCGAGGCTGCCGAAAACGCCGCGCGATCGGCTCCCGCGGAGGCCGGTTTCGAGCAATCATCAAATCCGGTGAAGGCGATCAAGGAACCTCGACCGCTCGGCGAGTTCGCAGCCGCGGAATTGCCGTCGAATTCTACTGCATCGCAACCCGTAGCTGCGAGTGAAGAGACTCCCCTTCGGCACCGCACACATGGCGGGGCGTTGCCCCGGTAGACTGCGACTAAATGCGATAGCCTCAGGCTATGGCTATCAATTGACCGCTCCCGGACACGCGGCTAGTCTTTGTTACGCAAACGCAATCAAGCGCTTGGCCCCCTGGATGGGAGGTCGGCATGCGCGATGCGGGCCTTGAACGAGCCATCGATGCGGCGGGCGGCGTTGCCGAGCTTGCCCGAAAAATCGGTATTGCCCAGCCCTCGGTGTCGAACTGGAACAGGGTGCCCGCGCAACGTGTGATTGCGGTCGAAGGCGCGACGGGTGTGTCGCGCAAAGTGCTTCGTCCCGATCTCTATAGTGAGCCGGCCGCGCCGGACGACGCGGTTGATCCGACCGATGCCGCGCGCGCGCAGGAATACGCGCTGCTTGCAACCTTGCTCTCGTCCGCGCCGTCGGCCGCATTGCTCGAGCAGATCGCGCAACTGCATGGCGATGCGACGCCGCTTGGACGCGCCCACGCAACCCTTGCAGAAGCTGCATCGGTAGCGGCCGTATCCGAGGTCGAGCGCGAATATTTTGACCTCTTCGTCGGTCTGGGTCGCGGCGAGTTGCTGCCTTACGCATCCTATTACTTGACGGGCTTTCTCCACGAACGTCCGCTGTCGCGCCTGCGCGACGATCTCGCCGCGCTCGGCATTGAGCGGGTCGAGAGCAATTTTGAGCCCGAGGATCACGCGGCGACGCTGTGCGAGATCATGGCGGGCCTTGCGGTGGCACGCTTCCCGGTGCCAACGGAAGCACAGCGCACATTCTTCGAGAAGCATGTGTCCCGCTGGATGGGACGTTTGTTTGCCGACATGGAGAAGGCGGAAAACGCCAAATTCTACCGGTCGGTCGGAACACTTGGACGAAATTTTCTGGAAATCGAATCCGAGGCTTTCACGTTTGTCAACTGACCAGCGCCGCTGGTCCAGGAGAGATGCGATGAGGGACGAGCAGAGAACGACAGTCGGACGCCGCGATTTCCTTCGCAAGGTCGGCATCGGCACGGTCGGTGCGGGCGCGACGCTGGCAACGCCCTTGATCACGCCTGCTCAGGCGGACAGCGAGACCGACGATGAGAAACGCAAGGCGCGCTACAAGGAGACCGATCATGTGAAGGCGTACTACCGTGTCAATCGCTATCCGGGTTGAGAGGAGGCGGCCGTGCTGATCAGGAGAACACAACAGCGTTCCGAATCCGCTTCACGCGGATCAATCGCGGGAGGTTTGTCCGGGCAAACCAATGGTCTCGACCGCCGCACCTTCCTGCTCCGGTCTGGCCTTGGTGGCGGCGCTCTCGCTGCAGTGAGCACGCTGCCGGTCGGCGGCGTCCGCAAGGCGAAAGCAGCAGTGGCAGGTCCCCTCACATCGGGAGCAACCGTTCGCAAGAGCGTCTGCACGCATTGTTCGGTTGGATGCACCGTGACGGCGGAGGTGCTGAATGGGGTGTGGATCGGCCAGGAGCCGAGCTGGGAGTCCCCGATCAATCGCGGATCACATTGTGCCAAGGGCGCTTCTGTGCGCGAGCTCGTGCACAGCGAGCGGCGGCTGCGCTATCCGATGAAGCTCGTGGGCGGGCAGTGGACGCGTGTCTCCTGGGATACGGCGATCAACGAGATCGGCGACAAGCTCCTGGAAGTCCGCGAGAAATCTGGGCCCGATTCCATCTATTGGCTCGGCTCGGCCAAAATGACGAACGAAGGCGCCTATCTGTTCCGCAAGCTCGGCGCGTTCTGGGGAACCAACAACACGGATCATCAGGCGCGCATCTGCCATTCAACGACCGTTACCGGCGTGGCCAACACCTGGGGCTACGGCGCGATGACCAACAGCTTCAACGATATCCGCAATGCCAAGACCCAGGTCATCATGGGCGGCAATCCAGCCGAGGCGCACCCTGTATCGTTGCAGCATCTGCTCGAGGGCAAGGAGCTTCAAAAGGCCAACTTTGTCGTCATCGACCCGCGCCTGACGCGAACCGCGGCACACGCGACCGAATATGTTCGGATGCGGCCGGGCACCGACATCCCGGTGCTGTACGGCATGATGTGGCACATCCTCCAGAACGGGTGGGAAGACAAGGAGTTCATCCGACAGCGGGTCTATGGATTCGATGATCTCCGGAAAGAAGTGGAGAAGTGGAATCCGGCAGAAGTCGAGCGTGTCACCGGCATTCCCGGCGAGCAGCTCAAGCGCGTCGCCAAGATGTTTGCTACCGAGAAGCCGGCAACGCTGATCTGGGCCATGGGCCAGACCCAGAAGACCGTTGGCACCGCCAACGTGCGGGCCAGTTGCATCGCACTGCTGATGACCGGCAATGTCGGCGGAGCGGGCATGGGCGCCAACATCTTCCGTGGCCATGACAACGTGCAAGGCGCGACCGATGTCGGGCTCGATATCGTCACGCTGCCGTTCTACTACGGGCTCGCCGAAGGCGCGTGGAAGCACTGGTCGCGGGTTTGGGAAGTCGACCATGAGTTCCTGAAGTCGCGCTTCGACTCCAAGCAGATCATGGAAACGCCCGGCATCCCGCTGACCCGCTGGTTCGAAGCGGTCACGCTGCCGAAAGATCGGATCGCGCAGAGGGACAATGTGCGGGCCGTGTTCGTGCAGGGGCACGCCAGCAACAGCATCACCCGCATTCCTGAATCCCTTAATGGCCTGAAGGCGCTCGAGCTGCTCGTCATCGCCGACCCGCATCCGACGACCTGGGCCTCGCTCTCGGTCGAGGCGGGACGCAAGGATGGAGTCTACATTCTCCCGGTTGCCACGCAATTCGAGTGCAAGGGTTCGCGCGTTGCCTCGAACCGCTCGTTGCAATGGGGCGAGCAGGTCGTGAAGCCGATCTTCGAATCGAAGGACGACCTCGAGATCATCTATCTCCTGGCGAAGAAGTTCGGCTTCGCCGACAAGATGTTCAAGAACATCAAGGTCGAGAACAATCTGCCCGAGGCGGAGGATGTCCTGCGTGAGATGAACCGCGGCAGCTGGTCGACCGGCTATTGCGGGCAATCGCCCGAGCGCCTCAAGGCGCATATGAAGAACCAGGCGAAGTTCGACATGCTGACGATGCGGGCGCCCAAGGACGATCCCGAGGTCGGCGGCGACTATTACGGTCTGCCTTGGCCGTGCTGGGGATCACCTGAAGTCAAGCATCCGGGCACGCCGCTGCTCTACAACACCAATCTGCACGTGATGGACGGTGGCGGCACGTTCCGTCCGCGCTTTGGCGTCGAGCGCGAAGAGAAGCTGCCCGACGGCACCACGCGCAAGGTCAGCCTGCTCGCGGACGGCTCGTACTCGAAGGGTTCGGCGATCGAGGACGGCTATCCGGAATTCACGCTGGCGAGCCTGAAGAAGCTCGGCTGGGACACGGAGCTCACGGAAGCCGAAATGGCTGTGATCAACAAGATCAACCCGGCCAAGCCAGACGTGGTGTCGTGGTCGCTCGACCTGTCGGGCGGAATCCAGCGTGTCGCGCTCATGCATGGTTGCGTGCCCTATGGCAACGGCAAGGCGCGGATGAATGCGTTCGGCTTGCCCGACCCCATTCCGGTACACCGGGAGCCGATCTACACGCCGCGCGTCGACCTGGTCGCGAAATATCCGACGTTGCCCGACGCCGAGCAGTTCCGGGTGCCCAATATCGGCTTCTCGGTGCAAAAGGCGGCGGTCGAGAAGGGGATCGCGAAGCAATTTCCGCTCATCCTGTCGTCCGGCCGTCTGGTCGAATATGAGGGCGGCGGCGAGGAGACGCGCACCAACCCCTGGCTCGCCGAATTGCAGCAGGACATGTTCATCGAGATCAATCCAGCCGATGCCGCCGAGCGCGGCGTCACGGACGGTGGCTGGGTCTGGGTCACGGGCGCAGAGAACAATTCGAGGGCCAGGATGAAGGCGCTCGTCACCGAGCGTGTCGGCAAGGGCGTTGCCTGGATGCCTTTCCACTTCGGCGGTTGGCTCGCAGGCAAGGATCTTCGCAGCAACTACCCCAAGGGCACCGATCCGATCGTGCTCGGCGAAAGCGCGAACACGATCACCACCTACGGGTATGATCCCGCGACGAACATGCAGGAGACGAAAGTCACTCTCTGCCAGATCGCGGCGGCATAAGGAGCAACGACGATGGCACGTATGAAATTTCTCTGCGACGCCGACCGTTGCATCGAGTGCAACGCCTGCGTGACGGCCTGCAAGAACGAGCACGAGGTCCCCTGGGGCATCAACCGGCGTCGTGTCGTCACCATCAATGACGGCAAGCCGGGCGAACGCTCGGTCTCGATGGCCTGCATGCACTGCACCGATGCGCCCTGCGCTGCGGTGTGTCCGGTGAACTGCTTCTACACCACGGCCGACGGCGTGGTGCTGCACTCCAAGGACCTCTGCATCGGCTGCGGCTATTGCTTCTACGCCTGTCCGTTCGGCGCGCCGCAATATCCGAAGGTCGGCAATTTCGGCTCCCGCGGCAAGATGGACAAATGCACCTATTGCGCCGGCGGTCCCGAAGCCGACGGCAGCAAGGAGGAATACGAGAAATACGGCGCGAACCGGCTTGCCGAAGGCAAGCTGCCGCTCTGCGCCGAGATGTGCTCGACAAAATCGCTGCTCGCCGGCGATGGCGAGATCATCGCCCAGATCTACAGAGAGCGCGTACTGAAGCGCGGCTACGGCTCGGGCGCATGGGGCTGGAAAACCGCCTATCGCGAGACGATCGAGTCCTGAAGCAGGCCGCGGCCACGCGGCGCAGATGCCGAGGAGGAGTTCATGTCGTCATCCGGAAGGTTCATTCCAGTCACCATCGGCGCGTGGGCATTGCTTCTGTTGATCATTGCGGCGCCGGCACCGTCACTGGCCCAGCAGGTCAATCCGACAGCGAGCTCGGTTAACGAGCGGCAGCTGCTCCAGGAAATGGACCGGATCCAGGGGCGCGTCAGCATTCCCGACCAGCGCTCCAGCGTGCTCATGCAGCCGGCTGGCCGCGAGTGGCGTGAATTCCGCAACGTGGCGCTGCGCTGGATTGGCGGGGTTGCCATCCTCGGCATGCTGGCGGTTCTCGTGATCTTCTATTTGACGCGCGGCATGGTCCGTCTGGAAAGCGGACGATCCGGCCGCACAATCGTGCGCTTTTCCTTATTCGAGCGTTTCGTGCATTGGATGACTGCGACCTGCTTTGTCGTTCTGGCGATTTCCGGATTGAACATCACCTTCGGCCGTCCGTTGCTCCTGCCGCTGATTGGCCACGAGGCGTTTTCCGAATGGTCGCAGTGGGCGAAGTACGCGCACAACTACCTCAGCTTTCCGTTCACCATCGGAGTCGTGCTGATCTTCCTGATGTGGATCGCTGGCAACGTCCCGAACAAGGCGGATGTCGATTGGATCAAGCGCCGTGGCGGTATTGTGGGTCACGATCATCCACCGGCCTATCGTTTCAACGCCGGCCAGAAGGCAATCTATTGGATCGTGGTCATTGGCGGAGGCCTGGTGGCGGCCACCGGATATGTGCTGATGTTCCCGTTCTATCTGTCAGGTATCGAAGGGATGCAGTTCGCGCAGATCGTTCACTCCATCGTGGCGATGCTCTTCATCGCGGCGATGCTGGCGCACATCTATATCGGGACGATCGGTATGGAAGGCGCGTTCGAGGCAATGGGCAGCGGCACTGTCGATGTCAACTGGGCCAAGGAGCACCATGGGCTCTGGCTTGAAGAGCAGAATGCGCGCGCCGAAGCGAATGCACGGCCCCGGCCGGCGGCCACCGCGGCGGAGTAGGGATCGCGCGGCCCATAAATGTGCCAGGCGCTTGGTCAGAGCCGCACGCCCGTCGTCGCAAACGCTTGTTGGACGGGTTCCTGGATCTGGTCAAGGACGACAAAACCGGCCGCCGCGATCACAATTGCGGCTGCGCAGGCGAGCAAGAAGGCTTTCATGGCAAGGCTCCGCCGGAGATCGGGGGGTAGTTTATATGAGCGAGCAACCTGCGGACAACTGAATCAGCACGTGCCGAAATCCGATCGTTGGTTGGCCGGTTGGCACGATAGCGCCGCCGAATCTACCACAAGAACGGAGAGACCATAGTCAGCTGTCGAGCAGTAGTTTGACGAAACAACATAGGCAATCATCGCGACTCGTTGGCGCAATCGCAGAGCCGTCAGGAAGAAACTGTCCGCAGATCATTTAGGTCGCGCCGATGAACGGCACATCGCGTGCCTTTGAATTATGACAAATTTTCTGCTGGCGGCGGCCTTAACGGACCGGGCAGCTCGATCCGCGGGCTGGACGAGCACCCGGTCGTGCATGTGGCGTTCAACGACGCCGAGGCCTTTGCCAAGTGGGCAGGCAAGGAACTTCCGACCGAGGCCGAATGGGAATTCGCGGCGGACCTCGCCACTTTGCGCTGTTTCGCGATCCTGGCGACCCAGGTTCGAGCACCCGTGCCCCCGCCTTGAAGCGCTATTCCGACCGCGAAATCGAGCGGTGGGCGTCCCTCATTTCCGCTATGATCAAGCCATGACGATCGGGATCACCGGACCCGAACGGAAGGTACCAAGGCAGAGTGCCGTGGTCGGGCTCACTATTGCGGCCGCTGTCATTGGGGTTTGCCTGATCCTGCTTTGGCTCGCGAGCGACCTCCTCGTCGACTGGCTGTGGTTTTCCTCGATCAATTATCCGCAGGTTTTTTGGACGACAATCGGTGCGAAAACCGTCATCTTTCTTGCGGTCTGGACCGGAACCGCCATCATCCTTTGGCTGAACGGATGGTTCGCCCTGCGCTTTGCCCGACGGCGGTCGACACAGCTTGTCACCGCTTCGGTGTGGAACTTCGCGGTCAACGCGCCGCCAGATTTGCTTGCGCTTTTACGCGGTCGACTGCCGTGGTCCCGGTTGACCGTAGGTGGGGCAGCTTTGATCGCTCTGCTCGTCGCCGCCGCAGAAGTCGGCAACTGGGGTGTCTTCCTGCGGTTTGTCTATCAGGTGCCATATGGCGCAGACGATCCGCTCTACAACAAGGACATCGGCTTCTATCTCTTCTCGCTGCCCGCCTATATCCTCATCAAAAACTGGATCATGCTCGTGCTCGTTCTCAGCGCGCTTTTCGCCGCGGCGATCTACTGGGTGCACGGCGATATCGAATACGACCTTCATCGCCGATCAATGTCGTCGATGGCGATTGCCCACGGCTCGGTGCTGCTCGGTCTTTTCTTTGCAGTGAAGGCCTGGTCCTATGGTCTTGATCGCTATCTGCTGCTCTACGGCGACAACGGTGTGGTCGTCGGCGCAAGCTACACCGATGTCCACGTGAGGCTCCCGGCCTTGTGGTTGGTGATCGGACTTTCGGTCATCGCGGCGTTCGCCACGTGGGCAAATTTGCGGGTGCGCACCTACCGGCTTCCTGCCGCCGCGTTCCTGCTTGTCGTGATCGGGTCTTTCGTGCTGTCTAGCGTGATTCCCGTGCTGTTCCGGGAGTTCTTCGTCAAACCAAGCGAATTGGAGCTGGAAAGGCCCTATATCGAACGCAACATTGCGCTCACCCGGCAGGCATACAATCTCGATCAGATCGCAGCCAAGCCGTTTGCGGCGGAACAGAAGCTTAGCTTCAAGACGCTCGACGCCAACAAGGCGACAATCGACAATATCAGGCTGTGGGACTGGCTGCCCTTGTCGGACACCTACGCGCAGCTGCAAGAGATCCGCACTTACTACAAATTCCATGATCTTGATGTTGATCGCTACTGGCTCGATGGCTCCTACCAAAGCGTAATGCTCTCGGCTCGCGAATTGCGGCCCTCCCTGCTGCCGCCGAATGCCCAGACATGGGTCAACCGCCACGTGCTGTTTACTCACGGCAATGGCGCGGTGATGAGCCCGGTCACGCGCAAAAGCACCGAGGGGCTACCGCTGCTCTATTTGCGGGATATCCCTCCGGTTGCGGATGGAGGCCCCAATATCCACGAGCCGCGCCTCTACTACGGCGAACGGAGCGACAACTACGTCATCGTCAAGGGGAGCACGCCGGAGTTCGACTATCCGAAGGGAAAGGATAATGTCTACGCGGCTTATGACGGTACGGGCGGCGTTCCGATAGGGGCGATGGTGTGGAGAGGCCTGTTCGCTTACTACTTCAACGACCCGAACCTACTGCTCTCAAGCTACATCACGACCGACAGCCGTATCATGATCCGGCGCAATATCGGGGAAAGAGTACGAACGATCGCCCCGTTCCTCAGGCTCGATCACGATCCTTATCTGGTCATCAGCAATGGGCGGATGTTCTGGATGCAGGACGCCTACACGGTGAGTTCCTACTTCCCCTCCGCGCAGCCGGCGCAAGACGAGGATATCAACTACATTCGCAATTCAGTGAAGGTCATCGTCGATGCCTATAACGGGACCGTCGACTTTTACCTGATGGAGACCGGCGATCCGATTGCAGCGACCTATCGGCGTATCTTTCCGAGCCTGTTCAAGCCATTCTCGGCCATGCCGGCGGATATGCAGAGGCACATTCGCTATCCGGAGGACCTGTTCCTGATTCAGGCGCAGCTCTATCAGAGCTATCACATGGAGGCCGCTGACGTTTTCTATAACCGCGAGGATCTCTGGCAGTTCCCGCGCCAGCCGGGCGGCGGCGGCATTGCGACGATGGCCCCATATTACATCATCATGCGACTGCCCGGCGAGCCGCAGGCCGAGTTTTTCCTCATGCTTCCCATGGTGCCAAGCCGCCGCGACAATATGATCGCGTGGCTCGCCGCGCGTTGCGACGCACCCGACTACGGCAAGCTGATTGTCTACGAGTTTCCCAAGGAGAAGCTCGTCTACGGGCCGTTCCAGATCGAAGCGCGGATCAATCAGAGCACCGATATATCGCAGCAGATCACGCTGTGGAATCAGATGGGCTCGCGGGTGATACGCGGTGCGAACCTGCTTGTGATCCCAATCGAGAACTCGATCCTCTATGTAACGCCGCTCTATTTGCGAGCGGAGCACGGACACCTGCCGGAGCTGAAACGCGTGATCGCAGCCTATGGTGAACATGTGGTGATGAAGGAGACGCTCGACGAGGCCTTGTCAGCACTGTTTATCGAGCCTGGCGCGGTGCGGCCGGTCTCGAGCACGAAGGAGGAAATGCCTGTCGCACGCCCGTCGGCAAGTCAGGCACGGGAGGCGCTCGACCGCTACAATCATGCCGTTGAACGATTGAAGTCCGGCGACTGGAAAGGCTTTGGCACGCAGTTCGACGCAATGCGCGAGCTTCTGGAGGAAATGAACCGGCACGCCACGGGCCACTAGCGTCGCGGCTCCTTTGGCGCTCATTGGGGAACACAGGGGCTGCATAGTTCGGGCTGAACACGCAACGAAGAGAGGCCTTGAGCTTGATCCGATACAGGCGGTGTTTGCACTCGCGGTACGAATGCCGCTGAGAAGCGAGGTGGACCGCAAGCAGGTCGAGCTGGATCTCCCCTGTGAACCAACCGACAGGCCCACTGTCGCGCCTACTGCTGTAGCCACTGACTGAGTTCATCTTCAGTTACAACACGCTCGAAATTCTCGGTTTTGCTTTTGATGCGGTATCGAATGCGTCCGTCCGCCTCAATCGGGAGGCATGCAACAATAGTGTAGACGGTCCGTTCGCCATTGTCGGCGCGGCCCTGCGGTCGCTGGGCTTGATGATGAACGTCGTCGTTGATCGAGAAGATGTAGGGCATTGTGTTCCTTACAGCATTTGGGGCGCGTGCGCCTCACAGAGAAGCCCGCCGGCCCGCTGATTGCAATCAAGGTTTTGCGGGCCGTGAACAGTCCCTTCGAGAAGGCCGCGGAACCCGAGGCCAGCCGCGGCGCCCTCTCATCTCATTCCCGTGGCAACCCATGCCACCGGTGGTATGGTGAAGGGGTTCGACCTATTGAATGACTTGATGGCCGCGCCCCGAGGGGGCCTTTCCAAGACATCGCTGGATCGAATTTGCTCACACGGATTGTGGGTAGCGAACTCTTTCGTGGGTACTGTTGGAGACGGATAATGGCAACGGGTGTCGTGAAGTGGTTCAACGGCCAGAAGGGCTTTGGCTTTATTCAGCCGGACAATGGTGGGCCGGATGTATTTGTTCACATTAGCGCCGTCGAGCGTGCGGGCCTTCATGGACTAGCCGAAGGGCAGAAGGTCTCCTTCGAGGAGAAGACCGATCCGAGGCGCGGAAAGACGAGCGCTGAAAATCTGAAGACCCTATAACATCGGTCGACGCTTCGGTTTCACGGATGTACTGAGAAGCAGGCTACAGGGGTGATATCATCGCCGACCTGCGGCGGAGATGCCGCACGATTGTTCGTTAAGTTTTATCGTTCATCCGCTAGGTCGTGGAACTTAGCACCAGCGGCACCGTCCCCAGCGTGCGCAGCAGCCGCCGCAACCCCCGCAGCCACCGCAACCACGCACAGCTCGGCAACCACGGCAGCCACGGCAACCACCGCAACCTCGGCGAACAACAACGGCGGCTAGCTGCACGTCGCTTCCAGCATTTTCCTTATCGAAGAGATAGAACGTGGCGAGACTGACGTCGGCCATTTCCTCTTCGCCAAGAACGAAGCGCTGATTGGGCGAGATGTTGTCAGAATGCGGGATATGAGCAGTGGGTATCGTGTGCGCGGATGCGCTCCCCGCCAGCGAGAGACCCAGTCCGGCCGTACCGAGTGCCGTGACGGCGGCGGCTTTGGTTGCGCGTACGTGCTTCGCAGCTTGCTTCACCCGTGGCATGGTCGCCATCCTTTCGGAAGTTGTCGTGAAAGGGTCAGCTTGACGTAGCAAGTGTGCCTGTACGTCTAGAAATGCGACCTAGCGCATTCGGTTCCCCTTCGCGCGCGGGTCTTTTTGAGTTGCAACTGGTGGCGGACCCGACTGACCGTCTGACGATGTCCGTTAACAGGGGCAGAGCGGAAGTTGGATTTCGCGGCGGTCAATGCGGATTTTGACCCGAAGCCGACAGGTTCGAACAGCTGGCGCTTTCCGCAAGGCTCCAGCCAGCGAGGCGACTGCGCAAGTGCTGCTCAAGAATTAAACGTCGATTGGTTTCTAATCTGGTGAGCGCGTAAAGGGTACAAACCGCACGAGGCTGGCGGCGCGCGTTGTTGTCTTGCCCGGGCCGGTTTTTTCCACCACCGTGAGCTGCTGAGTGGTGTAGGCAGGTCCCACCGGCATCACCAGCCGGCCACCCAATTTGAGCTGCTCAATCAGCGGCGCCGGTACGTGCCCGAGCGCTGCGGTGACGATGATTGCTTCAAAAGGACCGCAATCGGGCCAGCCGGCATAGCCGTCGCCAAGCCGAACGCTCACATTGTCATACGCGAGGTCCTTGAGCGTTTTGGCTGCGGCTGCGGCCAACTGCGGGATGATCTCGATGGTGCAGACCTTTCGCGCCAGGTGCGCAAGGATGGCAGCCTGATAGCCCGAACCCGTACCGACTTCGAGCACAACATCATCGGGCGCGACGTAAGCCAGCTGAGTCATCAAGGCCACGATGAATGGCTGCGATATGGTCTGGCCGGCGCCGATCGGAAGCGGCATGTCTGCGTATGCGATGGAGCAAGATCGCTCAGGGATGAACAGATGGCGTTGTGTTTGCCCCATGGCCTCAAGGACTCTCCCCGACAGCCCCTGCTGTCCCAAAACACTGACGTGGGACCGGGCGTAGGACCGGATGGTTTCGACCATGGCGGCGCGTTCGAGGACGCATTGAGCGTCCTGTGCGGTCACTTCGCGCACGACGGTCACCATAGAAAGCACGAGCAGCAGCAAGGTCCTCATGAGCCGTCTCCCCGATCTCGGTGGCGCGGCGGCGACAAGGCCGGTTGCGACGCACCCGCAGCAACCAGTCATGCCGGCGCTTGGGTCACCATCTATCTATGACGCGCGGTTGAGAAAGATCGGCAACCCCTGCTTGTTGCCGTAGATGGGGCGATAGCGCTCCGTGTTGTAGCTGCTGGCGACGTCCAATTTGCGCGGGCCGAGCTTGGCGTCAGGGATGGGCACGAGGTCGTAGCAGCCCTCTACCAGCGCCGACATGAGGCCGGTCTTGCCTTCCAGGATGGCATCGTAGGCCATGTTGCCGAAAGTCAGGGCCACAAGCTTGTCGATGAAGTCCGGATCGCCCGATCGCAGGTCGTAGGTGAGGTCGGAGGTGATCGTCTCCTCGCCGGCGCGCCGCTTGATCTCGTCGGCAAGCGATTCCGCCACGTTGGCCTTCTTGCGGTGACCGTAGGCGTCAGGCTCGCCGTATTCCTGCAGGTTGAAGCCCTCCCACTCGGCACCCTCGCTGAGCACGATCAGCGCGTAGTTGCTTGGGTTCGCTCGCTTCTCCTCGAGGAGCAGCTGGATCAGTTTGTCGAGGTTGACCTTGTACTCCGGTATGACGCATCGTATCGAGGTCGCATACGCGGCGTAGAGCGCTGTGAATCCAGCATCGCGGCCAAAGACGCGGAAAATGCCAATTCGCTCATGCGAGCCGACAGTGGTGCGCTGTCGCTGGATGGCATCGCTGGCGCGGGTGATCGCGGTCGAGAAGCCGATGCAGTACTCGGTGTTGCGGACGTCGTTGTCCATCGTCTTCGGGATGGCGATGATCTTGACGCCGAGTTCGTTGAGCTTGGCCGCATAGCTGAGCGTGTCGTCGCCGCCGATGGCGATCAGGTGTTCGATTCCGAGCCCCGAAAGGTTCGCCAGCACCTGGCCGGTGAGGTCCCAGGTCTTGGTTACGATGCCGTCCTTGGTACTCAGGGAGACTGGAACGTCCCTGCCGACGAGATGATCGGGCAGCTTTTGTATTTTGGACGGATTGATGCGGCTCGAGTGCAGCACGGTGCCGCCGCGCCGGTCGATAGTGCGAGTGTTTTCACGGTTGAGCGGGATGACATAGTGAGACCTGCTGGTCGGGTCCTCGAGGTTCAAGTGCGTGAGGGCCTCCCAACCACGGCGGAGACCGACGACCTCGATGTCGTTCTCACTGCCGCGATAAGTCACGCTCTTGATGACTGCGTTGAGGCCGGCGACGTCGCCGCCGCCCGTGAGAATGCCGATGCGTCTTTTCGCCAAGCCAAACCTCCCAGCATTGGCAGGTCGTAATAATGCACAGCGCAGCTTCGCTACTCGGCCGCTTCCGGCTTGCGCTCCTCACGCAGCCGAAATCGCTTCACGAGTGCGGATACGGTGTCGCGGAAGCCGCCATATTCCAGCTCAGAATAGGGCAGCATCGCAGCGCCGGACCAGCCCTGGCTGCGCATCTCGATTGCCTTGCGTTGCGCGCGCCGGCGCACCTCGTCCCACGCCGGGTTGTCGAAGAAATCGGTATAGGACTCGGAAAAGCGGCCGTCCTTGTCGACCGAAAAGCCAGCGCAAGAAACGATCGGCAGGCAGTACATGCCAGTGACCGGTGTATTGAGCGGCACGGGCATCAGCGGCATCACATGCGAGCCGCGCGCATCGCCGCCCACGAAGTGTGCCTTGGCGAAGGGCGAGATAATTTCCTCGGGCGCCGGGAAAATTCCCTGGTTTCTGATGATTGCGACCGGATCGTCCTTGCCGGTGTACTTGCCTGCGATTGCGTGAAGACGTTGCGCCGACACGGCGGCGGCAACCTCGCCATATGTTTGAGAAACGATGCGATCAATGCCAAAGCGCTCGTTGTCGCGGAGCAGCGCGGCAATGTGGTAGTTGTCCTCGGGCGCGTCGAGTTCGATCACGCTGTCGCCCGCCGTGTGGTCCATGTCGATGACATGGAAACGGAATCCCTTGATCATCGGGGGTAGCATCAGCCCGGCGCAATACATGGGATCAGCGAAGGCGAGGTAGAGCGGCAGGTTATAGGCGCCGGGGCCGCATTTGTCGGCGGCAAACACCATGAATGATTCCGCGGGTCTCGGCCCCGAGAGGCTGTGGTCGAAGCTGAGCTCGGCGACGCCCGGGCCGGCACCGCGAATGTTTCCGGAAGGTGCGTCTGCGAGAAGATCCTGGCCGGCGCCGTAGAGACCGGAAGTCCTTGCAACCGAAGTGGCCGCAAGAAACGCCTTCCAGGCGAGTTGATGGATCTCGGAGCTCCCCTCGCCCCGAGTGTGCGTCATGATGATCGCAATGTCGTCGCCGGTGTGGCAGACAAAACCGTCGATCAACAGACCATTGCAGATCGCCTTCGCGACCTCGCCCTCGACAGCTGCCATCATGCGTGAAGATGGTTTCGTATGCCCGCCGACTGAGCCAACGTCAGCCTTGATGACCGAAAGAGTGAGTCTCATGAGCTTTCTCTCCGACCAGCACAGCGCGACGCCTCTGCGCAGGCTGCGCCGGGGCGACGGCGCTGCTCATACGCCGGAAGAACGTCTGATGTTACGTTAGGTTCCGCAGATGCCCTTCCTGCTCGAAAAATCCGCTTCCCGAGATATTCAACCACCTTAAGGATCATACCAGAACCGATAGGATAAGTAGATCATGCGCCATCATTTTCTACGGTGCACGAGTCCGGTTTTGGCCCGCGTGATACATGCCGGTGCAGTCTGACGATTTCCGTTCACAGGGGTAGACCGGAAGAGAGCGGCATTGTCCGCCGCTTGTGCCCGCACTGTAGGTAAGAAGGTGTCGAAACCACTGGAGAAGCGGCAGCCCAAAGAGCTCAGCAAGCGCCAGCTTTACGCCATACTAGCTGAGGCGGTCAGGAATACGGACTAAGAGCTAGCCCGCGAAGCGCGCCCGCCCTCCATAGTCCTGAAACGGGAAATGATATTGCCCGTCAGAATGCGGCGTCTATTGCAGATCGTGCCAAGACCGGGAAAGTTCGGCAATCTATGACGGCGTGTTCCGCCCGTGAATACACCGTATGGTTGGCCCAGAACAAAACGGGCCACGTTGTCATTTCAAACTAGGCCACTGTCGCCGGAAACAGGCCAGTGCCAAGACTTTGACAGTGGTCCGACCAGATCGACTTGCTTGAGGATGGGAGACCGCTTGGCCTATCACACAGCCCCTCAAAAGTGACCAACGGAAATTATTCGCATTTTCGCAGTGCCGTCATCATCTTCTCAGCCAGCAACAACAACGGCGACGGTCTCTACCTCGTCATCGCGATTGCAAGAACTGGTGCTACCGGTACTGGAAAGAAGGTAAGCCGCGCTGGCTCGGTCTAGGATCGCTCAAGGACGTGTCGCTAAAGGACGCGCGGCTTGTCCGCGACGCAGCGCGTCTTCGTGTCAAAGGCGATCGCAGCGCACCCGGCGTCGACATCGTGTGGAGAAGCGAGCGGCGCCTGAGGAAGCGAAAGCCGGAGAGACCAAGGTCACCCTGCCTACTTTCGAGCTGTGCGCCGAAATCTACATGCGCAAGCACTGGTCGATCTGGAGCACGAAGCATCGCGTTCAATGGCCGTCGTCGCTCAAACGGTACGCTTACCCGGCAATTGGAAACTCACGATCCCAGAGATCAAGCCTAGCCACGTCTACGAATTGTTGCGGGCGATCCGGGTTGAAAAGCGAGAGACGGCTACAACTTTCAGAACAATGCACCACCTAGCAGGACTTTGGGGCGATCCGAAACCGCCGGCCGTCTCCCTAAGGAGGGCAAGAGCGTCGCGCGTGCCGTGAGTGAGACGGGGGCATCCTATCGAGAAACATTCTGCGGGGTGGACTTGAGCATCGTAGCTCATTTGATCCTGCCGCTGCTGTGGGATCCGTTAGTGCTCCCAATCAGCATGATCCAAGGCATTAGAAAGCTGATGTAAAAGTTGCGACAATTGTTGTTTGTCGGCGGTTGGGAAATCTTTGAATAGCCGAGCCTCGCGCTTACGCGAAGCTTCGGCCATTCTCGTGGCGAAATCTCTACCTTCGCGGGTAAGCTTGGCGATGGCGGCTCTGCCACGGGAGCGAGTTTGCTCGATCGAGATCAGCCCTCGATCCGCCAGGACGGCGAGACTGCGACTTGCTGCAGCCTTGTCGATGTCGGCGGCGTCGGAAAGCTCACTGACATTGAGGGATTCGATGCTCTTGAGCGTCATGAGAAGACGCCATTCCACGATGCCGATGTTCCAGGCCGCGCGGTAATACGCGGTCGCACCTCTGTTGAGGCGCATGCCGAGGGTCGACACCAGCACGGCCACATGCTCACGAGCCAGCATTCCGGCACTCCGAGAACGTTCGTCCGAAGCTTTCTCCCTCTCGAATTTCTTGGTCGCCGGCATTTTCGAAGATCTCCAATGGACTTCGTTCCAAGTCCCGCATTTTGCAGCGCATTGATCCAGGTCAAATTTCTTGACAAAACATTTATTGACATATCAACATAGAGCCCAATCTCCCAATTCCAAGAAAAAAGTGGCGAGAGTGACATGGAAGGAAACGGCTTGGTCGCCGGTCTTGATGAGGCGAGGACGTATGCCGGCGCAATCGATTGCGACCTTCACCCGGCGGTGCCCGGGATGGGCGTCCTCCTGCCCTATCTGGACGACTATTGGCGCGAGATGGTCTCCGTCCGCGCGCTCGATCGTCTCAATCTGAGCCTGACCAGCTATCCGCAGAATTCGCCGCTGTCCTGTCGTCCAGACTGGCTTCTCCCGGGCGGTGCGAAGGCTGGCTCCTCGCTCGAAGCGATGCAAGACCATGTGCTCGATCGGTTTCGACCACGCTATGGAATTCTGAACTGCCTCTACGGCGCGCAGGTCCTTCACAGTGAGGATATGGCGGCAGCGTTCTGCCGGGCGACCAACGACTGGATCAGAGATCACTGGCTCAACCGGGATCCGCGGCTCCGCGCCTCGATCGTGATCCCGTCGCACAACGCGGAACTCGCCGTGGCGGAAATCGACCGCCGCGCCGACGACTTCCGGTTCGTGCAGGTGCTTATGCTGGTGTCCGGTGAAACGACGCTAGGCCGGCGACATCTCTGGCCCATCTACGAACGCGCCGAGCGCCTCGGCCTGACGATCGGAATTCACGCAGGAAGCGCCTATCGATATGCGCCTACCGCGGTCGGGTGGCCGTCATACTATGTCGAGGACTATGTGGCGCAGTCCGCAGCATTCGAGAGCCAGCTTCAAAGCCTGATATCGGAGGGCGTGTTCGCGAAATTCCCCCGGCTCAAGATCGTTGCAATCGAATCCGGATTGACGTGGCTGAGCGGATTCATCTGGCGCGCCGACAAGACATGGAAAGGTGTGCGAGCCGAAGTTCCGTGGGTCACGCGCACGCCGTCGGAGATCATCCGCAACAATGTGCGTTTCACCGTCCAGCCGGTCGATGCGGCGGACGACGGCGAGGCCATCATGCGGCTCGCCGATCACATCAAGTCGGACGAGCTGTTCCTGTTCTCGACCGACTATCCGCATTGGCATTTCGACGGGGAGGCGGTCCTCTCCGGCCGGCTCCCTGATGCGCTTTTCCGCAAGATCGCCAGTGAAAATGCGCTCGCCACTTACTCGCGATTGGCCACGGCCGATCAGATCATGGAGGTTGTGCCATGAGCACCGTTGAGCTGGAGCGGCCACGGGCCTCGAACTACAAGCTGAAAGTCATCGATTGCGACATCCATCCGGCGATGACGTCCTGGACCGAGGTGCATCCTTATCTGGAAAGGCAATGGATCGAGCATCTCACGGTCTATGGCAGCCACCTGCGCCACGCCTTCTCCGAGGCACTGTCGCATCCGCGCATGTCGCCCGACGCTGCGCGGATCGATGCCTATCCGGAGGAGGGCGGGCCGCCGGGATCGAGCCTTGACCTGATGAAGAAGCAGCACCTCGATCCGAACGGGATCGAGGTGGGCATGTTGATACCCCTGCGCTGGAATCCGGGCAGTCAGAGAAATCTCGACCTTGGCGTCGCATTGACCCGCGCGATGAATACCTGGCAGGTCGAACGCTGGGTGAAGCAGGAGCCGCGTTTGAGGGCCTCGGTGCTGATCGCCCAGGAGGACACGGTTGCCTCCGTCGCCGAGATCGATGCCAGGGGAGGGGATCCCAACTTTACCCAAATCCTGATCCTGCCCAAAACGGACGAGCCGCTCGGACGCCGGCGCTACTGGCCGATCTATGAGGCGGCCGTGCGCAACAACCTGCCGATCACGATTCATGTCGGTGGCACCAACGGCCATCCGTCGACCGGCGGCGGATGGACATCCTATTACATGGAGGAACATCACTCGGTCGCCCAGACCATGCAGGCGGTCGTGGCCAGTCTCGTGTTTGAAGGCGTCCTGGAGCGCTTTCCCGAGTTGCGCGTCGTGATCATGGAGGGCGGGTTGGGCTGGGTGCCGTCGCTCAATGCGCGCATGGACAAGCACTGGGCACGCCTTCGGAGCGAGGTTCCTCACGTGAAGAAGCCGCCGTCGGAATACGTGTGCGAGCAGGTGTGGTTCAGCACGCAGCCGATGGAAGAGCCGGCGACGTCAGCCGAATTGATCGATCTGTTCGACAGGATCGGATGGGACCGGCTGCTGTTTTCCACCGACTACCCGCATTGGGATTTCGACGATCCGCGCTACGCGTTTCGCGCCAATCTCACGCAGGCCCAGCGCGAGCAGCTTCTCTACGAGAATGCGCGCAAGTTCTACAGGCTGGACTGATGGCGCGGCATGTGGTTGCGACCGTGGATCAGATCCCGCCGGGCCAGCGCCTGCTGGTCCAGGTCAATGGACGCGAGATCGGCATCTTCAATGTCGAGGGCGAGTATTTCGCCGTCGGCAATCGTTGCCCGCATGAGGGGGCGTCCCTGTGCAAGGGGCGCATCGTCGGGCTCGTCGAGGCGACGGGGCCCGGTGACTATCAATACAGCCGTCGCGGTGAGTTGTTGCGCTGCCCGTGGCATGGCTGGGAATTCGATCTGCGAACCGGGCGGTCATGGTGCGAGCCAGATCGCACCAAGGTCCGAAGCTATGAATTGAAAGTCGAGCCCGGAGGCGCGCTGATCGAAGGTGAGCTGCGCGCCGAAACGTTTCAGGTCACGATCGACAAGCAATATGTTGTCCTGGAAGTCTGAAGACCAGCGGATTGCCAAAGCAAAAAAGAGCATTGGGAGGAGTAAGTGTTGTTCAAGCTAGGGATGTCGGCGGCTGTCGCCTGTTTCGTGGGTCTGTTGAGCTCCGCGCACGCCGAGGACGGTTCTTGGGACAAGGTCGTCGAGGCCGCCAAGAAGGAAGGCAAGGTCGTGGTCTACAACATGGCCTTGGGCGCTCCCTACTTCACGGCTGTCCTCAAGTCGTTCGAAGCGAAGTACGGAATTCCGGTCGAGAGTCTCGACCTCCGTGCCAGTGAGCTCTCCGAGCGCATCCGCACCGAGCAGGCGGCCGGCCGCTTCCTGGGCGACGCGGAAATGGTCACGACGACCATGATCGAGGAGCAACTCAAGAACGGCGATTTCGTGCAGAAACTGCCGCCGATCCCGAATGCCGCCCATTTGCGACCGCCGTTCAAAGCCAATGAATACAGCGTGCCGGCCTTCATGCAGCCGATGGGCATCCTCATCAACACGCGGCTGGTCAAGGAGCAGGACATCCCGACGAGCTGGAACGATCTCAACGATCCCAAATGGAAGGGCAAGATCCTCTCGGACGACATGCGGCCGCTCGGCAGCGGGAATACCATGTTCGCCATCCTGGAAAAGACCATGGGCATCGACTTCAATCAGAAGCTCGCCGAGCAAAAGCCCGTGTTCAGCCGCGATATGCGAAACGACGCGCGGCGCGTCGCTCGCGGCGAGTACGCCATCTATATCCCGCAGATCTTTGCCTTCACGTCCGATCTGAAGGGGCTGCCGGTGAAAGTCGTGATTCCAAAGGAGGGTGCACCTTTCGCGGAGATGGATCTCGCGGTGCTCAAGAACGCGCCGCATCCCAACGCTGCGCGTTTGTTCATCGACCACTTCCTCAGCGTCGAGTCGCAATTGCTCTACGCGAACGCCTGGATGCTTCCGGTGAACGCCGCGGCCGCCGAGCGCGCCAATCCGGACGCGCAGCAGTTCGTGAATGCCAAGATCATTGGTCCCGCCAAGCTGGCTGAGCGCTCCTCGATGATGGATCTCGCCAAGAAGCTCTATCCCTGAGAGACCCATGAG
This sequence comes from Bradyrhizobium sp. S3.7.6, assembly GCF_054061875.1. Taxonomy (NCBI): domain Bacteria; kingdom Pseudomonadati; phylum Pseudomonadota; class Alphaproteobacteria; order Hyphomicrobiales; family Nitrobacteraceae; genus Bradyrhizobium; species Bradyrhizobium sp. S3.7.6. The sequence goes on along the minus strand of NZ_JBSSEQ010000001.1, from coordinate 8,143,244 downwards.
CGTTTCAGCCGGAGAGGGAGTGAACAACCTCGTCGAGAGGCGTACGACCGGCCTGAGCGGGATCGGGCGGTGGCTGCAGGCGACTGCGGCAGGCCGCCTTGCGGCGCTCGCTCTGCTCGTCGTCGTTCTCGCCTTCCTTTCCGTCTATCCGCTGTCGATGCTGCTCTATGGAAGCCTGCATTCGACGCCGCCGGGAATGGCCGGCACTTTCAATCTAGACGGATATCGCGACGTCATCACGCTGCAAAGCGCGGTGACACTCCTCAACACCGTCGGCATATCCCTGGCCAAGACCATCCCTTCGGTAATCCTGGCCGTCCTGCTCGCCTGGATACTGGCGCGAACCGACACGCCATTCCGGGCGGCTCTGGAAGTCCTGATCACGCTGCCATTCTTCATTCCCCCCATCCTGACCGCAATGGCGTGGGGCATGCTCGGCAATCCGCAGGTCGGATTGCTCAATCAGCTCTATCAGTGGGTCACGGGATCGGAGACAGCGCCGATCAACGTCTATTCATATGGCGGCGTAGTCTGGCACATGATGCAGTATTCCGTGCCGTTCCTGTTTCTTCTTATCGTGGACGCCTTCCGAGCGATGGATCCGAGTCTCGAGGAGGCGGCGACCATGTGCGGCGCATCACGCCTGCGAACTTTTCGCTCTGTCACGCTGCAGCTTATGCTGCCCGCGCTGACCGGTGCGGCCATCCTGAGCTTCATTCGCGGCATCGAGAATTTCGAGTCGCCGCTCTTCTTCGGCTCACCGGCGGGAATTCGGGTCATCACGACGGACATCTACGACTCGATCAACCAGCGGTCGCCGCCGCAATATCAGTATGCAACCGCGATCAGCTTCGTCATCATGGCGCTATTGTTCCTGATCGTTCTTCTGCAGCGGCGGATGCTGCGCGGCCGAAGTTTTCAGACCATCACTGGCAAGGGCTATTCGCCTTCGGTGATGAAACTCGGTGCATGGCGATGGGCAACCTTTGCCTTTTGCGTTCTGTTCTTTGTGGTGACGGTGGTTCTCCCGGTCGGACAACTCGTCATCGGCTCGTTCTTCAAGTTCTTCGGGTTCTACCAGTGGGACATGCTGACCCTCGAGCACTATCAGGCGGTATTCGGCAGCAGCGAGTTCTGGCGCGGGTTCAGCAACACGATGTTCCTGGGCCTCGTCGGCGCCACGCTGACGATGTTGCTCGGCGCAACCGTCGCCTATGTCTCGGTCCGAACGAAGTGGCGAGGCCGGTTGCTGATCGATTCGATGGCTTGGCTGCCGTGGATGATGCCCGGTATCGTCCTTGGTGTCGGGTTTCTCTGGGGGTTTGCTCTGCTGCCTCACGCGATTCCGATCTACGGCACGATCTGGGCGCTGCTGCTGGCCTATATTTCGCTTGGGACGCCGCTTTCGGTGCGCGCCATGTCGAGCGCATATGCGCAGCTTTCGTTCGACCTCGAGGAGTGCTCCCGGGTGCATGGCGCAAGCTGGCTGCAAACCATGAGGCGCATCGTCCTTGCCCTGGCCTGGCCTTCCTTCGCCGTCGGATGGGTGCTGGTGTTCTTCGGCATCATGCGCGAGCTGAGCGCATCCGTTCTGCTCTATTCTGTCGGCTCCGAGGTGTTGTCTGTCGTGCTGCTGAAGCTGTGGGCGAACGGCAATGCGGAGCAGGTCAGCGTGATCGGGCTCATCATGATGGTTCTCGTGATCGTCTTCCGGTGGGTTCAACTCAAGTTCATCAGCAGCCGTATCGGTGGAATGTGACCAGGCTTGGATCGTGCCATGTCGAATGTCGTTCTTGAGAAAGTAAGCCGGAGCTTCGGTAATTTCGTCGCGGTCGACGGCGTCGACCTGCGGGTCAGCGAGGGTGAATTCGTCACCCTGCTGGGGCCGTCGGGGTGCGGCAAGACCACGACGTTGCGGATGGTCGCGGGCCTCGAGCAAAATTCCGGCGGCCGCATCAGCATCGGCAACGAGGTCGTCAGCGATGCGGCTCGCGGCGTCTTTGTTCCGTCGGAGCGCCGGCGGCTCGGCATGGTCTTCCAGTCATACGCGATCTGGCCGCACATGACCGTCTTCGAGAACGTCGCCTATCCGCTGCGGGTGCGCCGCAAATCCGCGGCCGAGATACGCGATCTCGTCGCCAGGGCACTTCGCCTCGTCGAGATGCAGGATTTTGCCGAGCGGCCGGCACCGGCGCTGTCCGGCGGCCAGCAGCAGCGGGTCGCGATCGCGCGGGCCCTCGTCTTCGAACCCAAGGTGCTGCTGCTCGACGAGCCGCTCAGCAATCTCGACGCAAAGCTCCGTCTGCAGATGGGCGACGAGTTCCGTTCGATCCAGAGACGGCTTGGGATGACGAGCCTGTACGTGACACATGATCAGGCCGAAGCGATGGCGTTGTCCGACCGTGTGGTCGTGATGGATCGCGGTCGAATCCAGCAGATCGGAGCGCCCGAGGAGATTTATCGCTATCCCGCAAACCGGATCGTGGCAGCCTTCTTCGGAACACCGAACCTGCTGGAGGCCAGTGTGGAGGCCTGCACGCGGATCGACGATCGCCGGGTGCGGCTCAACGTCGTCGGCAAGGGCTGGCGTGGAGCGTGCCAGTCGGCAAGCGAGATCCGGCCCGGGCGGCCCGTGACCGTCATGGTTCGTCCCGAGGACGCCCGTATCGCGGCCCCAGATGCGGCTCACAGTGACCACGAACTTCGATGGTCCGGACAGATTGCGCATACGATCTTCCGCGGTCCGATCCGGTCCGTCGTGGTGCAGACGGACGATAGCCGCCTCAATGTCGATGCGCCGCCGTTCGGTGGCTTCTCCGTCGGAGACAATGTGACCGTCGTCGTTCCGCAGCAGTCGGCTTGGGCTGTGCCGGAGCAGGCCGGCGCAGCCCCTTAAGCCGGGAATGCCTCTCAGCGATAGATCTGCTGAGCCAAAGACAGCATCTCGTTCATGCGTTCTGGATCCGTGGTGCCGAGAAGCTTCGTTGTTTCGATTTGTGCCACCGCGGGATCGACACCGGTCAGCGCGTCCGCCGTGGTCGGCAGCAGCCCGAGCCTCGCAAGGTTCTGCTGCATCGTCTTGCCCAGATAGTATTCCATCAGCAGCCGCGCCGCGTTGGGGTGGGGTGCATTCTTCAGCAGCGCGAGATCGTAGCCGACATAGGGCAGCCCCTCCTTCGGCGCGATGAACTTGACCGGGAGGCCCTTAAGTTCGAGCAGCGACGTCAGGCTGTCGGGGATGTAGAGCGGGTATTCGCCGCGCGCTACGCGGCGCTCATTTGCGGGTATCTCCCGGCTGAACTTCAGGTCCTGCTGGGCAAGCTTCTCGTGGAAGGCGCGCCCGTAGAGGTCCTGCAGGACCGAGAAGAGCACGCCGCCGCCGCCGAGCGTCCGCGGATCGTCGCTGAGGATTTTTCCTTTCCAGCGCGGATCCGTCAGGTCGAGCCAGCTTTTCGGCTCGTCCGCCGGCTTGACCAGCATGGTGTTCGCCAGGATGCCGTATACGATGGCAAAGACAGGGAGCCGCATGCCGTCGCTTGGGAAGTCCGTCTTGAGACGGCCGAGGCTGGGGAGGGGGCCGTGCGGTTCGAAGACACGCTCCTCCTTGATCTGCAGCGTGGTCGTGGTCCGCCCGTTCTCGGAGACGTCGGCTGCGTTGCGGCCCGCAGCCTGCTCGATGCGGATGCGCTCCCGGACTTCGCTCGCGCGTGCTTCGAGAATGTCCACGGTGATTCCGTAGGCGGACTCGAAGTCCTTCTTGAGCTCCTTGTGCGCGGCAAGGCCGACGAACGCGCTGTAGAGCACCACGCGGCCTTCCTTCTTTGCGGCGGCGACCAGCGAGGACCATTCACCCTCCGCTCTCGACGGAGCCATGATCGACGGCAGGATCGAAGAGGCCGTCAGTCCAAACACCGTAGCGCGGCGCGTGATGCGCGCGCGCGTTTCCCGGTCCGGCGTGGCCATTGTCGCTACTCCGCGGCTTGCGGGCTCGGGGCACGCCAGCGAATGGCGGTCTTCAACTTGTCCTGATAGGCCTCGAGCCAGTCGATCTTCGCGTCAGCGTAGTAGGAGCCTGCGCGCGCGTTCCAGAACACCTCGGCATCGTCGACGCCGGGCGGCACGGTGCCGCTGTTGGCGAATGCCCGTGCAGCGTTGAGCAGGCGCCGCCTCGTCCGCGCGATCATCACGTCGCTCGGTGCGAGATGTTCCTTGGTGTGATCGACGATCGGCCCCATGCTTTCCGTGACGGCTTGGTCCTGCATCACGATGTTGCGGATGCCGGTGTAGATCTTGTTGGTGCGCTGAGCTTCGCGATCGATCTGCCAGTCGTTGCCGATGTTCTGGACCGCACGCCAGCGCCCATACCAGTCCGTGGTGTTGGGTAGATAATCGAGACCGTCGGCCCCGGGGATGCCACCACCGGATTTCAGCTTGGAACTCGAGTAAGTCGCCCCTTTGGCGCGGCCGCCATAGATCGAGATCAGCATCGTGTGAGTGTCGTCCATGGGCACCCACGCCTTGGCGACCACGTGGTCGGCAAAGTCGGCGTTCGGGGTCTGGGTCCAGAACGGCAGTGAGAAATGCGCCATGCGCCAGTGCATTCGATCGTCCGCTTCCGGCCGAAACGCGCCGTACATCGTGCCCCAGTCGGTCTCGGTGACCTTGTACTCCGGCGCTCGGTTGGAAACCGTGTGACGGGCCGGGTGGCCTTCCTCGAAATCATCAGGGTTGATGTGTCCGGCATGCAGGAAGCCGAAATGCGACGTGTCGATATCGCCTTCGAGGCCCTGGAGCCAGTTGGCTTCGCGTTGGAGGATGGTGACGGTCAGATCCTGCTCCGGAACGAACAGCGCTTCGTGCATCGGCATCGGCGGCGCCTCGGCCCGCGCGCCCATGTAAACCCATATGAGGCCCGCGCACTCGCGAACCCTGTAGCTTTTTGCGCGGACCTTTTCCTTGAAATCCTGCGGAGGGGGGACGTTCGGCATTTCGAGGCAGCGGCCGTCAACGTCGAACTTCCAGCCGTGATAGACGCAACGGATACCGTCCTGCTCGTTACGGCCGAGGAACAGCGAGGCACAACGGTGCGGACATTGATGATCCAGCACGCCAACCCGGCCCGAGCTGTCACGGAAGGCAATGAGCTGCTCACCGAGCAGCATCAGGCGCATTGGATCGCCGTCGACTGATAGTTCCGAAGAGAGAGCGGCGGGTATCCAGTATTGCCGCATCATCTCGCCCATGACCGTACCCGGGCCAACCAGCGTCAGATCCTGGCCGTCAGTCGATTTCGACATGGTGATCCTCCTTGGTTCTTTTGAATGCTCATTATTTGCATTATGCAAGTAATTCGCCCCTGCGTCAATGACGCGATCGTCCGGAAAGCGAGCGGTTGAGCGGTGCAGTGCAACTCGTTATGGTTCTGCTCCCTTCACCGCGAGCAAATTGTCTTGATGAACAAGGTCAGCACGATCCTCCCGCTCGAGAACTGGACCGGGTACCGGTTCGGTCTCATCGCTTCGCGGCTGGGCAGCTTCATCTCCCCCATGTACGAAGATCGTTACGAGCTGACGATGCCGGCCTGGCGAAGCCTTGCGGTCATTGCCAGGCATCAGCCGCTGACGGCCACGCAACTTGCGACATTGACCTCGTCCGACGCGTTCAAGGTCGCGCGCTCCATCGAATTGCTGGTGCGTCGAGGGCTGATTCATCGTGACGTGGATAAGGCAGACCGCCGCCGCGCCAGCCTGAGCCTCACGACCGATGGCCGCAAGGTCTACAAGGATATCGAGAAATTCGTGGTTCGGGTCGAGCGCAAGCTCATGGCCGCGCTCGATCCGCACGAAGTCGAGGTTTTGAGGCGAAGCCTAGACAAGCTCGATCAGCAACTGGAGACCGAGATCAAAGCGCAGGGCCGCGAGAAATTCCTGTAACGGTCTTCAACACTACTCATTTGTCTGCTCGGCGCGCCGGGAATTTCGTTGGCCGCGGACGCCAAGGGGGACGTGGAGAAGGCTTACGCCGCTTGGGATGCCGCATTTAATAAGCACGACGAGAAAGTCATCGGCGCCTCCTATGTCGCGACGGCAAAATTGATGCCGCCCACACATCAGGTCGCGTCGGCGCCGGCCGAGATCGAGAAGTTCTTTGCCGGACTCTTCGCGAGCGGTGTGACGGATCACAAGTTGGAGATGATCGATGCCGGCGGAGACGACAAGGTAGTCTTCGGCGCAGCCAAGTGGAGCGCTACGGGTAAGGACAAGGAGGGCAAGCCGTCTCCCTTCAGTGGTTTGGCGACGCACGTCTTCGAACGCCAAGCCGACGGATCGCTCAAATTGAGGCTGCAAACATTCAACTAAAGCGGTCGAACCTTAATCGGTCCGGCGAGGCGGCGGCCTTACCGGACGCCCAAAGGGCTACTTGTCTCCGGTGCAAGATATGTCTGGGTTGGGTCAAACTGCGACTTAACGGGGAGGGCAGTTCTTGGCGAAACGTGGACATTTGCCCTGATCGGCACGTCTCCGAAGAGCCAAGATCAGAGTGATCGTCGCATTCGGTCGCGGCGTGGACTTGCTACGATGACGTGAGGATTCCGCAGCTATCCTCTCATACAACGCCACCTCTACGCGCTAGTGCGGCAGAAGAGCTATCTGCTGGGGTCATTTGGAGCAACGGCCTCCTCGAACAGCTCAACCTTACCGCGCGTGTTGTCTGTTAGCGCAAAAACCTCGTAAAAATCGATCTGCGGCTTCATGCCGTAGCGCTGGATGATGCCCTCGAGCCACGGCCCGGTGTAGAACGCCGTAGCGTCCTCGATACGCTCCCACTGGTACACGCCGCCCGCCCAGCCGCTTTCGGACCAGATGAAGTGCTTGCTGATCAGCCCCGTCACCCCGCGGAAGTTGGGGGCGATCATGTGAAAGTGCTCGCGACACGCGGCGTGGTCGATCTGCGGCGGCAGTGTGTATCGTACAACGGCGGTAATCATGCGACCTCCTTGTAAGTATGCCCCGGCGCAACATTGATGCCATTCCCGGGATCAAGCTAGCGAAGCGGGAAGCCGACCATTCCAAAGCATGCTGAACTTAGCGTCGAAGTTCAGCCTATCCTGCATGATCTCGGTCCGGGCGTTGCTCAATTCGCGCAACGCAGGCTCCATGCATGCTGGTACTCAGATATTGACCATCTACTCGCGCCGATCGCGATCAAATGCGACAGACGCCGCCGTGAGTAGGTCAACACGATTGACAAGAGCCTTAATCGCCGCGCGGCTATCTCCTTCCAATTTTTTGCGTTAATGTGAAGCTCTTCACACCTGTGTAGCAGACGGGCTCGGATGATGCCCAAAGAGAGGTGAGCTAAGGCCCCGCAAAGCGCCGCCCAGTTCTATTCCATTCACACGCGAGTTTGGGAGTGACACATGGAAAAGCGCGAAATTGGCAACAGCTTGACGAAAGGTCTGTCCGAAGCGAAGCGGGGCGCCTTCTCCCGCCGCTCGGTGTTGACGTTGGTTTGCACCCTCGGCGCCACGGCGCCGCTTGGAATGTTTGGAGCGGCTCGCGCGCTGACGGCATCCGGGACTGGATCGCTGTCTTATATTCCCGGCGAGCCTCTTATTTGTCGCGCCGCAGCGAGCAGTGAAGAGCTGCAGGGCCCACCCCGCCAACTCAAACTCGCCTGGAATGCGAACGCGGCGTGCACCGTCGCTGCGGCAGTCGCAAAGGAGCGGGGTATCTTCGCCAAGCACAACCTCGATGTCGAATTCGTCAATTTCGGCGGTTCGACCGACCAGTTGTTGGAGGCGATTGCAACTGGCAAGGCGGATGCCGGTTTGGGATTGGCCCTGCGCTGGCTCAAACCGCTGGAGCAAGGTTTCGACGTTCGGATCACCGCCGGTGTGCACGGCGGCTGCATCCGGCTCCTCGGCTCCAAGGCTGCGAATATTGACAGCCTGGAATCCCTGCGCGGCAAGGCCATCGGGATTAGCGATCAATCGAGCCCAGCGAAGAACTTCTTTTCGATCTACCTCGCCAAAAAGGGCATCGATCCGGCCCAAGAGGTAGAGTGGCGCCAGTACCCGGCCAATCTGCTCGCGCTTGCCGTCGACAAGGGCGAAGTGCAGGCGCTGGCCGAGATAGATCCGCTGCCCTACCTCTGGCTCAAGGAAGGCAAACTCAACGAGATCGCGACGAACTTGACGGGTGAATTCGCCGACCGCACCTGCTGCGTTCTCGCGATACGTGGCAGCCTCACCCGAAGCGAAATGCCGGTGGCGGCCGCTCTGACCCGATCGATACTGGAGGGGGCAGACCTAGTTGCCAGCGATCCCGCCGATGCCGCAGCAATCTATTCGGGCTACGGCGGGAGAGGATCCGTAGAGGATCTCGCCACCATGTATCGTAGCCATACTCACCACAATCACCCGGTCGGGGCCACGCTCAAGAAGCAGCTTCTACTCTACACCGACGAACTCAAGGCAGTGAACGTCATGAAGCGAAGCACTGACCCGGCCAAGTTCGCCGAGCGGATTTATCTTGACGTTCTAAGCTGAGCCGATTGGGAAGATCCGCAGTGAGCTCGGTCATCGATGACGTGCCGAGGCCATCAGAGAAATCGGGTTTCGGCTTTTTTGAAAGTTCGACCACTCGGTCGTTGATCGGCGGACTGTCTGTTGCCGCCGCATGGTCTATGGTCGCCGTGCTCACTGCGCTCTGGCCGGATAAGCCCGAGAGCGATTGGGCCTACACGGGCGGCTTCGCGATTGCCTGCGGCGCGTTGGCCCTTGCGCTCGCCCTGGCAGCCTTTGCCGGCGTTCGTTTTGTTGCTTTTCAGCGTCTCCAGCGGCTCTCCCCGTGGCTGTTTGCGCTCGCGCTGTTTTTTGCTGCCTGGGAGGCCGTCACAGCAAAGCTTGGATTGCTGCCGTTGCCGTTCTTTCCGCCGCCGCAGGCCATTGTCGAAGTCGTAATCGATGATTGGGGGCGGCTGGCTGAAGGCATCTTCGCCTCAGCGCGTCTGCTCGCGACCGGTTACTTTCTCGGTGCGGCGGTGGGGTTCGTAACCGGCGTGGCGATCGGCTGGTCGCGGCTCGCCGGTTATTGGATCCACCCAGTTTTGCGGTTCATCGGGCCGCTGCCCGCGACAGCTTGGCTGCCGCTCGCATTTTTCGTTTTCCCGTCGAGCTTCAGCGCCAGCATTTTCCTGATTGCGCTCGCCACCGGGTTTCCGGTCACCGTGCTGACCTGGTCGGGCGTCGCCTGCGTGAAGAGCGCCTATTACGATATTGCGCGGACATTGGGAGCAACCCAGCGCTTCCTCGTGCTCAAGGTTGCCATTCCGGCGGCAATGCCACATGTCTTTGTTGGCCTGTTCATGGGTCTCGGCAACTCGTTTGCGGTTCTTGTCGTAGCCGAGATGCTGGGCGTGAAGGCGGGGCTCGGCTGGTACCTGCAATGGGCGCAAGGTTGGGCGGCCTATGCCAATATGTACGCCGCGCTGCTGCTCATGGCGTTCTTGTGCTCAGGGCTGATCACGCTGCTGTTCCGCTTGCGGGACCGCCTGCTATCCTGGCAGAAAGGTCTGGTGCGATGGTAGCGGCGATCGCAAGCGATCACGCGGTCCGTGGATCGACGCTAACGCTCCGCGAAGTGAGCCACAGCTTCGATCTCGAAGGGCAGCCCCTGCCGGTATTGGACCGCATCAGCCTTCAGGTCGGCCGCGGCGAATTTGTCGCTCTCCTGGGGCCGAGTGGGTGCGGAAAATCGACCCTGCTGCGGCTGGTCGCGGGGCTCGACACTCCAACAGCCGGCTCCCTGCTAGCGGAGGGAAGAGAGATCGAAGCACCCGATCCGTCGCGTGTCGTCGTTTTTCAAGACCCAACGCTCTATCCATGGCGGACGGTACGGAGCAACGTTGCGCTCGGTCTGGAAGCCCGCGGGTTGCTACGCACTCATGGCGGGCGTATCGAAGACGCCTTGCGCCTGGTGGGGCTCACGGGCTTCGCCAATGCCTACCCGCACCAGCTTTCCGGTGGCATGGCGCAACGCGCGGCTCTGGCGCGTGCGCTTGTCAACGACCCAAAGCTGCTCATTCTCGACGAACCTTTGGGCCAGCTCGACTCGCTGACTCGCATCGCGATGCAGGCGGAACTCGTATCACTTTGGCAGCGCTCGCGCTTCACGGCGCTGATGGTCACGCACGATGTCGAGGAGGCGCTATTGCTTGCTGGCCGTGTCATCGTGCTGAGCGACCGGCCTGCACGGGTCAAGGCTGAAGTCGTCAACAGCCAGCCCTATCCTCGCCACCGGGGCGATCCGCACTTCGTTGAGCTTCGTCGCGAGGTGTTTGGGCAACTCGGCCTCGATGAGGCATGGTAGCCCTCAAAAGGAGCTCGCCGTGACGGATCTTCTCATACGCATCCACAGAGCAAGCAGCACGGCGTTCTCGCTGCGATCGCAATGCGATTGCGTTAGCGGCTGTGCAGCCACCTCCTGGAGATCTAAAAATCTGGGAAGCGCACGGAGACTTCGATGACCTCAGAATTCAACGTCCACAGCGCCGCGGGCTATGAGCAGCTCATGGGCCGCTGGAGCCGAAGACTCGCGCGGAAATTCATCGACTTCACAGGGATTTCCGACGGCGAAAGGATTCTCGAGATCGGCTGCGGCACCGGTAGCTTGACCTTCACGCTCGCCAAAGCTGCCGACCTCGCCGAGATTACCGCGGTCGACTATTCGCCAATCTTTGTCGAGGAGGTAATCCGGCGCAACACAAACCCGCGAATAAAAGTCCGACAGGCGGATGCCTGCGCCCTGCCCTTCGAGGGCGGCACGTTCGATCGCGCTTTGGCGCTTCTCGTGCTCCAGTTCGTTCCCGAAGCCGGTAAGGCAGTAGCCGAGATGCGCCGCGTCGTTCGGCCGGGCGGCGTGGTCGCGGCAGCGGTGTGGGATCATCTCGGCGGGATGCCCGGCATGCGCATGATGGTCGACACGGTGGCGGCACTCGGTGAAAGCGGGCGCCAGCTGCGCAGTCGCTATTGCTTTCAACCAATGATGCAGCCGGGCGAACTGAGACGGACTTTTGCCGAACAGGGTCTCGTGAGCATTGCGGAAGTAGAGCTGATGATCCGCATGGACTACAAAAGCTTTGCCGACTATTGGACGCCGATTGCCGCTGGCGAAGGGCCGCTCGGCAAGTATGTGGCAGCGCTCGATGCTGCGGAGCGAGCGCGCACCGACGCCGCCGTGCGCGATGCCTACGAGGCCGGCCGGCCCGATGGCCCGAGGTCCTTTGCAAACGTCGCGTGGGCGTGCCGAGGCATCGTTCCCTAACTCGACGGCCAGAGCGGTCTCTTCCGAGGTCCTGGCTATCTGAGTGCCCGGGTGGAAAGTCGATGAACGTCTGGGCTTAACCAGGACGAGCAGGCTTGCTGCTCTGCTACGCGGACACGAGAAGATTGGCGAAGTGGAAACTTTTCATTTTCTGCTTGAAGTCAGGTGAGTGAGCGTCTATGCGTTTGCCAGCGTTGCCCGTCTGTCGGGCGCTCTCTTTGGCCTAGATGCCAAGGGAAGCATGCACGCTCTTGATGCTCCTCACCTTGTTGAGTGACACAACAGTCGACATAAGTCGATTGGAGTTCATTCATCGTCGGTGAGGGTGTCGGGAACCCTTCCACTCTGGAAGGTTGGGGCCACCTGGTCCCGGGCTGTTTGACAAGTGAAGATGAAGAAAGAGAAACGTGGACGGCGGAGTCCTTGCGCCTCTCGGACACTGAAGAGCTTCGGCTTTTGAGTTCTGAGAGGGGACGAAAGACTTCGGCGGTACACGTTTTAAAGGAAACACCATCGCTGCCAGCGATGTGAATCGCGGGCAGCTCGACGACTTCGGTTGTCGAAATAATGGTGGGACCTCGTCAAACGTTGTGATCAGCCGGTTCAAAGTTCAAGTCCAACTTGAGAGTTTGATCCTGGCTCAGAGCGAACGCTGGCGGCAGGCTTAACACATGCAAGTCGAGCGGGCGTAGCAATACGTCAGCGGCAGACGGGTGAGTAACGCGTGGGAACGTACCTTTTGGTTCGGAACAACACAGGGAAACTTGTGCTAATACCGGATAAGCCCTTACGGGGAAAGATTTATCGCCGAAAGATCGGCCCGCGTCTGATTAGCTAGTTGGTGAGGTAATGGCTCACCAAGGCGACGATCAGTAGCTGGTCTGAGAGGATGATCAGCCACATTGGGACTGAGACACGGCCCAAACTCCTACGGGAGGCAGCAGTGGGGAATATTGGACAATGGGGGCAACCCTGATCCAGCCATGCCGCGTGAGTGATGAAGGCCCTAGGGTTGTAAAGCTCTTTTGTGCGGGAAGATAATGACGGTACCGCAAGAATAAGCCCCGGCTAACTTCGTGCCAGCAGCCGCGGTAATACGAAGGGGGCTAGCGTTGCTCGGAATCACTGGGCGTAAAGGGTGCGTAGGCGGGTCTTTAAGTCAGGGGTGAAATCCTGGAGCTCAACTCCAGAACTGCCTTTGATACTGAAGATCTTGAGTTCGGGAGAGGTGAGTGGAACTGCGAGTGTAGAGGTGAAATTCGTAGATATTCGCAAGAACACCAGTGGCGAAGGCGGCTCACTGGCCCGATACTGACGCTGAGGCACGAAAGCGTGGGGAGCAAACAGGATTAGATACCCTGGTAGTCCACGCCGTAAACGATGAATGCCAGCCGTTAGTGGGTTTACTCACTAGTGGCGCAGCTAACGCTTTAAGCATTCCGCCTGGGGAGTACGGTCGCAAGATTAAAACTCAAAGGAATTGACGGGGGCCCGCACAAGCGGTGGAGCATGTGGTTTAATTCGACGCAACGCGCAGAACCTTACCAGCCCTTGACATGTCCAGGACCGGTCGCAGAGATGTGACCTTCTCTTCGGAGCCTGGAACACAGGTGCTGCATGGCTGTCGTCAGCTCGTGTCGTGAGATGTTGGGTTAAGTCCCGCAACGAGCGCAACCCCCGTCCTTAGTTGCTACCATTTAGTTGAGCACTCTAAGGAGACTGCCGGTGATAAGCCGCGAGGAAGGTGGGGATGACGTCAAGTCCTCATGGCCCTTACGGGCTGGGCTACACACGTGCTACAATGGCGGTGACAATGGGACGCTAAGGGGCAACCCTTCGCAAATCTCAAAAAGCCGTCTCAGTTCGGATTGGGCTCTGCAACTCGAGCCCATGAAGTTGGAATCGCTAGTAATCGTG